>NZ_RBMF01000009.1:0-829 GCF_003989445.1 Rothia sp. HSID18067 | reverse complement strand
GTTGTGGCCGCCGGTGGCGCCGTCGCCGGTCATGTAGTCCGACGCCGGGCGGTTGCCCGCGCCTGGGCCGGTGCCGTTGAGGTCCTGGCCCCAGAGCAGGAATTCGATCGCGTGGTAGCCGGTGGCGACGTTGGCTTCGGACCCCCCCAGTTCATTGAGGCTGGCGAGTTTTTCCGGGGTGATGTCCTTCACGTCGACCTTGTCTTCGCCCACCTGGATCTGGGTGTTGGCGATGATGTTGGCGTTGGCGCCCGGGTTGCCCAGGGCGTGCTCGTAGGATTTGTCGACGTAGTCGATCAGTCCTTCATCGAGAGGCCAGGCGTTCACTTGGCCTTCCCAGTCGTCGATGATGGTGTTGCCGAAACGGAACACTTCGCTCTGCAGGTACGGCACACGGGCGGCAACCCAAGCGGCGCGGGCGGCTTTCAGGGTTTCGTCGTTCGGGTTGGCGAGGAAGGTGTCGATTGCGGTCTGCAGGGTTTTCGCGGTGGATTCGGCGTCGCTGTACACCGCGAACACCATGTCGGCGTAATGCGCGACCACGGCCTTGGCGGCTGCCTCGTCGACCTGGCCAGCCGGGGCCGCCGCAGGTGCGGTGCTGCTGGCGGCTGCGGGTGCTTGAGGCGCGGCCGCCTTGTCTTTACCTTCGCCGCAACCGGCGAGAGAAATGGCAAGGGCCAGCAGACTGGCGGTGGCCAGGGGCATACGAATCATGGCGAACATCCTGCTTCGGTTGGGGTTGGGGCACGCGAGGGCGCGCAAAACTGCGACATAATGCGAAAGATTTGCATTTTGTGTAAAGCGTTATACGCGGGAAATATTTGGTATT
>NZ_RBMF01000008.1:0-832 GCF_003989445.1 Rothia sp. HSID18067 | reverse complement strand
CCAGCACCAGCACCGTGACAAAACCTACGCCGACCAACGCCGTAGCCAGGCTCAACAGCACCGAGCTACCCATCTGGTCCACAATCCGCCCGCCGAAGAACGAGCCCAAGGCAATGATCACCTGAAACAAGGCGACGAACAGTGGCATACCGCGTTCAACATCCTTGGGCGCCACGACAAACATCCAGATACTGGCGCAGGCCGGGAAGGCACCAAAGGCGAAGCCCCAGAGTGCGATCAACATCGTCGCGCCGATCAGGCCGGTGGCGAAGTGGGGGAACAGGGCTGTGCTGGTGCCGATCATCAGTGCGACCAGCAGCAGGGTGTAGCGCACGCTGCGGTGGGCGGCGAAGCCGGCAAAAATGTTACCGGCGACACCGGCTCTGCCACACATCAGCAGCAGTGAGCCAATGGTCTGGCCGTCGAAGCCGGCGCTGTTCTTGAAGAACGGCGCGCCGTAGGTGTAGGCGGCCAAGTGTGCCAGGCCGATCAGCAACACGGCGATCAAACCGACCCGAGCGCGTGGGTTGATAAACAAGGCCGGCAGGTCACTGATGAGGATGGCCTTTTCCGGGTCGAGCCGCGGCAGCAAAAAGACCTGCGCCAGCAGCACGGGCACGCCTACCAGCGCGGTGACCAGGAAGGTCATGCGCCAGCCCATCAGGCCGCTGAGCCAGGTGCCGACGGGCACGCCGAGGACGGTGGCCAGCGTCACTCCCATCATGATGATCGAGGTGGCCTTCGCCACGCCCACGCCTCTGGGAGCGAGGCGGCCGCTGAGGGCGATGGCGGGGGCCCAGAACCCGCCGATGCTGATGCCCAGCAGGACGCG
>NZ_RBMF01000007.1:0-5181 GCF_003989445.1 Rothia sp. HSID18067 | reverse complement strand
AAAGGGTGCCAGGAGAACTCATCACGAAACAAGCTTCCCGCTTAGATGCTTTCAGCGGTTATCCCTCCCGAACGTAGCCAATCAGCCATGCACCTGGCGGTACAACTGACATACCAGAGGTTCGTCCGTCCCGGTCCTCTCGTACTAAGGACAGCCTTTCTCAATTCTCCAACGCACGCAGCGGATAGGGACCGAACTGTCTCACGACGTTCTGAACCCAGCTCGCGTACCGCTTTAATGGGCGAACAGCCCAACCCTTGGGACCGACTCCAGCCCCAGGATGCGACGAGCCGACATCGAGGTGCCAAACCATGCCGTCGATATGGACTCTTGGGCAAGATCAGCCTGTTATCCCCGAGGTACCTTTTATCCGTTGAGCGACAGCGCTTCCACACGCCACTGCCGGATCACTAGTCCCTGCTTTCGCACCTGCTCGAGCCGCCACTCTCACAGTCAAGCTCCCTTGTGCACTTACACTCAACACCTGATTGCCAACCAGGCTGAGGGAACCTTTGGGCGCCTCCGTTACACTTTAGGAGGCAACCGCCCCAGTTAAACTACCCATCAGGCACTGTCCCTGAACCAGATCATGGCCCGAAGTTAGACGCTCAGATTGACCAGAGTGGTATTTCAACAACGACTCCACCACCACTAGCGTGACAGCTTCACAGTCTCCCACCTATCCTACACAAGCCAACCCAAACACCAATACCAAACTATAGTAAAGGTCACGGGGTCTTTCCGTCCTGCTGCGCGAAACGAGCATCTTTACTCGTACTGCAATTTCACCGAGTTCATGGTTGAGACAGTAGGGAAGTCGTTACTCCATTCGTGCAGGTCGGAACTTACCCGACAAGGAATTTCGCTACCTTAGGATGGTTATAGTTACCACCGCCGTTTACTGGGGCTTAAATTCGCAGCTTCGCCCCCAAAAGGGCTAACCACTCCTCTTAACCTTCCAGCACCGGGCAGGAGTCAGTCCGTATACCTCGTCTTACGACTTCGCACGGACCTGTGTTTTTGATAAACAGTCGCTTCCCCCTGGTCTCTGCGACCCCTACACGCTCCCCACCGCACGGGCAGATCACGCTCAGGGCCCCCCTTCTCCCGAAGTTACGGGGGCATTTTGCCGAGTTCCTTAACCATGATTCTCTCGATCGCCTTAGTATTCTCTACCTGATCACCTGTGTCGGTTTCGGGTACGGGCAGCTCAAACCTCACGCCGATGCTTTTCTCGACAGCATAGGATCACCAAATCCCCCAACAACGGGGTCCCATCACGTCTCAGACACACAGCTGGCGCATTTAACAACCAACCATCCTACACGCTTAGACCACGACAACCACCGCGTGGCTTGGCTACCTTCCTGCGTCACACCTGTTAACACGCTTACCTCCAAAGCCTGGGTCCCACACACCCCACAACACCACAAAGAAAACTTCATGACACCGTGTTCGGCATGGTTAGCATCACAATATCAGTATGGACGGTTCTTCACTGGTACGGGAATATCAACCCGTTATCCATCGACTACGCCTGTCGGCCTCGCCTTAGGCCCCGACTAACCCAGGGCAGATTAACTTGACCCTGGAACCCTTGATCATCCGGCGCACGGGTTTCTCACCCGTGATTCGCTACTCATGCCTGCATTCTCACTCCCACACAATCCACCACACACTCCCGTGGCAGCTTCACCTCATGCAGGACGCTCCCCTACCCAACCAGCCACAAAAAGCTGATTGCCACAACTTCGGCGGTGTACTTGAGCCCCGCTACATTATCGGCGCAGAATCACTTGACCAGTGAGCTATTACGCACTCTTTCAAGGATGGCTGCTTCTAAGCCAACCTCCTGGTTGTCTCAGCAACTCCACATCCTTTCCCACTTAGCACACGCTTAGGGGCCTTAGTTGATGGTCTGGGCTGTTTCCCTCTCGACAATGAAGCTTATCCCCCACTGTCTCACTGCTACACTCTCACTTACCGGCATTCGGAGTTTAGCTAACGTCAGTAACCCTCGCGGGCCCATCAGCCATCCAGTCGCTCTACCTCCGGCAAGAAACATGTAACGCTGCACCTAAATGCATTTCGGGGAGAACCAGCTATCACAGAGTTTGATTGGCCTTTCACCCCTATCCACAGCTCATCCCCCCAGTTTTCAACCTAGGTGGGTTCGGTCCTCCACACGCTCTTACACGTGCTTCAACCTGGCCATGGATAGATCACTCCGCTTCGGGTCTAGATCCTGCCACTACAACGCCCTATTCAGACTCGCTTTCGCTACGACTACCCCACACGGGTTAACCTCGCGACAAAACACTAACTCGCAGGCTCATTCTTCAAAAGGCACGCCACCACCCCACACAACGGGGGCTATAACGGCTTGTAAGCACACGGTTTCAGGTACTCTTTCACTCCCCTCCCGGGGTACTTTTCACCATTCCCTCACGGTACTGATCCACTATCGGTCACTAGAAAGTATTTAGACTTACCAGGTGGTCCTGGCAGATTCACACGAGATTCCACGAGCCCCGTGCTACTCGGGACAAACGCCACGCGGTCAGAACAATTTCAGCTACGGGACTCTCACCCACTCCGGTTGGCCTTCCCAGACCATTCACCTACCATCCTGAACATCACGCCAACAGCCGGTCAGAACTGCCACGACGCCTCCCACAACCCCCATGATGCAACCCCCGACCGGTATCACACACCACAGGTTTAGTCTCTTCCGCTTTCGCTCGCCACTACTGACAGAATCATTATTATTTTCTCTTCCTGCGGGTACTGAGATGTTTCACTTCCCCGCGTTCCCCCCAACTGGCCTATACATTCAACCAGCGGTCACTCACCATAACAATGAGCAAGGTTTCCCCATTCGGACATCCTCGGATCAACGCCCAGTTATCGGCTCCCCGAGGCTTATCGCAGATTCACACGTCCTTCATCGGCTTCTAGTGCCAAGGCATCCACCGTGTGCCCTTAACAACTTACAAACAATCAAAGAAAAAATCACAGAAAACTCACCACACACCCACACACAAAACAGGCAGGTGCACAGCACAGCTTCCAGAAGATGCTCGCGTCCACTATACAGTTCTCAAACAACAAACCACACCACCACCAACACCAGAGACAACCCCAGCACCAGCACCAGCCAGTCACACAGACCACACAGCGTGCAGCCCGAAAACCCAACAGCGCACCTCAATGGCCCCACCACAAACCAGGAAACATGACATTCCACCCATGAGCAAACCACCCATCCGACACTCGCAGATGGCATGGCCAACCAATATAGTTGAGCTCCTTAGAAAGGAGGTGATCCAGCCGCACCTTCCGGTACGGCTACCTTGTTACGACTTAGTCCCAATCGCCAATCCCACCTTCGACGGCTCCCCCCACAAGGGTTAGGCCACCGGCTTCGGGTGTTACCAACTTTCGTGACTTGACGGGCGGTGTGTACAAGGCCCGGGAACGTATTCACCGCAGCGTTGCTGATCTGCGATTACTAGCGACTCCGACTTCATGGGGTCGAGTTGCAGACCCCAATCCGAACTGAGACCGGCTTTAAGGGATTAGCTCCACCTCACAGTATCGCAACCCTCTGTACCGGCCATTGTAGCATGCGTGAAGCCCAAGACATAAGGGGCATGATGATTTGACGTCATCCCCACCTTCCTCCGAGTTAACCCCGGCAGTCTCCTATGAGTCCCCGGCCGAACCGCTGGCAACATAGAACGAGGGTTGCGCTCGTTGCGGGACTTAACCCAACATCTCACGACACGAGCTGACGACAACCATGCACCACCTGTACACCAGCCCCGAAGGGAAACGCCATCTCTGACGCGATCTAATGCATGTCAAGCCTTGGTAAGGTTCTTCGCGTTGCATCGAATTAATCCGCATGCTCCGCCGCTTGTGCGGGCCCCCGTCAATTCCTTTGAGTTTTAGCCTTGCGGCCGTACTCCCCAGGCGGGGCACTTAATGCGTTAGCTACGGCGCGGAAAACGTGGAATGTCCCCCACACCTAGTGCCCAACGTTTACGGCATGGACTACCAGGGTATCTAATCCTGTTCGCTCCCCATGCTTTCGCTTCTCAGCGTCAGTTACAGCCCAGAGACCTGCCTTCGCCATCGGTGTTCCTCCTGATATCTGTGCATTCCACCGCTACACCAGGAATTCCAGTCTCCCCTACTGCACTCTAGTTAGCCCGTACCCACTGCAAAACCGGAGTTAAGCCCCGGCCTTTCACAGCAGACGCGACCAACCGCCTACAAGCTCTTTACGCCCAATAATTCCGGACAACGCTCGCGCCCTACGTATTACCGCGGCTGCTGGCACGTAGTTAGCCGGCGCTTTCTCTGCACCTACCGTCACTTTCGCTTCTTCGATGCTAACAGAGGTTTACAACCCGAAGGCCGTCATCCCTCACGCGGCGTCGCTGCATCAGGCTTGCGCCCATTGTGCAATATTCCCCACTGCTGCCTCCCGTAGGAGTCTGGGCCGTGTCTCAGTCCCAGTGTGGCCGGTCACCCTCTCAGGCCGGCTACCCGTCGTCGCCTTGGTAAGCCATTACCTCACCAACAAGCTGATAGGCCGTGAGCCCATCTAAAACCACTCCATAACGCTTTCCACCAACACCCCATGCAGAGATTGGTCGTATCCGGTATTAGACCCAGTTTCCCAGGCTTATCCCAGAGTCAAAGGTAGGTCACTCACGTATTACTCACCCGTTCGCCACTAATCCACGGTGCAAGCACCGCTTCATCGTTCGACTTGCATGTGTTAAGCACGCCGCCAGCGTTCGTCCTGAGCCAGGATCAAACTCTCCGTTACAAAACAAAAAGCCTGACAACCCGATCTCAAACACCAACACAAACCGTACACGGGGGTGCACGATCCACGCTGACACAATTGAAACCACAAACGGTCATCAATCAAAAAATAAATAAAATAATTGGTATCACATTTCCAAACAAAAACAATTTGCTCGAAACCAAAAAAGCACACTATTGAGTTCTCAAACAACACACCACCCCAGGACACCACCACACACCCACAACAGGCACGCAGAAGCCCCCCAGACAGTCATCATTCAGAGCCAACCACAACATCAACAGCACCCCTTCAGGGCCCCTCGCCGCGGCGACTCATACAACTATACACACCCCCCACAC
>NZ_RBMF01000006.1:0-8478 GCF_003989445.1 Rothia sp. HSID18067 | reverse complement strand
CTGCACAGGTGCTTGGTTCGCTACAGCTTCTTCCTGGGGATTAGAAGGCTTTATTATTTCAGACTCCTGCTGCTGTGATTGCACAGGCCCTGCCCCAGAAACAGGATCAGCATTTTGAGCAGATGACGGGGAAGGAACATAATCGCCCCACGGCCAATATTGCTCCCACAGTCGATACATGTCCTTCATCGGCTGCGGCCATCGCCGTACTTCTCCTATATACGGTGCATTCTCTTTTACATAACCCATCGCAGGATTTACGGCATATGCCACAAGAGGATCCACAACATAAGACTTTGCTAGATCTGTAAAGGCCATTACTGTAGCGTTTGCAGTACCATACTCACCAATTTGTTTCCATCCAGAGATATTGGTTTTAAAGCCAGGATGTCCGGTAGCCATTGCCCCATATGAGTCCATATATGATGGAGCTTTCAAGGGCGATCCTAGGGATGTATTGTCAAACGAAATTCGACCTCCATTGGGGCCTTTACCTTTGGTGAACGGTACTCCAAAGCTACCTGCTTGACTGCCCAGACCGCCAGCCAATAAGGCATACGCTTTATCCCCGTTCGATAGGTCGCCCTTACCTGTAGCCAGGTTCCAGGCTTCAGCGTTTGCAAGGTTAAGCGCGCCCGCACCAGAGGCCTCTAAACCAGTACGCAGCTTTCCTTCCGGGTTGATTGTAAACCGAGGGGTGCCTCCATTACCCCGCACAGAACGGTTATTAAACCGTTGAATACCTGACCCCACCATTGGCTTTACCGACCCGCCAAGCACATTGCCTGTACCGCCGCTCAGAATATACTGTTTGGCTTTATCAGTATCCCACTGCTCTAAGCCAAGACCAGCCTCAACACCATAGACCACAGCATTCGTACCCGCACCGGTGGCGAAATTAACCCCGGCGTTTTTCGTCCCGTTCCACACCACCGGAGTATACCGCTGACCGGCAGCCTTCCCAGCTTCCCACGAGGACTTCGCCATTTCTTTAGTAGTGTTCCAGCCTGCTTCGACCGCACCTTTAGCGCGTGCACCACCGGCATACGCAGCCGAGCGCGCGTACTGCACCACCGGGTACTCTGGAATAGCACGCACCATATTAGACACCTGAGACACCTCACGCCCAGCCATCTGCTTCGCCCCGTTCCAGCCTGCTTCGACCGCGCCTTTAGCGCGTGCACCACCGGCATACGCTGCCGAGCGCGCGTACTGCACCACCGGGTACTCTGGAATAGCACGCACCATCTTGGGTATCTGAGAGATCTCACGCTGAGCCATTTGCTTCGCCCCCTGCCATCCCGCAGATACCGTCTGTGTTGCAGCCTGGTATATCCGAGACTGTGTCGCCGTCGTCTTCAGCGAATTACCTGTAGAGATTGCATACTGCCCCATGCGCGTATTTTTAACATACTGTGCCCCCATGGGAGTGTACTTCATAGCACCCCTAAAAACAGTAGCTTCAAGGGCGCCAACACCAAAGCCAACAGCTCCATCACGAGCGACATTACCCCAATTTACCCGACCGTTTTCGTCCATATTGGCATCAATAGAATTTGCTGCCGCGAAAGAACCAGCTGCGACTCCGCTAAGACCCACAAAACCAACAAACGCCACCGTACTACCACCAGCAGTCAGAGGAATAGCAGCCACTGCAGCAACCGCTCCCACGATGAGAAGACCTACCTTAATACCATCGGCATTTTTATCAAGCCACCCTTTAAAACTTGTATCATTCGCTACCTCGTTCGGCACCTCTTGCGTTCCCCACGGGTCAATTAGTCCCACTGGGTTATTCCCACAAAACGCATACGTATCCGCGAAAAACCCTGTCCCAGTGACCGCTGGGAGCGGGTCTGTTGACAGGAACCGACGTGAAGCAGGGTCCGCCACGCGTGCACCCATTACCTCCAGGCCAGCCGCCGATACGCTCCCAGCCCCATTAAACACGAACCCTGCGGGCAACCCCGCACCAGCAGGTGAAGAAAACTCCGCCAGCACGCTAGGCAGCATAGCGGCCTCGGGGGTACCCCAAGGGTTCATTCCTCCGGCAGTGCCTACCTGTGAGAATCCACCGTCAGAACCTGGGGCAGGCATGCCACCGGCACCTATCACAGAGGGAATATCTGCAACCGGGTTCGGATCCCACACAAGCGGTACTGATGCTCCTTCAGCGCCGGTAACCTGAGCTAATTCACCGGTAACATCAGAAACCAGACGCACACGAGAAGCAGACCCTGTTACCCCATAAAAATTACGGTGAAAAGCATCCGTGCTGACTGTATCTGTCACTGAGGCCAACCCACCAAAAACACCCCAGGTGTATTCACGTACTGACCGCACCCCCAAATTTGAGGCCACACGTTCTAGGATGCGTTCACCGGCAGCGTTATACTCATAGCTAGTGATAGTGCGGTTCATTACTTCATCTTGTAGTCCCACGAATTCAGGTGCAATCGCCGCAGCATATTCCACCAGAACCGTTTCAGTGAGCTGGTTCAGGCGGTTATACGCAAACGAACGCTCACTCAACAGCACACGCTCACCCACACCATCATACTCACCAGCATCAGTACGCCGCCACGTACGTTCGGCCTGCATGAGCCCAGCCTCAAACACCCACTCAAACTCCAGATCACCAGCACGAGAACCCGTGAGCTGACCGGCAGCATCATAGGTATACACCACCAGCCCATCGGCAGAATCCAAGCCCACAACACGACCCTGCTCATCACGAATAACATTCGTCTGTGCTAACACCTGAGACTGTCGCCCATAACCACTAGCATCCCCCACTAGTTCTTCCTGCGTATACGAACACGCCAGACCGGAGATATCGTCAAACTCCCATGAAGAGACCACATCCGCTACCTGCACACGCGTGAGCCGACCCAACACATCGTACGATAACTCCGCGCCCACACCCGCAAAGGCACCAGAGCAGGTGCCCGCATCACTGACCCGCACCATTCGGCCAGCACCATCATAGGTAACCGCAGTCTCACCATACGGAGTCACCATACGCGTACGGTAACCGTCGGCATCGTACCCCAGCGTGAGCGTGTACGCGCCCGTGTTCGTGAAAGTATTCAACGCCTGAACCTGCGCATCAACATCCACCGAGCCAGAAGACGCACCCGCAGCATCGGCAGAGCCTTCCATACCTCCGGCCAGCACCCCCGAACGTGAACGTTCCACCAACAAACCGCGTGCATCATACACAAACCGATGCTGCACAAACACGTCCTCAGACGCGCTAGCGTCAAGGGCCTGAGCGCTGGCGTAATCGCGCACCCACACGGTACGGCCCTGATCCTGCACCCCAAACTCTGCAGCCTTCACACCATCAACACAGGTGTGTGACAGGCGGCCACCGGCAGCGTAATCATAAATGTGCGTATACTCGCGTACACCATCATCAGCACGCACCAGACGGCCCGCAGCATCATAGGCGTACTCCTGCACCGACTCATCATCCGTACCCGCAGCCTTAATCACACGCGCCAGACGATCCATAGCGTCGTACTCATAATCGGTCACCTGGCCGGTGGCATCGACAACACGGCAAACCTGCCCGGTTGCGGTATACGAGAAATGCGTGCGGAACCCCAACCCATCCGTTGCCTGAATCATCTGACCGGCAGCATCGTACTTAAACCTGCGCTGCCCAAAAGAACTATCGCGCACACCAACCAGGCGACCGCACAAATCGTACTCGTACGATGCCACACGCGCACCAGACTCCACACCAATCACTCGACCACACACATCATAGGTGATCTTCTCCACCGACCCGTTGGGGTTAACACGCCTGATAATCTGCGAGGCGGCATCATACTCCAGCCGGGTTATCGCCCAGGCAGAGGGCTCAACAACCCGCGAAACCCCCGCCTCGTCGGTGTACCGCCGGGGAGCATCCAGACCAACAGCATGAGAGATCACCCGCCCGGCAGCATCATACTCATAGGCCTCGATACGGCCAGCTGCAGAAATCACCCGCAGCACACGCCCGGCACCATCACGCTCATAACGGGTCAGACCACCGGCAGCATCAAGAATCTCAACCGGGCGACCTGCAGCATCATAAGTAACCACGCCAGTTTCTTCTGTCATTACTGATTTCAGCTGCGCTTTAATGCCGTGTCCGCTGCCGTGCGCTATAGGTTTGCGGGTGGAACCTTCAGAAACTACCCGTCCCAATACATCTACCTGACGGAATGAAGACCCGAACGCATCCACGGTTTCCTCGATACCGTGTTTACGGTTCACAGAGTATTTCACCTCAACACCGGTTGGGTCAGTCACTGAGGTAATCTCGCTGTTCATATCGTAGGTGTACCGGGTGATACCTCCAGTCGGGTCGGTTACCGTTGTGAGTTGGGAGAGCCCATCATAGGTGTACGACCAAGTGGAGCCCGCCTCATTAATGACCTTCGCCAGATTACCTCGAACGTCATACACATTCTCCAGAACCCGCCCAAGAGGGTCTGTTATCGAAACAATGTCATTCGCACGGTTGTAGGTGAACGTGGTGGTATTCCCGTAAGGGTCTGTCACCGCCGAAGGGAGCACCCGTGAGTCAGACCCCCAGAGGTTTGACGGTTCTGTAGTTGCTGTTTCTCCCGCACGATAGCGGGGACACAGCGCGTATCGGTCACTTGCGGATAAGTGAAGGTCCACCGCGAACCTGCCGCGTCCTCATAGCTAATGGGCACGCCAGAAGCGTTGTAACGCAACGTACAAGTTTCGCCAAGTGGGTTAATCGTTTGAGTTACGCGGCCTTGTTCGTCACGCACAAGGTGAATAACGTTACCTGCCCCATCAGTTACTGAGATGAGATCACCATGAATGTCGTAACCGAATGTAGTGGTAACACCCGTTGGGTCGGTGCTGCTCGTTAGGTTACCGTTGCCGTCCCATTCGTAATAGGTGGTTGCGCCCGTACCATCAGTTAGCATGGAAGGATTCGGGTTACTCTCATCCGTGTACCCATAGGAGATAGTGATCGGGGTACCTAAGTTTATCGTATCCCGAGCATCTAGGACCGACACCGCAGTTACACGGTCATACTCGTCCCAGCTGTAGGTGTAGTCAGCGCCTTCAGGGGTACGCTCACGCACCAGACGACCACGTTCATCAAAAGAGCGAGTAACTGTGGACCCATCACGCTGGGTTTCACTCACACGGTTATTGAGCGAGTTATAACGCATTGTGTAGTGGCTGCCGTCGGATGCGGTGACACCGATAAGACGCCCTTTTTCATCGCTGTAGAAAACATTGGGTGCAACCCCAGCGTTCTCTCCCGAGATAATTGTTATGCCGCCAGGAGCGTACTGATACGAGATATCGTAATCATACTCACTCACCTGATGCACCACACGGCCGTCATCATCATAGGTGTTGGTGACCTCAACATGCCCGTTCACATCGGACACTTCATGGATCAGCCCTTCAGGCGTGTGGGTGTAAGTGCGGGTACCTGTTGTGGTTGACACAGTAGTTAAGTGCCCTGTGGGGGTATACCCATATTCAGCTATTGTTAGAGGCATACCAGCATGCCCACCAACCGTGTTGTAGGTGTACGCCTGAGAGGGGCGTGCAGTTTCTCCGTCATGGTGGGCGTAGTCAATATGTATAGCACGTCCCGTAGTGGGGTGCACTAAGTCGGTGATGAGAGAGTTCTGAGTCGCTGTAGACTCGGGGCGGCTCTCTTGGGCGGAATAGTTTTTACGCACAGCCACCACAGTGTTTGATGGATGACCCACTGTGGTTGATACCCAGGTACCGTCGGCAGCGAAGGTATGGGTGGTGTGTTCATTATTGGTAATTGCCCAGTAATGCGGGTTCGTGTAGGAGGTAAATTCAGCACCTGTTTGCTCGTGCGCCTGAACACACATGCTGTTGGCTCGATCGTAGAGAGAAGCACCCGGAGTGGTTTTAGTGAGCCACCAGGGTTCACCTGGTGCGCGACTGTAACCGTCTCCTTCGCGGGTGAACGACAGAATACGGCCGTCATCCGTGTACCATTGAGCCTCGTCAGAAGTAAATACGAGTTTAGTGTCAAGAGTGGATGACCAGCCTGGGCCGAAAATGCCTGAAGGAAGCTCGCTCTTGTGAACTACGGCGACACTGTTATACATGCGCTTAAGTTTGAGGGTGCGGGCAGCGGTATTGTCGAAAGCTAAATCCAGTTCAGGCTCGATAAAATTACCTGTTGCAACACTCACCGGATCATTCGAATACCCCGAGCTGGGAACACCTCCCAAAACATGAGCTGACGGAACATACCGTAAGTATTGGGTGGCAGGAATGTCTCCAAGATCTTTGCGAATTTTATCACTGTCAGCGGAGTGAATTGTATAAGGATTCGTAAGATTAGGGTTTGCCTCGCTTAGCTCTCCCTTACTTCCTGCTTCCCAGAGGGTTTTAGCTATTTTAAAAGCACGAGCTCCTTCTACATATGTATCTGCAACCCATGCCTTAACGGCAATAATCAACTCAGCCGCGTTAAAATATCCCCACTTGGTGTGATTATGAAAGCAATCGTATAAGGTTTGCAGGGCACCCTGGTCACTTTCAACCGTGGGCCCTAATGCCTTTATCGTTTCATAGTACTTATACAGATTAGCGGGAATTCCCGAAACAGTTCCTGGGCCTAAATAGGTGGGGTCAGCATAAGGCACCTTTACTGGTTCACCAGGAGCCGGTGGGGAACTTACAGTATGGCTCTGAAACTGTGAAATAGTTGGTGCAGCATTTGGATTACTAGCAGCCTCGGAGTTTTTGGCTGATGCGGAAACATAAATTTCGTAATTAGGAGGCTCAGTATTTCTGGGTTGGGTTTTAACAGTTTTCGACGATAAACTAGACCTGGTGCCCCCTCCGACTATGCCATTTTGATTTGTTGAGGATTTGCTCTCTTCCCAAAGTTTAATCTCTTCACGGATTCGCACTTCTTCTTTTGCAGCCTCAATATATTTCCTCATGTTTACTTCTGCGTTACGAAGTGCCTCAATTAACTCTTTGGCATAATTCATAGACTGCACAGTATTTTTGCAGAATAAATCAGCGTAGTTCCCTTTAAACTCCCTCATTGCATGCGTGATGGCCTGCTCACGTTCACTGATTTGGCTTTCAATCGTTTTCCTGCAACACTCAAATGAAAAAGCAAGAGCACTTCCCATACTAAAGTCAAATTCCACAGGATTAGTGTTCGCATGCATGATTTTATGTCCTTAAATATATAACAAGGGGAAAAATATACGATTACGTCTACGTTTACGTATAGCAGTGGGCGGGGAAGGGGAATAACTCCCTTTCCCGCCCACAGATATCAGAGGCGTCGTAGCTTAAGCGCCGCCTGCACGGAAGATTTCATTAGAAATGCTCTGGAGATTAACCTGCAGGTTCTCAAGTTCTTGCTTGGCCTTAATGAGGGCCTTATGTGTCTGGGGCCACACGTCCTCTCGGAACTGGTTGGCTAGCGGGCCATCCCAGTTGTTTCGGTTAGATAGGGTTTCACCCTGCTTGTTTAGCTGGTTAATCTGGTCGTTGAAACCATTGTTAATAATGGTTTGCAGCTGATTAATTGCTTGTTTTGCGGTATCAGTACTAAGGACGCGATCGCTCATGCCTTACTTCCTTTTCGGTGGTCGGTGTTGCTCCACGCCACTTGGTGGAGGTCTGGATCTAGAGTATCCTACCCTAAATGTAAGGGTCAAGGATATCCTTATGTGTGTCTTCATATATTTTAGGATTATCCTAATTACTTAATGCCCTAGAGCTCTCTGAAGTTCTGTGTCGGCGTGTGTAAAAGAGTATGAAATGCATGGCTGTTTCAGGTATTTCCCCTTGTCAAAATATATTCTTTGCGTTCGAGGCTACTGCAATTAGGATGCTCGATCTACCTGAAGAAGAGGGACGCAAAAGCCAGGTCTTCTCTCCGAAAGACTCATGTTAGAAGAGGCTAAGCGGCTATTATGGTTACGACTGTTAAGCATGCTGACAGGTTCATGGCTTTTTCTGCTTGCAGAGCCACAAGTATCCCATGCGCACGGGAACACAGCCTTGCAGTTTCCCAACAACCACCTATGGCGGATTACCAATGCGGTAAGGGTTCTCTGCGTACTGGGGCTGTGAAAAGAAACTACAAATATAGGGCAGAAATGCCGATAGACAAACTGCTGATTTCTGCTGTATATGTTAGGTCAGCTCATAATTAGGGAGTGAGGCGGATAGGCGCTGTTGCGACGAAAAAATCTATGGAGTGGTAATGTGCCTGCAGAAGCGGGTGGTGATGCACCAGCGCTTCTGCAGCCATCCCTAGGGATTAGGTATGAGGCCCTAAACTCTATTGGTATCCTTGACAAGACAACAGAGAAGCATGAGTCTGCTGGGGCAGAAGCTCTCATTGGTCCAATGCATGTGCCTACAACCTCTATCACTAGCCATGCTGCCGGACCGCAAACCGATAATGCT
>NZ_RBMF01000005.1:0-93573 GCF_003989445.1 Rothia sp. HSID18067 | reverse complement strand
TAGTGCCTTCGGGTGTTTTAGGGTTTGGGTTAGGGGATGTGTTAGTGAGTTCGTTGGGTGTGTATGCGCGGGAGCTTCAAGGGTCGGTTCGCCGAAAAACACAACGACGCTCACCTAGGTAGTGGTGCCTTGTGAGCCGTAGAAAAGATCATGCTCATAGTCTGGAGCATGTAGAACACCCCAAAACCCCGGCCCGCACCAGCAGTAGTTCTGTCTCCGCAGAAGCCTCTGCCCCTGTCCCGGAACTTGTCCTATACCCCACCAACCCAAGCAGTATCAGTAACGTCCCAATCGGCCCGCAGCTGCCACAACGGTACGAACCAGCATTAACCCCATCACTCATCTCAGCAATTCTTGCCCAAGGAATCGTCGCGTTTCCTGTGGTATGGCTTTTCCTGGGAACACTCAACCAGCCACCACAACCGCTGGTCTTCTACGTGCTCTTAGTGCTTTTACCCCCGGCAGGGATCACCTGGTGCGCATTCCTGTTTTTAAAACTACGGCAAACTCCGGCGTTTTGGTTGTATTATGCATCGTTTTTGCTGGTACCGCACCTGGTCTTGTTTTTATCAGGTCTGAATCATGGGTTGTATGTGGTAGCGGCTACAAGTATCGGTGCGGGGTATTATTCGGGGAATGTGTTATTAGGGTATTACCATGCGTGGCGTGTGTACCGGATGAGTAATGCTGAGTATGCGAGGCATCTTGTCTGGCTGCGGAGTGAGCGGCAGCGGGAGCAGCAGAACGCGGTGGGTGGGGGCGCGTTAGCGTTGGTGTTGTTAATTCTGCTCGGGCTTGCTGTGGCTGTTTTGTTGTCGGGGATTTTTCCGATCTATATCCTAGGAAAATCTTATGATCCGGTATCTGTGATCCTTCCTTCACTATCAGTGGTGGGTGCCTCGGTTGCTCTTTCGGTGTTTGTGAAGCGGGTGATACAAGCGCGTGTGATAGTGGTGGTTAGTTGTGTGGTGGTTGTGGTGGTAGGGGTTGTGTTAGTGGTGGGGTTCCCGGGGTGTATGGTGGTTGTTCCGGGGGTTTTAGGGTTTGGGTTAGGGGATGTGTTAGTGAGTTCGTTGGGTGTGTATGCGCGGGAGCTTCAAGGGTCGGTTCGCCGAAAAACACAACGACGCTCACCTAGGTAGTGGTGCCTTGTGAGCCGTAGAAAAGATCATGCTCTCACTCCGGAGTGTCTCGAACACCCCAAAACCCCGGCCCGCACCAGCAGTAGTGCTGTCTCCGCAGAAGCCTCTGCCCCTGTCCCGGAACTTGTCCTATACCCCACCAACCCAAGCAGTATCAGTAACGTCCCGATCGGCCCGCAGCTGCCACGGTACGAGCCTTTTACCATAGGCGAATTTCTATGGCGGCTCTGCCTTACAGTAGCGGCAGGACAAACACTGGTCGCGTTTCCTGTGGTATGGCTTTTCCTGGGAACACTCAACCAGCCACCACAACCGCTGGTCTTCTATGTGCTCTTAGTGCTTTTACCCCCGGCAGGGATTACCTGGTGCGCGTTTCTGTTTTTAAAACTACGGCAAACTCCGGCGTTTTGGTTGTATTATGCATCGTTTTTGCTGGTACCGCACCTGGTCTTGTTTTTATCAGGTCTGAATCATGGGTTGTATGTGGTAGCGGCTACAAGTATCGGTGCGGGGTATTATTCGGGGAATGTGTTATTAGGGTATTACCATGCGTGGCGTGTGTACCGGATGAGTAATGCTGAGTATGCGAGGCATCTTGTCTGGCTGCGGAGTGAGCGGCAGCGGGAGCAGCAGAACGCGGTGGGTGGGGGCGCGTTAGCGTTGGTGTTGTTAATTCTGCTCGGGCTTGCTGTGGCTGTTTTGTTGTCGGGGATTTTTCCGATCTATATCCTAGGAAAATCTTATGATCCGGTATCTGTGATCCTTCCTTCACTATCAGTGGTGGGTGCCTCGGTTGCTCTTTCGGTGTTTGTGAAGCGGGTGATACAAGCGCGTGTGATAGTGGTGGTTAGTTGTGTGGTGGTTGTGGTGGTAGGGGTTGTGTTAGTGGTGGGGTTTCCGGGGTGTATGGTGGTTGTTCCGGGGGTTTTAGGGTTTGGGTTAGGGGATGTGTTAGTGAGTTCGTTGGGTGTGTATGCGCGGGAGCTTCAAGGGTCGGTTCGCCGAAAAACACAACGACGGTAACAGCCTTTTATCTGTAACATCAGGCAGTGATCTCGGGTAAAGCAGCGGCAGAGGTAGCTATAGGTTAGCTAACAGCAGCTCTTAGCCCTCTACCGCTTGCCTATAGCCCTTAACATCTTTGAAAGTCTAGGGCTACTCTGTGCCGTCCGGGCTAACCGCTTGTGCAAGCACCGACGACCCTCCCACTACCACGTACCCGCGCCCAGTCGTAAGAGCAACGGGGGAACGGCGCGGCAATGTTATCGAGAAAATATCTCCATCATAGTCAACGTTCGGTTGCAGCAGCACACCCGTACGTGACTTACGTACATCCTTCAGCCAGTGCGAATACATGGTGCGTATCTCGTCGGGTTTACCAGCTGCTACCACATGAACCAAGGGGTAATCACCTTCCACCAAGCTCTTAATAGAATTCTTACTATCATCAATACGCTCAGCATCATCAATCAGCAGCAGGAGCGGGGCCGTCGTCATACCCGCATCAGAGATCATAACGTCAATCTGTTCAGGTTTCGTGGCAATCCGATCAAACGGATGGTTCAACAATGGGGAGCGCCTGCCACAAATTACCCACACCTGCGGAGTACCTAAACCGTTCACCCCCTGCGGATGCTGTTCACGTAAACGTACCACTGAATCACCGATCGCCTGCAGCAGGGAGCTCTTACCCGAACGCGGCGAACCACCAATCAGGGCGTGCTCTCCTTCATACAGTTCCAGCGAAACCGGCTGCAAATTATGCTCAGCAATACCCACAGGAATCACCCAGCGATCATGAGTAATCTCCGGCTGGGCTGCCAACGTCGAAAGCGGCACCAGCGATGGGAGCTGCCCAATCACGTCCGGCTTATCTGCCTCACCCCAACGCTGCTGCACCTGTTTAACAGCAGACTCAGTACCCAAAACGGGGGTCGCCACATGCATTTGTCGAATGGTGGAGCTCTCTACACACCGACCCGGTACTGGGGCAGGGATATCTGTGCCCCTAATCTTATACCCCGAATAATCGTACGGATCGGCCAGGTGAAACAACCACCGCTGCAATGACACATCATCCACCACTGACGGTATACCCTTTATACGACTACTGGTCATCGCAATATGCATTCCCAAGGCAGGCCCATCAGAATAAATACGGTAAAAAGCGCTCAAATAATCGGTGCCCGTGTATTCAGAAAACTCATCCTTAAGCGTGCCAAACCCGTCCACCAGAACTACAATCCTGCGATTGCCAAACGGGTTGGAGCGGCGGCGATCAAGTTCAACCATCAGGTGCCTTAGGAACCTCGTCTGCCGCTCCTTAGCGCCCTCACCCGGGCCCACGTAGGAACTCACATGGGGTAAATTCTGCAATGGCGCTAGAGTACCCGCGCCCATATCAAGGATGAGCATATCAAACTCATCCGGGTGGGAATGCAAACACAAAGTAAGTGCCAAAGAAATGAGAGATGTGCTGGTGCCGCTACCGGGGGCACCCACCATCAGCAGATTACTGCGCTCCATATCCCAGCCCTGTGGAATCTGCCTCTGCTCATGAGGGATATCAGCAAGTGCAAAAAACACAGTAGTGCCCTGAACAGCGCCAATATCCAGGGTATCAGTGTCAGCTGTTCCAGGATCATCATCAGGGTTAGTGAACCCCGCAAGGGGCACGCGCTCCCCCAGAGCATTAGGCCAGACCTTACGGGGCTGCCCTACACCCTGTTCAGTACCAGCCTTGATGATGGCATCAATGAGGTTGTCAAGATCGTTCGCATCGGTTTTCTTCGGCTTCGGGAGAGCCCGCGGTGCTTCAGGGACCCCAAAAATATTGGTGGAACGCAGCTCAATAGGTGCACGTTCAACGACACCGCTGAACCCGGTTACCAGCGCAGTCTGAATGGGGGTGATGTCGGTTTGCCCCAGTTTGATGTAGGCGCGGCCCATCTGCGAGCGCTCAATAGATGCGGCGTCCGGCACTTCAATCACGTTGGAGGAGTCTTCTTTGGACTGCACACGCAGCGCTACACGCAGGTTGGTGTTTGCCAGAATATCGTTGTTCACCACGCCGGCGGGCCGCTGGGTTGCCAGGATCATGTGCACGCCAAGGGTTCGGCCCACAGCGCCAACACTCACAAGTGAGCTGAGCACATCGGGGAAGTCTTTGGCGAGCATGGCGAACTCGTCGATGACCAGGAGCAGGCGCGGCATGGGTTCTGGCGGGTTGGTGGCCAGGTATTCGGTGATGTTGTCTACGCCTTCACCGGCGGCGGCGAAGAGCCGCTGCCGCCTCTCCATTTCGGCTTCGAGGCTGATGAGGGCGCGGTTTGCCAGCTGCTCATCAAGGTTGCTGATGGTGCCGATGGTGTGCGGCAGCCGTTCACAGGCTTTGAAGGCCGCACCGCCTTTGAAGTCGATGAGGATGAAGTTCAGGCGGGTGGGGTCGTTATGGGTTGCTAGGCCCGCCACGAGGGAGCGCAGGAATTCGCTCTTACCCGAACCCGTGGTACCGCCGACGAGGCCGTGCGGGCCGTCTTTGACGAGGTCGAGGGTGTACACGCCTTGGTCACCGACACCGATTTCGGTACTGAACCCGGTTGCGTTCCGCCATTTTTCAGCAATTTTCTGAGGTGTGGGGGTGCCGACACCAGTGAGTTCAGGCAGGCGCACCAGCGAGGGCAGTCCTGCTCCAGGGATGACAAGCTCAGGATCATCGAACTGAGCGAGCTGGTGTGCAATGGTGGTCGCGGCTTCTAAGGCAATGCCGCCGATAATGACATCCTCAACGGTGCGGCGTTTCTCGGGTTCGGTAAAAGCGGCGGCAGCGTCCTCCTCTACGTTAATCACCACGGTGCAGGAAGCAGGCAGCTGCTCTTCTGAGGTGGCAATTACAATACCCGAGACACGATGATTGTCCTTTGCGTTATTACTGCCTATAGAAAACGAGGATCCGTTCTTTATATTGCGCCCGTATCCGAGTAATTCACGTGCAGGAGCGTCACGGCCTTCAGTGAGGACTTCGGAGTCAATAAGCAATAGCAGCCCAGGGGAAAGCAACCCGTCAATACCTTGACGCAAGCTTCTGAGCATCGTCATTGATTGCTCCCGGTCATTGGAAATCCAGCGGCCCCCAACAGCGGAGCCGCTTTGCCGAGTGTGCGGCAGCCACGAGGTCCAGGCCCATTCGTCCTCTTTGCCCTTATCAAAGAACACACCAACAGTAGTATCAGCAGGCCCGCAATGGGTGACAGCCTGAATGAGCAGGCTACGAGCGAGTGCCAGCGCGCCCTGTCGTTCCCCCACAATACCAATAACACCGGCATTTGAAATGTCTGCGATCACAGGTGCACCACTAAGGGTGGAGGCGTCTATAAGCTCGGTGACTTCTTTCTCTCGGTCTTGGTGCGAACTATTATCAGGGGTTGGGGCCCAGCCAAAGTTGCCGTATCCAACATGTAAGCTTAAAAAGTCACGGGACAAGAAACGGCGTTGCCACAGCTCAGTGCTAGGTAGCTGCACACGACGTAGCACACTGGCAGGGTCGGGGGCCTGCTCATGCAGACGAGTACGTTCGTACCCATAACTATTTTTAAGTTCTTGCCGCAGTTTTTCTAAGTCTTTGGCGAAACGTTCTTCCTCTTCGCGGGTATCACGTTTATACCGCCAGCGCTGCTCCGCCCACATGGCAATAATCGCGATAGGGCTTAGAAGCGCAAAAAAAGCGAACCTAATATCACCCATAACAGCGATCATGGCGACAGCTAAGACGAGGGGGCTAAGCGCGGTTGCATAACTAAATTTTGAGGGTTTTGTGATTTGTTTGCGTTTGGGGAGTTTAATAGGGTCCGCCTCGGGAAGCATCCCGGGACGTGGCGGACGGTTAAACGGGGCGGTTCGTGCGGGGGTAAGGTTTGGGAGTGTTCCGGGTTTCGGGGCCGAGTGCTCCACCAATTGTGGCCTCAGCAGGAGCACGGCACCGCCGGTGTAGATGACTGTAAGCTCGTCGGTTTCTACGCCTTCTTCGGGTATTTTTATACCGTTAACAAAGGTTCCGTTAGTGGAACCGGCATCGGAGATTTTAATGCCCTCTTCGGTGCGTTCAATGCGGCAATGTTCCCATGAGGCGCTTTCGGTGGGTAGCACAATGTCTGCCTGCGGTGAGCGGCCCACTATGAGGGGCCTGCCCTTTGGAAGGGGCACTACGTCCCCTGCTCTGGTGCCACCAGCGAGGGTGATGTTCCAGCCGCGTACCGGTTGGGCCACGGGTATGGGGCGTTGGCTAATAACACTGCCCTCCAGCAGCGCAACTGACCCCAGCTGTGAGGCGCCCTGTAGGGGCTGGGCATCCAAATACAGGGGGTCATTGGGGGCGATGTGAGGCCCACCGGCGGCAAGAATAAGGTCGCTGAGTGTGGTGTTATCCTGCCAATAGTCCAACTCAAAGGTACGCGTGAACCCGTGCAGGTCAACCAGAATTTTCACCCTGAGATATCCTCTCCGGTAGTTTTATCGGTGTGTTTTATACCGCCCGCTAACTAGCTGGGGTAGTTGATCTCACTACCCAATTATCCATCTAATTCCGTTTATCACATCTCAACTGGCTTAAAACAATTGTGAGTAGTCGTAAGATAGGATAAGTTACTTTGCTTATCACCGAGACGAAAGGCCCGCCAAAGCGTGTGCCTTTACCAGGAGTATAACTATGAAAGCTCACCAGGTGCCTATTTACGCTCCGGTCAGCCATACGCTCAAGAAACGCCGCGCATCTAGATTGCTCAAGGCACCTCTGGCGGCGGGGGTAGCGTTAATGCTGCTGCTCGCAGGGTGTTCCTCCGACTCCCCTTCGGCTGATGATGGCCCCACAGAGACCCGCAGAAGCGAACAGCAGGTAAGTGACCCCACAAATATCCTGCAGAATGTGAACGTTAATGTTGACCACACCGGGTCGGTTAAAGCAATCAATAGCACCAATATTTATGTGAATGAGCACACCCATCAGAGCTCCACTAAAGACGTGAAGTATAAGGTGAGCGATGTGGTGAACGATGTGCCCGTGCGTGTGTCGGTGCAGTACCAGAGCAATAAAGGCAACGGCACGGACTTGAATGAGCTTAAGGGGTATTCCGGGCCGCTAACCATTAAAATTTCGGTTGAAAACCTGAGTGTTAAACCGCAGGAAATTACCTATGATGCTGGCGGGAGCAGCCATAAGAAAAAAGCTCTTGTGGGTGTGCCGCTGACTGTTGCCGCTTCCACGGTGCTGGAAAATTCAACCCCCAATCAGGTGGTTGCCGGCAGCAGCCTTGACGCTAAGGACCCTAACGCCACTAACGGTGTGATTAGTTCCAACTCGGACGGCAAGGCGGTGGTGCAGTGGGGTACTATCATCACTCCGCCCACCACTGAGGCGAACGCGTCCCTGGTGCTAAAGATGGATGCGAAGGACTTTAAGGTTCCTAACTTCGATATCGCGGTGCAGCCGGGGTTTGCTGACTCTTTGTCCAGTGAAAACGTGCTCACTAACGGGTTCAATAAGAACGACCAGAACCAGATGGCGTTGCTGCAGCGCACCATGAAGGTTGTTTCGGATGTGAACGGCACCCTGCTCTCGGCTAGTGACCAGATTAATGAGCTGCGCAAAAACCTGGATTCCACCGCTGGTTCTTTGGGTAATGGCACCGCCGAAAACCTTAAAGGCAGCAACGAGAAGCTCACCAAACGCATGGAGGAGCTCAGCAGCCAGATCCGTGATCTGAAAACTGATCTTTCCAAAACTGCTCAGACCAATAATTCTCAGCTGATAACCCAGCTGGAGCGCACCGTGGGCTCCCTCGACTCGGCGCTGGGGGATACCTCCGTGCACCCTTCCGTGAAGGTTAATGCCAGCGGCAACTCCTGCACGGTGGATCGGTCCACCCCCCATGGCGGCAGCTCTGTCTATTCCAATCTGGTGCAGCTTGCGGATGTGCTTGGCAGTTACGCCCAAGCCAACGCAGGATGCCAGCGGGAACTGTCGGGGACCCTTTCGCAGATTATCGGTCCGAAAGACCCCGGCCCCGAACAGTGCCGTGATCACGGTGGGGATTCGGTGACCTGTGCCCTGTACGGCACCTCAGCCTCTGTGCAGGCTAATCTGATTGGTCTGACCGTGGCCAGCGACTCGCTGCTTAACGATATGCGACCGGATTATCTTAAGGGTGCCAATAAGAACTACAGCGACTTGCAGGCGTCTATTCAGCAGCTTTCTGACTATCTGAACTCGCAAAATTCAGGTAGCGCAGACACCGCGAAAGTTCAAGAAACCATTAAGAATATCCGTGGCAACGTGAACTCGCTCAAGGAGTCCTCTAACAGCCTGCAGGAAGGTATCGGGCGCATCTATAAGACTTCTCAGGAGGCTCAGGCAGAGCTCACCGGTGAAGGGTCTGCCCAGGAGCAGAATCAGAAGCTCGCAGATCAGTTGTGTGAGCTCTCTACCGAACGCGGCGGGCATTTGAGCCCCGATGAGGTGGCGCGGTTACGTTCCTACCTCACGGCTACCCCCTGCGGTGCAGGTGGTGGGCAGCAGCCGCAACCTGCGCCCGAACCTAATACCCCCAACGATCAGCCTTCGGCTGAGCCTTCAGCGGCACCGAGCACAAGTGCTGAGCCTTCAGCATCCGCAAGTACAAGTGCCAGCGCGAGCCCCTCGGAGGGGGCATCCGGTGAGGCTACCACCCCCGCAGCGGTAGTGGAGAACGCCAGTGAGGTGAAGCCGCACCACGGTAAGCCCATGGATCAGCGTATCGTTGAGCAGCAGGGCCGATGGAGGAGCGTCTCTGCTGAAACCGACCCGAACGCGGAGAAGGGCCTGGCCGCAGACGCTAAGCGGGTTAACGCTCGGGTGAATGATCTTGACGGGCAGCTTAAAGCCTTAGAGGATGAAGCGAACAAGCTCGGCGACACCAACCGTGACCGTAACGGTGAGCAGGAGAAGAACATCAGCGCCCTCAAGCAGAAGGTGGATGCTCTCACCCGCAAGAGCGACGATTTGGGGCAGAACCTCAAAGATCTGGCGGAGCAGCACAATAAAATCTCGGAGACCGTGAAGGCAGCCTTCAAAGACTCCTCTGATAAGACCGCGCAGCAGGTGAACGACCTCATTGGCAAGCAGATCCGTGTGATCTCGGACCGTGGGCAGAGCGGCAACCGTGCTGTTGAGGATGCGTTCTCACGCTCCATTAACCAGCTGGTAGAGACCTCCGACAATATTGTGGTGGGTGCCGGCAATTCGGTTGAGAACCAGCGTAAAGACCTGTCGGAGCGTACCAATAATGTGCGGGCCGCCCTCGACGGGGCCACCCAGCAGTCGCTGGGGCTGCTTGATCAGCGCACCTCTGCAGCGACCCGAGACTTGGAAGGCTCCTCCGCTTTGCTGTACAGCGATTTGAATAAGATCATGCTTGACCTTGGCGACAGTAAAGTTGAAGGGGCTGGCCTGCTTGGCTCGCTCAAATCGAATTCTGCGAAGGCGGGCTCGGCCGACTATCAGCTGGCGTTAGCCTCCCAGAACGCGCAGGGGTACACGAGTATCCGTTCTGAAGATATTGCTAACATTCAGCTGCGTCAGGCGCAGTTCAAGGAGTCGCTCAAGTCCCTGGAGAAGATGAAACCATTCCACCTTTCGGATGCTGGTAACGCCGAAGTTCGGGTACTGTACACCTTCCGCGTGGGAGAAGCACAGAATGGCTAACCCCGAAGGGCAGCAGACGCCTCGGCGGTCACGCGTGAAAATCGTGTTGACCGTCGGGGCTGTTATTGCGGGGGTGCTGGCGCTGGTTGTGGCCACCAGCATGTGGCTCACCTCGGGCCGCAGCCCCTTGCCGACCTTTAAAAACGAGTCCCCAAAACCCGGTGCCGCCGTCGCTCCCAGTGTGCCGTTAGATATTAAACTTCCCACGCTTGGTAAGTCCATTAAGCTCGGGGTGATTGTCACCTACGGTGAGGAGACTGAAGGCTCGGAATGGCTGCAGCCCGCCCAGGGTGCGGCGGTGGCCGCGTACCGTCTGCACATGGGTAATGTGCCTGTAGAGCTGGTGACCCTCAACGATAGGGGCACTGAGACGGGCGCCCGGCAAGCCGTGGAGCAGATGAAGGCCGAAGGGGTTGAGGGCATCGTCATGGCCTCTTCCGGAAGCCACGTGCAAGGCGCTGTGACAGCGGCGAAAGAGTACCATATTCCCATGATTGAGGTGTACGACAACGTTGGAACCGGCGATGGGGTGTGGTCGTTTGCACCCAACGCTGAGGCGTCGCTCGTGGCCCTGCAGTCTGGGGTGGAAGACCCGAATAAGGTTGTAGCGGTTGAGGCCCAAGGGTACAGCACCGGTATTCTGGCAGCCCACACTCTCACATATAAGCCTGGGGACGACCCGGCTGCGCTGGCCCGTTCTGTAGCAGAAAAAACTGCGGAGCTTGGCCCCGGGACGACGGTGACAGTTGCCGCGCCCGCCGCTATGCAGGCTAGCCTTGTGAAGGCGCTTCAAGAGGCCGCCGTCAAAACCACCATACTGCTCTCGCCCCAGGCGATAAGCCCGGTCTTTAGCACAGAGCTGGTGAAACAGGGTGGGGCCATCTCCTCGTCGCTGGCCACTAGCGGAGTGGATACTTCCGACTCGGTGGCGCTGCAGTCCACAGATGAAGGGCGGAGCATGTCTGCCTTTTTGAAAGCGGTGGGGATTATGAGCGCAGACTCCAATGTGCAGACCCTCAGCGGCGACCAGGAATTCAGTACCGTGGCTGCTTATGCGGATTCCCGCTCCCATGATGCCGTGGTGGCCCTTGCCTACGCCTCAGCGCTGAACCTTGATATGAATAACGAGTCGGTGCTTAAGACTCTTGCAACGGTGAAGATGCGTTCCGGCGAGGGGCTTGCGGGTCCGGCGCTAGACTTTACGCGGCCCAATGCGGTAACCGCCCAGCCCGCGCTTCTGCACGCCTCCGAACAGTCACTGGGGCTGCGTCCGCAAACGGCGGGTTCTGCAGCTGATGCTTCTATCACCTGGTTCGCAGGCTAGCCATACACAATAACGCATAGTTATAAAATATGCTGTGAGGTCGCCGCCCTGTCATACCGCAGCCCTGCGGATGAGAGGGAAGATCACTTCAGCCCCCCAGTCGTCGCGGTACACATACCGCGACGACTGGGGGTTTCCTATGTCCCAATAATGAGGGTTGCCGGTACTGCCCGATCTTAGGGACGCGCCATATTCGGGGTTTGGGGCGTACCTGGCCGGGGCGCTAACGGGCAGTGATACTGAACTGGTTACTCCGAATATCCGTATAATTACCCACCGTCGCGGTGATAGTACACTGCGGAGCAATCGATAGGGTCGTTACAGTCTTACCATCCGCGGAGACCGAAATATGCCCCGCACAGCTATCCGTGAAACGCACCGCCGACTGATCCGGGGCCACCGCCTGCACCACCTGTGACGGGTCCCCCGTTGCTGGCGAACGCAGGATGGGGTGCACATCGTCCTGCCCGCTGGGCCACACCGGCACCACCGTAATCGGCAGGGCACTCTGATTAACCACCTTATCCGGCACCTTCACCGCAATCGCCTGCAACCGCTGCAGCGGGTACGAGGTGGACCGCACCTCGCGGTCGGTAATGGCCTCCTGGGTTTTACGCTCAATCTCAGAAACCCACTTCTGCAAGTCCTTCTGATCCGAAATTGAGACCTTCACTGTGGCAGTCATCGACACCGTCGAGTTTGCGGGGATCTCCACCTCCGGCAAAGACCACGAACATTTCTTATCAATACCGGTGATTGTGGCGTGGTTCTTCTGCGCTTTCTGGCCTTTAGAGGGGCTCCACGTCGTCTCGGGGCAGGTGCCGCCCTCGGCAGTGCCGGGGATAACCTGCAGAATATCGCCTTTCAGCGCCGACTTCTGCGACGAGAACTTAAACGTAAGAGAAGCACTCTGCGAGGATGAATCGTATTCCGCTGAAACCTGTGTGCCCAGCCCCGAGGGCAACGGTTTAGAATCGTTGCCCTGCGCAGACCATTTCTCGTGGGTGGTTTCGGTCTTCTTCGGGGCCACAGGGTTCCAAATCACCACGCCGATCACAACCACAATCAGCAGCACGCTCAGGATTGACCCCCACACGATCGGGCGGCGCAGCTGCCGCGTAAAGCCGCCCGTTGGCTCTTCCTCTTCTTCCTCCTGTGCCTGCTGCTCAGGTTCGGGGCTCACACGCACCGGACGCAGCACCGTCTGGGATGATGCCTCCCCCAAGTGGGGCAAAGGCTCAACCGGCATCTGGGTGCCCATCACGGTGTCTTGGGAGGCAGCTGAAGCCCCACGCACAACCGTCGCCATCCGCTCCCCCGGGCCGGTGCCCGGCGGGGTGTGCTGGGGGCTGCTGGGAGGATTCACTGGCAGCATTGGCGGGGCCGGGGCATACCGGGCTGCTAGGGCGCGCAGCGACGCGGCAGCCTGTGCGGCGGTGGGGCGCGCATCTGGGGAGGTGGCGAGCATCGCCTCAAGGGCAGTGCGCAGGTCGTTTGGGATGCTCTCGTGCACACCGGTGGGGTTGCCGCTGTTCGGTGTGGGCGGGTAGGCAATCAGAAGCTCATGGAGCATCACCCCCACCGAGTACACGTCAGCGGATTCTGTGGCGGTGCCATAGTGTTTACGCTCAGGCGACATGTACATGGGCGTGCCGTAGCTGCCGCGCCCGGTGGTACTGGATGCGGGGCCGTCACCGGTGAGCTCGGCGATACCGAAGTCAGCTACCCGCACCTGCTCAGGAAACGTCTCGGTGGGGTTACCGGAAAGCAGCACGTTATCAGGTTTAATGTCCAGGTGCAGCACCTTTTTACGGTGCGCCTGTTCAAGGGCCAGCAGCACACGCTCCATCATTGCCAAGGCCGTGCCGGGGGCAATCGTGCCCAGGGTGCGGAGCATATCGCGCAGAGTACCGCCGTGCTGGTACTCCATAATAATCGCCAGGTTACCGCCCTCAACGATCATGTCCACTACCGGCACGATACTCGAATGCTGAAGCTGCATGAGCACGGTGCGTTCCCGGACAAAACGCTCCAGGAATTCGGGGCTGTTCGCGTACTCAGGTTTAAGCAGCTTCGCAGCGAATAACGCAGACGTATCGGAACGGGTGGCCGTCCACACGGTACCGACCGCGCCCTCCCCCACGGGCTCCACCAGCCGGTAGGACGAACCCAGCGGCGCGCCCTGATACGCTGCCTGCATTGTGCCTCCTCACCCCGTACTGCCGGTGTTTTTGTGATTACCGTGTAACTGCCGTCTTTAAGTGTACCTAGGATGCCAGGAAAGTATGGCTGCAGTTATGGGGAGACTCACCACACTATGCTGACCTATTATTGTGTGACCCTATAAACGAAAATCTGTAAACAATTATTGGGCAGGCACCCGCACTATGTATGTATTTCGTGAAATTTAAAGAGTGTTTTCGGATATTTTTTAGCACGCACCTGCGTGAGGGTTCCATACAATAACCCACATTTATCGTTCACCGGACTCTAATACATTCAGGTTCATACGTAAATAGCCAGATATTGCTCAGAAATATGGCGTCCCGGCCTGTCAGTATTGTTCTACAGGCCGGGACGCCATATACCCCTAGAGGAACACTATTCACTCGTGGGGCGAGTATGCTGCTGCCTAGAATCAGCGTGAGCTGCTGCGGCGGCGAATGACAACTAAAATAATGCCGCCTGCTAAGGCAGCCGCACCCACAGCAGCCACACCAGCGGCCGCGAACCCTGTGTGCGCCAACGCCCCAGCCGAGGAGCCCGCACCGGAAGACCCGCCGGATACCGCCCCAGATCCCCCAGAGCCACCGGCGTACGATCCGGCCGCGCCAGCAGCACCATCAGCTGAGGCACCGTAACCGTCTGATGAGCTGCTATCCGAACCGGTGCCAGCACCAGCAGTATAGCCATGAGCACCGGCACCGTAGCCATTATTCGCGGGTGCAGGCGCGGCACCGGGTGATGAGTCACCTGCCCCGGACGAGGGTGCTGTGGCCTCAGGTTCGCCAGCGGGTGCGGGCGCAGATGTGGTGTCGTCGGTGGTTCCGGTACCGGCGGTGGTGCGGTCAGAACCGGAGGGTGCAGCGGTGCCGCCCTCAGACGCGCCGGGGGCTGCAGATCCGGTGGAGTCGCCGGTTGAGCAGCCGTTCGCGGCCTCATCCCCCACCGCAACCTGCATGCGTTGCACCTCGCTCTTTACCTCCGTACCGTCCTTGAGGGTGGCGGTGTAGTACACGTCAAACCCGTACCGGCCGGGTTCGGTAAACACCCAGTTCGCGTGCGCGTGAGTGGCGTACGCAATATCAATCGTGTCTTTGCCGGTGGTGGAGTCAAGAAGCACATCCGCTCCGGTCAGCGACTCTGTGAACACCCCAAACCGGGCGCCGCGCGGCATGGTGCGCGGCACCACGTGCAGTTTCACCCCGCCCGACAGCTGGGAGTAGTCAATATTCTCGGTGCTGTACCCCGGCCAGGGCAGCCCCTTGATCTGGGTCTGGGGCAGCCCGTAGAAGGCGGTGCCTACCGGGCCGATGAAGTTCAGGGCGGGGCTGCTCATGTGCTCATTACGGGTGCGGCGTGCCCGATCGCTCACGGTGAGCACCACCGAATCAAGGGGGCGCACGGTCGAGTCCGGGTCGATCAGACCGCTATCGTCTTTCAGGCCCACGTGAAGCTGCTTGTCGCGCAGCTGCCCCTGAATGTCGAGGTGCCCGTCGTGGATTTTGCGGCGGCCATCAAGGGTGCGGGCATCACAGGTGGGGTGCGACGGGGCGGGTGGGGGCGCTGCAGCCGATGCGGTAGGCTCACCCTGGGCTGGCCCTGAGGCGGCTGGTGCTGGGCTGGTTGGTTCTGTGCGGGACGGGGCGGGGGTAATAGGCGCAGCGGGTGTGGCGCTCGGGCTGGACGATGGGGCGGGCGTTTCACCGGCGGGGGCACTGGGTGCGGGGTCGGCGGGGGCCTGCCCGGCGGTTCCCTCCACGGTGAATGTGCCGGATGCGCTATAGTCGCCGCCGCGCCGGTAGTCACCGGTGAGTTTCACTTGTGAGGCGCGCGCGTTCATATCTGGGTGCGGCAGTACTTTGGCGATCAGTTCACTGTTCTCAAAGTAGCTGTCTTCCCGGTAGGTAAAACGCGCCACCCCGTTTTCGACCGTGGTTTCAATATCGAATTTGGGGTATTCGTAGTCGTTGGGGGCGTAGAACCCGCCGCGAATAAACCCGCGGAAGTTCGGGTCGGCGAAGGTCACCTCAATCGTGCGGTATCCTTCCTGCGTGGAGGGTACGGTACGCACCGTGTAGTCGCCGCTGGTGGGGGTGTAGGCGGCGGTATTGAGGGTAGTGTTGCGCTCTTCGGGGGTTTTTACGGGCCATTGGCCGTTGCCGTCGTCACTGTACACGCTCTCAGCCCGCCCGGGCTCATACGCGAGTTGATGCGAGATCCAGCGTGCACCGCTGTCACCTTCAGGGGTGAACACCGCCTGCAGGTGGGATGATTCGCCGCCCATCATTTCGCTCCAGGTGGCGGTGCCGTTGGTGACATCAAGATCCGTCAGAAAGTACCCGTTGTTGTACAGGGTGAGCTTGCCTTTGAGGTTTTTATCGCCCGCTGTGAAGGTGATGTCGCTGAGCTTATCGTCGGCGTCTCTCCTCTTGGCGGGGTCCGGGTCTGGGGTGTGCGGTGCCACGGACAGCACATATTTGGCGGTGTCCAGGTTCCCCACATTCGCGGCGTTATAGCGCTCTTCTGTGGGTACGGCGGTGGGGGTTCCGTCACCAAGAATAGGCTTATTACCGCCCACCTGCCACACGAGTTTCTGCGGCGCGGACTGGATGATTCTGCCGTCGGTACCGCGGGCCACAGTGCGGTAGGTGACTTCGTACCGCCCGGGCCGGGTGAAGGTGGTGGTGTTGTGGGTGTGGCTGCCTTTGCTCAGCAGCCAGGAGTGCCAGCCGGTGCTGGTACTTGAGAGAATGCGGTTGATCTGAGCGGGGCCGTCGTCGGGGTTGTACCGGAATAGCTCCATGCGCCCGGGGCCGTCCACCGAGAGGATGTCGGTGGCGAACACACCGTCACGGAACTGTTCGGTAGGGATTTTGACGGATGCGCCCAGACCCGCCCAGATGGGGTCGTGGTTGCCCCAGGTGAGGGTGGGCGCCATGTAGAGGGTCTGCCCGGGCTCACCCAGAAAACCTAGGCTGGGTGAGTTGGGGAGGGTGAGGGTGTATTGTGAGGCACCGTTACGCCCGTCCCAGCCTTTACCGACCCAGTTGACGGTTTTGTCGAGGTCGTAGAGGTCTGCGCCGGTCTTGTAGGGGTTGGATTCATTTTTGAGAACGAACGTGCCGTTTTCCCAGTAGGCTTTGGGGGCGTCCACGTGGCCTTTGGTGGTGATGATGCGCCCGTCGTCAGGTCCGGCGTGGGCTGTGATGCTGGGGGCTAACCCGGTGAGGATGATCAGCGCCGCGACGGAGAGGCGCGCTAGGGGTTTTCCGGGTGCCCGACGTTGGGTTCGGAGGTGCGTGTTCATGCTTTCCTTTCTAATTTTTACGGGCAATAGCGTAGCATTTTTGCGAATAATTGTCATTAACAAAAATGCTCTGTATAGTGATTCCCGAATACGCCAACGGCGCGGGGGCGAACGTACTCCCCCGCGCCAAACCGCGCCCAGTCACCGCATCACGCACCTGGAGGAACACATGCAACGAAGCACATCCGCCCTGACCCTACTCAGTGCCGCATCGCTCACCTGCGGGCTTGTCCTCACCCCCGCAGTACCAGCCCTCGCGCACGAAGAACACGGCACCGCGAGCGCATCGGACACCACTAGCAACCAGAGAACCCACCGTATTGATGGGGAAAATACTGTTGCCGGGGTGCACGCCAACCTGGTAGATCTCTCCCTGCGCGACGGTGCCCTCACACTGGGGTCGAAGGCCAGCACACACGACGGTGAAGGTATTTACGATCCCGCACGAACTGTTTTCCACCTGCCAAATACTGACTCCACCCGCAGCACTGTGGCTGCAGGCTATGAATTTATTGCCCCCAAAGGCACCCCTATCTGGTATATCCCGCACACCGGCACCGGCGGGATTCTTCACCCCGGCTTCGGGGCTGATAATATCCCCCGCGACGCACTGAAAGAGAACAAAATATCACTCGAACTTGTGCGCACCCAGGCCCCCGATGGTGGCTCCGTTGAGGTTTTCCATGAGGACCCCAGCGGCCCCACGCGCCTGTTCAGTTCACGCGAGAATCTGCCCGCCCACACCATAACCGCAGGTGAGCATGCGCACCCCGGGTGGGCATTTACCGCACCGGGTGTTTACCGGCTTACTTTCCGAGCGACAGCTCAGCGCGCCGACGGCACGCCGATCAGCGCCGAGCAGACCTACACGGTGGCGGTGGGCGATGTTCCAGCCAATATTTTTGAGCAGATGCGCACCCAGGAGGACGAGCGGCACGGCGGCGCCCCCGAAGCCACTGACCGGTCGGCAGCCGCGAGCGGGACCTCCCCCGCCGGTGCAGGCGCGCCGAAAACCCCGGCCAATATTTCGGGGGCCAACACCCATAATGTGCGGCAGGCGGGTGCCCCCGCCAGCGGGGGCTCGAACGGTGCACCGCAGCAGCCACGAGCCGAGCACCCTGCCGCGCAGGGGCCCGCGCCAGAGCCCCAAGCGCAGCAGGCTGGTAACAGTGCCAGTCAGGGGTCGGGGGCGGCCGATCGCAGCACCCCGGAGGCGGTAAACGCGGCGGAACCTTCTGGGGGTAATGGTGCCGCCAGTGCCGCCGACTCAGGCGGCACCGGAACAGACGGTACTGTACAGAGCATCACCCCGCCAGCGAGCGCATCCGGCGGTAAAAGCGTGCGCGGCTCCAATAGCGCCAATGCGGCCCCCGGTGCGTCTCATCAGGGTGCGGCAGCCGGATCGGGTTCCGCCGGGGGCGGAGCGGGTTCCAGTGGGGCTGGTTCGGGCGGATCGGATTCGGCGGGGTCAGGCAGCGAGAAATGCTACGCCACCGAGGTTCAGATCAAAGACGCCAAACAGTCCCTGCGCAGCCCCGCATCCGTCCCGAGTGTTGAGCCCACGCTGCACACGGCAACGGTGCAGAACGTGGCTGAATACGGCGGGTCAGACCGCGCCACTGAAGGGCACTTCGATGTGGGTCCGGTGCTGAACGGCTCCACGTTGAGCTCTGCCGTGAAAGATGACCGGTTCAGCCCGCCCAAGCATGTCTCCCCCGGCTCACTCAATTTCATGTTGGGTGATGCTGCAAAGCTGAAATTCCCGGCGGGCATGGAAGATATTGCCCCTGCGGGAAGTACCGTGCACATGATTGGTGCTACGCAGCAGGCGGGTGTACCGTGGCTGGGGTGGAGTACCCAGGATCCTGAGCTTCTCAAGCAGGCCGACGGGCCGGTCACCATGAGCTTGAAGGGGTTCGACGGCCCCGGCTCAATGTCGGTGTTCCTCTCGGGTAATTTCGGTTCCGCCGGGCAGAAAGTGTTCACCTCCCGCGGCGGCTCATTTCAGGTTCCGCTGAATACGCACCAGCACAGCAACTGGGTGTTTACTGCGGAGGGCCGCTACCGGGTGACGATCGGCTGGCAGGTGCGCCTGAAGAACGGGCAGACCGTTGAGAGCACCTCCACCCTGAACTTCACGGTGGGTAACGGCAGCGGGGAAAACACCTCCGGCGGCTCCGGCGGCGATAAGCAGCAGGAGGCGCAGAAACCCGCAGAGAACGGCGGCCACCGCGGAGGTGCGCACAATGATACGCCCGCTGGCGAGAGCAAAACCCCCGATAAGCAGGCGGGGCGCGGCACCGTGGATGCGGCCAGCGGTATTGTGACGAAACAGGACGGCACGAAGGTGCGCATCGTTGGTAAGACCGCCTCGGGTAAGGACTGCGCCCTCACTAACCAGGAACTTAAGGATGCACAGCAGGCCGCTGCTGCCGGTCAGCTGGCCAGCACCGGGGCAGGTTTTAACCCGTTTATGGTCAGCACCTCCGTGCTTGCTGTCGCTTTAGGCGGCATGATCGTGTACGCCGTGCGCCGCCGCAAGCGTCATGCCGCGTAATGGGCTCAGCCGCCGCGCTTTCCTGGGTTTTCTGCCTGTCTGCGCGGCGTTAAGCGCCTGCACCGCACAGAATACGTCCTTGGGTTTTGATGCCGACGGACGTCTTCAGGTGGTGGCGACAACCCCGATTTTGGCGGATGTGGCGCGTGCTGTTGGCGGCGAGCGTGCTCGGATACACGCCCTCATTCCTAATGGCGCAGACCCGCATTCCTATGAGCCGAGCCTGCGGGATGTGCGCGATGTCGCCTACGCGCGGCTGGCGTTCACCAACGGTCTGCTGCTGGAACAGCGCAAAATGGTGGCGATGGTGAGCTCTAACCTGCCGCAGGGTTCGGCGCAGGTGGCGGTTGCCGAGAGGATTGAGCAGTACGGCGGCAAGCTTGAACCCGTGGTGGAGGATGCCTCGCTGGATTCTATCTGGTTGGGGCTGCGCGTTGAGGGCGCCGAGTCTTCGGGCGCATCCGCCACCCATTCCGCTGAGTCGCCCTCAGATTCGGATGCTTCGGTCGCGTTTTCGGTTACCCGTGTGAAGGGTCCCGGGCAGGTTGCGGCGTTTATTACGCAGACCTTCGGCGCGGTCGAGATGATGTGCGATTCTCAGGCGCGCGGCACGCAGGAATCCACGCAGGATGGTGTGAGGGTGCGTACCGGCGATATGGGGTCGCTGGAGCTTCCGCTGCAGGCGCATACGCATCTTTCGTGGGCTTTTGCGGATGCCGGTGTGTACGAACTTGATGTTCTGGCAACGCCCCGCAACGCACCCGAGGGGGTGCGGCAGGCGCAGGGGACACTGCATGTCGTGGTGGGTGAAGACCCTGCCGAGGCCGCCTCTCGTCTGGGCGCAAATACAACCGTTTTAGCCTCCGGACATGCGGATATAGCCGTTCAGGCATATACGGGGCGGCTTGTGATTCGCACCGATAGCGGCGGGAAAGTCACCGAGCACGACCTGGCTCGCACGATCATTGCGGTTCCTTCGCGCACTCTGCAGGAGGTTCCTGCGGGTGGCCAATACGGGTTCTTGAGGGGGTCTTCGCGCGAGCATCGGGGGCAGGTGTATTTGCTGGCGCAGGCGGTGCTCGGCAAGCATGTGCACGGCGAGATAGACCCGCATATATGGCATTCGGTGCCGAATATGAAGGCGGCCGCGCAGGTCATGCGTGATGCTCTCGCTGAGGCTGACCCGCCCGGAACCAGCCTGTACACGGCGAATACTGAGCGTGTTATGCGCGAGCTTGATGAGCTGGACTGGGAGATTCGCGGCATCTATGCATCTTTGCCCGAGGCCTCGAAAAACCTGATTACCACCCATGACGGGTACCGCTATCTGGCAAGTACTTATGGGCTGACGGTGGCGGGATTTGTGACGCCGGTGGCGGGCAGTGAGCCGAGCATCCAGCAGCGGCAGCGACTGCAGCGCACTATCAGGGATTTGCGTGTACCGGCCATATTTCTTGATAAGAATACCCGCGCGCGAAGCCCGGTTTTGCGTGAGGTCGCCCATGAAAACGGGGTTCAGGTGGGCACCCTGTATTCTGATTCGCTCGATGATGAGGCGCCCCACTATGCGGATATGATGCGCGCTAATGCCCGGGCTATCCAGCGGGCTATGGGCGGCTTGTAGACGCCCACAAAATGCACTTTTAGTACTGTGAAGGAAACACTCATGAAAAATTCTATTTTTAGCATAAATACTGGTCAGAAGGTTATTTCAGCTGCTCTTAGTGCTGCCCTGCTGGTTTCGGCTGGTGGTGTTGCCCATGCCGACCCGTCACCGGCGGCCGCCTCTTCAAGACCGAGTGGGGATAACCTCAGCAAAGAGCAGAAGGCTCTGCAGCAGACGCTCTCGCCCGAGCAGCCGGTGGGCACGGGACGCACTGAAATTTCGAGCGGGCATGTTGATATGGGCCCGCGTTTTACCGACGGTAAGTTTCAGCTCATGATCCATGACGATCATGCCGCTACACCCATCTGGCGCAGCGTGGACGATGTACTGTACCGCGGCTCCGATGCGGCCCTGCGCCAGGTTCCTGATGATGACCGTTATTCGTTTGTGGGTGCACGGCCCGGCGAACAGGTGTATGTGATTCCGCAAACCGAGACGAAGGGGGTCGTCTGGCCTGGCTGGACCACTCAGGACCCGGGGCTTGTGCAGAAAACCCCGCGCGGGGTCACCCTCACCCTAGAGCAGGTTCAGGGACCGGGGCAGTTCACGCTGTACCTGGAGAATGGGAACTTCTCGAAGCCGCAGGTTTTGTGGGATTCGTCCAAACACGAGCCGCAGGATATATGGGTTGAGAAGAACACGCATACCCACGCCAATTGGGTGTTTACCAAGCCCGGTGCCTATCTGCTGAAGGTGACGGCCCGTGCGGAACTTGCGGATGGTTCGGTTGTTTCCGATACCCGCTATATGAAGTTCGCCATCGGGGATTCGGTGACTGCGGATGAGGTGTACGCTCTGGCTCAGCAGGCCACGGATCAGGCACCGGCGGGCGAATCGGAGGGCGCGCACTCTGCGGCGGCTTCCGATAGTCCGGGGGCCTCATCCGGCGGGTTCCCTGCCCTTCCGGTGGCGCTCGGCGCGGGGACTGTGGCGGTGCTTGCCGCAGCAGGGCTCTTCATGATGCGCCGCAATAAGGCCGCGCAGGCGCAGGCCGAGCGCATCATGACGAGCGGAAAGGGTGCGCGGGATGAGTAAAGGTACCACCATGCTAGGCTCCAAAAATGACCCCGCGCCGGGGAGTGAAAATCCGACGCTGAGCATCCAAAACCTCTATGCGGGGTACGGGCGGCGGGCGGTGCTGCGGGACTTTTCGCTCACCCTGAACCCCGGCGAATTTGTGGGTCTTCTCGGGGCGAACGGTGCCGGAAAAACCACGCTGTTACGTGCCATTATGGGGCTGCTGCATCCTGCTTCGGGGAGTATTCGGGTGCTGGGCAGTACTGCACGCACCGCGCGGGCGCGCATCGGCTATGTGCCGCAGAAGCACCAGTTTCAGTGGGATTTCCCGATCACCGTCAAGGATGCGGTCATGACCGGGCGAACCCGCGAGATCGGCTGGTTTCGTCGCCCTAAAACTGCGGATTGGGTCAAGGTTTTTCACGCTTTGGAACGCACGGATTTAATGCCGCTGAAGAACCGTCCTATCGGCGAGCTTTCCGGCGGGCAGCGGCAGCGGGTGCTTCTGGCGCGTGCTCTCGCGGTTGAACCGGCGCTTTTGCTTCTTGACGAGCCCTTCACGGGGGTGGATGCGCCTACCCAGTCCGCGCTCACCGGACTGTACCGGCAGCTGGCGGGCGAGGGTGTGACGATTCTGATGTCTACCCACGATATTGTGGCGGCGCAGGAGTCTTGTTCGCGGCTGTGTGGGGTGCGCGGTTCCTTGAGTTTGGACGGCAAAGCCGAGGATTTTTCGCCGCAGCAGCTTTACGCCTGGGTGCACGGGCGCGAACTTGAGGGCGAGGGAGAAAGCACAGGTAAAGGCGGAAGCGCGGGCACAAACCCATCGCCTAAGATTGGCGTTCCGAGCGCAGACGGCGACTCGACCGGCAGCACCCGGCAGGGGCATCCTGCCGGTCATCGTGTAACCCCGCAGGAGGCAGCGGCATGATTACTCCCCTTGATTTTCTGTTTGACCTTTTTAACCCTTCCCTGGCGTTTCTGCCGCGCGCCCTGGCCGCAGTGACGCTGGCCTCTTTGGTGACGGGCGTGGTGGGGTGCCATGTGATGATGCGCGGCATGGTTTTTATTGGCGATGCGGTGGCCCACTCGGTGTTTCCCGGCTTGGCGGTTGCGTTCGTTATCGGCGGCAACTTGGTGTTCGGGGGCTTGATCGCGGGCGTTATCACGGCGGTTTTGGTGGCTATTTTTAGTCAGAACCAGAAGCTGCGAGAAGATTCGGTGATCGGTATTTTCTTTGCCGGTTCGTTCGCGTTGGGTATTGTGATTATTTCGCTGGCACCGGGGTATTCGGGGTCGATTCAGGATTTCCTGTTCGGTTCGATTGTGGGGGTTTCACGCGGCGATATTGCCCAGGCGGCGGCTATGTCCGCCGGGATTCTGCTGCTTCTGTGGCTGTTTCATCGGCAGCTGGTGACGGTGAGCCTGGACCGTGAAAGTGCACGCGCGTTAGGGTTGCCGGTGCTGTTGCTGGATATTCTGTTGTATGTGCTCGTGACGGTTTCCGTGGTGATTTCTTTGCAGACGCTGGGGAATGTGCTGGTGCTTGCGCTTATTGTGGTTCCGGCCAGCGCATCGCGGCTCGCATGCCGCCGTTTAGGCACTATGATGCTGTTCTCACCGGTTTTCGGCGTGCTGTGTTCGACGGCGGGGCTGTACTTCTCGTGGGCGTTTAACCTGCCGACTGGCGGCACGATTGTGCTGACGATGGTCGCCGCTTTCGTGCTGGTGTGGGCGTTCACCTGGATGCGCCAGCGAGTCAGGCGCATTCCTGAGACCGCCCATTCCCTGCCGGTTTAGGATTTGCCGCGCCCGTCTCAAGGCTCTCACCGTCGTACTAGGTCAGTGAGAAATAGTCTGCGATAACATCCCACCGGCGTCGCAGCACGTGCTGATCCGCGAAGAGCGTGGCGTCGCGGTCGGTAAGATGTGCGTGCACGTTCCGGTAGAGTTCATCGCGCAGGTCTTTCATTGTGTTTACGGATAAATACCCGAGCACATCCGGCAGCACGGTATCGAGGCGCTGCTGCTGCAGCTCCTGCCCGGTAAGCGCCACATAGTCCGCCAGATCAAAGGTTTCCATGAACCGATGAGCGGCGGTGCTGAAACAAGTGAATGCTTCTATATTGAGCGTCCCATCGGGCCTCAGGTAAGTCATTCTCGCTTCGTGATCTACAAATTCGTGGTAGCGGGGGTGGCCAACGCTTATAAAGTACATATCGCCGTCATGCGGGGAGGGCACAGATTTAAGAGGCTGATCGAGGTGTGCCGATATTTTTCGCAGGGTTTTACGCCATTTTTTAGACATCACATAAAACGCCGGGATGCCGCTGTAGTTCCCCGGCGTATGGTTGAATGTTGCGTAGAGAAAAGCGGCCCGAAATATGAGGTCTTCACCGTATTCTTGGGTGAATACGGGCTGATTTTTGCGTGGTTTCGACCAGCCCAGTGAGCCCAGGTGCTCGCGTAATGCTTCACCGCTGGCAATATCCCGGTATGTGTAGTTGTCCGCCATGCTATCCCCTATATGCAGCCTATTTTTAGCAACCACCCTACCATTTACGGGGCGTGTGGCCATGCGTTTATCGTCGTGTTTTTCTGCCGCCTATGAGGGCTTTTACCGGCGGCGTGAAAGAGCAGGTCGCGGGCCTGTATGCGCAGCGCCTGGCGGAGCAGGGTGGTTACATCACGGTTGCTGCCGATGCCGCATACCAGGGCGCAAGCACCGGTGAGCCGTGCCAGACAGATAAGCCCGCGCACCGTATTAACGATGTGCACGCCACGGTGGATTTCCTGGAAAGCTACCCGGGCGTAGATACGGATCGTATCGGCGCGCTTGGTATTTACGGCGGAGGCGGCTACACTTTTGCCGCCGCGCAGAGCGATAAGCGCCTGAAGGCGGTAGCGACCGTGAGCCTGTTCAACACCATCCTCGACGCCTTTGACCACGCGCTAGCACCACCTCCAGAACCAGACGATCTTGACCCCCGACTCTACGGGGTTATCGACGGCACGATTGTACCGTGTTATTCCTGGGCTGATAGGCCAGAACTCTACAACGAAAAACACAAAACCACAGGCCACAACCTACAGGTCATCACCGATCAAAGCGGCAACATCATGTTCATCTCCACCCTCTGTGTGGGCAGCACCCACGATCTGACAGCACTCCGCGAGTCTGGGGTGCTAGACGTACTAGATCCAGAGCATTTAAGAAGCTGATAAGGCTACATAGGTTCAGGATGCGACACCCCGCTGAAGGAAACAGTCTGGACAGACACTGTTGGAGGACTGGCAGATACGGTATGTGGTGGAACGAGCCATCGCGAACATGAAGACCTAGCGTATCCTACATACCGATTGTAGGGTGCCGAAAGAAAAATCATAAAGGTTATTAATGTGGCACTGAAATTATTGTTCTTGCATACCCCCTGAATAACCCTCTATCTCTTTAATCCTGATTTGATCAGTTACTTTTTAATCATTGAAACCACTATTAGCGCCAGATACGGAGGGCTATTCACAGACACGTCAATCAGCCACGTTTGCCCAGGTCAGGGGCTGCTCGTCTCGCCCCGTGGATAAGCCTCGCTATTTTCATGTGCCCGACACCGCCAGTAGCCCCATACCGTTGCCAGCGTCAGCGGCCCCCAGAGTAGAATAGGCAGGTAACACCACAGCATGACAGCCAGTGCCCAGTTGTGGATCAGGCCAGCGTCAGGTCGGTGCCCAAGCGCGACCTGTGCGACCATCTGTACATTGAAGATCCAAATCAAAGCCAGTGAGCCAACAGCGCCGAGGAACACTGGCAGCCTGGCGGGTATGCGCCACTGCCCGAGGTGCTCACCCCACGGCCGTATAAGTCCTACGGCCAGATAGCCGCACGTCACCTGCGCTATGCTCAACCCAAAGACGTAGACGTATCCGAGTGTGGGTTCGCCAGCAAGCTGGAAGGTCCGGAAATCGGCTGTTCCAGGCATGAATCCAACAATCATGAGCACACGCCAGACGCCTGACGGCAGGGTGGCGAAAAATGCACTCCACGCGCACAGACGCATCCAGCTCGGCCGGTTTGGATCAGCGTCCCTCGGTGGCATGATGTCATGCTTATTCATGGGGTGAGACTTATTCATACGTGTGTTTAGGGTATTTTATCGGTAATTGCGTGTCGCTGAGCAAGGTGGAGACTCGTTCCTGAGAGAATCTTTGGTGATCAAACCAATTCAACCAGAAAACGAGCCGCCATCATGAATAGTAGCACGAGAATCCCCCGCAGCGAGGTTGTGGACCTGTGCGAGACGATGAGGGTTATTCGCAGCCACGACGACCGCTTGCCTCGCCCTGTGAATAAGCCTCTTAGTATAGCCAAAAGTTGTAACATATAATCAGCAACCTTAGCGGATGCTAATGTTTTTGAAGAAATGCTTCAATGTCGTCACAGAGCTTAGGCTCTGGATAATCACTATTAATCAGCGCCTCCAGACCCACTGGTACACGTTGTTCTTTATCTGGCTCTTCTAACATCAGATAGGTTGCCAAGGCAATTGTCTGCACCTCCAATACCTTACCTGAATTAGGATCTTGGTTTGCCTCCATCTCATCAAGCTGGTCAGAATACTTAGCCATCAACTGCTCACTCTCCTGAAATTTATCAGCAGTTTCGGCATCAGCCAGAGTCAAATGTTCGACAAACTCATAGACATCTTTTGCATCCCATCCAGTCACATCAAGGATCTCCAAGCATTTGCCTTTATAAAATGCCAGACCAAGCCCTTTTGCCAAAAGCTCATTGATGAGATTGTTGGAGCGTTCGCCCAGCTGATCACGATATACACTCATCTTATTCTTCTCCTTACATTGCCCCCACAAGCGGGGTAACAACATTTACATTTTCCACCAATGATTGACAGACGTCTTTACACACACCACGTGGTGCAGCCAACTTATTAATCGACAAATTATTGGCTTTGCAATAATTAACTAGTGGCTCTTCAGCATGAGTGTTTCTTCCAACCACCCCTTCTGTTATTTGGCTTCTCACTGCAACAACATCATCTGGCAGATGCCGACCTATATCATTACGCAAGATCGCTCCATCACGACCATTGGAGACTGCAAGGATTGTTTTGTTTCCTGCGCTGTCAGTGACTTCAGCCATAGCAAGTGCACCATAACGTCGAGCACCATCACCTGCGCTGTCCATTACCCCAACAACTTTTTGTTACAAATCGTCTGTGGAGTTTCTGATAACATCAGTGATTGGATGCGCTTTTAATCCTAGCGCATCAACCCATGTCAAAGGATTAGCGACATACCCCTGCGCAGTCCCCACATTCGGCCCCACACCCAACGGATCCGGGGCACCATACACGCCACCGGCAGGATCATAAAACCTAAACCGGTTATACACCCACCCAGACTCTTGATCCTCATACTAACCAGCAAACAATACCGGGGAATCCACACCCGACCATTGACGCCTGCCAAACAAAGACTGAGTCACACGACCCGCCACACTCCCCTGCTCAGCATCAATCAACTCCTGCGGGGCACCAGCAAGAACCCACATACGCCCAGCTAGAACATACTCAAACCCCTGATCAGGCGCTCGCAGTGTGACAAAGTGTCTTGACATCGCGCCGTAAACACCTGCTAGGATAGGCTGAGCTTAGTTTTTGTCATAACATCACTAAGCACGGTGGGCGGGTTTCCGGACCTGTTTCCCGGCGGCATGGGACGGTGTTTTGCACGGTACCTGCTGGTCCGGTTTCTCCGAACATTTTTAGTAATAAAATAAAGACACACACAATATTTTGAAACGGAATATGCTCACATATCTTATAAGGAGCATTTCTTTAAAGATTTCTGCCCTGAAGATCCTCAATTATTTCCTTTTTCTTCAGGGGTGAACTGTGCGCATTCCGTTGTCTTGACTGTTTTTCGCGTCCGTGCGGCCCTTCCAACCCTTCCTTCTGACCGCGCGCTGTAGCTGAGGCGAAAAACCCTTAAATAACGCAAATATATGAGAAAGGAAGAGAACATGAGCCGGTCATACGAGGTTATTTTTGAGAATAACCAGAAGTGGATTGACGCTAAAAAGCAGCGCCAGCCCGACTATTTCAAAGAGTTAGCCGACGGGCAGAACCCCGATTTTCTGTACATTGGGTGCTCCGATAGCCGCGTGTCGGCGGAGGGCCTGATGGGCCTTGAGCCGGGTGAGGTGTTTGTGCACCGTAACGTCGCTAACCTAGTGCACGGGCTGGACATGAACGCCGGTTCCGCTATTGAGTACGCGGTCTCGCACCTGAAGGTTGAGCACATTATTATCTGCGGTCACTATAACTGCGGCGGCGTTAAGGCGGCGATGACAGCCGAGGATTTGGGGGCCATGAACCCGTGGCTGCGCAATATCCGTGACGTGTACCGTCTGCACCGCGAAGAACTGGATGCGATCACTGATGAGCGTCAGCGCTATGACCGTCTGGTTGAGCTAAATGTGCAGGAGCAGTGCCTGAACGTGATTAAGATGGCGTGCGTGCAGGAACGCTACCTGCTGGATGGTTACCCGATTGTGCACGGCTGGGTGTTTGATGTGCGCACCGGTCGGCTGATTGATTTGAACATTGATTTTGAGGGTATTTTCGCTGACCTTCAGAGCATTTATAACCTGACCGATTCTGAGTGGGTGGTGAACGCGCGTAAGGAGTCCTAATGGGGCCGCTGTTGCGGCCGGGCGGAACACCTTTAACGCGCACGATTATTTTCCGCTGTGCACTGCGGGAGTGTACAGCACGCATCACAACACACAGACAACACATATGAGGAGTATCGGTTTATGGTTAATCAGCCTGTCGAAAAGCTGCCTGTGGGCAGCTTATTAAAGGCCAACTTCGCTTCGGGGTTGGTGGTTTTCTTGGTGGCCCTGCCACTGTGTTTGGGTATTGCCCTGGCATCTGGGGCACCGCCGCTGTCGGGGATTATTTCGGGTATTGTTGGCGGTATCATCATCGGGTTCTTGAGCACCTCGAACATTAGTGTTTCCGGCCCTGCGGCGGGTCTGGCGGCAATCGTTCTTGAGTCGATTACCAGCTTGGGCGCGTTCGAGCTGTTCCTCTGCGCAGGCCTCATTGCGGGCGCCATACAGCTTGCCCTGGGCTTCCTGCGCGTGGGCAGTATCGCCGAATATATTCCGCTTGCCGTCATTGAGGGTATGCTGGCGGGCATCGGCGTTATTATCATCATTAATCAGCTTCCGTTGGCGTTCGGCAGTGATTTGAAGCTGCGGGAAGACGGCCTGAACGTGTTTGCTGACCTTCACCTCGGGTCGATTCTGGTGACGGTTGTGTCCCTCATCATCCTGATTTCTTGGGATAAAATCCCCGGTTTGAAAAACATTAAGCTTCTGCCCGCCGCACTGGTGGCGGTTGCCGTGGGTATTTTCATGAACTGGATATTTGTGACCTCCAATAGCGGCCTGGCAATTCCGAATAATCAGCTGGTTCAGCTTCCTGTGCCGAAGTCGTGGGGCGATATGGTTGGCTTGGCGACTTTCCCGAATATTTCGGGGTTCTTGGACTCGCACGTGTGGATTACCGGTATCACGATCGCTATTGTGGCCTCGATTGAAACTCTGCTCTCTATTGAGGCAGCCGACCGCCTGGATGCGCACCGCCGTATCACCGACACCAACCGTGAGCTGCGTGCACAGGGCGTGGGTAATATGGTGTGCTCCACTATTGGCGGGCTGCCGGTGACGTCGGTGGTGGTGCGCTCGTCCGCGAATGCGAACGCGGGTGCAACCCATAAGCTCTCCGCCATTATTCACGGTGTGCTGCTGCTGGTGTGCGTGCTGGCCATTCCGTTCGTGCTGAACCTGATTCCATTGGCGACCCTCGCCGCCGTGCTACTGGTGGTGGGGTATAAGCTGGCGAGCCCGAAAACTATCTTCCACTTCTGGCATAAGGGCCTGTACCAGTTCATCCCGTTCGCGGCCACGCTGGTCGCCGTGGTCGTATTTGACCTGCTGGAGGGTGTGGGCATTGGCCTGGCAATCAGTATTTTCTTCGTGCTGCAGGGCAATATGAAGCGCGCCTACTACCTCAGCCGTGAGGAGCTGGCGGAGGCCGACGAAATCACGCTGGATTTGGCGGAGGAGGTGTCGTTCCTGAACAAGGCGGCTATTAAGAAGACGCTGAAGAATATTCGCCCCGGCTCGAAGGTCACGATTAATGCCGAGAACTCTTCGTATATTGCCAGTGATGTGCTGGAGCTGATTGAGGACTTCTCCAATGTTTATGCGAAGGAAAACGATATTGAGGTGGTGCTTAAGGGCTTCAAGTCGGATTATCACGATGCAGAGCGTGACCGCCACAGTCATGTGAAGGTGGGGCACGCCGCAAGTATCTAAGCGATGAGGCGGGCGGTACCCGTGCGGTATCACTCCCCCCTCGTGCGTATACGCGAGAAGCGGGTTTTTGGCCGGAAAGGTGAGAAAATATCACCCTCTTGGTCAAAAATCCGCTTCTCGCTTTTAAACCTGGCTTAATAATGTACCGCCACCGCCTCTTACAGTCACCACAACCTTAAATGTAATCTGCGTAACATCTAGGCAGCTGGGGTGTTTTAGTGTTTAATAGACATATAACTTATAAACATATATTTATAAGTTTATAGGAGTGGTGATGACATTATCACCGCCGCTCCCCCCTCCATAGAACTCAACGAAGGAGTCATTATGAAGGCAGTTGTTTACCACGGCGCAGGCAAGCGGGCGTGGGAGGAAGTTCCGGATCCGACCATCCTTGAACCCACTGATGTGATTGCTCGCGTTGATACCACCACCATCTGCGGCACCGACCTGCACATCCTCAAGGGCGACGTTCCCGAGGTTGAAGAAGGACGTATTCTGGGCCACGAAGCTATCGGCACGATTACCGAAGTCGGTTCTGCGGTCACCGATTTGAAAGTTGGTGACCGCATCATTATTCCGGCGGTCACGAACTGCGGCAAGTGCTCATACTGTAAGGACAATAAGCCCTCACACTGCCAGACCGTAGGCGGTGTCGGCTGGATTTTCGGGTACATGATTGACGGCACCCAGGCCGAGTATGTGCGCATTCCTTACGCCGAGACGTCGGTGCACATGGTTCCCGAGGGGCTCACGGACGAGGACGTTCTCTTCCTCACGGATGCACTTCCGACCGGTTTCGAGATGGGTATTCTTAACGGCAACACCAAACCGGGCGATACGGTGGCGGTTATTGGCGCAGGTCCGGTGGGTCTGGGCGCAATCATGACGGCAAACCTGTGCGGTGCCGGGCGCGTGATTACCGTCGATATGGACGATAACCGCATGAACAAGGCTCTGGAACTGGGCGCAACCGATAAGGTCAACGCCGCCGATCCGGACTTTATCGAGAAAATTAAGGCCCTCTCCCCCGACGGTTTGGGCGTGGATGTGGCGATTGAGGCTGTGGGCGTGCCGCAGACCTTCGAGACCTGCACCAAGATCGTTCGCCCCTACGGCAACGTTGCGAACGCGGGTGTGCACGGCAAGCCGGTAGAGCTGCCGATCAACACCATGTGGATCTCGAACGTGAACATCAACATGGGTCTGGTGAACTGCAACACCGTGGGCAACCTGCTGAACATGGTGCGTTCGGGCCGCCTGAACGCAAAGGCAATGGCAACCCACTACTTCACCTTCGACCAGTTCGAGGAAGCATACGACCTGTTCGCAAACGCCGCCGAGCATAACGTGGTGAAGGTTGTGATCTCGCGCGAACCGATTAAGCACTAGGGAGCCGGGTAAAACCCACATAAATACTAGGGGTCTCTGCACTAACCCACGTGCAGAGGCCCCTAGTATATGCTCAACGCCCCCGGAAGGGAACCTGTGGGCTACGAATAGCCTCAAGTATCCCGCCGGGGGCGCCGCGCGTTCACATAGTACTCAGTTTAGGGGTAGTTGCTGCTAAGGAGCTTACGCTGCAGCGCAACAATAGCCGGTGAAGGCGCATCAAGAACCCCGTCTGCCGTCTGGCCAAGGTAAGACTGCAAGGCGCTGATCGTGTTGGGGCCGATCAGGCCGTCGGCGTTCACACCCAGCCACCGCTGCAGGTCTTTAATGGTGTCTGAGCCGGATGCGGCATCATCAGAAACCCACTGCCAGCCACCGGTCAAGCCCGGGTTCGCACTGGACTGGGAGGCAGGCTGGCTATCGATCCGCCCGTCAAGGGGAAGACCACCCACAACAGCGGAATTCGCGGCAGCTACACTGTTGAGATGCTTCTGCAGCTCAACCGTCGTTTCGGAGCCCCAGTACCCGTCCTCCGCCAGAGCGGTTGCCGCCGGGGCAGTCATCAAGCTAGCACCAAAGGCTGCAGCACCGACGGCGGGAACGCCAATAGCGGCGGTACGCAGCAGCTTACGGCGAGAAATACCAGAATGTTCGTTCGTCATTTTTATCATCCTCACTTTACGAGAAGGTATATCCAGAGCTTGGTATGGATTCTGAAGCTTTGGATGCTGAACTAGTCGTAAGCGACTCGGTTGAGCTCAGCCTGGAGCCTCTTAATGGTGGGAGACTCAGCGCTCAGCACCCCATCCTGGGTGAGCTTGTAGCGTGCCTGAAGCGCAGAAATAGTGCCCGGCCCAATGAGCCCATCCTGGGTCACTTTGAGCATGCCCTGAAGGGCACGAATGGTTTGTGAGCCGTTAGCAGAAGCATCAGAAACCCAGTCCCAGCCGCCTGCCAGCCCGGGGTTAGCACTCGCACGGGATGCGGGCTGACTTGAGACGATACCGTCTACCACATCAAGTTTGAAGAGTGTTTGAAGCATCCGTGTGGTCTCGGTTCCCCAATAACCATCGGCGGCAATCATAGCCGCATTGGATGCGGGGGCGGTGATCAGGGTAGCCCCCATCGCAACCGCACCTACGGCGGGTACACCAATGGCGGCGGTGCGCAGCAGCTTACGGCGGGAAAGTCCGGTGTTTTCGAGATTCATAATATTCCTCCTTCACCTCACCACATACACGAGGTGAGAAAATGTCACACTATTTGTGCGATAACAACTTATCCTTTTAGGCCTTAACTTCATGAGAGTTCAGGTAGTTTTGCAGGGCCTCAATAGTCGGTGAGGGCCCGTCAAGTACGCCATCAGCGGGCTGCCCAAGCCAGGTTTGCAGTGCACTAATCGTTTAGCTGACATGCTGATTAAGCTCGTTCTGCAGGGCTTTAATGGTGTCTGAGGGGCCATCCAGGCGACCGTCTGCGGTGATGCCGTAGTGGGTTTGCAGAGCTTTAATGGTGTTGGGCCCGATGAGCCCGTCAGTTTCTACGCCTAGCCAGCGTTGCAGGTAGTAGATGGTGAAGTCGTAACCCTGCGTACCGTCATCAGCTGCCCAATCCCAGCCGCTGCCTAGACCGGGGTTCTCTTTTTTGCGTATGGCTGGCTGGAATTTTATGATGCCTTCCTCATACCCGTAGGTGGGCTTGCCAAGCTCCTGCGCGTAGAGGGTAAAGATGAACTTTTGGAGTTGCACCGTGGTTTGCTGCCCCCACCAGCCGTCGGCTTCAAGCATTGGCTGTGCTACGGATGCGGCCGCAAAGTTCGCCCCTAGACCCAGCGCGCCCGCAGCGGGCACACCAATGGCGGCGGTGTACAGTAATTTACGGCGAGAAATACCAGAATGCTCATTCGCCATAGCGACACTCTTCCTTCGTGTATTTTTCAGGCTCAGAACAATGGGAAAGACTACGTCAGAGCGCGCTCTAAGCCACAGATAATACGCCCCGGCTATGTAGTAGAGAGGGAATCGTTGGTTAACCGACCCACTGGTTAATTTCGTTTTGCAGCCCTTTAATAACTCCGCCGCCACCGGGCAGAGTACCGAGTTTAATACCGTCTTTCTTTGCCGAAACCTGAGTGACGTGGGTGTAACCATAATGTTTATGGAGAGAATCAATAAGCTCGGGACCAATCCACATATAGGGATCTTCTTGGTTAGAATATGAATCCATCCAATGTTGCATCCTCCCGATTGTGGGCGATCCCATACTGAGTCCCTGAGCTATCTGCTGAGCACGATCTACCCATTCCCAACCGCCAACAATACCTGGGCAGTATGGTGCCATATCCGAAGGTTGCGCGCTGATAATGCCATCAACAGTTATGGGAAAGATCTCTTGTTCTTTGGGAAACATGGCGATCATCAGACGCTGGATACCCGCTGAGGTTTCAGGGCCCCACCAGCCGTCAACCTCAACAGCGTTCGCGCTTGTTGCGGTCACGAGGGTAGAGCCGAAAGCGAGCAGACCAGCGGCAGGTACACCAATGGCGGTAGTGCGCAGCAGCTTACGGCGGGAAAGACCAGTGTTGTCGGTTGGCATGGTCTTTAGTCCTTTCACATGATTGCGGATGCATGTCTGAGGAATAAACAGTCAAACCTCCGCACTCTTGAGCGAGTTCAGAATGTTTCCTGTCAAAATCCCTCCATCACCCACCCTAAGAGACACTGCCCAGAACTTTCAACCCTTAGTAAAGATTTTTCTATTTCTCACTCAAAGGTTTACATATTAACTAGGTGCGTCCCCGAACCTGCCATCGGCGTGCTTCCAACCCTAAATGTCTTGGCGTGCAGCCACGCAAATAAGGGGGCGTTGCCCCCTCTTATCACACAGCTATTCCATCAAGATTCCGCCGCCAATTACCCCTTTCTGGCGGGGCCTCACCCCCATACCCCGGAGCCTTGCTGTGTTATGACGAGCTGCTGCTCTCTCCTGAACCTTTCCTGCGGTCCAAGATATAGTCGATTGCCAGGAAAATTGCTACAACAATATCCTGACACCTATCGTCATATACCATCACCACATACTGGTCGCCGATTGTGAAGTACTTTTTATTGATGGTTGCAACAACAGCCTCTTCAGTACGTACATTAAACTCACGCCCCAGGTACCTGTCCCTCACCTGCATTGGCGGGGCACAGTTGGAGTCCACATCAAGCTTTAGCTGGAAGAACGCAAAGTATTTTTTAATATTCACTAGGGCACCGGTGGAGAAAGCCACATAGAACTCGTTCGTAAAACCTCCCTGGCGGGTAAACATGAAGCTCACCCCAGTTTCTAGGTTGAGTACGGTGATCTTCTTCCCCATCATCCGGAACTCTTCATCAACCTGGTACACCCCACGGCCTAAATCATCATAAATAATGTAGTGGTCGGTGATTTTAAGAGCCTGCTGTTGTATGTGAAGGGTGCGCATGCGGTCTCTCCTGACTCATATCGGCGTCCTTCCAACAGTAGCACCACCGCGTGCGACCAATGAGGATTAACCACATATGTTTTGCTAAGACCGGTATTTGAGTGCTTTACTTACTGCGATAATCATAATCGCGCTGAATACTATTTCCCCCAAAAATATGAGGGACATTAATGTGTCGTATAAAACAGGAGACGGTTCACGGTTTATCGGAAGTACTACAGCAAAAAGCATAACCGACATGAGGGAACCCCCAAAGGATCCTTAGCAGGTGTGCCCTGAGGAGGAATGTACGGAACGGGATTTTAGGTACGGAATCACCGGGTGCGGCCATTTATGAAGAGGCTATAAGATCATTCATGAGAGTTTCCTTCAGGTGTTTCATATTGTTCTTGTTTTAAAGGCTAGGCGGTCTTCTTAATACTGTTTGAAGTGACAAAAATCATCAAAATGCACATAGTGAGCTTATAGGCAGCTATAATAGTGTTTGCTGCTGTAAAAAGTGCCCCTATATAATAATATGAACTTTCGTAAATCACAGATGACCCGAAAAGACCCCCTATAAGAGCCGGAACATAAAAAGCCGCAGCAATAGGGCCAATAATGAGACTGTAAATATTGACGCCCCGTATCCACCGGAACATGACTGATTTCCTAAACCGCTTCAATGCGATAATCTGCAAGATAACGTAGATGCAATAGGGTAATGCAATAATAGTAAAAACAAGCACAAATCCCCATGCGAGAGACCCGTATTCACCGTTTGTAGAGGCATAAATAATATTTAGTTATTTTCTATATCTGCCCAGGTGATTCTTCTGGAACCGCTATACATAAACTCCTATATATTACTGTAGTAAATTGCTGCTTTAGCTACAGTACGATTATTCAAAGTTTTCTGCGCCGCCACAATCATAATGACACACAGGGCAACTTCAACGGCTAAAACAGCGACAGCAGGCAGTACTGCGATTTCTTCTCCATATCGCCGAGATTGCCCCAGAAGGAACGTAAACCCCATAAACATATATACATAAAAAGCCATAATAGGCGCTAATACCAGACTACAGATATTAATATTCCGCACCCACGATAACCGTACGCCGCGGATAAGCTGCGGGACTGCTATAAATTGCAGAGCAAGATGAGCCTCATAAGGGATTAAGATTATAAATATTAGTAAGATGATGTTTGCCTGAGGAGGACCGTACGTTCTGAAAAATGATGAAACTATTACCACCACCAAAAGTGCAAGCGGGAGCGACTCCAGAATAACCCTGATCAGCTGAATAGCCACTAGAGTACCCTGATGCAGTATTTGCCGCCTTATCGGGCGATGCTGCCGAACCGTCCGTGGGTGGGGCGGCCTCGTCGTTGGATGCTGGCGTGCCGGTGGTGTTGGTGACTCCGTTGCGTTCCCCGTTACAGGGGTTAGCTGATTGCCCTGGGGTGAGAGCGTGCTCTGGTGTGTTGAGGATGTAGGGGTGTAACTGCTTAGTTTGGAGTAAGTGTTTTTAGTGGCGGGGCACCCCTTATGAATACCCCTCTGTAAATCGTGTTTAAGAGGACTCTCACGTTCTTGCGAGGGTCATTTTGTTGCTATCGGCAGAAAAAGTATGTCCCGCTTCCGTCAATAACCGCTGAGCACAACCACCCACGCAAAAGGTGAAAGCGGTGCTCACGTCTTTAATCCGAATCAGCGGCGGTATCAGGAGCGCGGTACCCTCGATGAGTAGCCTGCCTCTGCGCGTACTTCTTTTCCATGCGCATCTTAGAAACCCACGCAATAGGACCAAAAATAGGTAGCGCCAACGTCAGTAGCAGCCACATGAGTTTCTCGGTCTGGCTAACGTGTGGGTTTTTGTGAATCGTGAACACGCAGTACAGTGCCAACACCACACTCAGCACGAAAACAACCGTAAACAGCACCTGAAAAACCAGCGAAAGATTCATACGCACCAGTGTACGGGGCTGCGTTCGCGCGCTACCTGCCCAACGCGCGTCGCCCACCTCATACGCGCCGAGATCCTGATTTAAATCAGGATCTCGGCGGAGAAACGGAAAAAGAAACTACCCCAGCGCGTGCTTCAGCGCGCTGCTAAGCTGGTTGTCAAAGAAGACGTACCCGCTCTTCAGCAGCTTGTCGTTAGACACAAACTGGTCTGCCAGTGCCAGCTGGTCGGTGCCCTCTTTGCCCAGCAGAGCGTCGGATGCGACCCTTGGTGCGCGCATCAGCGCCGGACGCTTGAGCGTCTGCCCTATCAGGCGCGCTACTTTTCGTGCGCTCGCCGGTGATGAGGCAACGGCGTTGACCGGGCCCTCCACAGAATCGCGCAGTACGGCGTGCACGTAGATGCCGGCAATGTCGTCCAGCGAAATCCACGATTGAATGTTGTCGCCCTTGCCAATGGTTCCGCCGGTACCACTCAAAAACAGCGGCATCTGCAGTTTTAAGAAACCGCCCAGCGGGGTAAGCACAATGCCGGTGCGTACATGTACGACGCGAACGCCCGCCTCGCGTGCGGGGTCGGCAGCTGCCTCCCACTTTTGGCAGACTTCAGCGAGGAAGGCGTTACCCGCAGCTGAGTCTTCGTGCAGAGTTTCGCCGGTGCGGTCGGCGCCGTAGTAGCCGATAGCTGATGCAACCACAAAAGTCTTCGGGCCCTTACCGCTACCCTTCAAACGCTGAATAGTGCGAGCCAGAAGCCCGGTGGATGTAGTGCGTGATTCGAGAATTTTCTTCTTGTTTTTCTCGTTGAATCGCGTGTTGATGGACGCGCCGCCCAGGTGGATGACCGCGTCCGCACCAATGAGCGCGGTTTCATCAATCTCGCCTTTATCAGGGTTCCACGCGTACTCGTTCTCGCCCTCGGGGTTGCGGCGCACGAGGGCGCGTACGGTGTGGCCGCCGGTGGTGAGCAGAGCAGAAACTTGCTGGCCCACCATGCCCGATGCGCCTGCAATGACGATGGTCTGCGGCGCGACATCCGCGTAGCGTGCCTGAAAATTGAGGTCGGCTTCAACGCGTCGTGCGCGGTCGGCAAAGACTTTTTCGAGGTGGCGTGCTGCCACCTTGGATGCGACGATTTCGGTGCCACCGCGCACGTGGCCCGCGAATTCGAGGGCACCTGAATTCTTTTCGACGGCGCGTGATTTGAGGTCTTCGCCGCCTACAATCGTGAATTCAATGTCATCGCGAATAACGGTCTGGTTGGCGGTGCCCAAGAACTTGTGGGTGTGCTTCCAGGTGCTGAGCGGGCCTTCCAGCATGATGTCGGAAAAACCGGAGTCGTGGACGTCCGTGATGAGTGCCGTCCATGCGCGGTTGGCTAGGCCTTTAGAACCGGGTATTGCCATTTTGAGCTTAGCTTGTACGCCTTCTTCAACGCCTTTGTCTGATTCGACGGAGCCTGACCACGGGGGAGTGGCGCGGGTGAGCGCGCCCTTGCGCATGTGCCAGGCGGTGACGGTCTCTACCGGATGCGTGTAGGTGGAGGTGTGCGAGAACGTGCCCATGGGAGCTCCTTGTCAAAACAGCGGCGCTGGTTTCAGTGTTTCTCTCAACCTAGCAGGGCTAGCGTGAAACGTGGTTCACCACACCGCAAAAAGTTAGTTTTACTGACTATATATGACGGTTTGGGTGGCTGCAAGATCACGTTCGCTGTTACCGCAAGGAGATAGTTTCCTCTATCGCGTACCCTAAAATTAGGGTGCAGGTCACAAATTGCCCTTTTGTAATCTACTGCAAGGAATCACAGATGACACAGGAACCAGAATTTAATACATCGCATCCAGAATATGTTCCTTTCTCTAATGCCTATATTGGGCATGTGATGACCGGCAGAATTGTTGCTGTGACTGTGGGAATTGTCTATTGGCTGTTATCAATACCTTTTTCGGCACTAAAGGTTAATCTTCAAGATTTTGTTATTTTCATAGTTTTAGTGGTTATTGGCTCAGAGCTCATCGTTACTCTTCTTCAGCGTCCGTTAGTTATCAAGGCACGTCATGGCTCACCTGGTGGTGCTTTGTATGCTGCCTATGAGGTAATAGTTACTCCTGTAGTTGCAGGTATTGGGGCGTTTTTAGCTTTTCAGAGTATTGCAATCGGTGGAACGATGTTTGCTCTCTTTCTTGTCGCCTGCCTCCTAGTGGCATTTTTGACAAAGCCTTGGGAGCGCGGGTTATCTCGTGCCGAGGTTAGAAGCAAATACGAAGAAACTAAGCAATTCATCAAAGATGACATTGTCGAAGAGCGACGCAAAAATGCAGACGTTTCAGATGAGCACCGAAAGCTCTTTGAACGTTAGTTGTTTTGGTCTATGCCCCGGAAATAGGGTGACTGAAATTGGGGTAATTCACCCATAAAAAAGGCTCTGACAAGCACTTGAAGTGCGTGCCAGAGCCTTTAGCGTTGGCTTCTACATGAGAGAACCGTCTAGAACTTCACGCCGTTCTGGTCTGCGCGGTAGAAGAACGCGGCGGTTGCTTCTCGGCTTACCTCGTCGTAGGGGCGGTAGTTGCCATCCGCCCAGCCCGTAGAGAGCTTGGCTGATGACATCCACACAATTTCCTTGTAGAAAGGATCAGTGGTAGCAACGTCCTTGAACGGTGACACAGCCGGCGCCTCAAACTGCGGTGAGCCCGCTGCACGGTAGAAGAAGGCAGCCATCGCTTCACGGCTCACAGAATCGTAGGGGCGGAAGGTGCCGTCCTCCCAGCCGGTGGTGATGCCGCTTTGCTGCATCCAGGTGATTTCGTTGTAGAACAGTGAACCTGCCGGAACATCGGGGAACGCAACAGCCTTCTTGCCGCCCACCGTAACGGTCAAGTGCGCTTCGGTGCCGGTTGCCGCGTCCTTGAGCATCACAACGTGCTCACCGGCTGCAACCTTGCCCGCCAGCGGCACATCAACCTTAGCGGTGCCGCCCTCAACGGACGCGGTACCCAGCTCAACGCCGTCTACCGAAACGCTCAACTTCTCAACGGCAGGCGCCTTGAAAGAATCAACGTTCAATTCGGATGCGGTGAAGGTCAGGTTGCCGCTCGCATCGTAGGAGTCAGCCACGTCAGAGATCTTCACTGCCTGCTTGTTAAAGCGTGGTGAAATGGTGCCCTCGCCCTTCAGGTACGACTGGAAAGCGTCTGAATCAACGAGTGCGGTGTCTTTCGCGTCCATACCCTGTGACAGCGTGCGGAAGTTATCGCCACCGCCGAGCAAGAATGACGGAATAGCGACGGTAATCTGCTGATCATCGATCACCTTTTTACCGTCAATGAAAATCTCATCAATGTTGTTGTTCAGCGTTGCGTGACCGCTTGAATCGCGCGCACCGGTGAAGGTGTAGCTGACGTTGGACGACAGCCCCAGCTGCAGGTACGCGCGTGAGGTCTGCGCACCGTCAGCGGTGGTCTGCCACTGCTCTTCAAGCACCTGCTTAAGCTGCGCGCCAGTCAAAGTGGTGGTCCACAGGTTATTCGCAAACGGAGTCACATTCAGCGCCTGAGCCACGGTTACATCGCTGACAGCGGTATCCAATGAAGTGCGCAGTCCGCCAGGGAACTCATCGCGCAAACCACCGGGATTCACAATGCCAATATCCGCAGGAGTGCGACCGGTTGAATTAGCCGCTGACAAGTACATATCAGCCACCAAGTGGCCCATGGTTGACTCACGGTCACGCTGATCAAAACCACCGCGATTAGCCGCCTGCGAAGAATCCCACCCCGTAGTAATCGGCGCGGTCAGACCAGCCAATTTCTGCTGGCCAACCTCAGTTGCGTGCGCATTCGCATGGCGGACGAGGTTAACGTGTCCACCGCGATTCTGCAGCCTGCCACCGCGCCATTCGACATCGACCGCGTGCTACGTGATGCCGTCGTCCACAACAAGCCTGGCTACCTGATGTTGCCTGCCGACGTTGCCAGTGCAGAAATTGATCCGCCCACCGGTCCCCTTGAAGTGAAGCTCGCGATCTCAACTGACGCCGCAAAAACCGCCTTCAAGAAGGCTGCTACCGAGTTCTTGCGCGGCAAGAAAACCTCGGTGCTCGTGGATTATATGACCGCGCGTCTTCAGGCAACTGATAACCTGCAGCGACTGATTGATACCACAGACTTTCCCTACTGCACCCTGATGGGCGCGAAGGCTCTCATTGACGAGAACAACAAGCAGTTCGCCGGTCTCTACCTGGGCACGCTGACCGCCGATGAAACTCGCACCGTCATTGAGGACGCCGAGGCAATCATCCTTTCGGCTGTTGCCTTCACCGATACCAACACCGTGGGCTTCTCGCACAAGGTTGATATGCACAAGGCAATCAACCTGGGCGCTGAGTCAGCGACCATCGGGCGCGAAACCTTCGCACCGCTGGCACTGGGTGATGCGCTGGATACCCTCACCGAGGTAGCGGTAGAGGCTGGCGCTCAGCCCATGGACTTCACCCCGTTTACTCGCGACGTTGAGCAGCCCGCTGCATCCGACGATGCTCTGACGCAGAACCAGTTGTGGGACGTCGTTGCCTCCAACCTGGACGAGCTCAACACCGTGGTCGTTGAAATGGGCACCTCATTCTTCGGTATGGCATCGCGCGGTTTTCCCAAGGACGCCCGTTTTATCGGTGCACCCCTATGGGGCTCCATCGGCTACACTCTGCCTGCTCTTCTGGGTGCTGCGGTGGCTGATCGCGATTCGCGCGGTGTGCTCTTTATCGGTGACGGCTCGGCGCAGTTGACCATCCAGGAACTCGCTACCGTGGTGCGTCAGGGTCTTAACCCCGTCATCTTCTTGATCAACAACGACGGCTACACCATTGAGCGCGCCATCCACGGCAAGAGGCTCGCCTACAACGACATTGCTCCCATGGACTGGCAGAAAGTGCCCGCCGCCTTTGGGGCGACCGACGAGAATACCGTGGTGCTGCGGGCCTCTACTGTGAACGAACTGCTGGATGCGTGTGCAACCGCGCAGAAGGAAAAAGACAAGATGGTCTTCATTGAGGTCATCACCGATAAGGACGATATGCCTGAGACTCTGCGCAAGTTCGGCTCGATGGTGGCGGCTAACAAGCTGGTGGAAAAAGAGTAAACAGATCTAGCTCTCGGTCATACGACCTAGGTTGTACGTAAGAGCGCAGTTGCTCTGCGGTTTTCCACAAAAACTGCGGCGCAACTGCGCTTTTGTAGTTGAGCTAGTTTACTCTTGACCTTAGGCAGACTACTGATGATTTCTGCACCTACACTGCGATAGGGCGGTAAACATGAAAATTCTCTTGACGGGCGCATCCGGTTACATTGGCGGCAACCTTCTCAAAGAACTGAAGAAAAACCACGAAGTTATCGCGGTTTCACGCAGTACCAAGAACAAGGAAAACGAAGAAAACGTTACCTGGGTAGCGGCGGATCTTTTTGCGCCGGAAGATAACGAACGCGTTATGGAGGGCGTGGACCTCGCTGTTTACCTGGTGCACTCCATGCAACCGCAGGCAAAGCTGACGCAGGCGAAGTTTGAGGATATGGACGCGCTTCTCGCTGACAATTTTGCGCGCGCTGCGGCGAACAATGGCGTCAAGCGCATTGTGTACTTGAGCGGTATCGTTCCCGATGATGAAAAGCTTTCGCGTCACCTCGCCAGCCGTCTGGAGTGCGAGAAGATTCTTGGCTCGTTCGGTATTCCTGTGACTACCTTGCGTGCGGGCCTGATTGTGGGGCCAAAGGGTTCGTCCTTCCCGATTCTGCAGTCGCTGGTGGAACGCCTGCCCGGTCTATTGTTGCCGTCCTGGGTGTATAACCGCACGCACCCGGTGGCACTGCGCGATCTCATCGGCGGCCTACTCGCCGTGATTGAGCGCGAAGACCTTGGCCAGCAGTCCATTGATATTGGTGGGCCGCGAGAAATGAACTACCGCGAGCTTTTTGAAGAAACCGCAGAAGTTCTGGGTAAGAAGCTACCCATGGTGGATTTGCCGATTATCCCCGTCTGGCTCTCTAAAGCGTGGGTGGCGCTCATTAGTGGAAAGCCCATTGAAATGGTTGGCCCGCTGCTCGACAGCCTGGTGCATGACATGGTGATTACCCCCGAACATACCGTTGAGGGCATTACTAATGCGCCTACGCCTTTCAAGGAAAGCGTGCGCCTGGCTACCGAAAACCAGAACTCACTGGGGTATACCCTGCCCAGTTTCTCAATTCCTTTGAAGAAGGACGTTGAGAACCCCAAGAACGATGTGAAGTCGATTCAGCGCATCACTATTCCCGAGCATTGGTCGGTGCAGGACACCGCGAGCTACTACCTGCAGTGGCTCTCACGATCGAGCCTGAAGCTCGTGGGCACTAGCATCAACGACAATCACGCTGAGATTCGCTTGCCGATTCTCAAAGACCCGATTCTCACCCTCGACTACTCACCGGAACGCTCACGTGAGGACGCCGTTACCTACATGATTAGTGGCGGACGCCTGGCTCGTGTGCAAGAGGGTGGACGCGCCCGCTTGGTCTTCCGCCGCGTCCTGGATGAAAACCGCGTGATTATCACTATTCACGAGTATGAACCGGCGCTGCCGTGGTTTATCTACACTTTGACGCAGGCGCGTGTGCACTTGGTGGTTATGACTGTCTTTGGTTATGAGACTGCGGCGCTCACACAGTTCTACAAGTTGCGTGAGAAGTTTGGCGCTCGCAAGGCGCAGGGTAGGCATGTAGCGGCGTAGGGTTTCTTTCACCGTGAGGGGGTAGCCGTGGCGGATGCGAGCCAGCGCATGCAAAGAGCTACGGGTAGAAACCCCACTGGCTCACCAGCCCGCTTGCTCGCTGGTGAGCTTTCTGTCCGTGGCTCTTTGCATGCGCTGGCTCGTATCTGCCACAGTTAGCCCGGAGAATCGTCTATCAGCCCCCTCAAGGCTTCGTTTCGGCTCTGACCTAAAATTATCGACTAGGTATATAGATGACTACAGATACTGCAACTATTGAGGCCTATTCATAAGGGGGGTAACACCCACCAACTAGACAACGGCCCCACCAGCGGCAAAAAATTGAGGATAAATCATCACAAATATTCTCAAAGCCAAACCGGTCAGACCGTTGCCCCACAAGCCTATAACAGGCCTTAGCCACTTCACCCCTAACGCTTCGCGGCATATTTCTGACGCAAAAATCTCTTCAGATAAAGCGCTGCATACACGCTCTACCTGAAGAGACTTTTAGTATTTGGGGTGCTGGTTTTACTCCGCCGTGTTTTTCGACTGAGGATTTGAGGGGCTGCGCTTCGTCCCTGCGGGGGCATCCTCGGCAGTGTCCACCGCCTTATCGGGCGGTTCCGCCGAACCGTCCGTGGGTGGGGTGGCCTTCGGCTGGGGTTCTGCGGCTGCAGCGGCAGAGCCCTGCCCCGCCGCATCATGCGGCTGTTCGGCGGGTACGGGTATCGTCTCCGTCGCCGGTTCAGCCTGCATGAGCACCCGGCCTTTCTTCCGCTTCCGTTTGCGGCCGAACCGTTTCTTCTTCACCGGCTGCTCCTGCGGCTGGGGGTCTTCGTTGAACCCCGGCTGCCCCTTATCTTTCGGGGGCTTACGTTCCAGGGAGTAGATAATGCGCGCTGGCCTTGGCTCCATACCAATCTTGGCGCGCCCCCAGTTAATGATGCGGTCCAGCCAGTTATAGTCGGCGGTCGTCTCAACCACCTGGTGGTTGCGCGGAATCATGCCCGCATCGCTGAGCACGCGCGGGTACTCATCAATCTCCTGAATGCCCGCCATGTACATGTTCTCACGGAACTGCTGGGCGAACTCGTACTGCCCAATAAAGAGCAGATCGGAGTAGGTTTTCGCGGTCAGCCTCTCAGCGTACGCCTGCGCCGAGTCGCGGCTTCCCTTACGCGCGCCGTACGTATCCCAGAAATAGAAGTACACGTTACTGGCGATAATCGCCGAACGAATCTTGTTCTGCAAATACCAGAGCCCACCAATAGCGAGAAGCCCAATAATAATAATGACAAGCGACCCAACAGGCATTGAGTAGTCCACATAATTGTCGGTGCCGCGCTTTACAAACATACGGTACAGATACGCCCCGAACGAATACAGCACCGGGATACCCAGGAAAATAGTGGCTATGGGAATCCAAATAAATGCAAAAAGCCACAGAATAAGACGATAGTAAATAATGGAGTCGCCAAACCCGATGGGGGTAGGTTTTACGGGAGAATGGGCGCGTTTCATCAGAAGGTTGAACAGGCGGTTATTCTCGATACCCACCTTCCGCAGCTTCGACTCCAGGGATGCGCGTTTGAGGAACACCCGGTAGTTCTCCAGAATCTCGCGCTGTTCAGCGGTGATTTTATCGTCAGGCGGCAGATTACCAACATCGATTCCCGACTCTGAAAGCAGCTTGCTCCACAACTCCAGACGGGCCAGCTCGGAGGGCTTCGCCTGGGTTTGCGACTGGTAGTTCTTATAGGAGATAAAAATGGTGCTGGCACCAATTGCCAGCGTAACTATAGGCGCAATCCAGTCTTTGGTGTCCACAGTGTCCCTCCCGTCCCCCCACGCCCCACCTGCTCTCCCTAACCGCCCCTCGCCAGTATGAGGAGCGGCGCACATTCAGGTGCCGGTGGTGCCCGTGGGGCGCGTGCTTGCTGAAGCTGATGCTTCTACCGTAACACCCGCGGGTGTGAGCGGCCGGGACGGTTCTCAACCTGCGAAAGGTGTTTTCCTGGTGCTTTGTTTCCCCTTCGGTGTGTTTCCGGCACCTGCCTCCACGATAAAAAAGAGCCTTTATGTGAATAAAGAGTATTTTTTACCGCTTTATTCGCATAAAGGCTCTTTTTAGCACCAGAATTTTTGGTCTAGTGTTCTGCTTTCTCCAGTTCGGCGGGTGCCGAGCGGAGCATCCGGTAAGTGAAGACCGACAGCACCGCCAGAAGCACGGCGCTAAAGGTTGCGGTTACCAGAACGCCCGAATCGAACGCGGCATGCGCCGAATGCAGCAGCTCGGCACTTAGATCCGAGGGAAGCTGCCCGGCAACTGCGGTCGCGCCGCCGAGGGTTTCGCCCGCCGCATGGGCCGCATCCACACTAAGACCGGCGGGAACCATCACCTGTGCACGGTAAATTGCGGTCAGCATGCCACCGATCACCACGGTACCCAGCACGGTGCCGAACTCATAGGCGGTCTCAGAAATTGCCGACGCAGCACCCGCCTTATTCGCTGGAACGCTGGAAAGAATCAGGTCATTCGAGATGGTCTGCGCCGCGCCCACGCTCAAGCCTAGGAGCATGAAGGAAGTCATGAGCAGAAGGTCGTTGCGCGAACCGAAGAACACCACGAACAGGTACCCGAGGGCACCCAAGGCAAGCCCCGAAGACACAATCACCGCCGGGTGGAACCGCGAAACGAGCTTAGCGGCGTACAGGCCCGCAATAATGGTGCACGCCAGCCCGGGAATCAGGAACAGGCCCGCCTGCATGGGAGAGTACCCCGAAACCAGCTGCAAATGCTGCGAGACGAAGAAAAGGAACCCAACATCTACGAACATGGCGAACAGGTTCGCCAGAATCCCCCCGGTGAACACGGTGTTTTTGAAGAGGCGAACATCGAGCATGGGGGTGGTTCCCGCACGCCCGCGGCGCAGCTGACGGCGCACAAAGAAGAACCCGAACACGGCACCAATAAACGCGGTGCTGAGTGCGAGCGCATCCGCGCCTGCCTCAGAAATATGGGTGAGGCCGAAGGTTATGCCGATCATGCCGATCATAATGAGCAGGATGCTCACCATATCGAGCGGGCCGGGGTTTGGGTCTTTCGATTCGGGCACGGTCATGGGTGCGAGGGCAAGGAACGGTACGAGTACGGGTACCGCCATGAGGAACACCGACCCCCACCAGAAATGGCTCAGCAGGAGTCCGCCCACGATGGGGCCGAGCGCTGCACCGGCGGAGAAGCCTGCCGCCCACACGGCGATTGCGGTGCGGCGTTCTTTCGGGTCACGGAAGATGTTGCGAATGAGTGAGAGCGTGGCGGGCATAAGCATAGCGCCGAAGAACCCGAGTACGGCGCGGGCGATGACAAGCAGCAGAGCGGTGGGTGCGAATGCGGCGAGCGCTGAGATAACTGCAAACCCGACGGAGCCGATCAGCAGGATTTTACGCCGCCCGATGCGGTCCCCCAGGCTTCCCATAGGCACGAGCAGCCCGGCGAGCACGAGCGAGTATGCGTCTACGATCCAGAGTTGCTCGCTGGAGGATGGTTCGAGCGCCTGCGCGATTGAGGGTACGGCGAATGCGAGCACGGTGTTATCGACCGAGACAAGCAGCACCGGCAGCATGAGCACGGTCAGGGCAATCCACCGTTTGATTTTCTGATCGGGCGCGTGAATAGGCAGCGCCTCGGTGACGGGGTATGAGTTGTTCATCGTTGTGTTCACACGCATCTGGGAGTTTTCGGCACTTGCGGCAGATGCGCCGGGCGGCAAGTGCTCATAGCCCGCAGAGAGGTTGCTTGGGGTAGTAAGGATGCGCCGCGCTGGCAACCACGGACACACTAACTATACCAACTAGACGGTAAAGTTTCTAATCCGTAGAATGGTGATTATGACTACCCCAGCCAGCGCATCCGAACCCCGCACAACCCGCGCCAACAACTCGCGCGAGCAGATTCTAGACGCTTATGAACACCTGCTGGTACAGGCCGGTGAACGTGCCGCCACCCTTGATGCGGTCGCCGCCCAAGCGAAAGTTTCTAAGGGCGGGCTGCTCTATCATTTCGGCTCGAAAAAGGCGCTTTTTGAGGCGCTTTTAGACCGCACCCGCACCTACGCAGACGAAGACCTTGAGAAGATGCGCGCCGCACCCGAGGGGGCCAGCGCCTATTACATCAACACCTCAACCTTTCAGGGCACACCATTCGATATATGCCTGGTTGCCCTCTCGCGGTTGGCGCAGGATAAGAACCCGGCGGCACGTGAACTCATGGACGAGATTCAGGGGCAGTGGTATGAGCTGATTCGCGCGGAGATTGGGGACGATAAGATGGCGCGCACCGTGCTTCTGCTGGGGGACGGCATGTATTACAGTGCGGCGTTTGCGGGAGGCATGGCGAACCCGGCGGCGCGCAAACGCATCAAGGCCGATCGGGATATTCTGCTGGATGCGCTCGACATTCTCAGGCGCGCGGCACGGTAGTGTTCACATCGGCATCAGCCCAACCGCGAGCAGATAGTATTTCGACGAGCAGGTAACGGATTGCTATCTTTTCGTCGAAATATTATCTGCTCGTGGGGAAGAAACAGCCTCTACCCCTCGAAGGTGCGATGCAGTTTCGCCAGCGACAGCGCGATATTACGGCGGTTACGCTCGAACGCACCAAATGTACGGAATGCGGGCGCAGCGGGGATGAACCCAAAAATTTTCGCTTCGGAAGCATCCCAGGTTTCACGCACGGTCACGGTGCCGTCGTGGTTATCTGAGATCTCCCAGGTCCAGTAGTGATCGGCGGGCATACGCCAGGAGAGAGCCTGGTTCTTCTCGGCGCGCACGACTGTGGGAGACATGCGGTATGGGAAACCCAGGAACATCTTTTCGGTGAAGGTATCGCCCTCACGCAGTTCAGAGGTCTCAGCGGTTACCAGTCCACGTACTGATCCGCCTCCGTCAAGCTCGGCGTGGCGGGCGGGGTCGGCAATTAGGGCGTACACATCGCTCGCTGCCGCCCGCAGAGTAGTTTCGGCGGAGATCATGGCGGGGTCCGTCTCAAGGAACTTTATCTGTGCAGTAGTCATACCTTTAACCCTACGCCGAACCCACCCCACAGTTAACCGCAAGCAGCGGGTTTTTGCCCGAAAAACGGAGAAAATACCCTCTACCCACGCTTTCTAGATCATATTTCGCATCCAATATGTTTTCGGATAAAAATAAGAGGCACCTTAAAAGTGCCTCTTAACGCGAGATCCATGGGTTTGGCCGGACAACCCGGCATACCCCCCACAGCCGCACCTCCGGTACCCCCTCACCTCAAAGGATGAAGATCCTAACAAAAATAACTGTTAGGCAGAGTTGCTCACGGGAGCGGAGGACAATATTGTTTTATCTCGCTCACCCAGCATATCATGCGCTACTTCACACAAAACATGCCAACAACTCCCCTACAACAAGAGACATCCCATATTAGGATGCCTCTTGATGTGAGATCCATGGGTTCTGCCCGCCAAACCGGACATACCCCCCACAGCCGCACCTCCAGAAGCTTCATACAGAAGGCCAGAGGACAATATTGTTTTATCTCACATGCCTAGAATAACACGTGACACATACACAAAATATATCTGCGTCCACCACTTCCTTATAGGAAGAGGCACCCCTTACAGGGTGCCTCTTGATGCGAGATCCATGGGTTCTGCCCGCCAAACCGGACATACCCCCCACAGCCGCACCTCCGCTACCCCCTCACCTCAAAGGATGAAGATCCTAACAACAAAAAGCTACTAGGCAGAGTTGCTCACGAGCGCAGAGGACAATATTGTTTTATCTCGCTCACTCAGGATATCATGCACTACTTCATATAAAACAGCCACAAACTCTACGACAGAAGGCACCCCTTACAGGGTGCCTTCTGGGCGAGATCCATGGGTTTGGCCGGACAACCCGGCATACCCCCCACAGCCGCACCTCCGCTACCCCCTCACCTCAAAGGATGAAGATCCTAACAAAAAGACTTATTAGGCAGAGTTGCTCACGAGCGCAGAGGACATTATTGTTTTATCTGCTCTACAACAGTACCACGCAGAAAACCGATACAACTTCCCGAAAGAGCACAGTGGTGGTACATAACCTCGCCACCGAAGAAGATACTTTCCACAATATATCTATGCTTGGCGCAATCAGTCGTTACACCAACACAGATACCAATATCATTGCTGTCCACACCTCTATACCCTACGGTGCCAGCGAAGAAGAAACCCAGCGCATTATGCGCAATGCTCGTAATGAATCCTTCACCACACTCCTAAAACTCGCAACGGATCGTGAGGATCCGGTTAAAGCCTTTGTTATTGAACGTACTCGGCAATCAGAAGAAAATCAGAAAGACCGACAAACCATACAACGCTTAACCCGCAATAACATTATCCCACCCATTAACTACGTCCAAGTATCCTCCACCGCAGAACGCAACCTATGGGCCGCAGACGCCGTCGCCTATTCTATGGCCCAAGCCCTTCTGCGCAGCGACCTCACCCTACAAGAAAAATCCGGCATCCAACTCAGCGTATACGACACACAAACCCTCGGACTCATAGACCTCAAAGCCCCCACCAACAACCTCACCTCCAAACTCGGAATCCCCACCGACCCCAGACAACTACGCACCGAACACCTACCACACGTAACCACAGGAATAGCCGCCAGAGAAGAAACCCTTAAAAACCTCCGCGACAACCTACGCCCCGGGCAACGACTCCTCGGCCCAGAAAAAGCCCGCGACGATCTGCTCTACAGAAAAACCCAGGGGATTGGCCGCTCCCGGCTCATGGATCCACACCACGCAGCCGACCTGACCATCGGACGCGGAACCCTCAGCAACACCCAAAAAGGCTCGATTAACGAATTCTCCAAACGTGCCAAAGAAGGAAACATCCCAGAAGGAACAATCGCCTCTTTCCAAGGCATCACTAAAAAATTAAAAACGTTATCGACCAAGAAAACAAACGAGCACAACAACAAAAAAGCCCCCAACAAGACAACCAAAACACCCACCAGCACAGGCACCACAACACCCAAAATCAGCGGAAAAACCGTGGCGGGCCAAGTCTCTAATCACACATAAATAAGAAGGCTGCACCAAACCCACCCCACGGTTAACCGCGAGCAACGGGGTTTCGCCCGAGAAGAGGTATTTCTCCGCTTTTCAGGAAAAATACCCGCTGCTCGCGCATCCTCAGTACAAGGTGATGCTTTAGGCGCTGCCCGCGCAGGCGCATCTTGTGAAAAAATAGAGGTGTCCCTGAATATTCTATTAAGGAGTCCACCGTGATTTTTATTGTTGTGAAATTCCCCGTCAAGCCCGAATACGCCGAAAAGTGGCTGGATTTAACCCGCGACTTCACCGAGGCAACCCGCGCCGAACCCGGCAACAAGTGGTTTGAGTGGTCGCGCAGCGTTGAGGATCCGAATGAGTTCGTGCTGGTAGAGGCGTTCGAGGACGACGGCGCGGCAGCGCACGTGAACTCCGCACATTTCGCTCAAGCTATGACCGATATGCACCCGGCTCTGCGAGAGACTCCAAAGATTATCTCCCGCCAGATCGACGGCGACAGTTGGGGCGCTATGGGCGAGCTGAACATCGAGAATTAGCCGCTTTACTTCAAGAGTCCAACCATGCAGCGCGCGTATCCGCCGGATGCGCGCGCCGTAAGTCGTGTAACGCCGTTTTTACCCTTAAAATGGTTATAGTGCACACGAAAATAAGTACAGGAGTCATGGATGAACTCATCACCACATTACGCAGCTGAGGTCCCCGAGGAACACGAGGCCGACCACAGTTCGGTTTCATTAGCGGTTTCTACCGTGATTCTTGCATTACGCCACAAAAAGAATAGTGCGCACCCAAGTCTTTGGCTGCCGCTGGTGCGCCGCCTGCGCGAGCCTTATAAGGGTCAGTGGGCGCTTCCCGGCGGCCCCTTGCAATCCCAGCAGTCCCTGGAGCAGGCGGCGGGGTACACGCTCAAGCGCGCGACCGGCCTTGAGCCCGGGTACCTTGAGCAGCTGTATGCGTTCGGTGATGTTTTGCGTGCCCCGGAAGCACGTGCGGCGCGCATTAACGGCACGCCGGTTCCGGCACCTGGGGCGGATCATGAGCGTGTGGTTTCGGTGGTGTATTGGGCCTCGATCCCGGCGACTGAGGTTTCGCAGACTCGCGTGCACGAAAATATTCGCTGGTTCCCGGTAGATGAGCTTCCCGAGCTGGCTTTCGACCACAACGAGATTGTGGAGTACGCCCTGTACCGCCTGCAGAATAAGGTCGAATATTCGCGTATTGCGCACTCATTCTTGGGCGATGAGTTCACGTTGGCACAGCTGCGTGAGGTGTACGAGGCAATTCTCGGCCGCCCGCTGGATCCCGCGAATTTCCGCCGTCAGATAGCGGCCTCAAAGTCGATTATTGATACCGGTAGGCGCATTGAAGGTACCCGCCACCGCCCGCCGCGCCTGTACCGTTACAACACGGCTCAGGCTTATGCGGATGCGGGCCCGCTGGGCATGTACCGCGAGCGCCACGAATCTTAGGCAAGCTCCGGAAGCGGCAACTTTGCCGCTCAGGGGTCGTTATTTCGATCGTGTGGGGTACTGGTACCAGGTTTAAAACTGGTGGATTATCAGACACTCTAAATTCGGGGGTGTTTTCTTCATGTGGGTGCAGTAGAGTGCTATCGCATGAAGAGAACTCCCCCGTTTTTTGTACTCTCCGCGTCATTACGTCCCGGTCAGCAGACATTAAATTTTTATGTCTACACATAAATAACAGGCCCAGACATGAAAAATTTTCATGTGAGCTTCTTACTAAAGCACAGCGTCAAGACAAGTTCAGCGGTATATCGGCTTTTTCAGACATGAAAAGCTTTCATATCTGGCATATAGTGAGAACTGCAGACGGTCGTAGAGCTGCTTTAAAACGGGAATCGGATCAGCAGGTTTACGAGTTTATCCGCGGTGCTGAAGGGGCAGTAAACGTCGCAGATATATATGCAGGTCTTCATAGCAATCTCTCGAAACAGCAGATCCGCTACATAATCACAAAGTTACTCAATGCTGGTCTTGTTGTGCGTGAAGGCGGCCAAGGAAACCGGAACACGACCTATCGCGTTGCACAATAAACACCACGTGAGGAAATAATGACAGTCAGCAGCAGGTATGGGGCGCGGGCGGCGGAATATTGTGAGGCGCTGGGGTCGCTCGATCAGATGGAACCGACTGATATTGCCCTAATCAAGTCGTGGTGCGCATCCGTGCCAGGCAGTATTCTTGATGCCGGATGCGGCCCCGGGCATTGGGCGCGCCTGCTCGCCTCCGCAGACCGGCTCGTCACAGGCATAGATGTAACTCCCGAATTTATTGCCCATGCCCGCGCCGCCTCTAGCGCCCCAAATCTTAACTTCGAGGTCATGGATATGGCACACACGCCTTATACTGACGGGTCTTTTGCGGGAATTCTTGCCTGGTATTCGCTCATTCACACGCCGCCAGCTCACCTTACCGGCACACTCACCGAGTTCTATCGGCTGTTGATTCCGGGAGGAAGCCTTCTTCTGGGGATGTTTCTGGGCGAACACGGATTGCCCTTCACACACGCCGTAACAACCGCCTATTATGTGAGCGTTCCAGAGTTTTCCGCACTGTGCGAGAAGGCTGGGTTTACGGTGAAAGAAGTTCACACCCGCAGCACCGGGAGGCACCGCGACCACCTGGCGATAGTGGCGCGCAAGCCAAAAGATTAATGCGCCCCATGATTGACAGGCGCTATCGCCACTCCCTACACTAGAGGTTATCCGGGTCACATTCCGGATTGTTCCTGTCTATATCCACCGAGGCGCACGGAAGCGCATCGGCACACGAGGAGGCACCAGCACATGAACAGCTCCCGAGCATAGCCCGGATCAAAATACCAGGTCAGAGCGCTTTTATGCGCCCACCCCACTACCCGGGCTTACGTGTATCTAAACACCGTGCTCGGGTTTTTTCATGCCCTCACACCTAACGCGCGCTGCGCTGGCGGGGACCCGAGCACCTACTCGAAGGGACTCGGCCCATGCCACGCTACATTACACTCGACCATATTTCGTATGCGCATCCGGGTGAACCCCCGCTTTTCACCGACCTCTCCGCCGTATTTTCCGCGCCACTCACCGGGCTTATTGGCGATAACGGTACCGGGAAAACTACCCTCTTCAGGCTTATTCTTAGCGAGATAAAGCCTAGTCACGGCACAATCAGCACCCCACCACGCATAGCGTATCTGCCGCAAGATTTGGGGTTGAGCGAGCATCAGCATCTTGCCGATATTTTTGGAATTACAAAAATTCTGCGAGCGCTTGATGCCCTGGAATCGGGCGACTACTCCCCTAGCCTTTATGACACCATTGGCGACGCCTGGGATATTGAAGAGCGCACCCTCGCAGTCCTTGCCGAGTACGGTTTTAGTCCTGCGCTCGCCACGGATGCCGCCGACCCGCACGCCATTCGCGACCTTCTGATGCGCCCCCTCGGCACCTTTTCAGGCGGTCAGACGGTCACTGCCGCGCTCGCCGCGCTTCTGTACTCGAACCCCGAGTTTATTCTGCTGGATGAACCCACAAATAACCTGGACTCTGCCGCGAAGAATCGGCTTTTCGCGGCTCTTGAAACCCTCACCTGCCCGGCACTCATCATCAGCCATGATCGCGATCTGCTCGCGCATATGAAAGCAATCGCCGAGCTGCACGCCGACCGTGAGGGACGGGCGCATCTGCACACATATGAGGGCAACTACGACACCTACCGAGCGGCGCGAAAGGCCGAGCAGAGCGCCGCGCATCGCCGCGTGAACGAGGCGAAAAATGAGATGCGTAAGGCTAAGAAAGAATGGATTCGTGCCCATGAAGTTATATCACGCAATACCTCCCATGTTTGGAAAGACGACCAACCAGATACGATTCGAGCTCTTGCTAAAGATGCCTCGCGCCAAGCAGCAAACAAGCTACGCGGAACCCGTAGCTCAGACCTTTCAAAGACACAGTCTATCTATGAAGAAGCCCAAGAGAACCTGCGCGTGCAGGAGCGTATCTATCTGGAACTTGCTCAGGATGCACTCCCGGCGCGGCGGAAGGTACTGGAATTACAGCGGGTGGGAAAAGACCCTTGCGCGTCTGTACAACAGGATACCGAACTTAAGAATGCACACACCCAAAATACCGTTTCACGTGAAACACAATCTTATGAAGTTGATTATTCGTCCTGCGGCCAAGACTTTCCCAAGACTCTTATCCTGACCGGGCCCGAGCATATGCGTATCATGGGAGCAAACGGCAGCGGCAAGACCATGCTTCTCAACGCGATAGCGCACGCGAATGACCCCGACTACCGCTCCCCCGTGCCGCCCGCTTACCGGGTGCTCTACCGCCTGGGCAACGCCGCGTATCTGCCGCAGCGCATCACGTCTGATCCTGAACGCACCCTCCTTGAAACCGTGCAGAGGGCAAACCCAGAGGCGAGCGAACAGCATCTTCGCGATCAACTAGCGCGGCTGCTGTTCAGGCGCGAGAGCGTGCATCAGCATATTGGGGACCTTTCTGGAGGTGAACGTTTTCGCGCCGCGCTGGCGACGGTTCTGCTCACCGATCCGGTGCCGCAGCTTCTTCTGTTGGATGAGCCCACGAATAACCTAGATATTTCGTCGGTGGATTGGCTGGTGCAGGCGCTCGATGCTTATACCGGCGCGCTCATCGTCGTCAGCCACGACGAGGATTTTTGCGAGCGCATCCGCATCGACCGCACGCTCAGCCTTTCGGTGAAAACCCTTGGGGAGGCACCGTGCTGAACATTCTTCGTTCCATCCCGTGGGCGTTCCGCATCGCCCTTCGTGCAGCACCCGTTCCATTCCTTGCCGCGGTTTGTACGACCCTGCTTCTCACGTTCATGCCGAGCGCGCAGGTGGTGCTGGTGAATGCTGCGGTGGGTTCGGTGGCCTCCGGCGATACTGCAGCATCACTCACGTGGGCCGCAGTAATCGGTGCCCTCGTGGCGGCGTACCTTCTGGTGCAGCGGGCAAGCATGTCGCTCTTCACCATGACGAAGGCGCGCGTGAATGCCGCCGCGCATCAGAAACTCAATACCACCCTGGCGCGGGTGAATCCCGAGGTGATGAGTGAACCCGGGATGCAGAAGCATCTTCGTGCAGCCCGTGAATCTCTTACGAAGCAGGAGATTCCCACGCAGGCAAATTCCGTGGTGACTCTCTGTGCCGCCGTGGCGATGGTTCTGCTGCTGTGCGCGACAATTGCAGGTACGAGCCTTCCGGCTGCGTTCTTTGTGGCGGGATGCATGGTTCCGCTGTCCGCCGCGATGGTTCTGCTGGCGAAACGTGACTACCGCATCTACGGGCAGGTTTATGAGGACCGCCGTGAAGAGGCATATTTTCTGGATGCGCTCACCCACCCCAGCACAGCCCGGGAGATCGCGACCCTAGGGGCCGGTGGTTTCTTCGCCGACGGTGTGGCGCGGGCACGAAATCGTGCCACCGGGCGGGAATACAATCTGGAGGCGGTGCGCGGCATCGTGGTGGGGTTCGCCGGGCTCATCTGCTCGGTGTTGCTGATGGGTGCACTCTACTGCCTGATCGGTTCCGGGGCGAGCGCGGGCGAGATTGCCGGTGCGCTGGTGGGAACGCTCACCTGTATCGCGGCCACGCAGGACGTTGGCTACGCCTTCGGGCAGGTCTCAAACGGGGCGATGTCGATTGCTCAGTACCGCACGTTTGTGGATAATCCGCGCTACGTGCTTGCTTCAGAGACAACGCATCATAATCCGCCCGCAACCGGTGATTCTCCGCGCGAACTCGCTGTACGCAGTCTGAGCGTCACCTATCCCGGGGCGGATGCACCCACGCTGCACCACGTGAACCTGCATATACAACGCGGGCAGATGGTGGCGTTGGTCGGTGCCAGTGGCGCGGGGAAAACTACGCTGGTGCGCGGAATCCTTGGGCTGACTCCCACCACTGCGGGCAGCATATTCTTCGACGATACTCCGGTCGGCTCACTAAGCGTGCAGCAGGTTTTTAAGCACACCACCCTGCTCAGCCAGGACTATGGGCGGTACGAGCTGACCGTGCGAGAAAACCTGCTGTTGGGCACTCACACGCAGGGCCAGGAACCTCCAACCGATCAACGTCTCTGGGATGCGCTCGAAAAGGCCCGCGCCGCCGAGTTCGTGCGCGCCCTGCCCGCCGGTTTAGACACCCAGCTAGGTGAACAATGGGGCGGAGTCGGGCTATCTGGCGGGCAATGGCAGCGTTTAGCATTGGCGCGCCTGATCCTGCGTAATACCGCCCTATGGATTCTGGACGAACCAACCAGCGCTATTGATGCCCACGCCGAAGAGGAGATTTTCGCTACCCTACGCAAAGTTGCGGCAGATCATATGACGATTCTGGTCTCGCATCGCGCCTGGACTCTCAAACACGCGGATGTCATTCATGTGGTGGATCGCGGAACCATCATTGAATCGGGAACCTACACCGAACTATTAGACGCTGGCGGGCGGTTCGCCGAAATTTTCGCCTCACAGATAGAGGATGCGCCGGAACACACGCCGTCGAACTTGCCGGTTGCTGACGGCGCCGAATCCGCAGACGACACCGGGTTCACGAAAGAAGGGGCACCATCGTGTTAAAAATGATTAGACAAACTCTCTGGGCTCTGCGGTATGCGCTGCGGACGCATCCTATTCTTGTATTCAGCTCGTTCACCCTTCTCACAGTGCTCTCGTTTCTGCCCAGCGTACAGATGTTCCTCATAGCCGCAATCACCGACTCGCTCAGCACCGGGGATACGCACACTGCACTCACGTGGGCGGGCGTAACCGGGGGCGTGCTGGCGGGTAACCTTGCCCTGCAGCAGGTGTCTAATTCGCTGGATATGTCGCTGCGGGCGGGTATGGCGCAAACAGGTATTCGGGCGATCGCCCGCAGGCTCGCTTCCCTTACCCCCGAGCAGATTTCGCGCGGCTCATTTTCGCAGCGCTCGCGTGCCGCCCAGGATGCGGTCGCCAACGGTCACCTGCACACCCAAGTAACCAGCACCGGCGTACTTCTCTTCACGTTTCTTATGGTGGGTTCGCTCTGCGTCATGGTAGCTCGCGTCAGCCCTGAGGCGGCGGCATGCCTTCTGCTGTGTCTGATTCCGGTGGCGTTCGTAGCGGGGCTGTACACGCGGCGCAACGAGCAGGCCTGGGACAGCATTTATGCGCATAACCACCGAGCCTGGTACGCTACCAACCAGATAGCCTACCCGAATACCGCCGAAGAACTTTCGACCCTGAAAGCAGGCTGGTTCTTTGCGGCACGGGCTAACCGGCAACGCGGGCTGGCCGCTGACGAAGAGGTGAAACTTACCGCATATGCCCTGCGTTTGCAGGTAATATCGGGGGTAATGTGCGCGGTATTCCTGGTGGGTGCGCTAGGTTTTCTGGTGTCCTCCGGGGCGAGCGCGGGTATCATCTCTGGTGCGATAGTGGGCGCGCTTTCCGCCATGATGTCGCTGACTGCAGCGAGTCACGATATGAGCTCGCTCGGCGCCGGGGCTAACGGAATTACACGGTATCGAGAGTTTCTGGAAGGCTCCGAACATCCGTTCCGCAAGGTGGCTGCCACTCTTGATGCACCGCTTAGCCGCGTGCGCATCGAGAATCTTTCCATCACCTACCCCAGCGCTGAAAAACCCGCAGTGCGCGGGGTATCCTTCGAGATTGAGCGCGGTCAAACAATTGCGTTCGTGGGGGCAAACGGTGCGGGCAAGACCACGCTAGTACATGGGATTCTGGGCATGCTCGCCGTTCACGAGGGGCGTGTTCTTTTCGACAATACCCCGGTGGATGTTCTCGATTCCGCCGAACGGCACCGGCTGGCAACTATTCTCACCCAGGATTTTGGACGCTACGAGCTGACGGTTCGGCAGAACCTTCTCATGGGGATTTCCGGGCGCTCCGCAACCGACGAGCAGCTGTGGGATGCGCTCAACAAAGCCCACGCCGCCGAGTTTGTGCGTGCCCTGCCGGAAGGTTTGGACACCCGGTTGGGCGAGCAGTGGGGCGGCGTTGGTCTATCGGGCGGGCAGTGGCAGCGGCTCGCATTGGCTCGCCTAATTTTGCGCAATACCGACCTGTGGGTTCTGGACGAACCAACCAGCGCGATTGATGCCGAAACGGAGGAAGATATTTTTACTTCTCTGCGCGAGATTGCGGCGGGACACATGACGATTCTGGTCTCGCACCGCGCATGGACCCTCCGCCATGCCGACCGTATTTACGTGATGGATGCGGGCGCAATCGTCGAATCGGGAACCTACACCGAACTAATGGCGCGCGACTCCTATTTCGCCCGGCTTTTCGCCTCGCAGGCGGGGTAGTTACTCGGCCGCTTCAGCCAACCCCACCAATCCGGGAGCAGTTTCTTATTCGGGAGCGATGAGAGTACTTCCGCTTCTACGCCTCCCGCGCACAAGGTCAAGAATCGGGTCGTTTTCCGCCCGAAACATCCGTATTCTCTAGTGTTAAGACCTTGAACTAGGAGAATCCTTGAGCATCACAGACCGTTCCGCAGCGAGCACAGACCCGATTGAGCAGACCGTCCAGTTCGGGCGCATAGCCGCCGCTATCGAGTACCTGTATGACCACGCCGCAGATCAGCCCACGCTCGCGCAGGTATCCCAGGCGGTTCATGTGAGCCCCGAATACCTGCAGCGGCAGTTCCAGCAATGGGCGGGAGTGAGCCCCAAGAAAATGCTGCAGCATATCAGCCTTGAGCGGGCAAAGGCGGCGCTCGCTGGGCAGCAGAGCACGCTCGATGCGGCCTGGTCGAGCGGGTTCAGCGGCACGGGGCGCTTGCACAATGCGTTCGTCACCATTGAGGGCATGACCCCCGGCGAGTACAAGAACGGCGGGGCGAACCTGCGCATCGTCTGGCGTTACGCCGCGTCCCCTTTCGGCACGGTGCTGATCGCCGCAACGGATAAAGGCATATGTCATATGGTCTTCGCCGATAACCCGGATGCGGCTCTTACGAACCTGCGCGCCGAATACCCGAATGCGCAGTTGCATGAGGGCGAGCATCCTTTTCACGGGCAGGCGTTGAGTATTTTCGGTGGAGGTGGGGAGCGCATCGCCCTGCATTTGAAGGGTACGCCGTTTCAGGTGCAGGTGTGGCGTGCGCTTTTGAATATTCCGCAGGGTGCCGTGCAAAGTTACGGGTCTGTGGCTGAGAGTATTGGTCGCCCGCGTGCCGCCCGTGCCGTGGGAACCGCTGTGGGGCACAATCCGGTGGCGCTGATTATTCCCTGCCATCGAGTGATTCGTGAGAGCGGCGTGATCGGGGATTACCGTTGGGGTCGCGGCCGCAAAATGGCGCTTCTCGCCCAAGAACTCGGCGCGGCCTAGCGAACATCGGTCCACCCCAGTTTTACCCGCTCCCGTTTTTACGCTTTCGAGAGCATCCCACGAGTATGTGTACTCTTCGGAAGTCCGCAAAGTTCAAAGGGAACCCGTTTGACTCCTCGGTGAAAGTTACACAATTGCCATCGAGAGTTACATTTTTGTCACATTCACTCGCGTTTTTCATGCCATAGTGACAAAAACCCGTCTGAAAGTTACATTTTGTCACCCAAAATCACCAGCTTTGTAACTTTCAGCTCGGTCAGACGTCCACATTGTCACTCTCAGAGTTACAATATTTACATGTATACGCCTGAAGAAGTAACACAAACTCTGAATGAGCTACGCCTCCTCGGTCGGGATAGCCTGACCGTTGAGGTGAAGTCGGCGCATAACGGTTACCCGTCGTCCATTGCTGAGACTATCTGTAGCTTTGCCAACCTTCCTGACGGCGGCACCATCATATGCGGTGTGGACGAATCCCAAGATTTTGCTCCCGTGGGCGTTTACGATCTTGAAGATTTACGAGCGAAAATTATTGACGCCGCGCAGAATCTCAAACCCAAAATCGCGGTAGAAACCACCGATATGGTTCTGGGCGATCATCAGGTGCTCATCGTATCTGTTCCAGGGTTACCGGTACAGGAACGCCCCTGCTTTAAAGGTAACGTGGCGTATCAACGCCTCGGAGACGGTGACTACCCGATGGATAGTTACGCGCTAAGCCTTATGTATGCCCAACGCCATAAACCACAGAATGACCTACGAAATATTCCTGGCACGTCCATCAAAGATTTAGATGAGCCGTACACTGAGGACTTTCTGCGTCAGGTTCGCCTCTCCTCAGCACGTTTGCGGCATGACTCTGATCAGGAAATTCTGCACAAACGTAATGTTCTCGCCGCCGCGCAGAACGATTTAACCTTGGCCGGATTATGTGCTCTGGGGGATTATCCGCAGCAGTTTTATTCTGGGGCAAGTATTATCGGCGTAGTGTCTATGAGCGGTACAGCCCGTAATGATGACCGTTTTCGGGGCGAAGGCCCTATTCCTGCCATACTTGAAGATGCGCTTGCCTGGCTTGTGCGTAATCTCAAAAACCGCACCGTAACAACCCCTGACGGGGCGGGTCTGATGGATGAACCCGAAATTCCTCTAGTGGCTCTGCGCGAATTCGTGGCGAATGCCCTTGTGCACCGCAGTTATGAGCGGGATGCTTCGGGGAAGTTCGTGCAGATTTTTATTAAGCGTGGCCGTGTTGAGATCATCAGCCCCGGTGGTTTTTGGGGTATTTTACCTAGTCAGGTTGGTCTTGTGCACCGCCCTGCGGCTGTGAATGAGGCACTGTACGCTATCTGTCAGAATATTCGTCTCAGCGACGGTCGTCGGCTCATTGAGGGAGAAGGCGGGGGTATTTTGGCGGCGCAGCAGGCCTTACGCAATGCTGGTTTGCGCGAGGCTCGCATCCTTGATGAAGGTATTCAGGTACGCGTTATCATTTACCGCTCCACGGACGATGCACAGTCCACACGGGAGCGACGGGCGGCACAGTCTTCCCAGCATGTTGACGTACCGCAGGAACTATCCGCCACAGAATCACAGGTGTATTCTGCCTTAGCACAGAAGCCCGCTACGGTCGCCGATCTCGTAGAAGATACCCAGTTAACCGCGCGGCAGGTTCGGTATGCACTGCCCAAATTGGTCAAACGAGGTATGGCAGAGCAGCGAGCACACTCAGGGCGTCGCGGTTCTGTATACCATCTCATCACCGTGTAGCCACTAACCCATGAGTTCTATAGCGCAAAGCGGGTGCCCGGCGCCTCTTCTAACGAAGGCACCGGGCACCCGCCCGTATACGATACGCCCTGAGTGCGAGCGCACGTTAATCCTTGAGGACTACTCGGGAAGCACCAGACCCTTGGTCTGCGACACTGCGCGTGCGAAGCGCTCAGCGACATCTGCCCAGTTCACGATGTTCCAGAATGCCTTCACGTAGTCGCCCTTCACGTTCTGGTAGTCCAGGTAGAAGGCGTGCTCCCACATATCGAGCTGCAGAACGGGAATCAGTGCCACCGAGATGTTGCCCTGCTGGTCGTACAGCTGCTCAATGATGAGGCGCTTGCCCACGGTGTCCCAGGCGAGAATTGCCCAGCCGGAGCCCTGAATGGTGAGGGCAACGTTGGTGAAGTGCTCACGGAACTTGTCGAAGGAACCGAAGAACTCGTCGATAGCCGCTGCGAGCTCGCCGGTGGGCTTGTCGCCGCCCTCGGGGGAAAGGTTCTTCCAGAAGATGGAGTGGTTGGTGTGACCACCCAGGTTGAAGGCGAGATCCTTGGACAGCTTGGATACGTTGCCGTAGGAGCCGTTTGCGCGTGCTTCCTCAAGCTGCTCTAGGGCTGCGTTTGCGCCTGCAACATAGGCTGCGTGGTGCTTATCGTGGTGCAGCTCCATGATTTTTGCGGAGATGTGGGGTTCGAGCGCCGCGTAGTCGTAGGGGAGCTCGGGGAGAGTGTACTTTTCAGCCATAGTGTATGCCCTTTCATTCAGAAGATGGCGTCGTTACAAGGGTACCAGCGTTTGCCTGCGAGTTCAGTGGATTCTGGGCATTGTGCGGGGATGCTGTGCATAGGGTGGAGAAAGTTTTCCACAGGGGTGGATAAACCCGTGGATTTTATTTCAAATTCATCACGATTTCGGAGTATTTGCCGGATTTTTGCGGGGTTCAGACCCGCAAATAACAGGTATGTAAGTTATCCACGCTGTGGATAAAGTCTGTGGATACTCGCTGCGGAGGGTGTGAAGGGGCCGTTTTATAGCATCTCAACGCTTAATATGCGGGCAGTATATTACGGCCAGCAGGAAGAACTTTGGCCGGTTTCGTATTTCTGCTGCGAGTTTTCTTCAGAGGGCGGGGCAAACGGTGGGAGGTAATACATGCGGTGAATATTATGCACGGCGCAGAGGGTGGACGGTGGATATTGTGCACAGACTTTTCCACAGGTGTGTATAACGGGCGTGTTGTGGAGGAGATGCACCACCTGAACCCGCCTGTATATTTTGGATGGTGAGATGAGCCGCGTCCATCTGATGGAAATCCCCCGGTATTTCAAGGATCTTTATGCCATCTCGTTATCACACCGCACGTTATTAAGATCCTATGAATAACACACCTGTAAGTTTTCCACGTTGTGGATAACACCTGTGGATACGCCAGTGGCGGAGTGACATAACCGCATGTTGTTGGCGCGTCTCCGGCGGCAATATTAAACACACGCACCCCCGCAAATGTCCCGGTATACCCCACGCGCCAGAAGGCGACTCTCCCCCGCTACGCTGCTTTTGGTACCTTCTGCTTCTGGATTCGCCCCACGCGTGCACATATTTTTGCATCCCCAAACCAAGCATCCCCAAATCCTTCACATTCACCCCATACACACATGTACTTTTGTCATTTTCTGAACAGTTGAAGACTTTTTAGATATGGCGACCTTTATCTCATCGCTACGCGGCCGATCACTCTCAGTACCTCACGCGGGTGGTCGCTGCCCGGGTGCGACAAGAAAATATGGGACTTTTCCGCGTGTTTGCAGGGATGCACCGAGCGGAGAAGAGATTTAGATGCTGTATTACTGATAGTTCATAGAATGATGGATGTTGCAGCCTGGTTCGGGCCACCCAACAGCCTCTATGGCCTGTATTTGCAGGGATTGGCAGGGTAATTCCTGCATTGCCTAGTGGGTGTACCCACAAGTTTGCTCCGCGGTTAGAAGTGATAACGCCTGACAGGGCACGCAGGGGTACCAATAGGAAATCTCTAGAGGTTGTTCAGAGCGAGTGGTTGAGAGTGCCTCAGAAGGGGCTGGTTAAAAAGATACGGCGCGGAATGCAGCCCAACCACGAACTGCATCCGCACCGCACATCCGTCAGTAGAAATGCGGGTTACCCGCACACTGACGACAATCACCGATAAATAGAGAGTCGAACCCATTCGGTTTGAGCTTCCGGTCTCGCCCCGCGGGCTTCTTTCGACCCCGTTACGTATACCAGTGTACACGGTCTTGGGCCGGTTGCAAACCCAAAATGGTACTTTTTCAGAAAAATTTGTAATCGTTTTGTTATCTTCCCCTGAAGCAGAGTTGAAAAAAGCGTACCAATTTTTTTATACCCCATTTTACCTTGATATTACGCGGTTCTTCCTCAGCTTGAGGGTAGCACTCCTAGACAACACGCTCTCGACTAGGGGCAAAAAATCACCCCTCAAGCGTTGCTTTAAGTGACCTAAACCCCAAAAAATCCGTATTTTTGACCTTCATCACTCTAAAACCTTCAAGTACAGCTCGGCTTCTTAAGTACCAATTTTTTATCGATTCGGGAAGTAAACACCCAAAAATACTCGCTCCCTACTTTTCAGCGGTGAATAATAAGGAAACGTTTACTATAAGCTGGAACCTATTACATATCCGCACACACACATTAGGTAAACCAAAACGTGTGAATGCGCCGCATTTACTGGTGCCGTTACCGGAATATGAGAAATGATACATATACAATGGGGAATTAATATAACCTTATATCTCGATTACTACTACGACAACATACAGCTCACTAAGACGACAGACCCGGAAGGAGCATCCTGTGTCTGACTCACCGCACGCCGAAGAACCCCGGTGGCTTACTCCCGAAGAACGGGAGGCGTGGCTATTTATAAGCTCTATTATTTTTAACCTCACTCGCAGGCTAGAAAATCAATTACAGCGTGAAGCCGACCTAAGCTATGTTGAGTACATGGTGCTTGCCATGCTCTCCGAGTCACCCGAGCTCAGCCTAACCATGACAGAGTTGGCACTGACCACAAACACTCTTCCTGCGCGCCTGTCTCGTGTGGTGGCGCGCCTTGAGAAAGATTCCCTCGTTGAACGCTCCATTAGCCGCGAAGACCGTCGTGTAAGCATCTGCCATCTGCTCCCGGCAGGGCTTGAAAGGATTCAGCAGGTGGCTCCCGGCCATGTGGCTGAAGTTCGCCGACAAATCTTTGACCATCTCAATGAACAGCAGGTGTACGACCTCGCCAATATTGGCACCAGCGTACTGGGAGACACTCCTTCGAAGCTTATATCAATCGATGGTCTTCGCCGCGGCTCGTACCCAGAGTAGGCCCGTATTACGCCGTACTGGCAGCCCCCGCAGCTCGCACACCCTCAACATAGGTTGTGCTCGGTTAGTACACGCCGCAGGAGGGCCTAATTCTCGGTCGAGATTAGCCTGTTCTGTGTATACACACACCGAACCGGCGCATATTATGGACTGGTCAGGTTGAGTTACGCCCACTTTTTGGGCCCATAAACCACACCCCAGGAGAGTATGATGACCAAGTCTTTCTATGAACTGCTGACCGAGCAGGTCGGCCATGAGTTTGCCGCATCCCACCAGTACCTTGCAATGGCTATTTGGCTTGATGGCGAGGATCTGCCGCAGCTGGCCCGTTACTTCTACCGACAGTCGCTGGAGGAACGCGACCACGCCCTGATGATGGTTCAGTACCAGCTCGACCGCGGTCACAAGGTTCAGATCCCGGCGATTCCGGCAGTACAGAACGATTTTGCAGATGTTCAGGAAATCGTTGATATGTCGCTGGCGCAGGAGAAAGAAGTCACCACCCAGATTGAGGCAATTTTCGCTGCCGCCCGCGCCGAAACCTACCCGCTGGGCGAGCAGTTCATGCTGTGGTTCTTGAAGGAGCAGGTTGAAGAAGTCGCCTCCATGGAGACCCTGGTGACCATTGTTAAGCGCGCAAACGGCAACCTGTTTGACATTGAGAACTACGTTGCCCGTGAACTGGATGAAAACCACGGTGAGGACGATTCAGCCCCCGCAGTTGCTGGCTCCTAAAAACATATAGCGCATATTTTCGCATTCCCCATCGCCTTTATACCGGCGGTGGGGAATATTTCTTAAGAGTGAGTTTCTGCATTTTATGCTTTATTTTTGTGGGTTTATATCACCATATACAGGGAAATATTCAAAGCTGTCTATTTATTTATAAAAATTCATATACTGGAATAAAATAAGTTTTTGCTGTGGAAAGACGCTACACTGGTATAAGGAACGCCGCACAAAACCCCTGAGGAGAACATGAGTCAGAAGAGTGACGTACAACCCGACAATACGGCTTTCGGGCGAGGTTCTTACCGCGAATCGGTGCGTATTGCCGATATTCTACGCACAGAATCGGTGGGCGGCTCCATCCTTCTCATAGCGACCGTCCTCGCCATTATTTTTGCCAACACCCCCCTAGCAGCCGCATACTTCGGGGTGCGGGATGCACAAATCGGCCCGGAAATCCCCGGATTCCACCACCTTCACATGAGTGTTGGCACCTGGGCGGCCGACGGGTTACTGGTTGTCTTCTTCTTCCTCACCGGGCTTGAGCTCAAAAAAGAATTCGTCATTGGCGACCTCAAATCCCCTGGCACCGCGATCATCCCCATTGCTGCGGCGTGCGGCGGCGTCATCACCCCCGGCATCCTCTACTTCATTGTCAACCACGCCAGCGAAACAGCGGTGCACGGCTGGGCCATCCCCACCGCCACCGACATTGCGTTCGCGGTGGCCGTACTCGCGGGTGTGGGCACCCACCTGCCCTCGGCGATGCGCATCTTCCTGCTCACCCTCGCAGTGGTCGACGACCTGATCGCCATCTGCATTATCGCCATCTTCTACACCAATAACTTCCACGGCGAATACCTGCTGGCGGCGATTATTCCCATCGGGCTATTCGCGCTCATCGCCTATAAGGGCGAGAAAATGTTCCATCTCAAACCCGCCGCAGCCTGGATTATTCTGCTGCCGCTGGGGTTCATCACCTGGGCGCTCTTCCTCGAATCAGGTATTCACGCGACCATCTCGGGCGTGGTGCTGGGCTTCTGCATACCCGTGAAATTCAATAAACGTACCGAAGCCGCTGGTGCTGACTCCGGCCTCGCGGAGGTCTTCGAACACCGGTTCCGCCCCATTTCCACCAGTATCTGCGTGCCCGTTTTCGCCTTTTTCAGCGCGGGTGTAGCCCTGGGCGGTTTCGACGGGCTGGGCCGGGCCCTCTCCGACCCGGTGGCAATCGGCATTATCTTCGCACTCGTGGTCGGTAAGACCCTGGGTATCACAGGCACCACCTGGCTGGTCACCCGGTTCAAACACGCCAACCTCGACCCGGACGTGAAATGGATCGACATTATTGGTCTGGCGGTCACCGGCGGTATCGGTTTCACCGTCTCGCTGCTGGTGGCTGAGCTGTCGTTCCCGCACGGCTCCCCGCACACCGAAGACGCCAAAATCGCTATTCTCTTCGGCTCCATTACCGCCGCCATCCTGGGTGCGATCATCCTCTCACGCCGCAATAAGCACTACAAGGCAGTCGCAGAAAAAGAAGAACTGGACGAAAACCACGACGGTATTCCCGACGTCTTCGAAGGAAAAGGCGACTAGCCGCCCACACAGTGCAGCCCCTGTACCAGGTGCCGCCTACCGTACACACGGTAGGCGGCACCTAGCGTTTCATAAGGGGCACCCGGCGGGGTCTGAAGCCGCTAACGCATCCCACCGGGTTTAAACCACTGATATTTTCCCAACCAGGCCAGGGCACGCCAATCATTCGGGTGCCACACATCAAACCTGTGCCCACCAGCCGGTATGGTCACCACGCTGAGCATACTGGGCTGACTAATACCGCGCGTCGCATCCGCAAGCTCAGCGGTAACCGTCGTATCGTCGGCGGCGGTAAAGTACCACAACCTCACGGCAGGCCGTTTCTCACGCAGGATGCGCGCCAGATCGTATTCGCTATCGTCCTCGCTGCGCCACTGCTGCCCCGGCTCATACCGAGGCTTAAAATACCCGGCGAACGAGACTCCCGCCCCCACCAGATCGGGGTGACGCACCGGCAGCATTAATGCGCAATAGCCGCCCGCACTATACCCCCAGGTGGCCCACCCATCAGCGGTAGTAGGCACCCGCAGGTTCCTCTTCATAAACGGGATGAGCGAATCAGTCAGAAAACTCGCCGTGTGCGGGGTGGGGCTGGTATTGGGGTCCCCATCCACACATTCGGTGTCCACCCCCGCATAGAACACATCTGGGACAACGAGGATCGTCTCTCCCACAGTGCCATTAGCGACCGCCCGATCAAGGGCCGGAACAAAATTCTCGTACACATCCGGCATGCCCGGGTACCCCGGGAACGCCAACACCACCGGGTACACACGCTCCGGCGAATCCAGATAACTAGCAGGAAGCCACACCAGCGTGCGGATACTCCGCCCGGCACTATCGGGAATATACAGCTGCAGCGGACCGTTGCCCCCGCTGGCGCGGCGCTCCTCAAAGGCCGCCCGCAGCGCCGGGTTAGTGTACGCATCCTTCTGTTCACCGCTGAGCTCGATCCCGGGCGCGTTCGAAGGGTTACCAGGGAAAAACCCGTACGTGCTCGTTGAGGCAGAGGCGTGCGGATCCGCGAAAATACTCTCAAGTGTGGGGTACCAGCGGTTTTGCAGGTTCAGGTAAGCGCCCACCGTCAGCAGGGTCAAGAGGGCGGCTAAAAACATCCCCACAGCCTGCACCGCGTATTTACGCGCACCAGGGCCGCGCATGCGCGGCAGCACCCCAATCACAACGCCGTAGCAGAACACCGTGAACACGCCAAACAGAAGCACCGTACCCCAGTTTGAGATATTCACCGGCTGCCTCCCCTACGCGTACTACCCTGGCGGTCAGTACCGTTGCACGTACTTTCCTGTGCCTAATCATACGCAGATTTTTTAACGTTCACTTCACCTTTGCCCCATACACACCGTACGGTTGAGGCATTAAGGCAAAGCTGCGCGGGGGCGGGCACGTGTTGTACTCACGTGGGCGTGTTGAGGTGAAAGCGCGTATTTAGGGTTTAAACGGCGCCAGGTAGGTGCCTGCCCACTGGAGGGCGGCAGGTTCACGGCTGAACCACACATCGTACCTGTGCCCACCCGCCGGGACGGTGGCAAGCTGCACACTGGTGGGGGCCTGAACAGCTTGCGTGAATGCGGGCACCTCGTCCCGAATACTCAGGTCGTCTTCAGCGGTAAAAAACCAGATTTTTACCGGAGGCTTTTTCTCCCGCAGCAGGCGCAGCAAATCATATTCGGTGTCTTCTGCGGGGCGCCACTGCTGACCCTCAAGATACTGCGGGGCAAAATAGCCGGCGAATGAGACGGCAGCACCAATAAGATCCGGGTGCCTAATGGCGAGCATCGGCCCGCAGAAACCACCGGAGCTATACCCCCAGGCGAGCCACCCGTCAGCTTCGGTGCTGACTCTCAGGGTGGTTTTAAGCAGCGGGATGAGGGACTCAACAATGGTGCTTTCTACCTGCGGCCCCTTGGGGTTGGTGCTGTCCACACACTCGGTGTCGATACCGTTATAGAAAATATCTGGGGCAACAAGAATGACATCACCAATGGGGCGGGAGGCACCAGGTTTAAGTTTGGCGGCAAGCTGCTCAAACCCTAAAGGCCAGCCGGGGTACCCCGAGAGCCCAAGAATAACTGGGTAGGTGCGTTCCGGGTGGGAGGCGTACCCCTCGGGAAGCCAAATGAAAGTTTTCATATCCGGTGTGCCGCCCCACCCGGGTACCGTGATTTCCAGGGGTTTGCCCGGTTCGGCGTGAGCCAGTGCCTCCTTCACGGAATCAGCGCCTCGCGCATTTTCTTGCTCCGGGGTGTGCTCAGAGACCTGCTGTGAGACGGGGGTCAGGGGCGCGCCGTAGTGGCTGTCTGTAATAGGGGCATTGGGGTCAGCAAAGATGCTTTCCAGGGTGGGGTACCACTTGTTTTGAAGGTTCAGGTACGAGGCAACACTGGTGAGGGTCAGCAGGCAGGTGAGGGTAAGACTCACCGCCTGCAGAATGTATTTGCGCACCCCGTTGGAGCGCATGAGCCTGGGCAGAATAAATATCATCCACCCGTAGCACAGGATAGTGGGCACGAGCAGCAGGATCACTACTCGCCATTTCACGATAATCATGGTGTTTTCCTTAGAAAGACTTCTCTGTCTAAAAGCTTTAAATGTGTTTGAGCGTTTTTTAATATTTAAGCTTAATTTTATATAAAGTATAAATATTCACATAAGGTATACAATGTATTTGTGTATATATATTTGGCTCTATTATATCTATAAGTCATTTTCGTTTTCTCAGCACGATCACAAGCAAATTACCCATAACTTTTAAGGTGCACACGCCCAAAAGATTTATAGAGTTATAGGTAGGGAGTACAGCCCGAAGGGGGATTCATGACAGGCCAGAAACGAAGCCGCAACGCGGCGGATACAGCCTCACGATACGCCGAGGTATCGGCCCGGTGGCTCATTGGCGTCTACTCTTTCCTGACCGTCATCACAGTGTTCTCCTGGATTATCTCGCCCCTGCGCAGCGGGCGCGGCTTCCGCTGGTGGGAGCTGGGGGTGAGCCTCCTCAATATCCCCGCCACCCACTCACTGGCCAGTGCCGTCACGATGCTCGTCATCACCTGGGGCCTGATTGCCCGCAAACGTCTGGGGCTGTACCTGGCGATTTTCTTTCAGGCAGCGGGTATTGTGCTGGGTATTGACAGCACCCTCGTGGTGTTCTTCCCCGACCCGATCATGGGCCCCAAACAGTACCTCATCTCGTGGGTAGACACGATTTCGGTGGTTATTGGGCTAATCGCCATCCCCTTCCTGTGGTCTATTCGTAAAGCGTTCCCAGCCCGTATTGGGCGTATCTCGTGGGCCGTGGCGGCCCTTGTGTTCGTGGGCGGTTTCACCGCAACCACACTCATCACCTGGTACTTTGGGCGGCACCTTCCCGGAGTCACCCCACAAAACCTGGTACTGCACGGTCTGGGGATTGACATCGTCCCCGAACTTAAAGGGCCTCATGCTGCGGCAGTCGTGGGCACTATCGCCTCGGTGTTCTACGGGATTTTCTCGGCGATCGCTGTGTACCTCATCCTGCGCGGGTACCGTATGCCAAACACCTGGACAGCTGAACACGAGGTGCGGCTGCGTGAGCTGCTTCAAGAGTACGGAGGAAACGATTCCCTCTCATACTTCGCCACCCGCCGCGATAAGCAGACCGTGTTCTCGCCAGATCATCGGGCCGCCATCACATACCGCATGGTGGGCTCGGTGTGCCTGGCATCCAGCGACCCGGTGGGGGATCCGGCCTCCTGGGGCGCGGCAATCCAGGCGTGGATGCGCGCCGCCCGCACCTACGGGTGGGTTCCGGCCGCTATTAGCGTGAGCGAGGCGGGTGCGCGTGCCTTCGCCAAAGAAGGACTGAGCATTACCCGCATGGGCGACGAAGCGGTACTCACCACCGACAGGTTCAGTCTGAATAATACGTCGCTGACGCAGGTGCGGCAGGCCTGCCAGCGAGTGCGGAAAGCGGGGTACAGCCTGCGCATCCGCCGCCACCGTGACCTCAGTGACCAAGAACTGAAGCAGATGCAGCAGTACGCCGACCAGTGGCGGCACGGCAGGGTGGAACGCGGTTTCTCAATGGCTCTAAACCGCCTGGGTGACCCCGCCGACGGCCGGTGCCTGCTGGTGTCGGCGCACGCTGCCGACGGGCAGATGGTGGGTTTACTCTCGTTCGTACCGTGGGGTCGCACAGGGGTTTCCCTGGATGTCATGCGCCGCTCCCCTGAGGCCCCCAACGGGACTATCGAGTTCATGGTGGCCGGGCTGATGGAACGGGCTGGCGAGTACGGCATCACCCGTGTCTCCCTGAATTTTGCGATGTTCCGTCACGTGTACGATAACGCCGAGCGGTTTGGGTCCAGCCCGTGGGAGAGACTTGCCTCCCGTTCACTGGGGTACCTGGACAGGTTCTGGCAGCTGGAACGCCTGTACCGGTTTAACCTGAAGTTCGCCCCGGAGTGGGTGGGACGGTATATGGCGTTTGAGCCGACGCTGGCGTTCATTAATACGGTGGTTGCGGCGGGTGTGGCCGAGGGGTTCCTGCCGGATATTTCGATTTCGGCGCGGAGGCAGCGATCCCAGGTGCTGTTATTGGGAGAGGCTGATTGTGAGCGGGTGCGGGAGATTGAACGCCGGTCTCTGGCAGACACCCCGCGGGTGCAGACACGCCGCAGTGAGCAGACTCGGCACCGCATCCGGCACGCTGAGCTATTACGCAGCGCAGGTATGGAGCCGTATCCGTTGGGTGTTCGGTGTGATTATTCGGTGGAAGAGCTCACCAATATATTACATTCAGGAAATATTTCGGTTGAGGAATTTACTCTGTCGGGTCGGGTGCGGTTTATCCGCAACCACGGCGGGGTCGTCTTCCTCACCCTCATAGAGAACGGCCGCACCCTCCAGGTGGTTATTGAACGCGCCTCTGTGGGTGCACAGGCGCTGCGGCTTCTCAGCCAGACCGTCGATACCGGAGATATCCTGCTCATCACCGGCAGCATGGGAACCTCACGTAACGGCACCGTCTCGGTGCTGGCCAGTGACTGGCGGATGGTCTCCAAGTGCCTGCATCCCATCCCGTTCGACTCATTCACCGACCCGGAGGCACGCCTGCGCCGCCGCTCCACCGATCTGCTGGTTAACCCTGAACAGGTACAAAACCTGCGGATGCGCTCGGCTATTATTACGTCCATCCGGCGCACCCTGGATACGGAAGGTTTCACCGAGGTTGAGACCCCAATCCTGAACACGGTGCACGGTGGCGCCAGCGCCCGCCCCTTCAAAACGTTCATTAACGCCTACGGGGCGGATCTAACACTGCGTATCGCCCCGGAGCTGTACCTCAAACGCTTGGTGGTGGGCGGCATGGGTGCCGTATATGAGCTGGGCCGTGACTTCCGCAACGAGGGTGCAGATAACACGCACAACCCCGAGTTCACAGTGCTTGAGGCATACCGACCCTACGCCGACTACACCGATATGCGCCACCTAACGGAGCGGATCATTAAAAACACGGCGCAGGCGGTGTACGGTCAGTGCGTGCTGCCGTTGGGGGCAAAGGGCAGCACAGACCGTACGCTGGATGATGTTTCAGGTGCCTGGCCGGTGGTTTCGGTGTGTGAGGCACTCTCAGCGGCGGTGGGCACCACCATCACCTTAGACACCGATTTTGAGACGCTCCTGGCCCTGGCGCGTGAACATGAGATTCACGTACGGGACGATATGGGTGCAGGGGCGGTCATTGAGGAACTGTATGGTGAACTGGTGGAAGCAAAAACCGTGTTCCCCACGTTTTACACGGATTTCCCGGTGGAGACCTCCCCCTTAGCTGGTGCGCACCGCAGTGTTTTGGGACTGGTGGAGCGCTGGGATTTGGTGATTAACGGTATGGAGATGGGTACCGCCTACTCCGAATTAGCCGATGCGCTGGTGCAGCGTGAGCGCCTGGTAGCGCAGTCACTGAAAGCGGCCGCCGGAGACCCCGAGGCCATGCAAGTGGATGAGGATTTCCTGTACGCCCTGGAGACGGGGCTGCCGCCTACCGGCGGGCTGGGGATCGGTATTGACCGGCTGGTCATGCTCATGGCGCAGACCCAGATTCGCGGGGTGCTTTCGTTCCCCTTCGTGAAACCGTTAAAGCACGATACGCGCTACCAGTGAGTCTTCTCCCCCGCTTCTAAATTACTGCTAAGCCGAGGGCGCTTTTGGCGGGGGTGGCACACGCTGCAGTGTGCGTTAATTATTCGTTACAAATTCCCTGAAACCACTTATTGAGCTTGCTCACACGGGTACTGTACCGCAACAATAGTTACCTGTAACTTCCGGAAAAATATCTTTTTCCGTATGCGGGTGCTTAAGCCCCGCCCCTCCCCCGCAGTGACGCCTCGTACCGGGGGATTACTGTGTCCAATAACCCGATGGGAGCGCCCGTGGAGGGATTCGTACATTTTATTCAAGACGTCAACACCTATACCTCTGGCGCCACCAGCGTGGTTGACTCTATTCAGCAATGGGTATGGGAGAACTTCCTCTTCGTGGCGCTGATTGCCGCTGGTTTGTTCCTGACCATCCGCACCCGTGCGGTGCAGTGGCGTTCTCTGCCCGAGATGCTGCGCGTGCTCACCGACCCGTCCGGTCACGAAGCTGACGGCCGTAAGAGCATTTCCTCATTCCGTGCGTTTACGGTTTCGGCGGCATCCCGTGTGGGTACCGGCAATATTGCGGGCGTGGCGATCGCTATTGCGATGGGCGGCCCCGGTGCGGTGTTCTGGATGTGGGTCATTGCTGCCGTGGGCGGCGCATCCGCTTTCGCTGAGTCGCTGCTGGGTCAGCTGTATAAAGAACGCGGCAAGGACTCCTATATTGGTGGCCCCGCCTACTATATGCAGCGTGGCCTGAACGCACGCTGGCTGGGCCTGATTTTCGTGGGCTTTATTGTGCTCACCTATAGTTTTGTGTTCTGCGCGGTGCAGACCAACGCGATTGTTGAGGCGGGCGCGAACTCGTTCAATATCAGCATTGAAGGCACGGACGGTATGGGGTTCCGCATCCTGGTAGGCGTGATTATTACGGGCCTGACGGCGGCCATTATTTTCGGTGGTATTCGTGCGATCTCCTCGGTGACCGAGTTTCTGGTGCCGTTCATGGCGGTGCTGTACATGGTTCTGGGCCTTCTGGTGGTGGGCCTGAATATTGGAGAAATTCCGAACGTTCTGCTCATGATTTTCGAGGGCGCTTTTGGTCTGCGTGAGTTTGTGGTGGGCGGCACGATGGGTGCCGTTATTTGGGGTATGAAACGCGGCCTGCTCTCGAACGAGGCCGGTATGGGTACCGCCCCGAACGCGGGCGCAACCGCGACTATCTCGCACCCCGCCAAGCAGGGCTATGTGCAGGCTCTGGGTGTGTATTTCGATACGATGCTGGTCTGTTCCGTGACCGCGTTTATTGTGCTTCTGTCGAATCCTGTCTATGGCGATAAGACCCGCGGTGCGGGGCTGACTCAGGATGCGTTGGCCGCCCAGTTGGGTGGTTGGGCCACGCACTTCTTAACCTTCGCTATTTTCCTTTTCGCGTTCTCCTCGGTCATTGGCAACTACTATTACGGCGAGTCAAATATCCGCTTTGTGACCGAAAAGCGTTGGGCACTGACGGTGTTCCGCCTGGTGGTGCTGGGGTTTGTGTTCTTTGGCGCGATCGCATCGCTGAGCCTGCTGTGGACGACGGCGGATATGCTGAACGCGGGCATGGTGATTGTGAACCTGGTGGCGGTGCTGTGGCTTTCGCCGAAGGTGGTTGCGGTGCTGAAGAACTATGAGACGCAGCGTAAGGCCGGGCTGGAGCCTATTTTCATGGCATCCGATATGCCCGAGATTAAAAACTTGGCCGCCTGGGACGGCACGGATGAGGTGACCACCCGCGAGTTCTGGGCTAAGCGGGACTCGGATGCTGCCGCTAAGCGGGCACAAAAGACGGGTATTTAGCTTAGTCTCCTCACTATGAAGCGGAGTTTTTACCGGATAAGTGCTACTCTCTGGTGAAAACTCCGCTTTTACTGAAAACCTTGGAGGGCCCCTCATGCCTAGCGGCGTGCTTGATGTACTGTGGACCGCGGTGTTTCTCGTGGGTATCGCATTGGCGCTGTACTGTCTGCTCACGATTCACCGCAGCCCGTACTTTAGTGAGGTGCAGAAGCTCAAGTGGCTCCTGTTCACCTTGGCGCTACCGTTTCTTGGCCCTATCGCCTGGATTTTACGTTCACGCGCCGAGAAGCGGGAGGCTGCGCAGCGGCCCTCACCCGATACGCAGAATACTCAGCCGCCCAGCAATGACGCCCCATAGGATACTAAACGCCGCAGGGCGCACACCACTGTTCGGTCTTGCTGGATATTTATGCTGATGTTTGGCCCGCCGGGTGCTGCAGACACTCAGGAAAGACGGGTATAAAAAATCCCCGGTTCAACTGAACCGGGGATTAGTTGGTGCGCGAGGGGGGAGTTGAACCCCCACGCCCTCACGGGCACACGGACCTGAACCGTGCGCGTCTGCCTATTCCGCCACTCGCGCAAGTGTCTTACAACCTGTGGTTGCAGGCAACATATAGAACTATACGCACCCCTTGGCCCCCTGTCCAATCCAATTTTAGTAACCTTATTCACATCACATGACGGATTTTTACGCCCTATTATCGGGGTGTAACGGTATGGAACATCCACGCATGGTGCGCCAGAATTCACCGTAGTGCCTCTTCAGCACCCGGTTTTACCGCGAAAATAACCCCGATTCTGCATTAATCACCGCCTATCGCATAGAATAGCGTTGGGTGTGTGTATCTAACGCACGCACAGCATATGCACAGTTAAAATCGCTAGACTGTACCTTTCGCGGGCCCGCGCGGGCTCACGGCAGTACAATCGGCACGGATCGTTAGGAGGAGGCGGCAATGAAGTTTATGGACAGGCTTGAGCGGCTAGAACAAGGCATTGGGCAGGCCGTTGGCTTCTCCAAAGGCTTCGGCACCTTCGAAAAAGCAGATATTGCAAACCGTATTCGCACGGTCATGGACGATGAATCCTACATCGATCCCAACGAGATGCTGATGGCCCCCAATATTTATGCGGTTAATTTCTCCCCCGCAGATTTTGACAGGATACGGGAGTGGGGCAACCCGTTTGCTATTGAGCTCTGCGACCTCGCCATTTCACACGCGCGAGCGCAGGGATACTCGCTCATTGGGGCGGTGCGCATCACCTTCCATTCCTTACCGGAGGTTCACCCCGGTGATTTCCAGGTGGTGCCCACGTTTGAGTACTTTTCCACCCCGCCCGCTCAGGGTGCCCTGCCGGTGCAGACACCGGTCAATGACGCCCCACCAAGCCCGCACGGGGCGCCCTCCTACAGCCCGGTGCGCCCGCCGCGTGCACGGTCGCTGCCGACGCGCATCACCAAGCCGCAGGCCGCACCGGCGCAGCAGCCTCCGCAGGCTCCGCCCGCCCCCGCCCCGCAGCCGCTGGTACCGCACCTTGAGATTGATGGGCAGCCCATTGAGCTGACCTCGTTCCCGGTAGTTATTGGGCGCGGCAGTGTGGCTGATATCCGTGTGGATGGTAAGAGTATTTCCCGCCGCCACCTGCAGATTTCGCACCAGAGCGGGGCGTACATTGTGACCGATTTGGGCTCCACTAATGGCACGATGCTCAACGGCACCGCCCTGCGCACCCCCGCAACTTTGCACGACGGTTCTCTCCTGCGACTAGGCGATACGAGCATCTTCTTCCGTATGATGCCCGCCGGGGGTGCTCTCTAGTGGCCTCTGAGCTTACCGTCATTATCCTGCGCTTCGCGTTTTTGGCGCTGCTGTGGTTCTTCGTTTTTCTGGTGTTGGCCGCAGCACGCCGCGACTTGGGGCTGGGGAAGAATTTCCGCACAGTCTCGGTGGATGCGTTCGCCTCCCCTGCCCTGCCGGCGGCTGAGCAGGCCCCGGTGGCTGCTCCCCCGGCGCGCCCGTCCCAGTTGGTGATCACTGAGGGCGCGCAGGCTGGTGCCATGATGCAGCTGGGGAATGAGCCCATCACGATTGGACGCGCAAACGATATTGAGGTTTCGCTTCAGGATGACTACGCCTCGGGACGCCACGCGCGCCTGTTCCCGCAGGGCTCCCGCTGGTTCCTTGAAGACCTTGGCTCAACGAACGGCACCTATGTGGACGGCCAGCGCCTTAGCCGTGCCACCGTCATTGAGCCGGGCACCGAATTTAGGGTGGGTGGCACCACCATGCAGTTGAGGGGGTAGTCGGTGAAGATTGCCTTCCGTTTCGCGGCACGCTCCGATGTGGGTGTGCGCCGCAGCAAAAATGATGATTCCGGCTACGGGGGCCGGTATCTTGCCGTGGTTGCCGACGGCATGGGCGGGCACGTGGGCGGTGACGTCGCGTCCGCCACAGCGGTACTTAACCTGACCCCGCTGGATCACCCCGATTTTGACGGCACCGCGGGCGTGTACCTGGCGGATGAGATTCAAAGCGCGAACAGCATCATTAACGATCTGGCGCATGAGGATTCGCGGCTGGCGGGGATGGGCACCACCTGCACCGCCCTGCTCATTGACGGTGACAAGATTGAGCTGGCGCATATTGGCGATTCCCGAGCCTACCGTTTGCGGCCGGGCCCGGACGGGCAGTTCGAGCAGATCTCGACAGACCACACGTTTGTGCAGCGCCTGCTGAATGAGGGGCGCATCACCCCGCAGGAGGCTGTGCACCACCCGCACCGCAACGTCATTATGCGTGTGCTTGGTGATGTGGACGCCTCACCTGAGCTTGAGCTGCAGACCCTTGATGCGGTGCCGGGAGAGCGCTGGGTTTTGGCTTCTGATGGGCTGGACTCGGTTGTTCCCGATTCCGATATTGAGGCGGTTTTGCGCTCCACCGACGATCTGGAGCAGATTGCCGATGTCCTCATCCAGATGACCCTGGAGCGCGGTGCGCCCGATAACGTGACGGTAGTGGTCGCCCAGGTGATTGACCGCAGCGTGCTGCCTGAGGATGAGCCGGTGGGCGAGTCTGCCGTGCCGGATGCGCCCAGCCTGCCGGCTTCTATTGCCCCGGCCGTGCCCAATACCACTGGGGATGAGGATACGATGCGTATCCCTCCTGAAGACCCCACCGAGGTGAACCCTGCAGGTGGCGACAGCCCCGGTTCGGCGCATATTCGCCGCCGGTTCCGGCGTGCACGCGATTTAACCGGGTCTTTGCTGCACGAGGAGGAACTGCACAAACGCGGCGCGGTTGAGGTGATTCATACCTCCGCTGAGATTCTGCGTGGGCAGCTTGGGCAGCGCCCGCACCAGCTGGTGGGTTCAGCCGCTTCGGCGACAGAGACGGGGATGATCCCGGCCGTGGTGGACCGCACCCTGGAGCACCGCGCCACCTTGGCACAGCGGGTGCCGCTGACTACTGAGGGTGAGACGGCGCAGCTTCCCGAGGAGCTTGAGGCCATGCTCACCGTGGATGCGGCTAAGCACCGCCCACGCCGCTGGCCGCTGCGCATTTTCGTACTGCTGCTGGTGGTTGGGGTGCTCTCGGCTGCCGCGTGGACGGGTATGCGCTGGATTAGCGGCCGCTACTATGTGAGCGACAGCAACGGCAAGGTGTCAATCTATAACGGTATTCCGCAGACCCTTGGGCCTATCCGGTTCTCGCATGTGGTTGAGGAAAGTAACGTGTCGGTTAATGACCTCTCGGACCATAACCGTGCGCTGCTGAAAGACACGATTTCGGCCGACAATATTGATGAGGCGCGCGTGGTGGTGAACCGTCTGCAGACGCAGGCGAACCTGAACGCGCACCCGAGTCCTTCGCCTTCACCTTCTTCTTCAGCCAGCCCGTCTGGGAGTGCGAAGCCTTCCGAGAGCCACAACCCGTCGGTGACCCCCACTCCCACCCCGAGCGCGGAGGAATCCGGTAATGCCACGGTTCCGTTAATGCCCGGCACCGAGGGTGCCGCTACCACGGAAGGGGACGTGGGTACCGTAACTGGTGAAGGGGGTGCGCATCATGGCTAGTTCTCTCTTCTCCCGACGCGACCCGAACGCCCCGAAGTCACGCCGGTTCATTGAGATTGTGCTGCTGGTTTTAGCGGTGGGCATCAGCTCGGGTGCGCTGTACCTGCGGAACCCTGAAGAGGCATTTGGCAGCTCGTCGAGCGCCTGGCTCATGGGCACCGTTGTGTTAGGCGTGGGCGCGCTGATTCTGCATGTGGTGCTGGGGCTTCGGGCACGGTACGCCGACCCGTTTATCTTACCGATCGTGATTGTGCTCAACGGTATCGGTTTGGCCATGATTTACCGTATCGACTCGGATTTGAAGTACCCGGTGGGTGACTCGCAGCTGTTTTGGACGGGCCTGTCGATGCTGGCTTGCGCCGTGGTTATCTACTTCCTGCAGGATCACCGGGTGCTGCGTAAGGTCACCTACATTTCGTTGGCATTGTCCCTTATTCTGCTGGTGCTGCCGCTGCTGCCGATTATTGGTCAGGAAATTAACGGTGCGCGCATCTGGATCTCCATTGCGGGCCGCACCTTCCAGCCGGGTGAGGTCGCGAAGATTACCCTGGCGATTTTCTTCGCCGGGTACCTTTCGACCCACCGCGATTTGATTCTTGTGGCGGGGCGGCGCATCGGGCCTATTCAGCTGCCCCGGTTCAGGGATTTGGTGCCGGTGTTTTTGGCGTGGCTGGCGAGCATTGGGGTGCTGGTGTTCCAGCATGACCTTGGGTCGTCAATCCTGTTCTTTGGCCTGTTCATGGCGATGCTGTACCTTTCAACGGGTAAAACCTCGTGGCTGGTCACCGGTGGTATTGGTGTGGTGGCTGGTGGGTTCTTGGCATACCACTCCATTTCGCACGTCCATGACCGTATCTACGCGTGGGTGCACGCCTTCGACAACGATATTTACAACAGCGCCTACGGTGGTTCTCGGCAGATCCTGCAGGGTGTCTTTGGGCTCTCCTACGGCGGGCTGTTTGGCCGCGGCTGGGGGCAGGGACGCACCTACCTGGTGCCGTACGCTAACTCGGATATGATCATCACCTCCCTCGGTGAGGAGCTGGGCCTGCTGGGTTTGGGCGCGATCCTCATGATGTACCTGGTGCTGGTCTCACGCGGGTACCGTGCCGCGCTGGGCACCCGCGATGGTTTTGGGAAGCTGCTGGCGGCTGGGCTGTCTACCGTTATGGTGCTTCAGCTGTTTGTGGTGGTTGGCGGCGTGACTCGGCTGATCCCGCTGACTGGTTTGACCACCCCGTTCATGTCTGCCGGCGGCTCGTCGCTGGTGGCGAACTGGATTATTGTGGCGCTGTGGCTGGCGATTTCGCATTCGGCACGCGCCCCGCACGGCGTGGTTGATTTTGATGCCCCACGGGGTATTGACTACGGCAGTAACGATTATGAACCTGAAGGTGCGACCAGTGTTCTGGCGCGTATTTCTACGGCATCGACAGAAGGGAGCCAACGTGGATAGGGCGATTCGCCGCATGTGGATGTCTGCCGCGTGCGTCTTTATCTTGCTAATGGGCACCCTGAGCTATATTCAGTTCTTTGATGCGCAGATGCTCATGGAGCACAAGTGGAACACCCGTGCCCTGTACGATAACTACGGTTCGCAGCGTGGTTCGATCGTGGTGAACGGAACTGAGATTGCTTCCTCAGTGAAATCTAACGACGAGTACAACTATCAGCGCGTATATTCCGAACCTGAGAAGTATGCTGGTATTACCGGCTACTTCTCGTCGGTGTACGGTTCGACGGGTATTGAGTCAGCTCTGGATAAGGAGCTTTCGGGTACCTCGGATAGCCAGTTCTATGATCGTGTGGCGCAGCTGTTCTCGGGTAATTCCACACGCGGGGCCAGCGTTGAGCTGACTGTGGACGATAAGCTGCAGACCCTCGCCTACCAGCTGCTGCAGGGCAGGAAGGGTTCTATTGTGGCGATGAACCCGAAAACAGGGGAAATTCTGGCGATGGCATCCTCGCCCTCGTATGACCCGAATAAGTTGGCTGCGCATAGTGAGCAGTCGGTGATCGCCGACTACACGAAGCTGACCCAGGATCAGCAGTCCCCGCTGTTTAACCGTGCGATCGCGGGTAACACCTACTCGCCGGGTTCGACGTTCAAAATTATTGATGCCGTGGCCGCACTGGAGTCGGGGAAGTACGACGAGAAGTCCGTGATTGATAACCCGGCGCAGCTTCCGCTGCCGGGCACCAATGTGACCCTGCCGAACTTTGTGAATGGTCAGTGTGCCACCCGCACGCAGGCGACGATTGAGTGGGCGTTAGCGCAGTCGTGTAATACTCCGTTTGCGAATATCGCCCTCGATTTGGGGCAGGAGAAGATTTCTCAGACCGCCTCAAAGTTCGGGTACGGCCAGGATTTGTCGATCCCGTTGAAGGTGACCAAGTCGGATTTCCCCTCCGATATGACGAAGAGCCAGCTGGCTCAGGCGTCGGTGGGCCAGTATGACGTGAAAACCACGCCGCTGCAGGTGGCGATGACTTCCGCGGCGATTGCGAACGGTGGTGTGCAGATGAAACCTAATCTGGTTCGTTCGGTGAAGACCAGCAACCTGAGCACGTTGTCTGAGTTCTCTCCCGAGAAATTGCGCACCTCAACTTCCCAAAAAGTCGCCGATCAGGTGAAACAATGGATGGTTAACTCGGTCGATAATGGTATTGCGTCCGGTGCGGGTGTGTCGGGCGTGAAGGTGGCGGGTAAGACCGGCACCGCCGAGATTGGCACGACCGGGCTGAACAATTCCTGGTTTACCGGTTTCGCCCCGGCGGATGATCCCAAGATTGCTATTGCGGTCGTCTATGAGGATATTGATGTGTCCACGGGCGCGAAGCTTTCGACTAATGCAGGTAAACAACTCTTTGAGGCGGTGTTGAACAAGTGAGGCCTTCGGCTGATGTCACCTTGGGCGGTCGCTATACCCTGACTGAACGTATCGCTGTAGGCGGTATGGGTGAGGTCTGGAAGGCGCGCGATAAGGTTCTTGGGCGCATCGTCGCAGTGAAAATCCTGAAAGAGGAGTACACGGGTGACCCCGGGTTCTTGGAGCGGTTCCGCGCGGAGGCGCGCCACACCGCGCTGCTGAACCACCCGGGGGTGGCGAACGTATTTGATTACGGCGAGGAGGATAACTCGGCGTACCTGGTGATGGAGCTGGTTCCCGGGGAGCCGCTATCGAACATTATTGAGCGTGATAGCACTATCCCGGCGGATCGTATCCTGAACATTATTGCGCAGACGGCGCGCGCGCTGGCGGCCGCGCACGCGCAGGGCCTGGTGCACCGCGATGTGAAGCCGGGTAACCTGATTATCACCCCGGATGACCGCGTGAAAGTGACCGACTTCGGTATCGCCCGGCTGGCGAACCAGGTTCCGCTCACAGCCACGGGTCAGGTGATGGGTACCGCCCAGTACTTGGCCCCTGAGCAGGCGACCGGGCAGACCGCGACCCCCTCATCCGATATGTATTCGCTGGGTATTATTGGGTACGAGGCGCTGGCGGGGCACCGCCCGTTCACGGGCGAGTCGCAGATCGCTATCGCTTTGGCGCAGGTGAATGATACCCCGCCGCCGCTTCCTGACAGCGTCTCACCGACGGCGCGGGCACTGATTATGTGCCTGCTGGCGAAGGACCCCTCAGAGCGTCCCGCGAGCGCTACAGCACTGGCGGCGGCGATTGACGCTATCCGCCGTAACGATGTGCGTGCGGCGTTGAAGGCCGTGCCCGCACTTAAACAGTTCATGCCGAAGTCGGCGACAGCTGCGACGGCGACGCAAACCCAGACTCAGGTGCAGCAGAGCGCTGCTACAGGTGCTACGGGGGCTATCACTGCTGCGGCTGCACCCCGGTTCGGTTCGGGCGGGCGGTTCTCGCCGAATCCGACGACCGCGCCCATCCCGCCGGTCGCTGGCACCGGTGCGCAGCCGGTGCAGCATGTTGATGATGAGGACGAGCCGGAGCAGAAGCGTTCAGGCATCGTTAAGTGGGTTGTTATCGGTGTGGTAATTCTGCTGGTGGTTGCACTGGCCCTGTGGGCTGCCACTGCGCTGCAGGGTTCCCCTAAGAACGACCCAAGCGGCAGCCCGTCGGTGAGCGCCTCGGCGTCCCCCTCGGAGCAGGAGCCTTCGAGCAGCCCGGCTACGAATACCCCGGATACGCAGAAGCAGAATAATGTGACGGTGAACCCTGCCGAGTTCGTGGGCCGTAGCCTGCTGGAGGTGACGAACGAGCTGTCCCAGATGGGTCTGCAGGTGAAACCTGAGGGTGTTGACTCGAACGAGGCGAAGGACACGGTGCTGTCGGTTTCCCCGTCAGGTTCGGTGGAGAAGGGTACAAGCATTATTGTGAAGTACTCGAATGGCCCGAAGACGGCGACTATCCCCACCGGGCTGATTGGCCAGGATAAGGACACCGCCTCTGCGGCGATCGTGAAATTGGGCATTAATGTGAATCAGATATCGGAGCATTCTGATACGGCGGCCCCGGGTACGGTGCTGCGCATTACCCCGCTGCCTGGCACTCAGGTTCCCCTTCATAGTAGTGTAGATGTGTACATCGCTGATGCCTCTTCCGGTCAGGGGTCCGGAGGAGCAGCCCCATCGGCAAATACCTCTACGAGCGCGAGTGCAAGTACACCACCGAGGCAGCCTACTTCCGCTCCCGCGAGCACAAGCGCTACCTCCTCCGCCAGCGCGGCTGCTGCCACGCCGTCAGAGTAGTGGATGGTGCCCAGTATGTCGTGTCGCGCATGTATGAGCTAAGAGTTTAACTTCTGACCCTAGACCAGGAGATTGTATGGACCTGTTGGTTCCCGATATGGTAGATGATCGCTATAAGGTGCTTGATGTTATTGGCACCGGGGCGATGGCTACTGTCTACTCGGCGGAGGACACCCGTTTGGGCCGTAAGGTCGCGATGAAAATTCTTCGACCGGAGCAGGCCCAAGATCAGACGTTCCGTATACGTTTTAAGCGCGAGGCCGAGGCTGTCGCGTCACTGAACTACCCCGCTATTGTGGCGGTGTATGATACCGGTGCCTACTCACCCACCCCGACCACACCCCAAGAGTATGGTTTTGAGGGGGCCCAGCCCGGCGCTGAGGATGGGAGCATCCCATATATTGTGATGGAGCTGGTGAACGGCCGTACCTTGCGTGAGGTGCTGTCGTCGGGGGCGCATCTTCCGGTGCGTGAGGCTATGGCGTACGCCGATCAGCTGCTGGGTGCACTGCAGTACAGCCACGATATGGGCATTATTCACCGCGATATTAAGCCCGCGAACATTATGGTTCTGCCGCTGACTGATGAGGATATTTCCTTGGGTCAGTCGGGGAAGATTAAGGTGATGGATTTCGGGATTTCGCGCGCCCTTGAGGAGGCGGGCGAGGCCCTGACGAAGGCGAATGTGGTGCTTGGTAGTGCCCGGTATATGTCGCCGGAGCAGGTGAGCGGCCACGAGGTGGATACCCGCAGCGATATTTACTCCGCTGCGTGCGTGATCTATGAGATGGTGTCCGGACGCACCCCTTTTGATGCCGAGTCGAATGTGGATTTGGCGGCTAAGCACCTGTCGGAGGCTCCTCAGCCGCCGAGCGCTTTTTCTCCGCTGCCGGTTCCGCAGCAGCTGGATGCTGCGATTATGCGTGGGCTGGCGAAGAACCCGAATGAGCGGTACCAGTCGGCGGATGAATTTGCCCAGGCGCTGCGTGCGGCGTTCGGTTCTGCTGATGATGATGCTACGGTCGCCCAGCCCGCCTTAGGTGCGGCAGCTTTTGCACCTTACCAGGGTGAGAATACTGGGACGATGGAGCCGCCGCCTGATGAGGAGGCGGGGCTGAATGATTTCTTTGAGCAGGATTATTATGATGCCTGTGAGGAGGTTGAGCCGGAGACTCCCCGCAAGCGTGTCTGGCTGCAGGTGCTGATCGGTTCGCTGATTGTGGCCTTGCTGGCCTTTAGTGTGGGCTCGGTGCTGTACTACCAGAATAAGCTGAATGAGGTGCCGCAGGTTGCGGTGCCGTCGGTGGTTAACGTGTCGAAGGATGAGGCGGATACCCAGCTGCGTAACCTGGGGTTCACGCTGGAGTATAAGAACGCCTTCTCGGATACCGTGAAGAAAGGCGACGTGATTAGTGTCGACCCGACTGTGGGCACCATGATTGATAAGGGTGCGAAGGTGACTCTGACGGTTTCCAACGGCCCGAAGAAACTGGTAATTCCGGATAATCTGCAGGGTCAGAGCGAGGCGTATGTGCGTAACGCCTTAAAGGAGATGGGCGTTGTGGACGGGCGTGTGACGACCGTTGAGAGCCCGACTGTCCCTGCGGGTATGGTGGTGTCGCTGACGAATCAGTCCGGTGAGGTCCTTGAGCCGGGCGCGGCTGTTGAGGCGGGCCAGACCGTCGATTTGGTGCTTTCTTCCGGTAAGGTGAAGGTTCCGTCGCTGGTGGGTCTGACGAAGGATCAGGCGGTGGCTGCTTTGACTGACCCGAGTACGCACCTGAGCACGAATGTTGAGGAGGTGCAGACGAGTGCTTCCCCGGCGGGTACCGTGATTGCTCAGAGCGCTGCGGCGGGCACTTTGGTGGAGCAGAACAGCACCATCACTATCCGTGTGGCGAAGGCCCCGGCGCAGACCGCTACGGCGGCACCGGTTCCCTCGGCGTCGGCGCGTTCGGGCGCCTCCGGTAGCGGCAATACGTCCGGCGGCGGTGCCAATAGCGGCACCGGCACCGGCGGGAATACGTCTGGCGGCGGCGCGAATGCTGGCACCGGCACCGGCGGTAACCAGAACCAGCAGCCGACTGCTGCGCCGACGAGTGGCGCCTCAGCATCTGCGGCTCCGGCGGCCCCGTCAGCACCTGCAAGCAACCCGGCAAATGGCGGGAATAATAACGGTAACCGCGGTGATACCGGGAACAACGGGAACAACAATAACAACGGGAATAACAATAATAATGGCGGGAATAATAACGGAAATAACAACAATAACCGCCGGTAGCCGCCCGGGCGTGTAAACGCCAAACGGCTAGTGGGGTGGGTTCTCCGGTTATCCGGGAAGCCCACCCCATTCCTTTGCACCACACATACACGCATACGAAATGCCCCCAGCAGCCTGCTGGGGGCATTGTGGTGTTTGTATGTTGGCCGGGTTAGCTAATGAGTGGAGAAAGCGTTTTTGCGTGCTGCGCGGCGCCTTGTACCCCGATTTCTTCAAGCCAGTTGCCGAGCATGAGGTAGCCGCCTTCTGTGAGCACCGATTCTGGGTGGAACTGCACACCGTGCATGGGTGCTTCGCGGTGGCGCAGCCCCATAATGATGCCGTTTTCGGTGGTGGAGGTAACCTGCAGCACCTCGGGCATGGTGTCGGGGACGACGGCAAGCGAGTGGTAGCGGGTCGCCGTGAAGGGGCTTGGGACGTCTTTGAACACCGAGTCGTTTTCGTGCACCAGGGTGGAGGTTTTACCGTGCATAAGCTCGGGGGCGTGGGTAACGGTGCCGCCGAAGGCTTCAGCGATTGCTTGGTGTCCCAGGCACACACCCAGCAGGGGTTTGTGGGTGTTAGCGGCCCACTTGATGGTGTCGATAATGACTCCGGCGTCTGCGGGGGCACCGGGGCCGGGTGAGATGAGCACCCCGTCATGCTCTGCTGCGAGTGCGAGCACGGTGTCGAGGTCGTGTTCATCGTTGCGGATTACGGTGGTTTCGGCACCGAGCTGCTGCAGGTATCCCACAAGGGTGAAGACGAAACTATCGTAGTTGTCGATAACGAGGATGCGTGTCATGGTTTTCTTTCGGGTGGGGCTGCTAATGGTTAATGGTGACGTCGAGGTTGAACGGGCCGTACTGCGCGAAATTGGGGAAGATGAATTCCATGAGCACATAGACGACCAGCAGGATCAGCAGAATGGCGGTAATAATACGAACCCAGAGAGGTCCGGGCAGGTGGCGGAAGATCCATCCGTACATTGTGTGTTTTCCTCTCTTAAGCAGGGTTGTTGTTGGCTACTTTGGCGATTTCGGCGGGTGCCCCGGCGGATGCGGGCTGCCAGGACTCAAATTTGGCGTGCACAATGTACCGTTCGGTGTCGCCGTAGCGCGGGTGGCAGGTGGTGAGTGTCATAATCCGTTCGGTGGGGCTTTGCCCGGGATGCCCGGGCACGGGTTCAATGACGTCCACCTCGTGGGGCTGCACGATTTTCTGTTCGTACACGGTGTACGTGTAGTAGCCGTCTTTGGTGCGCACATAAATGTGGTCACCGTTTTGGAGCAGGTCAATATCGTTGAGCACTTTACCGCGGGTTTGGCGGTGCCCGGCGAGTGAGAAGTTGCCGACGCCTCCGGGCATGGCGGAGCCTTCGTAGTGGCCCAGCCCGAGGGCGTCGATCACGTCGTTGCTGCTGCCTTGGGCGGCGGGGCGCTGATAGTCTTCCCCGAAGCGGGGGATGTAGACCACACCAAACGCCTGCCCGTGCGCGGGTTCTGCGAGCGGTTCGGGCGGGTTTTTGGGGTCCCAGTCGGTAACGGTGCGTGATTCACCGAATTCTTTAACGAGGGAATCGACGGCTTGGGCTTGGGACCGGTCGGCGGCGATATTGGTCCACCAGAGCTGCCAGGCCACGAAGAGCAGCAGTATAAACCCTGCGGTGATCAGTAGCTCGCCGAGGATTTGCACGGTCCATTGTAGGCGTGTTTTACCGGGCGCGTGCGCCTTGGTGGGGGTGTGACTCATGCTGTCCTTTGTGGTTTATGTCTTCCGTGTTTCTTTAGGCTCAACGCGGGTGAAAGGTGAAATCATCCCGGGAGTCTGCAAAGATAGTTTCTAAGGTACATAATAAGGCTACCCACTGAGTGTTATGCGGAGGAAATTATGTCTGGTTCGGCCAAGGCAAAAAAGAAGAAGGGCAGCGCTTCTAAGAGCAGCGGTGTTAAGGCTAAAGACGCTAAGAAGAAGCAGAAGGCGGAGCAGAAGAAAGTAGTCGCCCGGGATGCGTTGAATGAGGAACGTCTGCGCAAGGTTGCGGAGGAGATGGAGCAGGGTCAGCCGTTGAGGGACCAGACTCCGCTGTGGTACCGGGTGATTATGTTCTCGTTTTTGGCGGTGGGCCTGCTGTGGATTGTTGTGTACTACATTTTTGAGGGTCTTTACCCGATCGCAGGCATTGGCATGTGGAATATCACAATCGGGATTGGTGCACTGATGGTGAGCATGCTGATGATGACGCGTTGGCGGTAACCGGTATGGGTGAGCAGCCGTCTGACTCCGCTGAGACCCCCAAGCCGGAGGTGACGAACCCCGCGAACCTGGCGCCGGTGGATCCGCAGCAGCCGCGGGAGAGGCGTGAGGATATTCGCGCCGCCATTTTTGAGACAAAGCTGCGGCGGTGGGCGCTTATTGGGTTTGTGGCTGCTGGCGCCTTGTTTTGGGTGGTGACTTTGCTGCTTCAGCGTTAGGGCGGGGCAATGAGGCCTCTCACCGTTACACCGCAGGCTGGTTGAGGTTGCCGCACACGGTTCCACGCTGAAAGATACTCATGAGCATGGTGAGCATCAGGAGCTCAGCCACGGTGTGGGTGAGCTCGGCGGCGGGCGTACGGCGTGCGGAGTATGGACGGTGCGCAGCGTGTCTGAAAGCGCATTAATGATGGGGAAGATTGTGAAGACAATTCGGGTGATAGTGCTTTCCAATAGCCCTTTCCAGCAACACCCAAAACCATTATTTTCTAATATTCCAATATATACATAAATACTGGTCAATATGAATATTAAGAGTATTTGAACTCTATATAGTCACAGAGGTATAGATAAGCAGACTACAGCATTTGCTCCGCACACCGGACCGGGAAAACCACCACATAGTGTACGCGGGGACAATAGCTGCCGTGGCTCCTACCGGGACCCTAGATGCACCGCTTAGTGTTGCGGCACATGCACCGAAGTAACGACATGCTCATATACAGCCCGCTTTGATGCCCGACACCCAGCGGTCATTTATGAGCTTAAAAGTCCTGTTTTGGCGGCCTCAGCGACCCTGCGGCTCACGGTTTCTAATACGGGTGAGTTAATGTTCCAGTGCTGCCAGTACAGGGGGAATTCAACAGGTTTGGTGGAAAGCTTCACCAGCGTATTGGTGGCAAAATGTTCACTGCACTGAGCTTGCGGTAACAGTCCCCAGGCGACCCCTTCATAGACCGCGCGGGCATAATCAGGTGAGGAAGGAATATATATGGTGGGGCTCTGTTCAGGTTCGAGGCTTGGCGGCAGTTTCATATCTTCCTCTATGAGGACACGCGCCGCTTCCTGCACAAAGTCTTTACGGTCGTATTCCACCACAGGGGCACGGTTGAGTTCTTCACGAGTGGTAGCGGAGGGAAACCCCGGCAGGTAACGGCTCATATATTCCGGTGCTGCGACGCACCAATAGCGTGCCACACCCAGGTAGTCGACTGAACATCCGGGGATTTTCCCGGGCCGTGAGGTAATAGCAGCCATAACCTCCCCGGACCGAAGCAAGGCCGATGAGTGGAATTCACCTTCACGGCGTAAGTCGCAGAAGATTTCGTCTTCGTGGGCGAGCATACGTACCGCCTCCAGGAACCATGTTGCGAGAGAATCGGCGTTCAGGGCTATAGAGACTGTCTGGAATCCGCCCTCACCCACCAGTTCCCGTTCTAGTTCCAGCTGCAGAAACTCGCTCTGCCGGGCAATGCGTAGTACGCTCTGCCCGGCCTGGGTTGGGGTTACCGGGTTGGTGCGCCGCAGCAGAACCTTACCCGCGAGCTGCTCCATGACTTTGACGCGCTGTGATATTGCGGAGGGGCTTACTCTCAAGGCTTCAGCTGCCGCATCGAAGGTACCGTACTCAATGACTGCTGCGAAGGTTGTGAGGTGGTCGGTCGTAAAACGTTTCATAAGCATATCTTACGTAAACCCACATAACTTAGATAGCCTTACGTCAGTGGCGTGTTTTACTCCCCAGCTTCACGTTTTCCCCGCCCGGGTACCTTCACAAATTCCTGGCGGGAACCTCACCTGTATGCCGGTTTTGCGCTCGGTGTGCACAACAAGCTGCACTAGGCCATCACTGAACGGGTTCAGCCTCATCGTATATAAGGGCTTTGAGCGGATGCACACCTGTGAGGGAACCACCCTATCTACAGTGCACGGTACGCAAACTATAGGGCGGTTAGAAGGTAGAGTTATTCCATGAGTACCCCCGCACATACTAAAAAGCTGTACCTTGCTGAGGCTGATGATTGGCTCCGACGACAGGGCACCCCAATGATTATTCCGGCCCGTAGACGCGCTGGTGATGCTCTTGTGCGGTGCATCCCGTGGGTGTTATGGGTCAGCATTGTGTACACGGCGCTGGGCTCCCTTGAGTATACTCTGGTGGTTATGGGCGACGGCTCTGATCTGACAGTGGCCAGTATTCAGCAGGGTGCATTCGCTGCCATCCCGGAAGAGGATGCGTTCATCGGCACGGCGGCAGTTATTTTATTCGCCCTAGTCATCCCAGTGGTGTCGCTGCTGCTGATATGGGTGTCCCATCTGCTGATGACCCGAACTCCGGTGTGGGTGCAATATATTGCGGGGGTACTGACGGTCATTACGTCAGGTTTTATTTTTTCGCTGGGGTTTAACGATGTCTTGGGGCACCCCACCCCTATGCCGGGCTTCTGGTGGCGTTTCCCACTGATGGTGCTGCTGGTGGTGGGCATTATGTTCATCGGCGGGGACACCGTTGTGGGCTGGTCTTTAAAGCATGTTTTGCATCAGCTGACGTTCCTGCCGCCGATGATTGCGAAGGTACTTCCGGTGCTGATGGTTTCGGTACTGTTTATTTTTGTGAATGCGGACGTGTGGAAGTTGGCGAATAATATGAGTTTCGTCCGCGCTTTTGAGGCGTGTGGGGCGATGTCTCTGCTGGCGCTGTTCGTGATGCTCACAACCTCGTATGAGCGCACACGCCGCCTGCTGGGGGCTCGCCAAGGCGATCATGTCCAGGAGTTTACAGCGGATGAATATGACCGTGCAGCGCATAAAGCTGGCGGGATGTGGCCGCGTATTCACACGCATACTGCGGGTCGGGAGGAGACGGTGCGGCGTCCTCTCTCGGTCGGCGAATGGATTAATATGCTGGCGATCCCAGTCCTGGGGCAGATAATTCAGACAGTGTTTTTTATGACGCTGGTGTTTGGGTTTTTCATGTGGTTCTCATCTATTGCTATCACTGACCAGGCGATTGAGGCATGGTTGGGTACCACCCCGCAACGATTGCGCCTAGCAGGGGTTGAGTTCACTATTCATGCTGTGGTGCTGAAGGTAACTCTCATTGTGTCGGTGTTCTCGGGTTTGAGCTTTGTGGCAACCACCAGTGGCGATGAACGGTACGCCCGAGATTTTGTGAAGCCTATGATTTTGCGTCTGCGGCATATTCTGGTGGTGCGTGATATGTATTTGGCGCTGTTGTCGCTGGACGCCCGCCAGCTACCGGAGTACGGCGAAAATAATAGCGCAGAAGCCACCGACAATACTGATACCACTGAAAGCGCCGCAGACAGCGATAATACATTATCCACGCTGCAAGAAGATACGGAATCGGATGGTGTTACCTCCACTGGCGCCTCAGCGGGCGAGGGTTAGCACCTCCGTACGGCACTCGGGGCATGTCACCGGTCTCTAGTGGTTGAAGATATAGTCATATAACCGGTTAGGGGCGTGCTGTTTCTGCCATTCGAGTTCTTCGGTCAAGAGTTTCCCCGAAAGCGCTTTGCGCGTGTAGCGCCCAATATTGCGTGCATGGGCACCCATATGGGCCGTTGCCACCGCTTGCCCACAGGCGCGGGCTACAGCCTGAGCGGAGCGATCTGTGCACTCACGAGCCGCAGCGTGGCAGAGGAAAGCCTGCTGACGCATAGCACCAACAGATAGTGTTCCTCGCTGAAAATACTCAACCGCTTCGAGTGCATCATGAAGTCGACGGTCTAAAGGGTGATGCTTCTCAAAGATAGGAAGGAGCCGACGGACGCAGCGTGCGGCCCAGCCAATGAGTTCTTTCCGGTCTTCTTCTAAAAGCGTTAAGTCATTCATGGATGGGGCTGTTTGAGGAGTAGTCATACTCTCAACGTACCAGCAGACCCCACAGCAGAATAGTGCATCGAGGAAGATATTCGGGTGAGCAGAAATATGACGGGTATGAGGCGCATCTCTTCCGAGTATAGATAAACCATAGGATCTCTCGCGGCAATACCAATACCCTATTAAACAGAAAAAGACCCCGAAGGGTCTTTTACCTGTTGCAACCTACCCTCTTCACGGGGTTCACTCCCGTAAAGAATGGCTTGTTGCCTCAAAACTGTACAGTGAACACAAACACACAAAACAAATATGACTATAATGTAAGCCTTCGGTCTATTAGTACCAGTCAACTCCACACCTTACAGCGCTTCCATACCCGGCCTATCAACCCCGTCATCTACAGGGAACCTCACACACCCAAAGGGTGCCAGGAGAACTCATCACGAAACAAGCTTCCCGCTTAGATGCTTTCAGCGGTTATCCCTCCCGAACGTAGCCAATCAGCCATGCACCTGGCGGTACAACTGACATACCAGAGGTTCGTCC
>NZ_RBMF01000004.1:0-220319 GCF_003989445.1 Rothia sp. HSID18067 | reverse complement strand
CCACCAGCGTTATTGCCGCCGCCCTGGTTTGCACCAGCCTTAGCATTGTCGCCACCGCCTGCGTTATTGCCGCCAGCGTTAGCGTTGTTACCGCCTGCGTTATTGCCGCCAGCCTTAGCATTGTCGCCGCCGCCAGCGTTATTACCGCCAGCGTTTACATTACCACCAGCGTTATTGCCGCCGCCCTGGTTTGCACCAGCCTTGGCATTGTTGCCGCCACCAGCGTTGTTACCACCAGCATTATTACCGCCACCAGCAACAATAGTCACATCGTTAGCTTCACCACCACGAGGGGTATCACCCTTCTTCATGGAGCCACTCAGCAGGTTAACGCTGACCTCATCACCAACGTTCGGTACAGCAACACCCTCCTTCACCTGATCTGCACCCGGGAAAGGAATCTCAGCGGTGAAGTTACCGTTAGCATCTGCCTGGATGTACAACCACACACCGGTGCTGTTACCCTTCTTACCCTCAAAAGTAGCGTCCACCTTAGGAGCCAGAGCACCACCATTGAGCTTAACAGCGATCACCGAACCGCTAGTACCATCCTGAGTCTTGAAACCCTCACCACGGATCTTCAGCGGCTGACCAACCTGCCACTGCTCAGGAATGTACACCTTGGCACCATCATCGTAGGTGTGAACATCTACTTCACCAACTACGTTATTGCCACCCTGGTTGGGGTTAGCCTGGTTACCACCCTTGTTCGGGTCGGCCTGGTTACCACCAGCATTATTACCAGCGTTGTTGCCGCCCTTATTGGGGTCGGCCTGGTTACCGCCCTGGTTGGGGTCGGCCTGGTTTCCGCCCTGGTTGGGGTCGGCCTGGTTTCCGCCCTGGTTGGGGTCGGCCTGGTTTCCGCCCTGGTTGGGGTCGGCCTGGTTTCCGCCCTTGTTCGGGTCGGCCTGGTTACCACCCTGGTTGGGGTTAGCCTGGTTTCCGCCCTTGTTCGGGTCGGCCTGGTTACCGCCCTTGTTCGGGTCGGCCTGGTTACCACCCTGGTTGGGGTCGGCCTGGTTACCACCCTGGTTGGGGTCGGCCTGGTTACCACCCTGGTTGGGGTCGGCCTGGTTACCACCCTGGTTGGGGTCGGCCTGGTTACCACCCTGGTTGGGGTTAGCCTGGTTTCCGCCCTGGTTGGGGTCGGCCTGGTTGCCACCAGCATTATTACCAGCGTTGTTGCCGCCCTTATTGGGGTCGGCCTGGTTACCGCCCTTGTTCGGGTCGGCCTGGTTACCACCAGCATTATTACCAGCGTTGTTGCCGCCCTGGTTGTTATTAACCGTGGGGGTGGAGGAAGCACCACCGTTAGGCTGCTGGCTTGCGCCAGAAGACTGGCTAGCACTCTCAACCTGAAGGGTGACGGTGTTCACAATAATCAACGCACCGGAGTTCTGGCCATAAGCGAAGAGCTTACCGCCAGAGAAAGACATATTACCGACAATATCGAACTGACCGGTGGAGGTCTTCAGATCGATAGTCTTCACCACTGCACGAGTCTGCAGGTCAATAACAGTCACATAGCCGTAGCTTGAGATATATGCCTTGCCAGAGTCCTGGTCAATCTTAATCTCACGTGCCTGGAAGCTGGACTGGCCCTGCGCACCCTGAACGGCGCCATTGCTAGTCCACAGTTCCTTCATGGTGTTCTGGTCGTAAACAGTCACCGTGCTCTTCTCGGTGTTAACAACCCAGACGGTACCGTTCACGTCATCAATAGCAATGCTGTAGGAGCTGGAACCCTGGGTAGCACCGGGCAACTGAACAGTTGCCTCAACCTGCTGGGTATCAGCGTTCACGCGGGTGACGCACCCTGCGCGGTACGAATCATAGGAAGAGTAAGTCTTCCAAGCCTTGTTGTTCTTGGCAGAGTATGCGGACTGCGACGACTGGTACTGACCAGCCAAATCCTTGCTCTGCTCAGCCTGGCCCTGGCCTTGCTGCTGGTTGCCAGCCTGGCCCTGCTGCTGTTGCTGCTGAGCGGGCTGCTGCTGTTGGTTAGCCTGGCCCTGCTGCTGGGCAGGCTGCTGCTGTTGCTGCTGAGCGGGCTGCTGCGCCTCCTGACGGGCGCCTCCCCCCAACTGCTCAGTGGGTGCATTAGCAAATGCTGCGGGAATGGTTCCCAGCGAACCTGCTACGACTGACAGTGCGCCAGCCGAAGCCAAAAGCTTGCGGGAAGTTACTTTCTTGGACGAAGAAGTCATATTCTGATCCTCGATGTCTTTGGCGATTGACCTTTAGGGTCCGTAAACCTCAAAGATTACTTGACTAACACAGTAATTAACTTAAACCTGAGATGTAGACAAGTACAGTTCGATACTAGAGATTGCATTTCCAAGAATCAACCACTAGACAGGAATTGTAATCAGATATTTATATTTTTCTTGCTTACGTTCCGTCATCAAATTTTATTTTTGTACGCAAACAAATACCCACAGCAAAGGGCCCTTCCCCGGGAAAACGGGGAAGGGCCCTTCCTCTACATACACGCCATACAGAGCGTTCGTTCTAGAAAAGCTTACTTAGCTTTTTCCAGAATCTCTACGACACGCCAACGCTTGGTAGCGGATAGCGGACGGGTCTCTGCCAACAGAACATAGTCACCAACGCCGCAGACATTCTGCTCATCGTGTGCCTTGATCTTAGAGCTACGGCGCATCACTTTGCCGTAGAGTGCGTGCTTCACGCGGTCCTCGACCTCGACGACAACGGTCTTGTCCATCTTGTCGGAGACGACGTAGCCGCGGCGGGTCTTGCGGTAGCCGCGCTCTTCGTTCTTTACTTCACTCACTTGGACTCACCTTCGGTTGCGGGACGAATACCGAGCTCACGCTCACGAAGCACGGTGTAGATACGTGCAATGTCACGCTTGATGGTGCGGCGACGACCAGCGTTAGCCTGACCGGTGACTTCCTGGAAACGGATGTTGAAGAGTTCCTTCTTCGACTCGCTCAGCTTCTCAGCCAGCTCTTCATTGGAGAGCTCTGCGAGCTTGTCGATGCTAAGATCCTTGGATCCAACTGCCATCTCTCTTATTCACCACCTTCGCGACGCACAATACGTGCCTTCATCGGGAGCTTGTGGATTGCCAGGCGCATTGCCTCACGAGCCACTTCTTCGGACACGCCATCGAGTTCAAACATGACTCGACCGGGCTTAACATTGGCAACCCACCACTCGGGTGAACCCTTACCGGAACCCATACGAGTTTCGGCAGGTTTCTTTGTCAGCGGGCGGTCCGGATAAATGTTAATCCAGACCTTACCGCCACGCTTAATGTGACGGGTCATTGCGATACGGGCAGCCTCAATCTGGCGGTTGGTCACGTACGCAGGGCTCAGGGCCTGAATGCCCCACTCACCGAAGCTAACCTCGGTGCCGCCCTTAGCCAGACCATGACGCTTGGGGTGGTGCTGCTTGCGGTACTTTACTCGACGGGGAATAAGCATTTATGCCTCACCGTTCTCTGCAGTCTTGGCTTCGGTGTTTGCCGAAGCGTTCTCGTTGCGGCGCTCACGACGGGGGCCACGGCCACCGGAGCGGCGGCGGTCACCGTCACGGCGGTTGCCGCGTCGGTTGTTGGCTGCCTGCTGAGCTGCCAGTTCCTTGTCGGTCAGATCGCCCTTGTAGATCCAAACCTTCACGCCAATACGGCCGAAGGTGGTCTTAGCCTCGAAGAAGCCGTAGTCGATATTCGCGCGAAGAGTGTGCAGGGGCACACGGCCTTCACGGTAGAACTCGGAACGGGACATTTCAGCACCGCCCAGACGACCGGAGCACTGGATACGAATACCCTTTGCACCTGCACGCTGTGCGGACTGGATAGCCTTCTTCATGGCGCGGCGGAAAGCAACACGGGATGCGAGCTGTTCCGCGATGCCCTGTGCAACCAGCTGAGCAGACAGGTCGGGGTTAGCGACCTCCAGAATGTTCAGCTGAATCTGCTTACCGGTGAGCTTCTCAAGCTCAGCGCGGATACGGTCTGCTTCAGCACCGCGGCGGCCGATCACGATACCGGGGCGAGCAGTGTGGATGTCCACACGTACACGGTCACGGGTACGCTCGATCTCAACCTTTGCAACGCCTGCGCGATCCAGGTTCTTCGCCAGCAGTTCGCGGATCTTTACGTCCTCACGGACAAAATCTGCGTAACGCTCGCCGGGCTTATTGGAATCAGCGAACCACTTAGAGACGTGTTCGGTGGTGATGCCCAGTCGGAAACCGTTCGGGTGAATTTTCTGGCCCATTTAGCGGTTCTCCTCCTTTTCGGGGGTAGCAACGACCACGGTAATGTGGCTGGTGCGCTTGTTGATGCGGTATGCACGACCCTGAGCGCGGGGCTGAATGCGCTTCATGGTCGGGCCCTCGTCCGCGTATACTTCGCTGATAAACAGCTCTTCTTCGCGGAAAGCCACACCTTCCTGGTTTGCTTTCTGGCGTGCGTTAGCCATCGCCGAAGCAACAATCTTGTATACCGGCTCCGAAGCTGCCTGCGGGGCGAACTTCAGAATCGCCAGAGCCTCTTCCGCTTGCTTACCACGGATCAGGTTGACGACACGGCGGGCCTTCATAGGCGTAACGCGAACGTAGCGCGCTGATGCCTTGGCTTCCATTGCCTATCTCTCTTTCGTCTATTGCCGAAAGGGAAACGTTAGCTGATCGGGAAAACCCGATTAGCGACGCTTGCCCTTACGGTCGTCCTTCACATGGCTGCGGAAAGTGCGGGTCGGTGCAAACTCGCCGAGCTTGTGACCAACCATCGACTCGGTGATGAACACCGGCACGTGCTTGCGTCCGTCGTACACTGCGATGGTGTGCCCGAGCATGTCGGGAATAATCATCGAGCGGCGGGACCAAGTCTTAATAACATTCTTGGTGCCCTTCTCGTTCTGAGCTGCGACCTTCAGGTAAAGGTGCTGATCAACGAAAGGGCCCTTCTTCAAACTACGAGGCATGTGTCAGGCTCCTTAGCGCTTCTTGCCAGTACGACGGCGACGAACGATGAGCTTGTCGCTTTCCTTGTTGGGGCGGCGGGTGCGGCCCTCAGGCTTACCGTTGGGGTTAACCGGGTGACGACCACCGGAGGTTTTACCTTCACCACCACCGTGCGGGTGGTCCACCGGGTTCATGACCACACCACGAACGGTCGGGCGGATGCCCTTCCAGCGGTTACGGCCAGCCTTACCCCAGTTAATGTTGGACTGTTCGGCGTTGCCGACCTCGCCCACGGTTGCACGGCAGCGAACATCCACGTTGCGGATTTCGCCGGAGGGCAGACGGAGCTGGCCGTACTTACCCTCCTTAGCAACCAGCTGAACCGAGGCACCAGCGGAACGTGCCAGCTTTGCACCACCGCCGGGACGCAGCTCAACGCAGTGGAGCACGGTACCTACGGGGATGTTGCGCAGCGGCAGGTTATTGCCGGGTTTAATATCGGCTGCGGGGCCGGATTCAACGATGTCGCCCTGTGCGAGCTTGTTCGGAGCGATAATGTAACGCTTGGAACCATCGAAGTAGTGCAGAAGCGCGATGCGTGCGGTGCGGTTCGGGTCGTACTCGATGTGTGCAACGCGTGCGTTCACACCGTCTTTGTCGTGACGACGGAAGTCGATCAGACGGTACTGACGCTTGTGCCCACCGCCCTTGTGGCGAGCGGTGATGCGACCGGTGTTGTTACGGCCGCCCTTCTTAGGGAGCGGACGAACCAGGGACTTTTCCGGGGTGGAGCGGGTGATTTCAGTGAAATCAGCAACGCTCGAACCGCGGCGACCCGGGGTCGTCGGATTGTACTTACGAATACCCATTGTTAGATATTTCTTCCTTCGTTAAAGTGGTCTCCGCTGGCCTTATGCCTGCGGACCGCCGAAGATGTCGATGTGGTGGCCGTCCTTGAGGGTCACAATGGCACGCTTGGTGTCTTTGCGAGAACCCCAACCGAAGCGGGTGCGCTTGCGCTTACCCTTGCGGTTAATGGTGTTCACGGACGCTACTTCAACCCCAAAGATCTTCTCGATGGCCTGCTTAATCTCCAGTTTGTTGGAGTTGGGGGCAACCTCGAAGGTAACTTTACCTTCGTCGATCTGGCTGTAGCTCTTTTCGGATACGACGGGGGCGATGATCACGTCGTACACAGACTTGGTGGAAACGCTCATTACTTAGCGCCCTCCTTCTTCTGGTTAGCAGTTACGAATGCATCGTATGCTGCCTTGGTGAAGACCACGTCGTCTGAAATCAGCACATCGTAGGTGTTGAGCTGGTCAGCGTACAGCACGTGTACATTCTGCAGGTTACGTGCGGACAGGGCCGCAATATCCTCGTCGCGGCCGATCACTACGAGCACGTTCTTACGCTCGGTGATGGACGCCAAAGCTGCCTTAGCAGCCTTAGTCGAGGGGGTTTCGCCTGCAACGAGGGTCTCTACCACGTGGATACGGCCGTGACGAGCGCGATCAGAAAGAGCGCCGCGCAGTGCTGCAGCAATCATCTTCTTGGGGGTGCGCTGTGCGTAGTTACGCGGGGTGGGGCCGTGCACCACACCGCCACCGGTCATATGCGGTGCGCGGATGGAGCCCTGACGTGCGTTACCGGTGCCCTTCTGCTTAAAAGGCTTACGGCCTGCACCGGACACCTCGCCACGGTTCTTGGTCTTGTGGGTGCCCTGACGTGCGGCAGCAAGCTGTGCAACGACAACCTGGTGCAGCAGGGGCACGGATGCCTGCGCGTCAAAAATCTCTGCGGGCAGGTCTACTTTAAGGGTTTTGACAGCCATGATGTACTAGGCTCCCTTCACAGCGGTACGAACTAGAACAACGCCGCCCTTAGGACCGGGGATTGCACCCTTGATCAGCAGCACATTGTTCTCAGCGTCCACACCCTGGATAGTCAGGTTCAAAGTGGTGTGGCGTGCTGCGCCCATACGGCCAGCCATGCGCATACCCTTGAACACGCGTGCGGGGTAGGATGCACCACCAATGGAACCGGGCTTACGGTGGTTCTTGTGCTGACCGTGCGATGCGCCAACACCCTTGAAGCCGTGACGCTTCATAACACCTGCGAAGCCCTTACCCTTGGTCTTGCCTACGACGTCTACCTTCTGGCCGACCTCGAACATCTCAACAGTCAGTTCCTGACCGGGGGTGTATTCTGCGGCATCTGCGGTACGTACCTCAACGAGGTGACGACGAGGGGTAACACCGGCTTTCTCGAAGTGACCAGCCAGCGGCTTGGTGACCTTACGAGAATCGATGGCACCGAAACCAATCTGCACGGCGGTGTAGCCGTCAGTTTCCTGGTTACGGATCTGGGTAACAACGTTAGAATCAGCCTTGACGACGGTAACGGGCACGAACTTCCCGTCCTCGTCCCAGACCTGGGTCATGCCAAGCTTGGTGCCCAGCAGGCCCTTCACCTGGCGCTCGAATTTGTTAGTCATTTAGATGCGATCCTCTACAGCTTGATCTCGATGTTCACGTCTGCCGGCAGGTCAAGACGCATGAGGGCATCAACAGCCTTAGGGGTCGGATCAACGACGTCGATCAGACGCTTGTGCGTACGCATCTCAAAGTGCTCGCGGCTGTCCTTGTACTTGTGGGGAGAACGGATAACGCAGTATACGTTCTTCTCGGTCGGAAGCGGCACGGGGCCAACTACAGTTGCGCCTGCACCCTTGACCGTTTCGACGATTTTCCGTGCCGAAGAATCAATGACCTCGTGATCATAGGACTTCAGACGGATGCGGATTTTCTGTCCCGCCATCTGTCGGACTCTCTTTCTTGATGTATTCCCTGTATCGGGGCGTGTGCCCCTTATAGCGGCGCTTAAGGAACGCGATATATTCATCACGTGCGCCTCCCGATACGGACTGAATCCGGCAATGCCGGGTTCCTCACCCCGCTCAGGCACCGACCCCCGAACTCGGGCGTGTCGCCTGTGCGTAGACAGACTCATCCCTTGTGTCTTTGAATCGGGTCATACGTGGGCCTGTTTTGAACAACAGACACTTTTACAACGCCGTCTATTCTCTCAAATAGGAAGGTACCGCGCAAGCGGGAATACATTAAGTGCGGAAGAACACTTAAACGGCACCTGCCATAAGCCCAACAAGCACAGCAGCCCCCTCCCATCAGACACCTGGGCACCAAGCATCCTCCAACACCCCTCACACTGGGCCGTCGGATTTTACTCAGGAAATCTGCAGAAACAATACATCTCTAAAAACACTAAAATGATATATTAGTGATTTATACATAACTAAATAGAGGTTATGAATTCTTTACACCTCTGATTCCCCCCAGGAATCTTCAAAGTTTTTCTCAGTAAGCTTTTGGCCCGCTACAGCCCAAAACATAGTGACCCGGGGTATCTGTTCAACTAAGGTGGAAGTAAACACCCGTTACCGTCACGAGGAGACTACGATGTCAGAACCTAATCAAGGGTTCCCCCCTCAGCTTCCCCCCGAGCCGGGGCAGCCTGCGCCGCAGCAGGAGGCACCCCCCAACTATGGCTCACCCCAGTACGCCCAGCAGGTTCCCCAGGGGGTACCACCACAGCCTTACCCCGGCTACTATCCCCCAGCTCCTGCCCCTTCTAACAGCCGCAGGAAAACAGAGGATCTGCTTCTGAACGTTCTGCTCTACTTAGGGTCGCTGCTGCTTATTGGCTCAGCAGCGCTGTTTATCACCAGCGTCACTTCCGAAGAAACCATCGGTCTACGTGTTGCAGCGCTCGGTTTAGGCAGCGCCCTCTTCTACGGTGCTGGCCTGATCATCTATAAAACAGTGGCACGCCTGCGTCTGGCTTCTTATTCCTTCACAGGCACCGGTTTAGCTCTTCTGCCACTAACCGGTATAGCAACCTACCATCTGGGAGTGTGGGATAACGGCCGCATGATCTGGCTCATCACCTCTTTAGTAGGTACTGTAGCCATCGTGCTGGCCTGCACCATGATGCGTAACCGTATTATGGCGTACCTGCTCGTATCCTTCTTCATTTCGGATGCCTTAGCCGCCACCCGAGTCGCAGAACTACCCTTCGTATGGTACTTCGTGCTGCTGACAGTGCTCGCCACCATCCTGGGTCTTATTCTGCGGCTCAACGCGAAGCTTGTGCCTACCGGGCTCCGTGAAGGACTCGTAGAATCCTCCCGTATTTTTGTGCCCGTCACGGCAGCGGTCGTGTTCTTCTTCGTCTCGAATATGAGCTTTCTTGAGGTGGGCGTTGTATTCGCCATTATGAGTGTGTACGCCCTCGTGTTTTTCACCCTCGACAATAAACTCGACTACTATATCCAGCTGCGTATCTACCCGCTGCTGGCCGTCATCTACTTCTGCATAGAACTGCACAATCTGCCGCTGCTGTTCACGTTCTTATTCCTTGCTGTTTTGCTCAGCAACACCCTAGCAGCCCTACTGTGCTACCCGATTATTATGCAGCGCAAAGGTTACGACCAGAATGGCGCCCCCCGCCTAGAGGTGGTTGGTCATCTTGATGCAGCCCTCAGCATCGCCGCTGCTGGTTTCACGCTCTTAGAAGCTACCATCACCATATTGTCTCACCGCTCCATTGATGGGGGAAACGTCCTAGAGCGCCTACTACCCTTCTTCGAGTCACAGAACAATGGCGGATTCCTGCCCGCGCTCTGGGTTTTGAGCGTATTCTTCCTTGTGGGCATGCTCCCCTACAAGCGTATACTGCCTGCAAACGCCATCCTCTACACGGTTTATGGCGTTGCTCTGCTTCTGTCTCTGGCCACGGCACGTTCTGATGGGGCGTTCTATGTATGCTTCGCGGTCATCCCCATAGCCCTGCTGCTAAAGCGTGCACCGGGCGTTGAGCCATTAGCGGTCTCCATCGGCGCCAAGGTGAGCGCGTTCCTCGGTATTATGCACCTGTCATACGTGACGTTCAGTGATTTCAGTGGGCGCGGCATTATCCTGCTCATGGCCGCTGTCATGGCAGGTTTCGGGGTGATCACCCTTTCCTTCGCGCACTCCGCTCAGGGCGCTAAGAGCAACAGCCGTATTGTTGAAGCGCTCGTGTATACCATCACCTCCGCCACGTTCCTGTTTCTCCGTTCGGTACTGAGCTTCCGTTACCCCGAAGGTTCCACCGAGATTCTCACCGCGATGCTCTACAGCGCGGCTCTTATCGCCCTCACCGCACTGTGCATTTGGATGATCCGCCTGGCTGTCGATACCGCCTCAGCCAACATTAACCTAGGGGCCCGCTGGGCGTTGGGTATCGCCCTCAGTGGAACAGCCATAGCATCCGTCCTTATGCCCTACTACCTGCTGTCCATCATTATGCTGGTCATACTAGGTGGCACTATCGCATTCTTAGGGTTCATCATGATCCCGGCAGGCAGCCCAAGCCGCACCTTCCTGCTCAATATGGCACGCGGACCCATCTGCTGGATAGCCCCAGTACTGTGGGCCTCAGATACGGCACGTTTTGCTGACTTCCTGCTGCTGCTATCCGGGCTCTGCCTGCTGCTGGGTGTGCTCAGCGCCGTGCTATACCGTACCAGCGGCAGCCGCGGCGAGATGGTGACTTTCCAGGTGTTCTTCTATATCGCCTGTGTACCAGCAGGTATTGCCGGACTATTCATGGTCCGCTCCGAACCGCTCGCTGCTACCCTGTGCCCGCTGGCTGTAGTGCTCATGTGGGGTATCGGAGAATGGACTAACGTACTGTTCCTTCGCTTAGCAGCCGCCTCCGCTTTGGTGCTCACGTTACAGTCCATAGCTGATGTAACTTTCAAACCATCATTCTTTGCGCTGCACAGCAATACCGGTGGACCGTTTACCTGGGTGGCGGATTTCCCCACCGTCTATGGCCTCAGCGCTCTCTTCGCCACACTGCTGCTGTACGTTGGCAAGGTACTGCTGCCCCTTGAAATTGGGGGTACCCAAAATGTACGCCCCAGCATCTCGGTACAGCTTCCGAGCACACCGCCGCGTGTGGTGCTGCTGCCGATGCACGGTCCGCTTACCAGCCCCTATCCGTATCGAAAAGCACAACACGGTTCGTTCGCCAACCGTGCATGCGGTGTACAGAATTTGCTGGTTATTATTCCTGGCATTATCGCCCTGGTTCTTTACGGGATGTTCTCCCTCGCATCAGCTAATACAACTATTAGTGCTTTCCTTTGCGCCTTCGCGGTGCTTTCTATCGCGTCGGTCTTGCCGAAGGAGAAAACGTACATAGCGTTCTTGCTCTCAGTTGTGGCTTTTGTGGGCCGGTTCCTCTTGACGATTAACAGCGGAAGCTTCTTCATTAGCTTCCTGGAACTGATATCGCTTATCCTGCTAGCACTCAGCACCGCCCCGGTACTGCGCAACGTCATGTCCAACCGTCCGGCTCGGGAAGGCATTGACGCATCGGTCGCTGGCCTGTACGCCACATTTGCTCTTCAAGGAATGGTCACCTTCATTGCGTGGGCTTCCCCACACGATATTGCCCAAGGCACCGTGATTATGACCATCAGCCTGCTCATGACCATTCTTGCGGCACTGCTGGTTGACCGTATCTGGGTCATTATTGGGGCTGTCATCGTCACCATAGACCTGGCGCTGCTGCTGAACAGCATGAACCCGCTGATGCTGATGATCATCGCGATTATCCTGATTTCCGGTGTGGTGTGGCGTTTGCTTACCCGCGATAAGAAAAACCCACCCACCGATGCTGACCGCAACGGTATGCCGCAGCCAAGCGCCCCACTACCCTATAACCCGCAGGACCACATGCCTGCCCCGGTGCAGGGTATGGGAGCCCCGCAGGGCGAACCGCAGCAGTACTACCCTCAACAGCAGCCCCCGCTGTCCCCCGACTACGCTCAGGGTCAGCAATGGCAGGGGCAACAGTACCCGCAACAGTAGCCCGCTCACCCTAACATGACGGTAACAATGGGGGCCTGGAAGGAACACTAATTGTTCCTTCCAGGCCCCCATCGTTTATTGTGTTGTGTTCACTATGCTGTACTTTAGCGTTCGCCCTGACCGTTCAGGTACCGCACCAGCTGTAAGAGGCGGCGAGCCCAGCTGTCCCAGTTCAGCCTCTCCCGCACATCCCGCACAGCCCACAGTGATGCATTGTCAATATCAACAGCCTTCATAAATTGCAGGCGCTTATACGAGTTCTGTTGGAACATGTCGGTTCGGTACAGCCAACCGCTACGATCGTGCCGCACCAGCGAAGCAATCCCCTCTACCTGCTCCCCCAGCACCGGCAGACCGCAGTACAGCGCATCGGTAACCAGCGCATCCTTACCCGCGGCAACAGGGACAAGAAGCACATCATGTTCAATATACACTTTCGCGGCTTCGTCATAGCTTGAGGGGGCCGGAACCCGACGGATCTCATACAGTAAATCTTCCGGGGAATCGCCTACGATACACAACTGCACCTTACGGACCTTCACCAGCCGCTCATACAAGTCGAGTATCATCGGCCCACCGTCCCGCTTCCAGTCCTCGCTGACAAACAGAAGCTTAAGCACATCACGGTCTGTGATGCGTGTGGGGCGGATAATCTTCGACTCCCCCACGAAGGAGCCCATCGGCACAACCTCAACCTTGCTGCTGGGAATATTCAAATCATCAATCAGCACGTCTTTAATCCATCGGTTCGCCACCGCGAACAGGCTCACCCCCGACGCGGACGCCTTCTCAAGGATCCGGCCCTGTACCGACATGAGTCGGCTAATGCCGCCGCCGCGCCGTTTCTCGGCGCGCAGTCGGGTTCCAAAAGACGAATCCGCCACCTGAATAACAGGGATTTTCCCGGATATCATAATCGTCTCAGTGGGTGGTGCTAAAGAGATAAGCGCAGCAACCCCCTGCAAATCAGCCACCTGGGAGCGGGCACGCAAACTGGTTTTCGCGGAACTAAACAAAGTATGAGTGGTCGTGTACTCCCGCCCCAAAAGTGAAGCGACCCTGCCCACCAACCGGTCAGCCAAAGGATCCTGCCCCTCGGCCACACGCACGATTAGTACCTCAGTGAGGTTCTGCAGGGCACGCACCGCAGCTGAGTTCTCCAGACCATAGGCGGGTGCCTGACTTTCGCGGCTTCCCAGAATCACGGCAACCGGCGGGTACTTTTGACCTGGCACTCATCTCTCCTAAAAGTACTGGTGTAAACTTTTATGCCACACCCCTAGAGTACCGTACCGGACTGTACGTCACTACCGTCACCATCTCAACCCCCACCGTTTAAATACAAAAGGACCCCCACAATACTGCGGGGGTCCCCTGTGTAAGATTCGCTACCTTCTAGAGGCAGAGCCTGCTACAAGAGCATAAGCGAATTGTCGTTGTTACGGCAATTACTTGATGATCTTGGTAACGCGGCCCGAACCAACGGTGCGGCCACCCTCACGGATAGCGAAGCCGAGGCCCTCTTCCATAGCGATGGGCTGGATCAGCTCAACGGTCATCTCGGTGTTGTCACCGGGCATAACCATCTCGGTGCCCTCAGGCAGCTTAATAACACCGGTCACGTCAGTGGTACGGAAGTAGAACTGAGGACGGTAGTTCGAGTAGAACGGGTTGTGACGGCCGCCCTCATCCTTGGAGAGGATGTAGACGTTTGCCTCGAACTCGGTGTGGGGGGTGATGGAGCCCGGCTCCACAACAACCTGACCACGCTCAACGTCGTCACGCTTGAGACCACGCAGAAGCAGACCACAGTTCTCGCCAGCCCATGCCTCGTCGAGCTGCTTGTGGAACATCTCGATACCGGTCACGGTGGTCTTCTGGATGGGTCGGATACCAACGATCTCAACCTCGGAGTTGATCTTCAGGGTACCGCGCTCTGCACGACCGGTCACAACGGTGCCGCGACCGGTAATGGTGAAGACGTCCTCGATGGGCATGAGGAAGGGCTTGTCCTTCTCACGAACCGGGTCGGGGATGTAGCTGTCAACAGCTTCCATGAGCTCCTCAACCTTAGCAACCCACTCGGGGTCACCCTCAAGAGCCTTCAGAGCGGAAACGCGGATCACGGGAGCCTCGTCACCGTCGAACTCCTGCGAGGAGAGAAGGTCACGGACCTCCATCTCGACGAGGTCAAGAAGCTCTTCGTCGTCAACCATGTCAGCCTTGTTCAGTGCCACCAGCAGGGTGGGCACGCCAACCTGGCGAGCGAGCAGCACGTGCTCACGGGTCTGAGCCATAGGACCGTCGGTAGCAGCAACCACGAGGATTGCGCCGTCCATCTGAGCAGCACCGGTGATCATGTTCTTGACGTAGTCGGCGTGGCCGGGTGCGTCAACGTGTGCGTAGTGGCGCTTGTCGGTCTGGTACTCAATGTGCGCGATGTTAATGGTAATACCGCGCTGACGCTCCTCAGGAGCGGAGTCGATCATGCCGAAGTCACGCTTCTCGTTCAGGTCCGGGTACTTGTCAGCCAGCACCTTGGAGATGGCAGCGGTCAGGGTGGTCTTACCGTGGTCAACGTGACCAATGGTACCGACGTTAACGTGAGGCTTGGAGCGCTCGAACTTAGCCTTAGCCAAGAGTGTTCCTCCTAGAACGTATCGAAAACATGCACCCGAATCTTATCTCCGGCGCAATCCGTAGAAAAACGGTCTAGCGTCTACAATAGCGGATTACGACGCAGAGATGAAACTGTCCATGCCTTCAATGATGGATTTTAATTAAAAATTTTAGAGTGTGGGCTGCGCGTTTCTCAACCCGCAGCCCACGGGATGAGAGCGGTGATTACTCGCCGCGGCTCTTCTGGATGATCTCGTCAGCGACGTTCTTGGGAACTTCACCGTAGCTGTCGAAGGCCATCGAGAACACTGCACGGCCCTGGGTCTTACCACGCAGGTCACCAATGTAGCCGAACATTTCGGTCAGCGGCACGAGAGCTTTCACGATCTTCACGCCGGATGCATCCTCCATGGAACGCACGTGACCACGACGGGAGTTCAGGTCGCCGATAACATCGCCCATGTACTCCTCGGGGGTACGTACCTCAACGTCCATGAGCGGTTCCAGCAGAACCGGGTTAGCGCGCTTAGCGCCTTCCTTGAACACCATGGAACCGGCGATCTTGAACGCCATTTCAGAGGAGTCAACATCGTGGTACGCACCGTCGATCAGGGTTGCTTTCACACCGACCATCGGGTAGCCAGCCAGGATACCGAACTTCATAGCGTCCTGGATACCGGCGTCAACAGAAGGAATGTACTCGCGAGGCACGCGACCACCGGTCACCTTGTCCTCAAACTCGTACAGTTCCTCGCCATCCAAGGGCAGCGGCTCGAAGGAAACCTGCACCTTTGCGAACTGACCGGAACCACCGGTCTGCTTCTTGTGGGTGTAGTCAACCTTCTCGACAGCCTTCTTAATGGTCTCGCGGTACGCCACCTGAGGCTTACCAACGTTAGCCTCAACCTTGAACTCACGCTTCATACGGTCAACAATGATGTCCAAGTGGAGCTCGCCCATACCACCGATTTCGGTCTGGCCGGTCTCTTCGTTCAGCGACACGGTGAAGGTGGGGTCCTCAGCGGAAAGCTTCTGGATAGCGGTCGACATCTTCTCCTGGTCACCCTTGGTCTTAGGCTCAATAGCCACGAAGATCACGGGGGCGGGGAAGGTCATCGACTCAAGCACAATCGGGTTTGCCGGATCGCACAGGGTATCACCAGTAGTGGTGTCCTTCAGACCAATCGCAGCATAGATGTGGCCTGCGGTGACTTCCTCAACAGGGTTCTCCTTGTTGGACTGCATCTGGAAGAGCTTGCCGAGGCGTTCCTTCTTACCCTTAGTAGAGTTAAGAACCTGCTGACCCTGGGCCGCGTGACCGGAGTACACACGGGTGTAGATGAGCTGACCGTAGAACGGGTGAGCTGCAACCTTGTAGGCCAGAGCCGCGAAAGGCTCATCAGCGGAAGCCTTACGGGTGAGCTTCTCTTCCTCATCCGAGGGGCTAGAGCCCTCCACAGCGGGCACATCCAGCGGGGAAGGCAGGTACTCGATCACGGCATCCAGCATGGGCTGAACACCACGGTTCTTGAAAGCAGAACCACAGAGCACGGGGAACGCCTCACCGTTAATGGTCAGCTGACGGATACCAGCTTTGAGCTCGTCAACGGTCAGTTCGCCCTCTTCGAGGTACTTCTCCATGAGCTCTTCGCTGGACTCAGCAACAGCCTCAACCATCTCGGCACGGTACTCTTCAGCCTTAGCCTGCAGGTCGGCGGGGATTTCCTGAACCTCGTAGGAGGCACCCATGGTCACGTCACCCTTAGAGTCACCGGGCCATACGTATGCCTTCATTTCGAGCAGGTCAACCACACCAACGAAGTCGCTCTCAGCACCAATGGGCAGCTGCAGAACGAGCGGCTTAGCGCCCAAGCGGTCGATAATGGTCTGAACAGTGAAGTAGAAGTCCGCGCCCATCTTGTCCATCTTATTGACGAAGCAGATGCGGGGAACGTCGTACTTATCAGCCTGACGCCACACGGTCTCAGACTGAGGCTCAACACCTTCCTTGCCGTCAAACACTGCTACCGCGCCGTCAAGCACGCGCAGCGAACGCTCCACCTCAACGGTGAAGTCAACGTGACCGGGGGTGTCGATAATGTTGATCTGGTTGTTTTTCCAGAAGCAGGTGATAGCTGCGGAGGTAATGGTAATACCTCGCTCCTGCTCCTGAGCCATCCAGTCCATAGTTGACGCGCCATCGTGAGTCTCACCGATCTTGTGGTTAATACCGGTGTAGAACAGGATGCGCTCAGTTGTGGTGGTCTTACCGGCGTCAATGTGCGCCATAATACCGATGTTGCGGACCTTGTTCAGGTCAGTGTACACATCATGTGCCACGTTTTTCTCCCTAAATGAGATACTCCGAAAGCCTGACGGAAAACCCGGCAGGCTCTAAACGGAGAATTACCAGCGGTAGTGAGCGAAGGCCTTGTTGGACTCGGCCATCTTGTGAGTGTCTTCGCGACGCTTCACAGCGGCACCGAGACCATTGGACGCATCCAGGATCTCGTTCATCAGACGCTCAGTCATGGTCTTCTCGCGGCGCTGCTTTGAGAAGCCAACAAGCCAGCGAAGAGCCAGAGCGGTGGAACGGCCGGGGCGAACCTCGACCGGAACCTGGTAGGTAGCGCCACCAACACGGCGGGAACGAACCTCAAGCGAGGGCTTGATGTTGTCCATAGCCTTCTTCAGGGTAACAACCGGATCAGAACCGGTCTTCTTCTCAACACCCTCAAGAGCACCGTATACGATGCGCTGGGCAACAGACTTCTTGCCGTCCAGCAGAACCTTGTTAATGAGCTGGGTGACCAGTGTCGAACCGTACACCGGATCGTTGACGAGGGGACGCTTGGGAGCGGGACCCTTACGAGGCATTACTTCTTCTCCTTCTTAGCGCCGTAGCGGGAGCGAGCCTGCCCGCGACCCTTAACACCCTGGGTATCCAGAGCGCCACGAACGATCTTGTAACGAACACCGGGGAGGTCTTTCACACGACCACCGCGAACGAGCACAATCGAGTGCTCCTGCAGGTTGTGACCTTCACCGGGAATGTATGCGGTAACCTCGACGCCGCCGTTGAGCTTGACACGAGCGACCTTACGCAGTGCCGAGTTCGGCTTCTTCGGGGTGGTGGTGTACACACGGGTGCACACGCCACGCTTCATGGGGTTGCCCTTCAGTGCGGGCGCCTTGGTCTTGACGACCTTGGGAGTCCGGCCCTTACGGACCAGCTGCTGAATAGTAGGCACGTTTTCTCCGTTGCATTGATGGGCTTATCTGTCTTCAAGCCCGCTAAACTGACTAGCTCCCGGCGCTTTCACCCCGGGCGCTCTCGGTTATAGAAGCCCGCACACACTAGCACCCCGCATGAGGTGATAAAGGGCGCGGGTTCTTGGCTCCCAGCGAATCACTTGCTACCTTACGACCGAGCTCGATTCGACCGGGGTTAGAAGTTTTTGGGCACACTTAAAAATGGCATTTAGGTGTCAGCACAAAAAGCAACACCAAAGGACGGTATCCATACTGCCATTGATTCGTTTGCCCGCGTGCCGGAATCTTCACGGCACCCGCGTAATAGCGGGCACCCCAGCACTGAGGCCAAGTACTTCGACATACGACTATACAGGTTAAAACCCGCTTAATCCAGCGGGTTTTACTGCCAAGAAGGCAACCACCGCTTTAAACCCTGTGTGATTACTCACCATCTTGGTGCGGGAGATGTTTCCACCCCGCAGGCGCATACCGTGTTTAAAGCCTCAGGAGGCGGCCCCGGCACAATGCCGAAGCCGCCTCCCTCAACTGCCCCAGTGGTTAGCACCAGAAGCAGACCGGATAGAACCTCAGGTGAGGCTACTCCATACCGCGACCGTACTCTTCCAAGGGAACCGCCATAAACCCGTTATTCGCATACGGGTACGGCTCGTCGCCCATCGGGCTAAAGACGCTCTGGTAACCGAATGCCTCCAGCGCGTTAAGCTGCTCCTGACGGGCCTGCGGGCTGGGCTCAACCTCAATATCGTTGTAGCGAGCCAAACCGGTACCGGCCGGAACCAGCTTACCGATAATGACGTTCTCCTTCAGGCCAAGCAGCGGGTCGGTCTTAGCCTCCATTGCGGCCTGAGTAAGCACGCGGGTGGTCTCCTGGAAGGATGCGGCAGAGAGCCAGGACTCGGTGGCCAGCGACGCCTTGGTAATACCCATCATCTCAGGGCGACCGGCGGCAGGTTTCTTACCCTCCGTCAGGGCCTTACGGTTAGCGCGCTGGAACACAATATTATCCACCAGCTCACCCGGAAGCAGCTCAGTATCGCCAGACTCAATGACGGTCACGCGACGCAGCATCTGACGCACAATAACCTCAACGTGCTTATCGTGAATCTCCACACCCTGAGACTTGTACACGCCCTGAACCTCGCTCACCAGGTGCTTCTGCGCCTCACGCGGGCCGCGAATACGCAGCACCTCCTTCGGATCCACCGAACCGGCGGCAAGCTGCTCGCCCACCTGCACGTGATCGCCATCCTGAAGCTTCGAAGCGGCACGGCGCAGCACCGTGTAAGACTGCGGATCAGAACCGTCATCCGGGGTCACCACAATCTTGTAGGAACGCTCCGTGTCCTCAATGCTCACCCGACCGGCAACCTCAGAAATAGGTGCCACACCCTTGGGGGTACGGGCCTCAAACAGCTCCTGGATACGAGGCAGACCCTGGGTAATGTCGTCAGCCGATGCCACACCACCGGTGTGGAAGGTACGCATGGTCAGCTGGGTACCGGGCTCACCAATAGACTGAGCCGCAATAATACCCACGGCCTCGCCAATATCGACCAGGGTGTTCGACGCCATCGAACGGCCATAGCACAGGGCGCACACGCCAATACCGGACTCACAGGTGAGCACCGAACGCACGCGCACATCCTTCACACCAGCCTTGAACAGCTTCTCAATCAGCACATCCGAGACATCCTCACCGGCGGCTGCAAGTACGCTGCCCTCAGCGTCCTTCACATCCACCGCAAGGGTGCGTCCGTGAATGGAGGTCTCAACATCCGGATGCAAGTTTGCCTCATCATCAATGAGCGGAAGCACCAGGCCGCGGCGGGTACCGCAGTCATGCTCACGCACAATCACATCCTGCGACACATCCACCAGACGACGGGTCAGGTAACCCGAGTTAGCGGTACGCAGCGCGGTATCGGCAAGACCCTTACGGGCACCGTGGGTTGCGATGAAGTACTCCAGCACCGACAGGCCCTCACGGTAGGAGGACTTAATCGGGCGGGGCATAATCTCGCCCTTCGGGTTCGACACCAGACCACGGATACCCGCAATCTGACGAACCTGCATCCAGTTACCACGTGCACCGGAAGTCACCATACGGTAAATGGTGTTCTGACCGCCATTAGCGCTCAAATTATCGCGCATCGCCTCAGCAACCTCATCAGTTGCCTGGGTCCAAATCTCGATCAGTTCCTCACGGCGCTCATCATCGCCAATGGTACCCATCTCAAAGTTCGCCTGGATAGCGGCTGCCTGCTGCTCATAGTTCTCCATGATCGCAGGTTTCATCGACGGGGTGGCAATATCAGAAACCGCCACGGTCACGCCCGAACGTGAAGCCCAGTAGAAGCCAGCGTTCTTCAGGTTATCCAGGGTGCGGGCCACGATATCCATCGGGTACTTCTCAGCAAGATCGTTAATGAGCTTGCCCAGCCCCTTCTTATCAGCAACACCAGAGAACCACGGGTAATCCTTCGGCAGAGTCTGGTTGAACAGGATCTGACCGACGGTGCACTCCAGCAGAATCGGGCCGCCCGAGGTGTAACCCTCAGGAGCTTCCCAGCCCTCAGGTGCCACGAACTCGTCACTGGCAAGACGCACCTTCACCTTGGTGTACAGCTCAATCTCGTGACGATCCATCGCCATCAGAGCCTCGGCAATCGACGAGAATGCGTGGCCCTCGTTCTTTTCACCCTCACGGGGAGTGGTCAGGTGGTACAGGCCAATGATCATATCCTGCGACGGAACAGCCACAGGGCGACCATCCGAAGGCTTCAAAATATTGTTCGAGGAGAGCATCAGGATGCGCGCCTCAGCCTGAGCCTCGGGCGAAAGCGGCAGGTGAACCGCCATCTGGTCACCGTCAAAGTCAGCGTTGAACGCGGAGCACACGAGCGGGTGCAGCTGAATAGCCTTACCCTCAACCAGCTTCGGCTCGAACGCCTGAATACCCAGACGGTGCAGGGTAGGTGCACGGTTCAGCAGCACAGGGTGCTCGGTAATGATCTCTTCGAGAACATCCCACACCTGCGGGCGGAAACGCTCCACCATACGCTTTGCACTCTTAATGTTCTGTGCGTGCGAAAGCTCCACCAGGCGCTTCATGACGAAGGGCTTGAACAGCTCCAGCGCCATCTGCTTCGGCAGACCACACTGATGCATTTCCAACTGCGGACCAACCACAATCACGGAACGGCCAGAGTAGTCCACGCGCTTACCAAGCAGGTTCTGACGGAAACGCCCCTGCTTACCCTTGAGCATATCGGAGAGCGACTTCAACGGGCGGTTACCGGGGCCGGTCACGGGGCGACCGCGACGACCGTTATCGAAGAGCGAATCCACAGCTTCCTGCAGCATGCGCTTCTCGTTATTCACGATAATCTCGGGGGCGCCAAGCTCCAGCAGGCGCTTGAGGCGGTTATTACGGTTAATCACACGACGGTACAGGTCGTTCAGGTCAGAAGTTGCGAAACGGCCACCATCGAGCTGAACCATCGGGCGCAGCTCCGGCGGGATAACCGGAACAACATCCAGCACCATACCCAGCGGGGAGTTATTGGTGGTCAAAAACGCGTTAACAACTTTCAGACGCTTCAGCGCGCGGGTCTTCTTCTGGCCCTTGCCGTTCTGGATGACCTCCTTCAGCGCCTCGGCTTCGGCCTCAAGGTCGAAATCTTCCAGGCGCTTCTTAATAGCTTCAGCACCCATTGCGCCCTCAAAGTACACGCCGTACTTATCAACCATTGAGCGGTACAGCGCCTCATCGCCTTCAAGGTCAGCGACCTTCAGGTTCTTAAAGCGGTCCCACACCTTCTCCAGGTGCTCAATCTCGCGGTCAGCGCGCTTACGGGCCGAAGCCATCTGACGTTCAGCGTTCTCACGCAGCTTACGCTTCTCAGCAGCCTTGCCGCCGTCAGCCTCAATACGCGCCAGCTCCTGCTCAACCTCGCGGGAAATAGCGGCAATATCGGCGTCGCGCTGGGTCTCCAGGGCCTTCTTATCGCGGTCATGTGCGGCCTGCAGGTTCGGCAGGTCCTCATGGCGGGAGGCCTCATCCACGCTCGTAATCATGTACGCGGCGAAGTAGATGACCTTCTCCAGGTCCTTCGGAGCCAGATCCAGCAGGTACCCCAGGCGGGAGGGAACGCCCTTGAAGTACCAGATGTGGGTGACGGGGGCAGCCAGCTCAATGTGGCCCATACGCTCACGGCGCACCTTTGAGCGGGTCACCTCAACACCGCAACGCTCACAAATGATGCCCTTAAAACGTACGCGCTTGTACTTGCCGCAGTAGCATTCCCAGTCCTTAGTAGGGCCAAAAATGCGCTCGTCGAACAGGCCCTCCTTCTCGGGCTTGAGGGTACGGTAGTTGATGGTCTCGGGCTTCTTAACCTCGCCGTAAGACCAGCGACGAATATCGTCGGCGGTGGCAAGGCCAATTCGCATCAAACCAAGCGAAGATTCGTTGGACATATCGGTCCTAATCTCTTTCTGTAGTTTACGAAGACTTCGGTTTAGCGGGCGGGGCAACCGCAGCGGCGCCCCACCCTAGAAGGAAGGCGGATTATGCCTCGTCCACAGAGCTGGGCTCTGCGTGGGTGAGGCTCACGCCCATATCTTCTGCTGCCCGGAAGCCTTCTTCCTCCGAGTCGCTCATCTCAATGGTCTTCCCGTCGGTAGAGAGCACCTCAACGTTCAGACACAGGGACTGCATTTCCTTAATAAGAACCTTGAAGGATTCGGGGATGCCCGGTTCGGGGATGTTCTCGCCCTTAACGATTGCCTCGTATACCTTCACACGACCAGCCACATCGTCAGACTTGACGGTCAAGATTTCCTGCAGGGTGTAGGCGGCGCCGTACGCTTCCAGCGCCCACACTTCCATCTCTCCGAAACGCTGACCACCGAACTGGGCCTTACCACCCAGCGGCTGCTGCGTAATCATCGAGTACGGGCCGGTGGAGCGGGCGTGAATCTTATCGTCCACCAAGTGGTGCAGCTTCAGGATGTACTGGTACCCCACCGAGATCGGGTCAGGGAACGGCTCACCTGAACGACCATCAATCAGACGGGCCTTGCCGGAGCGGTTAATCAGGCGGTCACCATCACGGTTCGGGTTTGCGTGGTCCATGAGGTCAAACAGCTCGTCCTCATGAGCGCCGTCAAACACGGGGGTTGCCAGGCGGGTGGGGCCGGACTCCTTCGGGAAGTTCGGCATATTCTTCAACCAGGCCGGGTCGCCCTCAATCTTCCAGCCCTGCTTGGCCAGCCAGCCGGTGTGAACCTCAAGCACCTGCCCAATGTTCATACGGCCGGGCACACCCAGCGGGTTCAGGATGACGTCCACGGGGGTACCGTCTTCCAGGAAGGGCATATCCTCAATCGGCAGGATCTTGGAAATAACACCCTTGTTGCCGTGGCGGCCCGCGAGCTTGTCACCATCGGTGATCTTACGCTTCTGCGCCACGTACACGCGCACCAGCTGGTTCACGCCCGGGGGCAGATCGTCTTCGTCGTCGCTTTCGCGGTCGAAGATACGAACACCGATCACAGTACCGGATTCGCCGTGAGGAACCTTCAGGGAGGTATCGCGCACCTCGCGGGACTTCTCACCAAAGATCGCGCGCAGCAGGCGCTCCTCCGGGGTCAGGTCAGTCTCGCCCTTGGGGGTGACCTTACCGACCAGAATGTCGCCAGCCTCAACTTCGGCACCAATGTGGATCACACCGCGCTCATCCAGCGCGGACAGGGCCTCATCCGAGACGTTGGGGATATCGCGGGTGATTTCCTCAGGCCCGAGCTTGGTGTCGCGGGCATCGATCTCGTGCTCCTCAATGTGGATGGAGGTCAGCACATCCTCGGAAACCATGCGCTGGGAGAGGATAATCGCATCCTCATAGTTCAGGCCCTCCCACGGCATGTATGCCACGAGCAGGTTCTTGCCCAGAGCGAGCTCGCCACGGTCGGTGGAGGGGCCGTCCGCAATAACGTCACGCTCTTCCACACGCTGACCGGCCTTGACCACAACACGCTGGTTGTAGCAGTTGCCAGGGTTCGAGCGGGAGAACTTCATGATCGGGTACGAGCTGCTGGTGCCGTCATCATTACGGACCATCACCAGGTCAGCCGAGACCTCAGAGACTACACCAGCTTTCTTCGCCAGCACGGAGTCACCGGAGTCAAGCGCAGCGTACTTCTCCATGCCGGTACCCACCACGGGAGCCTCAGACTCCAGCAGCGGCACAGCCTGACGCTGCATGTTCGCGCCCATCAACGCGCGGTTCGCGTCGTCGTGCTCAAGGTAAGGGATCAGGGCGGTTGCCACCGACACCATCTGGCGCGGGGAAACGTCCATGTACTGCACGTCAGTCGGTGCTACCAACACGGCCTCACCGGAACCATCGCCTGCACGGCAGAGAACCTCGTCCTCAGCGAAGGTGCGGTCAGCGGTCAGCGGGGCGTTTGCCTGCGCAATAATGACGCTCTTCTCGTCATCAGCAGTCAAATAACGAACCTTGTCGGTGACCTTGCCGTCTTCAACCACGCGGTAGGGGGTCTCAATAAAACCGTAAGAGTTAATGCGGCCATAGGTTGCCAACGAACCGATCAGACCAATGTTCGGGCCTTCAGGGGTCTCAATGGGGCACATACGGCCGTAGTGTGAGGGGTGCACGTCGCGCACTTCCATGCCCGCGCGGTCGCGGGAAAGACCGCCGGGGCCCAGCGCCGACAGGCGACGCTTGTGGGTTAGCCCAGCCAGCGGGTTGTTCTGGTCCATGAACTGCGACAGCTGTGACGTACCGAAGAACTCCTTAATGGCCGCCACTACGGGGCGGATGTTCACCAAGGACTGCGGGGTAATCGCGTCCACATCCTGGGTGGTCATGCGCTCACGCACCACACGCTCCATGCGGGAAAGACCGGTGCGGATCTGGTTCTCAATCAGCTCACCCACGGTACGGATACGGCGGTTCCCGAAATGGTCGATGTCGTCCACATCAACCTTCAGGTCGATCTCCTCACCGCCGCGTGAACCCTTAATGGTGGGCTCACCAGCGTGCAGGGCGCACAGGTAATGAATCATCTGTGCAATATCGTCCTGGCTCAGCACCGACGCTTCATCCGAGTCTAGGGGCACCTCCACGCCGAGCTTGCGGTTCACCTTGTACCGGCCAACCTTCGCCAAATCGTAGCGGCGCGGGGTGAAGTACATGTTGTCAAGCAGTGCCTGGGCTGCCTCGACTGTGGGGGGCTCACCCGGGCGGAGCTTGCGGTAAATATCGAGCAGGGCCTCGTCCCGGGTTGAGACGGAGTCCTTCTCTAGGGTTGCACGGATCGAGTCGTACTGGCCGAACTCTGAAAGAATCTTCGACTCGCTCCACCCCAGGGCCTTCAGCAGCACGGTCACGGACTGTTTACGCTTACGGTCCAGGCGCACACCCACCTGATCGCGCTTGTCAATCTCAAGCTCGAACCAGGCGCCGCGTGAAGGAATCACACGTGCCGAGTAGATGTCTTTATCTGAGGTGCGGTCCGGGGCTTTCTCAAAGTAAGCACCGGGCGAGCGCACCAGCTGCGAAACGACCACACGTTCGGTACCGTTAATAACGAAAGTACCGGATTCGGTCATGAGCGGGAAGTCGCCCATGAACAGGGTCTGCTGCTTAACCTCGCCCGTGGCGTGGTTAATGAACTCAGCTTTGACATAGAGCGGAGCGGCATAGGTGGCGTCACGGTCTTTGCATTCTTCAACCGTGTACTTGGGGTCCGCGAACTCCGGGTCGGAGAAGGAGAGCTGCATGGTCTCCTGAAAGTCCTTAATCGGGGAGATTTCTTCAAAAATCTCGGCAAGACCGGACTTACGCGGAACGGAGGTATCGCCAGCAGCTTCAGCTGCTTCAAGGCGAGCCAGCCACCCGGCGTTACCGACAAGGCGGTCAAAACTATCGGTCTGGATAGCCAGCAGGTTAGGAACCTTCAACGGTTCGTTAATTTTTGCGAATGAAATACGGCGGTCGGTGTTACCCGCACCGTTAGCGGCGTCATGGTTAGAGGTGCTCGAAGCGACCAAGATGGGGATCCTTCCACAGACATGTCTGTTAGCAATCAGCCTCCCGGCAACGTTACCGAAAACACAGACTTCGGGCCGCAGATACGGTGCACGAAGCTACAGATGTCGAACGGGGAAACGTCACCTTCAAGCCTGTGCCCACCGCTATATGAAGGCACTCAGGTTAGGGGAAAGCGTAAATATTAACGATACACCATTGTTTGAGGATTGTCTACCACACCCCGTGGGATGATGCAAGCGCCGGTTCGCAAGAACTTGTGATGCCCCTTGTGAAAGCTTCAATAGTATGCCCGCAATAATTTAATCACCGGCTTTTGGAACCGCTCATGAGAGTCTCTCCCCTGCCCCGGCTGGACTTCATGCTTCCTAGTGCCCGTAGTCAAAAATAGTGCCGTCAGGGTTGGTGTACGACTCAACCGCCATACCCACTTTCACCAGTTTCACACCGTCCTGGTACACCATTATCATGCCATGTTCAATATCCCACTCAGTCTCGGCTTCCACCACAATCAGCAGGCTGTTATTGTCCCAGGCAACCGTGCACCGATCCCAGATAGGGCCCACCAGGCTCCACACCTGAGATTCAGGAATATCCGGCAAGTATTGTTCCCAGCCGTACTCATCCGCCATATCAAAATACATGCGGTAGAACTGGTGCACATACGGGGTTGCCTGAGCAAAAATATCGGCATCGGGTAAGCGGAAGTTATCAATCGCGGCACGAATACGCTGCCACCCGGCGGAGTCAAGAGTCTGCAGATCGAACCTAAACGTTACTGCATTCTTCTTGAGCGCAGGCACATCCACCGGGTCGCTCACATAGAGCTCTTTATCGGTATCGTAGGTGAAGTTTATACTCTCAGGTTCAGGAGTGCTCTCAGGTTTCATCGCCGCCGCTTTCCTTCTGTATGAACTCTCATTATTTCATCGCCGCGCCCCGTTCCGGTCTTTTTAGCGAACGTGTTCTTGAATCGTTGCCTCCAGTTCTTCAAGAAACCGTGCGGTGGGCGGAGCGGGCTCTTCTTCCGACATAACACTTATCGGTGGGTGCGGGGGAAGACCTGGAATATGATGCACCCGCACTGCTGTTCCCTGTTTCTCAACGATAGACTGCGCGATTATGGCGCATCCCAGGTTTGCCGCAACCATCTCGCGGATGCTGTCCGGACTGTGCGTCTCAAAATCCACTCGCGGTTCGACTCTGATTACGCCGAATGCCTCGTTCAGCAGGTGGCGCAGACCGCTATCTGAGGGTAAGCAGACAAATGGCTCATGCGCCACATCAGCCAGTGTACTTACATGACCCCTGCCAGCAAGCGGCGTGATAAGTACCAACCGTTCACTCGTAATTTCGGTTCGCTGCCATCCCTGACGTTCATCGGCAGCACCTGCAGGCCCGATCACCACATCAACCTGACCCGCTTCTAACTTACCTAGCAGTTCTGCAATAAGCCCGGTAGACAATGAAATCGTCACCTGTGGGTACCGTGCACGAAATCGACTCAGCAGACCAGCAACATCAAAATTACCGGTGAGTGGCGTGACGGCCACACGCACATGACCCGCTGAAACTGAGCGGAAAGATTGCATCAGCCGCTTGCCTTCTTCAAGGTTCGCCAACGCAAGCCGAGCATAGGGTAAAAATTGTTCCCCGGCAGCACTGAGGGTCACAGTTCGGGAGCGGTTCAACAGCGTGACCCCTAACTCCTTCTCCAGCCTTTTGACGTGTGCGGAAATAGCAGGCTGTGCCAGATGCAGGTCAGCAGCAGCTTTGGTGAACCCGCCGCACCGCACGACTGCCTCAAAGGATTCCAGGTAGCGTAGTTCCATCTATCCATAATAAAACGTTATGGATTCTATAAAAACCTTGTCTTAGACATATAGAAGCGTGGGTGGAAAAATTTTTCATATGACATTACATCAACATACAGATAGTCCAGCCACCCGGAACCTCGGAGCTCTGATGACCTCAGCCTTAGGCTTTGGCTGCATGGGTCTGTCTCAGGGGTACGGGCCTGCTGATGATACCGAGTCCGTCGCGGCCATTCATGCTGCTCTTGATACTGGGGTTACGCTGCTTGATACAGCAATAAGCTATGGCCAGGGCCATAACGAGGCGCTGGTAGGTCGCGCCATAGCATCCAGTGGCGTACCCCGCGACAATCTGCAGATCGCAACTAAATTCGGAATTGTGCGGGGCGATCACGGTGTCCACCTGGATGCCCACCCGGACCGCATTGCAGGTTACTGTGACGAGTCGCTGCGTCGCCTCGGAACTGAAACGATTGACCTGTACTACCTGCACCGTGTAGACCCGCAGGTGCCGATCGAAGAGTCAATTGGTGCGATGAGCGAGCTGGTGTCTCGGGGGAAAGTACGCCATCTTGGAGTGTCTGAGGTGACAGCTGACCAGTTGCGCCGTGCCCACGCTATTCATCCGATTGCCGCCGTGCAATTCGAATGGTCGCTCATGTGGCGTGAACCTGAGGTAAATATTGTGCCAGCGGCACGCCAGCTGGGTGTGGGCCTAGTCCCCTATAGCCCTCTGGGCCGCGGGTTGCTTGGCGGAAGTCTCAACACCACCAGTGTTGCAGAAAGCCCCTTCCGTGCGAATGACCCGCGGTTTAACGGTTCCAGCCTCACTGCTAATATGCACCAAGTTGATGCCCTCGCCTCGTTCGCGCAATCCCGCTCCATGACCGTGGCCCAGCTGGCTCTGGCGTGGCTTCTTGCGCAGGGCAACGATGTTGTTCCTATCCCCGGAACACGCAATGCACAGAGGGCACAGGAAAATGCCGCGGCTATGCGCTACCACCTAGAGGCAGAAGATTTAGCCGCTTTAGAGAGCGTGGTACCTGCAAATGGTTGGGTGGGAGACCGCCAGTCCTTCGCTGTACCGGTTACCACCCGGCCATCACTCTAACCGTCGGCGCAAGGCCCTACCTTGAGACACACCTGCTCGCCCTGAATGCTCCTGCAGCTTCGGGCGAGCATCGTTATCAAAAAATCATAGGAGACAGGGGGCAGCAGAGCCATACTGGGCGGGCGCACCTAACACCCGGTAGCTAGCACTCCACCACATTCAGTGCGAGACCGCCCATGGAAGTCTCCTTATACCGGTGTGACATGTCCATGCCGGTTTGGCGCATGGTCTCAATCACCTGATCCAGCGATACCCGGTGCACCCCGTCCCCTCGCAGGGCCATGCGCGCCGCCGTCACCGCATTCGATGCGGCCATAGCGTTCCGCTCAATGCACGGGATCTGCACCAGCCCGCCCACGGGGTCGCAGGTCAGCCCCAGGTTATGCTCCATCGCGATCTCGGCGGCATTCTCAATCTGCTCATTCGTGCCGCCCAGCACCTGCGCCAGCCCAGCCGCCGCCATTGACGAGGCGGTACCGACCTCACCCTGGCACCCGACCTCAGCCCCCGAGATGGAGGCCCGTTTCTTATACAGCGCACCGATTGAGGCAGCCGCCAGGAAGAACTTAACCACCGCGTCCTCACGCGCAGCCTGGCCACAGTGGCGAATCCCCGGGGTGTAATTCATGGCGTAGTGCAGCACCGCCGGAATAATACCTGAGGCGCCGTTCGTTGGGGCCGTCACCACGCGCCCGCCGAAGGCGTTCTCCTCATTCACGGCAAGCGCGATCAGGTTCACCCAGTCCGTGGCGAATTCCGCTGACTTCTCGGGGTCCTCCACCATAAGGTCACGGTGCCAAGCCCCCGCACGGCACCGCACCTTAAGCGGCCCCGGCAGGTACCCTACACGTGACAGCGAAGACCCAATGCACTCTTTCATGACCTGCCGAATGCCCAGAATACCGGCGCGTACTTCCTGCTTGGACCGGACGGAACACTCATTCGCCATTTTCAGTTCGGCAATACTCAGCCCGGCGTCATTCGCCAGCTGCAGCAGCTCGGCACCGGAGCCAAACGGATAAGGCGGGTTCGACAGGGACGCCCCTCCCGTGGCCTCCTCATCACCCTCAACAACGAACCCGCCACCAATTGAGAAGTAGGTGCGCTCCGCCAGTATCTGCTCACCAGCAAACGCAGTGATTTTCATGCCGTTCGTGTGGCGTGGCAACACCGTGAGCGGGCGCAGGGTCATCTCGGCTTCACGGTAGTTCAGCACCGGCCCGTACACTTTCCCGTCCTCCCCGCCGGGGGCTCCCCCCGTGTAGGCCCGCGACGGGTACCCGGCAAGCGGCAAGGTGCCATCTACACTATTGCGCTGCATCATCGCTTCGGCATCAGCAATGCAGATGGTTTCGGGGACGAACCCGCAGAGTCCTTTCAAAGCCGCGCTCATGGTGCCGTGCCCAGCCCCGGTTGCCGCAAGGGAACCGTAAAGATCAACGTGGATACGGCTCACACTATCCAGCAGGTTCGCGTCGATCAGCTCGGCAATAAAACGGTTGGAGGCGCGCATCGGCCCCACTGTGTGCGAACTTGAGGGGCCCACCCCCACACTGAACAGCTCAAAGACACTAATGTCATACTCCAGTGCCTCCGCTTTTTTCTGCACGGCGCTGGGTATGCTGGCGGTGCTGGGGTTCCGGTCGTCATCGGGCGCACCAATGTTAAGAGCCATAGTTCACTAAACTTTCTGATTTTTTCCCGGCACGACATTGCACCGCAACAGTGTTCTCACCCAGCCCCGGGTTCTGGGGTAAGGCGGCGAAACGCTACAGTATCTGCGGTATGAGCGGAGCCGCCGAGCAGGTATCAACAGCAGACGTTTCCCATCCTATCCCACCGGGTACCAACCTTAAAACTAAGGGTGGGTTACCCCGCACTCGTGCCCGCCCGCTAAGTGTTCGTTCACCCAAGACACCACAAGCAGAGGACACACACGAAAACCGGGGTGCCGCTCCCCCACCGCTGTGAGGAACCAGCACCCCGGCCGGATCCGTGCGCAAACCCTACCGGCCGCGCGGGCGGCTACACTGTGAGCAGCCGCCGCTTGTTGCTACTTCTCGCGCTTGTAGAACGGCAGCGGAACCACATCAAACGTTGCGCGCTTGCCGCGAATATCCACGTCCACCTCGGTGCCGACCTCGGAAAATTCGCGCTTCACCAAGGCCATTGCCACCGGGTAACCCAGGGTCGGCGAGGGAATACCGGAGGTGACCTCACCAATCTGGTTGCCCTCGGCATCAACAAGGAACGAACCCGCACGTGCCGGACGCTTCGCCTGTGCCTTCAGACCCACCAGGATGCGCTCCGACGGGGACTTCGCCAGCTCGGCCAGGGCGGCACGGCCCACGAAGTCAACGGCCTTCTTCTCCAAGGCGATCTCAACCAGGCGGCCCAAGCCAGACTCGAACGGGGTAATATCCAGGCCCAGCTCGTGGCCGTAAAGCGGCATACCAGCCTCAAGGCGCAGGGAATCACGGGAAGCCAAACCAGCAGGGGTCAGCCCGAACGGCTCACCTGCGGCGGCGAGAGCCTCCCACAGTTTCACGGCATCAGCGTTCGGCACGAACAGCTCGAAACCGTCCTCGCCGGTGTAGCCGGTGCGTGCCAGCAGCACGTCCACCCCGGCGATGGTAACCGGCACAGAAGCGTAGTATTTGACCTCACGCACCGCGTCCTCATCGGAAGCACCAGCGGCCAGCAGAATCTCCTCAGCACGCGGACCCTGCACAGCAACCAGGGAGGTTTCCTCAGACTCATTGACGAACTTCACATCAAAATCGCCCAGGCGCTCACTCATGGCAGCGAAATCGTTATCAATATTGGCGGCATTGGGCACCACCAGGAACTCCTCGTCACCCAGACGGTAGGTGATGAGGTCGTCAATAACACCGCCCTTATCGTTCACCAGGATCGAGTACTTGGCGCGGCCAGGCTTCAAGACAGACATGTTGGAAACCAGCGCGTAGTCAAGGAACGCTGCGGCGTCCGGCCCGCTCACACGGAACTCGCCCATATGGGAGAGATCAAAGATACCGGCGCGGGTGCGCACAGCCTCATGCTCGGCAACATCGTTAGCGTACTTGAGCGGCATATCCCAGCCACCGAAGTCGGTGAACGAGGCGCCCAGTTTTTCGTGGACGGGGTACAGGGCGGTTTTCTTGGGTGACATATTATCTCCTTACTACACTGCTTCGTGTAAAAACTAGTGCAAGAACAATCGTTCTGCTATAAGTGTGGTTGGTGCGCTGGGGTACGCCCCGCTCCCCTGCCCTCCTGCGTCTGGGGAGGGCGAAACGGGGCGCCCCTGAACCGGTGCTACCGGCCGAAAACCCTACTGGGCTTCAAGGTCGAATGCCTCCATCGGCGGGCATTCGCAAACGAAGTGGCGGTCACCACCGGCACCATCAATACGGCCCACCGGGGTGAAGTATTTATTCAGACGCAAAGACTTCACCGGGTACGCCGCCTGCGAGCGGGTGTAGGGGCGGTCCCACTCGTCAGCAGAGACGACCTCCACAGTGTGCGGGGCATTACGAAGCACCGAATCCTCCAGTGCGACCTTGCCGTCTGCGACCTCAAGAATCTCGTCGTAGATGGTCTCCATCGCCTCAACGAAACGGTCGAGTTCCTCCTTCGACTCCGACTCGGTCGGCTCCATCATCAGGGTGCCCGGAACCGGGAACGCCAGGGTGGGGGCATGGAAGCCGAAGTCCATCAGGCGCTTGCACACGTCCTCAGCGGTCACATGCGAACGGTCGGTCAGCTCACGCACATCCAAGATGCACTCGTGACCCACCAGCCCACCCGGGCCGGTGTACAGTACGGGGAACTTATCGTTCAGTTTCTTCGCAACATAGTTGGCGTTCAGTACCGCATATGCGGAAGAGCTCTTCAGACCCTCAGCGCCGCTCATCGCAATATACATCCAGCTGATCGGCAGCACCCCGGCCGAGCCGAAGAACGCCTGCGCAATCGGAAGCGCCGCGCCTTCAGGCAGGTTACCTTCAGCGTCAGCGGTGTAGGCATCACCGGGCAGGTACTTCACCAGGTGCTCCCGCACCGCCAACGGGCCCACGCCGGGGCCGCCGCCGCCGTGCGGGATGGAGAAGGTCTTGTGCAGGTTCAGGTGGGAGACGTCGCCGCCGAACTTACCGGGCTGCGCAAAGCCCATCTGTGCGTTCAGGTTAGCGCCATCCACATACACCTGCCCGCCCGCAGCGTGCACCAGCTCGCACACCTGGGCCACCTGCTCCTCAAACACGCCGTGCGTGGAGGGGTAGGTGATCATAATGCCTGCGATCGCATCGCCGTACTTCTCAATCTTCGCCTTCAAATCCTCAACATCGATCGAGCCGTCGGATGCGGTTGCCACACCCGCAACCTTAAGCCCAGCCAATGCGGCGGATGCGGCATTCGTGCCGTGTGCAGAGAGCGGAATGAGCACAGTATTGCGCTGATGGTCACCATTAGCCTCGTGGTAGGAGCGGATGGCACGCAGACCGGCGTACTCGCCCGACGCGCCTGAGTTCGGCTGCAGCGACACCGCATCGTACCCGGTGATAGCCACCAGCCAGTCAGAAAGCTCGCGGATGAGCTCATGCCAGCCCTGGGCCTGATCAGCCGGTGCCAGCGGGTGAACGCCCGCGAATTCAGGCCACGAGATGGGCTCCATCTCGGCCGCAGCGTTCAGCTTCATGGTGCACGAACCCAGCGGAATCATCGTCCGATCCAGCGCCAAGTCCTTATCCGAGAGGCGGCGCAGGTAACGCATCATCTCAGTTTCGGAGCGGTACTTGTGGAAGATGGGGTGCTGCATGTAGTCGTCGGTGCGCAGCAGTGCATCCGGGATACCAAACGCAGGGTCAGCCTCAGCGGACAGCTCCCCGCCGAGGGCCTTCACAAGGCGCCCCAGCACGGCATCATCATGCGACTCACCCACCGAAATACCCACGCGGTTAGCGTCGAAACGGCGAATATTAACACCGGCGTTTAATGCCTTAGCCACCAGCTCATCAGCCGCGCCGGGTGCTTCGACAACAACGGTGTCGAAGAAGTTCTTGTGCGCAATACCGTAACCAGCCTTCTGCAGGGCAGTGGCCACACGTGCCGCATTCGTGTGCAGGCGTTCAGCAATAGCGCGCAGCCCCTCGGGGCCGTGGTACATGGCGTAAGCACCGGCAACAATCGCCAGCAGAGCTTGGGCGGTACAGATATTACTGGTGGCCTTCTCACGGCGGATGTGCTGCTCGCGGGTCTGCAGTGCCAACCGGTACGCAGGTTTACCTGAAGAGTCCTGCGAAACACCCACCAGACGGCCCGGCAGGGTACGTTCCATACCCTTATGAACCGCCATGTACGCGGCGTGCGGGCCGCCGAAGAAGAACGGCAAACCAAAGCGCTGGGTGTTGCCCACCGCAACATCGGCACCCAACTCACCCGGGGACTTCAACAGGGTCAAAGCCAGCAGGTCGGCGACCACGGTCACCAGGGCCTTACGTTCTTTAGCGGCCTTAATAAGCGGCTCAATATCGCGCAGCTGGCCATCCTGGGCGGGGTACGCGAAGACCACACCGTACAGGTCGCCCTCAGGCAGCCCATCCGAGAAGTCGGTGATTACAAACGGGATGTCGAGCATCTGCGCACGACCACGCACCACCGAAATCACCTGCGGCAGGCAGCGTGAGTCAATGGCGAAGAAACCGTTCTTCACCTTACGGTTAGCGCGGTGCATCATCACAACCGCTTCAGCAACCGCGGTCGCCTCATCCAGCAGGGAGGCGTTGGCGATCTCAAGACCGGTCAGTTCCATGACCGTGTTCTGGAAATTCAGCAGAGCCTCCAGGCGGCCCTGCGAAATTTCAGCCTGATACGGGGTGTATGAGGTGTAAAACCCGGGATTCTCAAGAATATTACGGCGAAGCACAGCGGGGGTTACGGCATCATAGTAGCCGGCACCAATCATCTGTGCGTACACCTTATTCTTAGCGGCATACCCAGCGATCTTAGCCAGTGCATCCTGCTCAGTCAGCGGCTCCGGCAAAGGCAGATCGGCACGAAGACGAATCTGTTCGGGGACGACGGCGTCCATCAGAGCCCCTAGGGAGTCATACCCCAGGGTGCTGAGCATCTGCTCAGCGTCTGCGGAACGGGGGCCGAGATGACGGTCAATGAAAGACATATATCTATCTCCTAATCGGCGCAAACCGTTAGCGGTTCACAACGGTGCTGTTGTGTATAACAGTACTAATTTTCCCACAATGTGGGCTTAAACTTCTAGCTGTCTATGCCCTGTGACACGCATATTATGGGGGCTTACCGGCACATATATATGCACAGGTTAGGGCGCGTCAAGAGACTTCTTGCCGCCGCGCACTATGAGCGTCATCCCCACACCGACGGCCGCGGTCAGGGCCAAGAGCATCAACCCGTTAAAGTAGCTGTTTGCGGCGGCATTATAGGTTGCGCCCATCACCAGCGGCGGGAAGAACCCGCCCAGCCCACCGGCGGCACCAATAATTCCAGACGCGATGCCCACCTTATCGGCTGGAATAGCACGGCCAACCCAGCCAAATACGCTGCCGCACCCAAGCCCCAGCAGCACCGCCATCATCAAGAACAGCGGGCCATACACATGCTCCCCTTCCGGCTGGAAGGCCACCGAGGCCCCCAACGCCACGGTTCCGCCCATACCTATCAGGGTCACCAAGCGCGGCCCCACCCGGTCGGCCAGTATCCCGCCGAGAGGACGAGCCGCCACCGCAGCAACCGCGAAGCCAGAGGCACGCATCCCCGCCTCAATCAGGTTCTTCTCGTACACGTTCGTAAGGAACGTGGGCAGGTAGTTTGAAAACGCCACAAAGGCGCCGAAGAAAATCGAGTACAAAAAGCACAGCTGCCACGTTTCTTTAACACGGGAGGCCGCCAAAAGTTTAGGGATTATCGGCTCCGTAGAACGAGTGAACTGCGGGGAATCACGCAGAACCGTAAAACATACGGCCGCCATCACCAGGCACAGGGCGGCCAGCAGAATATGGGTGGGCCAGTACCCCAGCTGCCTGTGCAAAATCGGGGTCACAAACGCCGAAACGGCGGTACCCACGGTACTCACCCCATAAATACCGGTCGCGAACCCCTTCTTCGAGGCACCGTACCAAGCTGCACTGAACGGGATACCCACCGCGAACACGGTACCGGCAATACCAAGAAGGAAGCTAAACACCAGCATCAGCCCGAACGATTTCATGGAACCCGCCAGCGCCACCAGCAGCGTTAATGGGGCGCTGAGCGCCATAACAGCGGTGAGCATCACGCGCCCGCCGTACTTATCGGTGAGCGCCCCAGCAGGGATACGCCCTACCGCCCCCACCAGTACAGGCATAGCAATCAGTAAGCTGGAGCCTCCCTCATCCAGATGCATTTGCTCTGGGGAGGAATAGAATTTGGCGAGCGGGCTAATAACGCTCCAGGCCCAGTACGCAAAAATGGAGGCGAACGTTGCCACCAGCAGGTTACGCAGCTGCCCTTTCTTCAGGTCAGCATGTTTCACTTCAGAAGCTTCCATGGTTCCTCGTTGGTGTATCGGTGTTGCGTTGTCTACTAAAACCCACACTGAATATATGCATATTTTATACGAAATTTATGGGTTATTGTGACTGTTGCCCCATCAATTTGTTGTTTTACGAGTTAAAACCCACAGAAAAAAGCTCTGGTCGTTCCCCACCAGGGTGGGGAACGACCAGAGCCGTGGAACAAACAGTTGAGTGAAAAACTCAGCTACTGTTTCGCAACAACCTAAGCCTTATGATGCTCCGGCTTGCCTCCGTGCTTGACGAAGAATGCCGAGGCGAAGGCCAAGGCCGCGGTTACAGCCAACAGGGTTAGGCCAACGAAGTAGTTACGATGTGCAGCATCGTAGGTTGCGCCCATCACCAGCGGCGGGAAGAACCCGCCCAAAGCACCAGCAGCAGCGATCACACCAGAGACCGCACCCATGTTCTTCGGGTCAGCCGCGCGGCCAACCCAGCCGAAGACCGAGCCGGAGCCCAAGCCCAGCAGAGCTGCCATCGCCAAGAAGATGGGGCCATAAACGTGCTCGGCGTCCGGCTGGAATGCGGTAACCAACGCCAAAGTCGATACGCCGCCCAACGCAATGAAGGTAATGATCTTCGGGCCGAACTTGTCAGCCAAGATACCACCGAAGGGACGAGCGACCACGGCAGCCGCCGCGAAGCCTGCGGCACGAGCACCAGCAGCTTCAGCGTCGAAGTTGTAAATATTGTTCAGGTAGGTCGGCAGGTAGTTCGAGAACGCCACGAAGCCGCCGAACACCACAGAATAAAGGAAGCACAGCTGCCAGGTGGACTTCACCTTGAACGCCCGAATGATCTTCGGCATCAGCGGGGTAACCTCGCGGTTAGCGGTCGCCGGTGAATCACGCAGGAACAGGAATGAGACCACAGCGGTCACTGCGCACAGGCCAGCGATCATGTAGTGGGTGTTCATGTAGCCCACGAGAGACAGCAGACGCGGAGTGAAGAAGGCCGACAGTGCGGTACCGACCATGCCTGCACCGAACACACCGGTTGCGAAACCTTTACGTGCGGGCGGGTACCAAGCGGAGCTGAACGGAATACCAACCGCGAACACGGTACCGGCAATACCGAGCAGGAACGAGAAGACCAGCATCAGGGGGAAGGACTTCATCGAACCGGCAAGACCGACTAGGAGCACCAGCGGGGTGCTCACAGCAAGCACCAGGCTCATCATGATGCGCCCGCCGTACTTATCGGTCAGACCACCGATCGGGATACGCCCGACTGCACCAATAAAGATCGGCATGGCAACCAGCAAACCGGTGGTGCCCGGGTTTAGGTTCATCTGTTCCGGTTTAGCGTAGTACTTAGCTAACGGACCGACGATTGTCCACGCCCAGAACCCGACGGTCGAGGCGAAGGTAATCAGCAGCAGATTAAACAGCTGACCTTTTTTCAGGTCGTAACTCTCAGCAGCGGGAGCGCTCATGTTTCCTCATTATGATTGTGTGTTTACTTATCGGCGGAAGACATCTTCACGGTCATGAGTACCGATCGGATCCCAACCACGGCGTGCGCCCACACGCTCCCCACCGCGGGAACGGTAGATGGTGTACGGGCGGAACAGGTAGTGCAGCGGCATAGTCAGCGCGTGCACCAGGCGAGTGAACGGCCAGATGATGAACAGCACCATGGCCGCAATAATATGAATCTTGAAGGATAGCGGCACGTTGACCATCAGTGCCACCTCCGGGTGGAAGTAGAAGATGGAACGGAACCATACCGCGATGGAGGTGCGGTAGTTGAACTCCACTTCGTGCCCGTTCACCGGCGGCAGGCCGCCGGAAGGATTAATTGCCGAGAACAGGGTCGCGGCGGTACCGGCCAGAATCACGGCCACCAGCACGAAGTACATGAATTTATCGTTCGCAGTGGTTGCGGTGAACACCTGGGCGTTATTGCGGCGGCGCCACAGCAGCAGTGCCAAACCGGCAATGGTGGCTAGAGCGGCAGCCGAGCCGCCCACCAATGCAACAATGTGGTAGGTGTGATCATCCACCACATAATCCGTGAGCATCTTCGGCACCACAAGACCGCCCACGTGTCCCATGAACACGGCGGCTAGGCCGTAGTGGAACAAGGGCGAACCCAAACGCAGCATCTTCGATTCGTAAATCTGCGAAGAACGTGTGGTCCAGCTGAACTGATCGGTGCGGTAACGCCAAATGGTGCCACCGATCAGGATAAGAATGGTGACGTAGGGAAGCACGCCCCACAGGAGGATATCAACAATCCCCGGCTCGCCAACAGGCACAGGCACCCCATGGGCTGCATGCTCAGATGCGAGTGCGTACACGATGTACTCCTATCGAGGGGTTTAAGGGTTATTAGGATTAGCTTGGGCGATGCGGGGGTCGGCGTACCCGGAAAGACCAACGGTCTCAACGGGCGGTCCGTACCCTGCCATCTGCTGCACCTGCTCCTGGGTCTCGGGAGAGACGCCCGGCAGGGTGCCGCAGATACTGTGCAAAAGCCCATAGTGGGGCAGGTTTCCGTCTTTCAGGGACAGACGCAGAAGCTCCAAAGAAGGGCGGTACGCCTGTAACGCGGCACGCCCTTTTGTACGATCCACAAGAGCGGCGAATTCCAGCACCAGCGGCAGGTAGTCGGGCAGTTCCCCATTGAGCTGAGTAAACATTCCCGAGTCGCGGTACATCTGCTTAAACTTGAGCAGGGTCTCACCGCGGCGGCGGGTGTCGCCATCCGTCCAATAGGAAAGGTGCAGAGCGTGGCGGCGGGAAAGGTCATACTCCTGCACGTACTCGCTCTGAACATCTTCCAAATCTTGTGCGGTCATCCAGTTAGCGACGGTCTGCACGGCCTGGGTGAACTCGTCATCCTCAGTGGCCTGCGCCAAGCGGATAAGTTCGGGAAGGGTTTGCACTAGCTCCTCGCTGGGGTAACCCAAGAGCATGCCGCTGACCTGGTAGATGACCGAATCCCGATCCTGCCCGGGACCGAAGTCCCGGTCAAAAGGGTCGATGTTATCCTGCGCGGGGTGCGCCGGATCCGAGGTTTTATCCTCGGACCCGGCTGTACCCATGAGCCTGGAGAAGAAACCAGCCACTTACCTACTTCTTTCCGGTGGTGTTCGGGAAGAGGCCGTCGGGGCGGGAATTGCCGTCCCAGCTGAAGAGACTCACCTTATTTGAGTTCTCATACACGCTCGTGGACACCGGAGTGGGGCGGCCCTCCATGTCGTTGAAGGCGTCACCGTACATGCCGGGACCGCCGTCTACGCTCAGGGAGCATCCCATCTCTTCAAGGTTGTGGGCATCTTCCATGTGGGCACGCGGAATCACGTAGCGCTCGTTGTACTTGGCGATCGCCATGAGACGGTACATCTCGTACATCTGCGCACCGGTCATGCCCACCGAATTTGCGATCTCTTCGTTGCCTTCGCCGCCCAAGGTGATGTCACGCATGTAGGCGCGCATCGCAGCCAGGCGCTTGAGCACGAAGGTGACCACTTCGGTGTCGCCCGCAGTGAACAGCTCAGCCAGGTATTCAACCGGGATGCGCAGTGCTTCAATCGCGCCGAACAGGTTCTGGCTGCTCTCAGCGTCGTGGCCCTGGTCCTTGAGCAGGTCCACGATCGGCGACAGCGGCGGCACGTACCAAACCATCGGCATGGTGCGGTATTCGGGGTGCAGCGGCAGAGCCACCTTCCACTCTTTCGCCAGCTTATACACCGGGGAGTTCTGAGCGGCAGTAACCCAGGCATCCGGAATGCCGTTTGCGCGAGCCTGCTCAATCACACGCGGATCGTGCGGGTCAAGCATCAGCGAAAGCTGTGCCTCGTACAGGTCTTTCTCGTCCGGTACGGAGGCTGCTTCGGTCACACGGTCTGCATCGTAGAGGAAGATACCGATGTAACGCATACGACCCACGCAGGTCTCGGCGCATACGGTGGGGATACCAGCCTCAAGACGGGGGTAGCAGAATGTGCACTTCTCAGCCTTACCGGTCTTGTGGTTGAAGTACACCTTCTTGTAGGGGCAGCCGGTGATGCACTGGCGCCAACCGCGGCAGCGGTCCTGGTCAACCAGAACAATACCGTCTTCGGCACGCTTGTAGATAGCGCCGGAGGGGCACGCCGCCATGCAGGACGGGTTCAGGCAGTGCTCGCAGATACGCGGCAGGTAGAACATGAAGGTCTGCTCGAACTCGAACTTAATCTTGTCCTCTGCCTTCTTGCGCACCTTCTCAACCAGCGGGTCGAGGTGGCCGTGCTCGGGGGCACCACCTAAGTTATCGTCCCAGTTCAGACCCCACTGAATCTTGGTGTCTTTACCGGTGATCAGCGAAACTGGTTTCGCTGCCGGGAAGTCATCACCCAGAGGCGCGGTGGTCAGGTTCTGGTAGTCGTAGGTCCACGGCTCGTAGTAGTCGGTCAGCTCAGGCTGAATCGGCGAGGCGAAGATGGAGAAGAGCTTCTGGAAGCGGTTACCGCTCTTGAGCTCCAGACGGCCGCGCTTATTCAGTACCCAGCCGCCCTTCCACTTCTCCTGGTCCTCGTACCGACGCGGGTACCCCTGACCGGGGCGGGTTTCAACATTGTTGAACCACACGTACTCGGTACCGGCACGGTTTGTCCATGCCTGCTTACAGGTCACGGAGCAGGTGTGGCAGCCGATGCATTTATCAAGCGCCATCACCATAGCAACTTGGGCCATAACACGCATTAGAATGTAACCTCCTGCGACTTGCGACGGCGAATGTACGAGACAATGTCACGCTGGTTGCCGGTCGGTCCGAGATAGTTGAAGGCGAATGCCTGGTGGGCGTAGCCGCCGATCATGTGGGTCGGCTTGAGCAGGATACGGGTCATCGAGTTGTGAATACCGCCGCGTTTGCCCGTGGTTTCGGTCTTCGGCGTCATCATACGCTCCTGGGCGTGGTGCACGTAGCACACACCCTCAGGCATACGGTGGGAGACAACCGCACGACCCACAAACACACCGTTGGTGTTCACACATTCGATCCATTCGCCGTCCTTGACGCCGATCTTCTCGGCATCCTGGGGGCTCATCCAGGCAGTCTGACCACCGCGGAACAGGGTCAGCATATGCTGGTTATCGAAGTACTGGGAGTGGATAGCCCACTTATTGTGCGGGGTCAGGTAGCGCACCGCAACCGAAACACCGTCGGTAGCACCAATCTCGGGTTCTTTGAAGAGCCCGGTCATATCCAGCGGCGGACGGTAAATCGGGGTTGCCTCACCCATCTCGTGCATCCAGTCGTGATCCAGGAAGAAGTGCATACGACCGGTGAGGGTATGGAACGGCTTCTTCTTCTCAATGTTCACGGTGAACGGTGCGTAGCGACGACCGCCAGTCTCCGAACCGGACCATTCGGGGGAGGTAATCACCGGCTGCGGGGATGCCTGGGTCATGGGGAAGGTAATCTTCCGCTCCTCGTTACCCTCGGCAAGGTCCACCAAGTGCAGGCCGGTCTGCTTCTCAAGCTCCTTGAAGCCCTTAAGAGCAACCTCACCGTTGGACGTACCGGAGATACGCAGAATAGACTCAGCGATCTTCACATCAGTATCCAGTGCGGGACGACCCGCGCCCTTACCGGAGTCCATCACACCAAATTCTTTCGCCATCTGAGCGACTTCGTCCTTCAGATCGTACGTCACGTATTTGGTGGTGGCACCGACCTTGTCAAAGAGCGGACCCACGGAGGTGTACATATCGTACATAGCGCCGTAGTCGCGTTCGACAGTCATGAAGTTCGGCATGTTCATGCCGGGAACGCCCACCATATCGGGGGTGTTCTTCCAGTCGGGGGCATGGCCACCAGGCTGCTTAATCTGACCGGGGGTGTCATGCAGCAGCGGAACCGAAACAATGTCTTTACGAGTACCCAGGTGCTTCTTCGCCTGACGCGTGAACTCATATGCGAGAGCCTTGAAGGTCTCGTGGTCAGTCTTTGCCTCCCACGGCGGGTCAATCGCGGGTGAGAACGCGTGCAGGAAGGGGTGCATATCGGTCGAGGAGATATCGTACTTCTCGTACCAGGTAGCGGTGGGGAACACCACATCCGAGAGCAGAGTCGTGGTGGTCATACGGAAGTCTGAAGACACCAGCAAGTCCAGCTTGCCCTGCGGGGCATCCTGGTACCACTTGACCTCACGCGGAATGGATTCCTCGTGGTCGGCACCCTGCACGTTGTCCATGCTGCCTACAAGGTGCTTGAGGAAGTAGCTCTCGCCCTTAGCGGAGGAGCCGAACAGGTTCGAGCGCCACAGCATCAGGGTACGCGGCCAGTTCACGGGGTTGTCCACGTCTTCAACCGAGAACTCCAAATCACCGGAGTTCAGACGCTGAGCCAAGTAGTCGGCGTTGTCCTTCGCCTCACCCCGTGCCACTGCCTCTTCAGCTTTATCAGCCAAGTCGAGGGAGTTCTCGGGGAACTGCGGGTAGAACGGCATCCAGCCCATACGGACAGAGCGGGCCACCACGTCTGCGGTGTGTACGTTCTTCAGCTCGCCCTTACCGAGGGGGGACTGCAGGTAGTCGGTGGAGTAACCGTCCTGACGGAACTGGTCGGTGTGCATGTACCAGAAGCCGGTACCGATCATATGACGCGGCGGGCGGCTCCAGTCCAGAGCGTTCGCCATATTGGTCAAACCGGTGAGCGGACGCGCCTTCTCCTGACCCACATAGTGGGCCCAGCCGCCGCCGTTACGGCCCTGGCACCCGGTCAGGTTCAGCAGAGCCAAAATAGCGCGGTAGGTGGTATCTGCGTGGTACCACTGGCAAATACCAGCGCCGAAGATGATCATGGAACGACCGTGCGAGTCGATAGCGTTCTGCGCAAACTCACGTGCCACGCGGATTACGGCCTCCGGCGGAACCGAAGTAATCTGCTCCTGCCATGCCGGGGTGTTCTGGATCGACCAGTCGTCGTAGCCCGAGGCCCATTCACCGGGCAGCCCGGGGCGCCCAATACCGTAGGTAGCGAGCATCAGGTCGAAGACGGTGGTAACTTCCTGGCCCTCGACGTAGCTGACGGGCACACCACGGGTAATAATGTCGCCGTGGCCCTTGGGGTTATCGAAGGTGGGAAGTTTAATCTCGACCGCTGCAGCCTCACCCTGGGGCAGATCGCGGATCGACAGAATGGGTTTACGGCCATCCAGTTCAAGGTTCCAGTTACCCTGATCAGACTCAGAGTAACGATGCCCCATGGTGCCGTTGGGAATGAAAACCTCACCGGTTTCGCGGTCCATCATGGCGGTCTTGAAGGCGGCGTTCTCCTGGTGCTTCTCCCCCGCCAGCGACGCAGCGGTCAGGAACTTGGAGGGCACCTTGGTACCGTCTTCACGAGTTTCGAGGGTAACCAAGAAAGGAAGATCCGTGTAGGTCAGCGCGAAGTCCTCAAAGAACTCCACGCGCTGATCCACGTAGTTTTCCTTAAGAATGACGTGACCCATCGCCATAGCCAGCGCCGCGTCGGTGCCTGCCTGTGCGGGCAGCCATTCATCAGCGAACTTGGTGTTGTCGGCGTAGTCGGGGCTAACCGAGACAACCTTGGTGCCGCGGTAACGCACCTCGGCAACCCAGTGGGCATCCGGGGTACGGGTCACGGGAATGTTCGAACCCCACATGATCAGGTAGGAAGCATCCCACCAGTCACCGGATTCAGGCACGTCGGTCTGATCGCCAAAGACCTGCGGGGAGGCCACAGGAAGGTCGGCGTACCAGTCGTAGAAGCTGGTCATCACGCCGCCAATAAGCTGGATGAAACGCACACCAGCGCTGAAGGAGACCATCGACATTGCAGGAATCGGGGTGAAGCCGGTGCAGCGATCGGGCCCGTAGTACTTAATGGTGTGCACATGAGCGGCCGCAACAAGTTCGAGTGCTTCAGCCCAGGTGGAGCGCACCAAACCGCCTTTACCGCGTGCACTAATGTAGCGGTTGCGTTTAACAGGGTCGGAGACGATGGAGTGGAATGCTTCCACCGGGTCGCCGTAAAGCGCCTTCGCCTCACGGTACATTTCGAGCAGCAGACCGCGCACATAGGGGTATTTCACGCGGGTCGGCGAGTACGTGTACCACGAGAAGGATGCGCCACGGGGGCACCCGCGGGGCTCATATTCGGGACGATCGGGACCGACTGTGGGATAGTCAGTTTCCTGCGCTTCCCAGGTGATAATGCCGTCTTTGACATACACCTTCCAAGAGCAGGAACCAGTGCAGTTCACCCCGTGGGTTGAGCGAACTTCTTTATCGTGGCTCCAACGGTCACGGTAGAAGGCGTCACCTTTACGGCCACCTTCACGGAAAACTGCACGGCCGTCATCTGTTTCATCCCAACGGGAGAAGAACTTACCGAATTTAATCAGTTGATCGGTAAGGGGGCCATCTGGGCCCTTGGTCTGTGATGCTTGTTCCATATAGCCAATATATCGTAAATTTGGTACCCGAAATACGATATAAAAATCTTATCTAATCGAGGGAATTCATAGGGTTATTCAGACCGTAAGCCAGCTCGAAATACCACCCGACAGAATGCGAACTGGAGCCTGTGTGAGAGGGGTAATTTCACGGGCAGCTTCGACGGATCGGGTGTATCCGGTGCAGTAAATAACCACCAAGTTTGTTTCAGGGGCAATTTTTTCGCGTAGTTTAGCGGAAAGTGAGCCCTCACGGGCCCGCGAGAGGATATCGGTCAGGGGAAAATTCACGGCATTATCGATCGCATAGGCCTCAAATTCGACCCGTTCGCGCACATCAATCACAACAACTTTTTGACGGGATATGACGTCTTGAAGCTCCGCTGCACTAATATCCGGCCGGGTGCTGTCTTCGGAAACTGTGTCCAAAAAAACCAAATTGTTACGAAATGTTACGCGATTTTCGGGCTCTTTCCTCCTCTCAGAGTGAGATTCGGCGTTTTTCTGAGGCAGAGCTTGCGTGTTAGCTAACAGAGGTATATATTTCCACTCCCCGCTTAACCCCGAGTATAGGCCAACCTCACCAACAAGTGGTTTTCCGGAACCTGTGATGACTTTAATAGTCTCCATTGCCATCGCTGAGCCCACTACCCCGGCGAGCGCTCCGATAATCCCGGCGGTACTGCACGAAGGGACGCTTCCCGGCGCAGGGGCTTGCGGGTAGAGGTCTTCGTAGACCGGCCCGCGGCCAGGCCAAAAGACACTGAGTTGTGCGTCGAAACCCAGGATTGCCGCCCAAATATGCGGGATGCCCAGCTGTTGTGCCGCAGCCGAAACCGCGTAGCGGGCCTCAAAGTTATCGCTGCCGTCGAGCACCGCATCCGCACCGCTAAGGAGCGTCGAAGCATTACTGTCAGTGAGGCGTTCTCGGATAACGGTCACCGTGATGAAGGGGTTGAGCGCGCGCATCGTTTCGGCAGCCGATTCTGCCTTCGAGTTTCCCGACCGTGCATAAGTGTGAATAACCTGCCGGTGCAGGTTCGAGATCTCAATGGAATCATCGTCGATAATGATAATCTCGCCCACCCCGGCTCCCGCAAGATAGAGCAGGGCGGGGGCACCAAGCCCACCGGCACCGAGTACAGCGACCCGTGCCGCCTTCAGCTTCAGCTGGCCCGCCATGCCGATTTCGGGCAGAATCAGCTGACGCGCATAGAAGGCGCGTTCAGCCGCGCTCAACCGGGTCGAGGGCTCCGGTGCGGTTTCGGGGTCTGGGATAAAGCTCATCCTGATGGTGTCTTTCGCGGAAATACGTGTTGAGTCTCTAGGTGTCTATGCCCACCCATTCGGTGCTGCCGTCCGTCAGCTCCTGTTCTTTCCAAATGGGAACCTGGGCTTTCACACGGTCGGCCACCGCCTCGCAGGCATCGAAGGCCCGCCCACGATGGGCCGCAGCGGCAAGCACCGTCAGCGCGGACTCCCCTATAGCAATGGGACCGACGCGGTGAACCGCCCACAGACGAACCCCCTCCAGCTCATCCGCTACAGACTGCACAACACGCGCAATATATTCTTTTGCCTGCGGATGCGCACTATAGGACAGCCCGCGCACCGCGCTGCCGTGATCATGGTTGCGTACAATGCCGTCGAATACAACAAGGGCCCCCATGGCCTCTGTCATGACCTGAGCCTTCGCGGCGTTGGCGAGCGGCTCTAAGGCTTCCTCGGTAATATCAGTGAAAATGACAACCGAACCGGTGGGCTCAGCACCGTGCGCCCCACTGTGGTCGAGCCCCTGCGGCTTAGTGGTCATGATAGTCCTCCATCTGGCGGCAAATATGTTCCACAAGCGGGTCTAGGGTTTTTACTCCATCTTTAACCCCGCCGCGCGACCCGGGCAAAGTCATCACGAAGGTTTTACCGATCACGCCCGCAACCCCGCGTGAGAGCACTGCGGAAGATACGTTCTGCAGCCCGTTCGCCCAGAAAGCGTGCATAATTCCGGGGATTTCCTTATCCAGATGCGGGCGTACCGCCTCCACGGTCTGATCGTCCGTATTCAGCCCGGTACCGCCGCTGGTGAGAATAAACGTGGGCAGGTTATTATTCTTCTTCCCATCGGCAATGAGGGTGTTGAAGTAGTCAATAATCTGCCGATCTTCAATCACGACGGCGTCCGGGGTGTCGAACCCGCGCGAACGCAGCCATTCGACTGCGATAGGCCCCGATTTATCCTCATAGATACCACGGGCGGCGCGAGTAGATGCCACAATAACAAGCCCGGTCAGATTCTCGGGAAGCTGGATTTCTTCTGCACTCATGGTGTGCCCTCCTTATAGAGTGGTTACTAGTGTGGTGATGCGGCGGGTTTACCGATCTGTTACAGCCCAGTCGCCGGATTTTCCGCCGGATTTCTCTAGTACCCGAATATTGCTGATCACGGCGTATTTATCGACCGCCTTAATCATGTCGAAAATCGTCAGCGCTGCGGTGGAGACCGCGGTCAGCGCCTCCATTTCAACCCCGGTAACGCCCCGGGTTTTCACCGACGCCACAATGCGCACATAATCCTCGCCACGTTCAAAATCCAGGGTAATTTTACCCAGGGGCAACGGGTGGCACAGCGGAATAATATCCGGGGTGCGTTTAGCGCCCATAATACCGGCCACACGCGCAACCGGCAGGGCATCGCCCTTAGGTAAGTCGGCATCAAAAATCTTGGCGATCACATCGGCGCGAGTGTGCACGGTTCCCTCAGCGAGCGCCGTGCGTGTGGTGACGTCTTTCAAGGTCACATCAACCATATGGGCCGACCCGTCGGCGCGCACATGAGTCAAGTCTTGGGCTGGCTGCGCCGCATCGGGGTGAAGGTTCTTCTCGGTCACGGTATGTCCTTAAGGTCTGTGTTGGGGTGAGGGTTCAGCCGCGTTTAGTTATCCGTAAGCCGGATGCGGTGGTACCGCACCGCTTCTCCCCCGGTGTACGTGGTGCCCGGCGCCAGCTCAATGAGCACATCGGCGGTCGCAGCGTGATGCAGCAGATGCGATCCGGGCAAAACATCGGGGTATAGCTCCACCCGATAGGTTCCCGGTTCGGACTCAACCATCGCCAGGTTACCGCGCAAAAATTGGCGTTTATTGGCCGGTGCCGTCAGCGGTTTATCAATGACGAGCACGCCACGCGGGGCATTATCGAGAGTTGCCATACGCGAGGCCACCTCGTGCGGGGTGCCGTAAGGACCGCCCGCGCGCAGGTAGGGGCGAAGCATCAGCACATAGGAAATAAGGGTACTGACGGGGTTGCCGGGGAAAGAAATCATGGGCAGACGGTGCCCGTTGAAATCCAGCACGTTCACGCCCTGCGGTCCGCCAGGCTGCTGGCTCACATGCCCGAACCAACTGAGCGGAATTGGCAGCCCCAAAGACGGTGCCATAGCGATGGCATTGCGCACCACTTCGTATTTGCCGTGGCTGATCCCGCCGGAGGTAATAATAATATCCGGTGCGAAAGTCTCATATTCTTCCCGCAAATGCTCAATCAGAAGCTCCGGGTCATCCCCAATCGAGATGCGCCGCACCACGGCGCCATCCTCGACCAGCATTGAGGTGAGCATGGGACCGTTAGCATCATAAATCTGGCCGTAGGCGAGGTCGGTGGCCGTATCGTCGCCGTCTTCGGTGAGAGTGGGGCGAATTTCGTCGCCGCCGGTGCACACCAGAACGCGCGGCCCGCAGGCGACCGTCACACGGGTATACCCCTGCGCGGCGAGTGTACCCAGCAGTGCGGGGGTCACGCGCTCGCCAGCGCGCGCAAGAACCTGCCCGGCTACCACGTCTTCGCCGCGGCGACGTATAAACTGCCCTTCGGGTGCCTGAGGGAGCCTAATTTTTTCGCTGGGACGCCCGAAAGATTCGGGTACGTCGGGGTATTCGATACGTTCAGAATGCTCAACCGGCACCACCGCCACATACCCCTTAGGGATGGGGGCACCGGTCATAATCGGGTAGGTTAAATCGTCGGATGCGCGCGAACGCTGCAGCGGCCGCCCCGCCGGAATTTCACGCCCCACCGTAAAGATGCGGTTCTCACGGCTGGCACCCTCGGCGGTTAGGGCATAACCATCCATCTGGGAGTTATCGAAACTCGGTACATCAAGCCTAGCCAGCACATCCTGTGCAAGGATGCGGTCGGTAGCACGCGCCAGCGGCAGGTTTTCGGCGCGACCAATAAAAGTATCACGCAGTAAAAGCGCCAGATAGGCGCGATACTCTTCGGTGCTGGGGGTGCCATCGAACTGGGGCTTGTGCATCTGTACTCCCAAACGGTAATAAATTATCTACTAGCTATTGTAAGAGGCTTTGGCACGCAGTTTCTTCACCACGGAAAATAGGCCAAGCAGGCCAAAGATGCACACGTACAGACTGATGAGCATGAGGGCGCTTCCCAGGGCGCCAGACATATTGCCGCCGCTAATGGCCAGATCAATGCTCAGCGGGATGGTCTCGGTTTTGCCTTTGACGTTTCCTGCGAAGGTGACGGTGGCACCGAATTCTCCCAGTGCCCTGGCGAAGGAGAGCAGGAACCCGGTGGCGATGCCGGGCGCAGCCAGTGGCAGCAGCACCCGGTAGGTGATTTCTGATGCTTTTGCGCCCTCGACTTCGGCAATTTCTTCGTATTCTCGGGGGATGGCTTGCAGGGTGGTGACGGCGCTGGCAACGAAGAATGGTAGGGCCACAAAAACTTGGGCAATAATGACGGCGGTGGTGGTGAAGGTGATTTTGATTCCGGCATCGTACAGGGCCGCCCCTATGATGCCTTTGCGGCCCCAGAAGAAAAGCAGTCCTAGGCCCGAAACAACGGGAGAGAAAATAATGGGCGTGTAGATAATGGCGTAGAGCAGGCTCCCGGCGCCGCGCAGGCGGGAGCGGTCAAGTACTTTGCAGAGTGTGAGCGCCAGCGGGGCACCAATTACACCGCAGATAAGGGTTGAGATGCTGGCGGTGACCAGTGAGAGCTGGGTGGCTCCGACCACCTCTTCATCAATAATTTCGTGCAGACCCATCCAGGGGATGTTGTACAGCAGCCCCAGCAGCGGCCCCAGAATAAGAGCTAACCCGATGAGGGAGGGGATGGTGAAATACCACGGTACGACGCTGAAGGTGGTGCGTTTTTTCACGTGGTCACTCCTGTGTGGGTGTTACTTACTGGGGTTCTACGATACAGCTGTTGCGGGCGCCTACTGTGGGTTAGCGCCCGCAACGGGTGCGGCTGCAGGTTAATTATCGAGCGGATTCGAAGCCGTGTTCCTTAAGGATTTTCTGGGCCTCGTCGGTGGTGAGCCACTCGTTGAACTTCTTGGCGGCTTCGGAGGAGTTACCCTTTGAGGTCAGCGCCGAGGGGTACTCGTTCTTCTCCACATCGGGCAGGTCTACTGAGCCGAGGTTCTTGCCGTCTTTCTTAGCGGCGGCAAGGTCGGTGGTGTAGATGAAGCCCGCATCGGCACTACCGGAGGTGACCTTGGTGGTCACTGCGGCCACATTCGACTCGTTGGTGGCGTTCTTCAGCTCAATATTGTGGTCCTTGAGTTCTTTATGGGCCAGGGTGCCGCAGGGTACATCTTCCTTGCAGATGGCCACGGTGCCGTCGGTGTTCTTCAGATCGTCGATGGAGTTGATCTTACCGGGGTTGCCGTCGGCGGTGACCAGTACCAGCTTATTGGTTGCAATAACCTCGCTCTTGGAGCCTTTGAACTCGTCGAGCTTGGCGGCCTTGTCCATGTTCTTCTTATCGGCGGTGATGAGGAGATCGGCATCCTCACCCTGCTCAATCTTCTGCACCAGCTTGGAAGAGCCCTCATAAGTGAAGCTGAAGTTCACGTTCGGGTGCGCCTTCTTGAAAGCAGCTTCCAGGTCTTTCCCGGCGTTGCGCAAAGATGCTGCGGCGAACACCTTCACCTCGCCCGAAACGGAGCCAGCGGCTGAAGAGTCGGCTGAGGCGCTTGATGAGGAGCTCGCGCTAGAGCCGCATCCGGCCAGTGTTAGGGAAGCAGCCAGTGCTGCGCCGACGCCTACGGCTTTGAGGGAGTTCTTCATACGTGTTCTTCCTTCGCGGTTGGATGAATTGAAGTGAGTGGATACAATGCGAGGTGTCTCCATGTTCTTAGGGTGTGTGCGTGTGCGCTGCTTTGGGGATGTAACTTACCCTTGGCGCACTATCGGTGATTACCCAAAACATGGAATAATTTATATTGTCGCTTTTAGTATGCATATTTTCTATGAAGGTTCCAATGGCTTACACACCCGGTTCGGGCCGGTCTCAGCTAATCGCTGGCCCCGTGTTACACACCTTAGCTTCTGCTGAGGGTGAGACAGCCGGTTTTGTGACGCCTCAAAAAATCCAGGCCCCGGATATTAAGCGGCGTAAACCGGCGAATATTAAGAACAGCGGTCCGCTCTTAGACCGCTGGGGTCGTATCGCCACCGACCTGCGTATTTCTTTGACAGATAAATGTAATCTTCGTTGCATTTATTGCATGCCAGCCGAGGGGCTGCAGTGGCTCCCTAAGAACGATCTGCTCACCGCCGACGAGATTGCGCGGTTAGCCGATATAGCGATCCGTGAGCTCGGTGTTGAGGAGATCCGGTTCACCGGCGGTGAGCCGCTGGTTCGCGCCGACCTGGTGGATATTATTGGGCTGATTCACGCCATGCACCCGCAGGTGCCCCTAGCGATCACGACGAACGGCATCGGGCTGGAAAAACGCGCCGAGGCGCTGGCAAAAGCCGGGCTGGCCCGCATCAATGTCTCCCTTGACACGATCTGCCCCGAAACGTTCGCTGAGCTGACCCGCCGTGATAAGCTCGACGCCGTACTGCGCGGCATTGATGGTGCAGCGGCGGCCGGGCTGCACCCGATTAAGATTAACGCGGTGCTCATGCCCGGGCTGAACGATACGCAGGCCCCGCAGCTGCTGAAGTGGGCCCTAGCGGGCGGCTACCAGCTGCGGTTTATTGAGCAGATGCCCCTGGACGCCGATAACCGGTGGACGCGTGAAGGCACTATTACCGCCGCACAGATACGCACCATGCTCGCCGAAGAGTTCACGCTCGGGCCGGTGTCTGAAGAACGCGGCGACTCCCCCGCCGCCCTGTGGGAGGTGTACCCGCACGGCACCGCCCTCACCGACGGGGTACCCGCCGACGGCACAGCATCCCTGGGGCGGGTAGGTATTATCGCCTCGGTCACCGAATCATTCTGCGGGGCGTGCACCCGCACCAGGCTCACCGCCGACGGTAAAATCCGTTCCTGCCTGTTTTCGGATTCCGAGACCGATCTGCTGCAGCTGCTGCGTTCGGGGGCATCCGATAAAGAGCTGGCGCTGCGCTGGCGTGAGGGTATGTGGTTCAAGCCTCGCGCCCACGGCAAGGAAGACGCCGATTTCGATATTGAAGAGTTCGCTCAGGCAAGCCGCTCCATGAGCGCGATCGGGGGGTAAGCAGTGATTGTCAGGTTTTATGCGGCCGCATGCGCGGCAGCTGGCGTGGATCAGGTGAACATTACGCTCAGCGACCTCGCCTCCCCCACCCTTGGGGCGCTCGTTCAGGAGCTGGGAGACCGCTACACGGGCACTACCGCCTCCGGGCTGACGCTGGCGCAGGTGATGCAGCAGTGCTCTTTCCTGCTCGACGGGGTGCGTTCAGAGCACGAGGCGCCTCTTACCGAAGAAACCCGCGTGGATGTGCTTCCCCCCTTCGCGGGCGGCTAAACCAGCTCCTCCACCCCGCCTCAGGCGCCACCCGCAGGTTCCTCTTAAGGGCACTCAACTATTAACTAAAGCGTTCTGTACGGCAACAGCAGGGATGCCACAATATTCACAAGCGCACACCGCGCCGGTACACTTACTGTAGCCATTGCGGCTTACCGAACCACACAATGAGGGGTTACGTATGCACACACCGGGTTTCTGCGCCATTATTGTTGCCGGAGGAAAATCTTCCCGCCTGGGAAACACCCCTAAGGCTGGCCTCTCAAACGGCACGCACACCCTCCTCGACCGGGCCCTCCTGGCGGTTTCTCAAGCCGATGCCTGCGTGGTTGTAGGCCCCGAAACCCTGCCGGTGCCCAACGATGTGCTCCTCACCCGTGAAGACCCGCCGTATTCCGGGCCAGCTGCCGCTATCCACGCCGGAGCCGAAAAGCTAGCCCAGCACTATTCAGGGATCGGCCGCCCGGCCCCCACCTGGTGCATCATCCTGGGGGTAGACACCCCCAATATCGCCCCGGCGGTAAGTTTGCTTGCCGAGCATGCGGGGGCCGCCGCCGGGCACGAAACCGGTTTCTGGGGCATCTGTGACGGCGTCTACCAGCCTCTGGTTGGGATATACCGCTATGCGCCGCTACGGCAGGTGTTTTCGGCGGGGAGCACTAATGCCTCCGTGCGCTCGTTCCTCAAACAGCTGCACCCCCAAGAGGTAGAGCTCAGCCCCGCCCACACCGCCGACGTGGACACCTGGGAGCAGGCGCGGGCGTTAGGCTTCGACTCCCCGCAGTGGAGCAGCTACTAGAACTTCCATAACCGCGCACCGCATCCGAACAACCCCGCAAGAAACTGAGGTACCCGCCCATGCCGCACCACCATCCTCCCGCCGTTGCCTGGGAGCAGGCACGTAAGAACCTGCACGCCGCCGGGCTCACGTGCACGGCGGGTACCGATGTTGAGACCCTGCCTCCCAAAGCCGCCATCGGGCGTTACACAGCCGATGATGTGTACTCACTTATGGACGTACCCCACTATGATTCCTCAGCAATGGACGGGTACGCCGTATCCGGCACCCCGCCCTGGCTGCTTGTCACCCCCGAATATCCCGACGACGAGCGCGTTAATATTCACCGCCTGACAGTGGCGATTGAGCCGGGGCAGGCCACCCCCATCCTCACCGGCGGGCTGCTGCCCCGCGGGGCGCAGGCCATTGTACGGGAAGAACACACCACACTGAACACGGTAGGAGGTATCACCACCGTGACAATGGCTTCCGGGCATATCCCCCCGGCCAATGGCGCCGATATCCGCCGCACCGGGTCCGAGCTGCCCGCAGGCAGGCTGCTGGTTGAGCGCGGCACGCTCATTACCGCCCGCCTTGCCGCATTTTTGGGGATGAACGGCTTCGACGAAATCCCCGTCTTAGCGCCCGTTACCACCCGCTGCGCGTTTACCGGGAACGAGGTTATTACTATCGGTGTGCCAGAGGCCGGGCAGGTGCGGGATGCTTTCGGCGGCTTCCTAGAGGCAACTCTCGCAACTCAGGGGTGCGCCGCGCTGCCTTCGGCCCGTCTGGCCGATACGGGGCATGATTTCACCACTTTTTTGAACACATCCCACGCGCAGGTGCTGATTTTTACGGGCGGTTCCAGCACCTCCGGGGTGGATATGGTGCGTAAAACCCTCGCCGAGGCTCAGGCAACTTACCTGTTCGAGTCAGTGCAGGTGCGCCCCGGGCACCCGGCGCTCGCCGCCCGCTTAGCTGACGGGCGTATTGTGCTGGGGTTGCCGGGTAACCCGCTGGCAGCGTACACGGCCTTGTACTCGTACCTGCCGCCACTGCTGGCGGGTATGCGGGGGCTGCCGCTGCCGCCTCTTGATACCGCTGAAATTGCCCAGGACATTCCCGCGCTCACCGCCAGCTCCCAGCAGCGGCTCATTCCGGCCCTAGTGCGTGAATGCCGGGCGCATCCGCTTCCCAGGCGTGCATCCTATATGCTTTCTGGGCTGTCGAAGGCCACCCACCTGCTGGTAGCGGATGCCAGCGGGCATACGGCGGGTGATCGTGTGCCGCTGCTGCCGGTGTTTTAGGGAGGGCCGCTACATCCCCTTCTTTTCCGCCGCAGCACACTGTGCTTTTATGGGCGCAGAATAAGCCGAACACCCGGTGTTCTCTCGGAGGATCAAGTGTACAATAACCTTTACGGTTAAGATTGCATACGTATACTGCAAAGGAGACTTACCCGTGTCAAAGCCTAAACTCGGCGATGTGGCCGCACGCGCAGGGGTTTCTCCCACCACAGTGTCGCGAGTCCTGAACAATAGAGGCTACCTGAGCCAGAGAACTCGTGAAAAAGTATACGATGCAATGCGGGAGCTGGGGTACCGCCCTAACGCTATTGCCCGCAGCCTTAAAGGTCAGCGTTCCCGTATAGTCGGGCTGGTTTTCCCAACTGTTGCTAATCCGTTTTATGCGGAGATGGTGTACCGGATTGAGTCATTTTTAGCGGACGCCGGGTACCGGGTGATTCTATGTAATAGTAACGACCACCCAGACCTGGAGGAACAGTATTTTGAGATGCTGCTATCGAACCAGGTGGATGGAATTATTACCGGTGCGCATTCGCAGGTGGTGGCGAACCTGCCGCATGTGCAGGCGCCGCTGGTGACAGTAGACCGCCCAGGTACGCAGAAGTACCCCAATATTCGTGCGGATAACTATGCGGGTGCACGCATGGCGGTTGAGTATCTGGTCGCCACCGGGGCAAGAAACATTCTGCATATCACCTCAACCGTGAGCGAGCAGAACCTTCGCCTGGCGGGCTACCGGGACGCGGTAACTGCCGAAGGAATGACCCCTCAGGTGCTTGAATTGGGATTCCGCACTCCCCTGCCCCGCAAACGTGAACTTATCGAACGTTATCTTAAGGAGAGCACCGCAGGCGAGCGTGTTGACGCTGTCTTCGCCTCAAACGATACGTATGCGGCGATGACGCTGAACTGGGCGCGAACCCGTAACCTGTGTGTCCCCCAGGATTTTCAGGTGGTGGGGTTTGACGGCACCGAGACGGTACGCGCACTTATCCCGGAGCTTGCAACTGTGGTGCAGCCGATTGAGCAGATCGCCGCGCGTGCAGTGCAGCGGCTGCTTCAGACGATCGAATCGGGCAGACAGGGCCGCCCCGACGATACACCATCGCCTCATAAAAGCGATAAGAAGCAACAGGGTTCCACGGCTGATGTTTTCCCGGTGCACCTGCACGAAGGCGGTACCCTCAGGGCCATTACCGCCTCCTCTTAGCGGAACACCAGACCTCGCTACTTCCTCGCTATGCCGCCGATAAGAGGCCGTTTGCGGCGGCTAAATGCGGGTCGTACTGCACCCCGTCAATGGTGGCGGGGTAGAGCATCCCAGCTGCCGGGCTGGTTCCCTTATAGGTGCCGATGGGCACGAAACCGTGGCGGGTGTAGAGTGTGGCGCTGCGCGGGGTGGATGCCTCAAGATATGCGGCGGTTCCATTAAACCGGGTGATGCCGTGTTCTAGCAGTGCCGAGCCAACCCCACGCCCTTGGGCGGTGGCGCGCACACCGATAGTGTGCAGGTACCAGTGGTCGAAGGCAGGACGGTGTTTGCGAATGTAGATGTCGGTGGCGATCACGTGCCGCAGGGCACGGGCCCCGAGTATTTTGAGGTACTTCGGCCCGTCACGCAGCTCCAGTTTCAGGGTTCCTTGCTGGCCTTCGGGAGGCATCCACTGGGCGGTTCCGAGGATTGCGCCGTCGCTATCGACCGCAACATCAATGAATCCGCGTGGGATGTAGAGGCTTTTGAGCTGAAGCTCGAAGAGCCCGCGGATCTTCTCGGGCTGGGGTTCCTCTCCTAAAAGTACGCGCATAAACGGGTCTGGGATGAACGCTTCAACGAGCACATCGAGGAGTTCCGGGAGTTCTTCGGGGCGGGCTTCACGAATCGTGTACGGTTCGGGTGGCATGGTATATCCCCCTGTGTGTTGGTGATTACATCTCTTTTCGATGCTAACGAAGCCCTTCACACGGTCAAAGTGCAAATATGATATACGCCACTTATCCTTGACTTTACGGTTTGCAGCAAAGCGGCGGCCTATCCCGTGTTATACGGGGCAGGCCGCCGTTTCATCCGCCTCGTACAGGCAGGATATTCCGGAAAATATTAAGCCTGGGTGGTCGTCGCCTTCGTTTTGAGAGTGACATCCGCGAGGGTGTCTTTCCCGGCGGTCACGGTTGTACCAGCACCGGCAGCATCCGCCATGAGAGCCACAGTTTTTTGGCATTGGTAGCTCTTGCCTTACCGCCACACCTGGCAGGAGCGCTGGTAAGGGAGCGGGCCGCAAGTGAAACTACAGCACTGCGTAGCTCAGTTTCAGCACCTCGCCGTTACCGCCCATACGCACACGACGTTTGCTGCCCGAGAAGTAGGTGCGGGCCGAGAATACCTGCTCGTATGAGCCAGCCCCGTCCTGCCCGTTCACAGCACCGCCCACGAACAGTTCGGTGGATGATGCATCCACCAGCAGCTCAAACTCGCGCTCAGTGTTCGGGGTAAGGGCACGGCGGCGTAAAGTGCCGCCCTCAGTGTATCGGGTGCCTGAACGGTCCAGCTGCGCAAAATCCTCCGCGATCGTGATGCGCAACGCCGTACCGTGGGCATCTTTCACCCGGATTTTTACCGGACCATCCGAAACATCAACGGTGCCGTGAAGCCGCCAGGTACCCGCGTCTTTGAGCACCGGAACTTTACCTTTCACCACGTCAACAACCGTCGGCTCAAGCGGCAGCACCCGGTCAAGATGCGGCACTGGGGTTTGGTAGATTTTTCCTTCCCGCAGGTGCAGCTCACGCGGGTAGGTGAACATGTGCACCCAACGGTGCGCCCACGAAGGGTGGTCGTCCTGCTCGGCGTTACCCAACCAGCCGATCATCACAGTCTGCGGGTGCGGGGCATCATCATGTGCACTGGTGCCGGTACCGTGCACGGTCTGCGGGGCGTAGAACTCGAACCCGGCATCCAGCTCCGTGAACGGGGTGTGCACCTCAAACCGCAGGGTCTGCGGGTCAAGCTCGCCCACAATGTACCCTGACTGGTAGATATTCTGGTACTTCTCCCCCTCGGGGCTCAGCCCCTGGGGGCTGAAAATCAGCACGTCCCGCAGGGCGCCCGTCGCCTCATCCCGCAGCTGCAGCAGAGACGGGCATTCGTACATGTAGCACCCCTCAACGGTGGGGTCGGTGAAGTCAAGTTCGCCTTTAAAATCCCAGCTGCGGCGGTCTGCCGAAGTGTACACGACTACGGCACCGGTGCGGTGCTTCTTCTTTTTGCCGTCTTTCTGGGCACCAATGACCATCCACCATTGGCCGTCCCGCTCAAATACGTGCGGGTCGCGGTAGTGCGCCGTATAGCCCTCATGCGGGCCCTCAAGCAGCGGAGGCAGCTGCCGGGTGGGGTGTGCGTCTTCCCCCGCGGTGGCCAGTATCTGGTAGGTTTCGCGGTTATTGCGGGAGTCTTTCACGTTGCCGGTGTAAAAGAACTCAAAACCGCCGGGCACTCGGATGCCGGAGCCCGAGTAGCAGCCGTGCGAATCGTAGCGCGTGTTTGGTACTAGGGCGGTGCCTGCGTCCTCCCAGTGAGTAAGGTTGTCGCTTATGGCGTGCCGCCAGTAGACAATGCGCTCTGGGTGCAGCGGCGAGTACTGGTAGAAAGCGTGGTAGTGCCGCCCGTCGTATACCAGCCCGTTCGGGTCGTTCAGGCGCCCTACTGGAGGGGCAAGATGCAGTTTCGGGTAGTCCCGGTCGCTGCGCACGGATTCCCCGAAGGCGGCCACGGTCTGATGGTCTTCGGCCGCTAAATCCCGCTGCAGGTACGGGGCGAGGGGTGCCAGCGTAACCGGCTTGGCGGCGGTTTGAGAGGGTGCGGTGTTCTCCGGCAGAGGTTCGAGCGTGATCTTCCCGAAAGAGGACCACGGGGTGGTGGGGCTCTCATCGACCGGCTGCACGTCGTCTGTGTCTAGTATGGGTCTATTCTGTTTAGTCATGCTCATTCTGTGGGTTCATGCTTACAGTGGCGTGAGATATTCATGCGCCCTCGCGGGGGCTTTCTCGGGTGCCTGGCGGCTGCTTTGGATACTGCTGCCGGGTTTTACCGGGCGTTTCTCATCATACAGGATGCACCTTCTTCGTATCTTCGGATCTTAACACCAGCCCCTGCTGTTGAGGTGCCAAAAAGCTGGTTCCCCGCGGGGTGCCTTCCAGCAGGGGTTAGAGACGAAAAACCACCCGCCGGGCGGGCTCCGTCAGGGAGCTCATCCGGCGGGTGGGGTAAGAATCGAGAAGAAGTCGATTACTTGAGGGTAACGGTTGCGCCTGCGCCCTCAAGCTGCTCCTTAGCCTTCTCAGCGTCTTCCTTGGAAGCGCCTTCGAGGATCGGCTTGGGTGCGCCGTCAACGAGGTCCTTTGCTTCCTTCAGGCCGAGGGAGGTCAGGGCACGAACTTCCTTAATCACGGCGATCTTCTTGTCGCCAGCGGATTCGAGGATCACGTCGAATTCGGACTTCTCTTCAGCAGCGTCGCCGCCGCCAGCGCCGCCTGCTACAACTGCAACGGGAGCTGCAGCGGTAACGTCGAACTCTTCCTCGAATGCCTTAACGAACTCGGAAACCTCTACGAGGGAGAGCTCTTTGAAAGCTGCAATGAGTTCTTCGATGGACAGCTTAGCCATGTGTGGCTCCTTCACTATCAGGTGCGGGATGTACCCGCGTTTTAGATTTGAGTGCCGCACCCGGCGGGTGGGCTAAAGTTTTGGGTGCGTTTTCACGCGGTGGGTGCGGTGCGGCTTATGCCTCGTCCGCTGCCTCCTCGGCGGCGGGTGCGCCGCCTTCCTGCTCTTCCAGCTTCACGCGCAGGGCGTCCACAGCCTGAGCAACGCGGGCAATAGCTGCCTTCGCGCCACCAGCAACCTTGGACAGCAGAACCTCGCGGGATTCGAGGTCAGCGTAGCGCTTCACATCAGCTTCGGTCAGTGCGGCACCTTCGTAGAAGCCGCTCTTGACGATGAGCTGGGGGTTTGCCTTGGCAAAGTCACGCAGGCCCTTGGCAGCATCGATCAGGTCGCCCTTGATGAATGCCAGCGCGCTGGGGCCGTGAAGCTGGCCGTCGAACGCGTCGATGCCAACTTCTTTCGCCGCAATAGCAGCGAGCGTGTTCTTCACCACGGCGTATTCGGTCTCTGCACCGAGTGCACGACGCAGCTCCTTGAGCTGAGTCACAGTAAGACCGCGGTATTCGGTCAGGATCACTGCGTTCGAAGCTTCGAAGAGTTCTTTCAGCTCGGATACTGCAGCGATCTTTTCCTGAGTCGCCATGGTAGTTCCTTCTTCCGATTCTTGTAAGGTCGCCGGTAGAGCACAATCGTGAGCACTAAAAAATGCCCCGATGCGCAGGGGCTTCGAGGCATATAGAAAAGTCCCTTTTAGAGTTGAGGGAGGTTTTCTATTCACTTCTTCATCACCTGCGCGGGCGGCGAATCCCTAGAGTGGGAATCTGCTCTTATCAGTGCTGATAACACTGGCAGCTTACGGCTATTCACCGAAAAATGCACAGCAAAACACTAGACCGGCGGTCTTTGGTCTAATCATCATGACAGGTTAAACCGGCAAAAGCAAGTTTCCCCTCGCCGGACACCAACTCTGCGGTGTAGAACCTCATCTTACAGATAGTGCCGCGTGCCGTCGGCAAAGATAAAACAGTGGTGTGGGGGAACCTGCACCTGTGCCCGTTCCCCCGATGTCAGGACGGGTAGGGCAAGCGCATCCGGCTCAAAAAATTCGAGGGGCTGCCCACCGGGAACCTGCAGAGGAACTCGCGCCGAACCGTCATGCGACGCGGCATATACAGTCACCTCTGCCTGTGTTACAGCACGGTAGAGTGTGCCACCCACCTGCGGGAGTACACTCCGAACCTGCACCGGTATCGTATTCTCCGAGGGGGTCTCAGCAATGTTCTCTATGCGCCGCAGCGAGGTTGCACGCACATAGAGCGAAGCCCCAGCAGGAAGATGCTGCCCCTCCGTGAGAGTCAGTTCGTTCAGGGCTGGCGATGCTGTCAGCCGCGCCGCCTGCAGCGTATGCGGATTTGCCAGCAGATGCTCGGGGGTATCGACCTGCACCAGGTACCCGGCGTCCATGACCGCCACGCGCTGCCCAAGCTGCAGTGCCTCATTCTGATCATGTGTCACGTACAGCCCCGTGAACTTGTATTCGGCGTGCAGACGCGCAATATCCGCCCGAATACTTGCGCTCAGTTCCTCATCAACACTCGCCAGCGGCTCATCGAAAAGAACCACAGGTGCTTTGCGGATGAGGGCGCGCGCAATACCCACACGCTGCGCCTGCCCGCCTGAGAGTTCCTGGGGTTTGCGGTGCTGAAGCTCGCCAATCTGGAGCGCATCCATAAGATCCGTATAGTAATTTTTATCGACCTTTTGGCGGTAGCCGCGCAGCGTAGTTGGAAAAAGAATATTCTTGCGAACCGACAGGTGCGGGTACAGAATCGGGTGCTGAAAAACGAACCCTACCTGCCCGGCGCTCAGCGGCTGACCCGCATAGGTAATGCGTCCGGCATTGGCTTCCTCAAGCCCGGCAATAATGCGCAAAAGCGTAGATTTACCGGTTCCGGATGCGCCCACCAGTGACACCATTTCGCCCGGTTCCACCTCAAGGTCGATCTCACGCAGAACGTGAGTATCCGTCCCAAAACTCTTCGCGACACCACGAATCTGAAGCCCGCCGTGAGTCGTCGTTGAGGAAGGCTGAGGTGTTGAACCTTGAGTTGTCATGTTTCTATTATGACCTCCGGCGTTCTACCCGAAAAGCAGCGCCACAGCCCGCACGTTCCTGAGGCTCTGTGTTCGATGAAGCTACCGTACTAAAAGCTTGCCGCGTATCGCCAGCACCAGCATCCCGAGCCAAAGCACCGCGATCAGTGCGGTGCCAAGAATCCACAGCGCCCAGCCAAGCTGCACGAGCTGAGAAACCGCGACCAGGTGCATTCCGGTGCCCGCCATAGCGCCCAGCCCGAAGGAGAATCCCCACAGGCTCATAGTGTACCCCGCTTTGAGAATCCACGGCACTAAGCGAAGCAGGAACAGCAGCTGAAGCACCCCGTAACCCGTGAGCGCCAGGAAAACCCAGTCCACGTGCCCGCCATTAGCTGCCAGATAGGCATTACCGCCCACAAACGGAGGGGCAAGCTGAACCCCTATAATGCCGCGTACCGCAGGATCCAATGCAGGTTCGGTGCGCAGGCGGCCCAGGATTGCAGCCTCCACGCTAAACCACGAGAGAAGACCCATGCCGAAGAACAGCATCGCCCAGTCGCGGTGCCCCAGCGCCCCTAACCCGGATGCGGAGGCAAAGTTCGCGGCCACCGTGGGCAGGTAGATGACCGGAGTTGTCGCCGCCACCGTATGCGTTCCACGCCAGAGTCCGGCGGTGCGGTACATCGAAAATGCCAGCTGTCCCAGCACACCGATAAGAATCAATGCATACCCGAGCGGTGCCGCATAGGGGTGTGCGGATATCCCGATTTCGATGGTGGTGACCGGAACCAGCGCCAGAAAGCAGCACATCACGAGGTCGCGAAGTTCGCTCTGGAGCGCATCGCGACGGGTTATGAGTTTGACGGCAAATGCCGTGATCAGCGCCAGCCAGGTTGCTGAGGCGAGCGCCAGTATACTCTCCCCCACCCAGGACGGTACCAGGTGTGCGGTGGCACCGTACCGCCACGACAGCCCCAGCGCGCTCGTTCCCAGCGCCACCGAAAAGTAGCTCGTTGGAATAGGGAACGGTTTTGTGGTGGTGGGCGTGCCCAAAGGTACGGGTTGTGCGGCGGCGGTACTCATGTAATCCTCCCGAAGTATATGCACAGTATACGGCGGCGCTCTCACCTGAGGTATCGCCTCGTATGGGTCTGGCTTGTGTAGCTGCCGGGGTATATAAGCAGAAGTTTTCCCGCTTTATTCCCGCGCAGGTGCTCAGGCGGCTCTGGGGTGCGGCTTTGCGACGCATCATAACCCCACCACAAGCAGCAAAGAGCCCGCCACCCCACCGGGATAACGGACTCTTTGTATGAAAGCTGGTAACGCTACAGCGTCTTATGCAGCGACCTCTGCCGGATCCACCGGAATGCCGGGGCCGAAGGTGGTCGCAATGGTAGCCTTCGAAATGTAGCGGCCCTTAGCCGAAGAGGGCTTCAAACGGTTAACCTCTTCCAGGGCTGCCGCGAAGTTCTCCGCCAGCTGCTCAGCAGAGAAGGATGCCTTGCCGATAATGAAGTGCAGGTTCGAGTTGCGGTCAACACGGAAGTCGATCTTGCCGCCCTTAATGTCGGCAACAGCCTTTGCAACGTCCATGGTCACGGTGCCAGTCTTGGGGTTCGGCATGAGGTTACGGGGACCCAGAACCTTACCCAGGCGACCAACTTTACCCATCATATCGGGGGTTGCAACTGCTGCGTCGAAGTCGGTCCAGCCGCCCGCGATCTTAGCGATCAGCTCGTCCGAACCGACATAGTCGGCGCCCGCTGCCTCAGCTGCGGCAGCCTTATCGCCTGCGGCGATAACAACCACGCGGGCGGTCTTACCGGTGCCGTGCGGCAGGTTCACGGTGCCGCGAACCATCTGGTCGGCCTTACGGGGGTCAACCGAGAGGCGCAGAGCCACCTCAACGGTTGCATCAGTTTTAGCGGAGGAAGTCTCCTTCGCCAGGGCTACTGCCTCGGCGGGGGTGTAGAGTTTACCCTCTTCAATCTTGGCTACAGCCGCCTTGTACGCCTTGCTGCGCTTTGCCATCTGCTTATCTCCTTATGCAGTTGTGGTCTCGTGAGCCGCGCTCGACTCTGCCACATCCCACGCTCAAACGTGGGCATTTACAAGTTAAAACGCGAAAACCGCGGTTGCCGAAAAACGGCTTAGACTACTCGACGGTGATACCCATGGAGCGAGCGGTGCCGGCAACGATCTTGGTTGCGGCATCCAGGTCGTTCGCGTTCAGGTCGGGCATCTTGGTCTCAGCGATCTCACGTGCCTGAGCCTCGGTGATCGAACCAACCTTCACGGTGTGCGGGGTTGCTGAGCCCTTCGCAACACCGGCGGCTTTCTTGATCATTTCAGCGGCCGGAGGGGTCTTCGTGATGAAGGTGAAGGAACGGTCCTCGTATACGGTAATTTCAACGGGGATCACGTTACCGCGCTGCGATTCGGTAGCAGCGTTGTATGCCTTGCAGAACTCCATGATGTTCACGCCGTGCGAGCCCAGTGCCGGGCCGACGGGCGGAGCCGGGTTAGCGGCGCCTGCCTGGATCTGCAGCTTAATAAGGCCGGTGACCTTCTTCTTGGGAGCCAATGTTAGGTCCTTTTCTTAGCTGGGAAACTGACGCACAGGAGCGTACGCCAGCAGACGGTGACCGTGGCGCGGCCACCTGTGCGGGCGCATGAAAGCGTGAACATGCGCATACACAAGCGAACATTCTACCGTTAATCGCATTTTTAATCCACTGGATTCCTGCGTGAACACGGCTGACAAAACGGGGAGGGATGGGTAGTGAGTTATCTCCCCATCACACTGTGCGGCCCCCGCACCACGGTTACCGCCTGGCGGGTGTTGGTAGTTCTAGACAGCCTGCTTTTTCTTTTGCTTCAGCTCTTGCAGTTTAGCCAGGCGGTCTGCCCGCTCCTGTGCGGTGAGAGCAGCCGGGGCGTTATTCATCCCGGCCTTGATGGTGTTCACCCGATGAATCAGTTCGGGAAGGTGAGGATAATACTCACCGGGGCATGAGGTGCTAATAATATCCCGGTGCCCAATCAGGTACAGCGAATGCCCCAGCCGCACCTCAATATCTGCAATGAGCTGCGCCAGCGTGTCCAGATCCTCGGAGCGGCAATCGGGTCGGTTCTCCAGCCCGATTGACACCTCATTCACCTCCCACTGTCCCGCGTGAAGAGCTACATCCTGATCATCGGCGATCTGAGCGACACGACCGGCTTCTACCACATAGTTCGCGGATACCTTACGGTCGTTATTGCACAGGAAGTTAACGGTTTCATCAAAAGACTTTCCCTTATCGTCACCCCACCAGTGAACGACGCCATACAGAACATCGCTCAGCTTACGGTAGTTGATGTGACGGTTTTTAGTCTTAGATGTCGTGATCAGCTCGTAGCTCATGAGGTGCCTTCTCTCTCGTGCATCGGTGAAGCGGCAGGTTCCCGCTGGTACAGTATCTACCCTGCCATCCTAATTCTGCGGGCGCAAGAGGTTAAGCACCCTCAGCATAAGCACCGCCGTCTCAGATCCAACCGTACCGCCCGCATAAAAAACCTCTTGGGGCGGTGCAAGAAAACGGGTTCTTGCACCGCCCCAAGAGGCTGATACGTTCAGAATCAGAAAAGAGTTTACATCTTCTCGATCTGGCTGAATTTCAAGGTCACCGGGGTGTCACGTTCGAACACCGAGATGAGGGTGACGACTTCCTGCGCCTCGGGCTTAATCTCGGAGATCGTGGCGTCCATACCCTCAAACGGGCCGGACTTCACGCGAACATTATCGCCCACCGAGTAGTCGGATTCGACCACAGGCTGAGGAGTGGGCAGGCCCTTGCTCTGCTGCTCTTCTTCAAAGACCGGCAGGAGCATATCGAACACCTCATCCATACGCAGTGGCATGGGGTTGTATGCGTCCTGACCAACGAACCCGGTCACACCGGGGGTGTGGCGTACTACGCCCCACGAGTGGTCGGTCAAATCCATGCGCACCAGCACATAACCGGGCACACGTACGCGGCGGATGGTCTTTTTCACCGTGTTCTTGTACTCAACAACGGTCTCCATGGGAACCTGAACCTCGAACACCTCATCCTCGGCCTCCAGGTTCTGGATGCGGGTCTCAATCCCGGCCTTCACCTTATTCTCGTACCCCGAGTAGGTGTGCACCACGTACCAGTCACCGATCTGGCGGCGCAGCTTCGCTTTGAACTCCTCCAGCGGGTCGGTAGCGGCAGCAGCCTCTGCGGAGCCCTGAGACTCCTCCGTTTCAGGCTCCTGCTCAGCGGTGTCCGCAGCGGGCTGCTCATCAGCTGCGATGCTGCCGGTTTCCTCTACTTCGTCTTCAAAAGTTTCGGTCTCAGCGGGTTCCACCTCGACCTCTTCAATCTCGGATACCATATCCTTCTCGGGCACGTCGCTCCTACTTTCTCAGTTCGTTACCTGTGCCCGGCGCCAGGTGGCGGGGCGAATTGATGCGGGTGCGGGCTTAGCTTCCGCCCGTCTGAATGGTTCCGTTACCGAAGACCCAGAAGGCGCCCTGACCGAACACCCAATCCAGACCCGAAATTAACAGAAGCATAAAAACAACAAAGAAAAGCACGCCGAAGAAGTAGCCAATCAGCTCTTTACGGGTGGGGGTGGTGACCTTCTTAAGCTCCGTAATCACCTCACGGATGTACTGGAATAGGCTTCGCCGTGTCTTATCCTCAGCGGACTCAGAAACCGTCTCGGCGGTAGCAGATTTAGCCATCTCCTCGCCCCTTTCTACTGTCTAACATGGCGCCCTATAACCGGTACGCACAGAACATTTCATTGAGGCACTAGCAGGGCGGACAGGACTCGAACCTGCAACCTGCGGTTTTGGAGACCGCTGCTCTACCAATTGAGCCACCGCCCTTCGAAGCTTCCACTCCGTCGGTGTGGGGTGTTGCTCCCCACGTGTTTACACCCTCGAATGCCTCACAGCCGGCGGCTATACAAGGGAACAAACTAATGCACCCTAGTATCGGGTGCAGAAACAACTCTAGACCATACAAAGCCCGCTTGGCAACTTGAACCGCAAATATTTTCCGCGAATCCGCCGCCTCCGCACTGAAGCGTTTCTCCGCCCAACATGCAGCACAGTTAGCTCACGCACACTCTGAGCACACCCAAGACGCAGGCTAAGATGCACTTCCACCGACCGGCGGTAAACCCCTATCATAGTAGGAAGGTGCCCAGCACGCAGCCCCACGCACGCGCACCTTCGGGCCGCTAAGGGTGGACTACACCGGGCTTATCACCGAATTTTGCACCGGAGTATTGGTGCAGAACACTATGAAAGCGAGAGAGAATGCCGCGTATTGCCAGCCGTATTGCCGCCATCACCCCTTCAGCAACCCTCGTCGTCGATTCCAAGGCCAAGGCACTCAAAGCCGACGGTCAGCCGGTAATCGGTTTCGGTGCGGGAGAACCTGATTTCCCCACTCCCGCGCACATTGTAGAGGCCGCCCGTCAGGCACTTAACGACCCGAAGAACTTCCGCTACTCCCCCTCCGCCGGATTGCCTGAGCTGAAACAGGCTATTGCTGAGAAGACCCTCCGTGACTCCGGTGTGCAGGTTGAGCCCTCACAGGTGCTCGTCACCAACGGGGGTAAGCAGGCGGTCTACGAGGCGTTTGCGGCTGTTATTGATACGGGCGACGACGTTCTTTTACCCGCCCCCTACTGGACCACCTACCCTGAGTGCATCCGCTTAGCGGGCGGAAACCCCATTGAGGTTTTTGCTGGAAGCGAGCAAGACTATAAGGTCACCGTTGAGCAGCTGGAGGCCGCCTACACCCCCGCCACAAAAGCCCTGCTGTTCGTCTCCCCCTCAAACCCAACCGGTTCGGTCTACACCGAGGAAGAGACGCGCGCTATCGGGCAGTGGGCGCTCGCGAAGGGGATTTTTGTGTTCACCGACGAAATCTATGAGCACCTCACCTACGACGGTGTTAATTCGGTCTCTATTCTCAAGGTAGTTCCGGAGCTCACCCCGAACTGCATCATCCTCAATGGTGTGGCAAAAACGTACGCCATGACGGGGTGGCGTGTGGGCTGGATGGTTGGCCCGCAGGATGTTATCGCGGCCGCCTCAAACCTGCAATCGCATTTGAGCTCAAACGTGAACAATATCGCCCAGCGTGCGGCGCTGGCGGCACTGACCGGCCCGCAGGATGAGGTTGCGGTCATGCATGCCGCGTTCGACCGGCGGCGTAAGGCTATTGTTGCCGGGCTCAACGCCATTGAGGGTGTGCACTGCCCCACCCCGCAGGGGGCGTTCTACGCCTACCCGGATGTGCGCGGGCTACTCGGTAAGGAATTTGACGGGGTGCGTCCGCAGACTTCCGCCGAGCTGGCCGACCTCATCTTAGAGAAGGCGCTTGTGGCGGTGGTGCCGGGTGAGGCGTTCGGCCCCAGCGGGTACCTGCGGCTCTCCTATGCGCTCAGCGACGAAGACCTCGCCGAGGGCGTGGAGCGCCTGCAGAAGTTTTTGGGAAGCGCGCGGTAGGAACCGCCTCAATCACACCCAGTACGTTGATTTAGGTGCCTATTACCTGAACTTTCCTGCCGGACTTCGGCATCATTTCGGTAAAAACACACCCAACCCAACACTTACCCACACAACCCAAACGCGCTAGAATAGATAGCAAGAGAACGGCCTCCCGGGCTCGTGCCACGCGTTGCTTAACGCGTCGCACAAGCTTTGCGGAGGCCATCATTATATGACCGCGCGCCTAAACCCAACACCTGCGGGCGCCAACCCAAGGAGCCATCATGAAAATCGGTCTGCTCACCTCCGGCGGCGACTGCCCCGGCCTTAACGCTGTTATCCGCGGCGCCGTGCTCAAAGGCGTTAAGCACTACGGTTACGAGTTCGTGGGGTTCCGCGACGGCTGGCGTGGCGTCGTCGATGGGGATTTCATGGACCTGCCCCGCACTAAGGTGCGCGGCCTGGCCAGCCAGGGCGGCACCATTATTGGAACCTCCCGCACCAACCCCTTCGACGGCCCCAATGGCGGCCCCGAGAAGATCGAGATCATGCTCGAACGCCACCACATTGATGCGATCGTCGCCATTGGCGGCGAAGGCACCCTGGCCGGGGCCAAGCGCCTGGCTGATGCGGGTCTGCCTGTTATCGGTGTGCCGAAAACTATTGATAATGACCTGCGCGCCACCGATTACACGTTCGGGTTCGACACGGCTGTTTCCATTGCAACTGAGGCAATGGACCGTATTCGCACCACCGGCGAGTCACACCATCGGTGCATGGTGGCCGAGGTGATGGGCCGTCACGTGGGGTGGATCGCATTGAACTCCGGCATGGCCTCCGGTGCACACGCGATTCTCATTCCCGAGGTGAAGGTCTCAATGGACGAGGTCTGCCAATGGGTAAAAGAGGTGCATGACCGTGGCCGCTCCCCCCTGGTGGTGGTTGCGGAAGGGTTCATCCCCGAAGGCTCTGACGAGGTCATGGCGAATAAGGGCACCGAAAAAGACGGGCGGCCCCGCCTGGGTGGTATCGGTGAATACATTACCCACGAGATTGAAACCCGCACCGGTATTGAAACCCGCAACACCATCCTGGGGCATATTCAGCGCGGTGGCGCACCAACCGGTTTTGACCGGGTGCTGGCAACCCGCCTGGGTATGGGTGCGGTGGATATGGTGAGCCAGAAGCTCTGGGGCAAGATGGTGTCGCTGCAGGCCACCAATATTGTGTACGTTCCGCTTGAAGAGGCACTTGACGGGCTGAAAACGGTACCGCAGGAGCGCTGGGACGAGGCGGCCGTACTGTTCGGCCGCTAGCCGGCCGCTAGACGCTGGCCCCTAACGAGTGGGTTAGGGCCATCGAACACACAGATATATTGAACGCAGAGGGGGCGCCCGGTGATTTTTTGCCGGGCGCCCCTGCTGCGCTAGTGAGCTGGTAGACACGGTACCTGAGTTTTTGCTGTGAGTTGTGTTTGCGCCGCCCAAACCGGTACCTGCCGGGGCTTTCGGGAGTATCCTGAAGCTGTGGCAGTTGCGCCACAGTTGAGCATTGGAGTTCATCATGTTTGTATCTTCTAGCAATGGCGTTCAGAAGAACCTATATCAAGGGGCTTGTGCCCTCACCATGGCGGGGCTGCTTGCCTTTTCTGCCGGGGCCGCACCAGCCTATTCAGCTGATGTTGCGTCCGGGGCGTCCCAAACGAACCTAACGCGTGTAGGTGGCCAACCTACTAGCTCTGCAGAGAATTTTGTGTGGGGGTTCTCCTCGCAGTTCCACCAGCTGGTGACTAAGGCGGGGGACGGCTCGGTTCATATTAACCGTGGCGATCAGGTGTCCCGCAATGAATTTTATTTTGTCTCGTCCTCAGTCACGGTAACCAATGGGCGCAGGGTAGACATGAAAACCTCGGGGGATATTGTTTACGCCAAGGACTGCGCCGGGGCCCAACAGTGCGGCACCTACCTGCGGATCGTGAACCCGCGTGTGGTGGTTGAACCCGGCGGCGACTCGTATATAAGCGCCACCCTCACCTACCGTAATACGCTCACGAACGGGCAGACAGTTACCGAGCAGGATGTGCGCATCGCCGACCTGCACTTTAACGGCGCCCGCCAGTTAGTGCAAACCTACCAGGGAAACCCCAGCACGCAGGTGTATGCGGGAAATATTACCCCGGTCTTCACCCCGGAGGGTTCACGGGCGTTCGCCGGGGTTATCCCTGCGGGGTACACCGGGACACCGCTGTCTTTGACGTTTAACGGCAGCCCGCTCCCTGGTATCGCAACCACCAGCAACTCCCGCGATGCCGCCTTCAGGAAAACACCCATTGGCCCGCAGCCTTACCGGGATACCGAAGACTCCCCATTCCGTCACGAGATTCTCTGGTTGGGAGATGAAGGCATTACCTTCGGGTATGGGGACGGCACCTACCGCCCGCAGGAGAATGTGGAACGCGCAGCCATGGCGGCCTACTTCTACCGGATGGCAGGATCACCCGCCGTGCGGTGGACCGATACATCCCCCTTTAAGGATGTCTCCCCCGACTTCCCCTTCTACCGGGAGATTCTGTGGATGCACCAGCAGGGCATCACCACCGGGTATGAGGACGGTACGTTCCGGCCCCACGACCCCGTAAACCGTGACGCGATGGCCGCTTTCTTCTACCGGCACGCGGGTTCACCCGAGTATCAGGCACCGCGGCAGTCACCGTTTAAGGATGTGCCCGTTCACTCCCAGTTCTACCGCGAGATTTCGTGGCTGGCATCCCGGAAGGTCACAAGGGGCTGGGCTGATGGCACGTACCGCCCGCTCACCCCGATCCACCGTGATGCGATGGCCGCGTTTATCTACCGGTACAAGCACTAGTCAATACGTACTAGCACGCGGACGTCTTTACGACGGGTACGGGGCCGCTAACCCCGCCAGTGGGCGAAAATACTGTAGCGTCACAGAAGGTTTATGAGCCGCCTGTGACGCTACAGTGACGTCGGGGTGTTTTCCGTGTAGCTTTCTGGCCGGTGTGGCTGGTAAGAATCGTCGTGATGCCCGGAAGTCTGTTCACTCATGTACCTGAATGTACCACGACCATCTGACAGCCACCGTTATACAGTGAAATTTCAGAAGTAGCAACCCTGTCCGCAGGTGCATAGCCTGCCCAGCAAGCCTGAAAGCTCCTAACGTTTGAGGAAGTCTTGCCCCGCAACGGATTTGCGGGCGATTTCGCCAGCCTCGGGAGAGACGATGAGGGTCTGTGCCGCGGCATATTCGGTCGCGGGAGCTGAGGATTCAGCGGTTGCGGCCTCGCCGGTATCTACCACACGCAGAGGAGCCGCAGGGTCCACGGCCCGCTTAATGACGGCGAGCGCTATGGGGCCCGCCTCATGGTGCAGCGCCACCGAGGTGATGCGCCCCACCGCCCGGGGTTTGCCCTCTACGAAGAGTTCGCTGCCCGCTGCGGGCAGGGTGTGCTCAGAACCGTCAAGGTCGAGAAAGACCAGGCGGCGCGGTGGATGCCCCAGGTTGTGCACACGCGCGACGGTTTCTTGTCCCTTGTAGCATCCTTTCTCGAAGTGCACGGCGGTGCGGGTGTAATCCAGCTCTTGCGGAATGGTTTTATTGTCGATTTCGGTACCTGCGCGCGGGCGCCAGGCTTCGATGCGCAGCGCCTCAGCCGCCCAGACGCCCGCCAGCTGAGCGCCTTCCGTGAGGGTGGTGAGCTTATCATGGGGAATAATGCTCAGGTACCGTTCGTAGTCGGTGCCGGGATGCGCATCAGGCGTTGCGCTGTAATGGTAGCCGCCTTCGACGAGTGCCGTCCACGGGTCGCGCCAGATCAGGGCATCCGCAAAGGCAGGATGGGCCGCACCCTGTTTTCCGCGCGGGTTTCGGGCGGTCTCAACGACGGCATAGTCGCCGCTCATGTTTTCAATATCGACGCGGAGCATGAATTTCATGCGGTTCAGGTAGCCGGTGAGAGGTTCCGCCTGTGCACCTTCGACGATGAGCCAGAGCGCCTGCCCGTCCTCGACAGCGGCGGGCGCATATTCGATACGTCCCTGCGGGGAAAGCAGCAAAAATTCGCGGCTGTCCCCCGGGTTCATGTCGGTCAAGACTTGGGATGCGAGGGAAGTGAGCCAGCTGGCACGGTCGGGGCCGGAGACCCTCACGATACCGAGGGAGGAACGGTCCACGACTACGGGGTCCCCCGTGGTGGCCCCGCGGTCACGGGCTAGGGCGCGCTGTTCTGCGAGGGGGTCGCCGTAGTGCGCCGCTACGCCCGCATCCGGCCCGTCTGCGGCGAAGGCACCGTGCACCTGCATGAGGGGGCTGAGTATGGGGGCGTATTCGGGCGCATCAGCGACGGTATTCTCGGCGGTGCTCATGGTGTTCCTCTCATGCTTTCTGATCTGAGTGACGGCCAGGCGGTCTGCAAAACCCGCACACCGCAGCGGGACGGCGGGTGTGCGGGTTCTATGCTGTGTGGCGTAGTCCTAGTTTTCGGCGGAGCCTTCTTCTGCGCCGTCGCCGAGGGAACCGAACATGCCTGTGCCCAGCGAATCTCCGGACATGGATGAGGTTTTCCGCAGTTCTGCGGAGGCGTGCTTGTGCAGGTTCCCTTCGTCGTCCGCGATCTCCCAGTCCCACATGAGGTTGCCGTTCACCAGCCCCCACAGGCGCACCGAACCGGCATACTGGTGGGAAATGTCATCACGGATCAGGTTTGCAGTCTGCATACGCACCACCGGGCCTTTGACCATGCCCACGTAGTTTTCGCTAATACCGCCGGGGTGGGCGATGGTGGCGATCAGGTTGAATCCGTCATCTTCGTTGCGTAGGGTTTCGACCGATTCCGCGTCGGCGAAAGCGGGAACAATGTCTTTAGGTACCAGCCCGAACCCGCCATCCGCGTCGGTGAGGGGGCGGTCAATCTGCCAGAACCCTGTTTCTATGGTGATGGGGCGTAGTTTCTGCCCGTCATCGTCAAGCAGGAACGACTCGGCACGGTATTCCAGGTACGGCAGGCCGTCCTGGGTGAAGGTAATAACCTGGCCGAAAGGGGTTTTCTCCTGCTCTTTGTACCACATGGTACCGGTGCCTTCCCAGGTTCCAAGGAGCCATGAGAAAGGCACAAGTTCGGGGGTCAAGTTGCTTGGAATTTCAATTGCCATACACACCAGTCTAACGGTGTGCGGGCTCACTCCACCACATGAGGCAGCTAATTTCCCTACTGGAATAACCGCCCCAGACGCCTACGTCTCACGCTCTAAAACTCACCAGCGTAAGGGCCGGCAAGCGCATCATCACGGTGTCAAACAGCCTTGAGAAGGTTGCGATAAGGTGCTGTACCCGCCAGCTGGAGCCGCACCTTTACAGCCCTTAGCGCCGCACAAACCCACATAAACCAGCAGGGCACGAACGGTGTGCCCCGTGTTCGCGGTGTACAAGCTTATTTCTGGCCGCGGTACAGGCCCAGAAGCACCTTCAGCGCACCAATTGCGATGCAGATAGATGCCAGGCCCAGCAGGCAGATAAAGAAGATTTCAAGAGCAAAAATGTTATCCATGCTTAAAAAATATCACAGCGGATGCGTGCCCGGCCCTAATGTTAACCTCAGGTTATTTCAGGTGACTCGACCAGCTCCTCGGCCCGCACCGCTGCCGAGCAGGCCCGCCTCGTAACCGGTCGCACCGAGTAACGTGCACAGCTCTCATACAGGGTGTTCACACCCCGCCGGGTAAAATGGTGTTCTACCAGGTAAAACCCAGGAGGGCCCATGTACCGCATTACGCTACTGAGCGATGCTTCCGGCGAGCAGTCCGACATCGCCGCCCTGAGCGTGCTCAGCCACCGCGTGGATTTGTACCCCCTGGCTACCTCCGCGAAACGTTTTGAGACGGCACACCACGACGTTGTGATGATCGATGCCCGCCGTAAACTCATTGAAGCACGCAACACGGCGCAGGCCCTCAAAACGGCGGGATTGGACGTCCCCCTCATGATGGTACTTACCGAAGGCGGGATGGCGGCTGTCTCTTCAGCATGGATGGTGGACGATATTGTGCTCGACCAGGTGTCTCCATCCGAGCTGGATGCGCGCCTGCGCCTGGTCGTCACTTCCCCAGAATCTTCCGCAGACGCCGAAAGCTCCGCCCAAATCATCCGGGTAGGGGCCTTGTATATTGATGCCCCAGCGTACTCGGCGTACCTCAACGGCGTCGCGCTGAACCTCACGTTCAAAGAGTTTGAGCTGCTGAAGTTTATGGCGCAATACCCCGGCCGGGTGTTCACCCGCGCCCAGCTGCTCTCGGAGGTGTGGGGGTACGACGCCTACTATGGCGGCACCCGCACCGTGGATGTGCACGTGCGGCGGCTGCGTTCTAAACTCGGCACCGAATATGAGCAGATGATCTCAACCGTACGCAACGTGGGGTACAGCTTTAACGCCCAGCGCTAACCTGCCGCAGCACACCGCATACACCGGGGTTCAGCGTAGGGTAATACACCCCTCAACCGTCACCAAACCGCCCAGAAAACCGATAGAGTTAAACACAGAAGGCACAGCGGAAAGAAGGCGTACATGGCACCAGAGCAGTTCACCCCCGAAGCGGTCTCTTTCACCCAGCCCGTGCTCAGTGACGAGTTCTTGGCGCAGTTCGATGACTTTGCCGCCACAGTGCAGGCGCACGACGGCGCCCCTGCCTTCTCCGAACAGACCCGCATTGAGATGAGTAAGGCGCTCGCCACGCACGATGCGGTGCCTCCGCGCGTATTTGTGCTGGAGCGAGCCGGGTATCTTGCGGCGGTGCTGGTGGCGGTACCCGCATCCGGCGGGCAAGAGGACACGGTTCCGGGGGTCATTGAGGCGGCTGTTCACCCGGATGCGCGAGGCGTGCACCTGGGCCAGGAATTCTTCGAACTGGCGATCGCCGAGCTCGGGGCCGAAGCTTCCCTGTACAACCTGTGGGTGCACGGCAGTGCGCAGGACACCGGTATTGAGTCACCTGCGAATGCGCTGGCGAAAGCTGAAGGGTTCAAACCGGTGCGGGTGCTGTACAAGATGGTGCTGCCGCTGGATCCGCAGACTCGGGAGAACCTGGTGGAGGCCTCCGACGCCCGCCAGCTGCCTGATAATCTGCTGCTGCGCACCTACACCCGTGACGACGAGCAGCCCTGGCTGCGGGTCAACGCCCAGGCATTCGCCCACCACCCCGAGCAGGGGCGGCTGACCCTCGCAGACCTGCGTGAACGCACCGGCGCCGACTGGTTCCGCCCCGAAGGGTTCTTCATTGCCAGCGACCGTGAAAACCCCAGCAGCATCGCCGCATTCACGTGGACGAAAATACCGCGCTCTCAGCCCGCCACGGCACTGTCACCGGCCGGTGAAATCTACGTGGTAGGTGTTAGCCCAAGCGCTCAAGGCGGCGGCTTGGGCCGCACCCTGGTGCTGCGCGGGCTGGCGTACCTGGCGCTGGCGCATGATGAACACAACGTGCCGCTGCGGTCCATCGAACTGTACGTGGATGCAGACAACACCCCGGCGGTGGCACTGTACGAGTCGCTGGGCTTTGCGGTGGCAACTATTGACCGCATGTACGCCCCAGCCCGCCCGGCATCAGGCGAATAAGCGGCACTACACAGGTAAACCCACCCGCACCTGTAAAGAACGTTCGTTCCTTTACCGGAGGGCGATGAGGCCCCCGGTTAGAGGAACACCGAAAAATATGATCGACCGAAAGGAACACTGTGGCACCTAAAACCCCGCAAAAGAAAACCAAAGAGCCCGCACCCGTCACCGGGGTGATTCACATCGGGAACGACGTCTCAAAGATTGAGCGCGCCGAAACACGCAGCGACCGCATCGAAGCAGGCGAAAAAATCACCCTGCCCAGCCTTGAAGGCGATTTCGGCACCGAACGGTTCCTCGACCGCGAAAGCAGCTGGCTCGACTTTAATACGCGCGTACTCGAACTCGCCGAAGACCCCGACCTGTACCTGCTGGAGCGCCTGAATTTTCTTTCTATCGTGGCCTCGAACCTTGACGAATTCTTCATGGTGCGAGTGGCCGGGCTCAAACGCCGTATCGCCACCGGGCTCGCCGTACCATCCGCCGCCGGGCTCACCCCAGACGAGCAGATGGAGGCAATAGCCACCGCCGCACACCAGCTGCAGGAGCGACACGCGCAGGTCTTCCACCAGCAGGTACTTCCCGAGCTGGAAGAACAGAACATTCATATTGTGGGCTGGGATGACTTAGACGCAGACGCCAAAACCCGCCTGCGCCAAGAGTTCCTGCGCGATATTTTCCCGGTACTCACCCCACTGGCGGTAGACCCGGCACACCCGTTCCCCTACATCTCGGGGCTTTCGCTGAACCTGGCGGTGCTGGTGCGCAACCCGCAAACCGGCAAAGAACTGTTCGCACGCGTGAAAGTACCCGACCAGCTTGACCGCATGATCTCAGTTGATGGCGCACGCGCCGCCAACACCGCCGGGAAAGAGTCACGGTACATCCCGCTGGAAACGATTATCGCCGAGCACCTAGACACGCTCTTCCCCGGCATGGAAGTGGTGGAACACCACGTCTTCCGGGTGACCCGCAACGAAGACCTTGAAGTTGAAGAGGACGACGCCGAGAACCTGCTGCAGGCGCTCGAAAAGGAGCTGCTGCGCCGCCGATTCGGCCCGCCCGTGCGCCTTGAGGTTGAAGATACGATCAACCCCACAATCCTTGACCTGCTCATCTCCGAGCTGAACATTGACGAATCCGAGGTGTACAAGCTGCCCGCGCCCCTAGACCTGCGCGGTGTGGGTGCAATCGTGCGCGCCAACCGGCCCGCCCTGCACTACCCCAAACACATTGCCCACACCTCCCGCTGGCTCAACGCCGCCGAAACCGCTAAAGAAGCGAACGTATTCGCCGCAACACGTGACCACGATGTGCTGCTGCACCACCCCTACGACTCGTTCGCCACCAGTGTGCAGGCGTTCCTCGCCCAGGCCGCAGCCGACCCGCGTGTGCAGGCAATCAAGCAGACCCTGTACCGCACCAGCGGCGACTCCCCCATCGTAGACGCCCTCATCGAGGCGGCAGAAGCAGGTAAGCAGGTTGTTGCCCTCGTCGAAATCAAAGCCCGTTTCGATGAGGAAGCAAACATCTCGTGGGCCCGCAAACTCGAACGCGCAGGCGTGCACGTAGTGTACGGCATTGTGGGCCTCAAAACCCACTGCAAGCTCTCCCTGGTGGTGCGCCGCGAAGGCAACCAGCTGCGCCGCTACGCGCACATCGGCACCGGCAACTACCACCCCTCCACCGCACGGTTCTACGAAGACCTGGGGATTATCACGTGCGACGAGCAAATCTGCGAAGACGTCTCACGCCTGTTCAACCAGCTCTCCGGGTACGCCCCCAAAACCAGCTACAAATCCCTGCTGGTGGCACCGCGCTCGCTACGCAGCGGGCTGATCGAGTGCATCGAAAAGGAGATTGAGAACCACAAGGCGGGCAAAGAGGCACGCATCCAGATCAAGTGCAACTCCATAGTGGATGAGGCGATTATCGACTCGCTCTACCGTGCTTCACAGGCTGGGGTTCCCGTGGATGTGGTGGTACGCGGAATCTGTGCCCTACGGCCCGGCGTTCCCGGGCTCAGCGAGAACATCCGGGTGCGTTCGGTGCTCGGGCGGTTCCTGGAACACTCCCGCGTGTTTGCTTTCGCCAATAACGGTGAGCCTATCGTCTACATCGGGTCAGCCGATATGATGCACCGCAACCTCGACCGCCGTATTGAGGCGCTGGTGCGGATCAAAGATCCCCGCCATATTAAGTATCTGCTCGACATGTTCACGGTGTACATGAGCGACGAATCCCGCACCTGGCATCTAGACGCCAACGGCACCTGGACACGTTTTAACCAGGACGCTGAGGGTAACCCGCTCAGGGATGTGCAGTCGCATTACCTGCGTTCACGCTCCCGGAAGAACGTGGACAAGGTGTAACCGCATTGAGGCGCTGAGGCTCACCCCTGCGAAAAGTGGCTTCTGGCTGCGAAACGCCCCTGCACACATACCGGGCTGCCAGAAAGCCGCTTTTCGCAGGCCACCGAGCAACAGACCCCACCACCAAAGTAAACGGAAGGTAACGCACAGGTGACGGAACGGGGCGTTTAATCCCCTAGAATAGTTATGGGAGGAACGGACGCCTAACAGCTCCACCCCGACCACACCTCGCCCGCCCGTTACGCACCGAGAAGGAACACGTGCCTAAAACAACGTACTACTCCGCGCATACCCAACCCAACGGCTTAGCCCTCACCTACACCCCCAAAAACGCCGCTGAAATTATTGCCGCAGGCGCACTCATCTGGCGCGTACGCAACAGCAAAATCGAGCTGCTCATCATTCACCGCCCCCGCTACGACGACTGGTCATGGCCCAAAGGCAAACAGGACGCGGGCGAAACCATCCCCGAAACAGCAATCCGTGAAATCTCCGAAGAAGTGCAGCTGCGGGTACACCTAGGGGTGCCCCTGGGCACCACCCGGTACAAGGTCAACGGCAAAACCAAAGATGTCTTCTACTGGGCCGCACAGCTGCCGGCGGGGCAGAAACCGCGCGCCGACAAGGACGAAGTGGACGATATCCAGTGGGTGAGCATTAAGAAGGCACGCACCATGCTCACCAACCCCTCAGACCTGCAGCCGCTAGAGGCGTTCGAGAACCTGTGGGCTACCAGCGGGCTAGACACGCACCCCATCATTATTGCCCGCCATACGAAAGCCAAACCACGCGCCAACTGGTCAGCAGCCGAAGACGAGCGGCCCCTCGCTGGTACGGGTAAAAGGCAGGCGCTTGCGCTGGCCCGGCTGCTGACGGCGTGGGAGCCTTCCCAGGTATTGTCCTCGCCTTGGCTTCGGTGTGTGCAGACCGTCGCCCCCTACGTGAACGAGTACTCCCTGACGGTGAAAGAGAAAAAGTCACTCTCAGAGGCAGGCGCGGAACGCCACCCCAAACGCACCGCAAAAACCATCGCGTCCCTCTTCGAAAAGGGCACCCCTGCCCTAGTGTGCACGCACCGTCCGGTACTGCCGGTGGTGCTGGATGCGGTAGCCGAACACCTGCTCACCAAAAAGCAGAAAGAACACCTGCCCGCCAAAGACCCGTACCTCGAACCGGGGGACATACTGGTGCTTCAGGTCTCCGCGTACGAACGCGGCGGCATCGTATCGGCTGAAGTGGTGCGCCCGTTCACGGACTAAGAACCCGCTATGCTCCAATAACTTCATCCCCTCGTTCCGCTTTCTCCACGTTTGGGGTGAGCGGAACGAGGGTATTCTGCTCTGTTGTATTAAGAGAGAAAATTCAGGAAGACAACGCCTATAAAGTTCTTAGTCTCCATCAAAATCCATCCGATCACTACCCTCCCCAGCCTGAACTGCACGTGGATAATGATGGTCCCACTTTCGAAGTCCGTTCGTCTATCATTGAGTCTCGTAACCCTGAAGAGACAAGGACAAAGGGGCGCAATCGTACGCACCGCTATCAGGCACAAGCCAAACAAAACGCAGAGGATGCAGCAGAGACGAATTATGAGCTACTACGACGACGGGTACGGCAACAGCTTCGGAAAATACAAAAGCCTCAGCAAAAACAGGTAGAGCTATATTTTCTGAACGTCAAGAATCGGTTTTACGTTTAGCGTGAGAAAGCTACTTGGCTCCACTCCCCCTGTACCCGTACAATAGAATTTGACTAAAAATCTACGCCCAGGAGTCAAGTCACCATGAGCACGCCCGCGCATCACGTCTCTGGTCAGCAGAGCATCCCAACGCCCTATGAGGATCTGCTGCGCGAAATTCTTGATGAGAACCGTGATGCTATTGCCGCTGATGCTCAGCGCACGGATCGCACGGGCACCGGCACGTTCGGCGTATTTGGGCGGCAGATGCGCTTCGATCTGCGTGATTCTTTCCCCCTGATTACTACCAAGCGTGTGCACTTCAAATCGGTGGCGGTCGAGCTTCTGTGGTTCCTGCGCGGTTCCTCAAACATACGTTGGCTGCAGGAACGCGGCGTGACTATATGGGATGAATGGGCTGACGAGAACGGTGACCTCGGCCCGGTCTACGGGGTGCAGTGGCGCTCCTGGCCCACCCCCGACGGCGGCACCATCGACCAAATCGCGAAAGTGATCGAATCTCTCAGAACGAACCCGTCGTCACGTCGCCACATTGTCTCGGCGTGGAACCCCGCCGAGGTTGATGAGATGGCACTGCCGCCCTGCCACGCCATGTTCCAGTTTTACGTGCACGAACGCCCTGACGGCGTGAAGGAACTGTCGTGCCAGCTGTACCAGCGCAGCGCCGACATGTTCTTGGGTGTACCCTTCAATATCGCCTCCTACGCCCTGCTGACCTACCTGATAGCCCACGAGGTCGGCATGGAACCCGGCGAGTTCATATGGACGGGCGGCGACTGCCATATCTACTCCAACCACCTAGAACAGGTGAAAAAGCAGCTCGGTTACGGCAACGACCCCGAAGGTAACCCATATCCCCCGCGTGAGCCCTACCCGTACCCCAAACTCGTTATCAAAACGAAGAAACCTTCTATTTTTGATTACGAGTATGAAGACTTTGAACTCGTCGATTATGAGCATCATCCGGGGATTTCTGCCCCCATCGCGGTTTAGGACAATCGATGCGTGAATATGAATCCCCCTCACCCGCACGACCGTGCCTCGGCGCTATTTGGGCGCAGACCGATGCGGGTATTATTGGGCGCGACGGCACCATGCCCTGGCGTGCCCCCGAAGACCTTGCGCATTTCAAAACCGTCACCATGGGTAAGCCCGTCATCATGGGACGGCGCACCTGGGAGTCTTTTCCACCGCGTTTTCGGCCGCTGCCCGAGCGCACCAATATAGTCATTAGCCGCAGTATTACGGGCGATTCAGCCACGCCTCTTGAACGCGATGGCGCGCTTTGGGTTCCGTCGCTGGATGCGGCTCTCACCCTTGCGAGCAACACGCCTTTAACACCCAACGCTACCCAGCACCCGGATTCACCACATCAGCGAGTTACTGCCTGGATCCTTGGCGGCGGTTCCGTCTATGCGGAGGCGCTTTCCCGCGAGGACTTACCTTCCTTTGGCCGCGTCGAAATTATCGAACGCACCCTCTTCTACTGCCAGGAAGGTAACGAGATTACGGGTGATACCTACGCCCCCGAACTTGCGGTAGAAGGATTCGTGACCGCGGGCGAACCGGCGCGATGGCGCACCCTGGGTGAAAGCGCCTGGGAGAAGAGCGAACGCGGCTACCTGTTGGATGCTTCGGGCGGGAAGAATCCCATGTACTATTCATTTCAGACCCTAGCCCGCCTCTGATGTACCTGGCGCGGAAATTCCATACAGTAACGTTCGCCTGTGCGAACGGCAAAGTGTAGTCCCGTTTGTCTGGGGTACATTCGTTCCCCTCACAACGTCTTACGCCACAGCTCATCACGCTTCTCGCACTTCACCTTTTCCAGGCATATTTACCATACTGACTAGGGGTTATGACGCTGTTCCACGCGATATGTGGTACACGGGGTAGACTAGAAATTATGAATTTTAATCCCGGTGACTCAGTAGGTTTTGTAGGTTGGCGCGGCATGGTTGGTTCCGTGCTGATGAAGCGCATGCTTGAAGAGAACGATTTCAACGATATTTCTCCCGTTTTCTTCACAACCTCCAATGTGGGCGGTGAAGCCCCCACCTTCGACGGCACGCTTGAACCTTCTACGCTGAAGGATGCGTACGATCTGAATGAGCTTCGCCAGCATAAGATTATTGTGACCGCACAGGGCGGTGACTACACGAAAGAGGTTCACCCGAAGCTGCGCGAGTCCGGCTGGGAGGGGCTGTGGATTGATGCCGCTTCTGCCCTGCGCATGAACGATGATGCCATTATCGTGCTCGACCCCATTAACCGTGATGTGATTGACCGCGGTCTCGAATCCGGTGTGAAAGATTTTATTGGCGGCAACTGCACTGTCTCATGCCTCCTCATGGGGCTGGGTGGTCTCTTCAAACAGGGTCTGGTGGAATGGACCACCTCGATGACCTATCAGGCGGCTTCGGGAGGCGGCGCCCGTCATATGCGCGAGGTTCTGGGGCAGTTCCGCGACCTCGGTAATGAGGTGTCTGCCGAGCTTAACGATCCGGCAGCGGCGATCCTGGAGATTGACCGTAAGGTGCTCGCTAAGCAGCGTTCGGGTGAGCTGGATACCGCGCAGTTCGGGGTTCCGCTTTCCGGTTCGCTGATCCCGTGGATTGACTCTGACTTGGGCAATGGGCAGTCCCGCGAGGAATGGAAGTCTGATGCCGAGACCAATAAAATTTTGGGTCTTGAGGGCGATAACCGTGTGATAATGGACGGCTTGTGTGTGCGTATCGCGGCCATGCGTTCGCATTCTCAGGCGCTTACGATGAAGCTGACCGAAGACCTGCCGGTTGCCGAGATTGAGCGCATTATCGCTGAAGATAACCAGTGGGCCCAGGTGGTGCCGAATACTAAGGACGCCACGATGGAGGGGCTGACTCCGGTCGCCGCTTCCGGGTCGCTGAATATTCCGGTGGGGCGTATCCGCAAGTTGGCGATGGGTCCGCAGTACATTAGTGCTTTCACGGTGGGCGACCAGCTGCTGTGGGGTGCCGCCGAGCCGGTGCGCCGCATGCTCAAGATCGCGGTCGGAAAGCTCTAAAGTAGCCTTCTCAAAGTATTCGTGGGCGCGGTGCCGTGTAAACGGTACCGCGCCCACTCATATTGAGTTTGCCCCCCAGATCGCAGGCAATGAAACGTTATGTACTGTGCCGCGCACACACCAGCTGCGCTCTTCCTTACCGGGCACAAGAGCATGCTCAACTAGTTTTCCCGCCACACAGCAAAGGCACGTTATGTTAGGTAACGTGCCTTCGGGTTGGTTGGGGTTATGCTTGCCTGCGGGCCTCTGTTTTGCGGGCTTTACGTTCGGCGTGCCGTTCTTTGAACCAGTGCCAGATACGCAGCACCAGCCGTTTGAGCCGCTGGTTCAGGTGATGCGCCCACGCGAACTCGGTTCCCCAGATTCCCAGGCCAATAAAGATAAACAGCCAGCCGGGGCCGGGGGTCACCAGCATGATCAGCCCCGCGATGAGGCAGAAGCCGCCCACGCCGATCACGAGCGGCTTGTACAGGTGGCGCATCACCGGGTGGGCGTGCATGCGGGCTTTTTTCTTCTCTAACCAGCGGTGGAACCGGCTGGTTTCGCTTTCTTTGACTTCGTCCTCGATGGTTTTCACGGTGCGTCACCTTCTTTCCAGCAGTGAGGGAGTATGCCGGGCGGCGCACACGGCATTGAAGTAAGACTATCACCGGCGCCTGTGAGTACGCTAGGAAAGGGGCGTAGCAGCCGTGCTCCAGGATAGACGAGCGGCACCCGGAATAGGGGTGTTGTTTCTTCACTCGCTTTTCCGCGGCATGGTTTCCTTTTTCGCTGTCTGAGAGCGTGCGGGCTGCTAAACCTATGAACAAATGGTGATGTGCAATACAAGTTACCCTTTCTGGGCGCGCCAACACCCGCAAGGTAGTAGTATACAAACCATCTAAAATAAGGCGCATCCGCTGGTTTTACCGCTTCCGGGGGTAAAAACTGCCCCGTTACGCGCCGCGCATCTTCCGGGAAGGAACCACGCAATGAGCGTCTACAGATCCGTGAGTATCACCCTCGCTGATGATATAAACCGCACGGGCGTGTTCCGCCCACATCCTGCCGTGTTCAGCACCCGGTAAAACCCGACCCCGTTATCAGCATGTTCAGCGCAGAAAACCAAAACTCACGCAGCGCACAGGCACGCAGCTAGAAGGAAAACTATGGACACAGCCGATTACGACACCGGTTTCACCACAGAATTCACCGCGTGGACGGTACCCCCTGAACTGGCCGTATACCCGTGGGATGATGCGCACCCGGCAGACCGGCTTAAGCCCGGGGTGATCAGTGTTCATACGCCCGGGCGGGGCTGTTATGAGCTGTACCTTGACCCTATGCCCCGCCCCGACAGACCGGGAGTGTGCCGTACCCATGCCAGAAGCGGGAAGCTGTACTCACTGGGCGAAGGCGAACGGTGGGCGCATGATGTGAGTATCGAATGGCACAGCCCCACCGACGACGATATGGCCATCATAGCGTTAGGTGACACCGTTTTCTGGGAGGAGCACCGCAACGGGGTGTACGCCATCGCCTATATTGGGCGGGATATGACCCTGTGGTGGGATGTGCGCGACGACAACCCGCGCAGGATGGCGTTTATCCAAGCCATAGCGGAGGCGCTACACCGCAGTATGCAAGCCAGCCCCACACTGAGTGTCCCACCCAAGAGCAAGAGCTAGCTGCCAGCTGTGCCGAAGGTGCCCCGTCAGGGGTAAGCTGCCGTTCCTATCTTTACTGAGCACGCCTTACTGCTGATTGCGTTGCGTGCGGAGCACCAAGGGTTTTCCCAGTCGCAAAGGGTATCCTAAGAGGCGTGGGACGCCGGGGTGGCATGCCCCGCAATGATGCGTTTCTCTCTCTGCCGGGCGAGCGCACAATCCTCTATACCGCACTCTTAACCAACCGCACAGCCCCACGAGTCTTTCGCGGGCACAGCACGACCCGAGGGAACTATGACCGACCGCACCTATACTGTGACTTTTACGCCTTGGCCTATCACGGTGTATCACGCCGAACGTATCCGCGCCTCTCAGAAGCCGTGGGAACGCATCATACCGGGCGAATTCCACATTAGCTGTTCCAATGGTGAACAGTCATGGCTTTTTCTGAACTGGGATAACCAAGTTGAGCCGACCCAATACAGCGACTATCGAGTGGATTTCACCACCGATCCCACCACGGCCCGTATCACCAGCAGCTTCACTATCATGTTCGATATGCGCCGTGAGGGGATGCGCCTTCAGGCGGTGAGTAACCTCATGTGGGAGCCATATGCTTACGATGAGGAGGGCGTGATCGCTGAGGCCGCTATCGGCCCCGACCTTGAGTTCACCTGGACGGTACGTGATAGGCTGCCCGAGCGTGCCCGACTGATTGAGGCAATTTTCGAGAGCGTGTATTCCAGCTTCCATGTGACCCCGGTGGTGCTTGCCGAAGGTCACCATTTCCATAGGGAGCGGACCCTCAGCACAGGTGAGCAGGAGCTGGTGGAGATCCATCTGTGTGTGAACAGCAGCATTACGCGCCTGTTCATTACCGACAGCTGGGATGTTGAAGAGCCCGAGGGCAGATGGATCACCGGCGGGTATGCGGCCACCATTATGGACCACAGCGGGCATGTTGGTGTGCTCACCTGGAGCACCCCCGAGGATGCGCGCTACACGTTCGTGCCTGATCTTATACTTTATGAGGCCCCGCTCAGCGGCGATGCGCTGCCCCAGAAGGTGCAGGCGATTCTGCCGTACCTGCCAGCCGCCCCGGGTGCGTCCCTCACCGAGCATGGAACGGGTGAACAGTAACCGTGGCCTCTTCTCCTTCCGTATATTTCACCTCTTGGCCTGTGGCTGGCCCGCAAAGAAACAGTGAGGGCACACCGTCGCTGGGTGCGCATCCGGTTCAACATTTGAAGCCCGGGCTGCTCACCCTCACAGCAGGCGGCAGCGCGCACAGTTTATTCCTGGTGCCGCCCGCGTTCACCCCGGAACACCCGCATAGTTTCAGCGCTGAGGCCACACCAATCATCCTGCCGGATGAACCCGAACCGCAGGGCATGTGCTTCCATTTCACGGCCGATGAGAACCAGCTGCTGGTTCGCGTGTGTGGTTCCTCCCTGTGGGAGCAAGAAACGCATTATGCAACCGCCGCCATAGACCACGCCCTGAAGCTCACATGGACTAAACGCGACACGAATACAGAGCGCATGGCCTGCATTGAGGCAGCCGTGACAGCCATACATCAGGGGATGCTCACCGCCCCGCACCTCCTTGGCCCCGGTGAATACGCTAGGGTGAGCTCCCCCGACGGGTTCACTTCATACCATCTGCATTCGGCTGCTGCGCCCGGGCAGATTACCCGTGTTCTTGAGGTGGACCAGCGCTACGGCAACCCCGAGCGTCGCACGGTGACGGAGTACTGCGCGCAAGTACTGCCCGATCATGGGGGCCTGGTGTGGCAGGTGGCGGCTGAGGACGCCCGCTACTGGTCAGATACCATGAACCCTCTCTTTGATGCTCCGCTGACTGGGGAGCAGATTCCCGAGTTTGTGCGGGAAATCCTGCCGTACCTGCCGCCTGCACCGATCGCTTGCGCGTCTCCGCAGCCGCCGCAGGTCACAGACTACAGGGTGACGTTCACGCCGTGGCCGGTGGCTGCTGCGCAGGCAGAGCGCATGAGCGCGGCACCGGATCTGTGGGGACACCTGGTGCCCGGCGAGCTGAGCGTGGAACGTGCAGACGGTAAACCTGAAAACCTGAGCCTGTATATGGCCGTCGATGATGCCCACACCCCGGTGCCTGGCTGTTTCTTCCAGCTCCCGCCCGAGCTTCCTGAGGACCCCGCAGGAGGTCTCGCTTTCTATTTTCGGCAGGCTGCGCTGTGTGGGGACCTACTACTGGTGGCAAGTGCCGCTGATACCGTATGGTCTCCGCGCGGAGTGGAAGAGATAGCGGTGGCACGCCTTGATTCGTCACTGAACCTCACCTGGGAGGTGCGGGACACGGTTCCGGGCCGAGCCGAACTGGTTGAGGCCGTGTTCGAGGTGATGCGCACCATCCCCGGCACGGTGCCGCCAATAGTCCCTGAGGGAGAGTGCCTGCACCTGCCGCATAGGTTCGATGTGGCTGAGGAGTTCGGCACCTACCATTATTGCCATGACGGGGTGATGGTGCGCGCATTTATGGTGGGGGCTGGCTGGGTGGACGGTGATGTGCAGCTATACCAGGCGCAGGTACAAACCGCCGACGGGACGGGTGTGCTCGTGTGGGGTACCGGTTCCTATGGTGTCCGGTACTGGAAGGCACCGGGGCATCAGGCGTATTTCCCGCCGCTGACCGGCGATGAGATTCCCGCCCCCGTGCGGGCACTGAGTGCGCACCTGCCGCCAGCGGGCAGCGAGTAGCCGCCTAAGGATTCTGCGCATTAGCGGAATTCTGCACCCTGAGAACATATACAATACAGCCAGCTAATCATGCGTTATAACGCTATATGAAAGGAATAAACAGAGCATGACCGACGACCTTTTTCTGACCGAGTTCATCCCCTGGCCCGTGCCCGCCGGGTGGATTCAGCGGCAGCAGCAGTTTAAGCATCCGGCGGCGCGCCTTATCCCCGGGGAGCTACACATTCCCTACGCCTGGGAGGAAGGGGTGGAAAACGGCGAGAAGGGTTGCATCTTGCGTTACCAGGTGGTTTGGGAAGGGCTCACCCCGGAAATGTTTGAGAATGGCAACCGGTGGGGCTTCCCGTACCGTGCGGGGTACCTGTCGGTATTTCCGTTCTCGCAGGCCGCCGACGATGGGCTCATTTTTGGGATGGATATTACCGAAACTGAGCTGCTTCTGACCGTTGAACAGGATAATTATTTCTGGTCCCCGCAAGAGGGCCCCGACTATGAAGAATGGGCTAAAGCCAACCTTCTTGCCCAGGTGCGTATCGGTGAGGATATGACCCCGGTGTGGGAGGTACATGATACGAACCCGTATCGCCGCCGCTACCTTGAGAACGTGCTGGGTGCACTGGTGGAGAGCCTGTCACTGACCCCGGTTGAGCTTGCTGAGGGTGAGGCACACCTGGTGGAGGATTCTGAGTACGACTGGGGTGGCCCCGTAGGCTCGCTGCACTACGCCACTACCCTGGTGGCCGATAGGTTCAGCGAAGGCGGCTGCACGCGTGTTGAGAAGCCGCAGATGCTTCGGCTTGTGGCCTGTGAGCACCCGATTGGTATTGGTGCGCCGGACCCAGTGTATGTGGCACAGTTTTTTAACACCGCGGAACCGGAATATCTGGCGTGGAGCACCGGCGAGGATGCCCGCTACTGGCCGGAGAAATTGAGCCCGGCGGCTTTTCCTCCGCTGACGGGTGAGGACCTTCCGGAGCATATTCGGCAGCTCATTGCGCACCTGCCGCTGGTACAAGACGCATAAACCACTGCGTTGAGCCGTGTGCTGCGGGCCGTAATGCACGGCCAGCAACACACGTTCCTATACACAATTTGTATTTTTATACTTTAAGGGAGCGATATATACCGTAGAGGATTAATGATTACTCTCAAATAATTCGACAGGTTTAAAGATATATACGTAAAAATACTCTAAAATTATTCAGGAATATGGCAGAAAAACGGGCCGCTCTAAGCTATCATATATGCATAACTATTTAGGGCATGACACCAATCACCACACCGATAAATAACCCGTTATAGGAACACATGTGAATAGCTTCCCGTACACCATACAATTCACACCTTGGCCAGTCACCGACGAATATAAAGTCTTCTACACCGCCCCCGAACCCGGGGCGCATCCGGCGGAGTACCTGCAGCCTGGCGTGCTGCGCATCGCACACACAAGAATCAGCGACCCCACCCACGAACTGTACCTGGTGCCGCCCATATTCACACCCAATCACGATGCTGACTTCGTGGGGTACCTGCACAGCCCCGACGCTGACCAGTGGGCACCCGACATTGAGTTCAAATACTTTGCAAGAGGCGGCGAACTCATGATCCGTGCCCGAAGCCGCCTGCACTGGGACGACCCGGCCGTGAGCCGCTTCGCCCTAGCCAGTATTGATGCGCAGCTTAACCTGCACTGGGAGCAGCGGGATGAGAACCCGCGCCGCCGGGACTACACCGAGGCCGTCATCGGCGCCCTGCATAAAAGTATGCGCCACCCCGCCCGCACCATAGCCGACGGACAGTGTGTGGCTGTGCGCTCCCCCGACGGTGAGGCGTCCTCGTATCACCTGCGGGAAGGTAACGATATTATTCGAGTCATTAACATTACCGAATACTCCAACAGCCAGACCCGCAACGCAAAAGCCGGGTACTATGGGCGGGTGCTGAGCTACTTTGAGGAGGATACGGCCCTGGCGTGGCACGCCGCCGAGCAGGACGCCCGGTGCTGGCCGTACGGCATGAACCCCCTGTTTGATACTCCGCTCACCGGCAGCGATATTCCGGAGTGGCATGTGCAGCCCATTCTGCGGCATCTGCCTGATTCATCGATCCGCAGGCAGCGTGTGGGGTAGCTGCGCCTATAGCGCCAGCAGAGGGTATCGGTTCGGGCAGAGGATATTTTCTCCCCGTTGGGACAAATATCCTCTGCCCGCGCATATAGTATAGGGTTACTATAGATGCTAAAGTCAGCGGCACAGGGTGCCGCGGCACACCAACCACCTGCCCAAGACGCCAGTTACAAACACAGTGTCTGTCACCTCGTAAAGGATCACCCGTGAGCGAGTATTCCTACACCATAATGTACGTTCCGTGGCCCCTAGCCGCTTCCTCAAACGCCGGTGTACACCCGGCCTCACGGCTGTTCCCCGGGATTTTCACGATTGACCGGGCGCTAACCGATGAAGACCCCATTAAGGGCGGCGGCACCGTCGAGGTGGATTATGAATTCGTAGACTATTTCTTCTTTAACCCTCCCGCGTATAACCCGCTGAACCCTAAGAATTTTCGGGGGTTCTCAAATGAGGGCGCCTACGATTTTGAGGACCAGGAACTATTCTTTGAGTACTCCGCCGACTCCGAGAACCTGTATATTGCGGCTGTCAGCGACACCGGCGACGACCGGGTATGCTACGTGCGGGGCCGAATCGAGCCCACCCTCAAAGTGGTGTGGGAAATCCGCAGCGACGACCCGGAGTTTATGGAATTCATGGCCGCCATACTGGATGCGGTGCGCACCAGCCTGGGGGTGACCCCGCCGCATCTGAGTGAGGGCGAAATGATGGAGGTGACGGGCACCATTGAGCGCGTTGAGCCTATTGTTGGGGCCTCGTACCATACGGTAGCCGGTGGTGTGGTGGTGCGTTTTGTGAATGTGGAATTCGTGCCGCACCATCCCCTCACGCAGGCCGCATCGTATTTTGCCAAGGTGGTGGGGCGCGGGGTGCCCAGTGGGAGCGTAGTGTGGAGCGGCCCGCGTCGTGTAGTGTTCTGGGAGGGTGCCGACGATGACGGCGATAACCCTCTGCGCGGCAAGAGTATTCCTGCCCCGGTGAATTATGCGGTAAAGCGCCTGCCCGTTGTGGAGGGTGCTTAGACGCGCAGTTTTCTAGTCTGGGCTGGGCGTAATATTTCTTCACTATTGACGGTTTTTACCCCGTAAATTGGGAGGGTGCTTACCTTCACACACTATGTTTGAGTCATAAACACCCTAACCTGGTGTATGCTGAGATACGAAGAAAATATCGCACCAAAGGTATCCACCATGAAAACCGCTGCAACAGCAGAATCCCCCGCCACACGTAACCTCTCACAACGTCTCGAATCCCTGCCCTTCACCCGCAAACATACCAAGCTCTTGGGCGTCACCGGTATCGGCTGGGCGCTCGACGCCATGGATGTTGGGCTGATCTCCTTCATCATGGCGGCACTGACCAAACAGTGGTCGCTCTCCCCCACCGAAACAAGCTGGTTAGGCTCCATCGGCTTTTTGGGTATGGCTCTGGGCGCCACCGTCGGCGGGCTTCTCGCCGACCGTTTTGGACGACGCTACATTTTCGCCGCAACGCTGCTCATCTACGGTTTGGCGACGGGTGCATCCGCACTCGCCGGTTCACTGGCCGTTTTGATGGTTTTCCGGTTTATTGTGGGGCTGGGGCTCGGGGCTGAGCTGCCGGTCGCATCCACGCTGATGTCGGAATTTTCGCCGCGCGCTATTCGCGGGCGCGTGGTCGTTATTTTAGAGGCGTTTTGGGCGCTCGGATGGATTCTTGCGGCGCTTATCGGCACCTTTGTTGTGCCGAACCCAAACGGCTGGCGGTGGGCGCTTGCTATCGGCGTGATTCCAGCACTGTATTCGCTGATTATTCGCTGGGGAACACCCGAATCCGTGCGGTTCTTAGAGTCGAAAGGGCGCACTGACGAGGCAGAACGCGTAGTTGCCGAATTTGAGAGCTCCGCAGCCCTCAGCACACAAACTCACGCGAATGAAACCGCCAGCGACAATGCACCTGAGGCTCCTGCCTACGGCACCCAGGAGGCAACCTCCATCTGGTCCGCTCCGCTGCGTAAACGCACGCTGGCGCTGTGTACCGTATGGTTCTGCATCAACCTCTCGTACTACGGGGCGTTTATCTGGATACCCTCACTGCTGAGCGCGCAAGGGTTCAGCCTGGTAAAGTCCTTCGCGTTCACCCTGATCATGACCCTGGCGCAGCTGCCCGGCTATGCGGTGGCCGCCTACCTGATTGAGAAGTGGGGGCGCCGCGCCACCCTCGCCGTATTTTTGGCTGGTTCAGCAGGCGCGGCAGTATGCTACGGCCTCTCACATTCGGATTTCTACATTATCCTCAGCGGGTGCTTCCTCTCGTTCTTCAACCTGGGCGCATGGGGCGCGCTCTACGCCATCAGCCCGGAAGTATTCCCCACCCGACTGCGCGGAACCGGCACCGGCACGGCGGCCGGTCTGGGGCGCATCGCATCAATTCTGGCGCCGCTTATCGTTCCGCCGCTCATCTCTTTCGGCGGCACCGGAGTACTGTTCGCTGTTTTCGCGGCGGCGTTCCTTCTGGCGGCGGTTACTACCTTCGCGCTGCCCGAAAAGCGCGGGAAATCGCTCTAGCTGCTAAAACCTTCAACACAGGAATGATGTGAAACATAGTGTGCCGAGAAGGTGGGAATCTCTCACCTTCTCGGCTTTCTCATTTGTTTATCAGGTGCTCGTGGAGTTACAGAAGACAAGGGGAGGGTGCATAAGCCGCGGGGCACGCCGCAGGCACACACTATGAGGCGTTGACGTATTTCCAGGTGCCGATACGTTATGATGGCTAAACATCGCGTGTTGCCGCCTCATTAATGTGTACAGGGTGGGGCTCAGTGCGTATCTCAAATGAGATAAAACGGTCTAGACATCAACCTCAAGGAGCGGCATGGCAGAAACCCCCGCAGTCACATATATTCCCTGGCCAATTGCCCACACGCCCGCACCGCTTGAGAACGGTGAACCGGTCGCAGGCAGGCATCCTGCTGAGTATCTGGGACCCGGGGTGCTGCACTATATTGGTTCGGAATTTCACCTGATGGCGGAGCTGAACCCTTACCCTTTCGATCCCGAAAACCCGCATCGGTTTAGGGGCGATCTGGTGCATCGGTACACGTATTTCTCAGGCAATATCACGTTTAGTTTCAAAGCTGATGAGGATTATCTTTACTTCACGGCGCACGTTTTTCTGGCCTGGCAAGAGCCCTCTGACCGCACGTACGCGCGCGCCCGGGTGGATCGTAATTTCGCTTTTCACTGGGAGCAGCACGATGATGACCCGCAGCGTTCGGTCTATATTGAGGCGGTCTTCATGGCACTGTACCGCAGCCTCAGCGTTGAGCATACGGCGCTTGAGGACGGTGAGTTCCTAGACCTGAACGAAGACAAGTGTTATTCATACCATATGCGCCAGGGTGACAATATTACTCGGCTGGCGTACGTTACCGACTACAGTTCTCGAACATACCTTGACGTGACGACCGACTACCGGGCAACGGTTTTGAGCTACTGCCACCCTCCGGCGCAGCTGGCGTGGAGCGTTCCGACCGAGGATGCGCGCTACACATTCGAACATACCGATCCCCTCATCTATCCCCCGGACACGGGCGAGGATATTCCCGAGTATGTGCGCCGCATACTCCCCCATCTGCCGACAGCGCCCTACCGGCAAGCCACCCGTTCCTACCCGCCCGCCTCAGAGTATGGTGCGGTCTTTACGCACTGGCCTATGACGGTTCAGCAGGGTGAGGATATTCGTGACACCCAGTATCCGTGGCAGAGGCTCGTTTCCGGGGAGTTTTTAATTCAAAGCCCGCAAAGCGCCCCCTTCAGAATGTATCTGGACGCCTGCGAACCCGATTGGGATTCTATGAAGGGCGACCACGATACCTACGCCGAGCTAATGCCTATCTCGGGGATTATGCCTAACTTGAATCATGCGCGGCCCTGGTTTGGCGTAGATTTTACGCTCGTCATGCGCCGTTGGAATAACCGTTTGGTGTTTGTGGCGGAGCATCTGACCCCGTGGCGTGCCACCGACTGGGAGGTGTGCGCCGTCGCGACCCTAGAGGCGGAAGGAAACCTGGTCTGGGAGCTTCGCGATGAGGTCCCCGGGCGCGGCTCCTATATTGAGGCGCTGGTGGGGCATATTGTGGATTCTCTGGGAACCGAGCCGCCCGTACTTGCCCCGGGCGAAGGCAAGGTTCTCTACGATGATTACGGCCAGGTCTCGTCGGTGCACGTCAATACGGGTGAAGCCATGCTGCGGGCGCTCATCACACGTATCTGGTACGGGGTGGACCCGACAACCGGTCAGCGGGCACCGTACCTGTATGAGGCGCGGGTCAAAGATCAGTTTGATGAGGATTCCAGGGGCGGGTTCAGCACGATCGCGTGGAGCTCACCCGAGAAATTCTACTACTGGAGCTGGGATCGGGTGCCCGGGTTCGTGCCTGCGGTAACCGACCCCGAGATTCTGCGCCGCGACGAGGTGGATCTGCTGATTCCGCATCTTCCGGTTGCCTCCGGCGTACCCCCACAGGAGAATGAAGACGATGCAGCGGTGCCGTGGTTTTACAGGGCTTCAGGTGCTGTTTCTGACAATCCTGAGCCGTAAATGCGGGCAGCAAAGTCTGCGCCGAGAACTTGACCCAGATTTTTACCATTCATCGTTAGAAAGGGTTTAAGCCCATGCAGTACATTCTTTTGCTCAGGAGCGTGAACCTGGGGAAGCTGCGCAAGGTGTCGATGCCCGAGCTGAAAAAGCGGCTGGCTGCGCTGGGGTACGAGAACGTCACAAGCTATATCAACTCAGGAAACCTGCTGTTTGTGAGTTCGCGGGATAAAACCACCGTGGCACAGGAGATTACCGAGCTGCTGGCGGAGCATTACGATTTTGAGATTCCTTTCTCGCTTCTCACCGCTGACGAATACCGCAAGGATGCGCACAACCTGCCCGAGTGGTGGAACGAGGACATGCCGCGCCTGGACGCCATGTTTTTCACCACTGATGCTGATCGCGATGCGCTCGCCGCCGAGCTCGAAACACTGGATGTTCCCGACGAAGTGCTTCACATAGGAACCTGCGCCGTCTACTTCGGCAACTACAGCACACCCGATTATAAGAAGGCTCAGTACGGAAAGTTCATGTCGAAGAAAGCCTTCGCGAACCAGCTGACTCTGCGCAACGCCAAAACCTGCAACAAGATTCTAGACCTGCTGGATTAACGCCGCCCCCGCTAAACCACGAGCAGATAGTATTTTGACGAGCAGATAACAATCCGCTATCTTTTCGTCAAAATCCTTATCTGTCCGCGGGAATCGCAGGGAATAAGAAGCTGAAGAGTCCTAAATCTTCCCGTTCACCACGACCGGTTCGGGTACCAGCTCAACCCCGAATTTCTCGGCAACACCGGCACGCACGGCACGGGCGATCGCGAAAATATCCTCAGCGGTGGCATCCCCACGGTTCGTAATCGCCAGCGTATGCTTGGTCGAGAGCGAGGCGCGGCCGCCCGCAATCTCGCGCGCATCGCCTTCGAGCCCGAAGCCTTTCTCGAACCCGGCGTGCTGAATCAGCCAGGCGGCGGAGAGCTTCACATACTCCTCGCTTTCCTGCTGCTCGGTTCCGAACACTCCGGTGCGCTTTACCACCGGGAAGCGCGGCGCATCCTCAGGCAAAGAGCCCAGTGCAGACACTGGCACAATCGGGTTCGTGAAGAACGAACCGGTCGAGAAGGTATCGCGGTCTAAGGCATCCAGCACCATCCCCTTGGAGGCACGCAGCGCCAGCACCTTATCCCGCACCAGTGCGGATTCGGCGCGCTCCCCCACCTGCACGCCCAGGCTCTTCGCCAGCTCGCCGTATTTAATGGGTGAAGACAGGCTGCCGAGCGTGAACTGGAAGTCCACGGTCAGCACCACATAGCGCGGCGAGCCGTTCACCATGTTTTGTTTCAGGATTGAATCGCGGTAGCCGAAACGCAGATCGGCGTTTGCGAAGGTCTTAAACTGGTTAATCTGGCGGTCCCAGGTGCGTACGGACGCGATGAACTCGCCGACCTCCACCCCGTAGGCGCCCACATTCTGCACGGGGGTTGCGCCCACGGTCCCGGGAATACCCGATAGCGCCGCCGGGCCGGACCATTCTTTTTCAATGCTCAGCTGCACGAAATCATCCCACACGGTACCCGCCTGCACGCGCACATTCGCGCCACCACATGCGGGAATGGGCAGCTCCTCAACCCCGGTGGATGCAATATGCACAACGGTACCGTCAAACCCGGCATCGGAAACCAGCAGGTTTGAGCCGCCGCCCACGATCAGCACGGGTTCGTTGGCGGCATCGGCGGAAGAAACGGCCTCGACAATCTCGGCTTCAGTCGTGGCGCGGATGTATGTGCGGGCAGGGCCGCCAACTTGGGCGGTGGTGATCTCACTCAGCAGCTTTTCAGTCATGTCTTTAAGAATACCGGTCTGTCACGTTTTATTCCGTTAGGGTCAGCTAAACCTTATGGCAGGCCCGCCCCGTAGTCGGAGCGGGCCTGCCATAACTCAACAACGCACAATCACACAGAGTATCGACTGCAAGCGCGGGCTAGGCAAATTTCACCACGGCCTGAGTCTTCATCAGAACCTTCTGCTGGGTGCCTTCACCGTCGTCAGCGGTAACGGTGAGGTCGATGCGAGCCGTGCGCGCATCCTCATCCACGGCGCCTACCTTGCCGGTGATAGTCAGCGCATTCGTGGGGGTGTCCGGGTTGTTGTCACCGGGCGCATCCGGCACCGGTACAGGTTTGGTGAAGCGGGTCTGGTAGTCCACGATTGCGCCCGGATCGCCCGCCCAGTCGCTCACCAGCTGCACGGCGGTGCCCATCGTGAGCATACCGTGCGCAATCACGCCGGAAAGCCCCACGGACTGGGCAAAACGCTCGTTCCAGTGAATCGGGTTGAAGTCGCCGGATGCGCCCGCATACCGCACCAGTGATGCACGCGAAATCTCGACGGTTCGGGAACCGATCTCCTGCCCCTTTTCGAGTTCTGCAAAGTTTACGGACATTATTCGCCCTCCTCATCGGCACGTACCAGCAGGGATGAGATACAGGTGGTGACGGGTTTACCGTCAGCATCGGTGATTTCTTCGCGGGTGGTGAGCATGGCGCCCGCACCCATCACACGCACGGAATCCACATGAACTTCGGTGCGCAGTTCGTCCCCCGCCACGATGGGACGGTGATGCGTAAAGCGCTGGTCGGCGTGCACTACGCGGGAGAAATCGATGCCCGCAGATTTATCACCAATCAGAGCGGCATCGGCTGCTTGGGACAGGATGATAGCGAAGGTGGGCGGGGCGATCAGGTCTGCGTATCCTGCGGCGCGTGCCGCCTCAACGTCATGATGCAGAGGGTTTTCGGCGTGTACGGCGCGGGCAAATTCGCGGATCTTCTCGCGGCCAACGGCGTAGGTGCCCTCGGCGGGGTACACGCGGCCCACAATGTCAGGGTTAATACTCATACCCACCAGTCTATCGGGTTGGCCGCAACGTGGGGGCGCAAGTGCGGCGGGGGCACCCGTCATTTTCACGGCTGTGGGAACCGCCCACGGCGAACCTCCTGTTGCCGCGCGCGAAGCGGGAGTAGCCTAAGAAGGTACATTAACCGTCACAGTGAAGGAGTGACACAATGACTAACCAGCAGATTCCGTTCTCGGTGCTGGATCTTATGCCCACCCGCAAAGACCGCTCGCACACCCAGACCATGCGCTACACCCTTGAGGCGGCGCAGGCTGTGGAACGGTTCGGGTTCAGCCGGTACTGGGTGGCCGAGCATCATAATGCTGGTTCGCTGCTTTCTTCGGCGACGGTCGTGGTGATGGCTGAAATCGCCGCCGCGACCGAGCGTATCCGGGTGGGGTCGGGCGGTATTATGCTCCCCAATCACGCCCCGTATGTGGTAGCAGAACAGTTTGGTACCCTTGAGGCGTTCCACCCTGGGCGTATTGATTTGGGGTTGGGCCGCGCACCCGGCACCGACCCGATGACCGCCCAGGCGCTGCGGCGGGATGATTCAGCGGCGGCTCATTTCCCGGCGGAGGTGCAGGAGATCATGGGGTATTTGGGCAGCCCCTCCCCCATGCGGCGGGTGCATGCGATCCCCGGGCAGGGCTCGAACGTGCCCCTGTACATTCTGGGCTCGTCTACGTTTGGGGCGTCGTTGGCGGCGCAGTTGGGGCTGCCGTTTGCGTTTGCCTCCCATTTTGCGCCCGCAGCGCTGGCTGAGGCTATTAACCTGTACCGCACTAATTTCACGCCGTCGCGTGTGCTGTCTGAACCGTATGTGATAGTGGGTGCGGCCGCGATGCTCGCCGATACCGATGAGCAGGCCCGGCGGCTTTTCACCACCATGCAGCAGCATTTTTTGGGTGTTATTCGCGGCCGCACGCTTTACGCCCCGCCGGTTGAGACTATGGATGAGCTGTGGAGCCCTATTGAGAAGCAGCGCGTCGATTCTATGCTCGCCGAGGCGATCGTTGGATCCGCTGATACTGCGCAGCGGCAGCTCACTAACTTGGTGGAGCGCACCGGCGCGAATGAGGTGATTGTGATGAGCGCACCGTGGGAGTTTGAGGACCGTATCCGAAGCTATGAGCTGCTTTCACAGCTACCAATTTTCCAGAAAGCTGAGTAACGGAAAACCCTAATATCTCGCCGGAACACGATGTTCCGGCGGGCTATCAGGGCTGTTGGAGGCGGTCTAGGCGCACCGCACGCACATTAAAATGACTGAGGCCGCCCCACGGCTGAAGGACGGGCATGCGCGGCGCTGTCTAGACCGCCTCCACCCCTGGCGCTTCGGCACACATGCACTTTGCAGTGAAGAGCCAGCAGACACAACAAAAGCCTGCCTCCGAAGAGACAGGCTTAGCTGAGCCCCGACCGGGAATCGATCCCGGGACCTCCATCTTACCAAGATGGCGCTCTACCACTGAGCTATCGGGGCGTAGCGGTGGACGGGCTCGATCCGTCGACCTCACGATTATGAGTCGTGCGCTCTAACCAGCTGAGCTACACCGCCAGAACATTAACCTTGCAGGTCAATGCGAGAGCCCCGACCGGGAATCGATCCCGGGACCTCCATCTTACCAAGATGGCGCTCTACCACTGAGCTATCGGGGCAACAGATAAAAGTTTACGGCACGGTTCATCTTTTTGACAAATGCAGGGTGAGTGTTCTGCGCCACGTGTGCGGGGGTCGGATACCCCACCCCGGCGCGTGCTCCCGCCTCCACGTTGAAGGAGGCGGGCCGCCGCCGAGCCGCTGCACTGAGCCGCTACGCCGGGTGGGGCATCAGCAGCAGGCTAGTAGCGTTTGCCGCCGTGCCCGCCGCCCTTGTACCCGCCGCAGCCGCCACGACGGTCATCCCGGCTGTTGCGGCCCTCACGGTAACCACCGCCGCGGCGCTCATACCCGCCACGGTCATTGCGGAAACCGCCGCGCCCGCCACGGGAGCCGCCTCCCCTGGGGCCGTTATCCTTGCGGATATTAATGAACTCACCGGCGATTTTGGTGTCGCGCAGACGCTCAAAGAAATCACGCGGCAGATCCTGCGGCAGCCCCACAATTGTGAAGTGCTGGCGAATATCGATCGAACCGATCTGTGAGCCCTTAATGCCGCCCTCGTTTGCGAGCGCACCCACAATCGCGGAGGCGCTCACCCGTGCGGAGCGGCCCACATTCAGCTTGTAGTCGACCATGCCCTCGTTATTGAACTGTTTCTTGCCCTTGTTCTTGCGGGGGCGGTCTCCGTCGTCGGCGAAGGGGCGGGAGGCGTGCGCAATATCCTCGTCTTCGTCGAGGAAGAAGGCCCGCCCCTGCTGTGCGATAACAGCCAGTGCCGCCGCAATGTCTTCGGCGGTAATGTCGTGCTCGTTCTCGTAGTCTTGAATGATCTGGCGGAAGAAGTCCAAATCTTCGGTTTCGATGGTGGTGGTGATCTGCTCGGCGAAGCGCTGTTTGCGGTTCGCGTTCACGTCTTGGGCGGTGGGCATGCGCATCGGCTCAACCTTTTGGCGGGTTGCTTTTTCAATCTGCCGCAGCATGTACCTCTCGCGCGGGGTGACGAAGAGGATCGCTTCGCCGTCACGCCCGGCACGGCCGGTACGCCCGATGCGGTGCACGTAGGATTCGGTGTCGTGCGGAATGTCGTAGTTCACCACGAGGGAGATACGTTCAACATCCAGCCCGCGGGCGGCAACGTCGGTCGCTACGAGAATGTCGATGCGCCCGTCGCGCAGCGCATCAACGGTGCGTTCACGCAGCTGCTGGGGGATGTCGCCGTTAATGGCTGCGGCTTGGAAGCCGCGTGCCTTGAGCTTGTCGGCGACTTCTTCGGTTTCTTTTTTGGTGCGTACGAAGACGATAATGCCGTCGTAGTTTTCGACTTCGAGCACGCGGGTCATGGCGTCAAGTTTGTGGGAGTGGGTGACCTGCATGTAGCGCTGGCGGATGTTCGCCCCGGTGGTGGTCTTGGTTTTGACGCGCACCTCGGTGGGGTCGTTGAGGTATTGCTGGGCGATTTTGCGGATCGAGGTGGGCATGGTGGCTGAGAAGAGCGCCACCTGTTTGGCGTCCGGGGTGCCTTCGAGAATGGTTTCTACGTCTTCGGCGAAGCCCATGCGCAGCATTTCGTCGGCCTCATCCAGTACCAGGTACTGCAGGTTTGAGAGGTCGAGCGAGCCTTTGTTGAGGTGGTCGATCACGCGCCCGGGGGTGCCGACGACTACCTGTGCGCCGCGGCGCAGCCCGGCAAGCTGGGGCCCGTAGGGTGAGCCGCCGTAGATGGGAAGCACGGTGAAGTCTTCCATGTGGGTTGCGTAGGAGGAGAAGGCCTCGGCAACCTGCAGGGCGAGCTCGCGGGTGGGGGCGAGTACGAGCACCTGGGTGTCTCGGGAGACGCCGTTAATGTCGGCGAGTTCTGCCATGCGGGAGAGTGCGGGCAGCGCAAAGGCTGCGGTTTTGCCGGTACCGGTTTGTGCCAGGCCCACCACATCGTTGCCGTCCAGCAGCAGCGGGATGGTCTGTTCCTGGATGGGGGAAGGTTTCTCGTAGCCGACTTCTTCGAGTGCGGAGAGCACTCGGGGGTCTAGCCCCAGGTCGGTGAATTTAATGCCGTTCTCCTCGCCTTTTTCTGCGGTGGTTTCGGGGGCTGTAGCTGCCGCGGCGGCGTGGGTTTCTTCACTGGTTCCCTGTTCGGGGTGCGCGGCGTCGTTCTGTTCCGTGGTGGCCTGCGTAGTCTCAGTATGCGCCGCAGTTTCCTGTTCAGCGGCGGAGGTATCGGCAGTATACGTTGCGTTGTCTGCCTGCTCGGCAGAGATATTCTCAGTCAATTTTTCCTCAATTGTTTTAGGGGTTCGTACGGTGCGCGCTTTTCGGCACCGGGCGGGGTTCCCCTGTTCCACGTGTCCCTGCGGAAAACGTACTCCCATCTTGCACCGCCCGACGGGGCCGTGGCGCGCAGAGCGGATTGCCTATGCGGTGGTGCGATGGGATGGTTGCTGCTGGGATTTTCAGGCCTTGAATTTCTCGTAAACACGCAACATCGCCACGCACGGTGAAAACGTGGCGTCCGCCGGTGGGCGGTGAAGAATTGATTCGGAGTGCGGCGCCCTCCCGTGCGAGCTGGCGAACCGGCTCTTTTTGGGCGCACAAGACCTCTTGGGGTACCCGTACGTCATCTAGTGTACCGCACCCGGGAACCGGTTGGGGTTAGCCTGCACATTACTTTCGCTTACTCCGCCTCACGCTGGCCCACACCGCAGCGACAGGTATGGGGGCAAGTGTTAGCTGATACAGGTGCACCCCACCGGCTGCCGAAGCAGGCGGTGGGGCGCATCAGAGGCAGGGCTCATGGATTTTACGGAGGCTATTTGTCGGTGCGGCGCACAATATCGATGGTGCCCACACGTTCAGCTACCTCATAGGGGTGCCCGTACCGGTCGGCGGCGTACTGCGCCGCATTGGTCGGGGGCTTACCGCCCCAGGCGGTACCGGCGCGGTCAATCACCACATAGTCGGGGGCCGGTTCACCGTGATGCCCAATCCAGTAGACAGTGCGCCCGGGAATCAGCTCGGTAATAATCGACAGGTCGGTGGCCACGCTCGCGCCGATGGGCACCGCATCAACGGCACGGCGCTTGTTCACCTCGGTACTGGTTTGATCGGTGGTGGTGAACACCGGGTCGGTCAGCTGCGCCAGCGGCTGGGTGGGCTGGGCGGTAAGAATCGGTGCGACAGTGAACACCAGAGCCAGAAGAGGCACCAGCCACAGCGGGGTTTTGAGGATAATTGCCTGCGTGGCGTTTCGGTATGGTTTCGCCCAGTCGCTCCCCGCCGTGTTCTGCTGCTCAGGCTTCTGGTAGGCGGTGTTCTGATCCGCAGCGGCTTTATCGTGTGCCGAGGCGGCAACCCGGCGACGGTGCTCGTGCACCCGCACCAGCACGTCCAGCAGCGCCATGAATACGATCGGCATAAGTACCAGCGAGTAGTGCCAGGTGCTCAGCCAGTACGACGAGTTACTTGAAAGCATCCGCCAGGCGATGGTGGGCAGCGCCACGGCCGCCAGGGGGCTGACCACCCACAGGAAGGCGCCCACCATGAGCAGAAGCCAGAGGCTTTGGGCTTTTTCATCGGGGGTGAACAGCAGTTGAAGCGCGTTCAGCGGGTTCTTGAGGGCCCCGAAAAGGTCCACTTTGTCGGCGTAGTCGAACTGGTGGTTGACGTTAAAAATCGGCAGTATCAGGTTCATTGAGGTGTACGACCAGAAAAGGCCCCACACCACCAGCAAGGTGGCTTCGGCTGCCCCACGCGATTTTGTCCACCCGGAAAAAACCTCACGCAGGCGCGGCCAGAATGCGGGTACGTCCTTGCTGGCGTGCGGGAACAGTGTGTTCGCCGCTTCACGCAGCCAGCCGGAGCGGATGAGCGCGATTGCACCGATCATGGCGGCGGTAACGCCCATGTCTTCTTTAACGAACGCCAACGGGGCCGCCCACCAGCAGGCGTGTGTAATATGTGATGCGCGCTGCGGGTTCTGCTGCGTGCCAGCAAGTACCAGGTGTCCCAGTGAGAGGCTTAGGAACGGCAAGGCAAACGCCACCTCGTGAAACTGGGCGGCGACCGCCTGCTGCACCCCATAGCTCAGCCCAAATGCTGCGGCTAGGAGCACCCCCACAACGTGCCCGTTGAGCCCGCCAAGCGCGCGCTGAGCAAACCGCACCGTCAGGTACACGCTAAGGGCCACCATACCGTTCTGCACCACCAGCAGGGTCATGGGTGAGGGGAAGAAAGCGTACACCGGCCCCAGGAGCATGAGGATGGGGTGAAAATGGTCACCCCACAGGTTAAAGTCGGGGCCTTTAATGGGCACGATCGGCATTTCAAACCGCGAGTACGCCTGGGCCATTTGGGTAAAAATCGCTAAATCCCAGGAGGGGGTGATCCAGTGCAGCAGCTGCTGTGAGGAGTAGTAGTTGTACAGCATGAAAATGCACACCGCAAGCAGCCCCGCCAGCAGGGAACCCTGTTTTTCACGCAGGCGCGTACCGATATTTTTTCTAGGTTCTGTCTCGGCGGAGTGTGCGGGCACGCCGGTTTCGGGCGCAGTATTTTCGGTGGTGGTGTCGGGTGCTTTACCAGTATTAGATTGAGTGTTCGGCGTATCCTCTGTACCGGATGCCCCTGCGGCCATGTTGTTCCCCTGTCAGCCTGTTTGTCTACGGTGCTCTGTAGTGGCGCATTGATAAGGATGCACCCGCACCGTGCACGGGGCATCCGCATCATGAATATCTACCTCATAAGGGTATCTTATCCCCCGGTGTAACAGCTGATACGGTGGTGCACATTTCCTATGGTCAGCACCACGGTGACAAGCTCAGGCGGCGGTATGTGGGGCACGAGGCTGCGGTAGCATGTGTGTATGCCCCCGAATCTTCCGACACCGCCCATGGCGCTACCAGAGGTTGAGCTGGCGCCGCTACCCACTCGCACCAGCGCAATCACACAGGAGGCGACGATCGGGGTGCAGGCGATGATCCGCCCGCAGGTTCCGGTGCATATGGGCCAGACACTGGGGGTATTGCAGCGGGGTGCCGCAGATGCCGCATATCGGATAACTGCCCGGGAGCCGGGGGCCGAGACGGTGTGGGTTACCGCCCGCACCCCGCAGCTGATGCTCCCGGTCACCCTACGTTTTTCTCGGGCGGCAGATAACACCCCCGAGCCCGCCCTGCCGGCCCTTCACCGCCTGCTGATGCGCCCCATCCTAGTGCGGGCGTGGGCGCGGCTATCACCCGAAATGCTTCTTGAAGAGCCGCAGGCGCGGGCCGATGTGGAGGCGCTGGTGCGAAGCTGCCCAGCGTGGCTGGGATTGGGTGATTCTTGGGAGTCGTTTACCGCTTCGGCGGGGTACGCGAGCCTGCCGCGCAGCTTACGCAGGGCGCATCAGGAACATCCGGGGCTGCGGCTTAGCGCCTCGGACCAGCTGGACCGTCACGTTTTTGCAGCCATTATTGAGCAGCGCGTCACCCTGAAGGAGGCGTTCCAGACGCAGCGTGACGTGCTCATACGCTACGGGGAACCCGCCGTGGAGTCGGGGTACCGTGATCAGCCTGCGGGGATGCGCGTGCACCCAACGGCCCGCACGCTTGGAGCGATCCCGGATTGGGGGTGGCACCGGGTGGGGGTTGATGCGGCGCGTTATAACGCGGTGCGCGCCTACGCCCGCGCCGCCGATTCTCTGCACCGTCTTGCCGCTGCGGGCCCGGTGACTCATTTTGCTTCCGCCTTGGGGTCGCTGCACGGGGTGGGTCCGTGGACCGTAACCCAGGTGCTTCAGATTCAGGTGGGCCACCCGGATGCGGTGAGTGTAGGCGACTACCATTTGGCGCACCATGTGGGGTATGCCCTGCGTGGGAAGCGGGGTGATGATGCCGATATGCTCAGGCTTTTAGCCCCGTACGCGGGGCACCGCCAGCGGGTGGTTCGGCTGATTCTGGCTGCGGGCGCTACCGAGCCGAGACACGGCCCGCGCACGCCGGTGCGGGATTACCGCGACCTATAAGACTGTATACGTACCGGGTTCGGCGGGGTTCCTCAGGGTGGGTACACGTGTAGGGCCGGCACCTGTACGGTACCGGCCCCTGCATCATATGCGCACGTTTGCGCTAAGCTTAGGATTCTGCCTTTTCTGCGGCGGCTACCTCTGCGTGAACCTTATCCATGTCGAGGTCTCGGATGGATGAGATCACCTGCTCAAACTGTGACTCGTTGAGCGCACCCGGCTGCGAGTATACGAGGATGCCCTCACGGAACCCCATAATGGTGGGAATGGAGGTAATACCAGCGTCCTGCGCGAGCTGACCCTGGTCTTCGGTGTCTACCTTACCGAAGGTGATGTCGCTGTATTTCTCGGAGGCAGCCTCATAGACAGGCGAGAACTGCTTGCAAGGACCGCACCAGTCAGCCCAGAAGTCGAGGAAGACGATGTCGTTCTCCTGGACGGTGGGCAGGAGGTTCTGCTGGGTAATTTCGATAGTTGCCATGCAGATAACGCTACACCTTACGGGCGCTTAGCGCGAATATTTCACTCACAGACTAAAGAATGTGTTGGTTTCGTGTCGTATTTTCGTCATATTTTATGCGGTTAACAACATGAAAACGGGTTTGGGGTGCTGAACGCAACCTGCACCATGCTTATTGGCGGTATCGCCCTGCTGTTTCGGGCAGGTAGTGGGCGGGTACAAAAAACCCGGCTACCGCAGTAACCGGGTTATTTGTGGCAGATGAGGGATTCGAACCCCCGTAGGCTGTGCCAGCTGATTTACAGTCAGCCCCCTTTGGCCGCTCGGGTAATCTGCCAAGCTAACCATCATATTTATGATTGTTAGACGTTCGTCAGGCGAACAGATAAAAGTCTACAGCATGTATAGCAACTGTGTGAAATCAGCACCCTTATTTGTGAGGAACGCTACTTTTTCTATTCGCCGTCTTGTTCGAGCAGCAGCGTGATTTCGAGGTGCTCCAGGTACCGCTGAGCCTGTTCGACGGTGCACATCCCGCCCCGAATCTCCCGCAGCAGATCGCGGCGGACGCCATTGAACCGAGCCACAATGTTCGGGTCAGTGAGCGTCACCCCAATGCCCTCAAATGGGGAGAACTCCTCATCAGTTTCCTGCTCGTCACCAACTTCAACAGCCGTTGTGGCCTCGACCTTCTCGGCATCGGGAATATCGGCCGGGTCAAGGTCGAGAGAACTATAAATATCCAAGAAAAGCAGGGTTTCCAGGTCATTTGGATTGTTATGAGTAATATCGTGTGTGTAGTAGTTAGTCGTCATATCTCCATTTTGAGCGGCCAATGTTGGAACAAGCTGAGAAATATTCGAGCGAACCTGATAGTTCGCTGTGAACGGCGCCTCAGAGCGGGTAGGCTAGATATGTACTAGGTGCGCGCTGGCGCGCCGCAACCCGTTACCAACCGAAAGGAACAGAAAACCAATGGCAAGCGAGTCTTCATTCGACATCGTCTCAAAGGTTGATAAGCAGGAGGTTGCTAACGCCCTGCACCAGGCGCAGAAAGAGGTCTCACAGCGCTACGATTTTCGCAATGTGGGCGCAGAGATCGACTTTTCGGGCGAGAAAATCCTGATTAAAGCCAATACCGAGGAGCGGGCACTGGCAGTTCTAGATGTCTTCCAGTCGAAGCTCGTCAAGCGCGGCATCTCGCTCAAGTCTTTGGACGATGGCAAGCCTTATGCTTCGGGTAAGGAGACCCGCATTGAGTGCGCCATTAAGGAAGGTATTGCCCAGGATCAGGCGAAGAAGATTTCCAAGCTCATCCGCGACGAAGGCCCCAAGGGTGTTAAAGCAACGATTCAGGGGGACGAACTGCGTGTTTCATCCAAATCACGTGATGATCTGCAGGATGTTATTGCGATGCTCAAGGCGGCAGACCTTGAGGTGGATCTGCAGTTCGTAAACTACCGCTAAGACACGCACACACAACATACGCACGGCGGGGTGGGTACCGGAACATTTCGGTACCCACCCCGCCGCGTATACTGCCCTAAGCCTTAACCAGTTGGTCGCTCCAACCGGGCACTGGGGCGGCAGGTCTAGTTGTACTGCCCGTTATCGCGCGCCATCTGCTGCAAACGAGCGATACGCTGATCCATCGGCGGGTGGGTTGAGAAGAACTTCCCAATATTTAGGTTGCCGAAGGGGTTGGCGATCATCATGGAGGAGGTGGTGGCGGTACGCGGGTTATCGGGATCCATAGGGTACAGCGACACCCCGGATTCAAGCTTATTGAGCGCCGAGGCAAGTGCCAGCGGGTCGTTGGTGAGCGCGGCACCGTCTTCATCGGCGTCATACTCGCGGGTGCGGCTAATAGCCATTTGAATAACGGCGGAGGCCAGCGGCGCGAGCACAGCGATCGCAAGAGCCCCGAGCGGGTTACCGCGTTCGTGACGGTTACCGCCGCCAAACATAGCCCCGAAACTTACCACGTTAGCGATGGTGCCGATAATAGTAGAAATACCCGCGGCGATAGAGCTGGTGAGGATGTCCCGGTTATACACGTGCATCAGCTCATGTCCTAAAACCCCGCGCATTTCTCGCTCATCAAGCAGCTGCAGGATACCTTCGGTGCAGCATACGGCGGCGTTTTGCGGGTTACGGCCGGTAGCAAACGCATTAGGGGTTTGGGTGGGTGCCACGTACAGGCGGGGCATGGGCTGGTTCGCGCGGGAGGAGAGCTCTTCCACAATGTCGTAGAGTACAGGCACTTCTTCGCGACTGACCGGGTAGGCGTTCATGGAACGCAGGGCAAGTTTATCTGAGTTCCAGTAGGTGTAGGCTACCGAGCCGAGCCCGATGAGCCCGAAAAGCCAGATGAAGAGCATGCTGCGGGTGTACGCCGAGATAACCGCGCCAATAAGCATAAGGAGCCCCACCATAGTCCCCATGAGCAGGGCGGTTTTGAGGCCGTTGTAGTGTTTGTGCATTTTTCCTTCCCCGTTTCAACTTCCCATGCTGGTGTGTGCAGCGGGGTGTTAGGGTGAACGTGTTTTTTCTTAGGATACGGGGTGCGCGGCTGGCGCGTGGGAGACTTCGCCCAGAGCGGGGTGTTTTGCATGCACACATCCACCGCTGCATGAGAGATAAATCACCGGTCATGGAACTACATACCCCTCTTAAGGCACCATGACACGGTTTTTAGCGACAGCGCATTACGCATTTTTATCAATTTATTATGAGAAATTCAGATTACCAATTGTGAAATACTCAGATTAAATGTAGAGTGGTGGTCATGACCGAAACCGTAGCCACGAACGCGGCCCCTAGAGCCGAGCGCGCACCCCGAGGATGCGCCCACACCGGCCCGCTCCCGGCAGACGCAGATACTACGCCGCAGCTTCTAGAGGAAGTCTGGTCGGCTAGCCTGCGCTCCAAAGGACGTAGGGTGACCAAGCAGCGCCTCGCTGTACTCCGCGCGGTTCAGTCACATCCGCACTCCAACGCGGAAGAAATTGTCACCGCTGTACGGCAGGAGCTCCCCTCCATTACCGTACAGTCGGTGTACGTCATCCTCACAGACCTCACTGACATAGACCTGCTGCGCAAGTTCGAACCGCCTGGGACCCCCGGACTGTACGAAACCCGCACGGGTGATAACCACCATCACGCTTTCTGCATTCGCTGCGGAAAAGTTCAGGACGTAGACTGCGCCATCGGCTCAGCACCTTGCCTGACACCCAGCGACTTCCACGGCATGGCGCTCATTAGCGCAGATGTGCTCTACCAGGGCATCTGCGCCGACTGCCAAACCGAAGAAGAAACACACCTTGCTGCGGCACAGAAACAAGCAGCAGAGAGCATCAGCCGCTAAAGGTGCCGTGGCGACCCACCCGCTCAGTCCTCACACGGCTGCAGCGGCGCACCGGCAGCACCTTCTAAAGTGCCGATACCCACCTGCTCATGCGGCACCGCATCACCAAACAGCGCACGGTTGCGTACACCACACCGCGCGATACGTCAGAGTTAGGGAAGAGACATGACGAATAACCCCATTCACCCCGGATCTTTTACGACCACAAGCACCGGCACGCCGGTGGCTTCAGACGACCATTCCCTCACCATTGGGGCTGATGGTCCCATCGTTCTGCACGATGCTTACGCCGTTGAAAAGCTCGCCCAGTTCAACCGAGAGCGTGTTCCCGAGCGAGTGGTGCACGCAAAGGGAACCGGCGCATACGGCTACTTTGAAACCACCGAAGACGTTTCGCAGTACACCCGTGCGGCACTCTTTCAGCCGGGCGTTAAAACCGAGCTGCTGATTCGTTTCTCGACCGTGGCGGGCGAGTCCGGCTCCCCCGATACGTGGCGTGACCCCCGCGGTTTCGCGGTGAAATTCTACACCACCGAAGGCAACTACGACCTGGTAGGCAACAACACCCCTATCTTCTTCATTCGCGATGCCATTAAGTTCCCCGACTTCATCCACTCGCAGAAACGTATGCCCGGTTCGGGTCTGCGCGATCACGACATGCAGTGGGATTTCTGGAGCCTGAACCCCGCAACGGCGCACCAGGTCACCTGGCTGATGGGCGACCGCGGCCTGCCCCGCACCCTGCGCCACATGGACGGCTTCGGCTCACACACCTACCAGTGGATTAACTCCGAAGGCGAGCGCTTCTGGGTTAAGTACCATTTCAAGACCGAGCAGGGCAACGAGTTCTTTACCCAGGCTCAGGCCGATGAGATGGCGGGCAAGGATGCTGACTTCCACCGCCGCGACCTGCGCGAGGCTATTCAGCGTGGCGACTACCCCGCCTGGACGCTCTATGTGCAGATCATGCCCTATGAGGAGGCGAAGACCTACCGTATTAACCCCTTCGATCTGACGAAGGTGTGGCCGCACTCGGATTACCCGCTGATCAAGGTGGGCCGCATGGTGCTGGATCGCAACCCGCAGAATTTCTTCGCCGAGATTGAGCAGGCTGCCTTCTCCCCCTCGAATTTTGTGCCCGGTATTGCGGCTTCGCCCGATAAGATGCTGCTCGGACGTATCTTCTCCTACCCGGATGCGCACCGCTACCGCATCGGCACTAACTTCGCGCAGCTGCCGGTGAACGCACCCCACGCAGCGCCGGTGAACAACTATTCACATGATGGCTCGATGCGCTATAACTTTAACGACCCGTCCGTTCCGACTTACGCACCGAACAGCCTGGGCGGTCCGCATGCCGATGCGGCACGCGCTGGCGAAGGTAACTGGGAGTCTGATGGTTCCCTGGTGCGCACTGCTTACACCCTGCGGGCTGAAGATGATGACTTCAGCCAGGCACGCACCCTGTACGAGGTGACCATGGATGATGCTCAGCGTGAGCGTCTGGTCAGCAATATCGCTGGCCATGTGGGCGCCGTTCGCTCCGATGAGATTCGTGAGCGCGCCTTCACGTACTGGGATAACGTGCACCCTGAACTCGGTTCTCGCGTACGCGAGGCCGTGGCGGCCGCCGCTGCGCCTAGTTCGTGCGGCGCGGCAGCGTAACCTCCTGTAGGTTACGTGTGGCCGTAGCTCGGGGCCGGTGACTTTCTGTGAGGTGGGGTCACCGGCCCTGAGCCTTTTAAACCAGCGAAACCTACATATGAAAAAGTTCTGAACTTTTCATGAAAAGATTCTGTTGTTCTGCTACGGTTGGTATATGACGACGAAGAACCACATCCACTCTCTGATGTCTTATCAGGAAGTTACCTCCTCTGACTTGAGCCGTAATTCCAAAGCTGCATTTATGTTGGCGTCGCAGCATCCGGTTCGTGTCGTGCGTCGTGATGGGGAGAATTATGTACTCATGACGGAGCAAGAAGAGCATAAACGGCACATACTTTCCGAGTACGCCGCGCAAATTCTTGCTGCCACTACCCGTTCTGCGGGGTCGCTGGAAGATAATTTGGTTGATGTTTTTCCGTGGATATATTTTCTTGCCGCTGAAGACAAGGCCCAGTGCGCCCAAGACATCGTTAATAGCGCACGAGACGCGCTAACCGGCGGGTCTATCGATTTCTTCCTGACTGAAATTGAGAGCTGGAAAGAAAGCGCCTACGCGCGCAAACATGGCTTGTTCCAGGACCCCATTGACTGGCTTACTGAGCCTATCCGGGTGGAGCGCCCCTAATGGCTAAGAAATCCAGAGTCCCACGGCCTACAAAGAAATATGAGTATGAGCTCTTTTTCGGGACTCATGATGCCTCCAAAAAATGGCGTGACCTCGTTGCCACCCTACGAAACCCTATGGTTGATGCGTGGGATTTTCTCACTCAAACGCCACTGAAACATACTCAACGAAGCTACCCTTTGAAAGGTAAGGAAGCCACTATTGTGCATCAAGGTGCTGCTCACACCTTATGGCAATATAAGCCAACCTTGGGCGGCAGCGCCAGAATATGGTATTACGTTGAAGACCAATCGGTCTATATAGTCGCGGTACACACGCACCATCCCAACGAAACCAAATAGGAGTAAAGATTCGTGCCCGCCACCGGATAGTTCGGTGGCGGGCACGTCCAGTATGAGTATGTGCAGAGGCTATACGTGCGGCTATATGTTTACCGCTGCCTCGCTCATTGCCTCTTTCTGCATGTTCTCCTGTTCCTGGGTGATGTCCAGGAGCTCACGGATCTGCTTCAGGCTCAGCGTGGTGCTGGGGTTAAACAGGTTGATCTGCACGCTCTTCGCGCCGTCCGAGATGGCGAACTTGAGCACCTCCAGGGCGTGGGCTGCGCGCACCGTAATCTTCGGGTCGATTGCGGCCACCTCAATGGGCGAGGTGAACACCAGCATACTCTTTGGTTTGCCGTTCTCGTCCGGGGCGTAGAAGGGCCGGCTCATCGGGTCGTTCGGGTCAACGGCCACCAGAAGCATTGAGTTCGGGGCCACCAGGGAGCCGAGAAGCTGCTGCATATTATCGTTCATCAGCGCCATCTTCGCCCCGTCGTTACGGGGAGCGCCCACAACCCACTCCACCTGGGCGCGCTCAATGTAGCACTCGTGGTCGCTGCCGGGGTCGATCACGATCAGGTCCAGGTCCTCATTGCTGAGGAAGTCCATGAGGATCTTCATTGCGGGCTCACGCAGGATCAGCTCATCGCCTTCACGGGATTTATCGTAGCCGGGGCTGCCCAGAATGTACTCCGAGGATGAGAAGACGCTCAGCGCCTGAGTATTCTGGTCGTGGCGGATCACCTGGTAGCGCAGCTGGGATTCGGGGCCGATTTCAAGCTGCCCCTGGGGCACAACGGTGGAGCCGGTAGCATCGACCAGCACATCCCCGCCCACAAGGGTGCGCACCACGTTAATGAGGGTCTCTTCGCGAACATCATTCTTGAAGACGTCAAGGGCGTGCACAAGGTAACTGTTCGGCACCTCGTGCTCTTCTTTGCCTTCCCGCGTGAACTCTTCAAGGTCTTTGCGGTCGGCGCGGCCACCCAGACGCTCGTAGGCCCATTCGGGCACGAACTTGCGGGCGCGCGGGAATTGGCGCAGGTGCTCACGCACGTCTACCGCCGTCAGTCCGCCTTCACCTTTCCAGCTTTCGGGCTCAATATCGCGTTTGTAGGATGCCCCAACGCTGAACTGCGGGTTGGGCCAGTTCATGGCGGCAACCACGATTGAGGCGGTGAAGAAAGTACCGCGCACATCGTCGTAGGCTGCCTGCTGTAGCTTACGGATCTCCTCAATGACGGGAGAGTCTTCCTTAAGAGGCCCGATCGTTCCGATGAACTCTTGGTCGTCACGGAACTCGCGCACACGCACGAACGTCTGTTCGGCGAGCGGTTTAATGTCCAGAATCAGCTCGTTCCAGCCGGGTTCTGCACGCACCACATCAAGCAGCCAGCTGCCGATGTTGTTCAGGGCCTCCTGCACTCTGACTGCTCGGCGTGCAGGTTGAGTTGATTGAATCTGTAGCATACGTTCGTTTTCTTTGTTCCTCTTAGGCGGTGGTGAGCTAGTGCCGAGTGTATGAGTTGAGCGCGGCGTCCTATCTCCACCCATTTTAGCGAAAATAACAACCGGATATGCGACGATTTCGCTCTCAAGGTGCACAGATGCGGGTAAAAACGCTGGGTTATCAAGAATATTTCTAAATTCACGAAGCGAAATAACGGTTTTGAGGTGCTTATTTAGTGCGAAAGGTTGCTAACCTTAAGTACATGACAAATTCTCTGCAGGAACTGATCGACGCGTCAATCTTTATCTCGACCGAGTACCAGGCTCGTGTGGCCGAACTGGTGGGAGCGGCGCAATGGGATGTTGATTTTACGGCTCAGTCGTTAAGTTTTGAGACCACTCCCCCGGTCTCACTTCGACCTTACCTGCTGGGTACCGAATCTGAAAACCGGGGAACCTGGGTGTGGTCGTGGCAGCAGCTGGGGTATTTCCCGGACGCTGTGGTCTCTGCTGCGGTGCAGGCACGAGAAGCCGGCGAGAAAAAGTCCCTGACAGAGCTAAGCACCGACGAAATTCCGCTTTCTGATTCGCTGGCGCGACACCTGACCCTAGCGTCAAAGACTGTGACCGGCCTCTACGCGCACTACCCCCTACCCGCTGGTGCCGGGGTGCGTGCCTGGACCCTGCTTGACGGGGACGAGCTGGTGCTGCCGGAGCCAACCATGAAACGTGTGGGCCGCGTTATCGCTCAAACCCTGCAGGGTGAGAATATTGTTAATCAGGTTCTTGCAGTCGATTCATACGCGAAACAGCGCGGTTTCCACATCGCCTGGGATACCGAGGCAACCGCTGTACTGACCCTCACCGACGGGGCATTGCGCCTATGGTTTGATGAGGGCCGCATGAGCGGCATTGAAGAAGCCAAACCCCAGGTGGGCCCGGAGGTGCTGGCGAAATGTTTGTCCCAGGCGGCTGAGCATCGCGCTGCGCTGGCACAAGCACGCGAAAGCCTTGAGAAAGTGGCTGCCGCCGAGGCCCAGCAGCAAAATGCTGAACGTGAGCAGCAGGCCGCGCAGAAGGCTGCTGCCCGTGCTGAGGCTGAACGGGCTGAACAGCAGGAGCGGGCCGAAGCTGAACGCGCGGCAGAACGCGCCAAGGTGGAGCGTGAACAAGCTGAACGCGCAGAACGCGAGAAGATGGCAGCCCAGAAAGCCGAACGTGAAGCGGCTCAGAAAGCCAAGGCTGAGCGGGAGAAAGCTGAGCGTGAACAGGCCAAGGCTGAGCGTGAGAAGGTTACGGGCGTCTCGACCACCGAGCACCTGTACCCGGATACCGAGGCACCCTTCGATCAGGACCCGCGCGAAGATTCCGAGCACGGCACCGTGACCACCTCCACCCTACCCGCGGGGGCGTACCGCGATGGGGAGGCCGAGGACGCTTACGAGGCTGAGACCGTGGATCTTCAGGTGCACGAAGACGAGGTTCACACCGGCGTCACTGAGGTTGTTGAGGTGCAAGAGGAGCATATCGGAATCAGCATTGATGAAGAGCTGATCCACGCACCGGAGGAAGAGCTGGAGCACCCCGAGCAGGAGCCGGAGGAGCTGCCCGAGCCTCTAGAACCTGAACATACCGAGCCTGAACACGCTGAACCTGAACACGTCGAGCCGGAGGAGCACGAACCGGAGTACCCCGAGCCGGTACAGCAGGAGCACAAAACCGACGAAGAGGGCAAGAAGAAGGGCTTCTTCTCGCGGTTCTTCGGGCTCTAAATCCCGTAACCGCCGGTTATTGCGGCGCGGAAACAATACACGGTACGCCGCCTTGCACACCCGCAAGGTGGCGTACTTTTTGCTGCGAACCCGCTGGCGTCTATCCCCCCTGCCACCTTGACGCCGCCAGCGGACCCGTAGTTTACGGCCCAGCGGCTGCCGCATATCTGGGGAGGGGCGCTCACGATACAGAGCCACGCCGCATAATATGCTCACAGCAGGCGTGGTACGGGTACCCGGCGATAGGTATAGTGGAAAACGTGTCCCGCGGGCCGCATCATGCTTCACCGCAGGGCTGTAACCGCACAACCACCCCACTGTCCCACTGTAGATAAGGAGCCGCATTGGCAGCAAACCGCGCCCCATCACATATGCGCACCGGGCTTTTCTACGCGATCATTACCTACCTGATGTGGGGTATGCTGCCGCTGTATTTCAATCTCATGGCGGATGCCTCCCCCGTTGAAATTGTGGCCTCACGCGTGGTTTTCTCCCTGATTTTCTGCGCGGCACTGCTACCGATGCTGAAGCTGACCGGCGGGTTCGTTGAGGTGCTGAGGAATAGGCGGGCCACGCTCGTGCTGTTTGCGGCGTCCCTGCTGATTGGGGTGAACTGGTTTATTTATGTGCTTGCCACCACCACGGGGCGCACGATTGATGCCTCCCTGGGGTATTTCATTAACCCGCTGGTGTCGGTGAGTTTGGGCGTGATTTTCCTGAAGGAGCGGCTGCGGGTGGCGCAGTGGGTGGCTGTGGGGCTCTCGGCGGTGGCCGTGCTGATCATGAGCGTCGTGTATGGGCAGGTGCCGTTCATCGGGTTGGGCCTGGCGTTTAGTTTCGGCATTTATGGGCTTCTTAAAAGCCGGGTTGGCGGCACGGTTGCACCGGTGGTTTCGTTGTCCTTGGAGACGCTGCTGCTCATTCCTGTTGCCCTGCTGGCGCTGGTGTGGGTGCAGGGTACGGGGCAGTCCACAATGTTCACCGCGCCGGGGCGGTTTTTGCTGTTGGCCTCCACGGGGGTGGTGACGGCGGTGCCGCTCATAGCGTTTGCGGCGGCGGCTAAACGCTTGCCGCTGACGGTGATCGGGATGGTGCAGTATGTGGGGCCGAGCATCCAGTTTTTCTTGGCGGTGTTCGTGCTGAAAGACCATATTGGCGCCGAGAAATGGCTGGGGCTGAGCATCATTTGGGTGGCGCTGGTGATTTTCACGGCCGATGCGGTGCGGGCTTCACGTACCTCGCGTCTTTCGCGCACGGCAGACCCCGAGACCGGTATGGTACCTATTGTGCAACGCGGGGAATAAAAAATCACCTATTGCATCAATGCATAAATCCTGGGCACACCGAATATGGTGAAAAATTATTGGTAAATTTATTGATTAGCGTATAAATGACGACAGAAGATTGTGGTCTGTGAATGTAGTTTATAACGCCCATTTTATGCGAAGTTTTCAATATTTTACGGACCATAAAATTGTGCACGCCACCCGTTGTTTTATGAGTGGCGTGCACAATTTATGTATTTATATTCTTTTAGTTTTACATCCTAGCAAGGTGCGGAGCACCCGTTACGATGCGGCGGATGTTCCCTCGGTACCCGAACGTGCGGGGGCCTCATCAGAGTCGCCGGTATCGGTTTCGGGGTGCTTGTACAGGTTCAGCAGCGCGAACCCCAGACCGCCCCAGATAATGAGGATTGCCACGATCATCATAGCGATAGCTGCACCGCTCATTATGCCTCCTCACCCTGTGCTTTTGCGTGTGCTTTCCGCGCGGCGTCGTCCACATGCGTGTGGGCGAGCTGACCGCCGATAACGGGCGGTGCCGGGGGTTCCTCGGCGGCGCGTGACTTATGTGACCACGGCAGGAATGAAATCACGATGGAGCCGATGATGAGGAATGCCACCATGCCCCAGCCGAAGATCAGAAGCAGCTCCGCCGGGTACCCCTCATAAGGTTTAAAGAGGGACGTGAAGAACGTGGATATTAGGCTGTACCCCAGGATCAGCGGGGTAACTACCGCCAGAAGAATCATCCAGAGCCACCCCACCTTGAAGGAGGAGACAGAGTTCAGGTGATCCCGCAAAGTCGGTAGGGCCCGCACACAGTAGACGACCACAACAATGGAGGTCAGGCCAGCAGCGAGAATACCGAAGTTATTCACGAAGTTGTCGAGAATATCCAGCACGTACAGGCCGGATGAGGTGGGCATCAGCAGGGTCGAGATAATCGCCAGCGGAATAATCACGATCATGGTCGAGATCAGGCGTGACGTACCGGCTTTATCCTGCACACCGGCGATAATGACCTCAAGAATCGAGATGAACGAGGTGAACCCGGCGAACAGCAGGGAGCCGAAGAACAGGAACCCGATGAGCGCCCCCGCCGGCGCCTGGGAAATAATGGTGGGGAAGGCGATGAAAGCCAAGCCGGTGCCTTCTTCGACAACTTTGCCTACGGCGACGCCCTGTGCCTGTGCCATAAAGCCCAGCGCAGCGAACACACCAATACCCGCCAGCAGCTCAAACCCGGAGTTGGCAAAGCCCACGACGGTACCCGAACCGGTCAGGTCGGTCTTGGGCTTCAGGTAGGAGGCGTAGGTGACCATAATGCCGAAGCCGATGGAGAGCGAGAAGAAGATCTGCCCGTAGGCTGCAACCCAGACCTGGCCGTTAGCCAGCGCTCCCCAGTCGGGGCTGAACAGGGTGTTCAGACCGGTCATCGCCCCGGGCAGGGTGAGTGAGTACGCCACCAGACCCACGAACATCAGAATCAGCAGGGGCATAAACACCACGTTGGCGGCGCCCACGCCTTTTTGCACGCCCAGCGCCATAATGACGATCAGGGAAAGCCACACCAGCACCAGCGGAATGAGAATGCCGGGGTTAAAGTCGAGCGAAAGCTGCCGCTCCCCCACTTTCAGGAAGTCCTTCATGAAGAAGGTTTTCGCGTCGTCGCCCCATTCTTGGTTGAACGAGAAAATCATGTACCGCACCGACCAGGCGATAATCGCGGCATAGTAGATGGCGATCACCGAGTTAATGCCCATATGCCACCAGCCGATGAACTCGGTTTTGCGGTTGAGACGGCGGAACGCCAGCGGGGACGATGCGCGCCCGCGGTGGCCGATTGCGTAGTCGAAGAAGAGGAAGGTGATCCCGGCCGTCAGCAGCGCCACAATATAGGGGATCATGAAGGCGCCGCCGCCGTTTTTATAGGCTGCAGCAGGGAAACGCCAGATATTGCCCAGCCCCACAGCTGAGCCGATGGCGGCGAACAGGAAGACTCTGCGGCTTGAGAATCCTTCACGTTTCGCCGGGGTTTTAGCAGGAGTTGCTCCCATGGTTTGGTATACCTCGGTCTAGATGTTCACGTGTGCACATTTGCATGGCAAAAGGCACCCCTCGCGCCGGTGAGGTGCGGGGTGCGGTGCCGATATCGGGATGCACGCTGGTTGCGGCGTGTCTCCTTCGTCGATGCCGCCGGTACCGGGTATGACCGGGAGCATAACTCTAAAAGGTTTACAGTATTTAATACATGCGGTCAATGTGCTTGGGCCTGCATGCCTCGCTTTAAGGTTGTGAGCTTAACCCTATAGTTACCCTTCACGGTGCACCACGGCGTGGGCGAACGAGGTGAGGGCAGCTTTCGCAGTGCTTTCAGGCAGAGGCGCGAGCGCCGCAATCGCACGGTCAGCCCATTCGTAGGCAATCCGCCATGCCTGCTCTGTAACCGGGTGCGCGGCAAGCGCGGACACGGCGGCCCCCAACGCCTCATCAGTACTGAGGTCGGTGTCAATGAGGGCACGCACTTCACGGGCGGATTCATCCCCAGCGTCTGCGGCACGGTCGAGCAGGATGGTGGGCAGGGTCGGCACGCCTTCGCGCAGGTCGGTGCCGCGTGTTTTGCCGGAGGAGGCGCCGTCGCTGACGATATCGATCACGTCATCGGCGAGCTGGAAGGCCACCCCCACGAGTTCACCGTAGCGAGCCATGATCTGCACGGTCTCTTCGCTTGCCCCCGACAGCAGGGAGCCGTACTCCCCCGCCGCGGCGATGAGTGAACCGGTTTTGCCTTCAATGACGGCGATGTAGTGGTCAAGAATGTCTTGGTGTTCGCGCGGTCCGGTTGTTTCGTACAGCTGCCCCAGCACGAGGCGTTCAAAGGTTTGCGCCTGAATTTTCATGGGGCGGGTGCCCAACTCTGAGACGAGCAGTGAGGCGCGGGAGAAGATGAGATCGCCGGTGAGGATAGCAACGGAGTTGCCCCAGATGATTTGTGCGGTGTCTACTCCGCGGCGTTTGGGGGCTTCGTCCATCACGTCGTCATGGTAGAGGGTCGCCAGGTGGGTGAGCTCGACAACCACCGCAGCCTCAGTCACATCGTCGTTAATCTGTCCGTCCACGGCAGCAGCGAGCAGGGTCAGCAGCGGGCGCACGCGTTTACCTCCGGCGAGCAGCAGGTGGCGTGAGGCAACATCCGCAAGCTTATCGGTTTGGGTGATGGCTTCTCCCAGGCGCTCTTCGATACGCGCTAAGGAGGTGAGAATACGCGGCCCAAGCTCGGGGTCTGCCGCGATGAGTTCGAACCCTGCGGGCAGAGTAAAGTCATCTGCCGCCATGAATTCGGTTGCCGCGATGGGCTGTTCTGTGTTGCTTGCGCTCACTGTGCCTTCTCTTATTGATGCTGTGCGTTTGGTGCCGGGTGAGTGGGTGCGCCAAGGTGCAGTGGTCTGCTGACTTGGCCGTAGTATACATTTTGGACTATTTAGTTAGGCTCTGCGAGTTTGAAGCCGCGGTGAATGGCAACGATTCCGCCGGAGAGGTTGCGGTATTTGACGTCTCGCCAGCCTGCGCACGCGAATTCTTGGGCAAGGTCACGCTGGTTAGGCCAGGCAATAATCGACTCCGCAAGGTATTCGTAGGATTCAGGGTTTGAGGAGATAGCGCGCGCTACTGGCGGTATTGCCTGCATAATGTACTTTTTATATACCTTACCGAATGGGGCGAAGGTGGGGGTGGAAAATTCGAGGACGACAATACGCCCGCCGGGTTTGGTGACTCGGTACAGTTCGCGCAAGGCCTTTGGGTAGTCAGCCACGTTGCGCAGCCCGTAGGACATGGTGACCGCGTCGAAGGTGCTGTCGCTGAAGGGGAGGTTGGTGACGTCAGCCTGCACGAACGTCATATCGGGGCGGCGTTTGCGTCCGACCTCCAGCATCCCTTCGGAGAGGTCTGCGGCGATAACATCTACCCCGGCGTCGGCGAAAGGCTCGGAGGATGTGCCGGTTCCGGCGGCAACGTCGAGTATTTTCTGGCCGGGGTGCGCCTCGACGGCAGCGACGGTGTGTTTGCGCCAGCGCAGGTGCTGCCCCAGTGACAGGATGCCGTTCATGAGGTCGTAGCGGTGCGCGACGGTGTCGAACATGGCGGCGATGTCGCCGGTTTTTTTATCAAGGCTCGCGCGGCTTCTGGCGGAGTTGCGGGGCATGGGGTTCTTTTCTGTGGTGCTCACGCCTTCAATTGTGGCATGTTCTACCGCTGGTGGATAGTTGAACACTTTCTGCGAGGAGGCGGAGTGCGTGGGGGTGCGGGGTGTTTTCACCCTTTGACGGCGCGGAACTCATGAATATTCACTGTCTTCGGGGGGCACTTGTTCCCCGCCATTTCGGGCGATTATGCGCATTCAGGATATCCATATCCTGTATTTTCAGTAATTTTATGAATATTTATTATATTATTTGCATTCTTTATCGTTTGGGTGCAGACTAGAGAAAGCCCGATAAACGTCATCCACCTACGGAGAGACCATGACCACCGCTACCAAGAAAACCCTCGCGCTTTTCGCTCTCGCCCCCCTGCTGTTGAGCGGATGCGTCTCAACCGCATCCGACAGCGAAAACGGAGAGGTAAACCTCATCAACAACGGAGTCCTCACCGTCTGCACCAACACCCCCTACATGCCCTTCGAATACGAAGAAAACGGAAAAATCGTAGGTATCGATGCAGATATCGCAAACGCTATCGCCAAAGACCTGGGTGCAGAAGCACAGCTCACCTCCATCAGCTTTGAAGGCCTCGATTCGGGTACCGGGCTCACCAGCGGACAATGCGATATTGCGCTCGGGGGTATCAGCGTAACCGACGAGCGGAAGTCCAAGATGGAATTCACCGATGTCTATTTCGAAGACAACCAGGCAATTCTGGTTCCCAAAAACTCTAAGATCTCCTCCGTCGAAGATCTTAAGAACGCCAAAGTCGGCGCTCAGCAGGCAACCAGCGGCGAATCCTATGCCAAAGAAAAAGGCGCGGACGTTGTGCAGTACGAGGACAACGAACTCATGTTCTCGGCCTTGAAGACCGGTCAGGTGCAGGCCGTCTCGGCAAACCTCTCGGTTATTTCTGAGGCTCTGACCAAAGACCCCGACTCTTTCAAGATCGCCTACCAGACCTCGGAAAATGCCGACCAGATTGCCGGTGCGGTAGCCCCCGAAAAGAAAGCCCTGCTGGATAAAGCAAATAAGACAATTCAGCAGCTCAAGTCCAGCGGCGAACTCGATAAGATCAAGGAAAAGTGGACCAAGACTAAGTCTTCGCCCTCATCCGCATCTTCATCCAGCGCAAACTAACCGCGATTAGCGCGGCGCGCGTTCGTTCGCTAACGTGCGCCGCGCATCCTGAATATCACGATCACCACAGACTACGTTAGTGTAACGATGGCACAGAATAAACTATCTCCCCGCAAAAAACAGGCGATGTTCCGGTACTCCCAGTATGCTCTGCTGGCGGTTATCGCGGTTCTTATTATTGCCCTTGCCGACTGGAAAACGCTTTCCAGCCAGGTATTCAACCTTGAGGTTGCGCAAAAGCAGTTCCCGAACGTTATTACGGTAGCGCTCAAGAATACCCTGATCTACACGGCCCTGGGTTTCGCCGTGGGTCTAAGCCTTGGCCTTATCCTGGCGCTCATGCGTATCTCATCAATCGCACCCTATCGGTGGTTGGCGACAATCTATGTCGAAATTTTCCGTGGCATTCCGGCACTCTTGGTGTTCTTTGCCTTCGGCTACGGCATTCCCCTCGCCTTCAAAATCCGGTTTGTCGATAACCTCATTCCGGTAACACTCTCCCTCGGACTGGTGTCCTCTGCCTATATCAGCGAGGTGCTGCGTGCCGGACTGCAGGCGGTTCCGAAGGGCCAGTACGAGGCGGCGCGGTCGCTGGGCATGTCACACACCCGGGCGATGCTCTCGGTGGTTATTCCGCAGGCATTCCGCATTGTGCTGCCGCCGCTGACGAACGAAGTTATTCTGCTGACTAAGGATTCCTCCCTCGTGTACCTGCTGGGTGTGCAAATCGCGCAGTACGAGCTGGCGAAATTCGGGCGTGAGGGTATTACCGCATCCGGTGCGGGGCTCACCCCGCTGGTGGTCGCAGGCCTGTGCTACCTGATTATTACCGTGCCGCTGGGGCAGCTATCCGCATATTTTGAGAAGCGCACGGGCGCATCACGCAAGTAACCGGTGAAGGAGAACATTACGATGACTGAGACAATGAAGCCGGCACCGGCATCCGTGAGCATTAAGGGCCTCAATAAGTCCTACGGCAAACTACAGGTGCTCAAAGGTATTGATATTGAGGTGGAACCGGGTGAGGTGGTGTGCCTGATCGGCCCTTCCGGTTCAGGTAAATCGACTCTGCTGCGGTGCGTGAACCTGCTTGAAGAGCCTCAGGGCGGAACCATCACCGTGGGCCACACCGAAGTCACCGACCCGGATGTGGATATTAACGCGGTGCGCACCCGCATGGGTATGGTGTTCCAGCAGTTCAACCTGTTCGGGCACCTGAGCGTACTCGATAACTGCACCATAGCGCAGGTGAAGGTGCTGGGGCGCAGCAAGGCAACCGCCGAGCAGGTGGCGCGCGAGCAGCTGGCGAAGGTGGGGCTTGCCGGTAAGGAAAACAGCCTGCCGAGCCAGCTCTCGGGCGGGCAGCAGCAGCGTGTGGCTATCGCACGGGCGCTCTCCATGAACCCCGAGCTGATGCTGTTTGATGAGCCCACCAGTGCCCTCGACCCCGAAATGGTCGGTGATGTGCTCGGCATTATGCGTGAGCTGGCCGACGAGGGGATGACCATGCTCGTGGTCACCCACGAGATGGTGTTCGCCCGGGACGTGGCCGACCGCGTGGTTTTCATGGCTGACGGTGTGGTGGTAGAGGAAGGCCCCGCCGAGCAGGTGATCGGCAACCCGCAGCATGAGCGTACCAAGACTTTCTTAGCGCGTGTGCTGGACCCCACCCACGTTGCTAAAGCGCAGCAGGACACAGCTAAGGATGCTTCCGCCACACAAGCTAAAGCGTAGCGTTCCCCCCGTGAGGCGGCCGGTGCACACCCGCCAAGTATGACGTTAAAGGCGGGGCGGCGAGATCCTTAGCTGTGTTGTAGCCGATGCCTGAGCTTGCGCCGGTAAGCAGAATAACCTGGGGCATTTTTCTCCTTGTATGGGTTGTCTTATGCGTTCTTGATCCGGTTGTATTACCAGCATAGAAAAACATCATTAGCAATTCGCGCCATATGGTTAGCAGTTTACGCCAGATTATGTATCGCTCCCCTGCACACAGCATATGATTTTCCCCGGTTAAACAGTGGCACCCCGGTTTCCAGCAACCGGGGCGCCTCCGCGCTTAAAGGAGTGAATCGAAGAGAGTGAATACTGTTGAGTGAAAGCCTGCGGGCGGGGTGAGTCCGCTAAATTTCATCGAATTCAACAGTGGGTTTCGCATCAGGATGCGACTCACCGGTGAGCATAGTAACCATGAGCGTGGAATCCTCCAGCGCCGTGAGCGAATGCAGCAGGTCCGCCGTCACATGGATCGGCTTGCCGGGCACCAGAATGACGCTCTGGCCTTTCACACGGAAATCAATCTTGCCTTTCAGAGCCTGCACAACCACCGGGTGCACGCTGTGGTGCTCATGCCACGACTGCCCGGCGGCAAGCTCCATGAGGATAAGGTTCCCCCCATCAGCGTCAATAAGCTTCTTAGCCTGCGGCTTATCCTCAAAGGGGGTAAGCTGCTCGGTGAGCTGCGGGAAGATGATGACGCGACCTTCGTGGGTGCCTGCCATGGGTTTACCTTTCGTCGTGTGCGACGGTATTTCTTACGGGGGATAGGCTTTGAGCCCGCCCTCTAAAACACCAATATCGCATGTACAGTGCCAATATTACGCCTCGGTTTTCCACCCCGCAAAATGCTTTCCATCACAAGTATCATGCCCTGTGGCGGCGTGAAAAACCGCGGAAAACTAGTACGACCACACCTTGGTGTACGCTGGACGCGGCCGGTTACGCGGGCGCAGCAGCCCAATCAGTGCAGCCGCGCACCCGGTGCCAACAGCCAACACCATACTGGTGGATGCCACAAACACCCCGCCCGGCAAAGACGACACCGAAACAATCAGGTACAGCACCACCGAGCAGAACCCCAAGAACAGGGTCGCAATCGTCAGAAGCGGCACAATCACCGAGCCAATTGTTCGTTTACCGCCCCTGAACTCTGAGCGGCGGAAATACCGCAGCACCATCAGCCCGATCACCGTCCAAAACGCGGTCACAAAGATAGCGCTCACCACATCCCCCGGGCGGTGCCAGTTATTAATCATGGTCGCCATACCCGTCAGGCAGGTCGCCAACGACCCCAACACCGCAACCGCCGGGCGGAGCGAACGCGGGGCCGCCAAGAAAATAGCCGCACCTGCGGCCGCCGCCAAAGTGGTATGTCCGCTAGGGGCCGAGTTCAGCACCGCCTCCTGAACACCGTAGTTGGGTTTCACCAAAGTATTCTTCAGCAACTGCGTACTCACAGTTGCCGCAGCAGCCGTGAACACGCCCACCACCGCCGACACGAAATGATGCTTCCATATCAGCACCAGCACCAGCCCCACCACGGCCAACGCCACCACCACATACGGCAGGTTATCGAGAGCCTTTAAGGTGGGGCCCTCATAACCGCTGAACTGCTTACCGTATTCGTTCAGGGCGTCCTCATCAAGCTGCTGCCCACGGTAGGTGCCCACAAAAAAATAAAGGCTGGCGACAGCACCCACCGCAAACACAAACAGCGCAAAAAGATGCTGCAGAATAATGCGTGTACCAGGCCGCCCGGTATCGGCGTACCCCTCAGGGGCGGCACCGGGCGCCTGCGGCGGAACCCCATAAGCCACATACCCAGCCGGGCCACCGTACTGCGCATTCGGAGGGTACTGCTGGGGGGCTTGAGCATACTGAGGACTTGAAGAAAACTGGGGATCCGCACTATAGGGAAGATGCTCCGTAGGGTCAGCATCATAAGCGCCAGCCGAATGAGGTGCCGCAGGGTACCCCTGGGCGGGTGTAGGCGGCGAGTGCGGATCAGGCACATGCGGCATCTGCGCCGTACCGGAGGCGCTACGCCGCTGGTACGGGTTACGGGTTGCGCCTATTGTCTCTTCTTCAGCACCTAAAACTTCGGTAGCCTCGGGCACCTCGCCCAAGGGAATCGTTGAATCATCAGGCGCGGTGGAGTCATGAGCCGAGGCGGTATGTGCCGTACTGCGTTTTGCCATGGTGTCCTCCTGGATCAATCGTCAGTACCGCCGCATCTGGGCATTATCAGTCCTAACTATCTCAGGTTAAGCTATGAAAAAGAATAAAATTCTCAACTCAAAGCTGGGAGTTTGCAGGGAATACCCACCCGTGTTAAAGGAGGTCACTGTGCCGTTTTCCCGCGCCATATCAACGCACCACGGCGATTCCAACAGCCCCGGTATCACCCCTTACGGGTTCGTCTCTGAGGGAACACCGCTGCCCCCACTCGAAAAAATCCTTAACACCGCACGCGTTATAAGCGTGGGGATGCGCGTCACATTCCGAGGGGTCACCACCCGGCACAGCACCCTCATCCGCGGCCCCTACGGCTGGGGCGAATTCGCGCCCTTCCCAGAATACGACGACGCCGAAGCCGCGCATTGGTTATCCAGTGCCCTAGAGGCAGCCTACCTGCCGCCCACCGTAACAGTACGCGAGCAGGTGCCGGTCAACGCCACCCTTCCCGCCGTACCCGCCCATCGTGTGCCCGACGTCCTTAATAACTACAACGGCGACATACAGGAACTAAAAATTAAAGTCGCCGAACGCGGACAGACCCTTGACGACGACATCGCCAGGGTCGCCGCCGCCCGCACCGCCCTGCCCAACGCCCGCCTCAAAATAGACGCAAACGCCGGGTGGACACTGCCGCAGGCCTTCACCGCACTCACAGCCCTGAGCGACTACAACCTGCTGTACGCCGAACAGCCCGTAGGCAGCATTAACGACATGAAACAGCTTCGCACCCAACTCGACAATGCGCAGGTTCCGGTTCTCATCGCCGCAGACGAACTCGTACGCAAAGCTGATGACCCGCTCACCGTGGCGCGGGCGAACGCCGCCGACCTGATCGTCGTCAAAGCGGCACCGCTAGGCGGGGTGCGGCGCGCATCCGCTGTCATCGCACAGTCCGGGCTGCCAGCCGTCATCTCCTCCGCGCTCGAAACCTCGGTGGGTATCGCAACGGGTGTGCACCTGGCCGCATCCCTGCCCGAACTGCCCTACGGGTGCGGGCTGGGAACGGTCTCACTCCTGAACACCGATGTGAGCAGCACCCCCCTTGTGGCCGAAAACGGCCGCATACCGGTGCGGCCCGCAGCCCCCGAGGAGGCACGGCTGAAGGCGCTCGCAGCAGACCACGCCACACGCACATGGTGGCTAGAACGCATCAAACGGTGCTGGCGGCTGCTGCACCGCGGATATGTCACAGCCGAGGCCCGGCACGGCCACGAGAATATGGGCGACTAAGGGCACACACAGTCCCACCGTCAACGAGGCAGCATTAGAATAGTCAGGTGACTGAAAACCGCACACCACTCTCTATGCTCAGCGCCATCTCTGTACTTGATTCGCTCATCCGCGCCGGGATGCGCCACATCGTTCTCTCCCCCGGTTCACGCAGCGCACCGCTGGCGTATGCGGTGGCTGCCGCCGAAACCGCGGGCGCGATCGTGGCGCACGTGCGGGTTGATGAACGCACCGCAGGGTTCACCGCACTTGGTATTGCGAAAGCATCCGGGCGGCCGGTGGGGCTGGTATGCACCTCGGGCACGGCACTGGGTGAGTATGTTCCGGCGGTCATGGAGGCGTACCATACGGGGGTTCCGTTGGCCATTATCAGCGCCGACAGGCCCGAAAAGCTGCGGGGTACAGGGGCCAACCAGACCACTTTTCAGCACAACTTGTATGGGCGTTTTGTGCGCGCATCCGCAGATCTGACCCGCTACCCCGAACAGTCCGAAGGGGAACAAACTCAGGCGTTTAAACGGTGCCTGGCGGCTCTGACCGGCAGGGATGCGCACAACTGGTCACGGGCCAGCGACGAGCCGCTGGGCCCCGCCCATATTAACCTGTGCCTCGACTCACCGCTGGTGCCGGACGAGCAGACCGCACGCATCCTGCCGCAGTGGGCGGCTTCACTGACCGAACACACCGACTACGCCGCCGAGGCTCGGCAGCTGGCGGAGCACTTAGGGACAGCCCCCCATGAGGGCCCTGGCACTCTCACAGCGCTGAGCCCCATTGAAGCCGGGTGGCTGGTACAACACAAAACAGCCCAAGCTGAGGCCGCCTGCGGCACCCCTCTGCCTGATACCCCGCAAACCCCCAAAACGGTGGTGGTCGCAGGGGACGGGGCCGGGCCGTTCGCCGCTGAGTTCGCCTCCGCTTTGAACCTGCCGCTTTTTGCGGAGCCCTCTTCCGGTGCGCGCGGCGGGCGCACCTCCATCCCCCACTATGTTGAGCTACTCGGCACGGACGCACGCAGCGAGTTAGGGACACAGATTGAACGGGTGGTACTGTTTGGGCACCCCACGCTCTCACGACCAATCAGTGCCCTGCTGGGGCGGGAAAGCATCCCGCAAGCGTACTACGCGCCGCGTAAAGCCAGCTGGTATGAGCCGGGCGCACGCGCCGCACAGGAAATAGATTTTCCTGCCGATGCAGCTATTTTTGCGCTTAAAGGCGCCGCCGCCGGCAGCGCCGAATGGCTAGAGCAGTGGACGGATGCAGGCACCGCACAATATGCCGAAAACCAGCGCAGGATAGCGCAGTACCATTCACAGAGCGCACCCCACCAGGCAGAACATACCGACCCTGCGGATCGTACCGCCGGGCAGGCCCTAGCGCACCGCCTCTGGGTGCAAAGCGCCGCCGATCATCACGCTCTCGTTGTGGGGTCGTCGAATCTGGTGCGGGACCTTGATAGGGCCGCGCCAGCACTGGGTGAGGCGGGCCCTGCACGTGTGTATGCAAACCGTGGGCTGGCCGGTATTGACGGTACGGTTGCCACCGCTATCGGCATTTCCTTAGCCGGCTACTACCCCACCGGCACCGGCACGGTGGGGGGTGCCGCATCACCGGTACGGCTATTGTGCGGCGACCTCACCTTCCAGCACGACGTGGCGGCGCTTAACCTGCCCGTCACCGAGCTGCTGCCGAACCTTGAGGTGCATGTTTTTGATGATTCGGGCGGCAGTATCTTCAGCACCCTAGAGCACGGCGAACTCGCCCGGCAGGAGCAATTCGCCCGCACAGTAGACCGGTTCTTTACGGTGCGCGCCGCCGAGAACACCGATTTAGAGGCCATGGCCGCCGGGTTCGGCACCGCCTCCGGGGTGCGCGTGAGCATTCACCGCCCCTAACCGGCCCACCCTGGGGCGGGCCGCAGCGGGCGGGCTGCCAGAGTAAACTACCGCTGCCCCGAATGCGCCTTACCGATCGTAATCGGCCCGGTAAAGCCGCTCACATCCGGCTGGGCGGCGGCATCGCTACCGCCGTCAAGGAACGCCAGCCGGTCCAGCAGAATGCGGGTGGTACCCGGCGAGTAGGGCAGCTGGAACATCGAGGCCGTGGTGGAGGGGTTATTCTGGTCAATCGCGGAGGTGCGGATCGCCTTAATAGCGGCCTCCATAGTGTCACGGGCACGCACCACAAAATCCCGGTCAACCGGCTCGCCGCGGCCGGGAACGTAGATGCTGTACCTGTCAAGCTCAGTCAGCGCCCCGATAGTCTCTACCCAGCGATCAGGGTACGAATCGTCAAAGGAGGGGTCGGTGCCCTGTTCCAGCAGGCCGCCCGCGAATAGCACATCTTCAACACCCACCAGCAGGTCGCCTTTGGTGTGCCCCTGCCCCAGGTAGATGAGGGTCGCAGAGCGCTCCCCCAACTCAACGGGAGTGAACGTAATGCCTTCACCATTATGGGCGGTGAGTTTATTCGGCACGATAATATCGGTAGCCGGGCCTTGGTGGTGCGCCATTTCAGGTTCTAAGGTCTCAACATAGGGCCGCTGCGATTCACCATATTTTTCGATAGCTCGCACGGTGCGCGGGTGCGCCCAGAAATCTTCCACACCCATGGCCACGAAAACATCGTTGCCGAAGAAACGCTCGTAGTGGGCGTGAGTATTAACCACGGTAATAGGCAGTCGGGTTAGGCGGCGCACTTCATCATATATTTCGGTGCCTTGACGGGGGCCAGCGCCGGTATCGATCACCAGGGCGGCCTCAAGGCCGAGGATAAGTCCTGTATTTAGACGATAGTTATCCGTTGCAATACGGTACACGCCGTCAGCTAGTTCGATAGTTTGTGCCATAGTTAAACGGTACTTGACCGGGCTAGTTTTTGCGCGAATATGCTGTATTAAGGTTTCGTAACATTTTCTAATGTTCCATTGTATGCCCCGGTTTTTGTGCCGTTAACCTCACGTTTCTTTTTCTCTGAACTACCGTCGAGCTCACACATGCCACGGTCTTTTTATATTGCGCCAGCTCACATATTTATCCCTATTGGAAGTGTTCACCACAGCATATATTCGGTACTGTAAATATCGTTGCATTCCTTTTATTTACGGGCTGCAAAGGGCTATTTTAGGGTACATACTGGGCACAGTGTGAAAGAAATAGAGCACACGGTTTATGCACATCATTATAAATACCGAAAGGCTTCGGCAGCAGACATATTGATATGCAGTATATGCTTCGAGGAAAAACGCATATCAAGTTTATCTTGAATGAAACTTCAACCAGGGGGCGTACAGCGTGCTATTGAAAATTCTGAAAAGTACCGACGCCACCCCTTCACACTGGCGGAGCATATTAACAACACAGCGGGAAAGTACCATAGTGTTATGACCCGTGAACCGCACCTTAACGCCGCACCCGCCACCGTTTCACCGAGCCCCGGCGCACGCCCTGGGGCTGGCCGGTACGCCCCTTCTCCTTCGGGAGACCTGCACTTAGGGAACCTGCGCACCGCGCTTGTGGCATGGATGCTGGCGCGACAGGGAAACCTGCGGTTTGTGATGCGTATCGAAGACCTCGATAGGGTGAAGGAAGGCGCGGCACAGCAGCAGCTGGCGGATTTAGCGTCACTGGGGCTCGATTGGGAGCAGCCGGTGCTGTACCAGAGCACCCGCCGGAACGCGTACCAGCGTGAGTTTGAACGCTTGCAGGCGGCTGGGATGGTGTACGAGTGCTACTGCACGCGGCGTGAGATTCAGCAGGCCGCCACCGCGCCGCATGGGGCCCCGGGCGCATACCCGGGCACCTGCCGGGAGTTATCAGATCAGCAGCGCGCCGAACGTCGCGCACACCGAGCGCCTGCCTACCGTCTGCGCGCCGGGGTGAGCGAGTATACGGTGCACGATATGTTCCGCGGCGACTACACGGCGGCAGTGGATGATGTTGTGCTGGTGCGTAATGACGGCACATTCGCGTATAACCTGGCGGTGGTGGTGGACGATTATTTTCAGGGGGTGACCCAGGTGGTGCGTGGGGATGATCTGCTGTCTTCGGCGCCGCGCCAAGCGTATGTGGCGCATCTTCTGGGGTACCCGCCGGTTACGTATGCGCATGTTCCTCTAGCTCTGAATGAGGAGGGTAAGCGCCTGGCTAAACGCGACGGCGCGGTGACTCTGCCGCAGCTGCGCCAGGCCGGATTTACTGAGACGGATGTGCTGAGCTGGATTGCCGCTTCCATACCCGTCACCGATCCTAAGAAAACGGGCGGGGCGCAGGTGTTTGAAAGCGCGATGCATATTTTACGTTTTTTTGACCCGCAACGGATGAGCTTGGAGCCGTGGACGGTGCGGGACCCGCTTAAAATTTCATGATGCGAAACGACTCATCCCCAAGGCTTTGAAATTTTTTCAGACCCCCACATGTGTTTGTGCGGGTTTTACCCTATCTCGGGAACGGGTAAAACTTTCATCCCCGTCATAGCGGGGATGCACACGGCAGATAAACCAACACATTCTCACATTAACCGGGTAGATAACCCACCAGCGAAGGCATATATATACCCGTTATTCAGCCCGTCAAACCCTATTTCGACTTTGTTTTTTGAGATACGAAAGCTAGACTGTATCCCGGGCCACTTATAAAGACGTATATTTATGTATAAATATTCAATTGCTTGAAAGAATGACCTGCCACCGAAATAGGGAGAAAAATGTCCGATAGTACTTTCCAAGTCATCGCGTTGGCGATCTATTTCATCGCCATGATCGTGATCGGGCTGTGGGCAAACAGTAAAAATAACGACCTTGACGATTATGTGCTGGGTGGGCGGCAGCTCTCCCCCACCGTCGCGGCTCTCTCGGCAGGCGCCGCCGATATGTCCGGCTGGCTCCTGATGGGGTTGCCCGGCGCTGTCTATCTAGCCGGTCTTTCCAAATCATGGATTGCTATCGGTCTGACAATCGGCGCATGGGTCAACTGGAAATATATTGCACCCCGCCTGCGCAGCTACACCGAAGTCGCTGGCGATGCCGTGACCGTCCCGGTGTTCCTCAGCAACCGACTGCACGATAAATACAATATTCTGCGTATTTTTGCAGGCATTATTATCCTCGTTTTCTTCACCTTCTACGTTTCCTCCGGCATGGTTGCTGGCGGTAAATTCTTCGAGTCTTCCTTCCACCAGGACTACCTCACCGGTATGCTCCTCGTCGCCGGTATCACCATGTTCTACACCTTCTTCGGCGGCTTTATGGGCGCCTCCTACACCGATATGGTGCAGGGCCTGCTGATGCTCGCCGCACTGATTGCTGTGCCGATCGTGGCTATTACCAATATGGGCGGACTCGACCACGTCACAAACGCCGTCGCCAACGTTCGCCCCGACGCCCTGGGACTTTTCGCGGGAACTACATTCATCGGCATCGCTTCGGCGCTCGCCTGGGGTCTGGGCTATTTCGGGCAGCCGCATATTATTGTGCGTTTCATGGCGCTGCGCACCCCCGAGGATGCAAAAGCCGGGCGTCGCATCGGCATGAGCTGGATGCTGCTGACCGTGGTAGGCTCCATCAGCACGGCGTTCGTGGGCGTAGCCTACTTTGCAACCCACCCCGACATTTCTCTCACCGATAAGGAAAGCGCGGAAACAGTCTTCCTGGATCTCGCGCAGATTCTCTTCCACCCCTTTATCGCCGGTATGATCCTGGCTGCTGTTCTTGCGGCTATTATGTCCACGCTCTCCTCGCAGCTGGTGGTCTGCTCCTCGGCACTGGTGGAAGATCTGTACGGTGTCTTTGTGAAGAAGAAGCTCAGCGCGAACCAGTCACTCTGGCTCGGACGTGCGGGCGTAGCAATCGTGGCGGTCATCGCGACTCTCATGGCGCTCGATAAGAACAACTCGATTCTTTCGCTCGTGGAGTTCGCCTGGGCAGGCTTTGGTTCGGCCTTCGGCCCGATCGTGATCCTCTCCCTGTACTGGCGCAAGCTCACCCTACCGGGTGCGGTCTCGGGCATGATCGTGGGTGCTGTCGTCACCTTCTTCTGGCGCCAGGTCTTCAACCTCACCGAAACGATCGAGGTTTACGAGATGATCCCCGGGTTCTTCCTAGCCTTCCTGGTGACCGTCGTGGTCTCTCTGGCTACCTACCAGAAGAACGACAAGATTGAGCAGGAGTTTGAAGAGGCCGCAAACCTCGCAAAGCTCACCACCGCTGGTCTTCCCGCCAAGGAAGAAGAACAGGCGGCCAAGGCATAAGCCCGCCAGGTGCGCCGCGCGGCTAACACCAGATAAGAAGCGATTCTCCCACCCGCCCGCTAGGGGCTGAGTGGGAGAATCGCTTCTTAAAGTTTTAACTCACTGACCCTGTGCCCATAACGTGTGCGTACAGTTCTTCACACAGCGCCATACCGTGCTGTATCTTGTACAAGCCATCCAGCAGGTAGGAGGTATGGCTGTCCTGCTGCCATTCGGGGGTCGTGCCGTCTAAAAATTCGAACCACAACAGGTAATCCATATGCGCTGCGATTGCTTCTTCCTGCTTCTGTGCATAGGGCTTTTTCATCAGCTCTAACCGGCGCCGCTCCAGTTCAGCGGCATCAATGCTCCCGCAACGGTACGCCCGGGTGTGCCCCACATACTCCCGCAGTACCTCAGGCTGCTCGCTTAACGGGATAACGTTACGCTCCGTGAACTCAATCACTCGGTCGATATACTCGCTGTAGCGCGTGAAAATATCGGACTCCTCAATAGCGTCCTCCAGCTCAATGATTCGCCCAAATTCATCTGGCTCCATATTTATTCCTTTGCGATGCACCAACGGTGCGCTAATTCAAGGTGTTCCTGCCGGTGCGCGACGGCGGGTCTGCGCAGCACAGGTAGTCGAACCAGGCACGCACCTGCTCTTCAGCGTCCTGCACCGGTTCAAAAGCAGCATGATCGTGCGGGACACAGGGCTGAGGCAAAGCAGCTGCCGCCTCAATGACGGCCCGGGCACACGGGGTGACCTCGCGGGCTTCTTCCCCGGTGAGCAGACGCGCCCCGATTGGGGTTTCCTCGGTTGGACTGCACCCCGCAGCATCGGGGGAAACACTCACGACGCTCTGCTCAAACACCGGGCTGCCCGCCGCGAACTGCGCCTCAGCGAACGATACAGGCCCCAGAAACAGCGAACGCCCCAAAAGCGCCTGGCCCTGGAACTCGCAAGAATCCCAGCGGCCGCCCTCGCAGTAGATGGAGCCGCCGAAATCCGCCTCGGCCCGGAACGTGCCCCTAAAATAGGTGGGCCCATAATAAGCGCAGCCGCTAAAATCTGCGCATCCAGCGGCCTCACCACCGAATGATACAGAAGAATAGAACGTGCTGTCGGCCGCAGTAACACACCCGCCGTAGGTGCCGGTGCGGGCGACGGGCCCGTAGTGGGTGCATCCGCTGAACATGGAGTCGGCCGTGTAGGTGCAGTCCTGGGCGTCGGCCCCCGCGCAGTACACGCTCCCGCTAAAGCAGGCGTCTGCCCCGTAGGTTGAACCGGCAAAACTCACGAACCCGCCATAATACGAGCCGCTAAAATCTGCTCCCACGGGCGCTGTCGCCTCGGGACAGGTGCCCGCACGGTAAGTGCACTCTTCAAACGACACGCCCGCCTGCCCGCGGTACACCGAGTTACTGAAGGATGCCGCACCGCAGAACGTGGAACCCGCGAATGTAAGCCGCCCGTCCCAGCAGCACCCGCTAAAATCCACCGTGTCAAAAAACTCTGCCCCCGAAAAGTCGAAGTCAAACCCCGACCAGGGCCCTGGGGTTGCCTCCCCACCGGCGGCCGTATCCTCCAGCGGCTGAGGCTGGCGCACCCGCCCGCGAATCTCAGCCAGGATACGCGAACGCACCTGCGCCTCCGCCAGGTATTCGGCCTCATCAATGCGGTGTTGCCGTGCCATACCTGTATCCGACGACCGTTCGGGGGTGCTGGCGGGGGCTTGGGGGCAGTTTCGGGCCAGGGGGAAAGGCAGACGCACATAGGCGCAGAGCATATCCACGATCGTTTGTGCCTGTTCCCGGCCCACCGGCGCGGGTATGCTGGCGTCGGCTAACCATTCGTCGGCCAGCTGGGCAAGCACCCTCACCCCGCCAAGGCGCGTTATTGCCGATGCGTTCCCCAGCAGCTCCAGGGCTTTGAGGTAGTGGGTGCGGCGCCTATCATGTGCTGGGCCCCACCCGTGCGCGGTTATTTCGGTGAGGTGCCCCTCCCCCTGTGTGCCCGTCATGTATGTCTCCCAGGTTATTGTTGCGGTATGCTTTTGCCCCGTGCCGTGTGCTGGCGTGTGTGGTTTTCTGCCCGACCCTACCGGGTGTTATGCACCTGCCGGATGCTGCTGACTTCCTCAATGAGCTCTCTCTGCTGCTGCCACTGAGTGTATTCTTCGCCGCTCACCCAGCGGGCCCCATCCGGCGGGGTGTTCGGGGCGGAGTCCAGGAACCTGTTTACGGTGCCATCGGCGAACACAGTCCCCTCAAAGTAGGGTTTGGTGCTGAACCGGGTGCCGCTAAAATCCGCATCACCCAGGTAGATGGAGCCTCCACAATTGGCGCCTTCCTCGCACACGCTCTTCGTGAAGGTGACCGGCCCGCCGTGCAGGCACTCGTAGAAGTCCGCGCAGTCGTTGTAGGTGCACCCGCTGAAATCCACGGCTTGTGAATAATAATTCATCTCAAGCTGGGCTGGCCCGTCATAAACACATTCGCTCAGGTTCACCTGCCCGAAGAAGAAACAGCCCTGAAAGAACACTCCCACGTAGGTGCACCCGCTCAGGTGGGCATCGCCTGCAAAGATAGCTCCGCTGAAGAAGGCCAGTTCGTTGTAGGTTGATTGTGTAAAACGCGCGGTGCCTAAGAATTTACACTCCGAAAAGTCTGCTTCTTTCTGGTAGGTGGAGCCTGAAAAGTCCGCGTCGGTGCAGTACACGGACCCATCGGCGCGCGCCTTATCACGGTAGGTACACCCGGTGAAGGTGGCCCCCGCGCCCCAGTACGATTCGCTCAGGTACGCCGGGTAGAAAAAGTCGGCGCCCGTGAAGTCAAAGGTAAGGTGCGACCATCGGCCGGGCCGTAGTGCTTCCAGGGCCTCTTGCGGTGTATCACTTTCTGCTCTGCGCAGGTACTGCACACGCTCGTGGATACTGCCCAGAATATGCCCGCGCACCTGGGCCTCCTGCGCCAGGGCGTCCCTATCGGCACGGTACCGGGTGGGTTCTTGCTCGGCGGGCAGTTCGCGTACAGGGGTGCGGGTGAGCACATCGTACTCACCGGCAAGAGCATACGGGGAACGAATATATTCACACAATCGGTTAATAATGTGTTGAGCGTTGGTGTTACGGGTGTTTTCGTCCAGGGAGGTATCCGCCAAGTACCCGTCGGCGAGGCCCACCAGCGTATCCACCGCAGCCCGCCGCTCAGCAAAGGCACCGTGGGCCAGCTGCTCCACAGCCAGAACGTAATCGGCGTTGTCTTTAACGGGTGAAGCTGGTGAACTTGGTGAGGCCATTCTCTAATCCTATGCGGTTAATACGGTGAACATTTGCCCCCTCAGCATACCCCAACCAGTCCCGCACCACACCGGGCTCGGTCACCGTATAAACCGCGTGAGGACGGGACAATGAAGGTTCTGTGTGTGCCGGAATTATGCGCCCGCAGCGTTCACACGAGAGGCACCTGTTATGGGTGGCGCACCGCCAGCGGCTGCCGGTGCTGTTTATTCCCCGTCCCTGACCTGCTGCGACCATTCCCACAGGCTTTCAGTTACCGCGCGCAGTTCATCACTGACGGTCAGGAAGTTCATGTTCTCGCCCTCCCTGCCCTGCACTGCAGCGATCTGGTGGGGGATGGTGCTCAGCAGCGTGTGCGCCTGCTCTGCCTCGTCAGTGGGAAGCAGCCGCGCACCCGCCGGGGCCTGCGTCAGCTTCATGACCGGGACGGTATCCGGGTGCTGGTGCCCATCACTCGGCTGATTCTTGTGCGGTAGCCGGGTGAGCGCTCCGGGGGCGAACACCGCCTCATCAAACGACGGCGCATCGCCTGTGAACCGTGCCCCCGCGAAATCGACGTCCCCCAGGAACAGGGCGTTAGTGAAGCCAACGGCCCCTTCATACTCGCTCTCATCGCTGCGGTAGTTGCCGTAGAAGGCGCACGAATCGAAGTCGGCATCCGCCTCGCAGGTGATGTCTGAGAAGTTAGCGTCCGCCAAGAATACGGCCTCGGCGAAGACTGCTTCCCCGGTGAACGAGCTGCCCCGCATGGCGGTACCGTCGTAAAAGATGCAATACTCGAAGAACGCCCCGTCCAGCCATTGCGCCGTTGAGAAATCGGTGTATGAGCAGAAGCAGCTTTTGGAGAAGTCGGCGGCCTCAGCGAAGACACAGCAGCTGAAATTTACGGGGTGCTGCGGCCCGCCGCAGAAGACAGACACCCCAAAATCGGCGGGGCCGTAGAAGCGCGCCCGTGAGAAGTCGGCCGCGCCCCGGTAGGTGCTGGCCCCGAACTCTGCACCGATCCGGTAGACGCTGCCGGTGTGGCGCACATCCTGGTGGTACACGCACTGCACGAACCCGGCCCCCGAACGGTAGGTGGCGCCCTCAAAAATGGCGTCCCCCTCGTAGAAAGATGAGGAGAAGTCAGCGGCCTCAACAAAAGTGCACCCCGCGAAGCTCACTGTACGTCCCCAGCATGAACCGGTGAAATCCACCGGGTGGCAGAAGATAGCGCCCGTGAAGTCAAACACCAGGTGTGACCACGGGCCGGGGGTCGTCTGCGCCTGCAACGGGGTTTCGTACTCCCCCACCTGCTCCCCCGGGTTCAGGCGCCACCGCACCCGCTGATGAATATCCTCAAGGATATGCTGGCGCAGGGTACCCTCAGCACCCTCGTTCAGCGGCCCTTCACCGTGAGAGAATGACCGTTCTTTTTCGGGCGGGTTCTCCCCCGTGTTTCTTGGGTTTTCCGCCTCTTGTTCAGGAGGTAATGGGGTGCGAATATACGCGCATAATGCGTCAGCCACCACCTGGGCGGTGGCATCCCGCTCCGCAGCACTGATTGTGGCATTAGACAACCAGTCGTCGGCAAGCCCCACCAGCGTATCCGCAGCAGCCCGCCGCTCAGTAAAGGCGCCGCGGGCCAACTGTTCCACAGCCAGAATGTAGTCGGCGTTGTCTTTCATGGGTGACGTTGGTGCACTTGGTGAGGCCATTCTCGCTCCTGCACGGTGATGGGACGGGTAATGTGCCCCCTTAGCATACCCTACCCGCCCCCGCACCACACCTGTGCCGGTTACCGCACAAACCGCGAAGACAGAACAGCAGGGTCACCGGCCGCAGCCCACCATGAACACGCTCATGCACCCAACAGGACAGTCAGAAAAAACACCCCGAGACTCGCACCTAAACTTACGAGCCGTTCAACCAGCAGGCATACCAATATGCCGGGGTGAAATACTTTTCTGGGCGCAGAACCCGCATAACCAGCAGCACCCCAAAACACCCACCAGCAAACAATCACATGAAAAGCACCAGGAAAATAGGTTAGTATTATTTTTAGCGTCTAAATTGCAGAATTCACTATTTCCCTCGCCACTGGCAGTGGGGCATTTCCGGTGGTTTCATATTCAATACGTTGAGGGAGCTAACAAGTGCAGTATCTAGGCAGAGCACGGAAAAACACTACCGCTGCTGACAATACTGGCACCCACAACACAGTGAAGAAAGAAGAAGGCAGTGTTGTTCCCCTAATTGCCGGGCTGTGCGCGCTGCTTCTGCTCATTGGGTCAGTAACGCTAGCGATCACAGGCGCGCACGTACAAACCCAGCGGCTCACTGATTTTGCGGACGCCCAAGCCTCGGCAGTAGCGCGGCGGTTAGCGAAAGACCAGCGTGCCGCAGCGTTTAATGGTGTTTCGCTCAGCCCCAGCCAGGCCCAGGCGTATGCGGCGGAGTATTTAGCTGCCAGTGGGGCAAGCCGGGAGTTTAGCGGGCTGAGCATTGACTCGGTTGATGTCAGTGATGGGGAAAGTGTGCGTATTAGGCTGCGGGGACGGATTCATCCGCCGCTCGTGAGTATTGTGGTGCCTGATGGTATTGAGGTGAGCGCGAATTCAAGTGCACGGCTGAATACAAAGCAGACTAACTAACCCTGTGCCTAGCACCGCAAAATTATCCGCAGCAGAAATGTGACCGTGAATAGGTGCTCTTGGGGCTTATCTGGTCTATGTAGTTGTGATGGGTCAAGGATTAGAATTTTCACAGTACTTATAGATTCCGTTTAGTTATCGGATTTGACAGTATTATGCACCCCTCGCATCAACCAATCAGTTCCAGTGTAGACAATCCTAAACTCCACACTATATTTATTTTGTTCAGTGAAATCCTCCGTGCGAATAGTGCGCCTCTCATTATCAAATGTTAGTGTAGGAGGAATAGCGGTGCGGCCCAAGAGAGAGTATTGATAGTCTTTTCCCGACACTTTTTCAAAACTATCCTTCTCATAAAAGATTTTTCGAAGACCCCCAATCACCCAGCCACCTTTCTCATACACAGATTTAAGGTAAGAAAGAAATTGAAGTTCCTTAGTAAAAGCACCCGAGGTAATATGCGCATACCCCATAATATCCCCCGTTTGAAGAGCATAATTACGCTGCTCATTCCAATACTCAATAAACTTAAAAAACGCTTCCGGGGTTTCAAGGTTCATACCCTCAGGCTCCTGGGGTTTGGGAACATTCTGCGCCGGGCCCTTATTATCAGCAGGACGATACTCACCCTCCGGTGCCTGCGAACCACCTGAGAACCCCTTACTAAACGTCTCCCCCACAGGAGTAGAGGTTGCCGAAGCATCACCAGAGGCACCAGACGAAGAAGAGGCCTGCGGTGCCGACGAACCAGCCTCAGACGGAGAAGCTGGCTGTCCTTCAGTATTACCAGCACCACCACAGGCGGTAAAAGCCACAGACCCTAGCCCCGCACCAGCCAACCACAACACACGACGGCGAGTGAACATACTCGGATCAGGCATGGGCATATAGTTCATGATTATCTGTCTTTCTCGGGTTAATATAAACCCATTCTGAAAAGTATTTAGAGAAACAGGTTCTTCCTTATTGCTCTTTCTCTTGGCTCGTATCCTTCTGCCCGGTTAGCGGAGATAACCCGACAATCTTCCACCCACCATCTGCGTGACGAATATGCAAATAGAAGGTATCATCATCATGACGTTTATTCTCCGAAAGATCCCATTCTCCGTTACCCTGGATATTAATCTGCTTAACCCACATCAGGTAAAACTCCCACAGGTACGTACCATCATCTTTCATCACAGGGTCATCCCCATGAAACTCAAAAACCTTTAAACCATCGACAATCCATCCCCCTTCTTGATAGAGCTTAGTGTAGTAATCATAGCGTTCTATTTCTTCCGTGAATTCATTCGACACAAACTGACGAGCAATATCGAAATCCCCGGTCTGAACGGCGTAATTACGCCATTCCACCCAGGCAAAGACTGACTTTTTAAGGCCCTCTACAGAATTTACTTTATAACTCTCATCAGGACGGGCAGGCACACGAACATTCTGTGCCGGGCCCCGAGAATCCGCCATCACATGCTTCCCCTCCGGGGCTTTCTCACCACCGGAATACCCTTTTGAAAAACTAGGGTCAGGGGTATTAGATGCCTCCCCAGAGACAGAAGGACTAACACTAACGCTGTCCTGAGGTGTCTCTGAAGCAGAACTGGAGCTGCTGGATTCCTGCTCAGCTGCCTTATTCTCACCACCACACGCTGCAAGACCCAACGACCCTAACCCCACACCAGCCAGCCACAATGCACGGCGACGGTTGAACAGTATGGTTTGAGCGCAATACCCCATCAGAGAACTCCTAATATTGGACGCGGATTCACCGCAATAGGTCAATTAGAGAATTTTTTTGGGCAGAACACGGGCCCTGTGCTCTGCCCGAAAACATTCTTACTATTGTTGTTATGCTAATTCGTTGGTCACTAGCTGGCAGCGCGCTACGGTGTGATTTAGCGTGAACCAGTCTGTTTTTTAACGGGTTTCCGCCACCATTCGGTATCACCGCTGCCAGCGTTATCTTTATGCCACTGTTGGCCAGTATGCGGATCCGGCACCGCAAGACGCGGGTTGGGGTTATTATAATCCGGCCGATATTTACTACCGGGACACGCCCACGCGGTCGGGTCTTCAGTGCACAGCTTCGCAACATTATGGGTCTCTACTTCCCAGACCCGCACCAGGGCAGCCTCACTGGTTTTCGTGATCTGCCCGTCAATTGGATGCCAAGGGCCATCCCCAACTTTAAACCGCCCGGTATAGGTAACCGTCACATAAGCATGATAATTACCAGACTCTTTATACATATAGCTATTGGGTGTCTTCGGCATTTCTTCTTGACTCCGTGCACGCAATTTCCCACTAGCAACAGATGAAGAATATTGACCCCCGTCCCCAGACTCAAATGCATACGAGATAGGAACCGCTTCAATACGCACGTGCCCCGCTTTCAGCTCACCCTCAAACTGATTAGAACCTTCAAAATCGACATAGAAATGAGCATTCTCATCTTTCCACACATGCGGGCTGGGGTAATCGTTAAGCCGCAGTTGCGGGGTTGCAGGATTCATCTCAACAAAGCGTCGCTTAATCTCAGCCATCTGTTCTTCATAACTGGCTCGTTCCTGCTCTATCTGTTCGGCCGGTTTATCATCCGTTGCCACGCACATTGCTCGGCCCTGTAGCGGAGCACCTGGAACAGCTTGAACAACCTTGCCGTCTTCCCCGTACCCCATTCGAGGGTTCAGTTTTCCGGGTTTACCATCTGTAGTAATACAAGAACCGCTGGTGGTGTTAGATACGTAATATGTTTCACCACTAGGGGTTTTTTCTTCACTATAATGTTCCGCAAGGTACGCTTTCCATTCTTCCTCAGTCATACCAGGAGACTGCTGTTGAATTTGTAGCCTATCGTTGCTTTCTTCACCACTATCATCACTATTAGCACCCCTTTTTGGGCTTATCTCAGTGCATGTTTCACCCACATGGTTTTTCCCATTACCACTACCACTATCTGTAGTACAGGTTTCAGATGCATAAACACCGGGAAACGATAAATACAGTGTGCTAAAAACAAGCGAAAAACTAAGAAGTACAGAAGAAGATTTTTTCACTAACCCCTCTCCTCGCTCTTATCTTTCTGGCCAGTTACTTGGGACATTCCGGTAATCTTCCACCCAGCGTCTGTATGGCGAATATGCAGCAGGAACGTATCATCATCATGACGTTTATTCTCCCAAGGTTTCCATTTCCCGTCACTTTTAACTTCAATCTGTTTAACCCACTTCAGATAAAATTCCCACAGATATGTACCATCATCTTTCATCACGGGATCATCCCCATGAAACTCAAAAACATCTATACCATCTATAATCCAGCCCCCTTCTTGATAGAGCTTAGTGTAGTAATCATAGCGTTTCACTTCTTCCGTGAATTCATTCGACACAAACTGACGAGCAACATCAAAATCCCCAGTCTGAATCCCATAGTTACTCCACTCAACCCAAGCAAAGACTGACTTCTTCAAGCCCTCCAAAGAATTTACTTTATAACTCTCATCAGGACGGGCGGGTACACGAACATTCTGCGCAGGACCCCGATAATCCGCCATCACATACTTCCCATCAGGGGCTTTCTCACCACCGGAATACCCTTTTGAAAAACTAGGGTCAGGGGTATTAGATGCCTCCCCAGAGACAGAGGGACTAGCACTACCGCTGTCCTGAGGTGTCTCTGAAGCAGAACTGGAACTGCTGGGTTCCTGCTCAGCCGCCTTATTCCCACCACCACAGGCCGCAAGACCCAGTGACCCTAACCCCACACCGGCGAGCAGCAGTGCACGACGACGCGGAACAATACGGTCAGTGTTCGGTTCTACCATCACGGGAGTTCTCTCCTTCATCAGCATCAGAAGGCCCCGTGCACAACAGGCGGCAGAAAATACACCCACATGGTCAGGCCCGGAAGCGCCTCAATCTTATTGGTTCAATGTGAATACGTACCCTTAGACTACGGGCTGAGACTCAACAAATCAAGGCTCAGTGGATGTAACACGCCCAAAAAGTATATTTATTGTGGTAGCTGCTGGTAGTGTGTTTTGTCTTTCCTCCCGTATAGCAGCCTGCTAAGGCAAGGAAGTAACGGTTTCAATATTTTCAGGGGTATTCGGGGAGGGAAATCTTCCGTTCCCTCACCAGCAGATATGCCAGGGAGGCGTTCTATGGTGAATAGTCTGCTATTTGCTTTATAGCCCCTGTTTGTGCTCAGATAAATACAGCAAATCACCTTAGGCCCGCCCGGCTTCGCCCCTAACGGGCACTGACCGAAAGACACAACCACACATGAGCAGCAACCTCCCAGACGGCACCTTGAAACCAGCGTTCGCTGAGCAGCCCGAGACCTCAGCCCGCCTTCGACGCCCAGGTTTGAAAGATCCCAAATTTATTGTTGGTATCCTGCTGGTTCTGGTTTCTCTTGTTGGCACTATTGCAGTTATCCAGCTGAATAACCGCAACACCCAGTACTATATAGCGAAGAATGACATCCCGATCGGGGAGAAAATCTCGACCGATAAGCTCACCCCCGTTGAGGCTAACCTGGGGTCTGCCTCCCAAAACTATCTCACTGCTGAAGAAGTGCAAAAAGGTGATTTAACGGCTGTTCGGCTTATCCCTGCGGGCGAGGTGGTCAGCAAAAATTCTGCCAGCAATAATGTGCGGGAAAACCGTCGGCTTGTGACCGTTAAGGTAGACCGGGGTCTAGCTACTAACCTCAAAGCGGGTGACCATGTAGATATATGGGCTTCAAACAGCACCCTCTCTGTAGGTTCGCAGCACTCCTCCGCACAGAAAAAACCGCAAGATGACAAAAATAATGGTGGTTCCCAGGGGTCGTCTTCTGCGGACGGCAGGGGAAACAGCGAAATCTCCGACGACTCAACCCCCATTGCGAAAGATGCTGAGATCTCGAATATCTCGGTCGAAGAAAGCGTGCTCGGTTCCAACGGCAAAGCCACCGTGCAGCTATGGGTAGCGTCCAATTCTCTCTACCCCGTCATACAGGCGGACTCGACCAACGCAAAAATCTCTCTCGTACCCATAGCACTCGGGGAGAAAAAGTAACTATATGTTTGTGAGGCGCCCGCACCGGAAGGTGCGGGCGTTTTCCTTTCACCTGTTTACTGTACAGAAGGTGCCGTGTGCGGCTGTGCATTTAGGTGCGGCCGCGTTCCACGTCCCGCCAGTCGGTTAGACGCCTGGCACCGGGCGGCAGTTCCCCCTCCCCCGCGGTGAGGGGCGCCCCGGCGGATAGAGCCCCCACGCTTGTCATGGCGGCATCGGGTGTGAAGCGTGCGCGGGTGAAAACTGGGGCTATTGCAAAAACGGCGCGGTCAAAATGCGCGTTGTCCCAGTAGACGGTGCCGCTAAAATCAGCGCTGGTGGTGCAGGTGCAGTCGGTGAAGTCGGCGTCCCCCACAAAACGGCAGCTGGCGAACACGGTGGGGCCTGCAAATATCGAGCCGGTGAGGGTGATACCGTCATCGTATGCCGCCGTGGAGAAGTTGGCACCTTCTGCGAAACTGTTTCCTGAGAAGTCCGCGCGGCCCCTGTAGAGGCACCCGGTGGCAAGCACCTGAGCGTTGTAGGTGCTGTTTGCCGCATGCACATGCGACTCGTAGAGGCTGTTCGTAAAGTTGGTTTCCCCGCCGTAGGCGCTCATATGGTAGGTGACCGTGCCGTGGTGTGTGCAGCCGCTGAAGTCTGCCCCCGCGTTGTAGGTGCTGCACCCGTAGTCGGCTGCTGCACGGTAGCTGGAGCCGGTAAAAACCACACACCCCTCATACACAGAACCGGAAAAATATACAATATTGTGGTAGGTCGATTCTGCAAAAGACGCCGCACCACAGTAGGTAGAGTTTGAGAACAGGACATATCCGCGGTATTCGCAGCGGCTAAATACCGCATCCTCACCGTACAGCGAGTTGCAAAAATATGCGTCATGCGTGAAAACTGCACCATCGAAAGTAACCGGCCCAGCCCAGTACGCCTCACCCAGATCAACGACATCGTAAAACACCGCATTCGAAAAGTTAAAGGCCAGATGCGACCACGGCCCCGGCAGGACCGCTCCCGGTTTCGGCGGCTGGTTAAGCTCCGCCGCCAAAGGATGCGTACCTTCCCCTGTACTCAACTCAGCGTGCACGGGCCCCACCGGGTGAGGGTTTTCTCGCCAGCGCACGTGCTGCCGGATCGTATCAAGGATGTGCGTGCGAATGCGACCTGCGGGGCTGAGGTGCGCAGCGTCAGCCGGTGCCGTATCGCAGTCATTAGTAGGAGAACGAAGGTAGTCACACAGCGCAGTAATAACGCTCTGGGCACGGCGGTTACGCGCCTGCTCCACCACGGACGTATCAGCCAGCCACTCATCGGCCAGTGCCGCCAGCTCATCCACCGTGTTCAGGCGCGACGCAACACTTGGGGCAGACCCGCCGCCAGCAGGAACCACCCCATTAAGCCGCCCAAGCGCGCTCTTGAGGCGCCGCAGCCGCTTGGCCTCATCCACGCTTTTGCCGTGTGCTTCACTCACCGCAGGCGCCGTTCACCAGTCGCTATAGGCTGCGCGGTTCGTTAACGCGTATGCCCACTGGTCGATGGCGTTATCCAGGTTGCGCACACGGGCGGCGAGCGCCTCTTTAGCAGGCCCTTCAGCCGCATCATGATACGTTTGTGCCGCACTCGCGTACGCCGCCAGTCGGTTGGCTAAATCCTCCATTTCTTCAGGTGTGAGGTAGCGTGAACCGGCAGGTAAGCCGCTGCCGGTAAACACAGGATGAGCGAAATAGTTTTCATGATGTGAGTTAAGGAAGCAATCGGTGAAAGACACCTGCGGCTCACCCGCAGCTCTCTCCTGTGCAGTGCTGGTAGCCTGCGCGGCCCCCGTAAAATCTATACCGCCTGCGCACACTGAACGGTCAAACACGCAGCGGCCGCCCGAAAACTGGGTGCCCCGGAAGGTTATTGCCCCCAGGTGGGAGGATCCCTCGAAAGAAACGTGGTGCAGTGTGCAGCCGCTCAGGTCTGCGCTGCCGCGCCAACGGCACCCCACAAACTCCGTATCGTGGCGGAACACGCTGCCGCTGAAATCAGCGTCACTCCGGAACTCGCTGTACGAAAAATAGGCCCCCGCCCGGTAGGTGCAGCCCTCCATGTGGGCGGTACCGTGAAATGCGGTACTCATAAATACCGCGTCCTTTTCATAGGTGCACTCTGAAAGGGTAACGTCGCAGCCCCAGGTGCACTCCGCAAAATTCGCATCCCGCCCATAGGTGCAACCGCTGGCGTTAAGACGCCCCCGCCACGTGGAGCGGGTGCAGTCGGCGTCTTCCTGGTAGGTGTTTTCCGATAGCTTGGCCTCAGCCTCATACACCGTGGCTTGGGCGTGCACCTGCCCCCGGTAGTCACATCCGCTCATATGCACGGCAGCACGGTACACGCTATTGCGGAAGATCGCCTTGCCGTAGTAGGTGGATGCCGTAAAATGTGCTGCCGCGGCGTATAGGCTGGCGCTCAGGTTGGCTGTCTCACGGTAGCTGCACCCCGAAAAATTCGCGCCCGCGCCCCAGTACGATTCGTTCAGGTTAACGGTGTGGCGGAACTCGGCGCCAGAAAAATCAAAGACCAGGTGTGACCACGGGCCGGGCGTCACCGCGCCCCGCTCAAGGTGACGCGCAGCGTTCTTGCGCGCACCACCAAAGGCCGGTTCCCACCGCACCCGCTGGTGGATGGTGCTCAGAATATGCTGCCGCAGGGGCGTCTCGGTGGTGCTGTTCGGGGGTGTTTCAGCCTCACCCTTATAGAACGATGGTTCTTTTTCTGTGGTTTCACCCTCGCTGCTGTGGTGCTGTGGTTCTCTCCCCTGCCCCTGCGGCTCAGACGGGTATGGGGTACGCAGGTAGTCACAGAGCGCAGTAATAATATCCTGGGCGCGGCGGTTACGCTCCTGCTCCACCACGGATGTATCAGCCAGCCATTCGTCGGCCAGTGCCGCCAGCTCATCCACCGCACGCATTCTAGATACAGCAGGCAGGGCGGTGTCCCTCATACGGGAGAGCGCCTCAGCAGCCCTATCAGCGCAGCCGCCAGCGTGCAGGTTCACCGCATCCACCATATGCTCCTTCTGTCGCCAACGCCTGGCGGCCCCGCCTAGGCGCGCTTAAACTCGCGGCGTGCGGGCTTTTTACCCACCGCAAAAACGCATTTTTTAAACGACGGTGACGACCCCGCCAGCACAATATTACTGAAGTCTGTTGCGGCAGAAAATACGGAGTAGCTGAAAACGGTTTTGGTGCTGTACACCGAGTCGGCGAATACCGCTTCTTTGCCGAAGGTTGAGCCGGAGAAATCGGCGCGTTCCCCGTACTGGTTCTCGTTAAAGTTCGCCTCGCCCCGGTAGATGCACTCGCTGAACGTGACGGGAGACAGGTACCGGGTGACCCCGAAGTCGGCGTTGGCGGCGTAGGTGCAGCCGCTGAAGTCCGCGATGCCTTGACAGTGGGTGCCGATGAATGAGACGTTCCCGCCGTAGAACGAGTTGCTGAACGTGACGGACTGTGCAAAGAACGCGCCGGGGCAGTACAGCCCCTCCCCCCAGTATGAGCCGGAGAAATCGACCGGGAAGAAGAACTCGGCAGACGAAAACGAGGCAGAGTCGAAAAACTCGAAGTAGAACCCTGACCAGGGCCCGGGGGTGATTTCCCCAGCAGCCACCTGCTGCGATTCTTTCTTCTTGGTGGCCCCGCCCGCTGGTTTCCAGCGCACACGGGTGTGGATTTCCTCCAGGATGCGCACCCGCACCCGCGACTCTTCGGTGAGTGCCTTCTTATCCCGGTGGAATTGCAGCGTTTCCTGCTGGTCCAGGTTCGGGGGCACCTCACCGTACAGTTCCGCGCGGGATGCCAGTGGGAATGGGGTGCTCACGTAGGCGCACAGGGCGCTGACAATGTCCTGCGCCTCACGGTGGCAGGCGCCCTCAGACACGGAGACGTCAGCCAGCCACTCGTCGGCCAGTCGCACCAGCTCTCCCACGGCGCCCAGGCGCGCCTCAACGCTCAGACCGCTCTCATAGCTCAGCTCACCAACCGCCGCCGAGAACCTGGCGTGACGGCCGGTGAGGGCAACATCCGCTGAAAAATAACCGCTCATAGTGACCGTACCCTCCGCGCAAAAACGGTGCACGCCTCAAGCACCCGCTGGTGCACACCACGGTGCGCATCCGTGCCGGGCGGCACATCGTACAGGGATGCCACAAGCGCTTCGATGGCGCGCAGGTGCACGCCCATCTGCGCGGCCTGCGACAGGCTGAGTGCCCGCGCGCCCGCGGGGAAGCCGCCCACCAGCCGAATATCGTACCGGCCGCCGGGGCCGTTACCGAAATAGTTATTGACGGTGGGGTCAAAAATACACCCGTCGAAGGAGGGGGCGCCCGCCATGAACTTTGACTCGCCAATATCGGCGGTACCGCAGTAGATGGACTGCCCAAAATTGGCGGCGCCGCCGTAGGAGGACCCGGCCATCCCGGCGGGTTCACGGCTGGGGCCGCCCAGGTAGAGGGAGCCGCTGAAGTCAACGCCAGCCTCGTACCGGCACTGGCCCATTGCCACATCCCCCAGGTAGGTGGAGCCGCTGAAGCTGACCGTGCCCTCATAGGAGGACGCCCCGAAATTGGCGTTCCCGTAGTAGACGCAGTGGGTGAAGTCGGTGTACCCGCGGTACTGCGAGTCGTACATGTCCATGTCGCTGAAATAGACGCAGTGGCTAAAGTCGGCGTGCTCCCGGCAGCGGCTGCTTAACGAGGCGTACCCGTAGTACACAGAACTTTGAAATGCGGCGTCTCTCATGTAGGTGGACCCGGCCAGTACTGCCTCCCCGAAATAGGTGCAGCGGCTCAGGTTCGCATCCCCATAGTAGTTGCAGCCGTGCAGGTAGGCGTCATCCCGGTAGACGGACCCCGAGAAATCAGCGTCGCTATTGTACAGGTTGGTGCGCGCATCCAACCCTTGATGATAGTGGGACACCCCAAAAAATACGGGGCCGTTGAAGGTGCACCCGTGCACCTTAGCGGCCTGCCGGTACACGGAGTACCCGAAACTGGTGGGCCCGCCGAACACGGAGTCGCTGAAATCCACATCCCCGTAGTAGACGGAGCGGCTGAAATCTGCGGAGGCGTGGTAGGTGCACCCGCGCAGCGACAGCGGCCGCCCCCAGCAGGATCCGGTGAACGTGACCGGGTAGAAAAATACGCTGCCCGTAAAGTCGAATTGGAACCCGGACCAGGCGCCGGGCTTGCCGTCCACCACAATCGTGCGGGAATGGATGGCCTCAACAATACCCGCCCGCACCTGCGCCTCCGCCTCAAACAGCGCCTTATCAACCGTGAAAAGTTGTTTCTCTTGTTCGTTAATGAAAGGGGCAGGTTCTAAAGACGAAAAACGCGCATACTCCGACGCCAACGAAAACGGGGACCGCACATACGCGCACAGGCTGCTGATAGCCGCCTGCGCCTCCTGCCTGCACTGGGCCGCAGGGGCGTCGTCAGTGTTCATCCACTCATCCACCAGCCACACCAATGCGTACACGCCGCTCATGCGCACAGTCGGGTCGCTACTGCCCAGCTGCTCAAGCGCCACAATATAGCGGGCGCGGCGATTCAGCATCGTGAGATTACTCGTTGAGGCGGACGGGGTCATTGCGGCATCCTCGCAATATGTTGTGGTTGGTACTGTTACCCTAGCATACGCTACTGGGGGCCAATGCGCGCATCCGCTACTATCGTGCCGTGTCAGGGGCCGTTAACGAACGCACCCATGAGGCCAACGCCTCACTGGCTGCGCGCAGCTCCGTGCGGGCTTCCAGAACCTCCGGGGAGTCCTGCCCGGTGCGGCGCGTCATAACCTCCAGGGCCTTTGCCGCCCGGTTAATGCTCTGCCGGTAGCTGCTCAGGCGGATAAGCCCCTGCTCGGTGAGAGTACGTGAGCCTATAGGAAACGACGGGCACCCCGCCGCCATGGGGATGCAGTGCTCACTGCCCATCGCCACATTAAACAAGTACCCTGCCATCGGGTTAAACAGGCACCTATCGAAGGCCGGTTCGTTCGCAACAAACCGGAAACCGGCGAATGATGCCCCGCCCATGAACGCCGCCTCCCGGAAATTCGCGGCGCGTTCGTGGCACACCGAGTTGCTGCAGTCCACCCCCTCAAGGAACACCGCCTCCCGAACAGAGAGGTTCATGCCGTACACGTTCCCCGTGAAATTGACCTCCTCATGGAAGATACTGCCCGCGAACGTCACATAGCCGGTGCTGCGGCACCTGTTGAAGGCAACACGGCCGTAGTATGCCGAATCACTGCCGGTGAAATAGTGCCCGAAGGTGCTGCCGACGAAAGAAGCATCCTGCAGGTAGGTGCAGCGGTCAAAAGAGGCGGGGTTGGTGTAAGTGCATCCGCTCGCGTTGAACGTGCCGCAGTAGGTGTTATCGTGCAGGAACGCGTCTCCCTTATAGGTGCAGGAGTCAAGCCGGGCGGCACGCGAATAGTGGCTGTGGTTCAGGCGCGTATCCGAGTTGTAGGTGCTGCCGGTAAATATTGCCCGGCCGTGGTAGGCGCACTGTGAGGCCGACATATACCCCGTATAGGTGCAGCCCGAAAAGTCCGCATCGGAGCGGTAGACGGAACTAATGAACCCCGCGTAGGGGCCGAACGTTGAACCGCTGAAATTCACGAACTCACGGTACAGGCTCCCGCCGAACCGGGTGTACCCGCCGTAGGCGCACCCCGAAAAGTCCGTTGCACCGGCATACACCGACCCGAAAAAGTCGGCGTCATCCGCGTAGGTCGATCCGCTAAAATCTGCGGGCCCGCCATAGTAGGAGCCGGTGAGGTTCGCATCTTCCCGGTGCGTGCACCCGCTCAGGTTCAGCCCCTGACCCCAGCAGGAGCCCCTGAAATCCACCGGGTAGAAGAACAGGGTGCCGCTGAAATCGTAGGCGAACCCAGACCATGTTCCGGGGCTGAAATCCCCGGTTTTAAGCGGCGCGTAAGGGTTTTGACTAACAGTTTTGGTGGTCATCCAGCGCACCCGTTCGTGGATCTCTGTCAGGATGCTGCGCCGCACCTTCGCCTCAGCCACCAGTTCAGCCCGCTCAGCGTAGAACCGGGACTGCTCCTGCAGGTCGCCGGTCGGCTCATCGGCCCAGAGTTCAGCCCGGTAGGCGAGGGAGAACGGGGAGCGGATGCTCTCACACAGGGCGTCAATAATGGTCTGCACCTGGTGGTGGCGTTCGTGTTCCGTCACGGCTGTATCAGCCAGCCACTCATCGGCGAGTATGACAAGGGTGCGTGCCGCACCCATCCGAGCCTCAACCGTACCGCCACCGAGCTGCCTGACTGCCTCTTCAAAACGTGCTGTGCGTTCTGTGCGCATTGTCTACCCCTTCATAGCGCCGGCGAACACCGACGACCCCAGGAAGCTGCTGGACGCCTGCGGGTTCGCGGTGTGGCCAAACTGGACGCCGTCAAAATTGGCGGAGCCGATGAACTGCTCAGAAACGTGGTAAACGCCGCCACGGTACTGGGATTCCGCAAAGGTGGCATTTCCCAGATAACGACTCCCGTAGAACGAGGCATCTGCTTCATACACGCTGCAGCTGTAGTCGGCATCCCCCATATGTGCGGATTCCCCAATCTGCGCCGAGGCACCGTATGTGCACCCGCGCATTGTCAGGTTCGCCCCGTACCGGTTTTTGCTGTAGTTAACCTTGCCGCGGTACGTGCACCCCGATAAATCGGCGGGACCGTAGTAGGTATTGCCATGGCTGCACACGCCCCGGTCGTAGGTGCTGTTACTGAGATCAGCCGCACCCCGGTACACAGAACCGGCAGCAGTAAAATCATGGGTATACCCGTGATAGTTGCCCTCCACAGCCCCGTAGGTGCAGTGGCTGCGGTCCAGGTTACCGCGGTAGATGCACCCAAACACGTAAATCGTTTTCCCCAGGTAGGTGCCGCCCGAGAATGACGCGTCACCGTTAAAAACGCTGGTCTCCATGAACACATCATCCCGCCAGGTGGCGTTCCGGGCGGTCACCCTCCCGCCCCAGAAAGCCCCCGCAAGGTGAACAGGGTAAAAGAAATCCGCGCCCGAGAAATCATAGTCAAACCCGGACCACGGCCCGCCGATGACGGTTTCCTCGTCGGCAGTACCAAAACTCATGGAATATGTGTACCGCTGCGGAACGTACCCCACCCAACGCACCCGCTCTATAATGGCCGCAAGGATGCTCTGCCGCACCTGCCCCTCCTGGATCAGGTGCGCCTGATCCGCGTAGAACTGGCGTTTCTCTCGGGTACTCAGGGCCTCATCCGGTTCTTCCTGGGTGAGCTGCAGGTACCTGTCGGTACCCGCATAGGGTGAGCGAATATACTCGCACAGCGTGTTAATAATGCCCTGCACGCGTGTTCCAGCCTGCTCAGCGGGAACATGCTCATCAGCAAGCCAGTCGTCGGCGAGCGTCACGAGGGTTTTCACGGCTGCTGTGCGCACGGGGGCGGCTGGGCTGTACAGCTGTTCGGCAGCAGCGGATTCTTGGGCATGCCGCTGGGTGTGGTTGGGCTGGCTCGGGTTCACGGTGGTGTACTCCCCTGGTTTTATCGGTGGTATGTGGTGATGCGGTGGGCAGCGGGTGTGGTTTTTAGAGAGCGTACGCCCACTGTTTCAGCTCGTTGCACACGGTGAGTATCTGCTGGTGGATGGCCCACCGCTCTTCAGAGTCTGCCGGTGCCTGCAGCAGGGTCTCCGCCAGTTCCCTCACATGCTGGGAGCGTTCATTCATGTGGGCCACCTGCGAGCCGTTGAGCAGCCGGGAACCAACCGGGTACCCGGCGCGTATTTCTGCCTCATAGTCGCTGTCGCAGTCCACACTGAAAGTGTTGCGCACAGCCGGGTTGAAGATGCACCCGGCGAACGAATTATCGGGGGTGCCGTACTGCACCTCGTCAAGGCTGACGTTCTGGCAGAAGAGGGCGGGGCCATAGGTGACGGGCCCTTCATAGCAGCTTCCGGAGAACACCCCGTAGGCGTTGCCTACACCGTAGTCTTCGCCCTCTGGCGGGGGCACACACTGCAGGTAGAGGCAGTCGCCGAAGTCTGCCTTCGCCTCGTAGGTGTTGTAGGTCAGCCCGGCCCCCTGCCCAAGGTAGATGCTTTCACGCATGGTCACATCGCCCTGGTAAGTGTTGATAATGATCTCGGTGTGCCCGTAGTAGACGTTGTGGCTGTAGTCAATGGGCCCGACAAACGTGGTTTCGTCGTGTTCAAGGTCTGCGAAGAAGACACTGCGGCTGTAGTCTGCGAGGCGTTCCCCATCACCGTGGCCCAACCTGGTTTTTCCGTGGTAGATACAGTTATTGGCGGTCACCCCCTGATGGTAGTTGGAGGATAAGTCAATATGCTCCCCGTAGTAGAGGCACCGGCTCAGGTTGGCGTGGCCGTGGTGGGTGATGTCGATCCAGGTGTTGCCGTGGTAGAGGCACCCGCTCAGATCGGCCTCCTGGAGGCATACACCCTGTATGCTCACGCCCTGCTCATAGATGGTCGAAGATGCGTTTAACACCCCGTTAAAGTGGACTTTATTGAAATGGACATCGGCGCCGTAGATGCTGTGGGAGAAGTCGACGTCGCCATTAAAGACGGTGTCGTTAAAGATAGCGTCCGCGAGGTAGGTTGAGCTGGAGAAGTCGGCATCCGCACAGAATGTTGCCTCAGCCATATTGAGCGGTACGCTCCAGTAGGAGCCGGAGAGGTTCACCGGGTAGAAGAACACACTGCCGGAGAAATCATAGGCGAAACCTGACCAGGGCCCGGGGCTCTCACGGGTACCGATCACGCGCGTGTGCACCGCCAGCAGCAGGGTGAGGCGCACGGTGACTTCAGCATCGAATTCGGCCTTGTCGTGCGGGAAGTTCCGTTTATCTTCCTCACTCAGCGCCGGGTCTGGCTCGTCACGGCTGAGTATCTCGTATTCGGGGGCCATAGGGTACGGGGAGCGAATGTAGGCGCACAGGCTGTCAATGAGCGCGGTGGCCTCGGCGTGGCGGGTGGGGCCGGGCAGGGTCTCATCGGCCAACCATTCGTCAATGAGCCATACGAGGGACTGGGCTCCGCTAAGGCGCGTGACGGGGACAGGGTCAGCGAGCTGTTCCAGTGCGGAGATGTAACGGGCTTGGCGGTCGAAACGAGGGTCGGGGGCTGGTGAGTCGGTTGTGGGCATGGTGTACCTCATCAGGTATGTGCGGCTGGTGTTGTCCCCTCAGCTTACGGGAGTGCTCGCCGGTCCGCACTTAATTTTGTCGGTTATACATTGATTATGCATAAAAGTCTCAGGTTCAGGTTGCAGGTGACCTACATTTTTTCAGATGTTGCGCACACAACAATAAGGTTTTCTGCTTGAAGTTTCTAGGGGCTACACCCCGCAGGACGCAACGTGAGGCACCACCGCAAGAGCGTGCCAGTCACGGGAAAAATATGCACCGACTAGGGAAAATACTGCATACCCGGAACAGGCGTCAGGTGCCCTGCGGCGGCACCTGGCACGCGCAGGATGCACCACGGTGCCCACGGAAGCGGTAGGCGGGTATGTGCGGAAAATAACGGATGTTCAGGGTGCATCACCCGCCGTCAAGCAGTGGACTATTTGCTAGAAGCTAGGGTGTCACGAGTCGTTTGGATACCCTTAAGGACCTCTGCCAGTCTGCAAGCAGACGATGCCCGGAATCCAGCGCATTTTCAAGATAAGGTAACGGGGTTTTCATAGGGGAAGCTCAATAAGGTCCGGCTCTATATACTGCCACATGCGTGGATCAATTGATAACGCAAGATCCACTGGACGGTGCAGTTCTTGTTCCAGCTCAACCGCAGCATCCACACTCTTGCAGAAAGCTTGGTACCCGGAATCATTTCCGAACTCTACAAGTATGTCAATATCACTAGTGGGGGTGAGCTCGTTACGTGCCGCACTCCCAAAAAGGCGAGCGCGGGTAGCACCGTAAGCACGCAAAATATTAAGTACGCGCTCCTCATGTGGAAGAGCGTACATACGTTGAATACCGGCTACGCCACTCATGCCCTGATTGTAGCATTTGACGGGCTGTTCCCTTGAGGGTGCAGCGCCGTTTCGCCCCTGAGACACGGGCGGGTGAACCCCGCGTAAAATAGGGGGCATGACTGTTACGTTCCCTCCCCAGGTTTCCGATATTTTCAACCCGCAGCACTGGCGCATCGTTGACGGGTTTGAGGATTTTACCGACATCACCTACCACCGCCAGGTGCAGCGCGACGAGACGGGCGAAATCCTGCGCGACTTGCCGACCGTGCGCATTGCTTTTAACCGGCCCGAGGTGCGTAACGCCTTCCGCCCGCATACTGTGGACGAACTCTACCGGGCGCTCGATCATGCCCGCATGACCTCTGATGTAGGCGCTGTGCTACTGACAGGGAACGGCCCCTCCCCCAAAGATGGCGGGTGGGCGTTCTGCTCGGGCGGTGACCAGCGCATCCGCGGGCGCGACGGCTACCACTACGCCAGCGGCGACACCGCCGAATCTATTGACCCTGCACGTGCTGGGCGGCTGCATATTCTGGAGGTGCAGCGCCTGATTCGTACCATGCCCAAGGTTGTGATCGCTCTGGTCTCCGGGTGGGCTGCGGGCGGCGGGCATTCCCTGCACGTGGTCGCGGATTTGACCATCGCCTCCGAAGAGTACGGCAAGTTTAAGCAGACCGACGCGACTGTTGGCTCTTTCGACGCGGGCTACGGTTCGGCGCTTTTGGCACGGCAGGTTGGGCAGAAGTTTGCGCGCGAAATCTTCTTCCTCGCCAAAGAGTACGATGCACAGCGCATGTACGAGATGGGTGCCGTTAACGATGTGGTGCCCCACGCAGAGCTGGAAAACAAGGGTCTGGAATATGCGGCTCATATTGCCCGGCAGTCTCCGCAGGCTATCCGTATGCTCAAGTACGCCTTCAACCTGCCCGATGACGGTATGCTCGGGCAGCAGGTTTTCGCGGGCGAAGCAACCCGCATGGCGTATATGACCGACGAGGCTGTTGAGGGGCGCGATGCGTTCCTGCAAAAGCGTGACCCCGACTGGTCGAACTACCCCTACTACTTCTAGGGTTTTACGCGTTGCAGAATAACCGTTCTGTTGTGTCGGAATGCCCCTGCGATCCCCGTAAGTCCCGGGTGGATAGCGGCGAAGCAGGCGCTATGACCGGTGCATTCCCCGGTTCGCTCACGCCGCTTTCTGCCCCGACCCAGGATGCGCTGCATCCGCACGCGGTCATCCTCAGCGCCGATGCGCCCGCCGATCCGCAGGAGATTCTGCGTGCCTTCGAGCGCTCTCTCACCGGGGACTTGCCGAACAGTGCTCGCGATCATCAAGACCCGCGCGGGCGAATAGAAGACCCGGAGTCTATTGCCCTCGTGGTGGGCACCTCCGGGTCCACGGGTACGCCAAAACAGACGGCGTTAAGCGTGCGGGCGCTGAGGGCATCCGCTCGGGCGACCGAGAGTTTTTTTGCGGACTACTCTTCGGCCGATTCGGCAAAGCAGCGGCGGGTAGTTTCTGAGGCTCCTGCGCAGTGGCTTCTTGCCCTGCCCGCGCACTATGTGGCGGGGGCTCAGGTTCTCGCCCGGTCGGTGCTCGCCGGAACGACGCCGGTAGTTGCCGCATCGATCACCGACGGGGTTAGTTTTACACCCGAAGTCTTTCTGAACGCCGCCGAACGGCTCAGCTGCGCCCGCCGGTTCGTCTCCCTCGTGCCCACGCAGGTGCATAAGCTCCTAGAAGCCGCCGAAGCCAACCCCACGATGGGGTCAGAGATTTACGATGCGCTCGGCCAGTTCACCGGAATCCTGCTTGGCGGCGCCCCGGCAAGCGCATCCCTGCTGGCAGCCGCGCGCGAGCTCGGGCTGAACGTGGTCACCACCTATGGCAGCGCAGAAACCGCCGGCGGGTGCATCTATTCGGGGGTAGCCCTGCCCGGGGTGCGGCTGCGTGTGGTTCCCGAGGACGCAGGTTTAGCAGACAGCCCGGTTGTGGCCGGGGCTGAAGCGGCCGGGCGTATCTGGCTTGGTGGTGAGCACCTTGCCAGCGGGTACTTGGGCGATAGCGCACGCACCGCATCGCATTTCTTCGTGGATGCCCACGGGTGCCGGTGGTACCGCACCGACGATTACGGCTCGCTCGTGCCCCCCGCCCCAAACACTCCCGAGGACGGTGGTGCTCCAGCGCTGAGTGTTCTGGGGCGCTCCGATGATGTGATTATTACCGGCGGGGTGAAAGTCTCTTCTCACGCAGTCGCCGCCGTCCTTGAGAGCCACCCGGCGGTGCGTGAGGCTGCGGTGGCCGGTGTTCCCGACGCGCGGTGGGGGGCCGCCGTCATTGCCGCCGTCACCCTGCGGAACCTGCCCGGGCATTATGGTGCGGACGCTGCCGAAACAGCAGGGCAGCTGCAGCAGCTGTGCGGTGCACAGTTGGGTGCGGCGGGCGTGCCGAAGGTGGTGCGTATTGTGCCTGATTTTCCGGCTGCGAGCACGGGCAAACCTGACCGGCTGGCAATATACAGTATGCTGTGTAAGGCGCACGCCGAGCAGCAAACCAACCGTGTGTGAAGGAGGGCATAGCCGTGGCATCACCGGCAGAATGGATTGAGGGGGCGCGTCTGCGCACCCTACCGCTTGCTTTGGCGCCGATCGTGGCGGGGTCTGTGGCGGCGGCCGAGCTGCATTCGTTCCGCCCCGTACGGGCTGCGCTTGCTCTTCTGGTGGCGTTCTTCCTGCAGGTGGGCGTGAACTACGCGAATGACTACTCTGACGGTGTCAAAGGCACCGATGAGGGCAGGGTCGGCCCGATGCGCCTTGTCGGTTCAGGTGCGGCAAGCCCAAAAGCAGTTAAGTTCGCCGCGTTTTTGTGTTTCGGTCTCGCCGTGTGTTCCGGTGTGCTGCTGGTGGCGTTAGCGAACCAGTGGTGGTTCCTGGCGGTTGGCGCATCCGCGCTTTTTGCGGCGTGGGGGTACACCGGCGGGAAACGGCCCTACGGGTATATGGGTTTGGGTGACGTGTTCGTGTTCATCTATTTTGGGCTGGTTGCCACTTTAGGCACGTTATTCACGCAAACTAATCAGCTGACGCTCACCGGGTGGGTGGGTGCCGTGGCGGTGGGCCTGATCTCGTGTGCGCTGCTCATGGCGAATAATGTGCGCGACATCCCCACCGATAGTGAATCGGGTAAGCTCACCCTGGCGGTGCGGCTGGGTGATAGGGCCGCACGCATCACCTACGCGGTTGAGATGATCCTGGCGATTCTGCTGTGTACCGTGCTGGTGCCGCAGAACCCGTGGTTTGCGCTGATTTTTGTGCTGGTAGGGCCGACCGTTTACTCATGCGTGACGGTGCTTTCTGGGCGCACCGGCAAAGACCTCATCCCCGTGCTGAAACAGGCCGGTATTGTGGCGCTGGCGTACAGCCTGCTCATGGGGCTGGCGGTATTCTTGGGGAACTTCAACTCGCTCTCCTAACCCCCTGCCCCATAAGCTTTTGCGGGTTTTCCCGACCCGCGCAGGCCGCACAGGCTGTTGCTAGGCGTAGTAGGTGTTCAGATGCGCCAGGTAGTCATCCGCGCTGTCTACCACTTGCTGGGCAGCGGCTTCATCGTAGCTCTCATAGGTGTCGATGGTGTGGAACGCGAAGAGAGGCTGATAATCGGCGCTGATATAGTTGGCCGTCAGCCCGAAGGGGTGCAGGGTTTCGGCGACGGTATACCCGACGGAGCCTTCCGCACTGTACTCTGGGGCGGGAGCGCCCAGCGAGACGGCAATGCCGAGTTTCTTATTCTCGAACGCCTTGCCTTTCGAGCCGTAGGCCCACCCGTACGTCAGCACCTCGTCGCACCACTGTTTCAGAAGCGGCGGGCAGTTAAACCAGTACACCGGGAACTGAAGCACAATGTTCTGGTGCTCTTCCACGAGAGCCTGCTCGCGCTCTACATCAATCACACCGTCGGGGTACTCGCTTTATAGTTCATGCACGGTAAACCGATCCGGATGCTGGCGCAGCATGTGAACCCAGGTTTTGCTGACCGTAGAATCATGCGATTGTTGGTCAGGCCTATATAGAAACAGGGAAACTGCCTACGCGTAAAGAAATCATGGCTGAAACAGGATTATCCGAGTCCACTGTTAAACGGCATCTGCGAGTACTGCGCTCTGCTGGCTTACTTCCTGAGGAGTAGGGGGGGGGTCATACCGTAAGCAATATACGGTTCCCCTGCCCTCTTGGGCAGTTAGTTAGAACCTCATTTGACATGCTCGGCAACACCGCTGAGCAAGCGAAGCATGCTCAAGTTGAGCCAGTTGTCGACGTGAGTCATTTTCGGAGTCATATCAGAAGAGTCTATCTGCATTGGCAAAGTGAGGGCTACTAATATGTTTGACTTGGTGCTACTCTGAAGGGCATGAAACGGAAACCTTTACTCAGAACCCACACAGATACCCGCTCTCCTAATATAAAAACCGCTAACGATTTATCCCCGCTGCAAACCGTTGGGGAGAAAGTCGTCAAGATACTACCCGGTATCATTGTGGCCTTAATAGGCGCTGTACTGGCCTGGATGGGTGCGCGTTTCTTCCCCGGGGTCAGCGCACTACTGATCGCCATTCTTTTAGGGGTCTTATGGCGGAATTTGGCCCCGGTGCCTGCTGCCCTTGCTGATGGCATGGCTTTTTCCGCCAAGAGGCTCCTGCGGACGGGCATTGTTCTCCTCGGCTTCCAACTATCTTTGTCCTCGATACTCGACTTGGGATTTGGAGTTCTTTTTGTTGTCATGATGTCTGTGGTGGGAACATTTTTCATCACCCTCTGGGTGGGCAGGCTTATGGGTATTAGCCTGGCCCAACGAATTCTTATTGCCTCCGGTTTTTCTATTTGCGGGGCAGCTGCTGTGGCGGCTATGGAAGGTGCGCTCAAAACGAGGAAGGAGGAAGTTGCCACAGCCATAGCACTGGTTGTCCTGTTCGGCACAGTGATGATCCCGCTCATTCCGTTCCTCGGCAGCATATTAGGCCTGCCCGAAGAGGCTGTGGGCATGTGGATTGGGGCTTCGACCCACGAAGTAGCTCAGGTGGTGGCTGCTGGCGGTGTCGTAAGTGGGGCAGCCTTGACGGTCGCTGTCACGGTCAAGCTGGCTCGAGTCATTACCCTTGCGCCAATTATCGCCGGAGTTTCCTATTTCATGCGGCACCGGGGAATGGAAACCGGGGGAAAGAAGCCTCCGATCCTTCCTCTCTTTGTAGGGGGCTTCATTATCGCAGTGTTGCTGCGTACAGCGGATTTCTTACCCGGGGTCTTTTTATCAGCGATGCAGTCTACCCAGACCATCTTGTTAGCTGCCGCAATGTTTGCGCTGGGGTTGGGTATCCATATCCGCAGTCTCCTCCACGTGGGGGTAAAGCCGGTGTTTCTTGGTTTCTTTTCCACGGGAGTCATTATGGTTATCTCGCTGGCGGGTGTATATCTCTTTGGAGTTCCATAATCTTTCTGTTATAAGTGCTAATTATGACTAATCGAAAAGCATTTGGATGATCCGGAACGAGCCCGACCCCTGGAAAGTAGACACAGGGATCTAATCAGGAAGCAGATATCAGGATAGCGGAACTGCGCTATCCTGGAATTTTCGGCAAGCTCTGCTGTCCCCTCCCGCCGATAGTATCGAAGAAAAACAAGGGAAAGTAGGGGCTCATGGGACAAGACGAGATCCTCTGGGAGCCGGTCTGGGATTTCTCCCAACCTGGTGAGCCCCCCATTCCAGCCACACTGCCTTACAGTCTGGACGATACCACGTATATCAGCTGGTTGAAGAAAAATTTCCGGTTCGTCCTGCAGTTGTGCCTGCCGATTCATGGCCCCAACAACGAGCGGGTGCTGTGGCGCGACCTTGCTGTTGAATTGGGCCGCGATTTCCATATTGGCGTAGATTTTTTGGGATACCGTCAATGTCACTGATAAACGTACTCAGCGTGAACTGGTGTCCCGGGTGGAAGAGCCCTATTTCGGGATGATTGATATCGGGACCTGGCAGTCCTTGCGACAGATTTTCGGGTTACCAGATGCGGGGATCTGTTACGTCGACTTCCTGATGTATTCACCCGGACAAGCTGGCCCCGTACCTGACGAAGAGGATCACGTCCGTAGCTCACCGGAGGGATACCGGTATTTTATAGGTCGTTGCTTGGGCGAAACGACGGAGGGGGCCTTCATGACCGACTCGGGAACGAGCTGTTGCTGGGTAGAAGGCGAGTGGTTTATCGCGGTGGATGTGGACCTTACCCGCGGGATAATCTGCTACAACTCGCCGGACTATACCGCTGCGCTTTCCGCAAGCGAGGAACTGGAGACCTACCTACTCTGGTCGCCGATCCCAGACAGCAACACCCTTCCATCGCTCTAGATGTACTGTCCCGGTAGGTTGGAAACGGCCTGTGCGGGACAGTACAGCTAGGACACCAATATGAAGTGCCCCGGGTTTTGTTCCTAGGCATTTGCCTTGATTTCCATTATTGCCTGTGGCAAGTTCTGCTTCCAAAATTCGGTTTCCACCTCGGCTGGGGTTCGGTATCCCAGGCTTTGGTGGAGCCTTACCTCGTTCCACCATGACACCCACTCGAACGTCGCGATTTCTACCTCTACAACGTCATTCCACCTGCGGGTATGGATTAGCTCGTTCTTGTAGGAGCCGTTAACGTTTTCAGCCAGAGCATTATCATAGGAGTCACCAACACTTCCGGTGGAAGCTGTAATGCCGTGCTGGGTAAGTCGCTCGTTGTAGACAACGCTGACATACTGCGACCCGTGATCCGAATGATGAATGAGACCTGTTGTTTCCTCAGCACACACGATCGCCTGGTTGAGAGCTTGCAGCGGCAAAGCTTCGGTCCGCATCGAATCTGACAGCGCCCACTCGACGATCCTCCGGGAGTAGACGTCGGTGACAAACGCGGTGTAGACGAATCCTTTTCGTGTCCGTACATAGGTAATGTCAGCCACCCACAGCTTATTCGGTCCTTGAGCTTTAAATTCACGCTCGACCAAGTCCGGGCGCAAATCAGGCACGTTAGCTTTTCGGGTTGTGATTGGTGATCCGCCTTTGCCTTTGCCAGAAACGCCAGCCAGGCGCATCAGTCGGGCGGTTTGTTCACGCCCGATATCGATTCCTTCACGGCGAAGAGCATGCCACATTTTCCGCACACCGTAGACACCATAATTATCTCTATGAACAGCACTAATGCGTTCAACCAGCACGCCGTCACGAAGTCGACGAGCACTTAACCCGCGAGCCTTGGACTGGCGATAACCACGCGAGGTGATAAACCCGCCAGCCCGGTTATTTTTCAACGTCTTACAGATGAACTCGACAGAGAAACGATTCCGGTTTTCATCGATGAACCGGATCATTTCCGACGTTTGGGGTCGAGTTCCGACGCGAAAAAAGCTGACGCGGCTTTCAGTAGCTCATTAGTGTCGCGGAGCTCTTGATTTTCACGGCGTAGCCTCGCGTTTTCGGCGGCCAAATCTTCAGGTACAGGTTCTGGGGTGTTTCCTGCACGGCGGGCCTGCTGGGTCCATTGACGAGCCGTGTGCCATGAAACCCCCAGCTTTGGAGCTACTGCCTGGCACGCGGCCTGCATCGACATATTTTCCGCCAAGATGCGGTCTTCCACGAGACGGACCACACGGTCCCTTGCATCCTGGTCAAATTTTCTCGGCATGTTCCAGATTTTCCCATCTACTCAAGCGGAACAAAACCTGGGACACTTCAGCCGCGCGAATCAATAGATTCGCTTGCCACAACCACACCCCCACCTATGCCCGCATTGGACACCCTTCCAAGAAAGACGGCTCGTTTTGCGCAGCCTGAGACCTGCGCAGATTTACCAACACGAAACAGGGGCACACTAAGCAATTAGCTTTCAGCGCACCCCCTTGCCCCCTAAATGTACAACTTGTACATTTAGGGGTATGGAAACAAAGTCGGTGTCCTCCAGCCAGTTTCGTCAATACCAAAGCCAAATCCTTGAAGAAGTACAGCGCGCGCCCGTCAGGATCACCAGTCGAGGAAAGCGTGCCCGCGCCGTCGTCGTCTCCCCCTCATTCTTTGATCGAGCTTTGGAAGCACTAGAGGATCAAGAGGACATCCGCGCTGCCGAAGTCGCCCGGGAGGAAGCCGAGGAAATCTCGCATGATGACCTCAAAAAAGAACTCGGACTAGCCTAGCCCCCACATGGCCAGCCCCACCTACCGCATCACCTATAAGGGCTCCGTCGCTAAGGAGCTACGCAAAATCGATAGGCAGACACAAAAACGTCTCCTTGCTGCAATCGAAGGCTTAGCCACCAACCCCCGGCCCGATGGCGTCAAGAAACTAAAAAGTAAGTACGACCAGTACCGTATTCGCGTCGGTAACTACCGCGTAGTCTACGAAATTGCAGACGGGCAACTCCGTGTGCTTGTCCTGCGAGTCGCCCACCGAAAAGATGTTTATCTCAGATAACCCACAGCCGCTGTCAGCCGCCTCTCCCTCATGTCCCAAAGTTCCACCCCAAGCGTATAGAGATATCGCTACAATGTGAGTGTGTGGGTCGCTGGGGGTGTGTCCACACGCTCCCTGCCAAGCCGCACCCCAAAAGCACGGCAGGGAGTAACCCTTTTTAGTCCCCAGTGGTATATCTCCGCACCTACGGCCGCTCATCCACCTGGAGCGCGCTGCGCAGTAACGGTACCGCCTCGTTGGAATGCTACGCAGTAACTGTCCCGCTTTTACGCAGTAACTGTCCCGCTGAAACTTATATAAAGCTTATTTTTCTGAGATTTAACTAAAATGCCTGTTCAAGGCTGCGCAGTAACGGTCCCGCCCCGTTGGGGCGCTGCGCAGTAACGGTCCCGCCCCGTTGGGGCGCTGCGCAGTAACGGTCCCGCTTTTGCGCAGTAACGGTCCCGCTTTTGCGCAGTAACGGTCCCGCTTTTGCGCAGTAACGGTACCGCCCTCTCCAGAAAAACACTGGTCAAACCCCGTAAATTCGTGGCTCCCTGTAATACTTATAGTTGCTGCAACTACTCTTCACGCTTCCTGGAATTTATGAATTTTTGCAAGGCTACAGGAATAGCGCCTAGCAAAAATATCGATAGTGTAATCACCATCCCGATTAAATATGCAACCCAATCAATTGATGAGTTGAACGAGACAAACGCTAGCTCCCGTCTGGGGGTTAAGGCCACCAGAACAAAGACTGGCCCCCATATCAGCATTCCAGCTGTTCGTCTTTGGTTGCCTAACAATATGTAAAGGAGAAATGCCAACCCAATTACCACAGGTATGAACTTATATGCTTCAAACATTGTGCACCTTTCAATGTATTTTTTAGCGGATCATATCATCTGATCATGATAATGCGATTTGTCGATTATATACTTTTATCGTGTTTTTTTAATATGCGGCGAATTGTTCTGTCGGAGACGCCGAAAAGCTCGGCTATTTCCCTCTGGGTACGCGCCCCTGAGTGGTATTGCTCCACGACAGCCAGTTGCTGATTGAGGGTGAGTTTAGGCTGTTTTCCACGTAGTTTTCCTTTGGCTTTGGCAATCGCCATGCCTTCTCGGGTCCGTGCAGATATAAGGCTTGCCTCGAACTCTGCGATCATGGCAAAGACATTGAACATCAGTCTCCCCGCGGGGTTGCTCGGATCGTAGGTCTCGGACCCGATTTGAAGTGCGACGCCAGTCTGTTCAAGCTCTTGAGCGATGCTGGCGGCGTCAGCGACACTACGTGCAAGGCGATCTAGCTTTGTGACCACCAAGCTATCGCCTGCGCGGCAAGCAGCGAGGGCTTGCCGCAGTCCGGGGCGATCGATACTGCGGCCCGATAGTCCATGATCAACATAAATGCGTTCTGGTGCCACCCCGAGTTGCCGCAGTTGCTTTTCCTGCGCGGCAAGATCTTGATGCTTCGTGGAGACGCGGGCGTAGCCGATTTTCATATACCCCTCCTGTTGTTGGTTTTGACGTTCACTATAGGCGTTTAAGGAGTGTTTTTCGCCTATTTTTTCGCCGGGGTTATACGCCGGTAGTTATGCTGCGGCTTTACAGTTCCGGGTGGTGTCCCGCCAAGGGGCGTTTATCGTTGGTCAAACGCCTCTCGACGGGCAACTTCCTTACGGGTCCTCGACAACCATTTTTGCGACCGCGCCAGAGGAATCGCGTACGTCGCGTGCCCGCGACTTTGAGCACGATGGCACCTGGGAGGTACTCAGCCACGAGGAAAAGCCGCTATAAAATGCAAATAACGTTACAACGCTAAAACGTTATAGTGGTTTAACGTGGTAACGCTATAGTGTTGTTGGTGCGACCTAAGGAGGGTTAACCCATGAGAGTGTCTTTTGTTCACACCAAAGGAGGTGTGGGGAAAACAACCAGTGCGATGATGGTGGCCACCGCGGCCGCCAACACTGGTCGGCTGGTTGAGGTCTATGACACCGACCGGCAAGGCTCGGCAATGCGGTGGGCTGAAATCGCCCAGCAACGCGACGATGAGCTTCCCTTCCCCGTTATCTCCCTGAGTGCCCAGCAGCTCCGAGATCTTCCCCCCAGCGACGAGACGCTTCAGATCATTGACACCCCACCGGGGGAGGCTGCGTCCATTCAGGCGGCCATCGACACCGCCGATCTAATCATCGTGCCCACCGGTGCAGCCCCTATGGATATTGATCGTGTGTGGCCGACGCTCGACGCCGTCGAAGGTCACCCCGTGGGGGTACTTCTGACGGGTGTGCTGATGCACACGCGGTTCTACTCAGAATCGCGTGAGGTTTTCGAAGGTCAAGGGGTTGCCACGTTTTATAACGCCGTGCCGCAGCGCGAGGAGATCAAGGCCGCCTTCGGAACCACCCCGACACGCCTTCACGGATACGACGATGTGTATCGGGAAATTATCGACATTGAGGAGCTGTAAAAAACGATGACCAAGCGACCTAGCATCGCTGATACGATGCGCAAAAACTCGCCGTCCAAGAAGTCAAAAGCAGCCGTACCCGTGGCAGACACTTTCACCGCCAAGCGCACTGATCTTGATCGTCGAACGACGATCTACCTGGCTCACGAGAACTGGGAGGCCCTGAAAATTCGTAGCGTAAAAGAGGGGCGCAATGTCTCTGAGATCATCAACTCGTTGGTGGCTGACTACCTCGACAAAAAGTAACAGAGGGGGCGGTAAAGCGGAATAACTGCACTTCAAAACAACAACGTTAAAACTTTAGAACGTTACAACATTAAAGAGTTTTAGCGTTAAAACACCTCAACGTTTAAACGCTATAGCGGTGTGACGTAACACTACGGGGCAGTTCTGCCCACGACGAAGCACACCAAAGGCGTGAAGATGAAACCCCCGCAAGTTACACTGATGTAAGTCAACCAAATGAAAAATGAGCGCCGAACCGGCGGCAACCAGTTCGACGCTCGCTTATCACCCAGTTCACCCTGGGGGAAAGCATGGCCATGAGTTTACAGGCTTACGCGCACAATGCGCACATTAAAACACCGACCAGTGTCGATGGAGACCGTGGCGGGCTGGATAACACCCCAGCATCTGCCAGCGACCGCGACCTGCTTCGCGCTCATCTAGGCCGCGAGGTGCTCCACGGTTCCATTGGGCGTAATTTCTCCAAGGCGTATATTCGCAATGCAGACGGATCTAACTCGCCGCGCATGTACCGCTTCGGTACAGAGGCTTTAGGCCGGTGCGAGTACGTCATGCTTACCAACAAGCAGTACGCCGCTGTCCTGGTCGTTGACGTTGATCAAGTAGGAACAGCAGGTGGTGATCCCGCAGACCTTAACCCGTATGTGCGTGACGTAGTGCGCTTGCTTATCAGCCACAACATCGGGCCGGCGTGGGTAGGAATCAACCCGACTAATGGGAAAGCCCAGTTCATCTGGCTCATTGACCCTGTGTACGCCAACCATGAAGGCAAATCTGCGCAGATGAAGCTTCTGGCCGCGACTACGCGCGTGCTGGGTGAGCTTTTAGACCATGACTCACACTTTTCCCATCGATTTAGCCGTAACCCGTTCTATACCGGCAAGGCTCCTACGGCTTATCGTTGGTACAAGCAGCACAACAGGGTGATGCGGCTTGGAGACTTGGTAAAGCAGGTAAGGGATATGTCAGGACACGACCAGTTCGAAGCAGCTCCACGCCAACAGTTCAACTCTGGCCGCGAACTAATTAACGCAGTCAAGACCCGTCGCGAAGAAGCCCAAGCGTTCAAAGCACTCGCCCAGGATGTAGACGCGGAAATCGCTGGCGGTCTCGACCAGTACGACCCGGAGCTCATCGATGGTGTGCGCGTGCTGTGGATTACCCAGGGCACTGCCGCACGCGATGAAACTGCTTTTAGACATGCGCTTAAGACTGGTCACCGTTTGCGGCAACAAGGCCAGCGCCTGACAGATGCGGCGATTATCGATGCCTACGAGCATGCCTATTACGTCGCTCAGACTCATGGTGGGGCTGGACGAGATAGTGAAATGCCGCCCATGCGTGATCGTCAGACTATGGCTCGGCGTGTGCGCGGGTATGTCACCCACTCCAAGAGTGAGGCCTACAGCGGTTCCAGTGCTCCGGGTAAGGCCACTAGTAGCGAACGTAAAGCACTGGCAACAATGGGCCGCAAAGGCGGGAAAAAAGCTGCTGAGCGCTGGCAAGACCGTGACAGTGACTATGCACAGGCGGAGCTTGCCAAATTGCAACGAACGCATCGGAAGAAACGCGTTCAAGGGCAAACTACCAGCGCGAAGATTCATGGATATTAGGATGCGTGACAATCACAAGGGTTTTCATGGTATTCCTTTCCGTTCGACTTGAGAAAATACCATGGTATCCCTGCTGTTTGGCTCTGACAATACCTCAGAGCACCCTTTCGGCTAATGGCTATACAGCGATCTCCCGCAAGGAGGTGCGCTGCTGACCGCGCGCATCAAAATTCTTCGGATCCAGCCATTGCAGTAACCGGTGTTTACGCTGCTCCCACTCGGTATCCAGCATTGAATACCACGCCGTATCGCGGTTGCGGCCTTTATATACGACGGCTTGGCGGAACGTTCCCTCATAGGTGAAGCCTAGGCGCTCGGCTGCGCGGCGTGAAGGCTCATTCAGTGCATCGCATTTCCACTCGTAGCGGCGATAGTGCAGCGTCTCAAACACGTACTGCGCCAGCAGATACTGCACCTCCGTGGCGGCGCGAGTGCGTTTTAGACGTTCGCCATACGTTACACTACCCACCTCGATAACACGGTGGGCGGGGTTAATGCGCATGAGCGCTAAAGTGCCAACCGCACGCCCATCCTGATCTATCACAGCCAGACAGTACGGGTCGGTGGATTCCTCCATGCGCTTGAGGAGGGTCTCTAACTCTGCCCGGTCAGCAACAGGGTTCAGGGACAAATAGGTGAAACTTGGTTTGGGCGCTTCAGGACCGTAGACCTCGTACAGGTCGTCGCCGTGGCGTTCTGCATCAAGTTTTTCGAGGCGGCAGTAGCGCCCCTGTAAACAATCAATGCTGGGAGTCTCGCCCGTGCGGTAGTCGGGCAGGGCATCGCCGATAGGTTGCTGGTAGTCGTTATATCGCATGGGTTTTCTCAAATTTTCGGTTGCGGCAGGTACTTCTTTATCGTACCTGCAGAAGCACCAGCCCTCAGCGATTTCCTCTGTTTATAGTCCGTACATTGTTTTCATGGCAGCCCATATGATGCCGGGCTGCTCACTGATAGCCTCATGGCTGGCGAACGGCACATTCATCAGGTGCGCCTCGGGCAGGTGCCTACGCAGTTCCGCCAGCTCTTGTAGAGAAAATAGAAAATCGTTCTCCCCACGCGCGGCCAGCACAGGCACCCCAATCGCAGAAACACGCTCATTCGGGTACCCTGTCTCCGTGGTGTCCAGCCACCGGTGGCGCAGATCGTCTACAAGTGTCTCAAGGTGAGGGCGCGGATTCAGCTTCTCGTAGGATGCGACCCTGTCGGCCATGCGTTCACGGAAAAGTGCGGGCGACAGGTTCTCAAACATCTCCCGTACGGAGGCGTCCCGTACACCACTCCACGACGCACCAACAGTCACTACCGAAAGCACTCGTGTATCCTCAGCCGCTAGCCGGTAAGCCGCCGTGCCGCCATCGCTGAAACCAAAGACATGGTATTCCCGCAGCCCGGTAACCTGCACAATATGACGCGCGTCTTCGGCAAACTGCGCGTAGGTGAGTTCAGCCGTGCCGCGGGTGGAACGCCCATGCCCGCGTGCATCGGTTTCAACCACCAAAAAGTGCTGCTGCAGCTCAGACAGGATAGCGGCGAAATCCTCTGCTGACCCGAACCCACCGTGCAGAAGCAGCATGGCCGGGTTTTCAGGCTCACCGCTTAGACGGTAGAACAAATCAGCGTCTCGATAATGCGTGGTGGGCATGTGTTTCTCCTCAAGTTATAAGACGTCTGCCCAGTCCACCTGGGACAGGGCCTCGTGGCGTTTGCGGAACGTGTACTTCAGAATGGGCACACCAATAAGCCTGTCGATTAGGGCACCTAACCCTGTTGTGAATTCGATGGTGTCTGTCATGCAGGTGCCGCCTGCTGAAGGCTCAAAGCGGTGTGTGTGACGGAATGTCCGGTAGGGGCCTTTACGCATAGTATCGGTGAACAGTGCTCCCCGCTCATGCTCTTCCACCTCTGCACGGTGCCGCAGCCACAGGCCGCACACCCGGTACCTGAAATCTAGAATGTCGCCCAGCTGCCAGTGGTCAGTGCCGGTAAGCCAGCGGACGGGGAAGGGGAACTGCTGGCAGAACCCGGTTTGTGAGGTGCAGTACCGGAACACCTGATCGGGTGGAGCGTTCACCAGCACCTGGCGCGTGTACACCGCCATACTAATAGCCCTTCTACGACTGGTTGCATGTACAAGGTTAAGACGGTGGATGCTTTGCCCGCACCAGCTTTCCGAGTCTTAACACCAGTGTTCTCAACCTACCACGGTGTCCCCGGTTTCTCTACTGTTCTCCTGCGCCAAAACCGGCTTACATGTGCCGCAGCCCAACCGTGCAGAGGGTGCCCCGGGCGTTTAGGTGGTCAACAGACGGGGGGTTCCGCCCGCGTGCTCATGGCTTGTCATATTTCTTCTGAGCCGGAAATATCCTCAAAACCAATAATTTTGCTATCACAAAAGTTAATGAGTATGCCGTACGGCTCGGCAATAGGTAGCGGGCTTTCCCTAAAAACAATAGACCAGCTGCTGCCCTCATAGAACATAAATTCCGGCAGTGAAAGAAGCGGCCCGTCGGGTGCACGATCCCCCTCAGAGACCCCTAATGCGCCCGGGTTTTCAGCCAGGATGTTCTGTAGAAATAGTTCGGCGTCCTGCCGGTACGCAGATGCACGGTTCATGGTGTGGGCGACAAACGCAAAATCAGCATCGTGATAGTCGGCAGGGTGGCTCAGCTGGATGGAGAACGGCATATGTTTAAAGATGCCGTGCAGAAAATACTCCCTTGTCTCACCGGCAGCTGTTACCTGCATATCTGTAAAGCCAGCAGCATACACATCCATGCGGTGACCCGCCCTCCATCCACCAGGTGCGCTCAATGCCCGCTACCCCCACAGGAACTGCAGGGCGCCCAGCCACCACGACACCCCATACGCGAGCGCAACAATCACCACTGAGGCCACCACCAGGTACGCATCCCGACGTGAATAGGCGGGCACACGCGCCCACGACCGCGCCCCCGCGCCGAACCCGCGTGCCTCCATGGTGACCGCCAGGCGTGAGCCGCGCCTAATAGCCTGCACCATCAGCGCGAACATCTGCCCCGCACTGGTGCGCAGCCGCCCCCACGGGCCCTGCCCCGCGCCCAGCCCGCGGGCACGCCGTGCCTGCCCCAGCGTGTTCCACTCCCCAAATAGGATTCCCACCAGGCGCAGCGCCGCCAGCGCGGCCAGCACAAACCGTGCCGGGAGCCGGAATGTCTGCGCCAGCGAATCCCCCAGGTCTGTGGGGTCGGTTGAGAGCACGAACGCGAACGTGGGCAGCACCATCGCCAGGGAGCGGAGCATCATTGAGACGGCGGCAGCCAGCGAACCCTGCGTAATACTATTCACCCCGAAGTCGAGGATCACGGGGCCGGTCTTATTCACCAGGATCGCCACACTCCAGCCGGTGCTGGCCACCGCCACCAGGATGGGCCAGGCGCGGGCCAGCAGGTTGACCGGGCGGAAACCCACCACCGTGAACCCCACCAGTTCGAGGACGAGCATGACGGTGGCGCTCACCGGGTCTTTAATGAGGATCGCCGCCAGGATAAGCACCACGGTGACCACGCATTTCACCCCCGCGTTCAGCCCGCCAAACCAGCTGTTCCGTTCGGCGTTTGGCCCGAAAAAGTCCGTGTTCATGCGCGGTTTCCTTCCTGAGCATCCCGGGCGGGCGCATCAAGGGTGATGCTCCGCCCGCCCAGGGCCGCCGTGAACTCCATATCGTGGGTGATAGACAGCACCGCCGTCCCTTCGGCCAGCAGCCCGCGAATAATGCGCACCAGCTCACCCCAGGTGTGGGCGTCCTGCCCGAACGTGGGCTCATCCAGGATGAGCACGCGGGGCGCGGTCGCCAGCGCCGAGGCCACCGACAGGCGGCGTTTCTCCCCGCCGGAAAGAGTGAACGGGTTAGCGCCCAGCAGCCCGCTAAGGCGCAGCCGCTCAGCCAGGGACTCGGTGGCGGCAGCAAGCGCGCCCTCATCCACGGGCTCACGGCGTAAAGTGGCTAGGCGGCGCGGGCCCAGCTGCAGCTCCTCACGCACGGTGCCGCGCACGAACTGGTACTCGGGTTCCTGAAACACGTACCCGATTCGCCCAAGTAGCTGCGCCGGGTTCCATGAGGGCACGTCCCAGCTGGCGGGGTGCGCCTCGTGGGCGAGGTTTTGCAGCGCCGGATGCGCACACAGGGTGCCGTCGGCGGCGTAGAGCAGCCCGGCCAGGGTGAGGGCAAGCGTTGATTTTCCTGCACCGTTTGGGCCCAGGATACTCAGGTGCTCCCCCTGCCTGATGCTCAGGTTCACCCCGCCGCGCAGGGTGGGCATGCTGATGCGCACGGGTGCGGCATCCGGCATGGTTTTGAGCTGTTTACGGCGGGCACGCAGCTGTTTTTTGGTGGGGTATTCCCGCGTGATAGCAAGGTTTTCGGCGGAGAGCAGCTCGGCTTTTGGCGCCGTTGGGGTGCCGGGTGTTTCGGGTACGTAGCCGGGCACCCACACGCCGTCGGCGATGAGGGTTTCGCGGGCCTCATCAAGCACCTGCTCGGGCGGGCCGTCGTGGGTGATGCCTCCACCGGAGCCGAGCACGATCACGCGGTCCATGTGCTGCGCCCACACGCTCACCCGGTGCTCCACCACGATGAGGGTAGCCCCGGTGTGCGCGGCCGCCCGCACCACGGCCTCACGCACCTGCTGCACCCCCTGCGGGTCGAGGTTGGCGGTGGGTTCATCCAGCAGGATGGCGCGCGGGTGCATCGCCAGGATCCCGGCAAGCCCCAGGCGCTGTTTCTGCCCGCCGGAGAGGGCGCTGGTGGGGTGGTCCAGGCTCAGGTGCTCCAGGTTCACGGCGCTCAGGGCTTGGCTGACGCGCTCCCAGATTTCTTCGCGCGGAATGCACAGGTTTTCGGGGCCGAAGGCCACATCGTCGCCCACGCGGGCCAGCACCACCGACGACTCCGGGTCTTGCTGCATGAGCCCCACTATTCCGCGCGCATCGGCGGGTGTGTGCCCGTCGATGCGTGCAATACCGAGCTGGCTGTGCCCGTCATCATCGTGAATAACTCCCGCTAGGGCGTGCAGCAGGGTGGATTTCCCGGCGCCGGAGGGCCCCAGCAGCAGCACTTTCTGGCCGGGTTCGATGCTCAGGGTAATCCCCGAAAACGCGGGTTTTTCACGGCCGGGGTGGTGCCATCCGAACCCGTCCAGTTCGATGCGTGCCCCCGCTGAGCCTGTTGGTTCTGCGGTGCGGTGCTGCCCCACGGTGGTGGTGTTCACGGTGTGCCTTTCTCCTGCGATAGTGAGGTGTTACGCCTGCACGGTGCGGGCTTGCGCCCCTGAGGCGAGGGAGGCGAGCACACCGGTTTTCGCGAGCGCCTTAGTGAGCGCCCACGAGCCGATACCGGACATTACCAGCCCCGAGAGCACGGAGCACACGATGTAGATTGCGGCTTTGGTGGGGTCCATATCCGGGTAGTAGATGAGGATTTCGTTGCCGCCCATGAACAGCCCCGCAAGCGCACCGGCGAATACCGCCACCGGCAGGTTCCAGCGCCGGTATGCGAACACGGCAAAGGCGATTTCGGCGCCCACACCCTGGATGAGGCCCGCCAGCAGAATCTCACCGCTGAAAGCGCCCCCGGTCAGGAGCACGGAGATGATGGCGGCCACCACCTCGCAGTACAGTGCGGCACCGGGTTTGCGGATCAGGTACCCGCCGAGCACCCCGGCGAGCAGCCAGGCACCGCCAATGAGGGGCTGGTATTCGGGGACGGCCGCGAAAATGGTTTTAGCGGCCGGGCTCACCCCAATATCCCACACCCAGAACACTACGGCGCAGGCTACCGCCACGACCGATACGATCACGATTTCGTTCACACGCCATGTGAGGCGAGATTTATTTGACATTTTTCCTCCCGTCGTTGGAAGGGGGACAGCCTCGCCCCGTGTATGTGGGCGGGGTTATCGAGAATAGTCGACTCCCTACACCGGTACTAACCGGATCAGGTTCGAGGGTCTGCGTAGCACTCTCAGCGCCGTAGGGCGCTCCCCTGTCGTTAATGCCCGGGTACCACCCGGGGTCCATACATATTCTACATACAGGTGAAGGCTTTGGTGAATCCCGCTCAAAGACCGTGTTCTGCCCAAAGAATAGCGGGTAATAGGCGTGAAGCTGCCCGAAAGTGGCTTTTGGTGTGGCGGGGCGGGTATCACACCCTGAAAAATCCGCTCCGGGTGCGCGTAACCTCGTAAAAGCATATACGCTAGAGGGTAGAGTATTTCTATCGAATGGAGAAACTATATGAACCCCGTCGCCAAAATCGCCATCACCGGTGTGAACCTCGCCGCGTCCGCTCTCGTAGGTAAGGGCCTGAGCTATGTGTGGAAGGGCGTTACCGGCAATGAACCGCCGACCATCGCCCCCGAATCTGAAGACACCGTGCGCAACGTTATTATTTGGGCGGTGCTCACCTCGGTGGTGGGTACGCTGGTGAGCATTGGTATTGCCCGCGCCCAGCGTCGTTTCCTGCCCACCCGGTAGCGCGTACCGTACCGTACACCGCCCGCTGATGCGGGTATTTTGAGGGGATGCGCGGGCTCGCCGCACCGGCCCGCGTGTCCTTATCTTTTCACACAAAACATCTCTGCGGAATGCGCACGGTCGCGCCCGCCTGACAGCTTTTCAAAGAACATGGCTACTACACCTGACCACAGCACCAGCCGCCGTTCGGTGGTCTCATGGGTGCTTTGGGACGTCGGATCGTCAAGTTTCGACACCATCATGACCACCTTCATTTTCACGGTCTACCTCACCAGTGCATACTTCGGGTCTAAGGAGGGCACCTCTGCGGCGCTGTCGCTGGGGCTGACCATTGCGGGGTTTTTCATCGCCCTGTTAGCCCCGGTCACCGGCCAGCGTGCCGATAAAACGGGTAAGGGCATCTTCTGGCTGGGTGTGAACACGCTGTCGCTGGTGGCGTTGACGGCGCTGTGTTTTTTCGTTGCGCCCTCCCCGGCGTACCTGTGGCTGGGGGTGAGCCTGGTGTCGGCGGCAAGCGTGTTCAGTGAGTTCGCATTCGTGAACTACAACGCTGTGCTTCCACGGGTTTCAACCCCGAATAATATCGGCAAAATCTCGGGTCTTGGCTGGTCGGCCGGGTACCTGGGCGGGGTGCTGGCGCTGGGTGTGGTGTTGTGGGGGTTCGTGCTTGAACCGAATGGGCTGCGGCTCAGCACCGATGATGCGTTCAATATCCGTGCGGTCGCCCTGTTCTCGGCGTTCTGGTGCCTGGTGTTCTGCCTGCCGCTGCTGGTGCGGATGCGGCGTCGGGAGCGGTTCCTGCCGGAGGTGCTGCCCGTGCGTGAGCTGAAGTTCTTAGAACGCGGTTTTACGCGGCTTTCCCCGGCCCGCCAGGGCGGGCTGTTCGCCTCGTACCGGGAGCTGTGGCGAACCATTGTGCGGCTGCAGAAGAGCGCCCCGCAGACCCTGTACTTTCTGCTGGCAAGCGCGGTGTTTCGTGACGGGCTGACCGGCATTTTCACGTTCGGCGGTATCCTGGCGGCGGGCACGTTCGGTTTTACCACTTCTGATGTGATTATTTTCGGTATTGCCGGTAACGCCGTGGCCGCTATTGGTGCGGTCCTTGGCGGGTACCTGGACGACTACCTGGGGCCGAAGAAAATTATTGTGTTCTCGCTGGTGGGTATTCTGCTGGCCGCCACCCCGCTGCTGCTGTTCCCGTACCCGGGCACGTTCTGGGTGTGCGCGCTGGTGCTGTGCCTGTTTGTGGGCCCGGCGCAGTCGGCATCCCGCACGTTCCTGGCGCGTATTGCCGCCCCGGGCACGGAGGGTGAGCTGTTCGGCTTGTACTCCACAACCGGGCGGGCCACAAGCTTCTTAGCCCCCATGCTGTTCGGTGTTTTCGTGGTGATTTTCAACGCCCAGGTGTGGGGCATCTTGGGGATTATGATCGTGATTCTGGCTGGGCTGCTCATGCTCCTGCCGCTGGAGTCGCCGGAGGCGCTGCGGCAGCGTAAAGCCCGCCGGCTGGAGAAGAAGCAGGTGAAGCGGGAGAGGAAAGAGCAGAAGACCGCCCACCGGCGGTAAGGGGCAGCATACCGCAACGCACCGGCCGCACCGCAGGGTAGTTCTGTGATGCGGCCGGTGCGTTTGTGCCTAGTTAGTCTGCGGTTCAGCCTACTCGGTGGTCTCCGTGTTTTGAGTGGTATCCCCTGCGGGAGTCCCATCGGCGTCTTCTGCGGTATCTTCTGCGGCGGTTTCGCTACCGGGAGCGCCCTCTTCGGAGGCGGCCACATCCAGCTCAGCCGGTTCAGGGTCTGTGTACAGCGGGTCATCCACCGTGCGCACCGTCAAAATACCCGCCTCAGAAAGCTGCGTAATCACCGTATCGTACGCATCCCGCGGCAAACCCTCAAACAGTTCGCACAGCAGCTCATAGTGCGTCTCTGAAGAGATCTGCTGCTCAGCAGCGACCCAGCATTCGGCTGCGAACCCCGACAGCTCGTTCAGGGCCTCACCGCGGTGCAGCAGGAACGTCTCCTCCCCCACCAGGTACCCCTCACTACCGGGCGCACGAGCCACCGTCACAGTACCGTTAGCGAACACGTTCGGCAGGGCGTCTGCAGGCTCAAACGTCTGGTACCCTTCAGCCTCACGCTCCGGTAGACCCTCACCGCTAAGCAGCTGATACACCAGCGGCTCAGCCTGCTGCACCTCCGAATACACCAGACGCCACGCACCGCCGCTTTCAATAATCACGTCGGCGATGCTGCGCAGCCCCTCACGGGTGAACATCAGCCCCGAGGTCTGCTCACAGATCGTCATAAGCGCCTGCGCCAGCGGCACCGGCTCAATACGCGGGGAGGTCGGCTCGTCACGGCGGTCAATGATCACCACACGCTCAAGACGGTAACTGTGATCATCCGCAGCAACCACGTTCAGCCCCAGCTCGGCGGGGTTCTGCTGCTCCTTCGGCTCGTCGGGGGCAACAATGACCGACAGCGGCTTCGGGTACGGCACCACGGCACCAGTGGTGCGCTCAATAATGGTGGTCTCATCCGTCAGGTACGCCAAACGCTGCCCCAGGTAGCGGGAGGCAGTGGTTTTACCGCTGCCGGATGCCCCCACCAAAGTAATGGCACGCTTCGTGGCGGGGTCACCAATGGCGGCGGCGTGCAGCAGCACCTTAGAACCACCCACCAGCTGCTGAATCATAGCGACCGTGAGCATGGACGTCATGGACTGCAGCGCCTCAGCCTCACGGGTGACGTTCACCATCTGCATGGTCTCGAAACCGTTCATCAGCTGCGGGACCTCATCAAACAGGTTTCTGCTGCCATCATGCGCCACGAGCATATGCGCCACGGAGCGGGTCGCCTCAATAGCCGCCTCAACGCTCTCATACAGCACCGGGTCGAGGGTAGCCCAAATCTGCTCCACCTTGCTCACGAACTGCTCGTCAGCGCCGGGACCAAACACCACCTTCAGTTGGGTGCCAGCGGGCCGCACAACCATTGTAGGGAACAACAGTATTCTCTTTTCTCTTAGCCATCAGGACAATAAACCCCGGCTAATCTGCGGGATTCTCAGTAACGGGAATCTCGGTACGGTGAAAGTTCAAGTAGCTGCGCGAAGCCGTGGGCCCGCGCTGACCCTGGTAGCGGTTGCCGTAAGCGCCCGAACCGTAAGGGTGCTCAGTCTCGCTCGTGAGCCTGAAGAAGCACAACTGGCCCACTTTAGAACCCGGCCACAGCATGACCGGCAGAGTCGCCATATTCGACAGTTCCAGGGTCACATGCCCCGAAAAGCCTGGGTCAATAAACCCGGCCGTGGAATGCGTCATCAAACCCAGACGCCCCAGTGACGACTTCCCCTCAAGACGCGCCGCCACATCCGACGGCAAAGTCACCTTCTCGTAGGTTGAGCCGAGAACGAACTCACCCGGGTGCAGAATAAAAGGCTCATCAGGGGCAACCTCAACCAGGCGGGTGAGGTCTTCCTGCGGCTGCGACGGATCAATGTACGGGTACTTGTGGTTATCGAACAGCCTGAAAAAACGGTCGATGCGCACATCAACACTGGCTGGCTGAATCATCGAGTCGTCGAACGGGTCGAGCACGATGCGCCCGTCAGCAATTTCCTGTCGTATATCGCGGTCTGAGATAAGCACTCTCTAAGGATACCTAGTGTATCCCCTCCCGTGCGCACCGAAGCGCCGCAAATTTTAGGGCGTGCCGCACAATTGCGCACGCATCGGTTCTGAACAGCACGGCGGCGGGGTGCTACCGGGCGGGGTGATGAGGCACGCACCCGGCCGGTATGCGAAAAACCCAAACACACGCTACACTAGATATGTCCATTACGGATACGCGGCTGTAGCTCAATGGTAGAGCGCACGCTTCCCAAGCCTGATACGCGGGTTCGATTCCCGTCAGCCGCTCCACTTAGGTCTCCAACCGTTAGGCTGGAGACCTCTTTTTTAGGCTTCCGGGAATCGCTGACACTAAAAAATCGCCCCATCAGGGACGATTTCTTACCTCCAGCCCGTCAGCCGCTCTCATAAACCCCTAGCTTCTGTTAGGGGTTTTCGTGTGCCCAATTTTAGACGGGAATCGCTTCCAGGCGCGGATTTGGTACCTCGCTCGCTCGGAATCCGCACCCTCCAGCCCGTCAGCTGCTCTTAAAAGCTCTGGTATTTACCAGAGCTTTTTTATTTTCCTGACTAACCCGCGAGCAGGTGGTTTTGGCAGCGTGTCAGAGCAATAAAAACGCCGCCAAGAACCGCGATAAAGGTTGTGTGTTAGCCTGAATGAGAAACATCTGCGTGTGCCGCGTCGTCACACCATCACCGCAACGCCCGCGTGAGCACGCAGGAAGTACTACTTTCACAGTCGAATCGTGGTCCCATGACACCCAATAGCACCGCCGAAACCGCCACACCCTTAGACCTTTCGCTGTATCTGGTCACTGGCGAAAACCCCGTCGAAACGGTGCGGCGGGCACGGCACGCCACTTGCATACAGGTGCGCTCCAAGCCCATCAGCGCCCGCGACCTGTATGCCCTTGCCGAAGAGATTGCGCGCATCGCGCTCCCCCACCAGAAAATACTGATTGATGACCGGGTGGATGTTGCCCTTGCCCTGCGTGCTCGCGGGGTGCGCATCGACGGGGTGCATATCGGCCAAGACGATCTGCCCGTTGCCGATGCCCGCCGTCTGCTGGGTGAGCACGCCATTATTGGTCTCACCACCGGCACTCGCGAGCTTGTTGAGCGCGCTAACGCCGTTGCGCACCTGATCGACTACATTGGTGCCGGGCCGTTCCGCCCTTCCCCCACCAAAGCCTCAAACCGCCCGCCGCTGGGTGTTGAAGGGCTGCGTGAACTTGCCGAGCTCTCGAAGGTTCCGGTGGTCGCTATCGGCGATATTTGGCCCCAGGACTGCCCGAGCATCCGCGAAACAGGGGTTGCCGGGGTTGCAATGGCACGCGCCTTCGTGGAAAACCCGGAGTTGCAGGCATAATCATGGCAGAGGCTATTACCGTGGTGGGCGGCGGAGTTATTGGGCTGGTAACCGCCTTTGAGCTTACCGAACGCGACCAGCGGGTGCGCGTCTATGACCCAACCCCCGGCGAGCGCGGCACGGGTGCCAGCTATTTTGCGGGTGGAATGCTCGCGCCTATTGCCGAGGTGCAGTTTCAGCAGGATGCGCTTTTCCCGCTCATGGTTGCCAGTGCGGATGCGTACCCTTCACTCATGCGCAGGCTTTCTGCGGTGACGGACGCGCCCACCGGCTACGATACGACCGGCACGTTGGTGGTGGCGGGTGACCGTGCGGATGCGGCGCATCTGCGGGATGTTTCCGATTATTACCGTTCGCTCAACCGCAGTGCTGAGGCCATTCCCGTGAGCCGGGCGCGTGCCTTAGAACCTGCACTTGCCCCGGATTTGGCGGGTGCGGCGTTGATTGAGGGCGATCATCAGGTGGCGCCTCGGCTGTTTTTGCAGGCTCTCGTGAAGGCGTTGAGGGCGCGCGGGGTCGAGTTTGTGCGTGAGCGTGTGACGGACCCGGATTTTGGGGATATTGTGTGCACCGGTTTGGGTGCGGCGGGGCAGTATCCGCTGCGCCCGGTTTACGGTGATATTCTGCGTTTGCAGGCCCCGCATCCGCTGGTGGAGCATGTGGTGCGCGGGTTCGTGAATGGTCGGCCCGTTTATGTGATTCCGCGGCCTGGCGGTGAGGTGTGTATCGGTGCGACAAGCCGCGAGGACACACGCACACGCCCCGGTGTGGACGGCGTGTATCAGCTGCTCAAAGATGCGATTCGGGTGGTTCCTGCGGTGGAGGAATGTGAGCTTATCGAGTCGAATGTGGGGGTGCGACCCGGAACTCCGGATGATCTGCCGATCTTTGGTGACCGCACCACGGCGACCGGGCAACGGCAGCTGATCTCAAACGGGTATTTTCGGCACGGAATTTTACTGGCGGCACTCGCTGGGAAAGCCGGTGCGGAGGTGTTTTTGGGCGGGGATATTCCGCCGGAGTTCGCGCCCTGCTCGCCGAAGAGGTTTGAGCGCTGATACGCGATTTTGCTAGTACATACCGCCAGTTTGTGCACTAACAACGAGAGGAATAACCCATGAAAATAACCTATAACGGCGAACTATTAGACATTTCTACCCCGAATCTTGAGGCGCTGATTCTTCAGCAGGCGGGCACCGATCAGGGTGTCGCTGTCGCACTCGATGGTGCTGTGGTGCCGCGTTCACGGTGGGCGAGTACCGAAGTTCCCGAGGGCGCTAGGGTCGATGCGCTGACCGCAGTTCAGGGCGGGTAGAAGCCATGATTATTGCTGAGAAAGAGTTCTCATCCCGGCTCATTATGGGTTCCGGGGGCGCCACCAGCATGGACCTGCTCGAAAAGGCGCTGGTCGCATCCGGCACCGAGATGACCACGGTCGCGATGCGCAGGCACGCCTCGGGTACCCCTATTTTTCCGCTTCTGACCAGGCTAAATATTGCGCCTCTACCCAATACGGCGGGGTGCCGCACCGCGCGCGACACCGTTATCACCGCCCGGCTCGCGCGCGAAGCCTTGGGGACAAAGTGGATTAAGGTTGAGGTGATTAGCGACGAAGACACCCTGCTGCCGGATGTGTGCGAGACCGTGACCGCCTGCGAAACGCTGGTGGCGGAAGGCTTCACGGTCATGGCGTACACCTCTGATGACCCGGTGATCGCCAAGCGTTTAGAGGATGTGGGCGTCGCGGCGGTCATGCCGCTCGGCTCACCCATCGGCACGGGGCTGGGCATTTTGAACCCGCACAATATTGAGCTGATTTGCTCCCGCGCCACGGTTCCGGTGCTGCTGGATGCGGGGGTTGGCACCGCCTCGGACGCCGCGTTTGCGATGGAGCTGGGCTGCTCGGGCGTGCTGTTAGCCTCGGCGGTCAACCGTGCGCAGGATCCGGTGGCGATGGCGCGAGCCATGAAAGCCGCTGTTGAGGCAGGCTATCTGGCGCGAAGCGCAGGTAGGATTCCCCAGCGCGAGCACGCGAAGGCTTCCTCCCCGGCGGAGGGGCTGGTGTCATGGATGTGACCTCGCACGACCACCGCTCGGTGCCTGATGCACCGCAGATTCTAGCGCCAAAGAACCCCGTGCAGGCGCAGGCACTCGAAGCTGAGCGTGTATCGCGGCAGGATCGTCTGCCCGGTTTCGACCAGCAGGCGGTCGCCAATGCGCATGTGCTCGTTATCGGTGCGGGCGGTCTGGGGTGCCCGGTGGTGCAGGCGCTCGCCGCCGCAGGGGTCGGGTCGATTGCGCTCGTCGATCACGATGTGATTGAGCTGTCGAATCTGCAGCGCCAGCCGTTGTTCGGGATCGCCGATTGCGGCCGGGCGAAGGCTGAGGTTGCCGCGCATCGTGCCCGCGAGATTGCCCCGGCACTCACGGTGACGGTGTATCGAAGGTACCTGGAGGCATCCTGGATTCTTGACCTGCTCGCCGAGGAGAACCCGGCGGTGATCGTCGATTGTACCGACACCTTTGCGACTAAATATTTGATTGCCGATGCCGCCGAGATAACCGGTATTCCGCTGGTGTGGGGGTCGGTGCTGCGGTATCAGGGCAGCGTGAGCGTCTTCCGCACGGGGTCGGTGCATCTGCGCGATCTGTTCCCCACGATCCCGGAAACGCTGGAATCCTGCGCCGAGGCGGGGGTGCTGGGCGCTACCACGGCGGTGATTGGTTCGCTCGTGGCGACGGAAACACTCAAGTTCCTGGCGGGGCTGCCCACGCTTGAGGGGCGGCTGCTCACCTACGAGGCGTTGAGCGGTACCTTCCAGAATTTTGCGCTCTTCCCAGACCCGGAGCGGGTGCCCGTGACGGATTTGAGCGCCTATGAACTGCCGAAGATTCTGCTGGATGTGCGCGAGCAGAGCGAACGCGAAACCCAGGTGAAGTACCCGGATTCTCTGCACCTTCCTCTGTCTGCAGCTACCGAGGATGCGGTGCGCGCCATGTTGAAACCGCTCGCCGGGGAGCGCGTGGGCGTATTTTGTAAGTCCGGGGCACGCGCAGCGAAGTTTATGAAGGATTGGGGTGCAGTTGCAGCAGATTATGGGGTGAGGCTCACTGGGGTGTAGCCCACCATCGTGCGGCTTCTTCACGCCGTGAAGGGGTGCGCCACAGGCGTTATAAACCTGAAAACAGGAAAATAACGTTTACATTAAACTTTAAGGTTTGCTGAGTAAATGCTTGAGATTTATGGCACGGGTCTTCTAGGGTAGATGGGGAGACATCCCCTACCGAAAGGGCTCATCATGACCACCGATAATAAAGGCCTCTCCCGTCGCAAACTCCTCAAGGCAGGCGCTATAGGTGTTCCCGCCGCAGGTGTACTCGCCTTTGGCTCGACCCTCGTCACCGCAACCTCCGCGAACGCTATCTCCACCGACGGCTGGTGGGGATCTGAAACTAGCGCGGGTCTGCAGCGGTTCATGAACGCAGTTATGGGCGCAAACCTTGTTGTTGATGGGGTCATCAGCTCCCAGCGTTCGAGTATGGCGCCATACTGCCCAGGAATTGTTGGTGGCTGGGAATGGGTAGAGGTCAACCAGGCAAAAGGCTCCCCAACCATCCAAGCCACGGACGCATGGCTGAAACACTTACCTTATAACTATAAAAATCTTTTTGGCACAATCACCACTGCCTGGATTGAATACCTACAGAAACATTACGGCATTCCCGTAGATCGTCGCCTTGACGCTCCCTCCCGGACTATTCAGGCTTTGCAGAACGAAATCAACCAGTACGTCTAAAATTCTTGTGAATCTTAGCATTCGCATTGCATAAGACAGCACGCTATGTGTAAGGACTTATCATCATGACCACCGATAATAAAGGCCTCTCCCGTCGCAAACTCCTCAAGGCAGGCGCTATAGGTGTTCCCGCCGCAGGTGTACTCGCCTTTGGCTCGACCCTCGTCACCGCAACCTCCGCAAACGCCATCTCCACCGACGGCTGGTGGGGCTCCGAAACCTCGCTCGGGCTACAAAAATTCATGAACGCCATCATGACCGGAACCTGGAACGACGAATTTGGGAGCATGAGCAAGATCCCTACAGTTGCTGACGGAGTCATCAGCTCCCAACCTTCGAGTATGGCGCCTGCTTGCCCCGGAATCGTCGGCGGCTGGGAATGGGTAGAATCCAATCAAGCAACAGGTTCCCCCACCATCCACGTTATGAACGCATGGCTGGATGGCGTGACTCCTAAACAATATGCGGGATTTGACCCCAGCGGCTGGAAGGGTTCTTCCAAGATCGGCTACGGTATCATCAAGCGCCTACAGGGACACTACGGCATCTCTCAGGACGGCCGTCTCGACGCTCCCTCCCGGACTATTCAAGCTCTCCAGAACGAAATCAACCAGTACGTCTAAGTTCTTGCGAATTTCAGTATTCGCATGGATATAGTCAGTACGTTATGTGTAAGGAGTTTTCGTTATGACGAATGAACACGCCGGATTTTCCCGTCGCAAACTCCTCAAGGCAGGTGCTATAGGCGTTCCCGCCGCAGGTGTACTCGCCTTTGGCTCGACCCTCGTCACCGCAACCTCCGCAAACGCCATCTCCACCGACGGCTGGTGGGGATCTGAAACTAGCGCAGGTCTGCAACGGTTCTTAAATACTGTGGTCACGAATAAGGGCTGGCTCACAAACGAGGAGTTTAGCAGGGGTCTGGTTGTCGACGGGGTCATCAGCTCACAGGATTCACGTGTGGCTCACCAGTGCCCCGCAATTGTTGGCGGCTGGGAATGGGTAGAATCCGGCAAAGCGGAAGGCTCTCCCACCATCAAATGGTTACAGTCATGGTTAGATCTGAATCCTCCGACCCCTATCTTCGATGGTGGAGATATTCTTTATCTGCAGCACCACTACGGCACCCCTGAGGACGGTCGCCTTGATGGCCCTTCCCAGACTGTCCAGGCTCTCCAGAACGAAATCAACCAGTGGGTTTAGAGGTTTCTTCTTCATACCTTCCACCCACACCCTGCCTAACTGGGGCGCGTTTTTTCTCCTTATGGGATGCGCCCCAGTTTAGGTTTCATTATCCGCTTTACAGGCCTCAACACATGAAAAGGAAGAAATTATGACTCTTGAGAACACCAGACTTTCCCGCCGCAAGCTCCTCAAAGCAGGCGCCGTGGGTGTTCCCACCGCCGGTTTGCTTGCTTTTGGTTCCACTCTTGTGACCGCAGCACCCGCAAACGCTATCTCCGCCGACGGCTGGTGGGGCTCTGAAACTAGCGCGGGACTGCAGCGATTCATGAACGCAGTTATGGGTGCAAACCTTGTTGTCGATGGGGTCATTAGCTCCCAGCTTTCGTACATGGCACCTGCGTGTCCTGGAATCGTCGGCGGCTGGGAATGGGTGCCAAGTGACGCAAAAGGCTCTCCCACAATTTATTATGTGCACAAATGGCTAGGATGGCGAAACCCTAGTCGTTATTTCCGCGACGCAACCATTGAGAAGTTACAAAGTCACTATGGTATCTCCCCAGATCGGCGCCTTGACGGTCCTTCCCAGACCATCCAAGCTTTGCAGAACGAAATCAACCAGTACGTCTAAGTTCTTGTGAATTTCAGTATTCACATGATGTGCACAGTGCGTTATGTGTAAGGAGTTTTTATCATGACCGCAGAAAACAAAAACCTCTCCCGTCGCAAGCTTCTCAAGGCAGGCGCTATAGGCGTTCCTGCGGCAGGGCTGGTAGTCTTCGGCTCGACCCTCGTGACCGCAACCTCCGCAAACGCTATCTCCACCGACGGCTGGTGGGGCTCCGAAACTAGCGCGGGGCTGCAGCGGTTCATGAACACTGTCATGAACGCTGGCCTTGTCGTTGACGGGGTCATTAGTTCACAGCCTTCGGGTATGGCTTCTGCCTGTCCCGGAATTGTCGGTGGATGGGAATGGGATGGCTCGTACGAGCCTGCCGGTTCACCTACAATAGCTTGGATGAACAAATGGCTAGGTGTAAAACTTGAGAAAAATGATTACGTGAGCAATGCATATATTAGTGAGGGAAGTATTAAGGCGCTTCAAAGCCACTATGGGATTTCCCCAGACGGCCGCCTTGATGCGCCTTCCCAAACCATCAAGGCTTTGCAGAACGAAATCAACCAGTGGGTTGGGTAAATTAACTAATCCCCAAGCCGCACCAGGCACCGGCTGTTAGGTTCGGTACCCAAAAAGGCTCTTTATTCCAATAAAGCGGGCTCTCTAATGCTTTATTGGAATAAAGAGCCTTTTTCTGGCGAAAAATTAGGGGACTATTTATCGATACTCAGCATCACCTTGGGGCGTTCCCGCTCCCCCACTTCCAGCCGCTCGAAGGCGGCCTGCGCATCGTCAAGGCTGTAGCTGCAGTCGATGAGCGCACCCAACTCGTCCCGGTGCTCCCGCACGAACTGCGCGGCAGCCGCATAGTGGTCGATGCCGTGACGCACACCCACCAGGTACTGCCCCCGCAGGGCAAACTCCGAGGCATCAAGGCCGGTCTGCGCAGGCGGGAAGCCGATCAGCACCGCCGCGCCCCCGTTCCTCAGCAGAGACGGCGTAGCCTGCAGCGCCGCAGCGGAGCCGGAGCACTCCCACACAGCATCCCAGTCCCCAGAGGGGAGCGAGTCCACCGTTTTATAGGTCGTAATCCCAAGCTCGGCAAGGTGCACGGGCTGCGAGGGATCAACCACCGCCACCTCCACGGGGTACTGCCCCAGCACCAGCGCCGCGAGGGTGCCGATCGTGCCACCGCCCAGCACCAGTACCCTATCACCGGGTTCCGGGGTGGCTTTCGCCAAGCCCTCCAGAACCGTCACGAGAGGCTCGATCAGAATATATTCAGGATGCGGCTCTGCACCCGGGCCATCGTCAATAACGGTCAACACGTGCGCTGGCATCACAAGCTTTTGCGCCGCCGCCCCACCATGCTCATAAAGACCAACTTCGCGCAGGTTCGTGCAGAGGTTCCGACGCCCACGCTGACAGAAATCGCATATCAGGCAGGGAATCATGGTGCTTCCGGTGACCACCGCACCGGGTTTCAGCTGAGTGCCGTGAACAGTCTGCGGCGGGGCTTCGATCACGCCCACCCACTCATGCCCGTAATGGTGCGGGTACTCGGTCAGACCGCGCCGCAGATAGTTTGAGGTGCCATCGTACAGTTCAAGGTCGGTCCCACAGATGCCCGCATAGGCAACTCGAATGAGGGCCTCATCTGGTTGTTGGGGGTGCGCATCTTCAATCTCACGCGCTTCGGCGCTTCGGATTCCGGTGATAAAACTGGCTTTCATCGTTTTTCTTCCCCTTCTTATAAGCCTGGTTGCTGAAGCTGCACCTATTCGACTTCCACGTGCCCGCCGGAGCAGGTAATGTACACGCTCGGCTGGTTCTCGGCATCGTACGAGTCGCCGGTGCGGCACTGTTTTCCGAATATTTCCACACTGCCGGTTGCCTCCCGCACCCGGTAGCCGGGCATCTCATCAAACGTGCCCACCGTGAGCACCGCCCCGCCAGCCACTTTAAGGCTTGCATCCTCATCAACGGTACAGTTCGCTAGCAGGACCGACGCCGATGACGCCCGCGCCTGAACGTGTGAAAAGTCAGAGTTCCTGCACCGGATGGTGCCTTCGGTGGCGGTCAGATCGGCGTAGCTGGCGCGCATCCCGCCGATAGTGCAGTACGAGCTGGTGCGCACCCGTAACGCGTCAAGGAACGTCCCGGTGGGGACGGTGATTTTTACCCTGGGGCGTGTCAGAAAGTGCAGCAGTGACGGGCGGGTTGCGAAGGGTGACTGCCAGTAGTGTTCTGTCTGGGTGAGCTGTATGGCGCCTTCGTCGGTGCGCACGGTGAAAAGCTCTGCATGGGGCACCTCAATAGTTGTGTTTTTGTCGGTTGTTGCGAATATGTCGGTCTCAAGATCAAGTATTTCAAGGGCCAGGGATTTAGGTTCAGTGACGACTATGGACATGGGAAACCTCCACTGCAACGGTAGCGACGGGCGCTGATGCGCCTCACCGCAGGGTTCAGGCGGTACGCACGAACCTGTACAGGTGTACGTTGGGTGGTGCCGCATCCGGCGCCCCGTTTACCCGTATTTTACCCCTGTCACTTGAAACTTTTCTAAAGCACTAGTGTAACGGTGTGTGTGACAAATCTCCCTATTTATATGCATGGTGGGGGCCTAACATATCCGCTCGGGGGCTTAAAAATATTCGTCTTTGCACACTTGAAATTCATTCGCTCACACGTTTTTTCGCACCTCGGGACGCTATTTTTTAAAAATGATGTGCACAGCCTTGCAATTAAAGCGCATCTTTATGCGTAACGAGAGTAGTATGGGAAGGACAACAATTTTCTGGCCCCAATTTTTCAAGGACTCATGACTCCTCTTCTGCTTTGCACTTCTATCCTTGTTGTTACTCTCACGGCCAGCGGTATCGCTAAGGCTAAAGACCCTTCTAGCACCGTTGAAGGTATTCTGAACTTAGGTTTAGACTCGGTTGCGCCGCTGAAGCTCACCCCCGCTGTACTGCCGTGGGCTGAGCTGGTGCTCGCCGCCGGGCTTCTGTTCGCCCCCGGCCCGCTGTTCCCGGTGTTCGCCATAGCCTCGTGTGCGCTCATGGTGTTCTACCTGGTGGTGATCGCTCGGGCGTTGGCTACCGGCCGCACCGAAGGCTGTAACTGTTTTGGGAAGAAATCGGCGGCACCGGTGAGCCGTTACACGCTGATCCGTAATATTGCGCTAACCATTGCGGGTATTCTCACTGTGGTGGCTTCGTTTGTTGGCGGGAAGGCAGTGGTGTATGAGCTGGTGGGCCTTAACGGTTCCGGGTGGCTGTGGGCTGTTGGTGCGGGCCTGATCGCGCTGACCCTGTGGGCTATTCAGCGGGGCGAGTCCCTGGCCGAGCCCGCCCCGGATATTCCCGAGGTGGTGCTGCCCTCCGCAGCTGATGAGTCCGAGGATTATGTGCGGGTGCCCATCCCTTACGCCTCTATTTACACGACCGATGGGCGTGTGACCACCCTGCGCGATATGTCCCGAGTGCAGGCGCGTGTACTGTTTTTTGCTTCTCCCACATGCGGTTCTTGCACCCCTATTTTGAAGACCATTCCCCGGTGGCAGAAGCTGCTGCCGCAGCTGGGTTTGCATCCCGTGTTCAGCAGTGAAGAGAAGATTCGTCAGGCCCATAAGCTGGAGAAACTGGATGAGGGCGTTGAGGCGCTGGTGGATCCCAAGCATGCGGCAATGCACAACTTTGGCCGCGGCACCCCAATGGCCGTGATCCTGGGTTCCGACGGGATGCTGGCGGGCGGCCCCGTAGCGGGAACGAGCGACGTGAAGCAGCTTATGGATGATCTGCTGGTTGAATTCGGCGCCATTAAAGACCCGAACGCCCCCAAGGAGGCGCAGCCCGCTCAGGCCGCCGCTTCGGCGTCGGCAGCAGGAGCCTCAGAGCAGCGCGCACCCGTGCAGGGCGGTTCGGCGACGCAGGCCCCGGCCCGGCCCGGCGCTGTGGACAATGTCTCGCACGGTCAGGTGGGCCGCACCGCACCAGCGCAGCAGAAGACGCCTGCTTCCGAGCAGCCGACCCAGCCTCAGGCTGCCGTATCGAAATCCCAGAATGCACAGCAGCCCACACCCGTGAAACAGGATGCGCAGCCCGCGCAGGGTCAGGGCACCGCCACGCAGCGAAACGCCGCAGCTCAGCGGCAGAGCGCATCCCAGCAGCAGCCCGCAGCGCCCCAACAGGGTACGGCAGCTGGGGTTGCACCCGCGCAGGGTTCGGCTCAGCCCCAAAAAACCGCGAAGAATACGGCAGCACAGCAGCCTGCCCCAGCTTCTTCAACGGCATCGAAAGAGGCCGCTGCACAGCAGTCAAAGCAGCAGAAGGCTCAGGACGCCTCCTCCCCCGCTCAGAAAGCCCAAACGTCAGCCCCGGCAGTTTCTGCCGCTCAGGCATCTGGGGACTCAGTGCAGGCCACTGCTCCGGTGCCGACGCAGAAGCCCAACGATTCCACCGAGCCCCTGACTCAGGTGGGGCAGCAGAAAGCCTCCCGGTCGCAGCAGGGCGGCACCGGCTCGGGCCAAACCGCACAGCAGACCCAGCCTGCACGTGTACAGCCCACACAACCCGCGAATAAGCCGCAGCCTGCAGGCGGCGGTGCGGAGGCGGCCAAGACCACCAGCGCCGCGAAAGCGTACCGGCTGGGGATGCGACAGCAGGCGGTGCGCGCTAAATCCGCAGGCGCTCAGTCAGCACCGGCTGGCTCTTCCGCCGGCGTGGTGACTTCTCCTTCTGCTAGCTTCAACGGGCCGCGTAAGCGGTACACGCCGGGGGCCAGCATGCTCAAGTCGCGGCGTTCCCCCGCTGAGCTGTCGGTGCCTCAGGCTGCTACGCGCCCGCCTCTGAAGCCCAGCTCACGTGCCGCTTCTGCCTCTATGGCGAAGCTGCGCAGCCAGCAGATTATTCAGAAGGCGGCGGCAAAGAAGTAGACTGTTAGAGGGCGCCCGCACAGCAGGTATACCGGGTCGCATAAAGAGCGCAGTGATGCTCTTTATGCGGCCCGTGTTCTGCTCCCACGCGGCCCCGCCCGCAACGAAGACGTGCACACACTCCACCCTATAGAAAGGCAACTGATGGCTGAGATACAGTTCAATGCCCCCGGCGAGCGCGAAAAGTCGCTGTGGCTCATTAAGAAGGAAAACGACCCGAGCCACTCGCAGTGGTATATTGAGCGTTTTAAGCAGATGGAGGCTGAGGGTAACGACCTGGGCGGTGAGTCACGTGTTCTGGATGCGATGGCTTCTCGAGGGGCAAAAATTCTGGATGCCGGGTGCGGCCCGGGCCGGGTGGGTAAGCAGCTGCACGCGCTGGGGCACCGCGTCACCGGTGTGGATATTGACCCTGAGCTGATTGATGAGGCGACCCGTGTGTGCCCCGAGGCTTCCTGGGTCACCGCTGATTTGGCGGATTTGCCGCAGGCTCTTGGGTTCAATGGTGAAGCCGGTCAGGACGGGTTTGAGCTGCTGGTGTGTTCGGGGAATGTGATGGGCTTTTTGGCGCGTTCTACCCGGTACCCTGTGGTTGAGAATTTTTATCGGGTGCTGGCCCCGGGCGGCCGGGCCGTGGTGGGGTATGGTTCCGGCCCTGGGCGGGATTATTCGTTTGAGCAGTTCCTTGCGGATGCGCGTCAGGCCGGTTTTAATGTGGATGCCACCTACAGCACCTGGGATTTGCGTCCTTTCACCGAGGATTCGGAGTATTTGGTGGCGGTTCTTTCGCGGGCTAAGTAGGGTTCGTCTAGGCTTCGGGGCGGTATGTTGTCGAACATACCGCCCCCGTTGTGTTGTGTAGGTGGCTTCTATGAGGAAATCAGGTGGATGGCGCGTGCTGTTTCTTCGGGCAGTAGCGCCCCGGCTCCCAGCAGCAGGATGACGAGCGCGGCGACCACGGCAATGGTGGCTGAGCGCCAGCCGGGGTGCAGCTCGTTAAAGGTGATCAGGTGCGGGTGCAGCTTATCAATATCGAGCACGTTCGCTTTCTGGTAGACGGTGGTCTGCTCCGAGAGTTTTGAGGAGACAGTGCGCATCGTTTTTGCATCCCAGACGCGCCCGTCCAGGCGCATGAGCGGTTTCTTGTTTTTGCCGATGGCCCACATGGCGGGGACGGGGCGGTACCGCAGCCGCCCCATGCCGGTGGTTTTTTTGCCGTGCGCCTGTTTGGGGTAGAGCTTTTCAACAAGGATGGTGTGGTCTATGTTTTTGAGCGGCACGGCTTTCCAGCCGATGAGGCGGGCACGCAGCACGTGGGTGTCGGTCAGGGCCACAATGGTGGGTTTGAGCACCGAGTAGAGGCTGATACCGGCGCAGAACGCGATGAGCAGCGTCACTATGGTGTAGGGCAGGGCGGGCCGTTTGTAGCCGAGGAAGGCGAGCGCGGCGATGAGTGTGAGGGTGCCCGGTAGTGCCGCTTCGACGCGCCTGCCGTAGGAGCGGATGCGCGGGTGGTAGATGTGTTCGGCGGTGCCGTGTTTGCTGCTGATTTCGTGTGCGCGTTCTGCCATACTCTCCACTTTAGTGGCATGAGCGCTCATAGCCTAGTGGGGCGCGCGGTTTCTGCCGTTCGGGCACATGGTTTCTCAGGTGCAGCCGGTCTCAGTGTGGGTGCTGCGAATACGGGGCGTTTACCTGCTGGCGGGAACGGGGGGATAATACCGGCGGTGTTTCAGAAGGAGACGCGCACGGATTTCGCGTCTACCTCGGCCATGCCTTTGAGTGTGAACGGGATTTCTTTTGTTATTTCTTTATGGGTTCCCGTGTATAAATCCAGCTGCTCGAACGAGATTTTTACTTTGCCTTCTGCGGGTGAGAGTTTCCACATTTTGTCTGATTCTGCGGTTACTTTCGGCTGCGGGTATTCAATAACTGACCATTTCACTGCCCCATCTACTCGCCCACCGAAGGAGTACTCAAATGGGCATCCGGACGGGTATAGGGTATTTTGGGCTGCGCATTTATCAACGTAGGAACGCACCTGGGTTTGTACGGATTCCAGCGCCTTTTCGCTTGGTTCCAGGGCTATATCGGCCTGGGAGGATGCATCCGCTGTGAGCACCTGCTGCACGCTTTTTGAGGTGGTGTACACTGCGGAGTCGTAGGCGACCGTGTACACCCCGGGGTAGAATACTGGGAATGATGCCTCGCCCTGATCGACGGCGACTTTACGGTTATTCACGGTGGCCGCCTCAACCCCCGCAATTTTCACTTTGAGGGTGGGCAGCTCCCCCGCCTCAATATCCCAGCGGTCGAAGACCCCCCAGTGGGTGCCCGCCTGGTGGAGCCGGAAATCGGTGTGTTCGTTTTTGCCGTCAATGGTGTAGGAGGCGCGCACTGTTGCTTTATTGCCGTTGGGGTCTTTTTCTATGACGTCAATCTGCACATCTTTGAGGGTTGAGGCTGCACGCCGCAGCGTGTCGCCGTCGAGCATAGCGGGGTCCCCGTCGGGGATTCTGGCCCCGAGCAGCCCCAGCGCGTATGATCCGTTGCCCGTTTGGAGTGCGTGGAAATATTCGCGTACTTTCCCTTCCGGCCCGTACACCAGTTTATTGGTGGCGAAAAGCGCGCCAGCGGCCGCCACGAGGGACACGATAACGCCAATAACCCAGGCAGTCAGGAGCTTCTCGACGGGAGAGTGAATACGCATAGATAAAGAATAGCTCACAGTGAGTGCACTATTAGTACGTATGTAATTCCCGTCATACCGTTCTTGTTTTATGTATGCGCCTTTGGTTACTTTTTGGCTAAAAGTTATTTTCTGCAATATCGCAGACGTTTATAGGCTCACAGGGCGGGCTCTAGTTAATCCCCCGCAAGTCCAACACGAGTTCGCTCTCATCCGCGGCATCACCGGTGACGATGACCGGAATACCCCAATCCTGCTGGTACAGGTGGCATGCGGCGTGCTCGGGAATATCGCCGTCTTCGGTGCCGTCGCAGGCAGCGGCGCGGGCCGTAATGTGCAGCACCGCCTCTTGAACTTCGGGGTTGAGCACGAGGGTACGGCTGAGCCCTTGGGAGGTACCGGCACCATCCAGCAGGAAATTTTCGGGGGTGGATGAGATTTTCAGCTGGGTCGGGTCTCCCCAACGGGTATCGAGTTTCTGCCCGGTCGGCACGGTAAACCGCGAGGTAAATTCGAGGGTTCCGCCGGTGAGCTTCGTGGCGGGTCGGGCGGTTGTAATCGCCCCTTCGTCCACTTTCTGCGCCTGCGCCGGAATCGCGGCACGCACCAGCTGGTGCGCATTGGTTTCCACGATTATCAGGCAGGGATCCTCACCCAGGCTATGCTCCACCAGGAGGTCGGCAGGTTCGGCGAGTCCGCGCTGCAAGGTGCTCAGTTCCTTTGCGGCAGGATCCCAGCGGCGAATCGCGCCGTTATAGGTGTCTGCCACTGCGATAGAGCCGTCGGGAAGCTCCGCGAGTCCCAGAGGATGCTGCATACGGGAGGTCTGCGAGTCGCCGTCCACAAACCCGAAATCGAATAGTCCCAGCCCTACGGCAGAGGTCACCTGTACGCTCTGGTATCCGTGCTCATCCCGCGTAAAGGTTACGTGGCGCAGCCCGCTGGTTTCCGAGCAGGCTACCCACAGACTGCCGTCACGCGCCTCGATAATGCCGGAGGGCTGGGCAAACCATGCGTCCTCGGCGGTACCGTCCTGCAGCCCTTCAACCCCGGCACCCGCGAAAATACTGACGGTTTCAGACACGGGGTCGTAGCCGAAAAGCTGGTGGGTGCCAGCCATCGCGATCACGAACTGCCCGGCTTCACGCGAATAGACCGCATCCCATGGGGACGAGAGCGCTATAGCGGTGGCGGGCACATCCGCGGGGATATGGTTTGCGTTGCCCGTGACGGCGTTGTCTCCATCGATCACACGCTGCACGCCGTTGCCCGCAAGGGTACGAACCTCGCCCGTGCGCAGGTTCAGCGAGCGCAGCCGGTGATTCACGGTGTCGGTGATCAGCACATCGTACCCGAGTTTTTCACGAAGTTCGGCGGGTACCAAAGCAAGCCCTTGCGGTTCGTTAAAGCGTGCAGTGGTTCCGGTTCCGTCGGCGTAGCCTTTTTCGCCGTCCTCTCCCCCGCCGTAGGTTGCCAGTACCGTGTTGAGGTCTTCGGCAACCTGCAGGATGCGGTGCCTAGCGGTATCGGACACCAGGTAGGTGCGTGAGCCGGTGCCGAACAGGTTTTTGGGTCCGAACTCTGTGGGGAGTTCAATAGCCTTCCCCGGAAAAGCGAATGTTCCCTCGGTTTTGGGTCGGGGCACATAGGGGCCGTCGCCACGGTGCAGGGTACCTTTTTCCTCATGTTCGGCAACGAGCTCACGCACGAGTGAGATAAGCCCCTGCACGTGCCCCTCACCGGAAAGATGCGCCACAATATACCCTTCGGGGTCGATAACCACGAGCGTGGGCCAGGCGCGGGCGGTATAAGCCTGCCAGGTGGTGAGTTCGGGGTCGTCGAGTACGGGGTGTTTGATGTCGTAGCGGTCTACGGCTGCGGCGAGCGCTGCCGGGTCTGCCTCATGCTCAAATTTGGGGCTGTGCACGCCCACGGTGACGAGCACATCCGAGAATTCTTCTTCGAGGGGGCGCAGCTCGTCGAGCACGTGCAGGCAGTTAATGCAGCACAGGGTCCAGAAGTCGAGAATCACGATTTTGCCGCGAAGAGCCTGCAGGTCTAGGCTCTTCTCGCCGGTGTTGAGCCAGGATCGTCCGATGAGTTCGCTGGCGCGCACGCGCACGGTTTTCTGCCCGGTATGATCTTGCCCGGAATGCTGGTTGCTGGTTTCGCTCACGATTCTCTCCCCTATGGTTTCGCGCCCAGACCCCGCTGAGCAGCAGGGTGCGCTCGTTTCACCCTATTATGCCAGCGGTGCGGGCGTGTTCACCGGGCGGTAAAAGTTTATGAACTCGCCCCGCAATACGCCGTCATATTCTGTCATAGAGTCTCCTGCTCCCCTGTTGTTATGGCGGCCTGCGGGGTTGTTCCTCATTCGCACGCCAATAGTTTTGTCCGGCAGATAGTTTTTCTTTCCGCCCGTACTTTATAAATAAGTGCGCCCGCCCGTCGGGATATCCGGCGGGCGGGCTATTACACGGTGCGGGCAGATTTTAGTGCTTCGGAATCGGCTGCAGGCGGCGCAGCTGGGTTACGTGTTTGGGCTCCAGCTCAGCCACGTTCTGCACCTGCAGCAGCTTCATGGTGCGGCGCACCTCTTCGGAGAGAATTTCGATGGTGCGGTCCACGCCGCGGCGGCCACCTGCCATCAGCCCGTACAGATAGGCGCGCCCAATCAGGGTGAACTTCGCACCCAGTGCCAGGCAGGCCACCACGTCGGCGCCATTCATAATCCCGGTATCAACCATCACCTCGGTGTCCATACCGACTTCACGCACTACCTCCGGGAGCAGGTGGAACGGTACGGGTGCGCGGTCCAGCTGGCGTCCGCCGTGGTTCGACAGCAGAATACCGTCCACACCCAAATCGGCAAGTTTCTTGGAGTCCTCAACATTCTGCACGCCCTTAATGACGATCTTGCCGGGCCAGATGCTGCGGATTTCTTTCAGGTCCTCATAGTTAATGGAGGGGTCCATCGCCGCGTTCAGCAGCTCGCCCACGGTACCGCCGGTTGAGGAGAGCGAGGCGAATTCCAGCTTGGGGGTGGTCAGGAAGTCGTACCACCACCAGGGGCGCGGGATAGCGTTCGCTACGGTCTTGAGCGACAGCTGCGGCGGGATGGAGAAACCGTTGCGCTTATCGCGCAGTCGTGCGCCAGCTACCGGGGTGTCTACAGTAAAGAAGAGCGTGTCGAACCCGGCCTTGGCGGCGCGTTCAACCAGCCCGTAGGAGATTTCACGCTCACGCATCACGTATAGCTGGAACCAGAGGCGCCCGTCGGGGTTTACCTTGCGCACATCCTCAATGCTGGTGGTGCCCAGTGTTGAGAGGCAGAACGGGATGCCTGCCGCGCCGGCGGCGCCAGACCCCGCGATCTCGCCTTCGGTTTGCATCAGGCGGGTGAAGCCGGTGGGGGCAATACCGAACGGCATGGCGGAGGTGCCGCCCAGTACCTCGGTGGTGGTGTCTACGGTCGAAACATCAGTGAGCACGCCGGGGTGAAACTCGATGTCTTCGAATGCCTGGCGGGCACGGTTCATGGAGAATTCACCTTCGGCGGCTCCGTCGGTGTAGTCGAAGGCAGCGGCGGGGGTGCGGCGCTTAGCGATTTTGCGCAGGTCGTAGATGGTCAGCGCTTTTTCCAGGCGGTTTCCGGTGAAGTCCAGGCTAGGCTTTTTGAACTGCATGAATTCCATGAGTTCGCTCGGTTTGGGAAACTGACGCTGTACCATTGATGCGCCTTCTTTCTGCGGTGTCACCGCGTCATTGCTGTACCTTCGTGTCGGCGAGGGGCGGGGGTGGGCCACCTCTCATATGCGGTTAGACCACACACCCTTAAAAGTAAGCTTAAGCTAACGTAAAGTCAATTATTAGGGTAGGCTGTACTTATTAAAATCTGTGTGGTGATGCGGTATTCCGCAGGCACAAACCCACACCGGGAGCGCACATCCCCGCACAGCATGTTCTCCGCACGGGAAACCCCACAAAGGTATTCCACAAGCCAGAACACACCGATGACTGATAAAACTCTGCCCAGTAGCGTAGTATCGGAAGTAGACGGTGAAAAACAAACAACCACACAGCGCACACAAGGACTTCACCATGGACCAGACCCAATCACGACGCGGACGCCCGCCCCGCATCACCCATGACCAGATAGCGCAGGCAGTCATTGACGTTGGTTTCCCAAACCTCACCTTCGCGGCGGTACGCGAAAAACTGGGGGTGGGTGAAAGCACCCTCTACCGGTACGCCCCCGACCGCGACGAGCTTGTACGAATGGGCCTGAACTATGCGTTCTCCCAAGTTGAAATGCCCCCGCTTGAAGGGCACTGGCGGGACATCCTCCATTCCCAGGCGGTGCACCTGTGGCGCAGTTTTGAGAAATACCCCGGCTCCGCCACCGAAGCCGCACGCGGGGTGGTTCCCGCCGTGGCCATGTACTTCCTGGAAGAGCTATGTGCTGCCCTGATTCGCCGCGGGTTCACCCCCGAAAACGCTGTTATTGCCTGCGACACCCTTTTCGATATGGTGATCGACAACAGGCGCGGAGTCGAGCATATTGACGCCCTCATCCCCGATAGCGGCCCGGGGCGGGAGAACATCCTGGAGCAGGTGGGGCAAGACCAGCCCGCACCGCACCAGCAGGATCAGGACCAGGATACTGACCCCTACCGGGAGCAGGCCCAACAGGCAATACTGGATGTTTTTACGCGTGACCCGTATGACTGGCTCATCTGCAAGATCACCATCATCCTTGACGGTATCGCGCAATCACTCGCGCCGCAGCAGCCCCCGGATGCCTCCGCCCTCCCCGATGACTCACCGGCAGAACACTCCGACGATACCCCCACATAAAAGCTCCCGCCCCAACCAGCTACAGGCCGGTTGGGGCGGAAGACTATCTGGTTTCTAGACCCTGCACACTGTGCGTTCACGTGCGGAGGCTAACGGCGCAGGTTCGGCGGTTTCCCCGCCGGATACGCCATCCTAGTAGTACATGCCGTGGCGGTAGTCCCAGCTGGGGAACGAGTCGGAGAGGTGACGCATAATCGCCTCATAATCCAGGCCCTTACGGATCAGCACCGGTGCGGGGGTTACCCCACGCTCGCCGTGCTGTTCGGGGACAATCTCGCCCTCATCATCAACCATGGACACCATCACGCCCTGCTCGTGGCGGGTCTCCTCAGACTTATCGGGCTGAATGGACTTCACATACTCGTCGGAGCGGATAATCAAATCCACGCTGCTTTCAATGCGCTCACCAATGCCGCTGGCACGGCCCTTATTGCCAATACCGGAGGGGTTTGCTGAGCTTGCGAAGGTCAGGCGCCCGCCTTCCCACAGCTTACGCACGATCTGCTCACCGGGCACGCCGAAACGGATCACGAAGCAGCTGGTCGCGCGGGTGTCTCGGGTCAGTTCCTTGGTGGTCTCATCCGGCAGGTACTTCTCGGCGTCCTCACGCCACGGCAGGATGCACCCCAGCAGGATGTCCTCGTCCCAGTGTTTCTGGTAGAAGTCGCGGATTTCCGGGGTTAGCTGGGCGAGAGCCTCAAGCTGCTCCATGGAACCGCACAGCACAACGCCAGGCTTCTGGCGCTTGCGCTGTTTCGCGTCAAACTTACGTTCTAGTCCTTCGCCGTCGGTTGCCATGAGAATGTAACCGACCTTTGTGGGGGATACAATAAGGCCGCCTTTACCAGAGAGAATAGATACGGCCTGCGGGGATGCTTCCCCGGTCCATTCTTCGAAGGTGGGGGCTGATGCTGCGTTGTTAGTCATGGGGTTTATTATATTCCGCAGGCTTTTGTTGGCGCGACGGTCAGGGCAGACATCCACATAATGAGAAGAGCCTCCGGGAGAAACCACCGCCAGCACGTCACGCTCACGGGACGAAAAACCCGCAAAGGGGGCATCATCATAGAGCCCGGGCGGGGCTTTCTGGCACACGGTTATAGGCCGCGGCGCGTGTCCTCCTCGTGCAGACGCTCAAACATTTCGTTGTAGGCGTTCAGTTCGGCGTCCCCGTCACGCTCGGCCTGCCGGTCAATGCGTGCAGCGAGTTTTTTGTCGGCCTTTGCCCACTGGAAGCCCACCGCAACCGCCACGATCATGGTCGGGATTTCGCCGATACCCCACATGAGCGCACCGCCCATCTTCTGATCGTCCAGCGCCGACAGACCCCAGGTGCGCCCCAAGTTACCGAACCAGGAGGCGGCCAGCAGGGCCTTCGAGTTCATGATCGAAATACCCACGAAGGCGTGGTACCCCAGGGTTGCGATCAGCATAATCAGGCGCATTGGGTACTGGGGGCGGTGCGGAATCGGGTCAATGCCGATCAGCACCAGCATGAAGATATAGCCCGTGAGCGTAAAGTGAATCATCATGAATTCGTGCCCGATATGGTACCGCAGCATCACCCCGAAAAGTGGCGTGAAATAAACAACAACGATTGAGCCAGCAAAATTGACGGCGGCAAAAATGGGGTGCGTAACAACTTTCGACCACCCCGAATGCACAATGCGCACAATCCACTCGCGCGGGCCTCGCGTGCCGTCCTGGCGCGGCTCCAGCGCCTTAAGCAGCAGCGTTACGGGCGCACCTAATACCAGCAGAATCGGTACGACCATCGTGAGCACCATATGCTCAAACATGTGCACCGAAAACAGCACGCGCGAATACACGGCGGGCGGGCCGGAGGTGATGTAGTTCAGCACCAGCAGCCCCAACATCCAGGAGACGGCACGCATCACGGGCCAAGAGTCACCCGCACGACGTACTTTCACGAATGCCCACAGGTATACAATCGCCAGGTACCCCAGCACAGCAACCCAGAACCAGTCCCAACGCCACTCGGTGAACCAGCGCTGAAAATGCGGCTCGGGCGGCATGTCGTACCAGGTGATAATGCGCACCGGCGTGGCATCCGGCGCGAGAGTTTCCGGAACCGGCGGCGGCGTGCGTGATAGCGAAGCCCCCAGCCCGGAGGCCGCCCCCATAATCACAAGCTCAGCAGCTATGGCGCTCCACAGGGCGCGTGTGCCGCTCATCTTACCGGCGGCGAGCGCGGGAATGAGCCTGAGGCGATGCGCCGCGCCAATAGTTCCCAGAATCAGGGTCAGCCCTAGTTTTAGGAGCACAATCTTGCCGTAGTCGGTGCCTAAGTCCCGCCACGACGACATGCGCACCCCGGCGTTCGTAATGCCCGAGAGCAGCACGAGAATGAACCCGATGAGGGCAAGCAGAGAGTAGCGGCGCAGTACCGCATGGGCCATTGGCAAGCGACGAGATGCCGCAGTGTGTTCGCCGCGGCGCTCCTCAACGACGGTGCCGGTGCCCGCATCCTTACCAGAAATACCGCGCGAGATAAACACCAGCGCGATCAGCCCGCCGCACCAGATGCTCACCCCCAGCAGGTGCAGCCCCAGGGAGTTAACGGCGCCCATATGGTCCTGCCCGCCCGAGGAATGCCCCGAAAGCGCCATATCCGCGATACCGACGAGCGAGATCATGAAGATGAAAAACAGCCCCATGAGTGAACGCACCCCGAAACAGGCGGTGGCGACCACGGCGGCGACCACCACGGTCATGCCTTTTTCTTTGCCCGCATCTAACGTGGTGACGTAGCTGATCAGCTCACTGGCGTACTCGGCACCGGAGCCAATGGGCCGCCCCGAAATATCGGCGTAGGAAAGAATCAGCACAGCCAGCGCCGCTAGAGTCCACAGCACGGCGGAGGCGGCGGCAAGGTTCAGCACATCGGCGAACGGCTTGTACTCTTTCTCAGCGGTATTGTGTGCGGAGCGTGTGCCGTGGCGTGTTCCGGCGGCATCGGCGGCGTAGCGGGGAATAATGCCCATCGCGAAGATTAGCGCGCCCATAGTCGTCGCCATTGCAAAGTTATGCACAACCTCGGTGATGGGCAGCCCCCAGCGCACGAGTGCACCCGCATCCGCTAAGTCCGTTGCGGCGTTGGCGGCGGTAATGCGCAGTGAAATAATCAGCACCAGCAGCCCCACGCCCGCGTAGGCGGCAATCCAGGGTGCGCTCAGCCCGGGGCGCACGGCGGCGCTCTTGGGGCTTGCCTCGGTTTTCTGCGGTTGTGAAGACATAGTAGCCATAGTTCTTTTTATCTGTGGTGTGTGCGATGGTGCGTGTTAGGTATGCGCGTACATTCTGGGTGGCTAGGTGAAGAGGCTTTCGCCGATATACCCGCCTTCCTCACGTACCCCTGCGGGGATAGCGAAAACCGCCGACCCGATGGGAATCGTCCATGTGTTGAGCATATCGAGTTTTTCGAGCCGTTTCTGAATGGGCACAAATTGTTGCACCGGGTCGGTCTGGTACGCCACGAAAATCAGGCCCGCGTTGGAGATACCGCCGGAGACCTCCCCGTGCCGGGACAGCCCGCCCGCGTTCGCCACGGGTTCGTCGTAGTTATAGGCACGGCGCAGGATGCGCTCCCACGGTTTTTTATCGAGTTCTTCCCCGCGGGCCCGGCGAATATGCGCGTAGGGGGCGATCATTTCAAACCCCAGGTTGTCGGTTTTGGCGAAGTCGGGGTCGTCGAATTCTTTTGTCCCGGTCAGTGGTGCCCCGTTGGAAAGTTTACGGCCGATCGCGTCCTCACGGGCGGGGGTGTCTACTTCATCCCAGGTGTCCAGGTTCATGTGGATGCGCCGAATCACCACGGAGGTGCCGCCGGGTTCCCACGCCTGCGGGTAACCAGCGCTGGCGCTGCCTTTGCCCCACACGATGTCGTCGAGGCTGGCGCCGCCGCGTCCTGGGTTTGCGGCGGGGTCGGCGGTGGGGTTCACGGTGCCGTCTACCTGCCCGAACAGGTTACGCGGCGTGCCGGTGCCCGCCCCGAAAGCACGCAGGAACCCGTTCTGCACCCACCTAATACGCCCGAAGGAGCGGGTGTCTTTGGTGAGCATCCGCTGGGCGTGGGAGAGTACCGTGAGGTCGTCACAGCATAGCTGCAGCAGCAGGTCGCCGCCGGTGTAGGCGTCCTGAAGCTTGTCGATGGCGGGGAACGCCGGTAGGGGTGCGAGCCAGCCGGGTTTTTTCTCGGGTGCGGCGATATCGAAGATGCGGGGGCCGAACCCAATAGTGACGGTCAGGTTCGCGCTGACCTGGGCAAGTTCAGGTTCTTGGTCGGTGAGCGGGGCGGTTCCTCTCGTCAATGCTGCAGCATCGTTGGTGAGGATACGCAGGAGCCGCTGGATTGCCTCGGCGTGGAGGTTTTCGTTCAGATCAATGGCGATGAACCGGGCGTGCGCTTGGGATTCTGTGGCGATCCCCTGCTGATGTTCACCGTAGAATCCTGCCGTGGCGTCGGTGAGGGCAATGTCGGCGGGTTTCCGCCCGGGGACCGACATGTCCGAGCGGGGCGGTGACAGCAGCGCGTGGGCGCTGGCCCCGGCAACAGCGCCGACCCCTACCCCGGCGGCGCCGGTAATGACGGTGCGGCGGCGCATTGCGCCTAGGGGTGTCTGCCCTGCAGTATCTGTGGTTTTATGTGGGTTTTCGGGTGGCATGTTTTATCCTGCGCTACTCGTGGTGGTTGTAAGGTGGTGTGCGCATTCTGGATGCTACGGCGGTAGCATCCTGCTGCACCGGTTACGGGCTTTCCTACAGTAGGTACGATAGGGCCGGTTACCGCCCGATCCGGCGCGGCTTAAGTCCATTTATTTTACCAAATAGTTTTTCGGTTCTGAGTGGTTTGCCGTTGTTTTTTCTGGGTTTCGCGGCGGGGCCGGCGCCTTGCGGTGCAGGGCTCAAAAGTCCTGCACCGCAAGGCACCGTGTGATGACCTGGTGCCATCTGCTTGCCCGCCTCCCATAGAGCGATTTACGGTATTAGCGCGGTGCTGCGGCTACTTGCACTCGGGCAGCGGCGATTCGGAGGCCCCTGCCGCACCGTGCGAATGCTCGTGGGATCCTTCACCATGGTCATGGTCAGCGTGCTCATCGGCTGAGGCCGACCCGGAGGCTGAGGACCCGCCGTGTTCATGGTCATGTCCCTCATGCGAGTGGTCATGCCCGCTTGCCGAGGCATCGGCGGTGGCTGACGCGGAGCCTTCACCCTTGTACTCTTCCTTCGCGCCCTGGTAGTCGCGGGCCACCGGCTTAAATTCAAGGGAAGCGCCGTCTTCGGTCTTGACCGTCACAGTGGTCGCCCCGCCTGCGGCGAGCGAGCAGCTCATATCCATGAGCATAATGTGGTCACCACCGGGCTTGAGTTCCAGGGTGGCACCGGGCTCAATGGTGAACTCGTGCACCTGCTCCATCTTGGTGCCGCCATCTGAGCCTTTGGTGGTGGTGTGCAGCTGCACGGTGTCGGTGGCGGTCGAGGAGGCGCCGGTGATCTTCACCGGCTTGTCCCCGCTATTGGTGATTTTGCCGAACACGCCGGTCATGCCGCCCTTGCTGGCTTTCACCCAGGCCCCCTCAATTTTTAGGGTGCCTGACGAGGCGCTGGCTCCCTGTCCGCCTGCAGCGCTGGCCCCCGCTGAGGCTGATGAGCTTGCCGAGGAGGAGGCTGATGCGGAACCGGATGTGCCGGTGCTGGTGGAGCCACCCCCGCAGGCGGAGAGCAGCAGCACCCCAGCTGCGGCGGTGCAGGTAAAGGTTACGAGCTTCTGATGATTCTTGAACATGGTTGGTTTTCTCTTTCTGGGCGGTACCGCCCGGTGTGTGCTGTGCGCAGCTGAGGTCAGGGGACGACCCCAGCTATTGCGCTTACTGAGGTAGTGCGGCTACTCACTGGTTCCCGGCCCGTCGTTGCGTTTGCGGATGAGCATCACCGCAATCGCCCCGACCAGCAGGATCAGCAGCCCGCTGCCGCCCCACAGCCAGGGGGCGAGTCCTTCTTTATGTTCCGTGTCCGACCCGTTCTGCGCCTCGCTGCTCTGTTCGGCGGAGGCGCTGCTTACAGGTGCCGAGGCGGTTTTACCGGCCCCCACAGTAAACCTGTAGGTACCCTGAATGGGGTGCCCGTCGGATGAGACCACGCGCCAGGTGACGGTGTACGTTTCATCCGCTGCGGGGTCTTTGAGGTTGAGGGTCTGGGTGACGGTGTTGCCGCTGACTTTAGCGTCGCCTTTCCCTTCAACAAGGGAGTTGCCGGCCGAGTCGGTCACGCGCACCCGGTTGCCGCCCTCAACGTTCATGAGGTTAGCGCTGTAGGTGAGCGTGATTTCGGTGGGTGCCTTGCTGAGGGTCGCATCGGCGGCGGGGGTGCTGCTGACGAGCTCGTCGTGCGCATAAGCGGGCGTGGCGGTGAGCGTCAGCAGCGTTGCCGTGAGCGCGGCAAGTAGGGTACGCAAAATAGTGCGCATAGTGTTTCCTTGTCTGAGTCACGGGTTGCGGTAACCCGGGTGCGGGTGCGTGCACCATCTGGCACGCTGGCTTTCTCAGACGAAGGCGGGCGGGCCGCGCTCAATACGGCAGTATTTGAGGGTGGCAACCCGCCCGGTGGCGGGTGCGTTCGGAATATACAGCAGGATGCGCCGCTCCAGCAGCGGCAGCACGGCTGGCGGGGTGAAAAGCGCCACCCCTAGGGCACGCACTTTCATGGCGAGCAAGCGTATTAAGCGAGCGAGGGTGCGTTCGGCGCTGTAGAGCACCCCCAGACTGGCGATAGCTGCCACTAGGTGCACCCCGAACATGGGCATATGCGCGTGTTCGGCCGCTGCGTGGGTGAGGGTGTGGGTGCCGCCTACCCCGCCGCCCGATGGGTCATAGTCATAGGGCGTGTTTCCTGGTAAAACATGGTTGCCCAGCGTATGGGTATGTGCCCCGTGCGCGGCGGTGCCGGCGTGGGCGGCTGCGATGTGCTCCCCCGCTAGGGAAGGCGCGTGGGAGAGGTTAAAGAGTGTGTGCAGTAGTGCTTGTACGGCAACGGCGCCTAGGGCAGTTCCTGCGGTGAGGGCTTGGGGGATGCGGTTGCGCATCCGGCTCATAACCAGCAGCAGCCCCAGGCTCATGAGCGCCCCAAGCGCGGTGCACAGGATGAGAAGCATAAGGTGCGGCGCGCTGGCCCCGGCGAGGGTGTGTCCGGCTGCGCCGAGGAGCACGGCGGTACCTGAGATAGCCCAGGCACGCCCCATTAGAGCGGTGCGGGTGGGGATGCACAGCGTGTGCGCATCCGTTTCAGTGCATGCGCAGGGGGTATTGCAAGGGGTGAAGGCGCGCCGAGCGTAAGCGTTAGCTGCGTCGCGCATATATGCCTCCTCGCTGCTGGTACACCGTGTGTGCGGTTTTCGTGTACAGCACCCATTCTACCGGTAATACCGTAGGGCGCCGCACCCTCCGTTGGATGCGGCGCCTGTTGGGCTACCGCCCGAGGCGCGGAGCGTTACCTGTGGCCCCTGAACGGCAGCTTCCTGTGCCGAGGTGGTTGAGCCGTACGGCGCGCCTTATTTCCGCACTGACGCGCCGCTGCTCTTTCCGCACAGGCTTATGAGCTGGCGGCCTTATCGGGTCAGTTGTTCGCCTGCCGCATACGGTGGTGTAGGCGGCTTCTTTCCCGAAGGGATTGTGCGAAGGCGTGACCGTCAGCTCAGCAGCATGGAGGGGGTTCTAGTGGAGGTGGTCATGAGGGTTTTCCTCTGTGGTGGTTGGTATACGGTTTGGGGTGTACTGCCGCAGTTCGTGCACCCGCATTATTGCAGGCTTGCGGTAGTGATAGGTTCCACTATATAAGGGGTGGCTATGTTTGACCTGTGTTTATACTGTGATACCCACCTGTGAACAGCGAGAGCACCGAAGCAGTGGGGTTTGGCGAGGCGGCTCCCACCTCAGCTGTAGCGGGATACTGCCGCAGCGGGGATACCGTGGCGCCCCTGCCGCAGGTAGTGTGCCTCTGTCTGCTATTAGGGTCGGGGCCGCAACAAGGCACACGCCACTCCCCCGCTTGTTTTTGAGGCCAACGTTCGGGGAGCAGCTGTTATCCGCTCAATGGAGGGAACTATTTGGAGGTCTGTGTGGGTTCTGCTGGCGCTTTGGGGGTGACGTTCTGCCCGCTGGGCACAGTAGGAACCTGCGGTGTTGCGGGTTTTTCAGTGGTGGGAGACCCGTTTTTAACAACGGTGTATTCCCCGTCTACGCTCACTTCTGCGGTGTCACCGTTGGCGTAACGGGTTTCCCATGAGCCGTCTGCTTTGACCGTGGTGGTGTCACCATTGGGGTTGGTGCGGGTCCAAGACCCTGCGGTACCCACAGTGACGGTTGCCCCGCCGTTTTCGGTGTTCTTCCAGGCTGGGCTGCTTGCGGAGGTTGCGGGTTTCTGCCCGCTGCCATCCGTCTGGGTGCCGCCGCCTGCGCTGGTTTCGGCGGCACTGGGGCTGGTGCTGGTCTTAGGTTTTTCGTGGGGGTTCGCCTGGGTGGAGGAACCTGCCGTGACCGGGTTTGTTTCTGCGCCTGCACTACCAGTGGTTTTGCCTGCTGCGGTTCCTTTGCTGCCGCCGGCGGTGGGCTTCGGTGTGGTGCTTGCGCTGCTGGTTTCACTGGGGGTTGCGGATGCGCTGTCTTCAGAGATGGTGTTGGTGGTGCCGCAGGCGCTAAGAGTGAGCAGCCCCGCGATGCTAAGAGCGGTCAGTACAGATATTTTTGAATTTTTGAAGACGGTATTCATCTTGTCCTTTTCATGCAACGGGGCTCATATATCGGTGTGGTGCTATTAGCTTAGCAGGGTGACCTCAGTAAACGCCGGGAAATTACAGCTTATTTTTGAGAATGCGCGGCTGTTTTCCTCACGCATGGCGCTCATCCCGGGGCGCATGAGTACTTTTAGTTTCCGCCGCATTGCACACCGCGAATTCTGAGGGCCACAGGGAAAGAGGTAACGATAGCAGCCTGTTGTTTTACAGAAGGTGCGGTGCCGCTATTTTTCTACAGGTATGGCGGGGTTAATAGGGGTTTTGGGTGTTGCCGCCCCGGGTGCACTGGCGGGCGTGGGCGTACCTGGTTTTGCGGGGAGCACGGGGGTGCCGCCGCCTCCGGGGTTGTCGTAGGTTCCGTCGGTTTTAACACGCATACTGCCTTTATTAATACCGCCGATCCAGGTCCATGATCTGTCACGGCTAACGTCAATAACTCCACCTTCGGGGGATCCGGTCCACCGCCATGAGCCGTCGGCGTTTACTGTGATGGTGCCAATGTCGCTACCGGTTGCGGCCCATGATCCGTCGGGGTTAACGTGCAGCTGAGTTCCGTCAGGGTTGGTGACAAACCAAGAACCGTCTGTTTGCACGACTGCGGTGTCGGTGTTGAAGGTCAGGGCGTGCACACCGCCGGGGTTTTCGGCGGGCTCGGTGTCAGCTGCTACGGATGAGGCAGTACCAGTGGGCGCGCCCGCACCGCTGGTGGTGCACCCGGTTAGAGCGAGGGCCAGCACACCGGTGAGAACCGTAACGAGAAGAACCGGTACGTTTTGAGCAGCCGTCATTGGCGAACCTTTCCGCATATCAGTCACGCACCCCTTATAGCTTGTGGTGGATAAAGGTAGCCCCGGGCCGGTACTAAACTGCACCGGCCCGGGACTCTAGATCGCCCTGTGCACGGGCGCTAGGTGAAGGATGCTCCCCTAAGAATTAGCTGTTAACTTTCTTGGGCTGCACAGGGGTCTTTGGAGAAGCCGCATCCTTTGACGGCTTCTCAGAGCTTAAATCTGGAACCTTAGGAATCTGAATATTAGCTTTACCATCTTCTGAAGTTCCGGTATTACCTGCAGCATCAGTAAATACCCAAGTTCCATCGGCCTTCACAGTAAAAATGTTACCGTTGCTATGCTTAACAACCCATGAACCATCAACAGCAGTGCTGATAGTTGCTTGGGCATGATTCATAACCCAGGAACCGTCTGCAGCAACAGCTATTTTGTTACCGCTTACAGTCGCAGTCCAAGATCCGTCAGGGCTCACTTTTGCGTCTTCCAGGCCCTCAGCTTCAGAACCCGAGCTTGAGCCGCTCTTAGCTGAAGCTGAAGAGTCAGCTGCACCGCTGCTGGAGTCTGAGCCGCTGGAGCTCTCGGCGGTTGATTCGGTGCTATCACTGTCTGCAGACGCACTGGAATCAGCTGCCCCGGAGGTGCTTGCGCTGCTGTCCGAGCTGGCACTGCTTGACGCGGAGGACGATGCGGAAGCACTGGAACTCGCGCTTGAAGATGCGGAGGAGCTTGCGCTGCTGCTCGAGTTGTTGGAGGCAGGCCCTCCACCGCAGGCGCTCAGTGCGAGCACACCAGCGAAGGCGAGGGAAAGTAGGGCCGGTGCTTTTTTGTATTTCATCGAGGGACCTTTCGGTAGTGTATATCGGTGTGTGTCCCCACCCCAGACGCTTATCCCAACGTATGTTGAGCCAGCATAAAGGCAAGGCGTGTCACTAGCGGCTACTTTCACTGGTGCGGAACCGGTTTCACCCCTAGCAGGCCGTTAAAGCACTGATATTCAGTCTACCTGAAAAGAACCGCTGACAACGTGGCGACACATCACACTTTCTAGAAGCACTATCCTGACGCTCTCACGACGAGAAAATACAGACTGTTTACGCCGCTGTATTTTTACGAAATCTCAACATTGTCATACCTTTTCCCAGTCACCAGTCAGGCATCCTGAGAATGAAACATTACACTTACCTCAATCATTCTCCGATTATTATTCAGAGTGGTCGGTGCCATCTCCATGCGGTAACCGCTGGGGCATTCTATTCATGTGCAGTTAGCAGCAGGTTACTTACTTGGAGAGATGGGGGTTCGTGGGTCTTTGACGTCAGTGTTCGGCTTAGCAGATACCTGGGGAGCAACTACTGTACCGTCCTTTGGTGAAGGGGTGCCGTCATCCTCAACAGCGGTGACTTTGCCGCTGAGGTCTTTCATGGTCCACGTCCACGTGACCCGCCATAGAAGATATCCAGCTTAGCCTTGGAAGAGCCGCTATCGGCAGCGGCGGAAGACTCTCCAGCTTTACCATTGGCGCTTGCGGAGCTGGACGAAGAATCAGCTTTGACCGTCTCCCCCGAAGATGCCGAGGCAGACACGTTCACATCCGCCGAATTACCCTTGCCGTCACTACCGGAAATCTTCACATTCCCGTCAGGACCAACCGACACATTCGCACCAGCAGAGGCTGGCGCAGACGAAGAAGCTGATGAAGAGAAAGAAGATTCAGGCGAAGACCCCGAAGAGTTCACTGAGACACACCCACTCAGCGCGAGCATGCCAGCCACAGCAAGAGACACAAAAACAGGAGCTTTTTGGACGGAAATATTCACCGTATTTTCTCTTTTCTTATTCGACAGCTAATCGGCTCATCAGAGTTGGGAGTAAAAGCACCCAACGGCCACATACGCAACCGCTAAAAGTTAAGAAGCTCACCCACGCCTTCAGGTTTCAGTACCTTATTAGCGTGGGTGAGATCCTTAAGCCTATTGTTTGGGCTGAACAGGGGCTTTAGGGGTAGTTGCTTTATCGTTCGGTTTAGCAGGTACCTGCGGAGCGGTGGGGGTACCGTTCTCAGATTCGAACGTCCCATTAGCGCTCACAATGGCGGTGGTGTTACCGCTGGCATCGGTTGTGGACCAAGCCCCATTCGCACTAACAGTAATCTCGAACCCGTCGGGCTTTTTCATAGTCCACGCACCGCTGGCTGAGACCACGATGTGGGTTCCGTCGGGTTTCTTCAGTTCCCATGCACCACTGTTCGCAACGGCCAGTTCCCCCTCAGACGATGAGGTGGAAGATTCGGAAGAACTGCTGTCAGAGTCCGACTCTCCAGCTTTACCATTGGCACTCGAAGAGCTGGACGAAGAATCAGCTTTGACCGTCTCCCCCGAGGACGCCGAGGCAGACACGTTCACATCCCCGCCCTTACCAACATTCACATCAGGACCAACCGACACATTAGCACCAGCAGAGGCCGACGCAGACGAAGAAGCCGAAGAAGCCGAAGAACTAGCCGACGATGAAGCCGATGAAGAGGAAGAAGAATCAGACGACGATCCTGAAGAGTTCACTGAGACACACCCACTCAGCGCGAGCATGCCAGCCACAGCAAAGGACACAAAAACAGGAGCTTTTTTGGAGGTGATATTCATCGGAAGTTCTTTCTTATGTGATTGTTAGTATGCGGTTATGCTATGCCCCAACGATTCGGGGCACCATCAGTCGCCTGTGTGTCTCCATTTGGCCTGTGTAGGCGGGGTTTTCCGCATCAGTTGAGACCTTTTAATTTTACTGTCGTTTTCTATGCCCCTGCTATGAAAAGCTATGTTTTAACTGTGAAAAGTACCCCATAATATGTGGGGAGCCTCCATATGTACGGCAACTGGGTGCCGTACCCGCAGCGGGTACAGCACCCAGCCTCAGCAAGGTCCGTGTTTTTGAACCGTTGAACGAGCCGGAGTCCCTAACCTAGTTTCTTAGTGGGCTGGACGGGGCTGACAGGGTTGGCGGCCTCAGCATTCGGTTTTGCGGGCACGTCCGGGGTGTCTGGCTTATCTGCTTTACCGTCGTGCTCAACCTGATTGTACGAGCCGTCAGGTTTTACCGTCACACTGTCGCCGTCGTGTTCGGTTTTAGTCCACGAGCCGTCAGGCTGCACCGATACGGTGTCACCGTCACGTTCGGTCTTGGTCCATGAGCCATCTGCTGCGACTGTGATCGTGTCGCCGTCAGCCTCTGTGAGGGTCCAAGCGCCGCCTTCACCCATGGTCACGTTGCCGTTTGCCCCACTGGATGCTGCACCCGAAGCTGCACCAGCCGCGCCACTACTTGCGGCACCGGAGGCACCACCAGAAGCACTAGCAGATGCGCTACCAGTTGCCGCACTGGATGCGGTACCGTCCTGAGTCGCAACCGCAGAAGAGCTGGCTGCTGATGAAGCGCTTGATGAGCTGGAGCTCGAAGAACTATTGGAAGATGATGCGTTATTAGAACCACCGCAAGCGCTCAGCGCGAGCGCACCGGCGGCCGCAATGGTCAGGAATGCGGAAGTTTTCTTGACAGATGCGTTCATTGTCTTGTCCCTTCAAGGGTGGTCGGTTGGCTACCACCGGGTGGATGCACAACCACAGCACATTATAGGATCAGGTGTGTGCGTCCCGTATGGGGAGGGAAATTGATTCTCGGTGCCGGTTCGGGTTCGTGGGGAACTGTCGCCAAATGCGAAGAATCTGCTGAACCTAATGTGATTGTATGTTGTCATCCTGTGGTGATATCCCCAGCTTATCAAGGTTTTCTATGTTTCCTCCCAGAAAACCTGTGCTTTAGCTGTGATAGTTAAATCTTAATATTCTGACTTAAGGATTTCGTTGCTGATATGAAAGGTGTTTGCTGTGCCGCACCAGCATCGTTACCCCGCTATTACTGTCTGCACCCGCCGGGGGCGATGCGTCCTGTTGGTGAGAACCGGGTGCCGCATCGGCGTTAATGCGGCACCCGGGGATGGGGGGGTGTCAGGTGGGAACGACGCTGTTCCCGTATGTTGTGGGAGATTCCCGCACAAGCAGGCTAGCTGTTGTCTGTTATGGATTTTGTGGGTTGTACGGGAGTGACAGGGGTAACTGCCGAGTTATCGGGTTTTTCGGGAGCTTTTGGAAGTTTCGGGGGCTCGTTGGATACTGCGCCCTCTTTAAGCACGCGGAAAGTGCCGTCGGCATCCACCCTCGCCGCTTCCTTTATCGGTTGTCCTTTTCCGAGCGCATCAGAACTGTTGTTTCCCTTCGGTCGGTTGCGGATCGCTGCCTCTCTCGGAGGTACCCGCTGTACGGGTTACGGCGTTAGCTCTACCCTATTCACCGCTGCTGTATGGCCGCTCTAAAAAAACCGGCTCTCAGCTGTGAAACCCCTAGGGTGCACCCAATAGAACCCTCAACTTTGACTTTATATTTTATGATTGTGTGTCAACGTAAGCGTTCTTGACGCACAAGGCACCCCCTGCAGGATGCCGAGGCTAAAATACCCGCAGCACCACCAGCAGAGGGCGCATACCGTTCACAAATATGATCTTGTACCGTTCGTTGGCGACGTCATTCTCTGGTGAGGTTGACCGTACCCGCTCTCAGGGTGCATAGGGCACAGGTGCGGCTATTTCACCACTGCCTTAGCCCGCCCCAGAGCTACCCGGGGAGATGGGCTGTGCCGGGTCTTTGGCCTTCGAGTTATCGGGTTTTGCGGGAGTACCAGGCTTGGCAGGGCCCTTAAAATCGTCTTTCTTCCCGGTACTATCGTACGACCCGTCAGCAGCGACGGATATATTGCCGTTCTCACCGGGTAGCTCCCAGGAGCGGTCTTTATTCACAGTGATGGAGCCATCCGGGCCATCAGCCCACGACCAGGAGCCGTCTGATTTCACGTCCAGCACCTTCGTATTCTGTGAATTGCGCACCTCCCAGGCCCCCGATGAGTGCACCTTAAGAGTCATCCCCTGACCGTTATAAGTCTGCCAAGCACCGCTATCTTCAACTGTGGCGTCTTTGGTGTTAAAACCTAAATCCCGTATGCGTTCGGTTGCCTGCGCTGTCCCGGAGCTGGAGGAGCTTACTTCCGTGCCTTTAATAGTTCACCGCCGCTGCAGGCGCTCAGTACGAGCGTTCCGGCAAACACAATGGTGGCGCAGGTAGCGATTTTACGGGTGTTCGTGGAGGTGGTATTCATAGTCGCATCCCTCAGGTAGATGTTTCAATGAGCTTCTTTAACCATAAAGTTATCCAAGCATTCATTTCACCTGTAAAGTGATGCGTGCACCTGGGAATATGCTGAATTTTACATATGCACTATTTTTACTTCAGCTGTTTCGGGGTCGCTGGAACAGCAGGGGCCGCTGCCTTTGCGTTCGACGGTTTACCAATAGCAGCGGGTTTTGCCGGAGTCTGCGGCTTACCTCCACTGGTCGCGCTATACGAGCCGTCAACCTTCATCTCAGCGATACCGTACGGCCCGCCCGTCCAGGTCCACGAACCATTGCGCTCAACGGTCACCATACCTCCGGATGGGTGGCTCGTCCAGGTCCATGAACCGTCGCTGTCCACCGAGAGGATGCCCTTCGTGCCGTTCACATACCATGAACCATCGTCATCAACTTGCACCGTGGTGCCCTGGGCACTGCGCGCTTCCCAGGCGCCATCGTTCTCAATGGTGGTGACTTCCTGAATCGTGCCGAACCCCAGATCAATGGTGCCCGTTTCGCTTTGTTGCGGAGATGCCGTTGATGCTTTGACACTGGGGGTCGCGCCAGCTGCGGCCGCACTGGCAGCAGCCGGGGAGCTGCTTGGTGTCTGCGCTGCCGATGCTGTCTTTTCAGGCTCTACAGGCTGGGCGTGGCCAGATGGGGTGTGGTCAGATGAGCTGGGGGACATGCCCAATGTAGCACTGGTGCTAGGCGATGCACTGGAGGCAGATTCCGAAGACGCTTTCGCTTTAGAAATTTCAGCCTGCGCCGAAGCCACCGCATCCGAAGCCTGCCGGGTCTCATTCGAGGTACCGCCGCAGGCGCTCAATAAACAGACACCCGCTACGGTACAAGAAAGCAGCACATACAGTTTTCGTGCGGAACTCTTCATCAGGGGGCTCTTTCCTCACGTGGTTGGTATGCCGCCCCAGCTAAGCGGCACAATGATTGTACCGGAAAATAGGTACCTCATGCCTTGTGAGTCAGCGCCCTGGCACACTGCAGTGTGCCATTATTAGCGAGGCTGCACCGGTGTTTTCGGCGTGGTCGCGTTCTGGTTCGGCTTCGCAGGGAGCTCAGGAACATCCGGCCGGTCATGTGAGGGAGCCCCGTCCTCAATCATCACAAACGAGCCGTCAGAGTTGACGGTGACGGTGTCCCCGTCATTCTCACGTTTCGTCCATGAGCCATCAGAATTCACGGTCACCACGTCGCCATCAGGCTCGGTTTTCACCCACGAGCCGTCCGGGTTTACCGAGACAACATCGCCGTCAGATTCGGTAGTGCTCCACCCGCCGCCAGCGGCAACTGCTTGAGTGTTACCCCCCGAGATATTGACGGAAGAACCGCCACCGTTCTGGGAGCCTTGCCCCTGTGTCGCTCCGCCCTGTGGCTGCTGTTCACCACCGTGCGGGGCAGCGGCGGAGGGGTTGGATCCGTTCTGGGCCGCAGGTGCAGGCGCAGCGGTACCGTCGGCACGTGCACTTGGTGCTGCGGCGGCCTCAGTATTCCCCCCGTTTCCCCCATTTGTCGCCTCATGAGCAGTATGCGCTGCTGTGCTCTCATGCACCGGTGCGGCGGTGGGTGCCTCAGAACGGTGAGGCCCACCGCTGTGGGAGCTGGCGGATGCTGAAGCGGACGGGGAAGCAGAAGCTGATTCTGATGCCCGTTTCGCCATCTCAGCCTGGGCTGAGGCCACCGCGTCCGAGGCCTGGCGGGTCTCATGGGATTTTCCGCAAGCGCCCAACACCAAAACACCCGCAAGAGCTAGGGGTACCACCGCATAGTATGTTTTCTGTCGGGGTGTCATAGGGAAAGTCCTTTTCTTGTCCTGCGTGTGAATCGCTGGGGGTTCCCGAAAGACGGAATAAACGCCGTATCTCGTAGCCCAGACGGACCCTGAACTGCGTGCCCCAGCGTGCGGGGTGGAGGCTTCTACCGGCGTGGCGCGGGGGCTGCTGGCCGGATAGCTACCATGCGCCGCCCCATCATTACCCATATCATAGCAACGTCCACTATGCCCCAGCTAAGAAAACCTGTGTTTTCCCTGAGAAAACCATGAACGCCCGGCGTGTCACACGTTATAAACCCTGTTTTCGGCGGGTGACCCACCCGAAACCGCCTACAATATTCGCCACATGTCTATCCCGCAGCCCCGCACAAAGCTACCCAGCACCTGTGGCTTTCACATCCTTTTATCTGCGGTATAGGCTGACTTTCTGCTTCGTATGCGAACCGGCCGCACACAAACAGAGCCGCCTCCCCACCGGTACGGCGGGGAGGCGGCTCTTCACAGTTTAGAGTCTCAAGAATTACTTCTTCTTGGTGGTCTTGGCGGCCTTCTTCTTGGTGGCGACTGCTGCCTTCAGCTTGGAGCCTGCGGTCAGCTTCACGCCGTGACCAGCGGGAATCTGGATGGTTTCGCCGGTCTGCGGGTTACGGCCGGTACGAGCAGCACGGTCGGTGCGCTCAATTGCCAGCCACCCGGGGATGGTGATCTTCTCGCCCTTGGAGACGGAAGTCTCGAAGACCTGGAACACTGCGTCGAGGACTGCATTAACGGTTGCCTGGCTCTTGCCAGACTTCTCTGCTACCTCTGCAACGAGTTCGGTACGGTTCTTAGCCATTAGGGTGCCCCTTCCTGAGACTTTAGATTTGCGACTAAGTCAAAGCTTTTTCCGGTGAGAAATAACTTTGCCTAGGTACAAAATACCAGAAATTACCAGCTCGACTTAGTAATGCCGGGCAGTTCGCCACGATGAGCCATCTCGCGGAAACGCACACGGGAGATACCAAACTTCTGGAAGGTACCGCGCGGGCGGCCGTCAATCTGGTCACGGTTGCGAACGCGAACGGGGGAAGCGTTACGCGGCAGCTTCTGCAGCGCCACGCGTGCTGCCTCACGCTCTTCGGGAGTAGCGTTCTCGTCGATCAGCGTCTTCTTCAGGGCAAGACGCTTCTCGTTGTAACGAGCCACAATGACCTTGCGCTGCTCATTGCGAGCAATCTTTGACTTCTTGGCCATTATTTAGCGCTCCTCTCGGAAATCAACGTGCTTACGTACGACGGGATCGTACTTCTTCAGCACCATGCGGTCGGGGTTGTTGCGGCGGTTCTTACGGGTCACGTAGGTGAACCCGGTGCCAGCAGTGGACTTGAGCTTGATAATAGGACGCAGATCCTTAGCCTTCTTAGATGCCATAATGCTAGATCTTCTCCCCGCGTGCGATGATGTCTGCGACCACGGCGTCGATGCCACGAACATCGATCACCTTAATGCCCTTGGCGGACACGTTCAGGGTTACCTTACGACGAAGCGAAGGAACCCAGTAGGTCTTCTTCTGAACGTTCGGATCGAATCGACGCTTATTGCGGCGATGCGAGTGCGAAATGCTGTGTCCAAAGCCGGGAACAGCTCCGGTCACCTGGCAGACTGCTGCCATGTTTCACTCCTTATGGTTGATTTTTATGACGGGTACGCAGTCGATGTTACTCGTAAGCGTCCCGTCACCAATGTAGAAGCACCGGGTTATTCGCCGGGCTAGAGTGTCCAAGACCGCCACCCGGGTGAGAGTCCGAGCAACAGCCCCCGCCGCGGGAAAAACGGTGAAGCTTAAAATTAGTGTCGAGAGGCGTTTTCACCACTACGAACAGCCTTAAATTCTAGGTAACTCAAGGCACTCTCGCAAGCCTAGACGCCGGTAATCCCCATAAATTTTGCGGATTTCTCGCTAAAACCTTAGGGTGCGCACCCTGTAGAGTACCCCGGAAACCACCCAGCATCAGGCCAGAGAGCCACCAGAATATTCTATCACTGTCCCGTATTGGCGCAAGTCAGAGCGCCTATTCACCCCGGTAGCGGATAGTTTTAGTGGGTGTTAGCGTGCTCCAAAACCTGAATAAATAACACAACTGAAATTCGCTGTGTGAGATTAATAGCTTTAAAGCACCGATTAAGACATTAAACCGCAAAAGCACAGGCCGCAGCCTTCCACACCAGCGGTGTTCCCTATGACCCAGAAACTACACCGCGTTCGCCGCATGTTTGCTGGCGGGCACACCCACACCGCTGCCAAGCTCCCGGGCAGAAGGCTCAAACAACGCTGGACGAAACGCCGCATACTTAGGCTGCAGCCCATCCCCAGAGCTGGTTCCCCGGATCCTACGCCCCACCCACGGCAGGGCGTGCTCCCGCACCCAGCGCGCGCTCTGCTCCAGCTCTTCACGGCGGCTCAACTCAACCGCTGGCGGCAGCTGCGGCTCCGGCACAGCGCCTTCAAGACCCAATAAAGACAGCACCCGAGCCGCAAACTTCTGGTGCCCATACTCGTTCATATGCAGCTTATCGGGAGCCCACAGCCGCCAATCCACAAAATCACGCATCCGCCAATAATCGACAATGTGCACTCCCCTGTTCTCAGCCACCTCACGGATCAGCTCGTTATACAAGGCCGTGCGCGGACGGGTGCGGGCAAATGGGCCTTCCCCCAAACTGTCCAGACCAGTCATGGTGAACACCTCAATACCCTCTGCACGCAAAAGAGCAAATGCATCATCCATGCGCTGCACCAACGCATCAATATCCACGTTGGGGCGTATGATGTCATTACCCCCGCCGTAAATACTCACCAGGTTCGGCTTCAGCTCAAGAGCCGGGGCCAGCTGCTCATCCATGATCTGGTCCATTAAATACCCGCGGATCGCCAAGTTTGCGTACTGCGCCTGCGCATCCCGGGCACCTATCGCATCAGCCACCCTATCGGCCCAGCCACACACCTGATTCGGGCGGGACTCATCAATATCGCCGACCCCCTCAGTAAACGAATCTCCCAAGGCCACATAGCGTACCGGCTCACCGTTCAGGCGAGCATCCTCATCAAGGTGAAGCACCGTTCCCTTCCCCTAGCTCTCAGTTTTGCCTACACGCCAGTATCCCATAAACGACACCTGCTCCTTTGGGGTTCCTGCCTCCTGCACGCTCGCCCTGTGAAGGCGTTTACCCATCGTGACTCCTCCCCACAACGAACATGTCGTGCGGGTCATTGGCGACACGGCAGGTATAACGTCATAGCGGGTGATATTGTTGAGGTTTTGCCGAGCGCCTTGAGTTTATTGTCAAACCAGTTGGCAGACTTATTTGAATTCTCTTCCCTAGAACTTGAGTCTGCCGGTCACCAACCAGCCGCTGCGGGATGCACGCTCGTAAATGGCGTGCGCCATGGTGCGAGCGTAGCTTTTTGTCACGTGGTTATCGTCTATGTACACGTAAACATTCCCGATGATCGGCTGGCAGGTTCCTTCAGGACAGTACAGGTCAGCCAGGTCGATGGTCACCGCGCCTTCGTACCGGTCTAACACCTCGCGGGAGGGGTTGGCGTCAGCAAGCTTCTCATTCACGGGACGAGCACAGGAGCTCATATCCGACCCGGCTTTTTGGGCGCACTCGTACACGTTGAAATCATAACGCGGGTTATCCCGCAAACCAATCACCTGAATCCCGGCATCGGTAAGTTTTTTGACGGTCTCATCCAGCGCCGGGTCGACCCGTTCCTCATTGGTTTTCGCATCCGCCACAGTTGCAGTTAACACCACCGTCTGAGGTTTGCGTTTGAGAAGTTCCTCGGTCACCTTATGGTTGAATTCGCTGCATTCGTCGGATGCGTTTACACCTCGGGTCGGGTACAGGCACCCTCCCAGCAGGTAGGCTTGCAGGTTGGTGTGGGTCTGCTCCGCGATCGGTTTGAAGGAAGCAATAGACTGCTCGATATGCGAGTTGCCCACAATAACGGTCAGCGGGGCATCATCCGCACCGTACGTTTGGATATTGCAGTATTTGGAAAGCGACTCATCCCTGGGTTTAAACACCCCATCGCAAGCCCCGTCCAGGCGCTCATACTGGCTTTTGGGGTCAGTAGAAGGGATGGGGTTGTCGTTTGATGTCACCCGGTTGGTACCGATGGCGCGCGCACCAGGGTACTCTGAGTGTTCATCGCCAGTACTCTGTTCTGCTTTGGCTACGGCTTTGGTGTTGGATGCGCTCACCCACGCCTGTGCACCGGCAAGCGGGATCCCTGCGAGCAGGAAGATGGCGACAAGGAAAGCAGCCTGATCTGCCCAGGTGCTCACCACGAACACTTTTTTAAACCGTAGTTTCATCATGAGCCAGGGCACGAAAGGGTCTTTACGGTACCGTAGCGGTTTTTCGATGAAACGGGTCAGCAGCCATGCCAACGCCACGGAGACCACAATAATCAGGGTCCCTTCCAGAAAGTCTACCCCGGTTTTACCAACAGCGGCGCTGTAGAGAATGAGGATAGGCCAGTGCACCAAGTACAGGGCGTAGGATATGTTACCCAGGTTCTGCAACGGTTGGGAGACCAGCAGCCGGTCTATGCCCCATTTGCTATTGGTGCGGCCAGCCATAATGACAAGTGCCCCCGAGAGCACCGGCCACAGGGCGAGAAAGCCTGGGAAAGACCGCTGCACCGGTAGCACGGCGCCACAGATGGCAAGCCCGATGATGCCCACCCAGCCCATAATGACGCGTGCTTTCTCTGGGGCCTTCCATTTGAGGGTGAGCATGGCCAGCAGGGTTCCGATAGCAAACTCCCAGAGGCGGGTGCGAGTGTCAAAGTACGCGTACCCCTGGTTTGCGTTAGTCTCAATGATGGAGAAGGTTAGGGAGGCCACGAACACGGTGTTGAAAACAAGCACAGCTGTGGTGAGCAGGTTCCAGTTGTGACGGCGCACCAGATAAGCAACAAAGGCGAACAGCAGAGGCCATAGAAGGAATATTTGTCCCTGGATGGAGAGCGACCAGAAGTGCTGGAAGGGGGTCTTCGCGGCCGCATTTTGGGCGTAGTAGTCCACTGAACTATTCGCTAGGTGCCAGTTCTCGTAGTAGAACAGCGAAGATTTGGCGTCGGCCATAATCTCAGGCCAACGGCTGGGCGCGAGAATGAAAAACGCAGCAATGGTCGTACCCGCAATGGTGATGGTAGCGACGGGTAGCAGCCGCTGGAATACGTGCAGCCAATAGTTAATGAGGTTCAGCGGGCGGCCCTCATTGATTTTACGGAGATAAGACAACGAGAGCAGGAAGGCCGAGATGAAGAGGAACACGTCCACTCCCCCGGAGACCCTGCCAAACCATACGTGGTAGAAGACGACCAGTAGCACTGCGAAGGCTCGCAACCCCTGAATTTCGGGGCGAAAGCCGCGTGTCTCAATGAAGTTTTCGAGGGTCTTAGGCTCCTGTGGGCGAGCCGGTGCGGTGCGTGCTGACGGTTGGTCTGACATGGTTGCCATTCTATGGTTGATGTGAATGCTTGCGGTTGGTTTATAGTTTGTATCGGTGTGCCCTGTATGAAAGAAAATCCTGATTCAGCGCATCCGCACAGGCGGAGGGGACGAATCAGGATTTTGGGTGAGCCCCCTACCGGATTCGAACCGGTGACCCTCGGTTTACAAGACCGATGCTCTGGCCAACTGAGCTAAGGAGGCATACGACCTCTAGTTTACCCTACGATGGGCGATTTCCTGCCCTTTTAGGCGCTCAGTATAGGCTACATCACTCCAGTTTATGTGTGGGGTGGGTCGCATACCTGACACATTTATCGTATCAGGTATGCGACCCACCTTGTGGTATGGCTACCCTGAGGTTATTTTACGCACCATACAGGCGACCATAGACCAGCCTGTTACTGCTGCTTTTTGGCATCAATCTTTCCTTGAACCCACTTAGGGAAGTCTTCGGATTTAGGCCCGGGGAACTGTTCCCCATCAGCGTAGATCGCCGGAGTGCCGTGCACACCGTTCTTGAGAGATTCTTCATTGACCACGTTCACGAGGGGGCGCCACTTGTTGTCGTTCAGGTCGCTCGAAATATTCGCCCCGTATTTTGCGGCGATGTCGGCGATCTGCTGGTTATTCAGGTCCCCACCGCCCTGCCGTTCAAAGAGTTCTTTCTGGAACTCCAGGTACTTATCGGCGCTCACCTGGTTTGCCACAGCATAGGCAGCGTTTGCGGTACGCGCGGAGTACTGGGTGGGTGATCCACGGTCCAGAATGATCATATTACGGTATTCCACGGTAATGGAGCCGTCCTCAACGAGCTTCTTAATGATCTCGTAGTTTGCCTGTTCAAAATCACGGCAGTGGTGGCAGTTGAAGTCCTGGAAGATCACCACGTGTACGGGCTTACCGTTCTTCTTGGCTTCTTCCGCTTTCTCTATGCCTAGTGGCAGGGTTTCCGGGGTGGCGCTTCCGCTGGCAGAGGGAGTAATGGATGTATCGGAGGTACCGAGTTTATCAGCGTCTCGCTGATCCTGCTTTGATGCGTTCTTGACGATTCCGTCTTTGGTAATAACGATACCGCCGTATTCGTTAGCACTAGCTGGCACGGGTCCTGCCTTGGGAATATCCTGCTTCTGCCCATTAATGAAGACAAAACCGACAATAATCACGGCCACTAGGACAACCGCTAGCACACCCAGCTGCAGCAGGCGACGGTTTGATTTTGTTGGGTTATTGCGTGCCTGTTTGGCCGCGATTTGACGGGCCTTTTCACGGGCATCGTTCGACATACCTGTTCCTTTTCTTGTAGGACGCACGACGCTGCGCCTTATCATTACCCCGTCTAGACTACCGAACTAGAGGATGCATATTCCAGCCATCAGTCGATTTCTGCGGAGTTTCGGAGTTTTCTCACGCTCTCAGCTTATTTTACGACGCAAATATATGCCTTTACGCAGATAGTGATGTCATGTTTCTCATACGGGGGTGAAGATACCAGGCGCCTTATAGCTCTGGTTTTTTGTGTAGACCCCAAACACCCCCACACACGCACGCAGCACACCCACACTAAAACCAAAACCCCACACACCCACACCCCCTGGGGGCACAAAAAAAAGAGGGCCCCCACAAAGGGGACCCCCACTCACAAAAAAAATTGCGGCAGCCATCTACTCTCCCACACCCACCAAGATGCAGTACCATCAACACCACAGGGCTTAGCAACCAGGTTCGAAAAGGAGACTGAGCGTTTCCCCCCGGCTATCACCACCGCAAA
>NZ_RBMF01000003.1:0-310053 GCF_003989445.1 Rothia sp. HSID18067 | reverse complement strand
TAGTGCCTTCGGGTGTTTTAGGGTTTGGGTTAGGGGATGTGTTAGTGAGTTCGTTGGGTGTGTATGCGCGGGAGCTTCAAGGGTCGGTTCGCCGAAAAACACAACGACGCTCACCTAGGTAGTGGTGTCTTGTGAGCCGTAGAAAAGATCATGCTCTCACCCTAGAGCGTTTAGAACAATCAGAGACTTAAACACCCCGCCTCGGCGGTGATTCTTATGCAACCCAGGGTTAGTTTTTGGGGTGGTGATACGGCGTCCGGTCCAGGTGCGGTGGGTGATGGTTCCGTTGGGGTTGATGCTGAGGTATTTTGTTTCGTAGCGGTATAGCAGGGCGATTCCGGTTGCTGCGGAGAGTATGCCGCCTGCGAAGTAGTACCAGTTGGGGAGCCATTCGGATGCTGGGAGTGCTATGAATAAGGCGATGAAGAAGCTGACGAGGCAGATGCAGCCGAAAAATAGTTGCGGCGCCTTCAAGGCGGGGGAGGCGTTTGACGATTTTCCCTTTTTTCTTATCGCGGTAGCGTTTGTATTCGTCGCGGATGCCGTAGAGTATCATGATCCCTGCGGAAATTTGTAGGATTGTGGTGAAGGTGTGTAGCGGCATGGTGTGTTTTTCCCTGTGGTCTGGGTTGTAGTGTGTGTTTTTGGGTGTGCCGCGTATTTTATTCATAGTTATCTCTATCTTGAAATAAATTTGTAGCGATTATAATTCAATAATTTCTTACCCGATATCATATATTAACTCTTTGTCTAATTTTTGAAATCACTGGCGTGTTCCAGCGAGTGTAGGTAGGAAGCTATGAACTGATAGGTCTGTGCACCAGCGAAAAATATGTTAATCACCGTTTTCTGGCCAGGATAGCTGACCGTATACCTGGTAGGGCTGAGCAGTCAGATCATATTAGTGATTCGGCGAACCTTGCTACGATATATGTACATTTATGAGTACCCCCGTAGGGTGTGCCAAATGCCCAAATTCTATGATGAATAGGGGCATGCAAGGAGGGAAGAATGGAGCCGTCAAGGTACCCGCGTGTGGATGCCATTATTCGAGGGCCAGCCGTTGTTGAGTTGGCTGTTCAGGATCAAGGGGTTCGCTTCATTCAAGAGGCCACAATTGATGCTGCTTTGTCCCGCTCCTATGTTTATGTTTCCACTATTGCCAGTAACCTAAGGCGCCCGGTATACGTCCATGTAACAGATGCGCAGGGCGGTAACAGAGTCATGGTGGTATACCCGAATGGTTTTGTCGAGCCCGACAATATGGTATTTTCTCAAGCTGTGGTAGCGGCCCCTGCTGTGGAGAAGAAACCCTTCTACAAGCGGGCAGTGTTTCTTGTTCCGCTGGCACTGGTTCTTGTTGTGGGGCTGCTGGGCGGCAGCGTGTGGGGAGTCATATTTTTCTTCTCGAATCATGGGGAGAGAACTGTCTCAGCTCAGCCTCATAAAACTAGTACAGACCCCCAAAGTCCCGACTCTACCCAGGAGAAGAAAGGTGACACCGTCCAGTTAGCCGGTGCTGCTGAAGTTTCCGCCGTCTCGCAGGATGGTAAATATGTCACCTACCTGTCCGGTAAAACACTGTATGTTGTATCGGCTCAGACGGGGGAGGAAGTCAGCAAAACGGAGGTAAAAGAACCCGATAATGCGCTTTCTGAGCTGACAATACGGCCCCACCAGGGTGGTTTCGCATACCTCGGTAAAGAGTCCTACCTCACGTGGTCCAGTGATAAGAAATTCAGTGAGGTGCTGCGGTACTCCGCTAAAGACCAGCAAATGCTCACCCGTCAAGGGGTTACTGCTTTGGTTAACCGTGATAACCCGTCTAAACCAGCGAAAGTAACGCTGCTGGGGTCATCGCCCAAAGAGTTTCGCACCCCGGCCGAGGGAGCGTCGTTTATTTCTACTGATGGTTCACGGGCGTACTGGGCTACTTCCCAGGATGGAGGAACAGTTGTTACCGCTGATTCGTCCGGCAAGGTTGAGGGTTCGCATAAGCTTGCCTCACCGGGGGAGGGGGCACGTCTTACATCGTGGGCTGGGGTGAGCTCGCGTGGCGAGGTGATGACGCTCTGGTCTGTTGATGGTCGTTCAACTCTGGTTTTTCAGTCGGTGAGTTCGGGTGATATTGCGGCGAAGGTTTCCGTTGATGCATCAGAGGGCGCCAAGGTAGATTTCTCTGGTTCGACACTACTGTTAGGTAAGCAAATTATCGACTGTAGCACTCGTTCAACGTATACCATAGAGATGGCCCCTGAAAAAGCTACCCCACTTCCGGTGGGCTTTCACCTTTCTGGCGGCACGGGCGGCGTTTCGTGGGCTGGACCCGGTGGGGTGCGCAAGAGCCCGGAAGGTGAGGTTCTTGGTGTTAACCATGATGGAGCATCCGTGCTGTTATCAGCCGACCATCACCACATGACAATTATTAAGAAAGATGGAGAGTGAGTGACCCCATGAAGAAACAAGTGACAGTGCTAGGTGGTTTGGCTGTTCTTGCAGCTATTAATATGGTTCCGGCTATGGCTGATGATGCCCCGGCTGAAGCGTACACCCCTGCGGCTGTGGCAACTGAAGAGCCCGCTGCTGCGGTTTCCCCGGCAGCTGTTGTTCAGCCTGCTGCTGAGCCTGAGGCTCCGGTTCTTGCCACAGAGCAGGACCCCGTCGGTTTGTTCCCGACTCCTGGGCTGACTCCCACTCCGGGGGATGCGACACCGGCAGATCCTGCTATTGATCCGACCCCAGCGCCTGCCGACCCGGCGATTAACCCCACTCCAGCGCCTGATGCCCCGGTAACTCCCGCCCCGGCGGCTCCTGTGGTTGATACCGATCCTGCTCCTGCTCAGCCTGCCCAGCCCGCACCAGTTGAAACCCCTGCTCCGGCAGCCCCGGTAGCTCCTGCCGCCCCGGCTGACACCTCTGTGGCAGGCGGTTCCGCTGCACAGGCCCCGGTTCAGGCAGCGCCCGTGCAAGCCCCTGCCGCTCAGGCTCCGGTTCAGGCGGCCCCCGCCGCGCAGGCACAGGCTGCACAGGCTCCGGCCTATACTCCTGCCTACACCCCTGCTTCTGAGGCAGTAGCTGGCGGCGGCTCGGGTGCTGGTGCTGCAGCTAATGGTGCATCCGGCGGGTCTGCCGCTGTTGCAGGTTCTCAGGCCGCCCCGGCTGCTCCTGCCGCTCAGCAGGCTCAAGACTCTGGGACTGTTGCTGTGCCTGCTAATAACCCGGCCGCTGCTTCTGCTGCGCAGGGTGTGCAGAGTGAGAGTCAGGCGACCGCAGCGAAGAGCACCGGTAGCTTGGCGAACACCGGCTTCTCGACTACTCCGGTGGCTACCGCTGCAGGACTATTCGCAACGGGTGTAGCTCTCACCTATGCCGCATCGCGGAAGCGCAGGCAGCAGGCGTAAAGAGCCCGTCTAGGGAGCTTGCCTTACCCTTGGTTCGCTGAGGTTGTGGGTGTTCCCAGGCGTGTGCCTGCCATATGCCTTGTAGGTATAACTCAACTGTTCTTGAGAAAGAACTAAATTTCGCCTGGATTGGGTGGTGAAACAGCCTCTCAATCCAGGCGAATTGTTTGTGTGCTCTGTTCAATAAGTATGTTTTTGATCGCTTTGCAGTGGGTGGTGCAGGAGCTGCAGGGCCTAATAATTGCAAGTTAAACGTGAGGGTTGCCCTACTGTGCGTGTCTTAGAGCTTGAAAGTATCAGTTTTACGCTAAAGTTTAACAGTCAGCTGCCGGAGGGTAGCTCTTCCTATCCTTCTATTTGCTGCACTTATATGGTTTATATGTCGGTGGTGAAGTACTACCTGCCGGGCTTGGACGTAGAGACGCTGCGGCCGGTTTCTGAGGCACTGGGTAAATTCGACCGTAAACGGGTTTCTCGGTCGTATTCCGCAGGGCAGTACGGTAACTCCACCTCGTACTCTGTGGAAGAGAAATCGGTGATGGAGGCGGCGGCCATGACCCAGATCCCAGCGTTTACGGCTATGGTGCAGTATAAGAACTATAGGCCAATGCACCTGGGGCTAACCCCGTGGTGGACCCGTGCCGACGCTGGGGTGCTGAAAGAAGACCAGATGAGAGCGTATCAGCTGTGCGGGAAGATGCAGGCCCCCACCATGGATAACTGGGGTGTCACCTCTGACGGTACTGTGAACTACCGTTAGCAGGCGGTTACTGCTGCCCGAGAGCTTCTAGCTGCCGTATCTTAAACGGTAGGGTCTGGTGTAATCCTGGGCTGGGGCGCAGGAGGAGGTTGCTGGTCAAGCTCAGGCTACCCCTGAAGGATAAACCCCTAGACCGCGCACCCAACTACTCGTAAAGGAAACACACCATGGAACTGCAAGACCTTGTCGCTAAAGCCTACAAACTACGCGTTGAAAAAGAACTCATCGAACTTGCCGAACTCCGCATGGTCAAAGCCCTCGCCGATGCCGGAGCAAAAAACAACCAGTTCGCTCGCGGACTCGGGATCCGTCAAAGTGACATCCCCAAAAAAATTCAAGAAGCTAACGAAGTAGAACCTATCCGTGCCGGGTTTAGCTCCGGTTCCCCGTATGAGATCTGTCAACGCTACTATGTTGGTGAACTTACCCGTGCCCAAGCCATTGATGAGCTTGTTCGTTGGGAGTACAAGCCTCAAGCTAAAGGTGAGGAGTGGGATCCTTGGGGTATGGAAGGAGGAGCACCCGAAGTCCCCGGATCCTGGGACGACCTCGACACCGCAGAAACCCATGAGCTCATTGATTACGACCTGACATTAGAAGTTTCTCGGACACGAGCCGCTCTACGACGCGCCGCAGAAGGATAAACCCCAATGACCGACCGTATCACCGATACCCGTACCCATAAAGAAAATATTGATAAACTCTCCGTTCAAGGCGGACCATTCGACGCATGGGGACAAACAGCTCAACCAGCAGGTTAACTGCCACTGTGTGGTGTAGAACAGGGACCCGCGTATCGAAATACTGGCGGGTACTGCCCACAGTGTTCCACAGGATGTCAGCCTCGTACTCTAGGTTTTTCGGTCATTTGAAGTTTTTCTGGGCGCGGAACAACCTCTAATGAGTAATCCTCTATGTTACGTCATAATATTTCTTCCAGTATGCCTTCTACCAATCTGAGGCATTAAATAACAAGATAGATAAGATTAAATGTCTTTAACGCCACAAATATTAAACAATATACGAGCTACGATCCATCGGATTGACTCCAGTCGGTATATTCAACAACAGATACGTGCCGGGCGGAAACCTGAGAGTTTTCGGAGTGAGGTACTCCTATCAGATGAAGAATTCGGAAGGTTTGTTAAGTACCCTTTGGAAGAGGTAAAACCTGGGTTTTCTGGAGCTAGTATTCGCGAGATCTGTGATCGATATGCTGTGGGTTTGCTTTCGAGGGATCAAGTAATTGATGAGCTGCAGCGTTGGCCGTATAAACCACGGCAGACTCTCGGGTGGTTTTACGAGAATAACACGGATCTCTCCTCTGAATATTTGGAACTTGCGTATGATCGTGGACTTATTAGCGAGGATATTTATGATGCTGTGTACGATAGCCTTCCTGAGGGATTAAGGTAGTTAATGAATAGTAGTATTCGCCCTGAAGTCCTACAGCATTTGATTAGGATGCAGGCCCCCACCATGGATAACTGGGGTGTCACCTCTGACGGTACTGTGAACTACCGTCAGCAGGCGGTTACTGCTGCCTGAGAGCTTCTAGCTGCCGTATCTTAAACGGTGGGGTCTGGTGTAATCCTGGGCTGGGGCGCAGGCGGTAAGTCATGACGGTAGACCCACAATAAGCCCGCCACGTGTACAGGCTCAACAAGAGCCCATGTGCATGGTGGGCTTATACTGTGGGCTTCCCAACTACCTCTGATTTTGGGCGTTTACTTTACAGTCCCATCCTCGGGTGACGGTCATTGCGCTCGCGCTTGGGGTGGGGCTGTCTGTATTTTTGTGGTTCCTGCCGCTGCTGTGTGTTCTGTGAACGGTTCTGCTGGGGGGAGGGAGCCGTGTTTTTTACATCGTCTAGTTTTGAGCGTAGCTGGTACCTGTTGTATGTATTTTTAGGTGCCTCAGAAGAACCTAGCGTGGGCGCATCGTCTGTCCTGCGGAGATTAGGGTCACCAGCATTATTCAGGGAAACACCCCTGCTCAAGCCAACCTCTCGTTGCAGGGGGAATTCGTGCCCCTGCGCGGAAACAGAAGGTGATATGGGTGTAATAGCTTTACCCAGCACAGCGGCTAACCTATCGTTTCTGCCGGTATCTTGGCTATAGAAACGCGCCTGTACGAACTCGTCACGCAAAGGATTTCCAGGGGCAAAAGCAGCGGTATCAATATGGTAACCAGCTTGCTGGGCGAGTTGGGAGAAAAACACGAACTGGCTGCGGGTGTTGCCTTCACGGAAACTGTGGACCACATTAATCTCGCCCCAGCTTTCAGCAAGTCCAGTAACAAACGTGTTCTGATCTAAACCTCGCAACAAGTTTTTTCGGGCCAGAAGGTCATATTGTGCGTGAGCAGCAGCAGTAAGATTAGGCCCTGCAGGGTAGTATGCGTGCCCGAGTTTGACCATGGGTCCATTGGTAGGGGCGGTGCGTTCTTGACCCGCCCAGTCATATACATCCTGAAAGATCGCGTGATGCACAGCTTTCATATGATTGTAATCAAAGTTGCCCTGAATAGGATGAAACCGAAGATCAATCATCCGCCGTTGGGTTGCTTCTTCTTCGAGAGCGGCAAGCTTCTCGGGATTAGGCTCACCATAGGGGTGATTGGGGGATATAAACTTATTACGCAGAGTATAGGTGAAGGGAATGTAGTAGGCATACCATGCGGGACTTGCTGCTTGCTCCTGAAGCCAACGCTGTTCCATAGTATTTACACTCCCTGGATGCGACGGCGTGCATCGGCTATAGCTTCTTCTATAGAAACCTCACCTCGGGCATAACTTTCGAGTCGTTGAATGTCTTCTTGCGTAGGAGGGGTACATCCCGCCAAATTAGATGCTGCGAGAGCAAATGCTACTGCATCTTGCACTTCCTTTTCGGTGGGCTGCTGCTGAGTGGGTTTCTCCTCGGTCATTGTATCGTTCCTCCGTGAGCTGATCGCAAAATATACATTCATATTATAAATAATATATTCAAATAAAACTAGTACATACTGTAGAGTGTCTAAAATATTTTTAATAGATGATTGTGCAATATTAATATTCTGAGATAGTGCTTAAATATTTTGCAATCAACTTAAAAATCGGATATTGGAGATTATTTATATAGGGCTAACCCGCCCCTTGCACAGTGACAAAGCAGGATATCTGCACCGTACGGTGCTTGGTGATTCATAATTCAATAATTAACTATTAACACGCGAGTAGATGCTGCCGTTCTCTGAGGATAAATGATTGATACCTCAAGAGAAAAATATATTTATAGAAACGTATGGTTGCGCTAGTTATTGGAGCGGACATCATGGTTGGTGCCTATGGAATCCTCCTATCCAGTGGGCTTGCCGTAGGGGCGCCTAGGTGCCTACTGTCCCTCTTGACGGATGTGGCCTGCATTCTATTGTTAAGGGCGCACGCACCTTCGAGCCGCTACTTCTACCCCTGCCGCTGTATGATAAGAGTGCGCGATCACCTTATGTGGAAAGGATGCGACCCCTGTCATGACTTCCGTGTTTAACCGCCGTACCGCCCTGGGTCTTCTGGGTGCAGGGTCTGCTGCGTTTTTAGCGGCCTGCGCCCCGCTAAGAAGTGTCAAGAAAAGTAGCGGCGATAGCAGCAGTAGCAGTAGTAGCAGCCCCAATTCACATTCTCCGGAGCCGTCTGAGGAGTCCGTGAGTCCTACGGTCTCTCCGTCATCGTCTTCACCAGCATCTTCGGAGCCTGCGAAGAGCTATAAAGGCGAGGCAAAACTAGAGAAATACGACACCTCCGCAGGCACCTATGAGCCCGGCACCAGCGAGCATCCCCCGCAGAACGTACCTAAACCCATTAAGCCAGCGAATATGAATGAAAACTCGGTGGCTGGTCTATACTCAACAATCGCCTTCTATGCCGCTTCATTCCAGTATTTTGTGACAACGGGCGACCGGCAATACCTCGACCAAGTAAAAATTGATGAGGAAGAGGATCTGAGTGACTACGATGAGATGGCACAATATATCGCAGGCGGTGTCGCATGGTTTGAAAACCCCAAGATTGTTATTACTTTAACGACTGACCAGCCCACCAAGTCAGGCTCTAGTTACACATGGCCCTCTACGGTCGTTTTTGATTACGGTAAAAATGTCCATAACGCACAAGGTCAGACAGCCCCTGTGCCCTCTACGGGGGCTGAAAAACCTCAAAAGGGGTATATGAAAGGGAAATACACTGGTGGCGTGTGGGAAGTTACCATCATGATCTATGATCTTTCAGATAACTCATAAAAATAAATTTAAGGTAATAAAAACGAACTTTAGCTATAATAAAGAAGTCAAACATCCTGAATCTAGACAAATGAGATCGATAATATTGTGACTTCCGTATTTAACCGCCGTGCCGCGCTGAGCGTTGCGGGTGCTGGATCTGCTGCAGCATTGTTGTCTGCCTGCGCCCCTATAAGAACCGTTGTGAAGCATCAAGAGGCTGAGAGTAGCAGCGCATCGTCCAGTGCCTCCGCCGGTCCAGCGAGTTCGTCGTCTTCTGCTGCCTCTAATTCACCGTCCAGCTCGTCGTCGGTAGACCATAAAGGGGAAGTGAAGCTCGAAAGCTACGACACCTCTGCGGGAACCTATTCGCCAGCTACCCGCACCCAGCCAGCGAAGAACGTGCCCAAGCCCATCAAACCAAAGAACATGAACGAGAACTCTGAGGAAGGGTTCTACTCATCCTTGGCATTCATGGCAGCCTCAATGCAGTACCTCATGACCACTGGGGATTCCCAGTACACTGAGCAGGTCAAACTTCACCCAGAGGAGAAGAAAAACTACGACATAATGGTTGAACAGTACTCGGTTCTGCAAACAGGCGAAGTCTGGTTTGAAGATCCCAAGTATGTCATCACCCTAGAAACATCCTCGTCCAATAAATCGGGTAAATACTATCTATGGCCAGCAACTATCACAACCGCAGTAGGTGCCTACTTAGTGGCTGCCGGTCAAGTGCGCGATATGCCTGCTAATGAACGGAAAACTAGTAGCAAAGTTGTTATGCGTGGCGAGTATACAGGTGGCGTGTGGGAGCTTGCCGGTATTCAGGCGCTCTCTTCAACGGTGAAGCCGTAAGTCGCCCCTTGCCCCTTGGTATGCGGAAAATTCTTGCCTAGACAAAAGCTGCAGCGCAGATTTGGGCTGGAAAACCCCCGCTCACCGTGGTGAAAGCTCAGTATGATGCTGAGGCTGGTTATTCCCAGCTGAAAGGAAACCTAACATGACATTCATAGTGAACCGCCGTGCCGCCTTTGGTTTTTTAGGCGCTGGCTCCCTTACGTTTTTAACCGCCTGCAGCGGTTTAAATATAAACTCTCCTACCTCAGATATTTCTGATGATGATCAGACAAAAGAGCCCGAGAAAGACTATAGGGGTGAGGTGAAGCTCGAAAGCTACGATACCTCTGCGGGAACCTACTCGCCAGCTACCCGCACCCAGCCACCGAAGAACGTGCCCAAACCTGTTAAACCCGATAATATCCATGAGGAATCAGTGGCGGGCCTCTACTCGTCTCTTGCGTTCATGGCAGCGTCGTTACAGTATCTTTTCGCTACGGGAGACGACCAGTATTTTGAGCAGTCAGACCTCAATGACAAAGAAAAACGGGATATGACTAAGGCTAGTTCTACCAAGGCTATGTTAAAGGCGTTTAAAGAGGGGAAGGCATGGTTTGGCAATCCCACTTTTACGTTTTTTCTGGAAGAATCCCAGCCTACTAAACATGATGACACCTACCATTGGTCTGCTACATACACCTTTGATCTTGGGGAATATATAGTAGCTTTCGGAAACGTGCGCGAGCTCAAAGAGACAGAACGGAAGCATACGGGTAAGGACGAGCTTACTGCCAAATATTCGAATGGTGCGTGGCATATTAGTGACTTCAACTCTCAGTCGCCGGGTGGTGCATCAGCCAGTGCCTCACCCAGCAGTTCAATCTAGGCGGTTACCTGCGTCTGCTTCAAAGACACGTGGCTGGTGCAGCGTCGCCGAAGTGTCGGGTGTGCACCATGACTGACTAAAGTACGTAACAGGGGTGCCCCAGATGGCTAACCATCTGGGGCACCCCTGTATCACGGGCCGGAACCTGCTTCGGCGGTTCGCGGGTTACAGGTAGGCGCGAGCCGGGTCGATAACGTCCCGCGGGGTGCGTGCGGCGCCCGGCAGCGGCGAACCCACAGCCTTAAACACCCAGTCGTTCCCGTCCCGGCTAATGGAGGCGACCATCAGACCCGTGTGCGAGCCTTTCTGCGTCATCTCAAAACGGGCCAGCTCCTGCCGATTTTCCACATTTTCGACGCGCACAAACGCGTTCTCAATACTGCTGAACTGATCACCCGAATATGATGTGATCACCAACGCCAGGGTGTTGACGCGGGCATCCACCCCGGGCAGGTTAATGTCTATAACCTCGTCATCACCATCACCGGCACCGGTGAGGTTATCACCGTGGTGGATGATTGAGCCGTTTGCGGCACGCAACGACCCGTAAAACACGGCCTCAACCATTTGCCCCGAGGCATCATAGGCCAGCACCGAAGCGTCCAAGTCCACGGCCTTCTCCTTGGTGCGCCCAAAGAAGCCCTTCACCTTGATCGGGTCCCAGCCCAGCCCCAGGCGTACCTGGGTGAGGCCGTTATCTTTTGACAGGTTAATCTTTTGGCCTTTTGAAAGGTTAATGGCCATAGTTTCTATACCCTTCTACATCGTTGTACGTTAGTTGTCATGCCGCGCCGGGCGACAGCGCCCACCCCAGTGGGGCGGCCACCCGGCAGCGGTTACGGACACGCTCACAGGGCGGCCTAATCGGTTGAGCTTCCCGAGGTTACGGGTTCTTTGGCGTCCCCATCATTCTCAGCGGCTTCGGCACGGTTAGCGCGGCGGGATGAGATGACCGAACCCGCAATGAACACGATGCCAGATAAACCGATCACATAATCCGGGATATCCCACTTCAGGGTCGCTATCAGCATGAGCGCCAGAACACCGATCGCCCAGTGCGCGCCGTGATCCAGGTAGCGCAGCTCCTGCAGGGTGCCTTTCTCAACCAGGTAGATCGTCATTGAACGAACGAACAGGGCGCCCACACCCAGGCCGATCGCAATAATAATCGGGTCGGAAGTCACCGCGAACGCGCCCAGCACCCCGTCGAAGCTGAATGACGCGTCCAGCACCTCCAGGAAGATGAACATAGAGAACGCGGCCTTACCCGTGAGCATAGCGACCTCCGACAAAGACTCTTCCTGAGCCTCATTGCGGTCCTCCATAAACGTCGCCAGACCGTTCGTCGCCAGGAACGTGAGCATACCCAGCAGCCCGGAGAGCAGGATCGTGTACTGTTCATGGTGCTCGGCCCCGAACAATTGCGCGGCCGCCAACAGGATCGCACCCGAAACCAGCACCGGCATTGAGTCGAAATGCCCCGCCTTAGCCAGCGGCCTCTCAATGACCGCCAGCCAGTGCACATCCTTACCTGCCTCGAACAGGAATGAGAGGAACAGCATCAGCAGGAACATGCCGCCGAAAGAGGCGATCGTGTGATGCGCAGATTCCAGAATGTAGCCGTAAGTGCCGGGGGTGTGCGGGTCGCCGCGCTCCATGGCCAGGTTCCACGCTTCGACCGGTCCCACGTTACCGGCCAGGCATACGATCAGGAACGGGAACACCAGACGCATTCCGAATACCGCTACGAGCACGCCTACGGTCAGGAAGATACGGCGCCAGGCGTGCGACATCTTGTTCAGGTATTTTGCGTTCACGCCCGCGTTATCGAACGAGAACACGATCTCAAGCACGATCAGGATCGCGGCGGAAACCATGCCCGAAACACCGCCGTAGAACATCGCCACAACGAGCGCCGCGAGGGTGATGAGCAGGTCATATTTGAAGAATTTCAACAATGCCATTGATTAAAAGCTCTCCTTATAGAGCGTGTGTGTGCTGTCTAGAGGGTTCTAGACGGTAAAACCGTAAGAGGTGAGCAGGTGCGGCAGGCCACCGGTGAAGGGGTCTTCCACAGCCTTGAAACGCCACTCGCCATTATGGCGGTACACCACAGCGAACAGCACCGCCGGTGCCGCCGAGCAGTCTTCGGACAGGTCGTAGCGGGCGATCTCTTCGTTGGTGTCGTCATTAATCAGGCGCACGTAGGCGTTGCGCACCACACCGAAGTTCTTGCCGGTCTTCTCACCCTCGTAAATAGAGGCGAGGATGTGCACACGCTGAACCTGCGGGTCCACCTTCTCAAGGTTCACGATAATCGTCTCATCGTCGCCTTCAGCGTCACCCGTGCGGTTATCACCGGTGTGCACGATCGCCCCGTCCGCGCTGGTGGGGTTATTGAAGAAGATCAGGGAGGCGTCATCGAAAATGATCTTGTCATTCTCATCGGTGAGCATGACCGAGGCGTCCAGGTCGTACGTTTCCCCGGCAATTGACAGGTCCCAGCCGAGACCGATGGTGAGGTTCTTCAGGCCGGGGGCCTCCTTGGTGAGGTTAATGGGGTTGCCTTTGGTGAGCTTAATAGCAGCCATGTACCTTTCCTTATCTCTTGTCTATTTATGGTGGTTATTTCTAGCCAATAATGGCTATTGCGAGCGTAGCGTACCCACTCTCGCTTAATACTAGCGCGCCCCTGCCCAGGTTTCGGGTAAACCCCAGGCTGGTGTTGGCCAGTATAAGATTTTCTCCGCCCACAACCAGCGAACGCAGCTGCGTGAGCGCCCGCGGCGGTATGCTCAGCACCGTGCAGTCGGTGTTGAGAGTGATCCTGGTGACCGTATCAATGGGTTCGGGCCGTGAAGGCTCAGGGTAGTCGATGGTGGTGCCGTCCCAGGTGAGCAGGGTTGCGTGCAGGTTCGTGCCGGTGATGCTCACCCCGCCGATTCCGGACTGTACCGCATCAAGTATGAAGGCCCGTTCTTCCTGCGCCGTTTCGGTGATATTTGGGGCGGACCCCCACCAGTGCGGTTCGGGGTCTGGTATAGGGCTGGCGGTTACGGGTGTGGATGTTTCAGTGGTTTCGGCCCCGGAGGGTGCCCCCGATATTCGGCTGCTGGGCTCTGCGGGGGTATAGGTGGCGGTGCGGCGCGCGGGTTTACGCATATCTGGCGGTGTCACCGACCGCCCCGCGCTATTCGACCCGCCGGGTTTGACGACTGAAGGGGCCTGCACGCGACGCCCGCCGCCACCGGGCTGCACCGCCGGTGTGGGGGAGCTGTGCCGGGTGTTTTGGGTGGCGGCCGAGGCTGTTCGCTGGGGTGCGTGGGCCGCCGCGCTGCCCGTGGTGGCAGGGGCGCTGCCGCCGTGGTCACGATTATTCTGCGGCGCCGGGTCGGCCAGGTACGCCGTTAAGAAACTGTAGCGGCTCACAACCCGAACCCCCGCAGCATCGCCGGAACATCCGGCCATTCGTCACACACCGCACGCACCTTCCAGTCCCCACGGTGCCGGTACACCTGCATGAGGCGCACCGCCGCGCTGCGGCCCACCTGCGCCAGGGGCGCACGGAACATGGTGGCTCCCGTGGCCGGGTTAATGACGCGGGCCCGTATGCCGCTGGCACGGTTAAGCCGTATTGAGCTTTCCCCGTTAATGAAAAGCACCACCTCCAGCGAGTCCACATCCGCCGGAACCTCCGGTAAATGTAGGCCGAACTGTGCCTTGTCGTCGCCCATGAGCTCGCGGCGGTGCACACTGGCGGAGCTGTCAAGCACCTGGTGCGCGAACACGAAGTCGCGGCGGTTCACCAGGCGCCCGCCCGCTGTGAGCAGCACCCCGGCTTCCAGACATTCACGCAGCAGCGGTTCGTCGGTGCGCCACCGCAGCCCCACCAGGATATTGTGCACCTCGGGGGCGGCCTGGGTCAGGTTCACGTTCTGCCCGATGCTCAGTTCCATCATGTTACCGCCCCCATCATGCCACCATGCGCTTACGCATAAACAGGGTGTGCGTCTCAAGGTCCATGCTGTGCCCGGCCCGCACCAGGTTCAGGGCGGTGGAGAACTCGCGGTTCGCCTCCGTGAGCGCCTGCACCAGCTCGGTGGTTTGCGTCTCGGTGGGGGAGTGGGTGCGCGTATAGGCGGTGAAAAGGTTCGGCAGGTAGGTGCTTAGCGCCGTCTGCAGGGTGTACGAGGTTGTTTCCGGCAGCGCCCGGTGCGTGTTAGACCCCGCCTCATCCGTGATCTTCCGGTAGGTCTCGACCATCTCAAACGCCGGAAAGAGCGCCCGAGGCGGTACCGTGTCAGCGAACTGCCCCAGGCGTATGCTGGCCTCCGCGATCACTTCGGCGGGTGTGGGCTCGTGTACCTGCGGGTACGCCTGTGCGTTACCGGTCTGGGTGGTATGCTCGCTCACCCCCGCCCTGGGTGGGGCTGGCGGCTGCCCGGGCTGGGGTGCAGGGTGTGTATCCTGAACCCCAAGAAACCATTTAAGGAAGCTCATTGGCGCTAGTTCCCGGTGATGGCGCGGGCAGAACCGCCGCCGGTGACCGTGTTCTCTTCGGCGTTGCTGCGTTCGACGCGGCGCATCGAGTCGGCGGTGAGCTCCCGCAGCATCTGGTTTGACTGGGCGAACGCATCCACCGCCCCCTGCCTGAAGGAGGAAATCTCATCAAGAGCGGCCAGCACCTTGCCGTGCGCCTGCTCCAGCACCTGCGGGTCGATTGCGGGCTGGGACGCCATCTGCTGGATACGCGTAGCCTGCGAGGACAGCATCTCGGCGTTGCGCGTGATCGCGTTCTCCGTGGTTTGTTTCAGGGCGCCAAGCTGCTGCAGCACCGCCTCCTGCATGCCCAAAGAGCGGGCGATGTAGGCGGTCATCTTGTACGCCCACAGGGTGGTGTCTTCGGCGCGACGGATACCGCGAATCAGCTCTTTACCGTTGCTGGAGACAACGTCACTGGTCAGGTACGCCTGCCCGGCAATTTCAAGCTTCGTGAGCAGGTCGCTGATGCGCTGCTCGGTCACGTACAGCACCTTCTCGGTGTAAATGCGCGCGGTCTCTTCATCCCCTTCAAGCCGGGTCTCTTCGGCGGCGGCACGCACCATATCGGCGAACTGTTGAAGCACCGCAACCTTCTCGTTCAAATCCCGCATGCCTTCCTGCAGGCGTTCACGCAGCTTCACCAGTTCCGCCTGCTGCATCACCAGGGCGTCCGTGGACTTTTTAAGTTTTTTGCTGATGCCCTCAATATTGCGGTTGACGGTGGCGTACTGGTAGAAGAACGCCTCCATCTTGTTTTTGCCGCGCCCCAGCAGGCGTTTTGCCAGGCCGCGCTTGCCGGGGGTGCCGTCAATTGCGCTGTAATCCAGGGAGTTGATCTGCGCGCGTAGTTCAGCCAAGTTTTTCGAGGCTTTCGTCTGCGGTGACTCGGGGGCGAGCTCAAGCTCCTGCATGTTCAGCAGCCGCTGGGTGATTACGTCAATACCGTTGAACGTGTCGGCACCGTACACCGAGATCGTGTTCTCAAGGGTGTCAAGCAGCGTGGGGGATTTCAGGTCGGTGTTATTCAGCGCTATTGCCAGCTCAGCAGCGCCGTTATTCACCGTGGCTGCCTCGGGTGCGCGGGTCTCTTTTTTCACCAAATCCAGGGTGCCTTGGGTGCCCAGTCTGGCAGGGGCCTGGGTAACGGTTGGGGGTGCACCGAACTGTGGTTCGGAGGCGGGAACGTCAGACACTGGACACCCTTTCTGTAGCGCACTAATAGTCACGGTGAAGCCGCCAATACGTACCGTGCACGGTTATTCGGGTGCCGCGCACCTGTACGGAGGCAACGTATTCTATTGTACGGAAAGAACCTGAATAGTCGCGCAAAAGCGGCCCGGACAGTGCGGCGCGAAGCGTTTTAGCGCTGCTTTAACACAATATTCAGGGGTAACGTTTGGGCATGCGCTGCGCGCCGACGGACGGTGCGTTGGAGACTGAACCTCCACCCGTTTTCGGCCCTCTCAGATGAGCCCAGGACGATCAGCTTTCAGGCCCAGGCGCCAGCCGCCAGAGATGAAATACTTGCCAAAATAACAAGCAACACCGTGGTTAAGCCGTTAAACTAGATACCTCCATGCAGATAAACTAATATGGCAATCACCAATCGTTGAGGATGACACGCTATGACAACTTCCGCCTATACCCGCCGCACCGCACTCATGACCGTGGGTATTGCAGCCGCTACCGCGCTCACAGGATGCGCCTCCACACTGGTGCCTGCCACCACACAAACAATAGAGGAAGGGGCAGCCAGCCCCTCAAACTCTGAACGCACCGACTTTAGCGGCGAAGCGAAAATCGAGAACTACGACACCTCCGCGGGAACCTACGAACCCGCCACCCGGGAACACCGCGCCAAAAACGTCCCCAAACCTATTCTTCCCGAAGAAGCGAATAAGAACAGTGTGGCCGGACTCCACGCCAATATTGCCTACTTGGCTGCCGCCTACACCCACGGGTTCACCAGCGGCGACGCGGAATGTGTTGGAAAAAGCGCATTAAACAGCGAAGATAAAGCCTCTCTGACAAGGGCTATAGGCCATGTGAGTGACTCCACCTGGGTTGCTGACCCCACACTCATCATTAGTCTTAAAGAGGCTACACCCCGGCAAGACGGCGATACCTACACGTGGCCAGCTCTGCTCACTCTTAAAATCGGCCCCTTCCGGGTGAAGAATCGTTCAGTGGAAGAAGTCCCAGAATCAGAACGGTCAAAAGAGTTCCCCATGGATATTGTTGCCCGGTACAAGGACGAGCGGTGGGTCTTTGATACCCTGCCCACCAACCGCAGCTCCTCATCGCCCGGTGCAGGGGGAACCTCCCGCGTCTAGGATGCCAGCACAAGGCGGCTGCCGCGCTCGCCCCCCGCAGAACCCGGTGCCCTATTTCTCCTGTGCCTCGCGCACAGTAGAACAGCTCACGAGTGTTACAGATGATTCACAAGCCATAACACTGGTTACCTGCACCGCAGTGAAGGCGGTGGGGTCTTTAGATGTTCCCCGGCGGTCGATATGATGAATGAAGAACCGACCATCGACCGCAAAAAGGAACGATGACCCTATGACTTCCGCATTAAACCGAACTTCCGCCGTGACCCGCCGCGCCGTGCTCACGGGGATCGCCGCAACAGGTGCCACCGCGTTAGGGGCCTGCACCTCCTCCGCCCAGCTCACAAACATAAGGGGAGACTACTCGGGCGAGATCAAGTTCGACAGCTACGACACCTCCGCAGGAACCTACGAACCCGCCACCCGAGAGCACCGCGCCAAGAACACGCCTAAACCCGTCAAACCCGCCAACATCGACAATAAAACCGTTGCGGGAATCTACTCCGCCCTCGGGCATTATGCGGCCGCCATCACCTACGCCATAAACACCGGGGAAGACACCTGTATTCAGCAGGTGAACATGGAGGAGGCAGACAAAAAGGGCGTGTACGAGTATTTTGGGAAACCCTTCACCCAGGCATGGGTGGGGGAATCCAAGTGCGTTTTCATCCTTAAAGATCCTCTGCCCACGAAAAAAGACGACACATACATGTGGCCTTGCACAACGAAAATCACTATTGGGGAGTTCGCTGTGTCAGATGGCCGTGCGCGAGATATTTCCAGTGACAAGCGGGAAATAACCGATGACGCAGAGATGCATCTAACCTACAAAGACAACAAGTGGGTCATCAGCACTGACGCCTTGTTCTTCTCCTCCGCAACCAGCGGCACGAACAAGGTATAGATGCACTCTTATGCACCCGCGAAGGATATAAAAATCCAACACTGCGAGCTAGAAGCCGCGCCGTATGGGTAATGATGAAACGGTGATAAACCAGGTGGTTAACAGATACAGCAGGGCACACAACCTTATTCCTGCCACCGCCCTCTCTCGAGTAGGGTCGATCGCCTACACTGTGGTGGTCGCATGGTACGTGAGTCAACATGCAGGTAATCAGATGGTGGGGCTGATGAACGCACTCAATGGGGCAGGGGTGCTTCTTGCCAGTATTCTGGGGTTCACGATTATTGACAGATACAATAAGAAAACACTGCTTATCGCCTATGACATTATAAACAGTATTTTCTGTATAGCCGCCGCCGTATTATCGATATACCTTGACAGGCACGCAAGTGTTTTTATTGTGCTCATTCTTTCGGCATGGTTGTCGCTTATCGCAACAATATATGCGCCCACCAGCCGGGCTATCATTCCTGAAATACTCCATACTCAAGAGTTTGAAAAATACAATAGTGTTTATTCGGTGGTAGGGGAATTATCGCGTTCGGCGGGCCCGCTAGTGGGTGCAGCTATCCTGGCGCAACAGACAGCTGATGCTCTTGAAGCTGCGCTGATTGTCAATTTTGTCTCCTTTATGCTCTCTTTGGTAATCACTCTGTATCTGCCTTCGGGGCGGCGTGTGTCTCGTGCTGAGGTGAAGGAAGAAAAACCTCGAATAACCCGTGATTTAAGTGATGGACTAGCATATATAGCCTCTTCAGCATATCTTAGACGCGAGGTACTCTACATTACGGTCATTAACGTGTGGGGAGCCTCCACTCTGTATCTGCTGCTGGGGCGAGTGGCGCACCTGGGGATGGACTCAAACATGTATGGGTTGGGCATGTTTATCTCGGCGCTGGGTGCTGTGGCTGCATCCGCTATTATTCATAAAACGCCCAGTCTCGGGGCAAAAGCTCACCCAAATACTCTACTATTTCTGATGTGCTGCGCGTACTGTATAGCTATCATTCCCGGAATTATTAGTGTATTTTGTGCATTATTTATAAGCGCAGGAATTATAGTTATTTACAATATTCGACTATATAGTGACGTGCAGAAGAACAGTACCCCCAAACATATTGGGAAAGTTATGTCGGTTATTTTCCTGGCAACTGCACTCTTCACCGCATTAGGCAGCCTGTTGTTCTCACATGTGAGTGTGTGGGCTGATACCGGGCTGTACGCCATAGTGTGTGCCGCATCCCTCATAGCTGTTACAGCGGGTCTTACCCTCACCAAGTGGACCCGCCGCACGACCTAACATCTAGCCCCTGAGGCCGCGAGCAGAGGATATGTGTTCTAACAGAGGAGAAAATATCCGCTGCTCAAACCGATACCCCCTGCCCGCAGGTTTTTGTGGGTCTGCTAAAGATTCTGCCAAAGGCACAGGGCGCTACAGCCAGATGCGCACCCGCTCCTCAGGCGGCAGGTACAGCTGATCGCCCTCAGTAACACCGAAAGCCGTGTAGAACTCGTCAATATTGCGTACCGTGCCGTTCACCCGGAACTCATCGGGGGAGTGCGGGTCCACCGAAATCATCATCTCCGCGTGCTGCGGGCGGGATTTTGTGCGCCAGCCCTGAGCCGTGGACCACAGCAGACGCTGTGCCGCGCTCATCCCATCAAGCACCGGCGCGTCCTCCAGCGAATTAATACCCTGCTGTTCAAGGGCGATCTTATACGCCTCAATCGCGATCGACAGTCCCGCCAAGTCACCAATATTCTCACCCAGCGTCAGCTCACCGTTTACCCGGAACTTTTCCGGGTCAAGACCCACCGGGGTGTACGCGTTATACTGCTCAACCAGGGCGTGCGTGCGCTTATTGAACTCCTCGTAGTCCTCATCGGTCCACCAGTTATTCAGTGCCCCCGTGCCGTCATAGCGTGAGCCCTTATCATCAAAACCGTGGCCGATCTCGTGCCCGATCACCATACCAATACCGCCGTAATTCACTGCGTCATCAGCGTCAGGGTCGAAGAACGGCGGGCGCAAAATAGCGGCCGGGAACACGATCTCATTCGCCGGGGGCATATAGTAGGCGTTTACCGTCTGCGGCGACATCAGCCACTCGTTCTGATCCACCGGCTGGCCATTGCGTTCCAGCATAAAATCACAGTCAAAGGCGGAGGCGCGGCGCAAATTCTCGAACAGATCACCCTCAACCAGCTCAAGTTTCGAGTAGTCACGCCACTCATCCGGGTAACCGATCTTCGTCACGAACATGGACAGCTTCTCCAGGGCCTTCGCCCGGGTGGCCTCGGTCATCCACTCCAGGTTCGTGATCGAGCGGCGGTATGCCTCCAGCAGGTTATCCACCAGTTTAAGCATCTTCGCCTTATGCTCCGGCGGGAAATGCACCGCCACATACTCCTTGCCGACCTCCTGATCGAGCGCCTTCTCAACCGTGCCCACGCCGCGTTTCCACCTATCGCGCAGCTTCTCCGTACCCGAAAGGGTGCGGCCGTAAAAATCGAAATTCGCCTGCACCAGCTCGTCATACATAAACGGTGCCCGCGAATGCACAGCATTCCACACCGCCCACAGCTTCCACGTCAGCAGCGGCGTCTGCTCCCACAGGCGCGCCACACCCTCAAAGAACGACGGCTGAGACACCACCACCTTGCCCATACTGTCGGGGTCAGCACCAAGCGCCCGCAGCCAGTGCGAGAACTGGAACCCGGGGAACTTCTCCTCAAGCTCAGCCGCATCCACCGGGTTGTACCGCGCCTCGGCGTCGCGGTTAGCGACCACATCCCAGTGGTGGGCGGCAATCTCGGCCTCATGCGCAAAAATCAGTTTCGCCGCCTCCGCCGGGGTGAGGCTAAACCCCTCCGCCAAACCGGTCAGCTCAAAAACACGCGCAATATGGTCAATATAGGCGGAGCACACCTGCTCGTACTTCTCCTCACGGTAGTACGCCTCATCCGGCAGGTTCAGGCCCGACTGGGTCATATAGAACGTGTACTTCTGCGGGTCTTTCGAATCGATACTCGTGTACCAGCCGATCAGCTGCGAAATACCCGCGCGTGAGAGCAGCGCCAGGGTGACCGCCAGCTGCTGCGGGGTCTGCGCGTTCAGGATGGGGGCGACCTCTTTCAGCAGCGGGCCCAGGCCATCCGCCTCAATTTTCTTGGTGTCCATAAACGAGTTGTACAGTGCACCAATACGGGAAGCAGGCTGTTCCTTGGCGACGCGCTCAATAATCTCACGCACATGCTTCTCGGCGTCATCGCGCAGGGTGTACAGGCCGCCGTCTTTGGAGCGGTCGGCGGGGATCTCGTACGTGTCAAGCCACGCGCCGTTCACGTGGCGGAAGAAATCATCGCCCGGTTTGACCTTTGAATCGACCCATTCGGTGACAATACCTGATTTTTTAGTGTTATCCATGAACCCATTCTAGGGGGTGAGCAGATGGCGCGCCTCACCACGCAATATGAGGTGACCCCTCAGCCTGCCCGCAGGATGGCCCGGGACGCGGGGAAAACAATCCGCGAACAGCGGGTATTTTGCCGAAAAGGTGATATTTTCTCACCTTCTCAGGCAAAACCCCGCTGCTCGCGGACCTATAAAGAGGCTACAGGCTCGCCCGAACCTTCTTCGCGGCGGACACTACGTTCTTGAGCGTCCTCTTCGTCTCCTCGTAGTCGCGGGTCTTCAAACCGCAGTCCGGGTTAACCCACAGGTCAGAGATGGTTCCGTACCCAATCGCGGCACGGATCAGCTCCTCAACCTCGGCCTGCGAAGGCACACGCGGCGAGTGAATATCCCACACGCCCGGGCCCAGCCCCGAAACATAGCTTTCGGGAATATCCGCCAGCAGCTCCATATGCGAGCGCGCCGCCTCAATACTGGTCACATCCGCATTCAGGGCATTAATCGAATCAATAATCTCGTTGAACTCCGAGTAACACAGGTGGGTGTGAACCTGAGTTTTATCCTCGACCGCGCTCGTCGCCAGGCGGAACGCATTCACCGACCACGCCAGGTACGCGGGCTGCTCATCACGGCGCAGCGGCAAAAGCTCACGCAGTGCTGGTTCATCCACCTGAATAATGCGTATGCCTGCCGCCTCCAAATCGGCGATTTCGTCGGCGAGCGCCAATGCAACCTGATTCGCGGTTTCCTCGCGCGGCTGGTCATCACGCACGAACGACCAAGCCAGAATAGTCACCGGGCCGGTCAGCATGCCCTTAACGGGACGATCGGTGAGGGACTGGGCGTAGGAAATCCAGGGCACGGTCACGGCCTCGCCGCGCAGCCCTTCACCTGAGCGTTTCACATCGCCAAACAGCACCGATGGGCGGGTGCAGCGTGAACCGTAGGACTGCACCCAGCCGTGCTTCGTCGTGGCGAAACCATCGAAATTTTCGGCGAAGTACTGCACCATGTCGTTACGTTCGGCCTCGCCGTGCACGAGCACATCTAGGCCCAAATCTTCCTGGAGTTTAATAACTGAGGTGATCTCTTCACGCAGGAACTCGTCAAGCTGCTGCTGCGTGATTTTACCGGCACGTGCCTCTGCACGGTGGCGGCGAATATCGCCGGTCTGTGGGAATGAACCAATGGTCGTGGTCGGCAGCTTCGGCAGATTCAGATCGGCTTGGGCATCCCGGCGGATTTTCAGCTCGGGACGCTCAAAATCCTGCGGTTTCACGGATGCGGCACGCTCACGGATTGCCGCATTATGCTTACGCGGATCCGCTGTGAAACGTGCCAGCGCTTCGTCGGCGGTCTTCAACTCTGCCTCAACCGCAGACTCACCGTCGGCAAGACCGCGGGCAAGAGTCACGATCTCGGCGACTTTCTGGTCGGCAAAAGCCAGACCGTCTACGGGCACATCGGCGGGGTCTTCAAGGTCGAGATCGTGCGGCACATGCTGCAGCGAGGTTGAGGATGCAACCGCCACCGCACCGCCGTTAATGTTCTGGAGCGCGTGCAGGAGCGCTCGCAGGTCGGCGCGCCAAATATTGCGCCCGTTAATGGCACCTGCCACCAGGGTTACGCCGGAGTCTTTGAAGGCGGTCAGCGCCTCGGCATCGTAGAGCGTGGAAACCAGGTCGAGATGCAGCGCCTCAATACCGGTGTCTAACAGTGCGGGCAGGTTCTCGCGCAGGTTGCCGTAGGGGCTTGTCACCAGGATTGCGGGGCGGTTCGTTTCGGCTGCCAACGCGGTGTAAGTTTTACGCGCCAATTCGGCGATTTTGGCGTTGGGAATGTCGCGGTCCACGGTCAGGCCGGGTTCGTCGAGCTGCACCCACTGCACGCCGCGTGCCGCCAGTTCGGCGAGCACCTGCCGGTAGGCTTTCACGAAATCGTCCAGGCGATCCAGCGGTGTGAACCCTTCGGGCGAACCCTGTTCGGCTTTTGCCCCGAGAAGCAGGGTGAGCGGGCCGACCAGCTGCGGGCGTACCGTCACCCCGTGCTCCTTGGCGACTTCAAGCTGCTCGTCGATAGCCTCAAGATTCAGCGTGATCTCGGTATCCGGGCCGATCTCGGGCACTAGGTAGTGGTAGTTCGTGTCGAACCATTTCGTCATCTCCAGCGGAGGCAGCGTCTCGGTGCCGCGTGCTAGAGCAAAGTACCCGGGCAGATCGAGCAGGCCGCGCGCATCCTTGGCGTCGGCAAGACGCTGGGGCACGAGGGTGAAAAGGCGCACGGCATCGAGCACCTGATCGTAGTACGAGAAAGTCGCCGGGATAGACGAATCGGTGGCGCTAAGACCGCGCTCGATCACACGGTCATAGTAGGTGCGCTGCACATCTGCGGCCGCCTGGCGCAGTTCATCCTGCGTGATTTTGCCTTTCCAGAACGCTTCCTGTGCTTTTTTCAGCTCGCGGAAACGGCCCACGCGGGGGTAACCGATGATGGTTGCTGCGGGGAATGGGGTGTGGGTCATCCTAGTTCCTTACTGTGGGAGGGTGTCAAATAAAAGGGGAGTTTAGAGGTATTGAAGATCGCTTAGGGGGAGTTTGAAACGGTTCGAGTAGCGCGGAACGTCGAGTTCTTCGAGGACGTCCAGCACAGCCTCATGCTCGTTAAATGTGTAGAAATGCAGGCCGGGGGCGCCAGCATCAAGCACCTTGCGGCATTGGTCGAGTGCATGTTCCACGCCGATGCGGTGCAGCTCGCGCGAATCGCTCGCGGTTTCTAGGCGATGCGCCAGCTCGCGCGGTACTTCAAACCCGGCAAGCTCGCACAGCTTCGTCAGCCGAGTCAGCGAGGTAACGGGCATAATACCGGGAATAATGGGCATCTGAACCCCGGCAAGGCGCGCAGCATCCACCAGCCCCGAATAGCGCTCGGTCTCAAAGAAAACCTGGGTGATGGCGAAATCCGCCCCGGCACGCTGCTTTGAAAGCAGAATCTCAATGTCTTGAAGAAGCGAGGAAGACTCGGGGTGCTTATGCGGGTACGCCGCAACCCCAATCGACACTTTCCCCGCGGCAAGATGCGCGAAATCCTCACGTTCCACCCTGCGAATCAGCTCCACCAGGTAGCGGGCAAAAGGCAGCTCAAGCGGGCGCGTGTTTTCGGGCGGAATATCGCCGCGCAGCGCCAAGAAACCGCGTACTCCAAGCCCCAGAATCAGACGAACTGAGCGTTCCAAATCGGCCACGGAATGCCCCACGCAGATGAGATGCGCCAGCGGGTTCAGCGAGGTTTCATGCACCAGGTGATCGAGCAGAGCCAGCGTCTTTTGGCGGCGCTGCGCATCGCCCGAATAGGTGACGGAAACGTAATCCGGGTTGGTTTGCTCAAGCTCGGTAATGGTTTTGAGCAGGGAATCGCAGCTTGCGTGCGACCGCGGCGGATACAGCTCGTAGGAGAGAGCCGGGTGAACTGTCGTCATTTTCATTCCTTCGTGTTCACCCGATAGAAGCGTGCCCGAAGGTACGCCGAATTCTTTATGCACAATGCGAAGGGAATTCACTTCTATCGGTTCTGGCGGGAGCACCTTGTCCGCCCACCCCGTGGGGTGGAGGCTGGCGAGGTTGCTGCGACGTCGAAGAGCCAGATCTCTCGGTCGCTCTGGATAGATAACACTCCTACTTTAGGCAGGATGCGCGGTGCCAGCAAGAATATGTCGGCACATGTCGTCGCACGGTCATAACCGCTTAATATTGTGGGATGCGGCGAAACAATACGTCATACGGGTTCGCGGCAGGTCGGACTAGCGCGTTGAAACCTCCACCTGATTTGGCCGCGAGTAGATAATATGTCGACGAGCAGATAGCGGAATGTTATCTGCTCGTCACAAAACTATCTGCCCGCGAAGAGTGCAGAGGAGGTGACGCGGCGGCGAGAGGGAGAAGGCATTCTGCAAGGAAAACCTATTGTTCTGAGAAAACATGTTGTGTAAACTGTACGTAAGAGTCCCCCGACCGCCTCTACCCGTGAATCTGCAGGTTCACAGGATATGCGCATATGTCGGGGCCCTCCTTTATCTGCTTCCGGTTTTACTCTGAGGAAATCAGCATTGGGTATTGAGGCTTTTTCAGCACGTCATCTTGAGCTATTAGCTCCAAGTAATTTTTCTTCTCCATACGATTTACCCTCTCAGTAACGTAAGAATTTATTCTTTATGAGTGCTGAGCGTTCGGACGGATACATCGGCATTGGGGTTGGGTGAATGCGAGGAATGTGCCCGCGAGTTTGAAAATTTTATTGCGCAGGATGGGCTGTATTACATAGTCTGAGTACGTTTTTATGCGTCCGCTGGGTGGAGGGATAAAAAGAGGGAGCTTACCTGGCTTTAACTTAGCCACTCTATTCGCAGGTTGGGTAAATCAAAAACTAACAACAGAATAGCCTTATTATTGTTTCTCTCATTAATATTTCATTTATGGTTTTGATAGTGCCGACTTACTCGGGACCTGTTTCCACAGGTACTACTGCACCAGCGTTGTTTGGAGTGGTTCTGTGTGTAGAACAGGACGCAATGAGGAGCATGGCACTTACGGAGCCTGTCGCCTGTCTCTCCCGCTATTGTCAATGCACCAGAAACTGATATAAGCGCGACTAACTGGTTGGGAGTGTCTATAGAATGCTTAGAGTTTAGACTGTTCACCATCTGGATAACGGATAGATGATGGATTTGAGGTTTTAAAGAATGTGTAAGTGCAGATAATGTATCCTTGACGGCATCTTCATTTTCGTCTATACGTGCTGAATATAAGGAAATAATACGTTCCCTCAACTGTTGAAAGACCGTTAAATCTTTCTCATTGATCTGAAATGGTGACCATATACTAAGCTCTCGGGACATTGTGTTTATCCATCCCTGTGCTGTTTCTATGTTTTCGAAGCGATCAATAATTTCTTTGCCGTCATAATACCTGCTGCTTGCAAAATTCGAAGCTAGGGATTCTAGCGGTCGTACCATAGCGCCGTCAATAATGTATTGCGATTTCATGGATTCTCCCGATTCTGACGCAATGCTGTCGTGCCATCCATGAAGACTATGCTAGCATGAGGTTAGTCTAATGGTATCTACATTAGGAAGGTAGATTTTATGTCATCCTCGCAACACCCTTATGCGTCTCAGCAGGCTGTGAAAAACGATGAATCGAACCCAGCGGAAAATCCATGGTGGCGGAGTGCAGCTCCTCCACGACCCAAGATACGGACGATTTTTGTTGCTACTCTGGCAAGCGTTGTTGCTCTCACGCTCCTTGCAGCGATTACTGCCAGTACGGGATATATGCTGCTTATACCTCCCATGGCTGCATCCATGGCACTTGTGATGGGGGCACCGAAATTGCCACTATCTCAGCCACGGAACGTTATTGGAGGACAGACTGTTAGTGCAACGGTTGGAGTGCTTACTGGAATGGCCGGGAATTCCCTGTGGCTGGGAGCACTGGCTGGTGGGCTAGCGTTGGGTGCTATGATGCTCACCCGTACACCACATTCACCAGCAGCAGCAACAGCAATTATTGGTGTCACCACAGCGTCTTCAGGTTTGCTCTTTATTGGGCTGGCGGCTGTAGCCGCATTACTTCTTGTATTGGTAGGGGCTGCCGCTAATACAATAAACTCCGTACGATATCCTACTTATATCTGGTAATTGTCCCGTGCCTGCATTGCGAGGAGAAGAAAGCCTGCCTGCTCGTGTAGGTTGTATAACACTATTGGCGTAATGTTTGCGACCATGTACTGTCAAACACGGTAGAGTAAACGTATGGAACGCATCGAATCTCCCGCATCTGCACGCCTGGGTAACTCCGGGCTGGTCGTGCCCTCCGTCGGTATCGGCTGCAACAACCTGGGGCGCCCCGGCACCCCCACTCAAACTCAGGAAGGCACCAACGCCGTGATCGCCGCCGCAGTTGAGGCGGGCATCGGCTTCTTCGATATTGCTGACCTGTACGGTGCCGAGCCCGGGCTTTCAGAAACCATGTTCGGTACCGCGATGCGCGAACTCAACCTCAATCGTGATGACCTGATTATCGTCACCAAATTCGGGCTCCCTACCGGTACCCTCAACGGCAACGACTGGGATGCGCGCGGCTCACGCCGATACATCATGCGTGCCGTCGAAGGTTCACTGCGCCGCCTGGGAACCGAGTACATTGACCTGTATTTCTACCACAGCCCCGACCCGAACACCCCGCTGGAAGAGACCCTGTCTGCTCTTGATACGCTCGTGACCAGCGGAAAGGTGCGTTACCTGGGGCACTCCAACTTTGCGGGGTGGCAGCTTGCCCACGCCGAGCATCTCGCCCGCGAACTCGGCACTGAGCGGTTTATCGCCGCCGAAAACCACTACAACCTGCTGGATCGCCGCGCCGAACTCGAAATTCTGCCCGCCGCCCGCCACTTCGGGCTCGGGGTGCTCCCTTACTTCCCGCTCGCTAACGGGCTTTTGACCGGAAAATACCGCCGCGACAACATCCCGGCAGGGTCACGCCTGTCGCACTCCAAAGCGCAGGTACTTGCGCAAGCCGACTGGGAACAACTCGACGCCTACCGCGAATTCTGCGCCGATCTGGGGACCTCCGAGGTTCAAGCGTCCATCTCTTGGCTCAAACAGCAGAACCCCGTTGCCAGCGTGATCGCCGGGGCAACCACCCCCGACCAGGTACGCGCAAACGCGCAGGCCGCAAGCGTGCGGTTCAACGACGACGAACTGGCGCGGCTCAACGAGATTTTCCCCGCCCCCGAGCGCATCGCGCTTTTCTAACACAACCTTCACCACAGATATTGCTGAACGGGAATACTGCCGCCGGGGCGGGCGTTAAACCCCTGCACCACACAAAAACGCAGAACACCCGACCGCATGAGAGACAAGACTACCCGCATGAGCATCACCACTGATCCGCCGAACCGCGCCAGCACACTACCCCCGCTCGGGCAGGGCGCACACACCCGCCGCCTGGGCGTTATCGCGCTGGTGGCAACCTTCGGCGGGCTCCTCTTCGGGTACGACACCGGCGTTATTAACGGTGCCCTTGACCCCATGAGCCGCGAACTTGGCATGGGCAACACCATTCAAGGCTGGGTCACAGGCTCCCTCGCTTTCGCCGCCGCCCTCGGAGCCATGGTCACCGGGCGCATCTCAGATGCCATCGGGCGACGCAAAACCATCATCGGACTCTCAATCCTCTTCATCGCGGGCGCGCTCACATGCGTCTTCACCCCCAGCATTGCTGTACTGTTGATGGGCCGCACGATGCTCGGGCTCGCTGTGGGAGGCGCATCCGCAGTCGTACCCGTGTTCCTCGCCGAACTTGCACCCTACGAAATTCGCGGCTCACTCTCCGGGCGTAACGAACTCATGGTTGTCGGCGGGCAGCTCGCAGCGTTCATCGTGAATGCCATTATCGGTAACCTCTGGGGCGAACACGACAGCGTATGGCGGTGGATGTTCGCCGTTTGCGCTCTGCCTGCACTCGCGCTTTTCATCGGTATGCTGCGCATGCCCGAATCCCCACGCTGGCTTATCGCGCAGGGGCGCACCGAGGATGCGCGCGCCATTATGCGGCGCATCCGCCCCGCCGAACGTGCTGACGCCGAAATTGCGGACATTGCGCGTTCACTTGAGGAAACGCACACCCAAATCGGCGCGGAGACTAAGGGCAGCACGGGTAAAATCCTGCGTGAAAAATGGTTTGTACGGATTCTGCTGGTCGGTATTTTGGTGGGTGCCGGGCAGCAGCTCACCGGTATTAACTCCATCATGTACTACGGCATTAAGGTGCTCAAAGAGGCCGGGTTTGACGAAGGCTCGGCGCTCGTTGCGAATATCGCGCCGGGCGCTATCGCCGTGGTCGGCTCAATCTTTTCGCTGCGCATGATGGAGCGTGTGAACCGCCGCACGATGGTGATTACGGGGTATTCGCTGACCGCGTTTTTCCACCTGCTGATCGGGGTGGCGTCTATGCTCCTGCCGGAAGGCAGCCCCGCGCGCCCTTATATTATTCTGGTGCTTGTGGTCGGGTTCGTGGGGTCGATGCAGACCTGCCTGAACGTTTCGACGTGGGTGCTGATGAGCGAGCTGTTCCCGCTTCGGGTGCGAGCGATCGGCATGGGCCTTTCCGCATTTTGCGGGTGGATGATGAACGGCCTGCTGTCCCTCGTATTCCCGGTCATTCTGGGTGCACTGGGGCTGACCGGATCCTTCTTCGGGTTCATGGTGGTGAACGTGCTGATCGCCGTGCTCATGTGGCGTAACCTGCCTGAGACCCGCGGCAAAACCTTAGAAGACGTGGAGGCGGGCGTTATCTCGGGCGCCGCCTACCCGTTTGGGGCGACTCGGTAGACGGCACCCCCTCTTAGCTCGCGAGCAGGTAGGAGCTCATACCAAAATCCACCTGCTCACGGAAGAATAAGGCCGCTGGATACGGTTTACGGATTCTGTTGTAGAAAGTCTTCAAGAGAGATGCGATAACCATCATCTTCGGCACGGGCTTTACACAGTATTTCAGCATCAAACAGATTTTCACAATAGTCATTGCACTGAAGGCAAACTTATGCTATCATATATAGCGTTTAATTAGTTTTATGTTATTATTTCCCTAATTTTAATTTAAGGAGACTACCAACGATGCAGCACTGGATATTAGCAGATGAAATCCAAAACCCATATGTTGATGTGCAAAATAAACAATATATGCGCACTGAGATGGTTAACTCTCTGAAGCAATTAAGAGATAAAATATCTCGAATTGACTCCCAGCCGGAATTATGGTTTCGAGGTCAAAGCGATAGCGAGTGGATTTTAGTTCCCAGTATAGGGCGAAAAATGTATGCGGTTTCTGACTATCGAGGGAAACCTATTTATCCTCATTCGCTTAGTTTCCCCAATGATTTAGCGTATCATCAAGGGGCTGTAATATACCCAAATCCCTATAATTTAATCAAAAAATATAGGGACAGTCTTGTGCGGGAGGGAATTGTAAATAGTGACATGGATATGCCGCAGTTTATTGAGCTTGCGCAGCATTACGGTCTGCCAACTCCTCTTTTGGACTGGACTGTTAATCTTGATGTTGCATTATATTTTGCAATTTCTGGATATAAACCTGCAACTCAAAAACAGCCCGCATTGTATTGTTTAAACCCGAAAGCTATATCGCAGAGTAATGCTGAAGAAAAAACCACTCTCAAAACTTGGGTAAATCGTTTAAATGATATTACTATAGGTAACGAGCAAAGAACTGGAAAAATTGCTGTTCCTGCTTGGCCTGTGTCTTCCAAGGAAGATAATCCAAGGGTGCATATTCAAGAAGGTAGGTTTACTTTATCAGGCCTTGACCCTCTTGTGACTTTAGACACGTATAGGACAGGATATGTTCCGGTAACTTTATTTAAATATACGATGTCTCCTAAATGTGTATCTGAGGTAAAGAGTCACTTAAAAAATATCAACTGCACCCAAGAGTATTTATTTCCAGAATCTGGAAACTTTGAATCTAAAAAATCTAAGATTGCACAAAAATATGCGCGTGAGATATTTAATACAATGAATAAGGAGATTCATGATAAATATAAGAAAATGTGGCAGGAAACGCCGTTAGAAGAAAAAGGTACCCCAATGTACGAGATAGCTAAATATAAAGAGCTTTCCGTAGATGAGTATGTTAATAGTATTAAGAGGATTATTCATTAGGGATTGTCCCGCACCCAGAAAACACCGTGAGGTAGGAGTTGATGGGGTGCTTTATTGTACTAATAAGATCCGCTAATGCGTGATCTGAACGATTATGTGCCCCATCACTTCCTGGCGGTTTCTTCGTCCGGTTGATCATCTAGCCCTTGGTAACCCTTGTCGTTTAACATATTTTCTTCTATTAGAGCCTATCCCAATCGTGGCGCCGGTGCACAAAAGCTGTCGTGGCGTGAACCAGTAAAAAGGTCACTAATTGCTGGTGAAGTCCCGCCCCGGGTACAAATTGAAATCTTCTAGCGTGGTGTTTGCCTCTGAATAACCTAACTGCTGGGCGACCAATGGTAAATGAGCACCTAAGGCACTGTTGACGATAAAGGTATTGGTAATGTGTGGGATGGGAGGCGCAACTAGGTGTAGAGTCTCAGCAGTACCCTCTCAATCGTGGTAGTGGTATGGCTGATTGGGAAGGTGAGATACCTAAACGTTCAGCTGAGTCTTCACACGGTTCTGGTGTAGTACAGCAAGTTTTCAGGTTTTTGTCAAAGTAAAGGCATGACCCCTGGTAATGGAATGGTTCCAGAGAAGAGCTTCCACCCAATCAAGGGATGAATGGGGCGAATTGCGTGACAGTGAGTCCGGGACTATGGTGAACAAACGATGGTTTCTTATGATTGGTTATTTCTTTCACCATTATCGTGTACAGGGTTTACCCCAATGAATACCCCTCTAGCGCAACATAGACTGCTATTCGCAACTCCATACTAGATACATACATATTTTTATTTCTAATACTTATATATTTGACGAGGGTAGCAAAGGCACTCCTATCCTGCGGGGCAGGCGGTTAAGTGCTACCGTCAAATAAGACGGCACTATGCCGAAACAAACGCGCGCAGGCTCTCGGCACACACCCATGGCGCGTATCAATCCACCCGACGAGCCAAACATAACAACTGAATCAGGGGCAAAGAAGTGACCAACACCGAGAAAAATGACTGGGATTTGCGCAGCGAAAAGGTTCAGAAGAACCAGGTGGCCGCCTACGATGAGATGCGCCGCCGCTGCCCCGTAGCGCACGACGAGTTCATGGGCTACTCCGTGTTCAAAAACGCTGATGTGCAGCATGTGCTCGACCATCCCGACATTTACTCGAATATTGTCTCGACGAGGCACATTGCCGTGCCGAACGGTATGGATGCGCCCGAACACACAACGTTCCGTGCCGTGAATGACAAATACTTCACCCCCGAACGCCTGAGGGAGTTCGAACCGAAAATCCGTGAGGTCGTCAAGAACCTGGTGGCTGATCTGCCGCGCGGCACCGAGGTTAATGTGATGGACGGGTTCGCGCAGGCTTATGCGATGCGCATCCAGAACGCGTTCATGGGCTGGCCCGCGAGCCTTGAGAAGCCGCTGATCGAGTGGATTGAGAAAAACCGCGAAGCTACGCTGCGCCGCGACCGCGAACAGATCGGCAAGGTCGCCCTTGAGTTTGACACCTATATTCGTGAGCTTCTGGATGCGCGCCGCGAACAGGCTGCCGCCGGGAACCCGCAGGATGTGACCGCCGAGCTGCTAACCGACACCGTGCAGCTGCCCGGCCACAAGCCGCGCACCATGACCGATGAAGAGATTGTGAGCCTGATCCGTAACTGGACGGTGGGGGAGCTTTCGACCGTTTCGGCGTGCGCCGGGATTATCGTGAACTTTTTGGCGCGCAACCCGCAGGAGCAGGCACGGCTGCGTGACTCACTGGGGGAGGGGCATACGGAGGTCGCCGCCGCAGTTGAGGAGATTATGCGCCTTGAAGACCCGCTGGTGACGAACCGCCGCGTAACTACCGAAGACACCGTGCTGGGTGGGCGTACTATTCCGGCGAATTCGCGGGTGACGATTAACTGGTCGAGTGCCAACCGTGACGAAGACGCGTTCGAGGATGCGCTCACCTATAACCCGCACCGTGACCAATCCCGCAACCTGGTGTATGGCGACGGTATTCACGTGTGCCCAGGTGCCCCGCTGGCCCGCTTGGAGCTGCGCCTGCTCATGGAGGAGCTACTGAAGGCAACCAAGAGTATTGTTCCTGGTGACGAGTCTGACGTGCCCGCCACCGAGAACGCCACCTACCCGATCTCAGGTTACTCGACGGTCCGGGTGGTGTTTGGGTAGGGTTTAGGGCCTCATAGCAGCTTTCGACCAATTGCGAAGGGGGCGGGCTACACGTACTTTCCTTACGTAGGACGTATGACTGTACGCCACCCCAGGGCAGCGACGCAGTGGTGCAGATTGGGCTGTACCACTCAAAACCTGTGTCATATTGTGGACAGGTGCAGACCGAATATCTAAAAAATAGAGCACTTTTTCTTTGATATTTTTTAATTTTTCACCCTGACCCACAGAGTGAGTATTGAGCGTTGTTTTCAAATATGCTAGGTTGTTTTTCCCTTCGAGATTGTGGTTAGGGGCCAATAATTTAGCGGCTAAACAGCCTGAAAACTGTACTGCGCAAGCAATAATTTGCCATCAGATTTTAAATATTTACCCGTAAAATTTAAACACTAGTTTGTATTTTGATATTTTTGAATGTTCTTTAGTGCTGTGATGGAAAAATTTTCACAATCTGGTATTTGTCTCATTGGGGTTGGTTAATCGCTCAGATATCCTCTACAGTCGAATGGCGGGTTTAGGAAAATCTGTGCCTCAAGTTGAGGTTTAAAGTCTTTCGGTCATAGTGTCTAGAACAGTTGTTAGGGGTTGCTCTCGTGTATCTCAATACCTTGACAAAACCAAACCCCAACAGCCTGTGCCGTGCCCACCATCTCTTCTTACTCCATAGATGGGTTCCCCACGTATTTTTTCTGCCTGTAACAGGGAATAACCCCCGCCTGTCTGCCTGCCCCCAAACACCTGCTGCCCCTTTGGGCATGTTAACTACTCGCAGCGGCTGCCCGCGCGAGGCAGCGTGCATGAGCAACGGCCAAGCAGGCAGCTCCACGGGACGGATCGGGGCATATAAAATCCCCAGTCTAGAGCCCCTTTCGTTGCACAGCCGCTGCGGCTGGAAGGCACTGAATTCTATCCCACCCTGCAGCAGGGAATCGGCGGATAATGCCCTTGCACCCGCCTGTTCCTTACGGCGCGCCAGTACACGACCATAGGCCGCACCATTACAGCCCAGTAACGTCAGTAAATAACCAGCAGCAGGATAAGGGAGGTGAGAAACGATGTACACCACGCATCACATAGGCACAGCGACCCGCTCACACGGTTACTGCATCGCGCCGGTGGCGCAAGATAAAGATCGGGGGCGGGCGCCGCCTGTGCTGTGTTCACCCCCGAAACAAGAAGAATAGGGTTAACCGCGGGATCCCATCCCACCTGTGTCCCTGCACGGGCGGGATCTGAGGGGATAAATTGCTGTTCCTGGTATCCCTAAGGGGCCGCAACGAGGTTCTCAAAGCGGTCGGGTGAACGCACCTATTGGCCCTATTCGCTGGAAACACCACTAGTCCGGAAAGCGGTGTCTCTGGTTATCACCGATATTTCCCTGTTGACCCAAGAGGCAGGGGAACAGGTTTAGAAAGGAGAGTAGAGAGAATCCCCAGAACAACAGTGATCTTTTAGGTAGCAGAGTCTAGTGGATGATATTGAAGACTTGGCAGACGGTATGCCCTAAGCCGTTTCGTCAGCTTCAGTTCAGCTTCCAGCCCGTGAGGTGGGGTGCGCAGCCAGTGCATCCACCGAGGCGTGGTAGCCACCCACTAGGTAGGTGACTACCCCGCTTAGATATGTTGTGCAGAAAGAATGGTTAGCTAGCATCTCTCAGCAACATGTCTAGGCACACCTAAACACTTGGGCTGCTGTCCGTCATAGGCGGGCGGTAGCCCAAGTTTGTGGGTGCTCTCACAGCGAGCACGCCCACTATTCTACTACAGGCGATGATGGTACCCGAAGAGCATTTAATATACTGATAAAACTATATATCGCAGTGTCGCGTATTTTAGAGAACAGCAGATATTGAGAATGTGGCTTTATTTCTCTGCTATAGCAAGGGTTTACGATATTCCTTGATAAGTAAAAGTGCATAACTGAAATTTTACATACGAAATTATTTACAAAAAATTTAAATTTTTTTAAAAACTTATGGATTAAAAATTTAACCTCACCTAGGATGGGGACTATCGGATTGATAATCCGACCTGAGAGTACACCACTCTTAGGAACACCCTAGAGAATAGGAGTCTCTACATGCAGTACATCAATGCTGATATCCGCGAGCTTGGCTCGTTTGAGGAGGCCACGAGCGGTCTCTGGTTTGGGGCTTACCGTGACATTTTTGCTGGCCGTCTCTTCTTCCAGTTCTCCCTGTAAAAGGGCGTACCCTGGCAAGGAAATCCTAGGGATAGGAGTTTTACCATGCAGTACATCAATGCTGATATCCGCGAGCTTGGCTCGTTTGAGGAGGCCACGAACGGCTTCTCCTTCTTCGGCCTGTACCGCGACCTGTTCTTTGGGCGCACCAACGTGATTGTCCATGCAGGCTACTACCCCTAAGCCTACATTTAAGAAGGTGCCTCACCTTTGAGGCACAGGCACTGTAACTCAATGAAGTAATATCCGGTGCCGAACCCTCTGTGTATGTAATCCTACATTGTAAGAGCGCATATTTCGGGATAAAAAAATGCACCCGAAATATGCGCTCTTTTCGCTCTTATGTGCGCACCTATTTATTAGATGATCAGGGGAATACAGAGGAGGAGCTTTATTATTGGAGGGCAGCTCCAATAAATACTTAATTATTACCCTGAAACATAAAAACAATGTATAACTGGCTATATGGTGGAGAATCTGCGGTTGCCTGGTTGTTTCAATAAGCTGTGGTGAAAGAATAATAACAGTACTCACCGCAGTAGGAGAGGGTGAACCCTACAGGTTCTGCCCTTCGTACATGACTTCCCAGGCGGTGCCGAACTGGTCGATGCAACGTCCGTCGTATGCTTCCCACACCTGCTTCTCAAGCGGGTAAAGTACGGTTCCGCCCTCTGACAGCGCTGCAAAAACGCGATCCGCATCGGGCACAGAATCAGCCGAATAGACCAGAAAACTTGCTGGTGCGCCTTCGGGTGCTTCCTCATTCATAACATCTGAGCCCATGAGAGTCATGTTATTAAACTTTAAGGCGGTGTGAGCGATCTTCTCACCCCATTCTTCCTTGTACATCCCAGCGCTCTTGAGCGCGTCTGCCATGTCCCGGTAGCGGATAAGGCCATCTCGCTGCGCCCCGAAAAGCTTCTCATAGAAGTCGAAAGCTTCACGGGTGGTTCCGTGGTGGTTTGAAAGATAAACATTCATCTGTGCCATGTGAAATTCTCCTGATTTCGGATGATGGGGACAATAATTTCACGGTAGCAAAGCCACACTATCTTTGCTTATCTTCAATTGCGCACTTATTGACTCTTGCGGGGTGACGGCAGGTAACGTGCCAGCAACGCCGGAAAATTCATGGTGATAGGCGGGTCTTCGGGCAGAGGCATGCGCATTGTCAGATGAACTGGGTCAGGTGTTGTCGCCGCATCAAATGTTATAGGAAAGTCTGCTTTAGCTCGGTAATTCTGACTAAGCGCCTTCAGCGGGTGCGCCCCGAAACGCACCTCGCACGCCAGCAGGTAGTAGGTTCCAGACGGAATATTTGTGAAGGTATGTTCCACAGAACCAACCGCCGCCACCCCAATAACCGGCTCTCCCTTAGGAATCGCGGTAGGAAATAGCCCCATAAACGTAATATCACTGCGGTAGCCTAGCGGATACACTGCGCACACCGTCAGCCGATGCGGTGTTGTAACGGTGCTTTGACGGTGCACAAACTGGGCATTATAACCACGTAGCCCTGAGAGTAAGTTTTGAGCATTGAGAGACTCCCGTAGATATTCGCGAGGTGAGCTACCTGTATGTTGCTTGAAGATACGAGAGAAGGTCGTCAGGCTGTTGTAACCAGCGCCGATAGCGCAGCTTGTCACAGTTTTAGCGGGCGATGTGTTTAGGAGCTTTTCAATGCTGTGCTGAATCTTCAACGCCTCAACATATTGCTTAATGGTGTAGCCCCTCACTTGTCTAAAACGGCGTGAGAGATGGTACGGGCTGTAACCGCAGGCTTTAGCGATGTTGGCAAGCGTCGGCTTATCTTCTGCGTGCTGACGAATGTAATGTGTGATCTTGGTGGTATCCATAAGACTTCTGGGAGCGTGCATAAAATCTGGAGGTTCATATATGAGGCTAATAAGGGGAAGGACTAGCCCGTGACTACTACAAAGCTGCGCCTGCCATCGGTTCCGTACATGGCGTGGTTGTGGCTAGAGTCTAAGACGTTGTAGCGGTATTCGGGTATGCCATCTTTGACGTGGCATAGAAAGTAGTCATGGGACATGCTTTTTGGTAGAAAAATTACTGGTTGTGGGAGTTATCTTTCTGCGCAGAAGACTTCTTGTGTTCGCGGTACATCATCCAGAACCCGCAGACGATAAGAACCGCGCCGAGAATAGAAGAAGTCGTGAGATCGATCGGTAATATACGGCCGTCACCAATGCGGGGGAGCGCTAAAACGAAAGTTGCTAGGGCAAACACCCAGAGCGATAGTGGAAGTTCCTGACGCCGTGACTGCTTACCTTGATTGTCCTTGTGCACTATACTCATCCCCTCACAAATTATTGCCTTAAAATTTACCTTACCTAAGTTATAAATTTAAAAATACAACAGACACTGCCATTATACTGTTTAAAATAAAATAAATCAAGATATATTTAATATTTTGGTTGTGTGTACAATTTCTGTCTATTGATTGCTGGTACTTATTAATTTAAAGCACCGTTTCTATATTATATTTGAGGGTTATGCAGGGGGTCACTACCTTTTTATATTATTAATAAAAAATTCGAAGGATGGGGCAATCGTCGTGAGAAAACCATCGGAATGCAAAACACAAAGAGAATTATTGTGCGGATTAAAACATAAAAACCCAGAATCCGACAAGCCTATAGCAAACATATTTTTAACCATTTGTTCATCGAAAAAACTTGGTTCATGAGAATCTATGACTATCTCATCAATAATATTTAATGGGATTTGATAATTGGGGCCATCGGAAAAAGTTTCCTCAAGAAGCATATCTTCATTCCACAAGTCATAAAATGCGCCTCCGTCATAGTTTTTACAATCTTTTGCATTGAATAGCGCTTGTGAAATCCCGTCTTTGTTTTTATACAGGAAATCTATATAAGCTTTAGGGAGTCTATATTTTTCAAATATTTCCTTCATATCATGCTCCTTCAGCTATAACTTGAGACAGGCACCCATGTTTAGCTGCTCATTTTGCGATTTTAAATATTCCTCTGCCCGCTTCTTTAAGGTTTAATCACCAAGGTATTTTCGTCTTGGTTATCTGCGGTACAGGCCCGCTGCCTGGGCGGATACATTCGGGGTGGCAGCAGCCGAGCTAGGGACCGGTGCATCGGCACGCACAATCTGCGACTGTTTAAACCGGCGGTCAGGGGTGCAGGTCTGCTTGTATTTAGTGTCCGCTAGGCTGCGGATCTTCTGCACATAATTCTGCGTCTCGGGGTACGGCGGGATACCCTTATACTCCTCAACCGCGCCCGGCCCGGCGTTATACCCGGCCAGCACCAGATCCAGCAGCTCATCATCATTCGCGGCGTATTTAGCTAAACGCTCCTTCAACCCAACCAGGTAGCGGGACTGCGCAGCAATCGCATCGTGCGGGTCGCGCCGATCCCCACTCTGGCCCCACTGCGCCCACGCGGCATCGGTAAACTGGGCGATACCCTGCGCCTGCGCGTCAGAGACGGCACCCACCTGCCAGTGGCTCTCCGTCTCAAGCTGAGCGGCAAGAATCCCCGGGCGGTACCCGGTGGCGGATGCGCCCCGCAGCAGATCCTCACGCACCTCGGCGGGCGCATAGGTCAGGTCGGTAACCTGGCAGTACTCGTCATAGGTTGCCGCGAGTCCCACCACGCCGCCTCCGAGCAGTACAACGGACGCGATCACCTGCCAGTTAGCCATGAAACCAGCCACGAACTTCGTGAGGAACCCCGCCCTCGACTTTTCAGACGCCATGCCTTCTAGAATAACGCACCCCGCCGCAGAAGCGGACGCGGCCCACACACTAATCACTGGAGCCTCCTCACGGTGAACGGGGCGCGTGCCGGTGCTGGTTACCGGCACCGGGCGGTGGGCAATCGGGTCGTTGTGCGCAGGTAAAATTTAGACGGCAACCCTAGAAGAAAACGCTCATATTATTCGCACCATCAGGGAAAGAGATCATGGAAGCTTCTCAGGATAAAGAGCATAAATCAGCAATTGAACTGGATCTATTATTAGATGATTTTGTGTTGGATAAAAACAGCAATTGCTTAAAAGAGCTATTTGAATTACCTAGCGGGAAGTGGGCTGAAGCTAAACATTTCTTTGACCAAGATTATTACGCTTCAAACTATCGCAATTCGAATATTTCTGTCTGCTGGCTGCCAGATGTTGACGGAAGCACCGATAAGTATCGAATAATCGTATTTTTTGATATAAATGATTTGGTGTCTCAGGTAATATCTTTGAACATGGCAACTTTGTCATCGAATAACTCTTTCTGACTACGCCAGGGCAGGCGCAGATGCTGTTGCCCAGAAGGCATCGGCAGAACTGTCTGTCCTGCTGGGGGTCCTGATTTCGGGCCCGAGTTTCGTAGTAGGCAGAGCGCTTCGGGAGATTTCACGTGGGCCAAAAATTTCGTCCTCACGTATAAGTCACGTATAAACAGGGGGCACCGCCACCCCCCAGCTAGGGGTGGCGGCAGGGGGAGAGGTTACTTGTCTGTTACCTTAATTTTGCCCATTGCCCCGCGTTCCATTTCGGCGAACCGGTGATTCACGAACGTGTAGGTGCCGGGTTCGCGGAACTGCATCTCAACGAACCCGCCCTGCGCCGAGTCAAGATCGAGCGCCTGCGAATGCCCGCCAGTAACCCCGTACGGGTCTTTACCGCGCCGCAGCAGGTAACCGCCCTCCTTATACACCGTGTCGAACTGCGAACCGACCACGTGGAAGCTCATGCCCTTTGACGGCCCCGCCGCCATCAGCCAGATACGCACCCGCTCACCCTTCTTTGCCTCCAACGGCTGGTTGATGTACTGGGTGGCGTGCCCGTTAAACATGGTGAACGTGGGGGTGCCCGCCGCGATACCCTCGGACGAAACCTCAGTGAGCTTATTGCCGTTCTCCGCAGTCTGGCCCGTGTCGCTCAGGTACGTCTCGTTCTGCACCAGCACATACTCGTGGTCCACCGGATCCATATCCTGCGGGTCGATCACCACCGCCCCGTACATGCCCGAGGCCATGTGCAGGCTCATGGGCGTAGTCGAGCAGTGGTACAGCCAGATGCCGGTGCCGGTCGCCTCAAAACGGTACACCAGCTTCTCACCCGGGGCGATGGTCTTCATCGTATTATCGGGGGAGACCATGCCCGCGTGGAAATCAAGCGAATGCCCCATCGACCCGTTATTTTCAAGGGTAATCTCAAAAACGTCACCCAGTTTGCCGTGCAGAATCGGGCCCATGTATGAGCCGTTGAACGTCCACGCTTTCACATCCACCCCGGGGGCGACTTCGCGGTTAAGCTCCTGCACGTCCATGGTTATTTTGTGCACGGTCTTCCCGTCACGCTTCTCACCCGCAGGTACGGGCTGCAGCACCGGGTCACGCCGCTCATAGCCCTCCCCGGGGGATGCGTGCAGATCAACGTTCCCGTTCTGGGCCGTCATCACATTCGACCCCGAACCGTTCGACCCCGCGCCACCGCCGGAGGCGCCGCCCCCGTGGTGCCCATTCGCCTGCAGGTTAGAGCCGGTGGCTTTCACATGGAACAGCATGCCCTGCTGCCGGTGCCCGGCAACAGAGCACCAGCCCTCAGAGTCGGCGGTGATCACGCCAACATCCACGCTTTTCGTCTCACCCGGGTTAATCGTGCCAGTCTTAGCGCCGTTATTGAACGTCAAATCGTGGGTCATGCCCTGATCCTCGTTCGTCACCTCAACTACCAGGCGGTTACCCACCGGCACCTGCGCAGTGTCCGGGGTGAAACGGTAGTTTGAGGTGGCCTTCACCTTCACCGTGGTGGTCTGCCCTGTGCCGGTCGCGGTTGAGCCGCCCATAAGGTTAAAGCCCACTGAGCTCGGATCCACCGCAATACCCAGGATCAGCGCCAGCACCACCGCCAGCACTCCGAACAGGGAATGCCGGGTGTGGTTCACCGGATCAGGCTGAATCCCAGACCCGTCGAAAGAGGGCTTCTCACCGCGGGCGCGTGTAGCCATCATCTCCTTGCGGGTATTCACCGACGCCTTCACCCCGCGCACCATACACGGCAGGAACGACGCCAACCCCAACGCCCCCATCGCCGAGACCGTAACCTTCACCCACGAACCGGTGAGCGTAGTCGGAAGCATAAAAACAATCAGGCTCAGGTTAACCACTGTCACGCGTGCGGCAGCGAACCTGCTGAACTCCTTATTGGAGGCGCGCACCACCGCCGGGCCGCCGCCCATACGCTGCGGCAGCAGGTAGCTCATGGCCCCCAGCAGCACCTGCAGCAGGAACCCCGCCACAAACACGGGGGTGACGGCGCGCATATCAAGCTCAGCGAACGGGGTGCTGAGCACCATGAACGCGGTGGCGAGCACCCCCAGCACCAGCCAGATGAACCCCGCCCCCACCGACATGGGAGGGAACTCGCTGGGCCGTTTCGTGCGCATAGTGCGCACCATAATAACCGCCACCATCAGCAGACCCACGCAGTAGGCGAGCAGGCCCGCCCCGGCGGCAAACCGCGCCCCCGGTACGCCCCCAAAAATCGCGCTGAGCGCCGTCACCAGCACACCCGCGATCATTAGCTGCAGCGCCCGCACACTAATACCCAGGGCGTTCTCCACCATTTTGGTGCGCAGCATCGTCGGCCAGAACGTAATGAGAGTGCCGACCACGGTCACACCCACAAACCCGAGCACGTTCACCGCCTCGTGAGCGAGCAAAAACTGGGCGTGAAGAGTTTTCTCAAGGCCCGGGAACGCAGTCATTGCCCCCAAGGCCGCACCGAACGGCAGCATGAACGCGGCCGCAATATAGAAGCGGATAGTTGCACCAAACCGGGACGGCAGCGCCTGCTTCACCTGCTTCAGCAGCGCAACACCGTGCCAGGTGACCATCGCCCCCACCACGCTCGCCCCGGCCAGCGTGAGTATGTACAGCGTCGGCAGCTGCTCCTGAAACACCATGCCCAGCATGAGCACCACGATGCCGGCGTTAAGCGTGAAAATACGCGTGACCTGAACCCCGCGCGCCTCATCCGGGATTTTGATTTTCATCAGCGCCTCAGTGAAATGCTGACTCCAAATCAGGATAGAGTTCGTAATCAAACCCAGGGTGACCATGTGCACGATCAGCCAGCCGCCATTAGGAATAAACCGGTGCGCCAGCAGGGCGGCAATAATCCCGAACATCCAGTACGACACAGGTTTAGAAGCACGCCGGTGCCACGTGCCGCGCCCCGATGCGCGCCGCGCGATCTCCTCAGCCGTCAGATTCGCCCCAGGGGTGCCCTCCGGGCGGGCGCCGATCTGCAGCCCGCTGCTGCCGGAAGAACCCAAAGGCGCAGACCCCGGCTTAGGCCCGGCCGCGCCCCGGCCGTCCGCACCAGCAGCGCCAGCGCCTGCAGACCCCGCACGCTGGGAATCGTCATGGTGGGTGTTCTTACCCTGTGCACCGCCGCGTTCAGGCTCGTCGGCGGAAGGCCCGTTGAGTTTCTCGCTCACGCTACCGCTCTTTCATTCGCTGTGTCCAATTACCCCCATTATATTGCGCCACCTATACGAATTTTAGTGTCGGTGACCTGTGCTACATGACGTAGAGGAACGGTAGAATAGCCCCTATGAAGTACCTGTCCCTCGCCCCCTTTGCCGCACTCGCAGCCATCATGCAGGCGATCACAATCTACTCCTACGACCAAGACGCCATGGCGGTGGCAGGGCAGATTTTCTTCCCCGTCCTCTTCACCCTCATGGCGCTGTACCTGATGCTCAAAAACCCCGGAGGATCAGCGAAACTCACACTGGTGATGGCGATCGAGCTGGTCATTTCGGCCCTCACCTTCGTCGGGTCAAGCCAGAAAATCGCCGCACTATACCCCTCCATCATCGTGTACTACGTGGCCCTGGCCGCGCTCGCGCTTGAGGTGGCTGCGCGCATCGCCGATACCCCCAAACGCGCCAAGGCTTCCGCCGACGGCAACGACACCCCCGAAACTGACAGTCCCGCAGCGGAACAAGAACACGACAGCGCGGGTGAGCACGACCCGGACGAAACCGTACTAGACAGCGACAGCGCGGCGACCCGCGCCACCGAGGAAGACACGGACAACACCGCAGCGGGCGGCCACGACGACCCCAACACCGCAAAACCCGCTGCGGCAAAACCTGCCGATTCCCAAAAAACCACCCGCACCGGGATGCGCGCCGGGCTCAACCGCAAAGCACCCGTACGCCGCGGCAACCGCCTCATAGCCACCACAAAAAAATCAGACAAACCCACCACAGACACGGACTAACAGGCCCCTGCCGCCCCGCCGCTGCACACACCCTCGCCGCAACCAGCAGCACCCCGCCCAGCAGCAGGGCAGAGCCCCGCCACAAGACCCCCGCACCACCGGGGAACACCCACGCCCACACGCCCACACGATAGACTGGGACAAACAGGCAACAGAAAACCAGCCACAACCGCCGCGCCCGGCGGGCCACAACCGACACCACGCGAAACACCCCCGAGCAGAAAGACCCACCATGACCACAGCGCCACCCGTGCAAAACCCCACGCCAAACACCACCGTGGCAGGCAAAATAGCGCTCGCGGCACTCGCCCTGACCGTCGTCGGCTGGCTCATCTACATCGAATTCACCGGTGGCCTGGACTTTAACGTCTACCGGCTCGGGGCCATGACCATCTTCGACAACGAAGGCATGCACAAAGACCTCTACGCCCGTGACCTGCTCGACTACGGCGCGCTTAAACTGCCCTTCACCTACCCGCCGTTCGCGGCGCTGCTCTTTGTGCCGTTCGCGTTCCTGCCGTTCGGGGTGGGCGTGGGCATCATGTACACCATCAGCATTGGTGTGGCCTGGTGGATGGCCACCCTCATCTACGACTACGCCACCAGCCGTGGCTACCACATCCCCTTCCAGGACAAGCTCGGCAGATACGGTACTATTGCCGTGCTCACCTTCATCATCATCCTCTCCGGGCCGTGGCGGCGCGGGCTTGCGCTGGTGCAGGTGAACCCCATTATCCTCATCCTGGTGCTGGCTGACTTCCTGCGCCCAGCCAAGCGCATCCCCCGCGGGGCGCTGATCGGTATCGCTGGCGGTATTAAACTCACCCCGCTCGCGTTCGGGCTTATCCTGCTGATGCGCAAAGACTGGCGCGGTATTTTCACCCTCGGCGCCTCCTTCGCGGCGACCGTCATTATCGGGTTCATCTTCCTGCCCCATGAGGCCCTCACCTTCTGGACAAGCGCCGTCTCGGACCCCTCCCGCGTGGGCAACATTAACTTCCTTGACAATATCTCCATTCAGGGCTGGCTCATGCACCTGGGGCTGCGTGACCCGCTGCTGAAGCCCGCATACTACGGGCTGGTGCTCGCCACCATCGTCCTCTTCGCCGCGCTGCTGCACCAGCTGAATCGCCGTAAACTTGTACTCTCGCAGGTGGCGGTTGGCGGGTTCCTGATGGTCAGCATCTCACCCATCAGCTGGTCGCACCACAACGTCATGTTCCCCCTGATCCTCATGGCGCTCATCGTTGATGCGTTCCCCCGGTTCTACGCGCACCTGCCCGCCTGGGCCAACCGGGCGGCGCGCATCCTCACCTGGGTGGCCCTCATTGGCCTGTACATTTCGCCCATGTGGCTGGGCGCCTCCCTGTGGGGCAGCTTCAGCGACCTCGACAATATCTACCAGCACGCCCTGCTGTTCTCCACCGTGCCGATCCTGTGCCTGTACCTGGTCATGATCACCTGGGCGGTGGCGGCCCTAACACCCGCCGTGCGCACCGCAGACGAAGACGACCTGTTTATCGCCCCGCCCCCCGGCGCGGCACCCGAGGCCAAAAAGGGGTAGCCGTTGAAAAAACACCCCGCAGCGCTTATTCCGCATGCCCTGTTTGTGCTCACGGTCATCTACATGGTGCAGTACGTCATTAATGACGGCGGCAACGACCTGTACATATACCGTCTAGGGGCCGAAACCATCACTGATGGGCCCGGCGGGCCCGGGCTGTACGAGGTGAGCCTCGACAACTACCCGTTCACCTACCCGCCGTTCGCCGCGCTGCTCTTTGTGCCGTTCGCGCTCATGCCCAAAGAAGTCGGGATGGCCCTGATGATGCTCATCACCGCCGGTATCGCCTGGTGGCTGGGGTGGGTCATCACCAGGTACGTGAGCGGGCGCGGGGTGCGCATCCCCCTGTACGAACACCTGGGAACCGCCGGGTGCGCCTCAACGCTGGCGCTGCTGATCTGGGCGAGCGGACCGTGGCGGCTAACCACCCACTTTGGGCAGATTAACGCGGTCATCCTGCTGCTGGTGCTGGCTGACTTCCTGCGCCCGGCCACGCGCATCCCCCGCGGGGTGCTGATCGGTATCGCTGGCGGTATTAAGCTCACCCCGCTCGCGTTTGGGCTTATCCTGCTGATGCGCAAAGACTGGCGCGGTGTTGCCTCCGTGGCGGGCGGCTTTGTGGGCACCATCGCCCTCGGTTTTTTGGCGGTGCCGGGTGAGGCCGCCTACTACTGGGGTGTGGCGGTGCGTAACACCTCCCGCATTGGGGTGACCGCGTTCTACGATAACGTGTCTCTGACCGGTATCTTCGCGCACCAGGGCGTGCCTGAGCCTATCGCCACGGTGCTGGTGGTGGCGCTGTCCCTATTCCTGCTGGTGGCCACCGCCGCCCTGATGCGCCTGTTCATCCGCGCGAACATGGTGTTTTCCCAGGTGGCGTTGAACGCGTTTTTAATGCTCCAGATCTCCCCGATTAGCTGGTCGCACCACAACACCTGGTACCCGGTTCTGCTGGTTGCGTTGTGCCTGGAGATTTTCCCGCTTATTATGCCTGCGGCACGCCCGGTAGTGTACGTGCTGAGTGCGTTCGCGAGCGTGATCGCACTGGTGGGCATGTATATTTCCCCGTTCTGGCTGGCGGTGCTGTTCTCCCCGAAGTACTCTTCGCACGAGATGATCTACCTGCCGCAGGGCGGCGCCGGGCTGGTGGCCAGTTCAGCCCCGTACGCCGCCATGTACCTGGTGGTGGTGTTGGTGTTCCTCACCTATTGGGCGCACCGGGCAGCAGTTGATGCGCGGGTGGACTCGGGCCGGTTCCGTGCGCCCGAACGCCCCGCACCGTAGCCCTCCACACGCCCGCGCCCAAGAGGGCACAGCTAAGGCCCGTCGTGCATCACGACGGGCCTTAGCAATCAGGGGGCACCTTCCGGTGAGGCGACCGGGTGCGGGCTACTTGGTGTTCATGCGCCACCGGGCGTAGGGCGCCTCAACGAACATGTACACTTCGCTGCTGCTGTCTTCCCACTCGGTGGTGCTCTTCGACGAAGCCATGCTGGTGCCAATCACCGAGCCTTTACCGACCGCATCTAGCCTGAAGTGGTAGTAGCCGTTATTGTCGGTGCTTTCGCTGTTCACCTCAAACGAGCTGGTGCCGCCGGTGTAGGTGAAGGCGTAGTTACGTGCTCGGCCCTCAATGCTCTCACCTTTGCCGTATTTCGGTGCGGAGGAGGCATCGTACACGCGCACCGTCCATTTGCCTTCGCCCTCAATCTGCAGCTTGCGGGTGGTTTTGCTGGTGGTGTCCATCCAGGCGGAGCCGGTGATCGTGGAGCTCACGCTGCCGGAATCACGCACCTCAAAACCGCTGGACTGGTCTTTGTCGGTTTTACCCGCCACGTTCAGCACACCCCGGTTATTCTCGTTTGCGGGCACGGACGCGGGAGTGAACTCGTAGTAGACCAGCGCCTTCGAGTCGTTGCCGTTGGGCTTTTCGATGTCGATGGTCTTCTTACCCTCACCCGTGTACTCCTTGAAGTCGCCCGAGGGCTTCTTCAGCTCGGTGGAGTCATCCGAATCGGAGGATGAGCTGCTGCTCGCGGACGAGGAGCTGCTGGAACTGCTTGCGGCAGGCTCCGCGTTGTTCGTATTGTCGCTACCGCGCGGTATGAACAGCACCAGCGCCAGGATCAGCAGCACCACCAGCAGAATAACGCCCGCGATACTCGCCAAGCCCAGCGGGGTGGAGAAGAAGTTCTGGTTCCCGTTATTTGCGGTGAGTTTTTCTCGCAGCGTATTTACGGCCCCGGCTGCCCCTCCGGAGGCTTTCTTGGCTGCCGCGCCACCAGCCGCTGCCGCCGCAGGTGCTGCAGCGTTTGCGGGGTTAAACTGCGCGTTATTCTGGGTGTTTCGGGCGTTCTCAGCCGCGAACGATGCGGGGGTCACGGTGCCGGGTGCTGGCGCGTTCGCGACCGGGCCGCTGGCGTTGCCCTGCGTACCGTCAGCCGGGGTGGCCTGCACGTCGCGGGCTGTCAGTCCGGTACCTTGCGTCTGGCTCGGCTGGGACTGATCGGCTGGGGGCTGCTGGCCTGCCTGGGCCTGCCCCGCCTGCGGGTTCTCCGGCTGGGCGCCGGGTTGGCTTTGCGGGTCATACCCGTAGCCGGAGACACCGTAATCCTGGCCGTAGTTCTGCGCACCATCCTGCCCGTAGCCGGGGGACTGCACCGCGCCGGGGTCGGTGCCGTACGAGGCGCCCTGCGCTGGTGCGCCGCCCTGGTTCGCGGAATTCACGGGAGCGGCACTCTGCTGGTTTGGCAGCGGAATCTGCGAGGTGTGATCCGCCAGCTCGGGGTTAATCGGCTCCGGCAGGATCGGAGGAACAGCCGGTGCTGCGGCATCAGGGGCCTGATCGGAACCTGCCCCAGCGGATGCTGCGGGTGCAGCAGCCGGTGCCGTGGGCTGGTTGGTGGGTTCTTCTGAGAGCCCGTACCCCGAAGGGTCCGCCGTGTATGACTGCTTGCCGGTTTCGCTAGCTGCCACATGCGACTGTGCCGCACCGGTACCCTCGGGGAAGGTCGCTGCGGGCAGAATAGAGGCCGGTTTAGCGGCCTCATCCGCGCCCGATGCCTGCTGCGCAGCGTCAGTTAGCCCGTAAGGCTCCTGCTGGGGTTCCGGTTCAGGTTCGGGGGTGTGGGACACGGCCTCCTGCTGGTGTTTCCCAGCATCGTGAGCTTTAGCGTCACGAGCCTCGACGCCATACTCCTGGGCACCATACTCTTGGGCACCATCGGTTTCGGTGCCGGTGTTTTCGGTACCGTGTGCCTCAACGCTGTGATCTTTAACGCTGTATTCCTCAGCGCGGCGGGACTCGTGGGGCGCATCCTCAGCCTCTTCTGCGGTATCTTTCGCGGCGTGCCGCAGCTTTACCTGGGACGGCTGCTCGGTGGAGGGCTCCTCACCCTCGGTGCGGACCTCATCATCCTGGGTGGTGTGCTGGGCCGCGGCGGAGGTGTCGTGGAACTCAATCAGGGGCGAGTTCACCGGCGAAGGCAGCGCATCCTCATCCTCAGACGCGGTACTTTCAGCATCCTGGACCGAGGGTGTTTCCTTCGGCTCGAACGGCTCATCATCGTCGAGGGGAGAAAGCGCAATAGTTGCCGCGTCTGCGGGAATATTCGCTGCGGTATCCACCGACGAGGCGGTGGTAATGTCCGGTGCCTCAACGCTCGCGCCGAGCATCCGCTCACCCTCATACACGAACGGTTGGGCGTTATCGTCCTCAGCCGCCTCGGCTGCCCTGCGGCGGCGCTTGTGAGGCTCGTCACCGCCCATAATGTCATCGGCGGAGGTGCGGGTTGCCGCATCCGGCTCCTGCTCCTGCACCGCAATACCTTCAGGCGGGGTGGGCAGAGGCATTATATCGTCGGCGCCCGCACCGCTGAGGGTGGGCCCCTGCCGCTGCTGCCGCTCGCCCGTGTCTGCCTGTTCTTTCTGAACCTTATCGGCGGCGGGGCTCGTGGCGGCGTGTTTTGCGGCGTGCTGTGCCGCACCGTCGGTTTCTTCAGCTGCTGGCGCGGTGCTCTCAGCGGCACCCTGGGTGTTCTGTGCGGGCTTCGCGTCGTCTTTGGGCTGTTTCTTCTTTGGCTGAATCTTAATGAGCCCCTGGGTGTCGAGGTTTTCGTTCACCTCAATACTGATGTGCTCACCGGGTGCACCCTCGTTTGATGCACTTATCTCCTGCGCCTCACGCACCTGCGCGAACCGGCGCAGAGCGTTCTTCACAGGTTCGGGCTGCTCCAGCTCTTCGGCTGTGGTGGCACCGGTGCGGGTCTCGGCGGCGGGGGCATCTTGCTCGGGGGAGGTTTGCTCAGAAGAAATGTGTTCAGCGGAAACCTGCTCAGCGGCACCTTTTTCGGTGGAGGAGTGCGCGTACTCTTCGTCCCATGTAGCACGCCGCGCAGCCCGGGAATCACCAGAATCAACCGTATCCGTTTGGTTTTCCTCGGTCTCGGGGAGTGATGCAGGGGCAGCGGCGACCGACTCGGGCGAACCGGCATGGGTGCCCTCCTGCTCGTCCGCACCCGCTGCGGGAGTAGCCTGAGCGGGCTCATCCTTCTGCAGTTCGCTCTTTATTGCATCACCAACGGGGATGCTGGGGGGAGTGTCAGCTTCCCGGTGCGCTTCAACGTCAGCGGTTACCTGAGACTCCGCCAGCTCATCTGCGGCGGGGGAGTCGGCAGTGCTCTCACGCTGAAAATCTGCGGGCTCTGGCAGGGTAGGCTCGCCGCTAACAGGCTGGGCGTGCCGGGGCGTGTCCTCGGCGATCTCGGCCACCTGCGGCCCGCTCGTGGACTCACTAGCTGGCTGGGTGTGCGCTGCCGAAGCGGCGCTAGCCTGCTCGTCCTTGGCATCAGCTGTGTTCTGCTCAGCCTGCTGGGCGGCTGCGCGCTCGGCGGCCTCCTGCGCCGCCTGCTGAGCCATGAACTGCTCGCGGGCGGCCCGGCGGGAAGTCGGCTGGGGCATGTTCTCGGGCATACCCGCCACAGCCTGCCCACCGTTAAAACCGTTTGACTGCCCTTCCACTACCTGCGGGTGTCCGCCAGGCTGCGGCTCGGTGGTGTTCGCCGGGCCGTTTGGCTGCAGGCGGGCGCGCTCAGCCTCGTAGTGTGCCGCATGAGCCGCACGGGAGGGGTGCGAGGTGGCCTGCGCCATCCTAAAGTCATCATTAAGCGGGTCAAAAGAGGTGGTGCGCGGCTTCTGCTCTTGCCCCTGTTCAGTACCGTTACTGTTCTCCGCGGTCACCGTGTCGTGTTCGAGGGCGGAATGTGCGGGTGCGTTATGAGATACAGCGGTATCGACGGTTCGCTCTGTGCCCGCCTGCTCCTGTATAGGAAAACTGCCGGTGGCGGGAGCTGCGGGACTATGCTGCGCGTGTTCCTGTGGGGTGGGGGCAATAACCGAGTCGTCACCCGCTAGAGTGTAGTCGTCGCCAACGTGTGCCGGAAGCTCATCCATGGGCTCCTCATACGCCGTGCCTTCATCGTTGAAATCGGCGGAATCGGTGGGCTCCTCAATCCACAGCTGCCACCCGGCCGGGACCGGGCCCCACGCGGGGTCGGGGCGCCAAGTGGGGGTGGGTTTCCAGCCTTTGGGGGGTTTGGGCCAATTCGGCGGCGGATTAAAAATCAGTGCCATGAGAAGCCTTCCTTCTGCCCGCGCCACCCCCATACCCGGAAGCGATGGCGCGCACAATCTAAACAAGAGAAATACGGTAACCATAGAATTATGTCATATTTACCGCTAAAATACCCTGTAACAGTCACTTAGACAACCCCACGGCGCAACGTTGCGTGAGCATCGAAAAGTTGCAGGAGCGGCATAGATTATGAGCACTAATTCGTCGGAGCCCAAACGGCACCCCGAGCACAACCACCACGCAGGCACAAACCAACAGAGGCCGCAGGATACGAGGCAAAAATCACCTAAATCATCCACTACTTCCCCAGCCCCTGAGACCACCTCAGGGGTTACTGATGTGCCCTGGAGCAGCTCCAACACCGCTGCTCAACGCGCCGAGAGCACCGCCTCGGATTCGGGCAGTGAGCAGGGCCCCCTCCAAGCAGCCCCCGTCAGCCCCGGGGATGATCCTCGGCCGGTGTCGCAGCTGCTTGCCCTGCCGCCGCTAACGGACGCTATTAAGCAGGTCTCTAAGAACCCCGAGAACCCACCGGCGCACGGCTCGTATGCGGTGCCCGTATATAACCTCGACCCCAGCCTCACCTCCGATATGTCGGCCTCTGTCGAGCGTACCCTGCCGTATCACCGGTTGGCCTTTGCCGACGGCCGTTCCCGCTGGTTCACGCCCCTGCTGGAGGGCCTGGTGGCTCTGGTAGTCTACGTGGTTCTGATTACTCTGTTTACCGTGGTGATGATGAGCATCCCACTGATCATCCGTGCCGATAAAACAACTGACTTCGGAACCTACATAAGGGACGATGTGCTGAATGATCCGCTGGCTATGTTCTTCGTATTCGGTTCAGTTGCTCTTATGTTCCCCGCCATACGTGTTGCACGCCTGATTTTCGGTCCCCGTCCATGGGGCCTGGTGCACTCGGTGCAGCGCCGGGTCCGCTGGTCGCTTCTGCTGACGGCGCTGGTGGTTGGTGCCTTCTGCTATGGGCTGTACACCCTGCTGACGCTGATGCTGGACGGCTTCTCATCCATCGGTTTCCACCACAAGCAACCGCATGAGGTTGCCTTCTGGCTGAACATGGTGTTGCTTCTTGTTCTGGTGCCATTGCAGTGCTACGCGGAGGAACTGGTATTCCGCGGCTACCTGATGCAGACCATCGGCCGGTGGCTCAAGAACCCGGCGTGGGCGATTCTGCTTCCAGCCCCCCTCTTCATGCTTGCCCACGACTACGACCCGTGGGGGCAAGCCTCAATAGTGGTTATGGCGGTACTCGCGGGGTTCCTCTGCTGGTACACGGGCGGCTTAGAGGCAGCTATTGGCATGCATGTGATGAATAATATAACAACGATGGCGATGGGTATATTCGCGAACACGGACCCGCTTCAGATGCAGAGCAGCGGCACTCCCACCGATTTCGCGATGGTGCTCGCCACCGAGGTTCTCTACACGGCGGCCATCTGCTGGTTCACGCACTACCGCGGCTACCTGCGCACTGCCACGTTCACTGTGCAGGATCCGAAGCAGAGCCACGCGCCCGTGCAGTTCTCGCCTGCCCAGGCCTCTCAGGGGCACTCACCCCAGTCGCCGGAACAGCCGAAGCAGCAGGGGAAGTAACCTCCCAAAAAAGCTCACGGTGCGGTGTGCTGGTGCGGGCTGAGAACCCACACGGGCGCACCGCATGCATCATCTGGTGTTTCGGTCTGAGTCTCTTCACGCGGGGTAAAGCAGCATTTCTTGCTTTTACCTCACGTGAAGAGGCTTTTTAGTACCCCAAAACTCTCGCGTGAAGGTAGGCTTAAAACATGAGTGTAGACGCAGTGAAAAACATCGAAGACCTAGCACAGTTCGTTGAGGACTCGCCGGTTTCTTACTTGGCGGCGCGCACCGTGGCGCGGCGCCTGCAGGGGGCCGGGTTTACCGAACTGACCGAGTCTGAGACGTGGCCCGACTCCGCCGCGACGGGGCGCCATTTTGTGGTGCGTGACGGCGCGATTATTGCGTGGGCGGGCGGGCGTCAGGCGTCTGCGGCGAGCGGCTACCGGGTGCTGGGTGCACACACCGATTCGCCCGCGCTGAAAGTTAAACCGAAATCTTCGCTCACGGTTAAAGGCTGGCACCAGATCGGTGTTGAGAACTATGGTGGGGGGCTGCTGAACTCGTACCTTGACAGGGAGCTGCGTTTGGCGGGGCGGCTGACGGTGCACGAGGGCGGCACCCTGCGTGACCGGTACGTGTGCACGCCGCCGCTGGCGCGCATCCCTCAGCTGGCCCCGCACCTGGACCATAAACGGAACGAACTGGTTCTTGATAAACAGTTCAACCTGTACCCGATTTGGGGTATTGATCCGGGGCAGAACGATGTGCTCGCATACTTGGGGCGGCACACGGTCGATGAGGGCGGCGACGTTGACCCCGCCACCGTGGTCGGCTACGACCTGCTGACCGCCGATTCTCAGCCGGGGCGCCGGTTTGGGCAGCACGGCGAGTTTTTTGCCTCCGGCCGGCTGGATAACCTGTCGTCGGTGCACGCGGGGCTGTGCGCGCTGGAGCGGTATGTGGCCGATAATGCCGACGAGCACGCATCCCACACCGTGATGCTCGCCGGGTTCGACCATGAGGAGGTTGGCTCGGAAACCCGCAGCGGCGCGGCTGGCCCGTTCCTGGAAGATGTGCTGGTGAGGCTGTCGGCGGCACGCGGCGAGAACACGGAGCAGTACCGCCGTTCTGTCGCCTCCTCGGTGTGCCTGTCGGCGGATGCGGGGCACCTGCTGCACCCGAACTATCAGGGCCACCACGACCCGGTGGTGCAGCCGGTTCCCGGTGCCGGGCCGCTGCTGAAGATTAACGCGAACCAGCGGTACGCCACAGACTCGGTGGGCGCCGGTATTTTCGCGGCGGCATGTAAGGCGGCACGGGTGCCGTATCAGGAGTTCGTGTCGAATAATAATATGCCGTGCGGTTCCACCATCGGGCCTATCACCGCCACCCGGTTGGGGATGCGTACCGTGGATGTGGGCGTGGGCCTGCTGTCGATGCATTCGGCGCGCGAAATGTGCCACGTTCACGACATGGCGTACCTGACCCGCGCGGTGGAAGGCTTCTACCGGTTACAGGGTCTATAACCGGACTGCTGCATAGCGGGACGGCGCAGGCGGCGGCAATGACGGCACAACATAGTGCATGGTTTTGGCATTTTTGTAATGCTCCCATCCTTACAAAACAACCGAAACCGTGCACTATATGAGTGCGTGGTGAAGGATTAAATACTTATGGTAGCCGGGGAAGCATATGACGCCGTAAGTAAGCAGCAAAACGAGGAGCTTCAGCTCTTTCAAGTGCCCCGCATAAGTCTGCTTCACCATATTTCTTAATGAAATATCTTTCTTGGAATAAATATATTTCTGCGAGGTCTGTAGACGACAATGTGAGGGATTCTTGAGTTGACCTACCGAGATGCGGTTCCACAAAATCCATCAGAAGGTCGTCAGTGCTGATAGTTACATAGGGTAAGGGTTCGTCGGTATTTTCGCTCGTTTCCCAGTAATCCAGGAGAGCTTTGTCGTTGGTGACTAAGTAGTCAATATTGTGCTTCACCATTGCTGCATGTATATGAAGGTCGTTCTTATCGGGGTATCCATGTATTGAGGAGATGGGGTAACCTTCTAACACGAACACAGATTTACCTATCTGCTCTCTAACCTTCACCCGTGCAGCATCATTTCCAGTTGGGTTTCCTCTAAGCCAGTGGTACCCCCACTCGTCGAGAATATTCTGTGTTGTGTGTATATCGAAGTACTTTTTAATTAAGAAGGAAATGGAGGATAACAGAAGTGACTAATAAAATAGATTTTTTAAACGAATATAGTTTATCTAGTTCAAGTGTAGAAATTGTGACGGATGAAAGCCAAATTGTAGAGGCTCCAATTCCAAATTTTTGGAAAGAAGCACTTTTGTTAGATAGTTTGGAAGAAAGAAAAGAAAAAATTCTTTCAGTGTGGAAAGAATATTCTTCTTCTGATTTGCGAAACACAATTTCTTATTTAGGCGATTATTTAAAAAATATAGACTTGATTTGTTTAGACGGCGAATATTCGCTTTTGTATGCGATTTTGACTTACCAAACAGGAGAAGAAATCTATTATGAAGGGAAGCAACCCGTTACAGTTGAGGTGCTGAAACAAAAGTTTGGAGAAAACGCACCAACTATAAAACAATCAATAGCAGATTTCTATACTCATATCCACAACGGTTTTTATGATTATACAAGTAAAAGCATGGGGATTGATAACCTTAAAAATGTGAACTCTATGGCAGATTATGACTGGGAATATTTGCAACAGTTAGACATAGATTTAATCCCACTTTATAATTTTTTCAGTAACGGTATGGGGGAATACGTTGTTTTAGACATCGAAAATGGAAACACCTATTTATGGTCGTCAAGAGAACTTCCTAAAAGGCAGTCTGACTTTTGGGCTTTGGTAGACGAATGGATTATAATTGGATTAGATTTTTAAAACAGAGAGTATAATTTGTTGGTACCCTAAATGTTAATCAAGAAAAGTATAACATTTGGGGTATTTTTGTTATTCAATACAATTTACCTTGATATCTTTTCATATTATGCTATACTAATTTTATTACTTTTGGGAAGAGTAAGTGTTGAGGGAGATTGGGAGAGGCATGATTTGCTTTTATCTCATACTTGCTTACTCTGTCCGACCCTCGGACGGGGTCGACTAGTTTTGGTTTACTTCGTCAGAGGCTCAGATTGTTTGTCCGTGTTCTCATTCGCACACACCAACCCTCTGATTGTGTGGATTTGTTCTCATTCAGACAATCTGACCCTCGGAAAGAGTGCCCGAGTTCTGATTGACTCCGTCAGAGCCTCAGATTGTTTGCCCTTGTTCTCATTCGCACAATCCGAGGCTCAGATGAGGCAAATCTGTTCCAGTTTACTCTGTCAGAGGGTCGGACAAGCTCTTTTCAAAAGTAATGACCATATCCGAGGGGGATCGGATAAAAATGAAAAAGAAAAGGTGGATATATGCCAGCAAAACAAACATTATTAAATCTGCAAACGAGCAGTTTACGCTATGCCGAGTTTTCTCAGTTTATCGCGCGTTTCTTAGACGATGTCGAAAAGGAAAACTTGGATGTCAAGAAAGAAGAAATCTTGTCTAACTTGCTGGGGCAGCTAAAGACTAATTTGCCTGCTTATCAAGCATCGCTAGGACAAGTTCGGGTGAGTGAAAAGTCCAGCACGATTACCGAAGCCGACCAGTTGCGGGATGAAGATTTCCAAGCGCTACGCGAAGCAATTAAACCCTATCGCAATAGTCGCCGCGAAAACGAAAAGGCAGCTTATAAGACTTTAGACTTGCTTTTCGACCAGTACAAGAAAGCGACCAAGGTTTCCTATGAAGAAGAAAGCGCGCTGTTAAACAGTCTACTAGAAAAACTCAGAAAAGCTGAATGCCAATCCGCTATTGAGACTTTGGGGATTGGGCGCTTTATGAATAACTTGACCGAAAGCCAAGCGGCTTTTGAAAAGGTCTTCTCTGACCGCTCACAAGAAAATCTCGCTAAAGTCAGCTTTGACACCAAGCAACTGCGCAAGGACTTGGCAGTTCCTTACCAACAACTAAGCGACTATGTAGCTATTCTAGCTCAGTTGAAAGAAGACGCTATTTACCAAAAGACCTTATCTGTCCTCAACAACAGCCGCAAGTACTACGCCGATGTCTTGGCACGCCGCAAGGGCAAAGATAAGAAAGAAGCGAAAAAGGTAGAAACGGAAACAGAATAAAAAAGACGCTCCACTTACTCATAAGTGGGGCGATTTCTCTCTTTACGCCGTTTGGCTTCTCATTCCAGTTTTGCCCAATTAGTTCACATACTTACACCACCACGGAGCACTACAGTATTTCAGATATTGTCAATAGCGACAAGACCCCGATACCCGCCGCCAAGGAACTCTACGATGCCAAACTCAAGCTGGCAAAAGAAGGCTTGGCGAAGATTGAGAAAGAAGACCATGAGAAGTACGAAAAGCTCAAGGGTTTGAGCGACCAACAACTCATGGAAGCCATGTTTCCGACGCAAGTCGGCGAGTATGAGCGGGCGCGCTCGACTTGGAAGGAGAACAACAAGGGCTGGTTGCAGTGGGTTGAAATTGATAGCAGTGGGTGCCATTATCGCGGGGAGTGTCCTGAGCGGAGGCACACTCGCTCCTATCCTTATCGGAGCAGGGACAGCTTACCTGGTGGCAGATAGCGGTTATCAGGCGGTTAGCGGGGAGACCATTTCGGGGAAACGGCTGACTGACGGGGAGCGTATCTGGGCAGGTGTGGACGCAGTCTTGACGGCAGCGACCGGTGGCTTTGCGACCTATGCCAGCGTGCTTGCCAAGACAGGGAAAGCCGCCTCTACGACGGTACAGACGGTAGGCAAGGTTGTCAATTATGCCGATGATGCCAATGACGTCGTCCATACGGTGTCTGCAATGCAGGATGACCCCTTGGGCGCAGCACTCCAATTTGGAATAGGGCGTGCGATTGGTCATGTCTCGAATGTCTTAGGCAATAAAGCCCGAGCAAGATTTGGCAAGGGTGGCAGTGGAGCTGATGTGGACTTGCCAAGTAGTGGGAAAGGTGTGGATCTGCCAGCGGGCAATGCAGGCTTGAAGACCCATGCGGACACAGATGTGGATCCGTCTACGCTTGGTACAGGCAAGAAGCCAAAACCAGAGATTCAGACGCCCCAACATCAAGAAATACCAAGTCCAAGCAAGAAGCCAGAGCTTGATGTGACGAAGACAAGCAAGCCTGAGATTGACCGTGCAAGCAGTCCAGAGATAACTGGTCCAAGTAAGAAGCCAGAAATTGATACCACTAAAACGGCGAAACCCGAGATTGACAATCCAAGCCGTCCAGCGGTGGATAAGACCAACAGCAAGCCGAGCGAGATTGATACAGGCAAGACGGTGAAACCGGAGGTCAGCCAAGCTCGTCCGAGCGAGGTGGCGTCACCAAACAGTCGTCCAAAAGAAGTGGATGTGACCAAGAAGCCAGACATTGAAGTGACTCGCCCAGCCGAAGTCAATCCGACCAAGGTTAAGCCAGAAATGGAAACCAAGGTCAAACCGGACATTGACGCTGCGGCAGCTAGTGCTAGTGCCGTTCCGAAGGTCAAGGCGCAAGAGCCCGACCTCCCCAAAGTCGGACAACCCGAAGTCACTCCTGATGCCGGCAAGAAGGTGCAGAAGCCAGAAGAGGTGGATACCGAAGCAACTAAGGCTGGTATAGGAATGTCGGAAGATGCAAATTATGCACAAAAGACATATGGTCACTCGTTCAGTCAAGAAGGACAGAAAATATATTCTGAATTAGCAGGGGAACCTATAAAAACAATTGATGATTTAGTTGATGCAATAAAATCGGGTAAAATAGATATTAAAGACTTACCGGTTGAATATATCAATCGTGATGGAAATACTTTGATATTGAATACTCGTACATCACAGGCTTTAACTCAATCAGGTATTCCTAGGAGTGATTGGCATACGATTGATAGGACGGGAGAAAAGTTACACGAGACTTTGCTTGACGGACAACTACAAAGAAACAAACTCACTTCAGAAGGTATTAAAGAAGTTAGACCAAGTAACAGAAAAGGATAATAAATATGACATACAAAACAGAATATGTTTTACCTATGTTTTCTTCAAATTTAGAAAAAGAGCCTGAAATTCAAATAACAGGTTTGGAGGTTGCAATTCGGATTTCAGGTTATGATGATGAGGAACAATTTAGTGAAGTTCTACTAAAATTTCAATCAGTCTTGGAATTTACTCGGACATCCTCAAAATTTGGAATAACAGAGGGTTCTTATGATACAGTCATTAAAATTGAAAATTCTAAAAGATTAGCGGAGTTAAAAGAAACAAATGAAAGGGACTATGCGTTTTGGTCTCCTAATCATTATGCTTTTTACCTAGACGGCTCAGGTTTCTTTCAAATAATTGCTGATAGTTTTGAGGTGGAAAGGCTTGTTTGATTATACAAAACTTAGTAGAGAAGTATCCTATATATTAAGACATAATCCAGATAAATATGGTATAAAGCTGGACTCGGAGGGGTGGTGTTCAGTTGATGATTTAATACATAAATTATCAGAAACTCCTTTATGGAAAGGACTTACAAGAGATGACCTTGAAACAATGATAGAACTATCTGACAAAAAGCGTCATGAAATAAAAGGTGAAAAGATTAGGGCTTTTTATGGACATTCAATAAAAGACAAATTATCTAAAACAGCCAATAAACCACCGAAAGTTTTATACCATGGAACAGTTCAAAGATTTTTAAATCAGATTTTACAAACTGGGCTAATTCCAAAAGAAAGGCAGTATGTTCATTTGTCTTCTGATGTGAGTACAGCAAAGCAGGTAGCTTTGAGAAGAGATGACAGAGCTATCATTTTAGAAGTTGCTGCCCAGTCTGCTTGGGAAAATGGTGTAAAATTTTATATTGGGAATGAAGATATATGGCTTTCTGAGCCAATTCCTAGTGAGTATATTTCTATTATTGAGGATAAATAATCTTTTTATGACTAGAAATAGAAAGAAAGGGGAAAAGAATGTCCGATAAATCAATGAAAATGACAATGATGACAGAACAATTTGAAAAGGGCGATAGCGGAGAAACAGTAGAGGGCATTACTCTCATTGTTGACGGTGTTGTCAAAGACGTGACAGATATTCTTAAGGAAACAAAAGGATATAATTCAACCTTAGACTTAATTCAAGATGCTATTGTTCGTGGATTGGCTGAAATCAGGGAGTCATAGTTTTATTTAAGAGGACGTTAGTCCTCTTTTTTGTTATACTGGAAAGTGTAGGGGAACAAAATGGAAATTTTAAACAAGTACATTGACAATCCAATCCGAGATTAACAACTCAAGCCGAGCGAGGTGGCGTCACCAAACAGTCGTCCAAAAGAAGTGGATGTGACCAAGAAGCCAGACATTGAAGTGACTCGCCCAGCCGAAGTCAATCCGACCAAGATTAAGCCAGAAATGGAAACCAAGGTCAAACCGGACATTGACGCTGCGGCAGCTAGTGCTAGTGCCGTTCCGAAGGTCAAGGCGCAAGAGCCCGACCTCCCCAAAGCGGGACAACCCGAAGTCACCCCTGACGCTGGCAAGAAAGTGCAGAAGCCAGAAGAGGTGGATACCGAAGCCACTAAGGCTGGGAAGGTTGAGGAGGAAGATACAAATTGGGGCCCAGATGAAATTTCGCGTTTACGAGAGGATTGGGGAGTTCCAGAAACTGACACACTTGCTGTTGCAAAAACAGATATAGAAGGTCTAGAAGACATAGTATTTAAAGGAGGCTCTCCAAGAGTTAGAAAAGAAGCTGGTCTAGATGATTTAGATGTGTTAAAACCAGATAGAGCGATTAAAAGTTCTGGTAAAATTGCGTCTGCGACTCGTCATGCCGAGGAAGATGTGGCAAATGAGTTCGTTGAAGCTGTGGAAAAAGCAGGTTTATCAAACGAAGAAGTTAAGGGAGTCTTACACTTGTATCAATCAAATCCAAGTGGAGTATGTCCTACTTATTTAAGTGGTTTAGGTAATCCCGATAAGGCATCTGGAGTAATAAAACAACTAAGTGAAAGATACCCAAATTTAAAGATAAAAGTATCTTCCAATCAAGTTGAAGGTGTCCGAGTGACAGGAAGATCAAACTTTACTGTTCAAAACGGGAAATATGTTGATTGAGGTGAAAAATGGAAAATTATAAATTAGCAAACTTCATGCAAATCTTGACGGAGTGTTTACCGTCATATTTGAAGAAAAAGGAAGATATTGTTTTTGTCAAAAAGACGCTTGAGATGACGCAAGATTTTCTTTTGGATAAAGAAACGGTGTCTCCTGACGCTTTATATGACCGCTTGGAAAATATAAACGAGGAAGATATTCTTACTTATTTTGACCTTGACAAAGAAAGTGCTCCGTCAGTCTGGGTCTGCATAGCAGACTTTGTGGCTTATATCTGTAAATTAAGCTACGACGAAAGTGGCGAAAAGTATCTACCCGAGACGATTGAAGCGGTGGATGAAGCGACCTTAACAGAGTTTTTTACTCAGTACAAGGAAAATCTTTCTCTGTTTTCAGATTTGTCAGTGGCGGCTACGACTGCTTTGCAGGAGAAAGAAGTTGATTTGACAGACGAAGCTGTTCATACCTATTATGTACAGTTGTTTGGAGATGATAAATAATCATGGAGCTAAACTTGATTGTTAAACAAGTTCTGCTTGATATTGACTTCATCAACCGCTATGAGGCCTTATCAAAAGAATATAGTCCGGAGAAATTAAGAAATAAAACACCGTTAAAATATCTTGACGGTGAGTTAGTTATGGATATGATTTCAGAGGCTGGCTATATTCCCGGTTTTGACCCCAAAGAGAAATTTTTTAAATTTTATGAAAAGATAGAAGATTATCGGTTCGGTCTGCATATTGTACTTTATAATGGAACAGTAGAGCTCATTTGGGCTGTTAAAGATAAAGAAAAATCAATTGCAGGCATGCCGTGGGGAATTTATTCTAGATTGATGATTGACCCAGACTATCGTATCAAAATGCCCAATTTCAGTGACTACGACGAATTGGAAGATATTTTAAAAACAGCTTTTAAGATTTATGAGGATTTCAAACAAGTCTTTTTAGAAATTGCTGAACAAAAATAGATGTCGAAAGAGGGCAATCGCCCTCTTTTTTGCTATACTGGTATCAGCGGGGTGGAGTAGATGATAGATAAAATAGATTTTTAGGCTTTTTGTCAACTGTAGTGGGTTGATAAAAAGTTACAACCTGGAGAGGACCAAATTGGTTCTCTCCTTTTTGATATTCAAAGCAATGAGAATTCTCGTTTTAAAATTTTCAAAGTTCCGGAAGCCAAAAGCATTTCGCTTAATGACTTTGATGAGGTTATTTGTGGCCTCAAGTTTTGCGTTTGAGTAGGGAAGTTCAAGTGTATTAATGATCTTATCCTGATCCCTCAAAAAGGTCCTAAAAATGGTCTGGAAGATAGGATTCACAGAAGAAATGGACTCTGTGATCAATTCAAAGAAATAGTCAGCGTGCTTCTCTTGAAAATGAAAGAGTAAAAGCTGATAGAGTTCATAGTGATCTCTAAGATCTTGAGAGTAAGAGAGAAGTTTTTCGAGAATCTCTTTATTGGTTAAATGCGGCCGAAATGTTGGATGATAAAATCGTTTACTGCTCAGCGTATAGTTATCCTGTTGAATGAGTTTCCAGTAACGTTTCAGTGCTTTATATTCGTGCGCTCTCCTATCAAACTGATTCATAATTTTGATGCGTACGCGATTCATTGCTCGACTGAGATGCTGGACAATATGAAAGCGATCGAGAACGATTTTAGCATTTGGAAAAAATTTTCTAGCAATATCGTAGTAGGGACTAAACATGTCCATGGTAATGACTTTCACGCGACTTCTTACCTGTCTAGAATACCGAAGGAAATGATTGCGAATAGTTGCTTGAGTCCGTCCATCTATGAGGGTTATTCATTAGGGGCGTGACACCCCAACCGCCTAACCACTCTTCACCACACAGAAAAACAACGACCCCTCACCTCTTGTCCACGTATGATGGTGAAATACCAAAACCAACCACCAACCATACACGCACAGGTAGGAACCGTTGCCTTCTCACCGTACCACCGGCCTGAGACCAGCACAATTCACGACCCTCCTAGCACTCCTGACCAACACCCTCACCTGGAATACTCCGAACACTAAACCTCATAAACTCACCCTCACCCAGGGGCTGAAAGCCACCCTGCTGTATCTACGCCAGAACCAGACCGAAGAGTTCTTAGCCGAAGACTTCGGAGTTTCTCAACCAACGATCAGCCGCATCCTGAACACGATAGAAACAGCACTGCTACACGTCTTAGCCCCAGCAGTACCGCCCATACCTGAAACCCTGCTGCAGAGTTCTGGGACCGTGATCGTCGACGGCACCCTCGTGCCCACCTACAACTGGCATGGTCCAGGAATGCGCCTATACAGCGGTAAACACCACTGTGCTGGATTCAACCACCAGATTATCTGCACTCTAGATGGTGTACCCTTGGTGATCACCTACCCCGTACCCGGGGCACACCACGACACGTTTGCGTACCGGTGGCACGGATTGGACAGATTCTTAGACCCGCACGATACTCTGGCCGATAAGGGCTACCAAGGACTAGACCTGATCACCCCGGTGAAGAAACTACCCGGCGGAGAACTCACCGACGACGAGAAACACCTGAACCGGCACATCAATCACCACCGGGTCGTCATCGAACGCGTGATCGCACACTTCAAGTGTTGGCGGGTACTCTCTAGTACCTTCCGCAGACCCCTCACCTCGTACCGGAGAGTGTTCTCGGTGGTGCGGGCACTGTTTTTCTGGATACAAAACCACCCAAATGAATAACCCTCATAGATTAATGTTGTTTTTGCCGCAGAAATAGTACCTATACCTTCAGTAGACCCTGTGTGTGAAGAGCGGCCACACCACCACTGCTAGTCCCTGCGGGCCAGTGCCCACAGTGCGGATGCGCATCCCAGAAGGCCCCAGAAACCGACGACTATTACGTCCAGGATCTGTATCGGGCCGATGTTGAAGAGGGTGGCCCTCATAAGGTTTGCCGCAGGCGCGAATGGCAGGAACTGATGAACATGCGCGTACCACTCGGGCAGCCGTTCGGGCGGGTAGTTAATCGGCGCAAACAGTATAACCATGAAGACAATCGTCTGTGTCACGATCGTCAGAAGTGACGCCGGAATCCAGTACGCAAGCATAAACCCTAATACCGCCATAACAACTTGAAGCGCGAACACAACGGCAATAGCGCCGATACTCAGGTTCACATCAAAACCAAATTTGAGTTTCGCGGCTACACCGCCCGCAATAATGCCGGGAATCGCGAGAACCGCCCAAACGAGTATGTCAGCCGCCAGAATCGCCAGGCGCGGAACCGGAAGGGACCGCTGATAGTCGAACATGCCGTTCGTCTTAGTGGTAACGATAATCTGGGGAGCTATTACACACCCCATAGAAATGAGGGTCACCGTTACCGTGCCGGATGCCAGATATTCTGCAGAATTCCGGTCAAGATGCGGCATGAAGACCGAGATGCCGTAAAGAAGCGCAAAGGCGAAAAGGGCCTGCACCACCGCAAAAAGCGGCGCGTTGATGGCGTTACGAATCAGTGACCAGCGGATTAGCTCGACCGTGGCACGTACCGTCGAAATTCGTGAGGGCACGAGGGTGCTAGTCATGGTTAATCATCTCCTCATAGTTATCGGCCAAAGACGCCGAGCCTATGCGATAGCTTTCGACGCATCCCGCACGGATTCCTGAAAGTACATGGGGTAAGGCCAGCTCAAGCTCGTCGGTACTCAGGGTGACGGTAAACTCCTGGGGGATAGTGAAATCGCCCTCTGCACGCTTCTCAATATATTCCGTATCTGATATATTCCCTGGTGAAGGGGATATTTTTACATCTAGCACGCTGCTAAGTTCTTGAAGGAACTCCGGGGTAGCCGTGATGGAGAGCGTACTTTTTGCTTCCTCCAAACCCAGCGCGCTTGTCGGTTCATCACGAACTAGCAGCCCCTTGTTAAACAGCAGGTACCTATCGGCGTGACGCTCCACCTCCAGGAGGTTATGAGTCACGATCAGCACCGTGGCACCCTGCTCGGCGCGCATCCGCAGCATCCTCCACAGCAGTTCACGGCGCACCGGATCAACATCGTTCGTGGGCTCGTCAAAGAGGTAGATGGGGGCGGGTGCGGTAACCGCCATACCGAATGAGGTGAGGCGCTTAATCCCGCCCGAAAGCTTATGCCCCGGCCTGCCCGCCCAATCCCCTAAATCGAGAGTATCGAGAGTTTCCTGAACCGCCCGCTTCGCCTGCTTCGGCTTCAACCCGCGAATACGAACCGCCGTCGCTATCGCCTGGCGCGGGGTCACCCCCTCCAGGGACGACGTTACCTGCGGCATGATCGCGCATATCTGCCGAGCCTGTGTCGGATGCGCTATCAGGTCCGTGCCGCCGTAGCTGATGCTGCCCGCATCCGGCTTGGTCAGGCCCACGATTTGGTTGAGAAAAGTTGTTTTACCGGCGCCGTTGTGCCCTATGAGGGCCGTGACCTCGCCGGGGTCAAGGCGCACACTAATATTGCTATTGGCCGTGGTGGCACCGAAGGTTTTGGTGAGGTTATTGATGGTGAGTGCGGGCGCGGTGTCTGTACTCATAAGGTGCCCTATCTGCTGCAGGATACTGACGGTACCAGTAGCATAACGGCGGTTTTTCGGCGCACCCGTGACATTCGTCAGGGGTGCAGCAGGGGCTTGTCATCACACCAATAACCTGGTCCCGGCATAACCTGTGACAGGGCCTTTTGGGTTTTTGCGGGACTGTTTTATATTGTATTCCTCATGCACGGTGTATCGCCCGCGACAACGGGTGGCTTTAGCCGTGCCCCTGTCACCCATAAACTGTACATTTTCCCGCATATTTGTAGGGTTAAAGCGTACGATATGTGGGAAAGTGTACGATATATAACGTTATACCGTGCCTAGGTGCACACATACCGACAACGTATTCTCCCGCCGCATCAGACAGTGGGAGAGAAAGAGAACTCGGTGAAATACCTCAAACCATATTTTATATTTTGTGCTCGCGTCATGACTTTAGCCTGGCGAGTCTCATCCCCGAAAAACCTTAGCGTACTGGCCGCCGTCATTATCTCTGCGCTTGCTCTGATCGCCTGCCCCATTCTGCTGGGTTATGGTGTTCAGCGCACCCTCGAAAACCCCGAAGTTTGGCGTCAAAACCTTGCCATCCTCGTGATTCTTTACAGTATTCTGTGGCTCATCGGGCAGAGCTTTCGGTATCTTTTCTACCCTGCCTACGGGTTCATCGAGCAGAAAATGCAATCGCACCATATGGCGGATGCGCTCGTCACCAGCATCGGCGCCGACCCACGCGCACGCGCTACACTAGGCGCCTCCGAAATTGCGTATGCCGTCGATGCGCAGGCCGCATCCATTCGCGAAACCCTTGCCACCTTGTACCTCTCAATTCTGCCCGCCGGGGTTGGTTGTATCGCCGGTGCTGTCTCAATTCTGGTGATGGGTGGCGTGCCGGAGCTAGGCATATTTTGCGGGTTTGTAGCCCTATATCTGGCTGGAAGCATGCCGTTGATTGCGCGTCATCAGAAGTTTCAAGGCGAATTCTTTGACGGCTCAATGCGCAGTTTCGGCACCCTGGAAAACACGCTCCGCCTGTGGCGTGAAAGCAGAATCCTTGGGGCGGCTCCCTTTCTGCGTGACCGATACGCCCAAGGCCGCCTGCCTGTAGAAGCAAAAGCTCTCAAAAGTTACCGTTACACCATGTTGTTACACACCTGGCAGGGCGCGATGCTGTCTCTATGTCTGCTCGCAATAGTGCTCAAAACCGTATTATTTGGTGAAGGTTCTCCGGCGCAGATTACGGGTACTGCGGTGGCACTCATCGGAGTGTGCGCGGCGGCAATTGGCCCGCTCCAAGCCGTCGGCTTTGGGGTATCGACCATCGCGGTCTCGGCGGAGCGTTACCGGCAGGCGCACCATAAAATAGCCACTCCTGCCGCTGAGAATTCGGGGTATCTCATCGACTATGTCGTAACCACAGGTGAACTTTCCCTCCGCGTGGATGCACGCAACCTGAGTGAAACATCCTATGGTGTGCATACGGTGAAGCCGGGACGCCCATGTTGGGTGCGTGGCGCATCCGGTGCGGGAAAAAGTTTGCTTTTAGAACGGCTTCTTGGTGTGCGTGCGACAACTACCCCCGCTTATATGTCGATGAGCGCACCGCAAGGCACTCTTCGGTTTGTCTACTTGCCGCAGGAAGCTGTGCTGCTGGTTGGTACCGCGCATGAGAATGTGGCGTTTGGGCGCGACATTCCGGTGCATATATGCGACCGGTACCTGCAGGCGGTGGGGCTAAGCGAATTTACCTCTAGTGGTGCTCGATGTCATGACGCCGTCGCGGGTGAGAGCGGCAGCGTGTCCGGGGGAGAGGGCAGGCGCATCGCCTTGGCGCGTACTTTGGCGGCGGCCGAAGCCTTGAATGAGCAGAAAGCCCTGAGCCCCGCGACCGTCATGGTTCTCGATGAACCGACCGCCGGGCTGGATACGCCTACCCGTGCCCGCGTCTGGGAGCTGATTGAGCGAGCGGCCCATACCGCAATCGTGCTGGTGAGCACCCACGATGAGGATGCGCCCGCCCGGCAGGACGATACCGTCATTGAACTCTAATGCGGCGCGAAGTCTAGGAATGAGAGAGTTTTACCTGTAAAACATGCGGTAAAGTTGAATCAACCCTTTTCACCGGGGTAGAACACACGGCACGCATTATGAAATTTACCCCCGTGATGACTCTTAGGGTGGAGACGGCTGGAGCACCGCAGATTCCGAGCGCGCGAGGCACCAAATCTGCGTGCGGAAGGCGCGCAAGCGCAGTGGGAATGCTGTTCTACGAGATAGTAGAAACGGCTTGAGTCGATCCTCATCAGCTACATTCTGAGTTTTGCCGCTTATCTCAACCTATCGGGACTTATCTTAAAAACCCTGATAACCCCCGATAGGTCCCGATAACTTTTGCCCCCATAAAAAGAGCCTTTATGTGAATAAAGCGGTGAAAAGTACGCTTTATTCACATAAAGACTCTATTTTTATACCCGGGGAGAGGCGGGAGAGAGCCTACCGAATTAGCGAGAGCAGCTCCTCGTGCACGGTGGTATCGCCGGTGACTTCCGGGTGGAAAGAAATGCCGATAATGTTCCCGGCGCGCACACCCACAATCTTGCCCTCATGATGCGCCACCACCTGCACGCCCTCACCGGCGCGGGTCACAATCGGGGCGCGAATAAACGCCGTATCGATCACGACGTCCTCACCTGAGGGTGTAAGCCACGACAGATGAACCTGCGCCGAATCGACCTGTGAGCCGAAGGCGTTACGCCCAACCGAAACATCCAACACACCGAGCGACTGCTGTCCCGGAGCTGGATCGTCAATCACAGTCGAGAGCATAATCAGCCCGGCACAGGTTCCCAGGGTTGGCAAGCCCCCCGAAATCGCCTCAATCAACGGCTGACGCAGACCAAAAATCCGGGTCAGCCTGTCAATCGTGGAAGATTCGCCGCCGGGCAGAACCAGCGCATCCAGGTTCGCCAGCTGCTCGGCACTTTTGACGAGCACCACCTGCGCTCCCAGTGATTCGAGCATGCGCGCGTGTTCGGCAACGCCGCCCTGCAGTGCCAAAACACCCACGGTTTTGCCCGCACCGGGCAGGGCAGCCGGGGGAAGAACCTCAGTCTCGCTCATGAGCCTATCTTTCTGCAACACGAGGTTGCGCACACAATGTAGAACGTTGGGTTTCGGGCTGTGTTTGAGAGCACCAAACTCACCCGAGCGGATAACGCCTCTGAACAGAGTCGGGGGCGAAGCCCGCACCGAGCTTCACCCCCTGCACGCCTTGGCCGGGCGCCCTCACCTGAACCGAATATATCGATCGGCGAGCGCGCATTCGCCACGCGGCGGCCTATACTTACCAGCCGCGCTCCGCCAGGCGATGCGGCGCGGGCAGATCGGCAACGTTGATGCCAACCATGGCCTCGCCCAAGCCGCGCGATGCGTCCGCCACCTTGTCGGGGTCGTTGTAGAATGCGGTCGCCTTCACGATGGCCTTGGCGCGTGCCTCGGGGTTGCCGGATTTGAAGATGCCGGAGCCGACGAATACGCCGTCCGCGCCCAGCTGCATCATCATGGCGGCGTCGGCGGGGGTTGCCACGCCACCGGCGGTAAACATGACCACGGGCAGCTTACCGGTCTTCGCAACTTCGAGCACCAGGTCGTAGGGGGCGGCAAGTTCTTTCGCCTTCACGTACAGCTCGTCGGGCATGGTGCTGTACAGGCCCTGCAGCTCGGCGATCTGGCGCTTAATGGTGCGGATATGCTTGGTCGCCTCCGAGACGTCACCGGTGCCAGCCTCACCCTTCGAGCGGATCATAGCAGCACCCTCGGCGATACGGCGCAGCGCCTCACCCAGGTTGGTGGCGCCACATACGAACGGCACCGTGAACTGGTGCTTGTCAATGTGGTTCACGTAATCGGCGGGGGAGAGCACCTCTGACTCGTCGATGTAATCCACCTTGAGGCTTTCAAGAATCTGTGCCTCAACAAAATGCCCGATGCGCGCCTTCGCCATCACGGGAATCGAGACGGCGTTAATGATGCCCTCAATCATGTCGGGGTCGGACATGCGGGCCACGCCGCCCTGCGCACGAATATCGGCGGGTACGCGCTCAAGCGCCATGACGGCGACGGCGCCAGCATCTTCGGCGATCTTGGCCTGTTCGGGGGTGACGACGTCCATGATGACGCCGCCCTTGAGCATGTCGGCAAGCCCGCGCTTCACGAGCGGGGAGCCAGTTACTGGGGAATTAGTCTGTTCAGTCATGCCCCCATTTTCTCACGTTTGGTGTATGTACGCTCGCCCCGTGACGGATTTTCTGCCGCAGGGCGCGCATCTTTGTGTCTGCGCGACATGAATCGTCATATTTCGTGCTGTGGCCGGGTACCGTGACCCCCACCAACGGCCGGTAGTGGAGTAAGCAAGGCGTTGCATAGTGCCCATCTGCCGTGCTTGCACATCGGGTAGTTGAGCCTCATGCGCCTAACTGCCCATACTATTGCGTGCATCACATTAGAGCCGGTCTAACCCTATTTTAACGGTGTGCTCAGTGCTAAGGTTAGGGGCTGGGGTTGGGGTTTATTGATACGCGCCTCACCCGAACACCATGAACCAGCCACCACATCCAAAGCACAAAGGAACACACCAGTTTGCTTGAAGTCATCATTGCCCTATCGCTGGCAATTCTTCTGGGTAATATCCTCGCCCATAAAATACGAATAACCCCCGCCATTATGCTCATTTTCATGGGGCTTGTGCTGGCACTCATCCCCGTTCACGCCATGCACGAGGTGCGTGAGGCCGGGCTGCCCCCGCACGTGATTCTCGAAATCTTCCTGCCCGTGATGCTGTTCTGGGAGACCCGAAACACCTCTTGGCGTGAGGTACGTGCCCGTCTGCGCGGCATTCTGCTCTCGGGCACGGTGCTCGTAATTTTTACGGCGTTCGTTATCGCCTGGGTACTCCACACCTTCATGGGTATCTACATGTGGCATGTGGCGCTGATTATCGGTGTGGCGCTTGCCCCCACCGATGCCGTGGCTGTGGCAACGCTCAACGGCAAACTCCCCAAAGCCTCCATTACCACCCTCAAAGCGGAAGCACTCATTAACGACGGCACCACCCTAGTTCTTTTCGCGCTCGCCCTACAGCTTGCGGGCGGTCATGAGCTGGCTCTGGGGACCGCATCCGGAATGTTCTTCTTCTCGTTCCTGATTGGAACTCTCGTTGGCCTGGCCGTTGGGTGGGGTGCGAATAAGCTGCGTGCACATATCGGCAACCCCATGAACTTCAGCGTGTTCATGTTCACCATACCGTTTATTGCTTTCTTCCTCTCTGAAGAGATCGAGCCTTTTGAAGGCATGAAAGGTTCCGGAGTGGTAGCCGTGGTGGTCGCCGCCTTCTACCTGACCTACCGCGGACCGGATACCATCAAACCCCAAAACCGCTTCTACGGTCTGCCCATCTGGTCGTTTGTTTCCTATGTCATGAACGGTGCGCTCTTCGTGCTTGTGGGTGTGCAGCTGCCCAGCGCCACCGAGCATATGGAAGGCGTCATCCACGAATACAACTATGCGTGGGCTTCTGCACTCGCCGTGATTGTGGTGGCATGGCTCGTTTCCATTGCGGCGCGTTTCATCTTCCTGCACGTCACGATCGGTATTATTCGTGCCCTTGACCGTTCAGAAAAGCAGAGGCGGCTGCGCACAACCTTCCGTGGTCGTGTGGTGAGCACCTTTGCGGGGCTGCGCGGCGGTGTTTCCCTCGCGGTGGCTCTCTCCGTGCCGACTGATGTTCCCGGGCGTGACTTTATTATCTTTATTGTTGCGGGCGTGGTTCTTCTGTCGATGGTGGTTCAGGGGATGCTCCTGCCGCTCGTTATCAAGTGGGCGAAAATTCCGGTTGATACCAGCGAAGAAGACGAGATTAATGAAGCGGTGCGCACGATCATTGCCGAGTCCTTCGACTCTGTGACTGAGATCGGCCAGGAAATTAGTGCGCCGCAGGAAATTATCGACCGCATTGCCGAAGAACAGATGTACAACGCGAGTATGTACCGCAACCTGCACACCATTCGTAAGCACGGTGCGAACGCGCCGGAAGAAGCCCACCGCATTATTGAAGCGAGCGACCTTGAGAAAGAGCTGCGCCTGCGGCATTTGGAGAAGCAACGCAGCGTGCTCAAGCGCCTGCGTAATGAGCGCACAATCGATATGAACGTGCTCCACGCCATTCAGGAAATCCTGGATATTGAGGAGATACGCGTGCTCGGCCCGGTTGAGCTGGAGTAACGCAAACACTGGTAGTCGTGCTCCGCGGTTCTGTGCACGGTATGCTGGTATGCGTGAGTAATAAGCCAGCCACCTCGCAGCAGCACACACCGCAGATACCGGCCCCCGGCTCACCCACCCGCGCCACCGCATCGGGCCGGGGCGCACTTGCCGTGCACGCAGTCATCTACCTGCTTTTTGGTCTGAGCACCATCTTTATTCAAACCCCCGACTGGGGTACCGACAGGCTGCTCATTGGAGGGCTGATGCTTGCCCTCGGAGCCTCCCACTGGTGGGTTTCACGTGGAACACGCTACGGCCCGGCCACCAGTGCCACGCTCATCTCGGTTGCGCTCGTGCAGGCCGCTTCCGGGGCGTTACTAATTGCCCAGCCTGATGCACCTGCCCCAATCCTGCTGGCCACCTGCGGCGGTATTGGCCTTGGCGCCCTTCTGAAGGGCCTGCTGGGGGCGCGGTACCGCTCCGTTATCGCCGCGGCGCGTGACTGGGTGCTGGAGGGCACGGTGATGCTCGCAGCCGCACTCGCCGTACCGTTCATGGCGAACATCGGGCCGAAAGCGGTGCTGGGAATCACCGGCGGCGGGGCGCTCATAGCGGGTGTTTTCCTGCTGGTTGGTGCCCTGGGTGCACGTACCGAAGGCACGCCCGGGGCGTAATGTTGGCGCTGGATAATGGGTGCGGAACCGTGGACGCGTACACTGGTTTAGACGCACACAAAAGGAGGGTTCGTGGCTGAAGACCGCCCGCGGGGGCTCAAAGCCCAAGTGAAAGGGCCGCTGATTATTGCTGCTGCGCTTGCGCTCGCGGCATTCTTTGCGGTGTTCGTTTTTGCAACCGGAGGCACCCATAATAAGCCGAATATCGGTCTGGCTTTGGGTGTGGGGGGTGCCGTGTTTATCGTGACCCTGGTGGTGTGCGCAACCTTGATTCTGGTGGACCGCCCAAACGACCCGTCACTGGGGCAGGGCACGGGCATTAATCGTTCTTCAGCTGAACTGTATGCCCAGGCAAAAGCTAAACGAGAAGCAGCGGAACGTGAGAAAGCCCGTGCTGAGGGGAACTCACAAGCGGCCGGAACCAAAGCGGAAACAGCCGAGAATGATGCTGAGCCCCCTAAGACGACTGACAGCTAATCGGCGCGCTGAGGCGGTATGCTAAGCTGGTTCTATCTTTATGAGTTATACGCCTTATGGCGAGAGGAGCTGGTAGTGCTACCTGCCAACTCCTCTCTACGGGTAGAACAATTACCTTAGGCTCTTGGTGCTTATGCGCATCAAGAGCCTTTTTATGTCGTGTGTGGGGCGGCGGGAAAACTATTTTGTGTGAGAAAGAGCCGCTTTCCGCGCGCCCATCATGGCGCGCTGTACCCCCACTATTGAGGCCAGTACCAGCACGAAGCCGAGCATCGACAGCGGCGTCATGCTTTGCCCCAAGAAAATCCAGCCGAGAATAAACGCGGTCACCGGGCTGAGCGGGCCTAAGGATGCGACCACGGCGGGCGGCAGCTTCGAGAGCCCATGAAAATACACGCAGTAGGCGAGCGCTGTGCCCACCAGGCAGAGGAAGGCGTATCCACCGATATTTGCGGCGGTGAGCGGCGGCAGTGGTTCCTCGGTCAGCAGGGCGATGGGCAGCAGGAATATTCCGCCCACGAGCAGCTGCCATCCTGTCATGGCGAGAGTCGAGAGAGACGATGTGCCCATGGAGGTGAAGAAAATTCCGCACGCCATGGCGACAGCCCCGGTGAGCGCCGCGAGAATGCCAATCACATCGAAGGTGGTGCTGGGGGATGCGACCAGCAGAATAATGCCGATAATGCCCATAAGTGCGGCAAGCCATGCCGATGCGGGAGTCGCTTTCTTAGCAACTGTTCGGGTGAGGACGAGCACGAAAATAGTTTGTGTTGAGCTGAGAATCGCCGCCAGTCCGCCGGGCAGGCGGTATGCAGAGACGAACAGCATTGCCTGGAATAGGCCGATGTTGAGGATGCCGAGAAGAATAATTCGGCCCAGCTCGTTCTTGAGCGGGAACTCTCGGGTGATGAGCAGTAGCAGCAACCCTGCTGGCAGCACGCGGATCAGTGCGGCGGTGAAGGGACGGTTGGGCGGCAGAAACTCGGAGGTGATGAGGTAGGTTGATCCCCAAACCATGGGGACGAACGCCGTGATGATCAGCAGAGGAAGACGGTTTTTCATAGTTCTTCGCAGTCGGATAGATGCCTTGAGTTCAAGATAAATCCTAATCGCTTTTTGTCTTGAAAGCAAGATAAAATAGTAGTGAGCCGACTCTAGGAGGAATATGTCGAGCGCCCGTTCCCGCAGTACCCACCCCGATGCCGTGGACGTCATTATTGATCAGTGGAAACGTGAACTCCCCGAGTTGGCTTCTGAAAATATGGCCCTGATTGGCCGTCTTAGGCGATGCTCCATCCTGCTCGCGCCGCGCCTTGACGAGGTTTTTGCCGCCCATGATCTCAGTAATGGCGCCTTTGACGTGTTGGCGACATTACGCCGCGCGGGTGCGCCCTATATTCTGACCCCAACCGAGCTTTTTGCCTCGCTTATGGTTACTTCGGGCACTATGACAACCCGCCTGCAGAAGGTGCAGAAGCGGGGGTGGGTTGAGCGCATCCCCAATCCGGACGATGCCCGCAGTATGCTCGTGAAGCTAACGGGCGCCGGGCGTGAATTGGTGGAAAAAGTCGTCTTCGAACACGTGGAAAACGAGCGGCGTATTCTGGAAAAGCTGCCCGCTGAGACACGCCGTCAGCTGGATGCAGGCCTCGCCGAGCTGATGCGGGTGCTGGAGGATGCGAAAAAGAGCTGAAGGAAAAGGTGTAGCGAACCTGCGTGCTCTAATCCTCCAGCGGTTCCGCCAGAGCCTCCTCCTGCCCGTTATCCGCTACGATGCTCAGGGCACGTTCCAAGATCTGCACATCCTCGCAGGTCTCTATCGACGTAACCTTACCCCACACGAGCGTGAAAAACTGAAACACCGTATTCTGGTAACGCTCCCCACCGGGTAGATCGCCATTCACCCGCGCCAGCACTGCCACACGCGTGCGCCACGGGTAACCCGAGACCAGAATATCCTGAACGTCAAAATGGGCACCCGGCAACAGACGATTCACACGTTCCCACCACAGGATCATGGTCTTTTTACTCGTGCGGGTGCCGCCTAGAGCGTGACTGCCATGAAATCGGTATTGAAAAGAATCCGCCAACGAATCAATCATCGCTTGATAGTTTCCGGCGTTAATTTCTTGGAAAGTAGCGCGTATTTTATTTGCCACTATGCGCCTATACACTTCTTGCTCCTCGTCTCAACGTTACCCGAAAGGTACATGCGATTCTGCGCGGTTGGCCTCCCTGAAGTCAAGGGTTTACCAGTATATACAGGTATATGACGTTTTATCAGTGAGAATTTACGCGGGTTCCTTACAGAAGAACAGCCTTCGAGGGTAAGGGGCGGTGTGCTAAGCTGGAACCATATTTGCAAACTGGATGCCTGTTATAGGCAAGAGGAGCCGGTAGCGCCAACTACCAGCCCCTCTCTGTGAGTAGGGTATTACCTCAGGCTCTTAAACCAAGCTGAGATAAAGCCTACGATATGTGAAACGGCTTGAGCCGATCCATCAATCAGAATGTAGTTGATAAGGATCGCTTGAGCCGTTTCTACTATCTCGTAGAACAGCATTCCTACTCACCTCCTCCCCACCCCGAGAGTCATCACGGAATGTAAATTTGCAAACTGTGCCGGTGACTCATTCCGGGAAGAGGGCACTCATAACTTTACCGCATGCTTTACAAGGAAATTTCGTGTGATTCTGGAGAATGCGTAAAAATGTGATTCTTCCATTTTTAAATTCTTTTCACGCGCACTAGGGATATCCCTAGAAGAAATATTGCGTCATAAAGCGTTATTCCATAACTTTGCCAGTACTCAGCATTGATACCAGCGTTACACCCAATCTACGATAGAAATATCCATCCCGGATTTTTGTAAATTCTGCAATATCTTATTCAATCACCAGGAGACCCCATGCAGACCCTTATTATTAACGCCCACCCGGATCCCCAGAATAAAACCGCGTATTGCACCAACCGCCTCGTCGATTGCCTGACCGAGAAACTGCCGGATGCAACCGTGCTGAACCTCTACAACGCGGATATTCCCGAACTTACTGCCGAGACTCTGCCGGTCTTTAACGGCGCATACAGTGGGGATGGTAAAGATGCAGAGTTGAGCAAGGGCGCACAGCATTTTCTTGCGCGCAATGCCGAGCTGCTCGAACAGTTCAAGGCGGCCGACCGGGTGATTATCGCCATGCCCATGCACAATTTCACGGTGACCTCACGCCTGAAAGACTACCTGGACAACATCATCGTGCCGGGGCAGACCTTCCAGTACACTCGGGAGGGCCCGCAGGGTCTCATGGGCGGGCATAAAGCGCTGCTCGTGCAGTCAAGCGGCTCCGTATACAGCACCGGTCCGCTGGCACCGTGGGAGCAATCGTACCCCTTCCTGCAGACCGCATTTGGGATGCTCGGGTTCGATTCGACCGATATTGTGCGTGCCGAAGGCACCATGGATCCAAATATTGGCCCAGACGTCGCTGTTGAGCGTGCCTGCGCCGAGCTTGAACAAAAGCTGCCCGAGTTTCTTGCCTAAGAAACCAAGAATTGCTGGGTATAAGGAACACTCAGAAGCCCGATGGTACTGAGGCAGTGTGCTAAGCTGGAACCATATTTCATAGGATACACTCATAGCGGAGGAGCCCAGTAAGTTGGAATTACTAAGCTCCTCCTTGTGAGCAGGTTGTTACCTCAGGCTCTTAAGCCAAGCTGAGATAAAGCCTACAATATGTGAAACGGCTTGAGCCGATCCATCAACCAGGATGTAGCTGATAAGGATCGCTTGAGCCGTTTCTACTAGTTCGTAGAGAGGCATGTCTACTCGCGCTTGCGCGCCTTCCGCACGCAGATTTGGTGCCTCGCGCGCTCGGAATCTGCGGTGCTCCAGCTCATCCGCCCCGAGAGTCATCACGGAATGAACTATCTACGAAATGTGCCGGTGACTCATTCCGGGAAGAGGGCACTAATAACTTTACCGCATGCTTTACACAGAAAATATGCCCTTTTAAAAGCGTTAGCATGTAAAAAGGCTCCTTATGTGAATAAAGCGTTGAAAAACTCTCTTTATTCACATAAAGAGCCTTTTTGCGCGGGAGATGAGAGAGGGAAGCAGGGGAGAGGGTCGGGAGGAAAAACGGTGGGAGGAAGAGCTTACTTCTCAACAGGAAATGGGTACAATAGAGTCCCCTGCCCGCATCGGCATGTAGCGCTGACCGATATTACCTGAGCCATGCCGCCTCAGAGACGGGCGCACTCCACAGACCAAGAAACGCATCTTCATGACACATAAACCTACACACGCCCTGCCCGAAAATACCGGCGCGGCAGACAACCCCAACGCAGCCGCAAAACTTGGCACAGCAGCACCGTCCAAGGCGAACCCGCCCGTCACCGGTGCAGTTCCAGCGGTGACAGGCACCGTGCCCTCCACCACTGGCGCCATCCCGGCTGTGCCCGCACCTGATGCAGGCCCCGGGATGCCCAATATGGACGATCCCAAAAACATCTACCTACTCAAAGATGCCCCCGTTTTCACAGCGCTTCTTTCCCTGGGTATCCCCATGGCAGCAGGGCTGGCGATCACCAGCATTTACAACGTCATTAACTCCTACTTTGTGGGGCACTACGGCACCGTCGAAGAGCTCGCCGCCACCGGATACGGCGTACCTGTTTTCTTTATCATCATGGCGATTGCGGGTGTGTTCGGTCTGGGCTCATCAACCCTGGCGTCGCGTCTGCTGGGCGAAGGCAACAAGGCACGTATTCGCAACGTAACCTCATTCGCCCTGTACTCTGCGCTCGCCTGCGGTGTGGTGGTCGCTATTGCCGGGTTCCTGTTCGCAGACCCAGTTACCGGCCTGATGGGCGCCTCCGGGTCATCCTTTGAGCCGACCAAAACCTTCGTGCACCTGCTCTTTGTGGGTGCGCCGTTTTCGGTCGGCATGTTTACCCTGGAACAGCTGGTGCGTTCTGAAGGTTACGCCAAACAGTCCATGTACGGCATTATCTGGGGCGTCGTCATCAACTCAATTTTCGATGTTCTGCTGATTGCGGTTCTCGGCTGGGGTATCGCCGGTGCCGGTTGGGCGATGCTCGCCGCAAACGCCGCATCCATGGTGTACTACCTGCAGTTCCTTATTCGCAAGAGCCCCAACTTCTCCTGGAAACCCAGCGATTTTGTGATCGCCGGCGACATTATTAAACCCGTGTTCGCCGTGGGTGCCGCCGAACTGATTCAGAGTGCAAGCCTGACCGTTTCTGCGCTGGTGCTCAACAATATTGCTGCAGGATACGGTGACGATTCTGTGGCCGCCTTTGGGCTGGCGATGCGTCTGAACATAGTACCTGAAATGCTGTGTATGGGTATTTGCATGGGCGGTATTCCGCTCTTCGCCTATGCCTACGGTGCTCGCAATCGAGACCGCGTGCGTTCTGCGCTGAAAACCGCCGCAATGGTATCGGTGGCAACCTCCATTATCTTCACCACCCCCGTTTTGATATTCCGTCGCCAGCTTCTTGAGCTCGTGGGCGACTCCTCGCTGGTCGCCACCGGCGAGAAAGTGCTGATCGCGCTCATGCTTGCCGCCGTTTTCAACGCCGTGAGCATCGTGTTCGTCTCGTGGTTCCAGGCCGCCGGTAAAGGCTTGCCCGCCACGCTCATGACCCTGGGTATTGCCCTGCTTTTCTTCCCTGCGGTTATCTTCGGCAATATGTGGTTCGGCTTCGACGGCCTCACCTGGGCGTTCCCCTTCACCCAGATCTCGGCGTGCGTGCTGGGTGTGATCCTCTTCTTCGCAACCGGCGGTACCAAGGTGAAGGACACGGCAGCGAACGAGACCGCTGCAGTGAAAGACCCCGCAAAAGCCTAGCCTCACCGCCGCCAACAGGCGCTGCAGCAGCGAAACACCATAAGGTTTAGGCGGTGTTCGTTACTGCCGCGTCAATAGAGGTATGATGAGCGAGGCAAACAACCACACCCCACGCACGGAAACGAGCACAAAGGAAGAGGCGCGCGTGCACGAAACAACCGACAACACCCCTGCGTCGCGTGCGGCCGAAATCCTCGAATCCGGCGACGAAAGAAACATCTACTACCTCAAATCAGCCCCGCCCATGCGCGCCCTCCTGGCCCTGGGCATCCCCATGGCCACCGGCCTGGCGATTACCTCCATCTACAATGTGGTGAACTCCTACTTTGTGGGGCACTTCGGCACCGTTGAAGACCTGGCGGCCCTCATCTTCGGCTTTCCTGTTATCGGTGTCATCACCGCCCTGGCGGGCCTTTTCGGGGTGGGCGCATCCACCCTCACGGCGCGGCTGCTGGGCGAGAACAAAGCCGACCGCATCCCCGAAGTCACCTCATTCGCGCTGTACGCGTCCCTGCTGTTCGGGGTGCTGCTGGCCCTGATTGGCGTGTTCTTCATTGACCCGCTCACCCATTTTATGGGGGCCTCAGGCGCCACCTACGAACCCACCCGCTGGTTCGTGACGATCCTGTTCATTGGCGCCCCGCCCTGGATGTGCATGTTCACCCTAGAGCAGCTGGTGCGGGCCGAAGGGTACGCCAAACAGTCCATGTACGGGCTGGCCTGGGGCGTGCTCGCCAACCTGGTGCTGGATGCGCTGCTCATTGGTGTGCTCCACATGGGCGCAGCCGGTTCTGGTTGGGCGCTCATGGGCTCGAACCTGGCGTGCATTATCTACTACATGCTGTTTCTGACCGCTAAAAGCAAGAACTTCTCGGTATCTCCCCGCGATTTCAAGCTCTCCGCCGACGTGCTCAAACCCGTACTGGCGGTGGGCTCCTCACAGCTGGTCTCCAGCCTGTTTCTGGTGGCCTCAGCTCTGGTGCTGAATAACCTGGCGGTCAAGTACGGGGATGCGGCAGTCGCCTCATTCGGTGTCTCAATCCGGCTGATTATGGTGCCAGAGACCCTGTGCATGGGTATCTGCATGGGCGGTATCCCGCTGTTCGCCTACGCCTACGGGGCACGGAACCGGGAGCGTCTGAGGGCCTCACTGAGAACGGCGGTGGCGCTGTCGGTGGGCACCTCGGCGGTGTTCTCCGTCCCGGTGTGGTTTTTCCGGGACTGGGCGCTGTACCTGACGGGCGGACCCACCCTGGTTGAGGCGGGCGATAAGGTGCTCACGGCCCTGCTGTGCTCGACCGTGTTCCACGCGCTGGTGGTGCTGTGGATCTCCTGGTTCCAGGCATGCGGCAAAGGAACAGCTGCGGTGGTGATGACCGCGAGCGTGGGTGTTTTCTTCTTCATCACGGTGCTGGCGGGGGAGGCACTGTTCGGGTTTGACGGGCTCACCTGGGCGTTCCCGGTAACCCAGATGGCCTCGTGCGCGCTCGGCGTGGTGCTGTTCGCGGTAACGGGCCGCACCCGCGTGCCCGCAACAGCCCCCGATGCGGGCGCTTCCGCATCGGCAGAACCGGGAGGGCAGGCCGCTGGGAGTGTTGGCGCCGGAATATAACGGCTCACGCCTGCGCGTACACTAGAGGTATGCGTGAACTTCAGGAAAAAATCGTGGCCCAGATGGGCGTTCGCCCCAATATGACCGAAGAGCAAGCGCGTGAGGAAGTACAGCGGCGCGTACAGTTCCTCTGCGACTATGCGAAAGCAACCGGCACCTGCGGATTCGTGCTCGGCATTAGCGGCGGCATCGATTCCACGCTGGCGGGCAGGCTCAGCCAACTCGCCAGCGAAAAACTCAACGCCGAAGGATACCAAGCGCAGTTCATGGCGGTACGCCTGCCCTATAAAACCCAAGTCGACGAAGAAGACGCACAAAAAGCCCTCGAATTCATCGCACCCGACCGCACCGTCACCTTCAATATTGCGGATGCGGTCGATGGGTTCGACACCGCCTACACGGCTGCCGTGGGCACGCCCATCAGCGACTTCAATAAGGGAAATATTAAGGCGCGTGCCCGCATGATCGCCCAGTATGCGCTCGCTGGCGACCCGTCCCTGCTGGTCGTCGGCACCGACCACGCGGCGGAATCCGTGACCGGTTTCTTCACGAAGTTCGGCGACGGTGGGGCAGATATACTGCCCCTTTCCGGGCTGAATAAGCGGCAGAATCAGCTGCTTCTGAGGGTTCTGGGCGCATCCGAGCGGCTGTGGGCTAAACCGCCGACAGCCGACCTGCTCGACGGTATCCCCGGGCGCACCGATGAGGACGAGCTCGGCATCACCTACCCACAGATCGACGACTACCTGGAAGGTAAAGAGATTGACCCCGTCGTCGCCGAAAAGTTGGAGAGCATCTACCTGCGCAGTCGGCATAAACGCACGGTTCCGGTGGGTATCGCCGATACGTGGTGGCATGTGAACTGACTCTGTCCGCGCGCCCCCTTTTAGCTTTATCCTTGAGATAGGGACGCAATCTCAGAGGAAGGACACAATGACTGAACCTGCTTCAAACCCCAACGACCCCCGCATTAACCTCGACAAAACGGAGCAGCCGGATCACCCAAGCGGGCCTCAGCCGGACCCCTACCCGCAGAGCTACCAGGGTCCCGCCGTTGGGCAGCCGCCCGCACCGGTGCCCTATGCAGCCCCCTACCCGGGCCAGTATCCTTACCCTGCTGAGTACCGGGCGGCTGACGCCCACACTATAGCGATGCTCGCCCACCTTTCGCTGCTGCTGTGGGGGTTCACCCCGCTCATCCTATGGGCTGTGTACAAAGATAAGCCCGGGTACGGGTTTACTAGGCGAGCCTGCGCCCGCGCGTTTAACTTTACGATGACCGTAATGATTGCTGAGCTCTCGGTGATTGCTTTTAGCCTGCTGAGTTTTCTGGTCTTGATGGGTATAACCGCCGGTAGCCGAGATGCGGCGGCGGTGGCCGCAGTAGTATTCATGATCGGTCTTATAGCGGTGTTGGGGATCGTGACTGTCATGCTAATTCTGGCCCTCATCTTCCCCATTATGGGGGCGATACGCGCCAACCGCGGGGATGAGTACCGGTATCCCCTCCCGCACATAAAAATACTGGATGAAGACGGATAGGTGAACTGTCTCTCATAATACTCAAAAAACGCCCCCACCAAACCATCTGTTAGTGATGGGTGACACATATACGGTGTTGGGTGGCGTATCTACAAGACTATTCATCAAAATCTTGGTAGTCTTGCGGATATGGTACGTACCGCACCGTACCATTCACCGACCAACCGACCGAAAGTACATTATGAGTCAACAGAACTTTGACCCCAACCAGCCGAACTACAACTACAACCCAAATATGCAGCAGGGTATGGGGCAGCAGCCCTACGAGCAGGAAGCCCCGGACGCACGTTCCATGGCAACGTTTGCACACATTTCCCCGGTCCTGTCTCTTTTTGCGCCTCTGATCTTCTGGTTCATTTACAAAGATAAAACCGGGTATGGTCGCACCAAGGCTGCTGCCGCCCGCGCGTTTAACCTGGCGCTCACCTGGACCATTGTGGCGATTGTGTACATTATTGTGTGCGCCGTTATCTTCGGGGCAGGCGCGGCAGCATCAACATCTCGAAATGTTTCTCCCCTGGTGGGAATAGCATCCCTGATGTACTTGCTGATTATCCCTGCCGGTCTTGTAGTTCTTATTTTCCACATTGTGGCAGCAGTAAAAACTAATAAGGGAGAGGACTACAAGTACCCGGTTCCCACCCTTAAGGTTCTGAAGGATAAGTAAAATTACCGTCCACTCAGGTAATAATGAAGCTGTGGCCTGGATTTGTACTATACAGATCCGGGCCACAACTTTATGCGCACACTGGCGAGAATTATCCCCGGTGAAGCACCCGCCGGGCGTACCGGTGAATCATCGTTGCCGCAGCCTCACGCCGCACCGTGGCGGCAGGTTTGAGCAGGGAAGTCTCCTCCATAAATATCTTCTTCTCATACGCCCAGGTGATCTCCCGGTAGAAACGCGCACCGGTGGGCACATCCTCAAAGGGGCTCTTCTCCGGGGGCGTGTAGGCGGGGGAGCCTGCGGCACGGTAGAAGAACGCGGCCATGGCCTCACGGGTGGCAGCCTCATGCGGGCGGAACGTGCCATCCGCCCAGCCGGTAGTAATACCCGCCTGGTGCATCCACGCGATCTCCTTATAGAACGGGTGGTTTGTGGGAACATCCGTAAACGGCGACTGCTGCGGGGGCGTGTAGGCGGGGGAACCGGCCAGCCGGTAGAAGAACGCCGCGGCCGCCCCACGCTCGGTATCTTCACCCGGGTGGAAAGTGCCGCCCGGGTACCCGCGTGTAATTCTGCGTTCGGCCAGCCAGTCAATGTCGGGGGTGGCTGTGTTCGCATCGTTCACGTCCGTAAACCGGGCCCGCACCGTGTTGTGGGTGTTCTCCCCAGAGACATTCAGCACCTGCGCCCGATCACCTGTGGCACCCCGGGCGCCGTTCAGGTTACCAGTGGAATTATGCAGGTGCAGCAGAAGCAGCTTACCTTCTGCCCCTTCGGTGCGGTGCACCGTCAAAGACGCGTTGGGCGCATCAACGAACAGCCCCGGCACGCCTGAGGCGGTACCGGTGAACCAGAAGGCGGGTGTGAACGGGTTGAACTTTACCGCTTCGGTCGCATCAACAATGGGTGTGGTGGCGTACGAGGAGGTGGTGGCCACCGTGTATGAGAGAGCTCCCGGGTTTTGGGCGCTCAGCCCCAGCAGCCGCAGCGGCACCCCCATCATGAGGGTGTTGCTGTCCATGGTGTTCGTGTCGGTGCTGCCCCAGGTGTTATTGAGCGGGTAGAGCGCCCCGTCCACCGGAACCCACCGGCCGTTATCGGCCCGGGAGAGCTGCACCAGTGGGTAGTCCACCCCGGCGGCGCGCATCGTGTGCAGGCGGTAGTCGTTGGTGCCGTCCCCGTCAGTGTCAATAAACACGTAGTAGGTGCTGCGCGGGGTCACCTCGGACCAGTTGCCCCAGGTTGAAATACCAAAATAAAGCGAACCATCGTTCGGGTTTTTGCCTGCGGCGGCCAGTGCGGCAGCATCCGATGCGGCACCCGCGTACTGAATATCTGCCCGCTGGTCGCTGCTGACCGACAGGTCCTCGGTGGGAATATGCCCGCTCGTGACCCCCAGCTCAAAAGCCCCCAGCAGCGACCGGTACCCGCCTTGATCCACACCCGTACCGGAAAGCGGCAGCTGCGCCTGCTGCTGGCCTCGCTCAAACTGCACCTCCGCAGCGGCCACCCGCATCTGTGACACCAGCTTCGGGGCGGCGTGCACCGGCACCCGCAACGTAGTGTCGCCCTCGGTGAGCACCACCTGCCCGGATGCGCTCGTAACATACTGGCGCGCCCCAAAAGCAACCACCTGCCCGTCTTCACCGGTGGAACGCTGGGTGGTGTTTGCGGTCGCCTCAGCGGTTTTCGCCAGGGCGGCGGGGTCCACGGTGAGGGTGACGGTGAACGTTGTCCTCCCGCCCGGGGGCACCGTCACGCTCTCAGGCAGGGAGTAAGCAACCCCCGGGACTTCGGTGCTGGCAGTGTACGAAAGCAGGTAGGTGTGCGCGATAGTGTCAGTATTTTCCACCACCATTTCACGGCGGAGAACAGACACCGGCGCATCCGGGGCGTATTCGAGTACCCCGAACGTGTCTGAAACCTGCTCCGGGCGGGCGGCATTATAGACGAGCACACGGTTATTCACAGCCTTGGCGGAGTCGATGCGGCCAGAACCCACCCGATCCGGTGGGTAGGGGCGGTTGTGGGCATCATGCACGGGGTGCGCGGCAGTGTTCATCAGGGTGGCTTTAAGCTGCTGCGGGGTGTAGCTGCGGTGCTCTTCCACAAGCTGCGCGGCCACCCCGCAGACGTCGGCGGCAGACATGGAGGTGCCCGTGAGCGTACTGGCCCCTGCGCCTGAGCCCGCCCGTGCTGAAGCGATACCGGTGCCCGGGGCAGACACATCGGGTTTAATGCTGCCCCACGAGCCGTGAGCGCCCCGCGCCGATGCCGGGTTAGGCTGATCCGCCGCCCCGGTTTCGATGCGCGCACCGGTGCGGAGAGCATCGTCTAGTCGCAGGGTGAGGGTGCCTGAGGCCAGCGCTGGGCGGATCTTCTCGGCCTGCTCTGAGGGCAGCAGCACCCCGGGCAGGGCCGCAGTGCCGGCGATATCGGTCAGCGGCTGCCTGGTGCCAAGAACCACCCCAGCGCCGCCAGCCCGCTCTACATTGGCGAACCGTACCGCCGAACCGCAAGGCACGGCACCGCTTGTATTGTCCCAGTCAAGGTACACCCATTTCCCGTTGAGCCTGGCGGCCTCTTCAGCGGTGAACGGGGCACACCCGTACAGGTTCGAGGCGGGGGCTTTCACCACCTGGCCGGTGAGCTCACCCTCCCTGTGCCGTGCATAATCATACTTTGTGGTGTACCGGCCGTATATTTCGCTTGTGCCAGCGGGGGAGAGCACTTTCACCCGGTCGGCAGACTGCGTGGCGCCCATAGAATTCGCCACAGTGAGCGCGTACGCGCTGGTTGCCGGGCCACCGGAGATAGAGTAGGTGTCGCCAGCACCGTTCTGGGATGCGGCATTCCCTGCGGCGGTCACCGTAAGAACACCCTGCCGGTACAACTCACCTATTGCATAGTTAGTCGATTCATCGAATACACCGTAGTCGGTTCCGACCGAAAGGTTCACAATATCCGCCCGGTCGCTGAAATCCCCATCGTCGTTCGGGTCAAGCACCCGGTCGAGAGCCTTCAGCGTGAGCGCCGACGTTCCCGCACACCCAAAAATACGGAAGGCCACCAGGCGCGCCTCCGGGGCGGCCCCGGGGGCGATGCGCATCCTGTGCAGCTCATCGGCGCTGAGTGCGGAGTAATCCCCGTGAAAGGCAGTATTGTCCGCCGCCACACCGTACCCGGCGATAGTGCCCGCCACGTGGGTGCCGTGCCCGCTGCAGTCAAGAGGATTCGCGTCCGGGATGGGCAGGGCATGCTCCTTAGTGCTGGCATTGTAGCCATCCCCTGCCATATCGTACCCGCCCACAAGCTTCTGCGGATCGTATAGCCCATCCGGCAGGGTGGCCGAGTCCTTCGCCCGCCGGTGGGCCTCATCGGTGCCGGGCCCGCCCAAATCGGCGTGGGTGTAGTCGATGCCGGTATCAATGACGGCCACCGTAACGTTACGGCCCGTGTACCCGTACCCGCCGGTGTTGTTCTTCTGCGCCCAGGTGGTGAGCGTATCCGTGTGCACGGCGGTACCCGCGTTCTGCGGCCGCACGTTCGTAATAACGCTAATGCGCGCCACATCCTGCCGGGCCGCGAGCTTACGGATCTGTTCAATATCGCCGTAGAGCCCGACCCCGCGCACCGTGTTCACGGTGGTGTACAGTATTTTTGAGCTGGTGGCCTCAGCAGCCGTGCGTGCCCGCTCGTTGACCCAGGCGTGGATGGAACGCACTTCATCCCGTTTGGCCCCGTTCTGCTCCCGGGTGGCGCGGCCGGTCGCGGGGCGGGTGAGCTCATAGGCGCCGGTGCCTTTGAACTGCACAAAAACCGCTGTTTCGCCCGATGCGCTGGCGGCTGAGGGGCTAATAATATTCTGATCTCTGCTGGTTTCTGCGCCCTGCTGGACACTGCTATCCGGTGTATCTGCGGCGAAAACCGGGAAGGCGGTGGTGGTTACTAACGATAAACTCAACGCTGTGGCAAGAGTGCATCTTGCCTGCCCCATGAACTTTCTCACCATAGACAGCTCCTTGATATGTGGTTGGTGCGCAGAGTGAACGAGATAAGAGTACCGAAAACTTTCGATACGTATCGGGCGGCTGTGCAGGGGCACTCACGGTTTAACCACAAAAAACAACAGTAGACTAATAATTATTAGTGCTTCTCCTTGTTTTTACTGGCACTAAGACTAGAAAATATTCGGAATACTTGTGCAATATCACGGTATATGAGGCTTATTTTGAGGTGCGCCTCGCCTGCAGTTTTCTATAACTATGCGGCTCATCGTTAGCGCCCCCACCCGCAGCCACACCCACACCGCACAGAAAAACCCGGCCGCCAATAACCCCTCAGGGGCCACTGACGGCCGGGAAACCAGCCAAAGCGCCAGGCGTCCAGCCAATAGTAGGGCGCCCAATAGCGTAAGACTACGGCACAGACACCCGGCAGCTGGGGCGCTACCGCCTACTCAGCACCTTCTCGTGATATCGGTACAGGAACGCGGCCATCGCATCGCGGTGAATCGGCTCACTGGGGCGGTAGGTGCCGTCATCCCAGCCCTTCGTGATGCCCTGTTCGGCCAGCCACGCGATCTCCTTGTAGAACTGGCTGTCGGCAGGAACATCCGCAAAAGGCGCCCGGGCGGGTGCCGCAAACTGCGGGGAACCCGCATTCCGGTAGAAGAACGCGGCCATGGCGTCACGGTTCACCGAGGCGGAGGGGCGGAACGTGCCGTCGCCGTAGCCGGTGGTGATGCCGCGGGCGGCCATCCACTCAATCTCCTTATAGAACGGGTGGTTCGTGGGCACATCACTAAACGTCGGCTTCGTCGGAGGCGTAAACTGCGGCGAACCATTCAAACGATAGAAGAACGCCGCCATCGCCCCGCGCTCCACGTTCTCGCCCGGGCGGAACGTCCCATCCGGGTAGCCGAGCGTAATCTGCCGCTGCGCCAACCAGTTAATCTCTGTATAGAACTGGTTATCGGCCGGAACATCCTTAAACCGGGCGTCACGGCTATTAGCAGATGCGGCACTCACCTCAACCACCTGGGCACGCTCGCCATGCCCGGCACCAATGCCGCTCAGGTCACCGGTGCCGTTATGCATATGCAGGAACAGGGCCTTAGCCTCAAAAGCCCCCGCCTGCCGGTGCGCCGTCAGCTCAGCGCCAGCACGGTCAGCGAAGAACCCCGGCACACCCGCCGACTCGCCCTCAAACCACACCTTCGGCGCGAACGGGTTGAACGTGGCCTTCTCCGTGCGGTCCACATAATCAGAGCCCTCATTCAACCAGGTGTTCGTGAACACGGTGTAGCTAATGTCCTTCGCGTTCGCTGAGGTCAGGCCCAGATCCTTCAACGGGATGCCCAGCACCATCACATTGGAATCCATCATGTTCGTATCGGTATCACCCCAGGCACTATTGAGCGGGTACTGGTTAATGAAATCCCACTTGTCGCCGGTTGCCTTCCACACCTTCACCAGCGGGAAATCAAGGCCCTTCTCGCGCGCCACCTCAAGCACATAGTCCTGCTGGCCGTCCCCGTTCGTATCAACCGAAACCTCCACGCTGCGCCCAGAATGCAGCACATCCCAGTTCGACCATGTTGAAATCCCAAAATACAGGTTCCCCTCATCCGGGTTCTTCCCGGCAGCAGCCAGCGCCGGGGCATCCGAGGCGGCACCCACATACTGCACATCAACCACCTGATCCGACGCCACCGTGAGGTTCTGCGTCGGAATACGGCCGCTGGCGGCACCCAGCTCAAACACGCCCAGCATCGACCGGTACCCGCCCTGATCCAAGGTGGTGCCCGTAAGCTTCACCTTCTGCTCAGCACCGGTGCCGAACTCAATCTTTGAGGTGTCCGCGCGCATCGCCGAAACCGGTTTAGGGGCCACATGCACCGGCACGCGCATCGCCTCGGCGCCGTCCTCCTTAAACACCACCCGGCCGGATGCGCTCGCAACATACTGGCGGTCCCCCTCGGCGGTGGTTTCGACCTTATCGCCGACGACGTTGCGTGAGCTCTGGTGCTTTTCCAGCGCGGGGTCCCTGGTTTTCTCCAGTTTCGCCGGGTCGATGGTGACGGTCACCGTCACGTTCTTCTTCTCGCCCGCCCCCACGCTCACCGTGGACGGCAGGGAGAAACTCACTCCCGGGATGTCGGTGCTTGCCACATACTCCGGGGTGTAGGTGTGTGCCCGCGAGTCCGTATTGTCGAGGGTGATGTCGCGGGTTACGGTCTGCACCCCCGAGTCCGGGGTGTACTCCAGCACGCCGAACGCTGTTGATACGCGCTCAGGCTGTTTCGTATCGTACGCCAGCACCTTAGCCTCAACAGCGGCCTTGGCGTTAATCATGCCGGACCCTACCCGGTCCACAGCGTACGTGTGCCCCTGGGAGTCTTTCAGGTCGGTGTTCGCCCCGTTCATTAGGGCGGCCTTGAGCATGGTGGGGGAGTAGTCCTGATGCGCCTGCAGCACCAACGCCGCCACCCCCGATGCGTGTGGTGCCGCCATGGAGGTGCCCGTGAACGCAACCCCCTTGGTGCCGCCGCCCACGGCAGCTGAGACGATCTCAGCGCCGGGGGCCGCCACATCCGGTTTAATGTACCCGTCCGAGCCGTGCTGACCGCGCGCCGAAGAGGACACCAGGCTCAGTGCCTTACTGTGCGAGGTGCGGCCCCGAGCCTTGTAGTCGTTGTTCAGCTCAACCCGCAGGGTGCCGTCGTTGATTGCCGTGGCCAGCTTGTCGGTGGCGCTTTTAGAGAGCATAAAACCGGGGATCGTGGCGTTACCCGCGATACCGACCTCGTGCCGTTCCTGCACCGACCCCAGGATGACGCCTTGACCGCCGGCGGCCTCCACATGGTTGAACCGCACCGCTGAGCCGCACGGGAATTTTCCGGTGGCCGGGTCTTCCCAGTCGATGTACACCCACTTGCCCTTAAGCTGCGCCGCGTCCTGCTCGGAGAACGCTTCGCAGCCGTACCGGTTGGATGCTGGGGCTTTAACCACCTCACCGGTGAGCTTGTCGGCGCTTGCAGCGGCGTAGTTGAAACTGGAGGTGTACACGCCGTTCACGAATCCGGCCTGCTGTTCGGGGGCGAGCACTTTCATCTGATCCGTCGGCTGAGTGGTGCCGTAGGCGTTCGCTACTGACAGTCCTGCGGCGGCGTTGGCGGGGCTGCCCGAGTTGGAGTAGGTGTCGCCCACCCCGTTGTAGTTATTGGCGTTACCGGCTGCGGCGACCGTGAATACGCCCTGCCGCGCCATCGTGTTCACAATATACGATTCGGGGTCGTCTACGGGCGCGAATTCGCCGCCTAGCGACAGGTTCACAACGTTCGCCTTATCCGAGAAGTCGCCGTCGCCGTTGGGGTCCAGTACCGTGTCGAGGGCTTTAATGACCATGTGGGTGGTGCCGTAGCAGCCAAAAACGCGAACCGGCAGGATTTTAGCCTCCGGGGCGGTGCCGGGCCCGATTTTCATCTGGTTCAGCTGTTCTGCGGTGAGTTTGGAGTAGTCGCCGCGGAAGGTGGTGCCGTCCTGGTTTACGCCGTACCCGGCGGCTGTGCCGGCAACATGCGTGCCGTGGCCGCCGGACCCGAACCCATCAGGGCGGCAGTCCAGCGGGTTGTTGTCGGGGTGCGGGGTGTTCTGCTCGGTGTTCGTGGAGGAGGCGTTGTAGCTGTCTCCTACCAAGTCCACGCCCGCAGCGATCTTATTGCGGTCAATCAGCCCTGAATCTGCGGAGGGCAGCTCGGGCATGTCTTTCGCTTTCTGGTATGCTTCGGCCGTGCCGGGGCCGCCGAAGTCGGCGTGCGTGTAGTCCACGCCCGAATCGACCACGGCAATGGTCACGTCTTTGCCTGTGTACCCGGTGTTTTCGCGGGTCCAGGTGTTAACGGTTTTGGTGTCTACCACGCTGGAGGCGTTCTGCCGTTCCTTGGCAATAATGGGGGTGATGCGTTCCACATCGCCACGGCGCGCAAGTTCACGAATCTGCGCAGCATTCCCCTGAAGTACCACGCCGCGGGCGGCGTTGTGCACGGTGTACAGCGCCTGGGAGCTGGACTGGCGGGCCGCCGCCTGTGCCTGTGACTGCACCTGGGTTTTGATGGCTTGGACTTCGGCCTGCTTATTAATGGGTGCTTGTTTGTTTGCTAGTACTGCGGGGGATTGGGTTTGTTCGTATGCGCCTTTGCCTTTGAATTGTACGAAGACGACGATATTGCCTTCCGCTTTTTTCATGCCGGGGCTGAGTACGTCCTTGGCGGTATCCCCCGAGGTGACGATACCGGTTTCGTCAGCATGGGGCTGTACGGCTGAGGCCGGTGCTGCGGCGCTGAGGGTGAGGGCTAAGCCCATTGTTGCGGCCAGGCAGCTTTTGGCGAAAAGCCGTGGGGTGGATAGTGGTCTCATGATGGTTTCCTGACTGTAAATAACGTGATATGTGTGATTTATGGCATATCAGTGTGATGTACTTTAGCATGAGATTTAATAATTCCTGGGTGCTCTACTTATCTGTTTTTAAAGCATTGCCCGGGCAATAAAAATCCCACTATTTTTGGTACGCAACGTAAATATGCGGTGTGTAATACCCATCCTCCTCAAAAATATGGCGTTTTAGGTCTGACTAAACCCTGCCGCCCTATGGTGCGTAGCTTTTGGGCGGTACCGCATATGGCGCGGGGCGCCAGCTTCACCCGCACAGGAGAAGCCAGCGCCCCAAACGCAGTAGCGGCTAAGATCCGCTCGTACCTACTTCAGCACTTTATCGCTGTAGCGGTACAGGAACGCGGCCATCGCATCGCGGTGAATCGGCTCACTGGGGCGGTAGGTGCCGTCATCCCAGCCCTTCGTAATGCCCTGTTCGGCCAGCCATGCGATTTCCTTGTAGAACTGGCTGTTGGCGGGTACGTCCTTGAAGGGGGAGGCTGCCGGGGCTGCGAACTGCGGCGAGTTGGCGTACCGGTAGAAGAACGCGGCCATAGCGTCGCGGTTCACCGAGGCGGAGGGGCGGAACGTGCCGTCGCCGTAGCCGGTGGTGATGCCGCGAGCAGCCATCCACTCAATCTCTTTGTAGAACGGGTGAGACTTCGGAACGTCACTGAACGTGGGGTTATCCGGCGCGGTGAACTGCGGCGTGCCTGCTAGGCGGTAGAAGTACGCGGCCATTGCCCCGCGCTCCACGTTCTCGCCCGGGCGGAATGTCCCATCCGGGTAGCCGGTGGTGATGCGCCGCTGCGCCAACCAGTTGATTTCTGCGTAGAACTGGTTCTCGGCCGGAACATCCGTGAACCGTGACGGTGCCGGGTCGAGCCGCTGCTGCTCGGTGACCTCCAGCACCTGGGCACGGTTGCCTGCGGCACCGTTAAGCCCGCTCAGATCACCGGTGGTGTTGTGCATGTGCAGGAACAGGGCCTTCACATCAGTCGCACCTTCGGCGCGGTGTGCCACCAGCTCGGAGGAAGGCGCATCAGCGAAGAAACCCGGAACCGTCGCGGCGGTCCCAGAGAACCACAGCTTCGGGTCGAACGGACGGTAGTTAATCCAGCCGGTCTCGCTCACGTTAGTCCAGGCGTACTGGGTGGTGGCCGAGACACTGTACTTAATGTCTTTCGTCTTCTCGGCGCTGAGCCCCAGGTCCTTCAGCGGTACCGCCATCACGAGGGCGTTGGAGTCCATCATGTTCGTGTCGGTGTCGCCCCAGGCGTTATTGAGCGGGTAGTAGGCGATCTGCTCCAGGTTGCCGTTCTTGTACCCGTACAGGCGCACAATCGGGAAGTCGATGCCTTTCGCGCGGTCGGTGACCAGCATATAGTCGGCACGGTTATTCCCGTCGGTGTCAATATTCACGGTGAACGTGTTCTCTGTTGAGACCACATCCCAGTTAGCCCACGTCGAGATACCGAACGCAAGCAGCCCGTCATTGGGGTTACCGCCGGATGCTTTCAGCGCGGGTGCAGTCGATGCGGCACCCACATGCTGCATATTCGCTTTCGCGTTGCTGCTCACATCCAGCTTCACCGGGGAGGTGCGCTCAATTGATGCGCCGTGCTCGAACGCCCCCAGCAGCGACTTGTAGCCGCGCTGGTTCAGCTCAGTACCGGTGAGTTTCAGGTTTGCCTGGTGCTCCCCGGCGGGGATCTCAACAGAGCTCCCCTCTACCTTCATCGCTGATGCGGGCTTAGGGGCCGCGTGGATGGGCGCACGCAGGGTGGCTGCGCCCTCAGTGAGCAGAATACGCCCCGACTCTGAGGCAATGAACTGGCGGTACTGTTCGGGTACCAGCTCTGTGCCGTCACCGTACGGGTCCACGGAGTTATGGGTTTTCTCCATGGCCGGGTCCATGGTCTTCTCCATGGCAGCCGGGTCAATGGTGATAGTGACCGTGAAGTTCTTCTTCTCTCCGGGGTTTACCGTAATATTCGACGGCAGGGAGAACTCCACCCCCGGCATGTCGGTGCTACCCGCGTACGAAATGTTGTACGTGTGGGTGTGCGAGTCGAAGTTTTCCACCGTCATCTCGCGGGTTATGGTCTGCTTGCCCTCGTTCACCGCGTATTCGAGCACCCCGAAGGTCTGGGACACCTGCGCGGGCCGGTCGGCGTTATACAGCAGCACTTTCGTCTCTGCCGCAGCCTTAGCATCAATACGCCCTGACCCCACGCGGTCCACCGCGTACACGTTCCCGTCGGCGGTGCGCACATCATGGTTGGCGCTGTTCATAATCGCGGCCTTGAGCTGGGTGGGACCGTAGGACTGGTTAGCCTGCAGCACCTGGGCGGCCACACCGGCGGCAAACGGGGCCGACATGGAGGTGCCCGTATACGAGATGCCGCCCGTCCCGGTGCCTACCCGCGCCGAAGAGATATTGTTGCCCGGTGCCGCCACGTCGGGTTTCGTGTACCCGTAAGTGCCGTGGTAGCCGCGGGCGCTGGAGGCGGTCAGCTGGTCTTTCTTATTGCTGGGCACACGCAGGGATTCTTTCAAATCCGCGCCCAAGCGTACCTTCAGCTCACCGGTGGCGGCGGCTTCACGCACTTTAGCGGAGGCGCTTTTTGCCACACGGAACCCGGGGATGCTCTCATTACCGCCGATCGGCAGGGCAGGTTTCTCTTCCTCTGAGGAAAGGACTACGCCTTTACCGCCAGCCTTTTCGACGTTATCGAACCGCACCTTAGAACCGCAGGGGAGTGAACCGTCTGCGTTGGCCCACTCGAGGAACACCCACTTGTCTTTAATCTTCGCGGCGTCTTCGGCGCTGAACGCCTCACACCCGAATTTATTCGACTCGGAAGGGGTCACAACCGTCCCGGTCAGCGCCTCAGGTTTTGCCCCGGTGTAGGTGTACGAGACGGTGTAGTCGCCGGGGACTTTACCGGCCACGTTTGCCGGTGCCTGAATCTCCATGGAGTCCACCGCGTAGGAGGAGCCGATGGAGTTCGCCACTGTCAGCGCAGAAACCGCGTTTGCGGGCTGGCCCGAATCGGAGTATGTGTCGCCGCGGCCGTAGTAGTCGGTTGCGTTACCGGCTGAAACAACTGCGAGCACGCCCTGACGGTTGAGGGATTCAACGGCGTATGCGTCGGCATCATCCGGTGGGGAGAACTCGCCACCGATGGAGAGGTTCACAATATTCGCCCGGTCCGAGAAATCCCCGTCACCGTTCGGGTCGAGGGTGCGGTCAAGCGCCTGAACAACCACAGCGGTGGTGCCGGTGCACCCGAACACGCGGAAACTATACAGCTGCGCCTGCGGTGCCACGCCGGGCCCGATTTTCATCTGGTTCAGCTGTTCTGCGGTGAGTTTGGAGTAGTCGCCGCGGAAGGTGGTGCCGTCCTGGTTTACGCCGTACCCGGCGGCGGTGCCGGCAACGTGCGTGCCGTGGCCGCCAGCGGAGCAGTCGATGGGGTTGTTATCCGGGGCGGTCTGGTTTGTACCGTCGTACGAGTCACCCACCAGGTCGTAGCCGCCTATGTACTTCTTGGCATCGTACAGCCCCGAGTCTGCGGCAGGCATCTCGGTGAGCTTAGTTGCTTTGTTGAACGCTTCGACCGTGCCGGGCCCGCCGAAATCGGCGTGCGTGTAGTCAATACCGGAGTCTACGACTGCGATTTTCACGTCTTTACCGGTGTACCCGCTGTTTTCACGTGCCCAGTTTTCCGCCGCACCGGTATCAACCACGGAACCGGCGTTCTGCTTCTTTTTCGGCACGATTGGGGTGATGCGCTCCACCTCGGGGTTATTGGCGAGGGCGCGGATCTGCGCCGCATCACCCTGCAAAGCCACCCCGCGCATTATATTGTGCGTGGTGTACAGCGTTTTCGCACCGGTGCTCTGGGCTGCCGCCTGTGCCTGTGATTGCACCTGGGTTTTGATGGCTTGGACTTCGGCCTGTTTATTGGTGGGTGCTTGTTTGTTGGCTAGTACTGCGGGGGATTGGGTTTGTTCGTATGCGCCTTTGCCTTTGAATTGTACGAAGACGGGGATATTGCCTTCGGCCTTCTTCATGGAATCCGAGAGTACGGCGTGCTCACGGGAATTCCGGGCGATGTCCTGGGCGACTGGCGTGTCGGGATCACCAGCGGGTGCCGCCGTCGCGGGCAGTCCCGCTGTGATGGCCATAGTTACACCCAGGGTTGCCGATAGGCAGGCTCTTGAGAGGCCCCGTATCGGAGTGTTTTTTGGCATGATGCTCCTCGAATGTATGAGTGATAATGCGGTGCGACGGCATCGCCGCACCTCGAAGAAGCTGAGAGATGAACACCACATTACACCAGTGTGTGAGAAAAAGTTGTATAGAATACATTGAGGTTTATTTCATTCAATGAATGAAGGTGAATTATCTCTCAATGTTTTATTTGCTTTACCGGGAGCAGAGGATATTTGTTTGAGAATGAGGATCAAAAACCCTGTGTGGACAAAAATCTTCTGCTCGCGCCCTTTCAGGTGCATCCCTTAAAATGGTGTTTACCTCACAAACAACCGTGCGGCGTCGAAAACCGCACACCTAAGGAGCATCATGAGTCAGAATCCTTACGAAAATAACCCCTACGATAAGAACCCTGGGAATGGGCAGAACCAGCAGCCGCAGGGATACCAGCCGCAGAACCAGAATCCTTATGAGCAGCAGGGGGCACAGTACCAGTACCAGCAGAACCAAAATCAGTACGATCAGCAGGGGGCACAGTACCAGCAGGATCCGTACGGGCAGCCGAAGCCTGGGGCGGTGAGCGCAGACGATAAGAACATGGCGTTTCTGATGAACCTTATTTCTGCGGGCGCCACGTTCCTTTCGGCAACCACTATTGGTTTCCTGGCGCCGCTGATTTTCTGGTTTGTTTATAAAGACAAGCCGGGCTACGGGTTCACGAAGGAAGCATCCCGTCGTGCCTTTAACTTTAACTTCACCCTGTGGGTTATCACCATGGCGTCGTGGATTCTGGCAATTATTACCTTCGGTATTTTGATCTTTATCCCGCTGATTGTGATGCTTCTGGTGACTATTGTGCTGATTGTCTTCCACATTATTGCCGCTGTCTCAGCAAATAAGGGCGAAGAGTACGAGTACCCGCTGACTTTCATTAAGATCCTTTAATATTCTCTGGCTCTCGTATCAGCCGATTATTACGGGTGCGCACTCCCTGCAATGTCTTGGGTGCGCACCCGTTTTTGTGTCCGCAGCAGATGCACGTGCCCGCCGCGAAATTTGGCGACTGCTGCTAGTGCCGGCGCGGGCGGTGGGCGGTATGATTAATAATTGTGTGCCCGCCTCGGCTGGGTGCGGGTTGTATGGCGCGTAACCGGCGCGGAATGTGAAGCTTAACAAGGAGCGCAAGAAATGTCAGCTGTCGTCATCGTGGGTGCCCAGTGGGGCGATGAGGGGAAGGGCAAGGCAACCGATTTGCTCGGCCCCCGCGTGGATTACGTGGTCAAGCCTAATGGCGGCAATAATGCTGGCCACACGGTGGTGGTGAATGGGCAGAAGTTTGAGCTGAAGCTGCTTCCCGCTGGCATTTTGAGTGAGAACGCGACCCCCGTGATTGGTAACGGCGTGGTGGTGAACCCGGAGGCGCTTTTCGCCGAGATTGAGGGTCTGCAGGCGCGTGGTGCCGATACTTCTAAGCTTAAAATCTCTGCGAACGCCCACCTGGTGGCCCCGTACCATCAGACGATGGATAAGGTCACGGAGCGTTTCTTGGGTAAGCGCGCGATTGGTACGACTGGGCGCGGTATTGGGCCCACCTATATGGATAAGGTGGGCCGTTTAGGTGTTCGCGTGCAGGATATTTTGGATGAGTCGATTCTGCGGCAGAAGGTTGAGGGCGCGCTGCGGCAGAAGAATGAGCTGCTGGTGAAGGTGTATAACCGCCGCCATGTTGAGGTGAACGAGATTGTGGATTATTTCCTCTCGTTCGCTGAGCGGCTTAAGCCCATGATTGTTGATACCACTCAGCTGCTCAATAATGCCTTGGATGAGGGCAAAACCCTGCTTATGGAGGGAGGCCAGGCAACCTTCCTTGACGTCGATCACGGCACCTACCCGTTTGTTACCTCTTCGAACCCGACTGCCGGGGGCGCCTGTGTGGGTTCAGGTGTTGGCCCCACCCGCATTTCTCGCGTGATCGGTATTCAGAAGGCATACACCACCCGTGTGGGTGCTGGCCCGTTCCCCACTGAGCTGTTCGATAAGATGGGCGAGTTTTTGCGCACGACCGGCGGCGAGTTTGGCGTGAACACGGGCCGCCCGCGCCGCTGCGGCTGGTACGATGCGGTGCTTGCGCGTCAGGCGGTGCGCATTAACGGGTTTACTGATTTGTTCATTACTAAGCTGGATGTGCTCACTGGGCTTGAGAAGATTCCGGTGTGTGTGGCGTATGAGGTGGACGGTGTTCGGTTTGATGAGGTGCCAATGACGCAGACCGATTTCCATCACGCCAAGCCGGTGTATGAGTATTTTGACGGCTGGAGCGAGAACATTTCGGATGCGAAGTCTTTGGCTGACCTGCCGGAGAACGCCCGCAAGTATGTGCATAAGCTTGAGGAGCTTTCTGGCTGTCGTATCTCGGCGATTGGTGTGGGTCCGGACCGTGACCAGACTATTGTGGTGCGTGATCTGATCGATTAGGTTTTTCTACGTGAAGAATACCGGCAGCGGCGCGGCTTAACCACGGTGCGCTGTTGTGGGTGCCGCAGCTTTGAAAGCTGCGGCACCGCGTGTATCTGGCCGTGTTTACAATGCTTTTACCGACCGGAGGAGCCGCTTTGCCGTTTCTGCGGTTGCAATATAACAAGGTTTGTGGCTGTGCAGCACGAGGCCTGAAATACCTGTGCTGTGTTTTTGACAGCATACCCCTTAAAAATCGTGGGTGATGGAGATAAAATACACACAAAGTAACCCATCTCCATGCGTATCCCTGCTGGTGGGCATCTGGGGCGTAGCCGCCTCTAGCTACTGGGGGGGTATGTCGTGGACTCCGCCAAAGGAGCGTGCCATGCTGCACCTTGAAGATTCTGTGAGCGAGACCTTACTGATTCCGCTGTATATGAAGCATCTTGCCTCGCAGATGCCTAACCCGGTGATTCACGATGAGGCGGCTACACGCCTGGTGCGGCAGCTTGATTACGATTTTTCGAAGTACGACCATATTATTCACACCGTTGTTGGTACCGCGATTCGCGCGGATTACTTCGACCGGCTAACCGCTGATTTCATTCAGCGCCGCCCTAACCCTGTGGTCGTAAACGTGGGGTGTGGTTTGGATAGCCGCCGGGAACGTATCGGTGCTGCTGCCGACGGCGTACCGTTTTACGATATTGATTTGCCTGAGGTTATTGCTCTGCGGCAGAAGCTGCTGCCTGCGCAGCGGGGTGAGACGCTGCTGGCCACTTCTGCTTTTGACGCCGGGTGGATGGATGAGCTGAACCGCCTGCACCCGAACGCCCAGTTTTTGCTGGTGATTGAGGGAGTGCTCATGTACTTTGACCGGTACACTGTGCGCGCCCTGTTCTGCGATCTGGCGCGCCGTTTTCACCGTAGTGAGGCAGCATTCGATGTACAGAATTCGTGGATGGTGAAGAACTCCGACAGGCATGAGGCGCTGAAACATGTGCGTGCCCGTTTCGTTTTCGGCTGTGACGATGACCTGGAGTTTGAGCGGTGGGCGGATAATCTGCACCTGATGAGCGTCAAGCGCCTGACAGTTGATTTTCCGACGTGGAAAAGAAGCGGCTTCTTGTTATCCCTTATCGGGCGGCAGATCCCAGCCTTCCGGGACTCCACCCGTATGCTGCACTACCGGTTGGACTAACGGGTACTGGGCGCGGCGGCAACAGCTGCTGAAAGGATGACTGAGCTGTGTATGATCAGGAGCTAACCGGGTTTTTCAAGCGGCACAATATTGAATATGCCCGGTTAGATGAGGAATCTTATAAGAGCTACTCATCTATGAAGGGTTTCCCTTTCACGGGTTCTAGAATCGCGTGGAGCAAAATAAAGAACCACCGTTGCCGTCGTCTACATGAAACATTGGAGTTTGTAGAAGATATAGAGGTCATTCTTCAGCCCACCGATTTCTGCAGGTTCATAGTGGTGGGAAACGATTTTGAGGGCGGGTATCTGATTCAGTGCTCTATACAAAGTGTTCGTTCACTAATTGATTTTCTCGTGGAGTATCCGGGGGAAAATTATCTGATCGACACTCAGGAAAAGTGGTGTATCTGTGTCTACGACTATCTGGACTTTGGTACGGTGGATTAGTCTTACTCTGAGCGGAGATAAACTGCTTCTAGAAAATCAAGATGGGTTAGGGTATAGGCTTGTGGCTTCCATGGAGAGAAATTTAACATATAGTCATAACCGATGAGGGTGCCGAGTAGGTTTATGTATCAAGGTTTTAAAGGGAACCACATGTTTTAATTCTTCATCCGCTTGTGGGAGATGCAAATATAAACACCACCATAGATACATAATATTCTAATAGGAGAATATAAGGGGTAATAGTGCAAAAACTAGTTAATTATCATAGTGATTTGAGGCATGGTGCAGTTTTTAGGTTTCCCGGTTCATACCCGCACGAAAAATATGTTGATTTAATGCTGGTCGAATTCCCAAATAGCGACAGAAAATATGGTTTTGTGGTATCTACTGGGTATAAGGCCGGGCTAATTCTGGTGATGCTCCCGCAAGAAGCTGAATTGGAACATTCAGCAGGGGTAAGCAGGCAATGGGTGATAGATAATTGGAATAAATGGATCTATGAAACCTGTAGTGTTGATGATGTCTACGTAGATAAAAACTATCCGGTTCCAGCTAGCCTTATCTAATACAGGCAGCTCATAAAAAATGAGTTTGGATATAATGCTAGGCATTATGCGACTAAAGATTATCATGGTAAAAAGAAGTCAAAAGATATAATGAATTTGTTAAAGTACTATAAGTAAGTTAGCGATGGGTTATCGCTGGTAAGAATCTTGCGACAGAGCAATAAGACGCGGATGAGGAATGAAGAAAATTAAGCTGATGCCTGACTACCACTGCTTTCCGTTATGGCGGATAGATGATGATATTTGCTGCAATATAGACCCGTATTCTCTGCCGGTATCCAATATGTTGGCTGAAGAATTAATAAATTGGGCAAATGAATATGATAAAACACTAAATATGAACGATCCTGTAAACTCTGGATTTGAAAATACAGAAAAAGAGCAGGCTTTTATAGATAAAGGAAATAACTTATTTAAGAGATTGAAACATGAGCTCAGGAGTCAATACACAGTGGCTTTAAAAATTATTGTATGAAATACACTGTTATAAAACTGAAAACGCGGCTTTTATCCCTGGGGGAATAAGATTTTCAGATTCATGAATGGGGCATCAAAAAATATCAGCCTTCTTGTTAAAGATGTATTTTTCTAATTCGGCCTTATCATGGTTAATGAAGAACTTATTTCTGTATTCAGATAAGGTACTGTGGTTTGCGGAGGAGTATGACAGTTCATCGCCGCCATGGCCCTCCCAGTAACAAATAGAACAAATATCATAACTTAACCTACCTGACAAAGCGTAAAAATAACAGCAGGGGCATTTGATCTTCCTGCCTATTTCATCCCCATAGACCTCTATCCTCTTGAGGAGAACATTGCTAAGTTCCTTTGATAAATAATTATTATTTAGAATTGAATTTTGATGAATCAGCCCTGAAACAACTACAGGCTGGAAAAATTCACTATAGTATTCTACGTCGTCAAATTCATGTGTGCTTAGGTAATCTATAAGTTCTTCATTTAAATACTCAGGTTCAGATTCATAAGAATACCAAAAATCTAACAACATATTCATCTTATCAGCATCAGATATTAAATTACTCTGATGTTCAGAAAGTATTTTTATAGCTTCTTTTCTGTTCATGATAATATCTCAGATAGGCGTTAAAATTAATCATATTTCCTCTATACTAACATACTTAATCTATAGTTTTGTGTTTATTCAGCAGGCAGCACACCACCGAGTGGGTATAGCAAATACGTAGCGTGTTTTTGAGTGCACCCGGTGATTTTCTGATGGCCTAATAGTGAGTGCTCACCATAGCGTAGTCTTTTAGAAAATTTATCTAGAGGATAAAGTGATAGTCGTGCATGGTATTATATGGTTTGTGCGCCCGCAGGGCTAAATATATTTTACTGAATAGCAAGAGGAAATAGGTGAAATATGGGTAACTCGTATATTGATATATCTGTTCTAGAGAAAAAGGAAACCTTTTTTATTGAGCCTTTTGAGTGGGTTCATCCAGAAAATGTTACTGGATTTTCGCGAGAAACTGTAAGAAAAGAAAATATTAGATCGTATGAAGAAGATGATTACAGTAGAGATTCTGATACGGCAGATATTATTGTTGCCTCATACTTGGAAGAATGCCTTTATGTCGATTCAGGTAATTATATGATTTTCCTGGAATATGGGATATGGCTAATCACAGAGCTCTATAGTAGTTATGTGGTGCATATTTTTCCTAATGATATGAGAGAGCATCTTCCCAGAGAGTCTAATAAACTAAACCATATTTTTGATGAAATCTACAAAATATTCTTGACTAAAGATAAAGAAGGTGAGTATCATTGTGCCAATCTATTAAAAATATTTATTTTTGAAGTTTTTCAATTTGGCAGTGAATGGGGAAATTTTGATATAAAACATATTGATTGTGACAGTATGTTTTCGGAAAATAACCTAATTGAGAGTGCTGCCGAAGGTAAATTTTTATGCTCATATTTAAATGAAGAAAATTTAGCTAAGCTGTCAGCTCTAGTTGACTATAGTAAAGGACATATTCCCCAGTATAAATACTGCTGAGTTGGAGATCTGGTACTGATGCTTCAGATTTTCAATATGCGATTCAGAATTATTTAGGAATTACTCAGTATAATTCCAAGTTTTCTTCAACTGATGCTATTTCAACGGGGTATTAATGCAAAATCCGGGCTAGGTAAGGTGCTTAGCGCTAAATGTCGGTGATATGTGCGAGGTATCTTGTTCAGGGAAACCAAGATTACTTATAATAACTGATCGACTTTTTCACCATTTAAACGTACCTTATTAGTTGATTATATTGGTGGTTTATGGTGTTCTAACCCTCTTCAACTCCATCAACGTATTGAGAATCCTCAATATGAACGGTTGAGAAGCTCTGGATAAAACCAGGAGTTTTCTGATCATCTCTTTTGGGCTTAAACAATCCTTGTGTAATAGCCCAATCATATATAGATATATCAAGAGGGTACTTCGATAGTATCCCGCTGATTTTATACTTTTCTATCCAGCGAACAGCCTTCTCTCTAGACGAAAAGATAGCAGACGGAAAACTGGCGCTGCTTCCTTGAACAACCCATATATACAATTCATCCATTGGTATGTCCTTTCGCGGATGACCGTATCTCTTTTCGCACTCGAACAATACCTGCTTCTCGTCCTCCTTGTCCACCTCAGGTAGCGGGAACAGTCACCCCTGATCGTTTTATATAGGCCAGCCCTACCGCATCACAGGTAATGCTCTACCAGCATCACGCTTCAGCATCCGCCGAACGAACCAGGCCTCAGAACGGAGCAACGGATCCATACCAGCGGCAGGATGCCCCTTGCAGGGGGGGGGAGCTGTAGATGAGGCGCTGCTGGTTTTACTGGCTTTGAAATTGAAAGGCTGACTTGTAGTTAAGGCGCGCCAAAAACTATAGGCATCAAATGCAGGGTACAGGTGCCGGGTAATTTTTTATATTTGTTTGGCATTTATGTATGAGTATTTAAAAGCAGCAAAATTTATTACCAAATCAACGTCATTGTCAAAGCAAATAATGTGTCGATATCTTTTTGTTTGCTGGTCCCATTGTAATTCATGAACCAGCAGGTCATTCTGCAAATGCTGTTCATCAAAAATTTCAAGAGGTATTTTCTCGAAAAAAGCATCATAATAATTTAGAATTAATACATTTTCCCAGTCGGCTAATAAGAGCCTTAGTTCTATACTGCTATTCGTGTTTTCTACGGTTTTTAACTCCCGAGAAATTTTAAAATCCTGAATCCAAGAATCATGAAGAGTCTTTTCCCCGCGAAGTTGGTACTTTCTTTCATCGGAAAAGAATTCGTAAATATAAGGATCTATCTCATCTCTTATATCTTTTAGATAGCTAAAGTACTTATTGAATTTAGTAACACCAAGTTTATTTTGGTATATTCGATTTATCATATTTTCAGCACTCTACTTTCAGTATTAAATATATTTAGTTGATCTGGTATCAATCGCGATACCTCTACAAGAATTTTCTATAGAAACAGAAATTCCCTCAGGTTTCATTTTTATCATGTTTCTTAACGATTAATCTGAAGCATATTTACCCAGCTCTTTTTCTAAATTGAAAGTTTTACAATTTGCTAATCCTAATGGATCAATCTATATTTTGTGAATCAGGAAATAATTTATAAAAATTCTCTCTACCCCAACCTAATTAGAGTCTGATTAACAGACTAACCTGATTCGAGCCATAGTATCTGAAAAAATTATAATGCATCCTTGTCTTGTGATCACAGTACTGGCTCTGCAGATTGGACGGTTGGTGTGCGCCATACCCGTTACCTCGTTTTTCTCTTTCAATTAGCCTTTGTCCATACGTCTGCCTAAGGCAAGGTATCGTAGGAGGTCTCTCTTCTACACCGTCTTTAGAAGATTTTTGCTTGGCCAACTGAGCGTGCTCATTGTAGAAAAAGTTCTATACACATCAGGCAGTACTGATAATCGATCCTCTGAATCTTGCCGTCTCGGGCAAGGGTGCGGATTAGCCGTCCCGGTATGTCGCGTTTGAACTCGGTGGTCCGCAGTGGGGCTTGACCTTCAGAGGCGTCTGAAAATAAATGTATTTCAGGCGACTTCACGAGGTTGTGGAGGGCTTGGCCCAACCTACACGTACTATATTTGAACTTTAGAGATTTTTAATATATCTAGTTATTAAGTGTAATTTTTTTGTAGCCAAATTGTTATTAACCGTTCAAGACAGTCTTGAATGGGATAGGGAAGATTGAAACTCCATTTGTAATTAATTTTTTCTTTAGTGTCAATGAAAAGATTTCCATTTTTAATATAAATAGACTTTAATTGATATTTTTCAGATGGTTCTGGAAAACGTTTGGTAATTGAACGTTGATATTGATTATTATATATTATTAACATTTTTTGATCATTGCCCACTGAAAATTCTATATCCGAGCTATCATCAACGATTAATTCTATAGGGTCATAATTAGTTTTAAAATTTATTTTTAAATCATTTATTATTTTAATTAAATGGGCTAGTTCAGCAGCCCCTTCAATGCTGGAACAATCAATTTCAAATAGGGTGTTATTCTTTTTAAAAAATGATTCAAATGAAAAGATTTTATTTTTAATAGTAATATTTTTTATGGGAACCAATGTTTCATCTGAATATGGAGTTTCATCAATGAACATCGAATTTTTAAATAACCGAAAGATTTCAGCCCCGAGATTAATGGTTAGCCATCCATATTGAGGTTGATACTTTAACTCTAAATAAGTTGCTTGTTTTTTAATATTTCTCATCATGGAATCCTTTATAGGTCGACAAACTGATTAGTTTTCTCAATCCTTCAAATTGTTTATCAGAGTGAGCTGTATTTATCGACTTCCTTTAAATTTCTCCAAAACTTGCGCTGTTCCTTTTGTGCTGCTTCAAATATATCATGTCACATTTAGCACGTGCTTGTAATTCTTTATTTTGGAAATGACCAGTTCTATCTTTAATCCTAACATCTGCACCTATGACCTAGGGGTTCGCGAGTTCGTAACGGCTGCGAGTTTACCCTGTGTCCGGTAGATTTCGCGGTGAAGCCTGTCGCGTTCGATATCGGTGATGACTTTATCGTCAAAGCTAGAATTTGGTGCAGGTGTCCGCCGTCGTAGCGTAGATATTGATTTGACCGGCTTCGGGCAGGATGGTGGCGGTGCGGTTGCTGTTGAAGTCGTAGTGGACGATGCTTAGGGAAAGGTCGTCTGAAAATTTATTTCAAACGACCTTGATGTTTGGTTTGGGTCTCGGTCCAACCTATGGCTACTACGCCTGCTTCATTCAAGTCCATAATCAGGAATAGATAGTTGAAATGGAGATAATATTAAAGACTCTCCGCTTTTAATATTTTTCACATGAAATAATACAAGACCCATTGTCCAGCGTTTATCAGTTGGAACACCTAAACCGCACTGTTCCTGTTCATTAATTGAAAAATGAATTCCCTGTTTATTTTCAAACTGAATTAATCCATCTTCTAGAATACCAACAATAGCAAAAGGTGGTATCCACATTGCCTGTATAGCATAGGAATCAGTATCGAATGCTTCAAAATAAAAATTGTCTAATACTCTAATATTTTTTATTCTTTCAATAATAAACTTTTCATACTCTATATAATTTTCTATTATCTCATAAGGATTTCTCATAAAATCAAAACAATCAATAAACTCATACGAATAAGCAAAAAAATTTCTAATATCTTGTGGCTTATAAGGTAACTTCATTATATTTCTTTCTTAGAATATCAATATGATTTTCTCGGCAAACCGTCGAACGTTTTCAGGAAATCGTGATTCCTGCACCTTAAATGAAAATAAGTCATCTCCTTTTCGTTAGCAAATCAGTAGCAATAAAAGCATTAATAATTGAATACGGGATCCAGCTCGTGCCTTTATAATACTGGTTTTGCAGGCGGAAGGGTAGGCGGTATCCGTTACCCTAGTTTCCTCTTTCAGACGATCCCAGGTGGTGTAGTCGCCGTACCACAACAGATTGCCGTGGATGCCGGTCATCTCTTTCGGTATGCTGATTTGGTCGCAGTGGAAGTAGTAAGTCTGTTGCCGGTTTTCGTTTTCGGCATTGGTGCGGTTATGTACTGGTGCCAATGGTTCGCAGGAATCTTGGTTGGCACAGATATAGGTATAGTGGCCTTTGTAGGTGTACTCCTGAAGTAATCGGTTTCCGTCCCAGACGAAATGGGTATGTTTCGGATCGGTGCTTGTCCAGCCCAGTGTGTTTTGTCGCTCTTTTGAGAGGCGGATATGACGACCGTTGCGGTCGAGCTGGGCGACCAGCTGGAAAATACCGCAGCCAGAATCGACTTCGGCGAACAGCAGCCGTGCGCTGCCGTCGGGGGAAGCGATTTGGATTTGGTAGAGGTCGTCTGAAAAACAGAAACCGAGTACGTGCGTTCCGCACACACCCTACTTTAGGATTAGCAGTTTCATACAGGCTAAGGGGTGCTGCTTGCTACGCATACTAATGTGACCTGCATTAGAAAATGCGAAAATTATAAACAATGTTAACTTTTTTGCACTAAAGTTTGCTGAACACTTTCGGATTTATACTCGAAAATATCTAAACTCAAACTTAGGAAAATAATCATCAATATGATATTCAGCAATTAAAGTTAGATCGGAAGGCTTATCTTTAAGAAAAATATCAAATTCGACAACATATAATTTTTTCTCATCAACAGGTTGGATAAAGCACAAATTTTTATTGGGATCTTTAATATCCGGTAGTGGAGGTAAATTCAATTCAGCTTTATTTGATGTAAAATCCTCAAAGATGATTTCATTCATTTCATTAAAAATTTCAACAGAGATATCATATTTATCACTTAAAACCCTTAAATTGTCTTCTTTAAAATAATTTAAAAATTCAGCAGCCTCTTTGTATATTTTAGTTTTTATATCAAGCATGATATTTCCTTCCTATCTTCTAATGTGTTTTACCCTACTTCTGGGTATAGATGTTCTCGAATTATCGTTGGCACCTATTCCAAGTAGATATTCTTTTGCTTTAAGAACCAAACATACTGCAACATAAGGGGCGTAACTAGCGGCCCGAAGAACACAGTAAGAAACCACTATTTCATTTTTAACATCCCTCCCGCAGGATGTGTTCGCTTCACCTGTTGAGTTGTATAGTGTGGAGTTCCCCTAGGTGTTTTGTCGGTATTTCTTACTCGCATGACAACAGCAATTGCATTACCCCTATCATAACCAGCTAAGACTTTCATGGCAGAACCTTGATATTTTTTGTTAATTTTTCCATATTTTTATATCTTCTCTATAAGAATCTATTTTTTCTAGTTCCTGAAAATACTCATCAGAACTACCACCTCTATTTTTTGTACACAATAATCTAATTAATGATGATGTTAAGTCAATCATGTCCATATTTTGATATTCTTTATCTAACAATAAATCAGATATTTGTCTGAAATCATCTTTTCCTAAATCAAAAGACATTAACTCCTGTGCCGCAATAGACAAGGTCATCTCTTCATTATCTAGGTAGCTTTCTACTATTAGTTTTACTATTTTATCTTTTGTTTCTCTATTATCATGCCGAAATCTAGATAAAAATTTTAATATTTCAACTTTTACAAATTCATCTACATCTATAGAAAATAGCTCTCCTTCCAAATAATTCAAAAATTCTACAGACGGATTACCACTAAAATCATCAAGCAAATCCATCTTTCCATCATCGCCCAAATTTTTATAAAGTTCTATGCTTTTCATTCTTAAATCCCTTTTAAATACAATGTCATAGTATTGTATTAATCTATTTTTCTAATTTTAATTGATAAGTAATTTTAGTTGTTTCGCCAGGCGTTTTTAATATATTCTTAGCTATTCTATCTGCTTGACCTCCTGCAATAGATTTTATACGTTTATCACCTACCTTATAAACCAATCGGATCCTGATTCATAAACTTACCATAATCAGGCTCATAATACCGTATCAGTTATAGTACAGCCCCGCCTCTTGGCCGTAACACTGGCTCTGCAACCGGGAATAGATGGTGCGCGTTCTGATAGACTTTTTATCCTCTTTCAGACGACCTTAAATGAAGGTATTGAGGGCGTCTGAAAAGCAGAAGCTGCGTGCGTACGTACCACCCACACTCTGCATCAGGATCGGAAGTTTCATGCGGGCTACAGCTTCTTAAACGGCTAATGTTTTATGTATTCCTATTCTACTTCAACCCACTCTTGTATATCATCAATTACTGATTTAAACCATTCCCAAAATGTTTTGTACGTTTCTATAATTTCAAACCCTTCAGGAGTCCAACCCTGAATTAAATATATTTCATTAAACTCATTTAAATTTTCATCAAAATTTATTCCCGCCAAAGAATCACAATCTTGTCTCTGAGCAAAAACTAATATTTTTTTATCAGTTCTCCAATTTTTATGCACCCAAAAAATTTTTTCTTCTGAAAGCAGATACCATGGTTGAAGCTGTGAAAATGGTTCATAACCAAAAATACTCTGCTTTTTTACCCATTGATATCCAGTAGGTAACAACTCTTGATAATTATTCATAACTTACTCCTTGAATCATTTTTTCGGCTTTGGAAGACTAGGGGTGTTGTAGTACCCAATGGAGGTAATTTAGGATTTTGATTCTCTGATCTATAGGCAACCGTCTCTCCCCAAATGATTGAATCACCGAACCTACCAGTCATACTCGATGGTAATGACTCATCTATTCCATGCACTCTAACAGGAATTGAGCCAATACCTAACTCCAATGTAATTGCTGCACGAGCATGGTCAAGAGTAACTAATCCTTCACCCATCTCAACAACATCAATAGGTTCTCCCTGATAACCATTTTCTCATGCTTTCTCTCATAGTATCTGCCCTACCACGACCACCTGTTGTTTGTGTCCACTGCGAGTTCGTAGGCGGTTTTGGCACCGAGTCCGTCGATGTGGGCGGTCAGTCGGTTGAGGCGGTCGTATTCGAAGGTTTCGTGACTGCCGTCGGGGTAGTCGGTACGGACGGGGTTGCCCGCTGCGTCGTAGTGGTGGCGGGTAGTATGGCCCAGCGCATCGGTAACGGTTTCGAGATCGCCGTATTCGGTGTAACCGAAACGGGTGGTTTCGCCGGTACAGTCGGTAAAGCAGACGAGCTGGTCGAGTGTGTCGTAGTGTAGGCGTCGGGTTTTGCCTAAGGCGTCGGTAATGGTTTCGGGCAGCCATTGGGCGTTGTAGCCGTAGCTAGTGGTGTAACCGGCGGGATCGGTAATGCTGACGAGGTTACCGCGTCCGTCGTAGGTGTAGGCGGTAATCCTGCCCGCGGGATCGTTAACGGCAACCAGCAGGTTGAGGGTTTCGTGGTAATCGATTTGGGTGCTGCTGCCGTCCGGCGCGGTGATGGCGATGACGTTGCCTTCGGGTGAGGCGATTTGGTAGAGGTCGTCTGAAAAACAGAAACCGCATGCGTGCGTACCGCACACACCCTACGTCAGGACTGAAGGTTTTGTGCGGGCTACGGCTTGCTGTTATTTAAGAATAACGATTCTTAAATAACCGGAATTTTTCTAGAGAATTTAGTTTCTCAGCAGAATAATTTTCCATGAGTTCTGCATTATCACTATCCGCAAGAGAAACATAAAATATTATGTTTTTTATTTTGTCTTCATCTATTTCATTTAATGCTAATTTAAATCCCTCAATAATAGAGTCATATACATTTGCTTGTATAATTTCAAAATTATCATCTAATAATTCTTGAATTTCATTTAAAATTTCTTGAATATCATGGTTAAAAGGCTTATCAATTTCATCAGGAACTTCACCTGTTCCTATTTCAAATTCTGGATAATACCATTTAACAAAAGAATGTTCTTCAGATGGAAGTGATTTTTTTAATTTCTCATAATGAGAAATAGTATTTGCTGCCCAACCTAAATACTGGCAATAATCGTCAATGTATAACACATACGCAAAAAGATTATTATTTTCATACCTTGAAAGGACAAAATCTAATGAAATTAATGCACCTTTTTTAACTTGATGAATTAAATTTTGAGTAATTTTATCATCTAATGTCTTCATTTTCAAACCTCATAAAATTTTTTAAGTTAACATTTTTTGCTGTGAGAGCCATATTTACCAAATACTTTACCACCAAGTCTTATCAGTTGCTTTCTCATATATTTATCTGCTTGCGACTTATTCATCACACCCAGTTTCATCCATGAAACCGTACACTTCCGTCCGCCCCAATGCGTCGGTAACGACGGTATGGTCTTTGCGGTAGCCGAACGTCCATTCTTCACCGAGGTTGTTGCTGCTTTTAAGCACTTTGCCGTCGGTGTCGTAACGGTCGTATTCGTAGCGGGACACCAGTCCGTCGGGCTGACTGTGTTCGACCATGATGTGGTTGCGGTAGGCGAAACCGCGCAGTTTTTTGCCGTCGCATCCGTAAACGGCGGTTAAATCGCCGTAGCCGTAGCGTACCAGTTCCTTGCCGTTGAAGGTGACGGAGGTGAGGCGGTGCGCCGCCATCGGGGGAGGCGATTTGGCAGAGGTCGTCTGAAAGTCGGTTTTCAGACGACTTCTATGTTAACTGCTAATGAGATTGTTAAAGACAAATGATTCAGACGACCTCAAAGAAGATAGTGAGATCGTCTGAAAAACAGAAACCGCGTGCGTGCGTTCCGCACACATCCTACGTCAGGACTAAAGGTTTTGTGCAGGCTACGGCTTGCTGTTCAAACATCTCTTGTTTTTTCCAAATCAGCGGGAGTTAAAACAATTTTTCCCGCAACATGTTTTTTTAATAAGTCCACAAGTTTAGTAAATCTTTTTTGATAGTACTCGCTTTTTGTTCTTTTCAAGAACTTCTCATATTTTTCAATTACTATAGAAACCTGTGCATTACTCATTGAGCTAATTTCATCATCAAACATAAGCGAAAATTCGGAAAATGATTTATTAGCAGGAGGAAGATCTAAAATAGAGACTGCATAATCAAACCAATCGGGCTCTTCTTTCAAGAGTTCAAGATAAAGGCATATTGAATTCCAAACTACAAGACGGCGGATTTTTTTACTCTTATGGTTCCTGAACTTACTTAAATAATTAAAACATAAAAGTTTGCACTTTTCTTGAGTGGATAAAAAACCAAACCAGCCTAATGCGTGCAAGCAGTACCATAGGGTTTTCTCATCCTCCGCATATTTGTCGCCAAACGCCATGGCTAATTTTAAGCAGTCGATATTCTCCGTGAACTCAGACGGCATCCGATGATAGCAGGCTATCTTGTTCATTGTCGAGGCAGTATCAAACGGAGTGGAGTCTGTCTCTTTATCGTTTAAAAATGCAGTCAGATAGTCTAACAACTTCTGGAATTGCTTGGGTTTTCCCAATTCTCTGCTGATATATTTCATAGTATTGCCTCTCGGTTATTTACAGTTCTGCTTGGGACACTTCCTAGCTTTCTTTTTAACCCTGTTTTTCAGATTGGGTTAGTGAAGTTGCATTTTTCATTCTGTCGCTTATTTGTTTTTGTTAAAAATGTTCTTCCATACTTGTCTTTATTATTGGTAAATTTATCTTTGTGATAACTATGATAATAACCTTCAACTCTCCTGCGCCTTTTGTTCAGCATATTTCTATTTTCATCTTTCCAGTCATGCAACAACCCCGCACCCTCCATATCTCGGGTAGCTCGATAGTTTTTAGGTCTTCAATGTATCGGGCATCATCAAAATCTTTGCAGCCATCGGCATGTTCCATTATTCGGTCGATGGCTTTACGTTTCGTAATCCCACGATAAACTAATTTACCATTTTTATAGAGTTCGTAATAACCATATAAACCTAATGGATCGACCCAAGCTAGAGCATTCGGCGCAAACCCATACAAGTGTTCCCCACCAAGTAATTTAATAGGGTCTTGATTCACAAACCGCCCCGCCTCAGGCTCGTAATAGCGCATCAGGCTGTAATGCAGCCCTGTCTCTTCATCATAATACTGGTTTTGCAGTCGGAACGGCTGATGCGCGTTCTTGTAAATCCGCTCATCCTTTTTCAGACGACCCCAGGCGGTGTATTCTCCGTACCATAAGAGATTGCCGTGGATGTCGGTCATCTCGCGTGGTGTGCCGATGTGGTCGGTGTGGAAATAGGCGAGGTATTGAGCTTCGTCTTGGTTGTTGCTGCCTTTACCCCTCCCTTCGGACGCTTTGTCGGAAAGGATGTTGTGGGCGGGGTCGAAGGCGAATGTTTCGCTGCGGCCGGTTTGGCTGTTTCTGGCTTCCTGAATGCGTCCGATTTTCTCGTAGACGTAATGGAGCTGCTTCTTTGGTCGGCGTTTTGGATCAGGTTGCCAGCTTTGTCGTAGGTGTAGCGGCGGTTGAATACGGTACGACAAAGGTCGTCTGAAAGTTGTGTTTCAGACGACCTCTATGTTGACTAGTGACGAAGTTGCTAAAGAGCAAATATTTCAGACGACCTATTGAGATCGTTTGAAAAGCAGAAACCGCATAGGAACGTACTGCACTCACCACACCAGAATTAAAAGTTTTATATATGTTACGTCTTGCTGGCGTTGGTAATCCAAACTACGCTTGCAGACTACATTTACAATAAATCAATGATGTCCAAAGCTAAAATATCTTTTTTGGTGAGCTTTTTTCTGTATCTATGCCTTAGATTTAATTTTACATTCTTGAATTCTTTATTATCGGTAAAAGAAAATTGATAAATTTTATTTTCTGTTCTATTAAAAATATACCCATAATATTTATTTTCATAGGTAGAATTTTCAACAAATTCTAGAAAGTAAATAACAGAATGTGGAGGAAAATGTTCTATTACGGCTTTCACCAAGTTTCTTTTTTCAGAATGTACATGTTCATTAGTATCTAAAATATCTTCTAATAAGATTTCATTTGATAAATCTAGTGGTTCCATAAAAATCCTTATTTTTAAATGCGGTAATTAAACGGCGTAGTATACCCATACGTTTAGCACTTTTTTGATATCTGCCACACATAGGTCTACTTGCAGCCATTGATTCTATTTTTGCCCCTCTTTTTCTTGCTTCCCTCATCAATTTTCGTTCTGCATCGTTTAAATGATTCTTATCGCTGCGATGTAGATTATTAATAACCTCATCTGCACCTGCGGCGTTTCTTAGCGCTGGTCTAACGCGTCCTCCTTTACCTGCAGAAGCCATCCAGATTTGGCTACGACCATCAAGTTGTTACTCTTGCAATTGCATAAGTTGTATTTCTTATATCTCCTTTAGTTAGGTTTGAAACAACTCTAGCCATTCTGCTTGTTAAGTCAGGGTCACTATGCAAGCCTAACCAATCAATCCATCCACTTGTATTCAGCGCAAAGAGATAAAGACTGTCTCCACCCAACAACCCAATCGGGTCCTGATTCACAAACCGCTCGGTCTCAGACTCGTAATAACGCATCAGGTTGTAATGCAGCCCTGTCTCTTCATCATAATACTGGTTTTGAAGTCTGAACGGCTGATGCGCGTTCTTGTAAACCCGCTCATTCTTTTTCAGACGACCCCAGGCGGTGTGTTCGCCTTACCACAACAGATTGCCATGGATGTCGGTCATCTCGCGTGGTGTGCCGATGTGGTCGGTGCAGAAATAGGCGAGGTATTTATTCTTCTTTGTTTTGGTTGTTGTGGAAGACTTTGGCTAGGGGGGGGCAGCCTTTGTAGGTGTACTCCTGAAGTAATCGATTGCCGTCCCAGACGAAATGGGTACGTTTCGGGTCGGTGCTCGCCTATGCCAGTTTGTCTTGGCGTTCTTTGGAGAACCTTCGTCCGAACGGGCCGTAGGCGTATGCCCAGATCTCAGGGCGGTTGCCAACTAGATAAAATATGTTGTTAAAAACAAAAATACCGCCTGAAAATTTTATCTAAAACTTTTCAGACGGCATTAGTGCTTACGCTTTTTGCATATTAATCTCCACGAAACTCACCGATATATGTTAAACCATTATATTTTTTATCTGGAGAAATTTTTAAGTCAGGGTCTGAATACCATAAGACAGCATTACCTTTTGTAATACCCAGCTCTTTACATTTTGCTTTTACGGCTGGTAATTCAGATTCATCTATCGCAGCTTCAACTAATAATTTATTCAAAGAAAATACTTTAGGAAATAAAGGAATAATTCCAATATAGTCTTCATCGTATTCTTCATCTAATCCAATATCTTTACAAAAAGGGCAAAACACGCCCTCTGGCAAACTATCTTGTTCGAAATACTGCTCATACTGATCTTCTGAATCTGTTACAGTTCCTAACCACAAGTGTACCCTGTCGAATCTGTCGTCATCTTCTTCCAAAAACATGATATTTTCCTTAATTGAATTGTTAAACAATTATATTCATCAACCATCTACTGAATTACCACATATACCACAGACTAATGGAAATCTTCCTATCATGCGCCGATCATGGTGTTCTGTGAGTATATCTAATACCTCTTACTGCGTTGCCCGAGTTGAAACGGTTGCCGAACAATCGGATAGCGAGTCTGGTCGACATCGCGCTGCACCTGAGACAGAGCGACAAAACCAAATTCAAAAACCACTACTTCGGTGGAAGGTCTGCAGTACATAAGGCGCTGTATATGGCTACCATGGTGGCAACACAGTTCTGAACCGCTTATTCGTCGCCGTTACGGCGTGTGTGCACAAACTGCTGATGGTACTGAACGCCCGGATGCGTGATTACTTTGCCAGAAAAACATACTGCGGCAAACCGGTCCGGTCAGCAGATGGTAAACGAAACGCTGATAGCTGCCGTTGGTGTCTTCTACGGCCACTAGCGAAGAGGAAGTAGCGGAAGTAGCCTTCACGAACCGTCCTCTGCTACCAGCGGCGCAAAACGCAACGGCAACGAAGCGTCCAGCGAGTTGTATAAACAATGCAACAACGGTTTTTAATGTCTAGTAAATTTTTATTTAGAAGATATATCCTATATAATTTTTTTGATTTCTATGATTTGATTTTCTACCTCAGAGATAATTTCAGGATCATTATCCCATATGTCTAAGAACTCCCAATCGCTATTTGGAGGATTTATCATATTTTCAAGTATTGTCAAAACCCTCTTAATGATTATGCTTCTTTGATCTAGAAAATCCTCTGGACATGTATAAGGTGAACCAAAACAAATTAAAATATGTGCGATCACTCTTATTGTGTCGTAATTTTCGTTCCTAGGATCAAATTGCTCCACTTCTTTAACTAGGAGTTCAAAGCTTTTAGTGTCCCAAAATTGATGTAACCAATCTGCTGCTTCGTCGTTTTCGTAAAATTTATATCCCCAAGCTCCCATAAAAATACACTCCTTATTAAAATCTAAAAATAGACTATTTATTTAACGTTTATAACCAGCTTATTGAATGACCGTACTTTTTTATCTCTCCAAATAGTTTTTCGGAATCATTTTTAATTGAATCACGATACTTTTTCTGTAACTTTTTTTCGGCTCTTACAAACCATTCATTAAAAATAATTTGCCATTCAGAAACTCTTTGTTTTTTTATTTTTAAGTTGGCGTCATCGGGAAATTTTTTAGCAATCATGAGTAACATGTCTAAATACCCTAATAACTGTTGGGCAGGTTCATCAGTACCTTTCATCCATTCAATAACATCTTCGATTTGAGATATTGAGAAGTGCAAATACGCCAACCCAACAAGATCAGCTCTATCGTTCTCATAGATTCCAGTTCCATATACTTTCATTTTATACTCCTAATTTTATATTCATATTTCTAAGGTTATTAAGGACGTGGGTAACACAATCCAATTTCCAGCAAATACCCCCTACAGCCACATTGTCCCATTAACCTTAAATTATCTCTCCAATCTTGTACATTTGACCTAAACTGATACAGATCCTCTCCACCTATAACCTAATCGAATTCTAATTCACAAACCGACCCGCATCAGGTTCATAGTACCTGAAGAAGTCGTAGCGCACCCATCTCACGGTCACAATACTGGCTTTGCAGGCGAAAGGGCTGGTAAACAGTATCCGTTACCTTGGTTTCCTCTTTCAGACGATCCCAGCCGGTATAGATACCGAACCACAGCAGGTTGCCGCCCTTATCGGTCATCTCCCTGAGATATTGATGTGGTCGCAGTGGAGGTAGTTCACTTCCTGAGGCTTTCGTCTGCGGCATTGGCGACGGCGCGCACGGCGGACGGCTTGCCCATGCGGGCTGCCTGTTCTCGGCGGTTGACCTGACCGTTTTGCCGTGTGGGATTTGGCGCAAATCCTTGCCACGCTTCATTCTGAAACGATGTTCCGGGTGTGCAATGCAGTATCGAAAGAACGGCGCTTATCAGAAAAAATATTCGCGCAGCTGTGCTTCGGTTTGCATCAAATGGTCATTTGTGCCGATGCGCAACGGTAGGTTTAACAACCGCTGCAAGTTCTTTTGTTCGCGCTTGACGCGCCTACTGCCTACAAATTTGAGTAGGCACAAACCCTGCTGGTGACGCAGGTAATTATGTCGCCCAAAGCTCCGGAAAATTTGGGGGTCAGAATGGTGCTGTTCATAAGATAGATTCCTTGGTCTCAACCAAACAAGGGTTGTCTGAGAACTTAAAGTATTATTAATAAACCGCCCTCGTCCCCATACGTCATCAAGATTTGCCTGGCTGCGTTTTATACATATTTGGAATTTCGAGAACGCTCTCATTTTTAATGCTTGAACCGAAAGAGAAAAAATACTATCCTGTTTTTAGGTGACGTTGGAGATAACGTCCAGAACCCAAGAAAGGCAACGAAGGGGACAGCATCATGGCAAAAGATCTAAATGTGTTCGATAAAGAGTATGGCCTTTTGATTAACGGCGCGTGGACGAAGCCCGGCGCGCTTTTGGATTCTTACAATCCCGCCAACGGCGAAGCATTGGCGAAATTTACCGACGCGACTGACGCCGATGTCGATGCCGCCGCCGCCGCCGCGCAGGAAGCATTCAAAACATGGCGCAAGACCACCGCAACCGAACGCGCTGCCATACTCAACAAAATCGCCGATGTGATTGACGAAAACTTGGAATTGTTCGCCCTGCAGGAAACGCTGGACAACGGCAAACCCATCCGTGAAACCCGCGCCGCCGACATCCCGCTGGCTTCCGACCATTTCCGTTATTTCGCCAGCGTCATCCGCGGCGAAGAAGGCACTGCTACCCAGCTTGACTCCGAAGATCTGTCTATCGTACTGCGCGAACCTATCGGCGTAGTCGGTCAGATCATTCCGTGGAACTTCCCCTTCCTGATGGCGGCTTGGAAAATCGCACCCGCACTTGCCGCAGGCTGTACCATCGTCATCCACCCGTCTTCCAGCACTTCGCTGAGCCTGTTGTCGCTCGCTCAAAAAATTAACCACCTGCTGCCTAAAGGCGTGCTGAACATCATTACCGGACGCGGTTCGAAATCCGGCGAATACATGCTGCACCACAAAGGCTTCAACAAACTCGCCTTCACCGGCTCAACCGAAATCGGCCGCCGCATCGGCATCGCTGCCGCCGAAATGCTCATTCCCTCCACCTTGGAGCTGGGCGGCAAATCCGCCAACATCTTCTTTGACGACATGCCGTTCGACAAAGCCCTCGAAGGCGCGCAAAAAGGCATTTTGTTCAACCAAGGCCAAGTGTGCTCCGCCGGTTCGCGCATCTTCGTACAAGAAGGCATTTACGACAAGTTCGTCAACGCCTTGGCGGAAGAGTTCAAGAAAATCAAAGTCGGACTGCCTTGGGAAGACGATACCCAAATGGGCTCGCAAGTCAACGCCGGCCAGCTTGAAACCATTTTGAAATATGTCAAAATCGGTGAGCAGGAAGGCTGCCGCATCATCACCGGCGGCAAAAAGCTCGAAGGCGAATTGGGCAAAGGTGAATTTGTCGAGCCGACCTTGATCGAGGCTGACAACAACAACGCCCGCGTTGCCCAAGAAGAAATCTTCGGCCCGGTTGCTACCGTAATTAAATTCAAAACCGAAGAAGAAGTCGTCAAAATGGCCAACGACAGCGAGTACGGTTTGGGCGGAGCAGTTTGGAGCAAAGACATCAACCGCTGCCTGCGCGTCTCCAACGCACTGGAAACCGGTCGTGTCTGGGTGAACTGCTACAACCGCCTGCCCGCAGGCGCACCGTTCGGCGGCTACAAAACTTCAGGCATCGGCCGCGAAACCCACAAAATGATGCTCGCCGCCTACACGCAGGTGAAAAACATCTACATTTCCACCCGCGAAGAACGCGAAGGGTTGTATTAATTGCCTGCTGAACGTTGATTGAAATAGAGAAAGGGTTGTCTGAACATCTGGAGTCGGGTTGAACTGACCCCCACTTGGGCAATCGGACACTCATAAAAGTCTATTCAGGCACTCTGCATAAGCTGGGTTCTGTTGTATGTAAACAGGACCCAGTTTTTTATTTTCAAACTGTATCGCTCCCGGTTATAGTAGTCCAAATAATCATCTATCTGTTTCATCAGTTCGTTCACCGTCAAGTCTCCTCCACTATAGAAGCATTCCGTCACACGGGAAAGAAGCTCTCCGCTGGTGCTGGGGCTATGATTTAGATCTGGCCATTTTGGTTTCTGCTTGCGTGTACATGATGGGGCGATTGTTGTGGGTTTAGGTTCCACCGAACTGACAGGGGAGAGACTGCTGCTTCATTGCGTACAGGACAGAGGCTAAACACCTAATCGCCCCTATAAACACTGTTGATAAGGCCGTCAGACAACTATAAGGGCTGAAAGCGTCCTTGCCTGCGGGCGCAACCCCACAAAACGATATTTTCATGATGCCTGAAAATCAGACAAGGTAGTTAATCACAGCATTGCCAGCGTTGGCTTGGACAGCATAGAAGGCTTGCAAGGCGTGGAAGTCATCGAGTAACTCTCTGCGAATTTCGGGACAGTCTGTCCATTCACCTATAGGGTGTAGGTCATGCATATTTTCGGGTTCGTAGCGCGAAAGTAGGGCTTCATCGCTGATCTGCGCGAGTTCGGAGGCAACCTGGATAACTTCGTCCACAGTCAGGTAAAACGCTGGGGTGATGCCAGTCTCGTGTTCAGGATCAATGCACTCTCCACTGATAATAGTGCGGCTGGTGAGAATCTCGCTATTCCAGGCGCCTGTTTCGTCGCCGCCAAGCAGGTAGGTGAGCGCACCCCAACAGTGGATAACCAAAAAATCTGGAGTTTCTTTTTCAGGGTATTCCAGAGTATCCAGCATACTGCTGTCGGTTTGGCAGTTTCGCAGAAATTCGGGGGATACTCCGTGCAGCATAGCAAACATACTCATAGTGTGTCCTTTCAAGGATAGGGCGGGAAACGGAAGTTTCAGGCTGCCTGAAAGTGTTTTTCGGCGCGGTCGACGATAACCTATGAAAACATAATACACGGTAGGATAAATGAGATGTCTGAGCAGCAGCAGAACAGTAATCAACACCAGTAATCAACTATCACGGACACATGAGCAGAAAGTGTCGCCTACTTTCTGCCGGACCGGATCTATCCTCCAAAACCGACTATATTCAACGTTATTTTCTCTAGAATCTGCCAGCTTCTAGGTTCATGCAAAGCTACCTCGGCATATTTACACTGGAAGCAGACTGAAGAAAATATCTGAAAAGCAGAATCGTTCAGGCGTCCTAGAAAATCTTATGTATGGTTACGTCCGATGGCATGGGCTGACCGCACCTACATGAACTACCCGCAAAACCAAGCGTCCAAAATAGGCTATACTTATGTAGTTTAATAATCGAAGATTGGCATCATCCGAACTTCAATGTCATTTTCTTCTATAAAAATATCGATCACTTCGCGCCGATTTAAACAAAATAGTGTTATATCTAAAGATTTTTGCTCTTTTGCGTAGCTTTTTAAGAACTCAGCTAAGTTTGTAATCTGAAATGATATGTATATAGGACTATAATCATAGTAAATAATCAAAAATTCGTTTTGCGGCGCACAAATAAAATCTAGAGATTCTGCCAAGCTATCTATACGCACCCCATAAGGGAACCTGAACCGTGGATTTTCTTTGTATATATCGTTTATATCAAAATCAGAAATCCATTCCGTGTTATATGGACTATCTGCTGATACTGACAACAGATTAATGCCAATCAATTTTTCTGTCATTTTTGTTGCATGCAGCATGGATAACTTATTTTGCAGTTTTTTGCTGCTAGCTTCCATATTACCACCCTATGATATAGAAAATACTCCTAGAAAACTAAAACAAGTGTTTTTAAAAATTTCTGTGATGAGATCAAAGAACCACTCATTATTTTCCATCTGCTGCGCATCTTTCTTTAGATCCAGCGTGTGCTTACGGAATATCCCTGATGTTCATATTCCCCGGTAAAACGCCTTGGTCTGACTCCACAAATAGTTCACCATCGTCTTCTACAATATACGATTTCCCAGTTCTAAATATTAAATTATATAGTCCTTCATAGAATTTTCCTCCCAGGTAGTACAGGTCGCCAGAATCAGGGATAAAATAAATTCTCCCCAGATCATCAATAAGAACTTCTCGGTCACCCGCAAAACCAAAATTTCTTAATTTTCTACCAACAGATTTTTGATAATATATAAAATCTTCATCATTCAGTGAATAATCGGATAATTTATTTGTGGTTTCTCCAAAGCTATGCAGTACTGTAGATAGAAAGACACGGGCATCGCTGCGATAATAGGCATCATAGCTGACTGTTAAATACCAGATTTCTCTCAGAAAATTTTTTACCTCATCAGGCAATTCCTCCAAATGGGGCGGCAAGGACTCTAGAATAATATCTCTATTTTTATACCACCCTGAAGAAATCATTTTCTTGAAAAAATCTGAGTGTATTTCATACGGTTGCTTCATTTATACAATCCTTTTATTTTACTTTTCCACATAAAGTATCTTCCCAACATTGTTGAGTACTGTAATGTATTATATATGATCACTGGATAATTCGACACTACAGCACAATATGCTATGTGGGCGTACAGGAACCAACAGGGTATTTATTTATAAATAAATCAAAGGACGGTATAAATATCTATTTTCTTTTTATGGGTAATGATTTACCTGGCTACTGTACCAGAGACCAGGATGTTTCTGATAGAGAGGCGCTAAAACTTTACTTTCAATGGTAGAGCCTTATTTGTATGATAAAATTTATTTAAAAGGAGAACAAGTAGTTAGGGGAGTTATAATGAGAAGCTTTTATTTTTCTTCTCCGGTTAGAGAGCTTCTATATCGAGATGGGTGGCGTCCTAACCGTAGAATTAATATAAACCATTTTGAGAACATCATTTCTTTTGATGACGGTTACGTATTAGATAGCTTTTCAAGAAATTTTTTATGTAACTTTGGGAACCTCGAAATTCATCATGACCAGTACCGAGGAAATGGCAAAGACTCTTCAATATTTAGCCCTAATTTAGCACTTGCTAATTCACCTATTATGAGAGAAGAATATTCTGAGATCACTAAATCTTCTTTATGTCCAGTAGGGGTTGGATATTCTGAGCACTTAACATATTTTTTAAGTCCTAAGGGTCAAATGTTTGGTGGTTTTGAGAGCTACTTTTGTCGAATTGGAACTACGGTAGAAGATGCTTTTGAAAATATTTTCTTTCGAAAAGATTTCCAAACCCTTGCAGACTAAAAATGCTATCTAGGCGCTTCTTTTTGTCCTGAAATAAAGGAAATAAAGTAAGGTCGGGCCGATAAACCTACTAGGGCGGGAGGAGATGTTTGTAAGTTATCGAGATGAATATGCAAGAGCAACCTGCTCTGCGATAAGAAACATGGATTCGTCTAGCTCTCCTTTTGAGCATTACAGCTGGTAGAAAAGAAGCTATAACCTGTTTGGCAAAGGGTTACGTATGATTTTACTAATTAACTAGCAGAAAAGAAAACGGTAAGGCATGGAAGAGATATTTATTAATGGAAATGCGGAAGAAACTCAAGTTGAAATTTCAGGGACAATTCTGTCCCTGACGACTTTAGGAGATATTTTGACTCAAACTACCACTACAACAACACTAAATCTCCAGACTTGTTCAGATAAATTCTATCCAAGAAATTTTGAGTCTTTACAGATAATTTATCAGGAAGACCAAACTAATAGAGTTTCTGTCCAAATCAAGGGCAATAAGTTTATTATTAAAGGAAACAGCATAGCATTGAGCATACTAGGAGATTCGCTAAATAATTTTTTCGATAAGGAGAGTAAAAAATATGACCATTTCCATATAGATTATTATGATGGGAATGAAGTTCTTACCCCAACTAATATTTCATTGATTTTTATGTGTTTATAGATAAGAACCGTTCGATAAGGATTTAAATATGGAAATTAAAAACCGTGATGATTTTTTAATCTTCTTACAGAATTTTATTAATGAAACGGATGCAGGAGAGTTTGAAAATAATACCTTGAGCGGATTCTTGGAAGCTATGAGATATTGGATTAAAGATATGGACGGGTACTACAAAAATGTAGGTAAAGAAGAAAACTTTGATGAAAACATAAAGTGGAGCGTTTTGGCAGATATTTTTGAAGCAGCACGGATATACGAATAGCGCTTTAAAGGTAAAACAATACTTATGGAAACGATTGTTTTTAACGCTTAGTAAAAATAGCAGAGTACAATAAAACTCTCGGCTGTGTTTCTGTGCATCTTTCAGACCATACCGCAGATGCATAACGTCAATGGTGAGAACGAACAGAACTTGTAGAGACTAGACGGTGAGAATTTTATAATGGAACACGAAATAGACATGGTTAATCTGCGAGAACGATCATGACGAAATTTTATTTATAAAGAATTCTAAATGGCCTTTATAGGTAAAAAGTTTAAGGAAATGTACTATGCAATATTCCATTCTAGAAGTTGTTCAACTACAGCAAGACTTCCCTAACCTTAGTCTATTTCGAGGATCTATCGGTACAGTTATAGACACCTATATGGATCCTCATGAAGCATACGAGGTGGAATTTTGTGATGATAGGGGAGCAACAGTTGCTTTACTAACTTTGAGGCCGGAGCAGTTAAGAAGCATAAGTAACCTTTAAAAAGCTCGACTATTTTTTACCTTAGAAGTTATATATTAATTCTTCTGTTCTTGCTCATCCTACAATGTATCGCTGCAGTTATCTGAATTATCCGCTGATAAGCCGTTGAAGCTAAAAGCAGGTTTAATTTCAACGAACAGTACGATCCGTGCTGTCTACCGTGAAGCTCGACCGCTAGGTTGTTTGTCCCAAGCTTAACTTCAACATGAATGCAGCCCGTTACTTCCTATTTTCCTATCTGTTAGTCCTATAAGTATATAATTAAATACTTTTTGAGTAGATTAAGGTGCGGTAACATCGCTATCTATGATGAAGATACTGGTAGAATGATTAAGGCAGTGTTATCAACACTGCGTAGCAATCACCTTTGAAAGAGGTTTTTATGAATACCCTACGTCACCTTCCGGTACCGATCTCTGCTGCTCTTGCTATGATACTGGCTCTCAGCGCCTGCTCCTCAGCGAGCAGCAGCGGGAAATCTTCGTCTTCCGAAACCAGCCAGTCAAACGCTAGCGTATCTACCGCGGATAACGGATCGCCTAGCGCATCACCGCTGACAACTACTTCTAGTAGCCCTAGCACTTCTTCACCAAGTCCAAGCGCTACCTCAAAGGCTCTGACCGATGACAACAAAGCTGGTAAGCCACGCCCAACCTCAACGTACGGAGAGAGCATCAGTGAGGGTGCGACGATTCACGAGGATGGTTCTTGGGACTACACCAATAGTTCGGGAACGTTACATGTTAAAGCTGATGGCACGTGGAACTGGGAAGGCAACAACGGCGATAAAGCCAGCCTAAATGCTGACGGCAGCTGGGAAAATTTTGAAGTACATGGAAATGAGCGCTCTCGTGTGAACCCTGATGGTAGCTGGGTTCAGGTACGTGACAGCACCGAGAGAGACTTGATTAAAGGTGCTCAGGGCATGGAAGTGAAAGCTGACGGGACATGGCGTGAAGTGAACTCGTACGGCACCTACTATGGAACCGCCGACGGCAAAGTTTATCAAGAACGCCCAGGCCAAGAGAAACATGAAGTTAGTAAAGAGTCAACCCCCACATCAACTCCTGTTCCACCGGTCCTATATGCCCCCGGCGGTGTAGGCGGTAATAGCGTTATTCCGCTCAAGCCGCGTACCCCGCTCGAAGCTGGGGAGAAAGCAGAGTAACTCTGGGAGGCCTCTGCCTCGGTTCTTTGTGGTGGCGCATCCACATTTATAGGTGGATGCGCCACCTGCTGGAACGTTCCGCTCTATCCTGAAGATGTGAAGATGATGGGGCCCCAACACCATTTATGGTGAAGTACCCTCAAGGCAGCTAAGAAAATGGCAATATTTAAATTAGCAATATCAGAAAACCCTACTATAAGACCTGAAAAGCGGCTTCTGGGAGAGCTCTGCGAGAATTTAGAATTCTATGATGATTATGATCCCAAAGATCTGCGTGCATCTTTTATTGAAGCTTGTAACCTTGTGTGTGCAGAAATCTTACCCGTAGGAAACAGTGAGCTGACTATTCAAGGGTACGGATTAGAATGGAAAGAATATAGAAAGTACTTAGACAATATATTTCCGGAAATATTAGACGCTATTTCTGATCTGAAAAATAATAAACCAACAAAATTAGTGTTCTATGATGTGGGGAGCGAAAGGGGTATTAAATTCTTTCAAGGCGGTAACGGGTCGACTGCAAATTCTGTTTACTCTAAATGTTATTCTCTAACAAGCGATAAAGATATTGGAGTGGATGAGGTTATTGACAGAAACAATTTGATAGACCAACTTATATCTTTAGTTGGCACGTTCGTAAAATTTTCTGAATCTTATTACCCGTCAGTGTATGCAGACTTTCTCTACCCTTATTTAAGGGAGTATGACTTAGGCACAGTCATTGAAGGGGCTGAAGCAGGAGCCATAGGACCTTGGGGAGTAAGGTAGGTGTGCATCATAAAAAACGTTGTAAGATACATTTCAAAATTTGAAAAAGACGCAGATATTTTTATTGAGGTACTAAAATTTAAAAACGAGCCACCCCTTGATATACTACAAAAAATTTTTAATGAAACTGGCCCTATGTATAATGAATACCCAATAACACATGAGACTGCTGAAAAAATCGGGCACTATGTAGATGGAGAGCTAAAGACGAGTAGCTACGACTATTTCTTATCGTGTGATGAAGATGTGCAAACACTCGAAACGTTGTAGGAACCTCGGGGAATAATCACAATGACAGATGAATGGACAGCATGGGATACGAATATTGATAAATATAAAGCATTGGAAAAATATATTGAAAATATGTTTGTGTATCTACTGAAGGAAGTTTCATCCCATACGAGTGATTGGGTTTTTCCTTACTTTAAAACCACATATACTGACGGAACTCCACTGATGGATGGAAACCCTATATTCTCTGCGAAAAACACCAGCACTAAGAGAATTATAAAAATTATTGTGGATGACGGCTACGACGATATATTCGAATATGATAGTTTGTTCGCAGAGAACTTGCTGCACACGATAGTATCTCCCAGCGCATTAATCGACAAAGTAAACACGCCACTAAAGGACTTTTTCCTCCTGGAATAGTGGTTAATTGATTTACCCACTCCGTCCCGCAGGTAAATGCAGTCTTGAAGATTCCAGACGCTGCTAGGATATGCTCATGAGTACACGCCATAGCTTCACCCTCCCTGAAACCAGCCCGACGCAGCGCACAGCAGTAGGGGAGCGGATCCTCATAGGGCGCGATGCAGGATACACTCAACCAGTAGCCACCCCTGACGGGATACCGCTGGCACTTATTGCGTATATCCCGCTCCCTGAACTATTTAAGCTCGTCCCCGAACTCGCCCTGCCCGTCCCCGCCGAGCATCACGGCAAAGCAGTGTACGTGTTCTCCTACTACGATGAACACGACTATTTTCTTGGTAATATCACTGAGCTACAGCCCGCCCTGCTAGACACATGTGTCGAAATCGTCCACAAGAACCTGCACGACTTTGACCACCAGAAATTCTTCACCCCAGAATTCAACACGGACCCGGACGCGATGAGCTTCATAGGCGGCAGCCCCGTATACCTGCAGCACACTCTCCCAGATGGGCTGGATGACTACGTATTTGTGGGGCAAATCTCCGGTGCAGATCTACCCAGTTCCCTTGATGATCTGTTCTACCTCACCGAAAACGTGGGGTATATCTTCGTGAAAAAAGACCTCACCGGCGGGCTGTTCTTCGTGCAAGCCACCTAAATTTTCCCAGAAAGGCACACCCCAGCCCCCAGTATCCCCGTAGTGGCGTTGGCATTTCACCTACCCTTTACACTTAAACCTATGTCGTATCTCACCGGAGCCATCTACCCAACCCACGGCGAAACCGTCCTGAACGCCCCGCTAGAAACAGCCGTTGAAGCATACCAGGCGGGTGCCTCTGCGGTCGCTCTAGGGTACATCTCGCCCACCGACACTGAGCTCGCCCACCTGCAAAGCATCTTCAAACTGCACGAGCTCGCCATCGAAGACTCCATGCTGGGGCACCAGCGCGCCAAACTTGAACGGTACGGTGACTCCCTGCTCGCGGTGGTACGCCCCGCCGTGTACCTAGACGCAGAAGAAGAAGTGCACCTGGGTGAGGTGCACCTTTTCGTAGGCCGCAACTACCTGGTGTGTATCGTACAAGATAAGCTGCGCACACCAGAACGTATGCGTGAGGTTCTGGGCGGGTTCTTCGCCGAACCCGACGCCAGTATCGCCCGGCTACTGCACCGTATCCTCGACAACACGGTAGACCGGTACATGCCGGTGCTGTCTGGGCTAGAGACTGACAGCGACGAAATAGAGGATGCGCTTTTCACCGATGGCGGTAAAAACCGCGGTATTTCCCAGCGTATCTACGGGCTGCTGAACCAGGTGATTGATTTTCAGCGAGCCTGCAAGCCCCTAGACTCCATGCTGGTGCGCATCGTTGAAGACCTGCGCATCGGTGCCCTAGATGCCTCCCCGCGCCCGGGTGCTACGCCTCGGCGGGTTGAGGATGAAAGTGTTGAGTTGCAGCGCCAGTTCCGGGATGTGCACGATCATGTGATGCAGATCAGGGACCGGCTAGAGGATTTACGCACGTCGTTGCAGAACGCTTTGACGGTGCACGATACGCTGGTGGCGCAGCAGCAGAACGAAGACATGAAACGTATTTCGGCAGGTGCAGCGATTCTGGTGGTGCCCACTATTATTGGTTCCATTTACGGCATGAATTTTGAGTACTTGCCCGAACTCAAATGGGAGTATGGGTACCCCGCGTCGCTTCTGTTGATGGTGTTTGCCTGTGTGGGGGTGTACTTTTTCTTTAAGAGGCGTGGCTGGTTCTAGGCGGTATACCTGCTCGGCTCAGCAGGAGAAGTCGCAGCCATGAAGAGCGCCTTGGAGCACCAGTAGGAAATAGGCGCTCCTTAGGCTGCTTCCGCATAATCCTGGCGAATCCGCCGCAGCAAATCCCGGCGCTGCCGCTTAAACTTAGTGACCGCGCTCTTAGGGGATGCGAGCCAGTGAAAATCTGCTTCGCTGGCGCTTAGGCCAAGCATCGCAACATCCAGCATCCCCAGGGCAAACAGCAGGTTCTGCCGGTGCACCTCAAACATGCCGCGGGTGCGGCGCGACTCGCCCGCAATCAGATACCCGTCAATCTGCAGCACCTCCTTCGCCCAATGCTCATACCAGCGGCGAGTGCCCGCCGGGCGGCAGCACACCTTCGTCACAGCAAGCTTAGTGCCCATTACCCGCTCAATACGCACCGCAACCTCAAGGCCCCGCTCATTCGGTGCCGGGAACCGCAGAATCAGGGCGTTGCGGGCAGCCTGGCGCATATCGGCGAGGGTCTCAGTAAACGAACCGAGCGCAGGGTGGGCGTGCATGCTCATTACCCGGTCATACACGTGAGAAGGGCGAGCCACATTAAACGCGCGCCCGGCGGTAATAACCTCCGCAATGGTGCGCCCAATAGCATCAATATTGTAGACGTTGGTGGTGAGAACGGTGCCCGCGTTCATGAGGAACTGCAAATCGGCATTAACAACCTCGTCGGCGAGGCACAGAGTCTTCTTCTCTACCATGGCGGTGATTTCCTTCCGGGAGCTTTATCTGATGCTCTTACGCTACAGCCGCCCCCTGACGGTTTAAGAAGATTTTTCGGTGCGGTGCCCCCAGAAATAAAATTTTTGAGCATTTTTAGCCCATCATTTTCCGGCCGCGGAGGGCGTGTAAACTACCGCACTTTACGCAGAAGCCACAGCATGTACACCCCACCGACCGCCCCAGTGGCCAGCCCCACCGGGATCTGAAACGGCGCCAACACCCGCATCGCAGCATAATCGGCAACCACCAGAATGACCGCGCCCAGCAACGCAGAATGCCACATCGCCGACTCCAGAAAAAGGCGCACGGCACCGCAAAATGTGTTCTGATGGTTGTAGCACTGAACCAACCACCCGGAGGAACATATGAATACCACCGAGCAGAATGCGGACAAAAACACCGAAGTGCAGGTGCGTCGAGTCCTCGACGTTATGAATCAGGGAAAACTCAAGCAGGCTATCAGGATTACGGCAACCCCATCGCAGCAGCCGCTGCCGAAGACCGCCTCCAAATTCGGGGGAGTGCCGTACCTGCCTGTGGGAGAATCCGCACCGATGAATGCATCCGGCCAGCCCTTGGGCATGATCGCGCAGATTAACTGTGCGCAGCTGCCGCAGAATAATATTTACCCGAAGAGCGGTATGCTTCAATTTTGGATTGACCCTCACGACACCGTGTGGGGGTATGACTATAACAAGCCTGCGGTTCAAGAGAACTGGCGGGTGATCTACTACGAGAGTGTGGGTGAGTCGAGCCCGGATGCGCCGCTGCCGGTGGTCGACTGGGACACGATCGGTTGGCCTATCGAACCGGAGAGCGTGGAATTTGCGCTCTCGTTCAGCCTGGTTGAGCAGGGTGTTACCGGTACTGCGCACTACTATTATCCCGATTTTGCGCGAGTGTGGGACGAGCTGTACCCCGAGGATAAACTGCCCACGGGAGACGACGAGCGGGCAAGGATTCAGCGGACAAACGCCGTTGAGGAGCTTACTCTCCCGTATGAGGAGAGCGATGAGTACTCCCGCATTGGCGGCTACCCCTACTTTATTCAGAATGACCCGCGGGATTTCGACGAGAACCTGCAGGGGCACACGGTGAACCTGCTGACCATCGTTTCTGAGGCGGACTGGGAGTCAGAGGAAGAAACCCCGGAACTTCTCTGGGGTGATGCGGGCTCCGCGAACTGGCTGATAACGCCCGAACAGTTGGCAGCGCGCGACTTCTCAAATGTGATTTTTGAGTGGTCATGCGGCTAGAATGAGAAACCCCCGCTGAATGTTATGTGGTGTCCCATAGCGCTGTTCTGAGCAGGCGGTAGCCTCTCAAACATGCGGTTTGGGGCGCTTCTAGCTGTTGTCACTCTTCATAATGTCACCGAGGGTTTTGCCGTTTTTGTCTTTCCACATGTCCAAGCCGTTAGCGGAACGCCCGAGTACAAATGTAGCGGCTGTTGATGGGGCTGGAAAAAGAATATCCTCAGTGGTCTTCCCGGAAACTATTTTATAAGCATTTTCGAGCTCTTCCCGTTTTTTGAGCAACGAAGGAGGGAACGATTTCTTGGGGGCAATTAATTTACTACCTGTATGCAAAACAAAGCCTTCATCATTGCGCTGTCCGTAGGCAATAGTTGCTCCCCCTAACTGTATATGTAGACTTTGTGCCTCCGGATCATTTTGGTTTTGTTTCTGTTGAGATTCGGGTAGCATTGGCTCAAACATGCGGTAACCCATGGAGCCAACAACGAGACGCACGTACTCAATAAACTCATCGAGTTCTGCCTTCTTCTCTTCTGTCACATTCCCATGAGAAGGCACCTGATTATTTTCAAGGGAATATCGGCCGGACTTCAGAGCCAAGTCATAGAATGAACGTTCTAGATATGTGATGTCAGTAGCGCCGAAAGAATTGTTGGATGTTAACACGAGGATTGCTCTGTTCCAGAACTCTTTAGACCTTTCATGTTCTTCGATCCTTCCGAGGAGTCCCTTACCATTTTCGCGTTCCCCAGCTTGACCGATATAAATAATATCTTGGTTATTTTCTTCACTTTTACCGAGAAGAAAATAAACTCCAGTGGAGTGTAACTCTTTGCGTTCACGCTTACTCTGTTCTAAATGTGTGCGGGGAAGGCTATAGACAAGCCCCGTCCAGTTCGTCAGGCTCGCTTTGATCCGCCCCGTTGCGTCACCATCCATAAGAAACAGCTGAATTGTTTTTTGCATAGGCTCAGTCTACTGCGCCACCGGCGGTTTGGTTCCGCCCCGCCTGCTGGAGACGATCGGGGCGATAGCGAGCCACAGTGCCGTGCCGATGAGCAGGCATGGCACCGGGTTGTATGCCTGACCCAGTAGGTACCCCACTAGCAGCCCTAAGAGTGTACCGGCTGCACTGAATGTGAATGACCAGCTCATAATGCGTGCGAATTGGGCACCTCGAAAATATGCCTGTCGGTGTGTTTCTAGTACTACTGCCCGTGCCCGGGAGGCTGCCGCGTTGAGGAATACAAACACTGGTATGAGCGGTGGCAGGATTGTGTCTGTCAGTATGCCTGTGGCGAGTGCTCCGGTGAGTGCCGCAGAGAATAACGCGGCTGTTCTCAGAATCGGTGCGGTTTCACCGGCCTGTCGTAGCCATTTTCCTGCCTGTGGGCCGAATGCGGCGCCTAGTCCGAACACTGTTAAGACAAGCCCCATCCCTGTGTAGGCGGTATTGTCTGTGCCGGGCAGAGGCACCGCGGGTCCGTGGTTTGCGGCCCAGAGGATGAACAGTTCCCCGCTCATGGTTCCAGCGAATGCTATGGCGAGTGAGACGAGTGGGGAGGCAGGGCCTGAAGTGAACAGGTCGTGCAGAAACTGCCGGAGCGGCTCTTTATGCCCGGTGGCGGCGAATTGACTTGCATTTATTGTGGTTGGTGGTGGCACGGGGTAGGTGTGCCGCGCCCGTGCCCGAAAGAGTGCTGCCGTGAGGGAGAGCGCCGTGTTGACGGCTAGTAGTGTGGGGATTGAGACCCCCGCTAGGAGTGAGCCTGCTAACCCTGCGACGACGAAGTTAACGATCGCTTGGATGGTGCTGAGTGAGGCGTTGAATGCCATTGCTGTGTCTTCATTAATCTGTGCGAAGTGTGCACCGTAGAATTCTTCGGCGATGTCGGTGAAAGCTAGGATGAGCAGGTCAATGAGCGTATAAGCATAGACTGCCCATATGGCCTGGTGGGGCGCTAGGAGTGTGATGGTGAGGGCTAAAATGCTCAGCACGGTTTCGGTGCTGTCGCAGGCGATGAGTACCTTATCGGGGCTGTGTTTGCCCATGAGTTTGGCGATGGCGGGGAACGCGAAGGCTGAGAGTCGCCTAAGGGCTGATAGGGTGAGGAGCGCGCCAACGCTGACTACTCCGGCGGCAGTGAGGGCGTTGAAACCATATTCGACAGTGTTGTTACCCAGCGTTGACAGCAGTAGCCCGAACACCATGATACGGCGTGTGCGTCTCATGAGTATGGCGCGCGGTGGCGGGGCGGGTGTACTGTGCATAGGTTTGGTGGGGTAGAGAGAGTATTTATGATGTGCATCATAGCATGGTGGTGGGTAAGGGGATGAGAGGCAAGCCCGCTGGTTCTGGCTGAAGACGGCTTGTTTTTCATGTTTTTAGCGGGGCAGCTGGTGCCGTTGTGCGCAGGCGCGGTTCGCGTGTTCGGGGTGTTTGAGGGTATGCAGTGTTGCGGCGCTTGGTGCTTGCGGCGTGTGTGCCCGTGTTTGGATTAGACTTGAATCATGCGTATTAAGATTCTTGACCACCCGCTGGTGGCGCATAAAATCAGTGTGCTTCGTGATAAAAATACTCCTTCGCCTACGTTCCGTCAGCTTGTTGATGAGCTCGTGACCCTGCTTGCTTATGAGGCAACCCGTGAGATCCGGGTGGAGCAGCGGGAGATTGAGACCCCGGTGGCCCGCACCGTGGGCACCATGATTGCCAGCCCTAAGCCGCTGGTGGTGCCGATTCTGCGTGCCGGGTTGGGGATGCTGGAGGGTATGACTCGCCTGGTTCCGACCGCTGAGGTTGGGTTTTTGGGTATGGCGCGTAACGAGCAAACCTTGGATATTGTGACCTATGCTGAGCGTCTTCCGGAGGACTTGACCGGTCGGCAGGTGTACCTGTTGGATCCTATGTTGGCTACCGGCGGCACTCTGATTGAAGCCATTAAATTTCTGCGCCAACGCGGTGCTGAGTCTATTACGTGTGTGTGTCTCATTGCTGCGCCTGAGGGTATTGCGGCCCTTGAGAAGGGCGTTGAGGGGTTGCGCAATGTTGACTTGTTCTTGGCGGCGCGGGATGAGCGGCTGAATGAGAAGGCGTATATTGTGCCCGGTTTGGGTGATGCGGGCGACCGCCTGTATGGGCTGGCGGAGTAGCTCATAACTTTTGGTGCCCGGCTGTATTAACGCCTTCACCGGTGTCGTGAAGGTCTAGGCGCGTGCTGTGGCGCGGGGCTCGGCGGTTGTGGAGCTCCGCGCTGACGGTGTCTTGGCGGGGCAGCTGGTGGGGATTTGTTTCTCAGGTTGGCGGGTGTAAAAATTTTTTGCATGCTGGAAAGTGTTTCAACGGTGCCGTTGGGAACTTCCCTTACATGCGGTATAGTGCATAATAATCCGTAAATATATTGAATATTTAGGGAGTTAAGTGAATACTCATGCTAGATTTGGTGGTATGGGCTGCTTTGCTTCCCCGTCCATAGCCTCATCGTCATGAGGGTGATGTAGCTATAGATGATACCTCCACGTTCTGAACCCGCTTGATTTATGTGACAAATAAGAGAAATATTAAATGTACGGTGGGTATCGCTGAGTCCATTCGTGGCTCGGCAGTGCAGGCGGGAATCCGACGTGACATAACGGACGCCCGTATATCAGCCCCCTACGCTTCGAACTGCGAGAGAAGGATGCATATGTCAGGTGCAGTACCAGGGTACGTTCACATTTCCCAGCGTGGACGCGCCGCTAAGCGCCAGGCTCCCCAGCCCAGTCGCCCGCAGGCGCCTGCGGCTACTCTGCGACCCATGACTTTCACTGCTAATGACCACTCACCCAAGGGCGGCGCGCACGAGAATGAGGCGCGCGGGTTCGTGCTGTATGTGGGCCTCAATGAGGAGCTTGCGGCGGCCAACGGTACCTCCCTAGTGCGTATCGTGCAGGATTTGCGCAATTACGCTCACCGCCTAGCTCCGGAAGCGGAGTCTTATGCTGCGGTAGCGCTGGCCCCCACCAGTGCGGAGGGGAGCGACCTTGAAGTAGTGCGGAACGCGCTGGGAGACCCCACGGCTGTCTACTATCAGCCGGATGCAAACACCCATGTTGAGGTCGAGTCGCAGGCCACGCATACCAATGGCGTGCTGATTGATCTGGCGCGACGTGAGGTGTTCTTGGATGGTGAGCCGCTTATGCTCACTTTTAAAGAATTTGAGCTTCTGGCGCACCTGGTGGAAAACTCCTCCCGCACGGTCGGCCGTGATGAGCTGCTGGACTCGCTGTGGAGCGCCGGGGACGAGCACCCGCACGAACGCACTATTGATGTGCATATTCGGCGTCTGCGCTCAAAGCTGGGGCGCCTCTCAGGTACGGTGCGTACGGTGCGTGGGCAGGGGTACCGGTTCTTTGAGCATCCAGAAGTTGTGGTGTGGGCGGCCCCTGAATATTCCATCTAACCCCCTAGTAGCCGCCCGATGTGTTGAAGAGTCTGTGGCGGTGCCCCGTGCTTGTGGTTATGAGCGCGGGGCGCTGTTGTGTGCAGCCTGTAAGATGAGGGTATGACTGAGATTTCTTCCCGTATGAAGCGGGATGTGAAACACCTGATTCTGATGCGCCATGCCGAGGCAGACTGGGGCTTGAATGATTTTGATCGGCCGCTGACAAAGCGCGGTCACCAGCAGGCGGCACAGGCGGGGGCGTGGCTTGCTGAACGCGGCTATATTCCCGAGCAGATCATGGCATCGGCCGCGTTGCGAACCCGCCAGACCACCACCTGGGTTTCGGACGCGCTGGGGGAGAAAGGCCCCACTGCGCACCTGGACGAGGGGCTGTATGAGGTGGGCGCATCCCGCATTATTGCGCGTATTAACGGGGTGTCAGAGAACGTTCGTTCGGTACTGGTGGTGTCGCATTTGCCGGGCATCCAGGATGCGGCTATCCAGCTGACCCACCCCGACTCTGACCAGAACGCGGCCATGGAGATGTTTTACGGGTTCCCCCCGTCGTCTGTGGCAGTGTTTGAAGTACCTAGGGAGTGGGCGCTTCTGGACGGGGCGGATGCGCACCTTATTGCGTTTAAAAGTTTCTAGCCCACGCTTTAGGGCATGGTGGCTGGGGAGCGTGCGTGCTTTAGGGCTAAAGCTGCTGTCTGGCAGGGGCAAATAGAGTAAAGAATGGTTATAAAGTGAGCCCCCGCACGTGCTGGTGCGGGGGCTCAACTATTATTCACAATGCGGAGACGGGGGGATTTGAACCCCCGGTCGAGTTCAACCCCGACCCTTCATTAGCAGTGAAGTCCATTCGGCCGCTCTGGCACGTCTCCAGCGATGCACCGCAGTGCATCTCTACAAGAATATCGTTCGTTCTGGCACAGGTCAATTCCCCCGGCACCTTATGCGGGCGCATAAGAAAGCACCCCACAGTTAGGGGCTCTAAAAATACCGGCTGCCACGCTGCTTGATATACACCTGAGCCTCACCCACAGGGTGACTAATAATTGCGCTGCCGAGCCTCGATATAGATATAAATCGGTGGAGAAAAGGGAGGATACGAGGCGCTGGAAACAGCGAAACAGGTGGCGGTGAGTGATGGCCCACACGGTGCCAAAACCTGTGTTTTATACAGGCGAGTAGGTTAAACTATAGGGGTTATGCCCCGCTCGGTGAGGAATGGCCGATACGGCGGTTGTTTGCAAAAGTCACCGAAAGGACAGCCCGATGTCACAATCCCCTTATGATCCACAGCCTGATAATGGCTCTAATTCCTATAACTCATCATCGGGGCAGACATACCAGAATCAACAGCCCGCATATCAGCAGCCGACGTACCAGCAACCCACCTACCAGCAGCCCATGTATGCTCAGCCAATGATGGCTGTAGTCCCTAAAACCCCGCAGCAGATCGCCGGTGAACAGGCAGCGCAGACATCGATGACACTCGGTGTTATTGGCATTGTGCTTCTACTCACCGGTGTGGGCGGCGTTGTTACTGTGGTTTTGGGTATTATCGGGGTGAAAAAGGCGGCTGAGGCAGAACGTCAAGGAGTTCCCGCTACAGGCGGGAAAGTGATGGGGTGGATATCCCTCATCGTCGGGGGCCTAACCACGTTGTTATTTATCTTGTTTATTGGCTTCTTGATCTTAGTCACCATTGGGGTGATTTCAGCAGGCTCAAGCTCGACAAGGAGCTACCTGGATCTGGCGTATACCTTCGCCCCGCTCATGTCTCTTTTCTAAGACAAAATGTAGGTGTCTCATAGTCCCGCACCAGTGACTTTCTGACCGGAGGCTCCCTCTCGTACGATACGGGAGGGAGCCTCCGGCCTTTTGGGCTTTTCATCGGGGCCTTCGCAGCACCGGGCGTGCTCTGTGCGTTGAGGAAAGAGAGCGGAACATGAATCGATGATGCGAGCCCATCTGGGAGTTAAAACCGAAATTTAATGCGATGCATGGGAACGGGTGGCGACGCACATAACTTTTATCTCGGGTAGAATAGGTGGTACCGAACCGATAAATATACACGTGGCCGCAGCACACGTAGGCCGCATCAACCGCATAAGGATTCAAATGTCTGAGACTATGACTCTTGCGCCCTCCTCTTCCGCCGATGAGCAGACCTTCCGGTACTCTTCCCAGCTCGGCCCTCACACCTATTCCGTTCCCGTAGTACCCCAGATCCCCAACCCCGAGGCTGAGGCCGCCGTTAAAAAGATCAAACTGTTTTCGACCGCCGCGCTCATTGTGGGTGTGTTGGGCCTCTTCTTTTACCTGTATGTTGGGTTCATTGGTGCCGCCGCTATTGGTGCTGGGGTCGTCGCACTCACCCTGAATAAGGGGTATGAGAGCCGTGGCCTGGCGATCGCGGGCATCCTGCTTGGTGCGGCTGGGATCAGCATGTGGGCGTTCTCCCTATACATGTTCAGCTCGTTCTAATAGCCTGAAAAAACGTCTTGAAATAAGCAAAACCCCGCGCCCCGTATCTCTACGGGTTCGCGGGGTTTTAGCGTGTGCGGATGGTAAGGGATTTGAACCCTTGAGACGGGGTTACCGCCTACTGGTTTTCAAGACCAGCTCCTTCGGCCGCTCGGACAACCATCCAGATGCTTTACTATCATACCGGCTCAAAGCCGGGTGTTGATAAAAGCTACCAGCTGATTATCGCACGAGGGAAGCTTTTCTGTAAATTGCGCCCTCCTTACATGCCCTGCCTCAGCCCGGGTGTGAAACACTCGGAAGCCTCCGCGCAGCAGCCTGGCACCTATTGCGGTAGTGTGCAAACATCCCGCCGAATAAGAGCTGAACTTTGTGGGTTGGGTGCCTCATGGACGGTTAGCGGGCCGGTAGAGTGGAAGCCACAACCCCGCACAAAAAGAGCAGAAGGAGCAAGCGCATGCGCGCCATGATGGAGGAAACACACGGGGCGCCCGAGGTGCTGCGTGTTAGCGAACAACCCATACCCGACCCCGCCCCGGGGCAGGTGCTCATTCGGGTGCGTGCCGCCGGAGTGAATCGTGCCGATGCCCTGCAGCGGCGGGGGTATTACCCGCCTCCACCGGGGGTCAGCAGCATTTATGGGCTTGAGGCGGCGGGTACTGTTGTCGCCGTCGGTGCGGGCGTTTCCCCGCAGTTGGTTGGCTCGCCGGTTGCAGCGCTTTTAGCCGGTGGCGGGTACGCCGAATACGTGGCGGTTGATGCGCGCCACACATTCGGTGTTCCTGAGGGGATGAGCTTCACCGAGGCGGCCTGCCTGCCTGAGGTTGCCGCCACCGTCTACTCGAACCTAGTGCTCACTTGTGGTATGAGCCTTGATGCTGCCGCCCACCGCGCGTCGGGAACCAGCGTGCTTATTCATGGGGGTGCGGGTGGTATTGGATTGCACGCGGTTCAGCTGGCCAAGGCGGTTGGTGCTCGCGTGTTCGCCACCGTTGGTACCGGCGCGAAGGGTGATAGCGTGCGTGCGGCTGGGGCTGAACCGATCATCTACTCTGAGCTGTCATTCCGTGAGGTTATCGCCGAAAAGACCGGCGGGGTCGGGGTGAACTATATTCTGGATGTGGTGGGCGGGGCGTACCTAGACGATAACCTACGCTCTCTCGCCACTGGGGGACACCTGGCAATTATTGGTCTGCAGGGCGGGGCGAAAGCCCAGGTGAACCTGGGGCTCATGCTCACTCGCCGTCTCTCGGTGCACGCCACCTCCCTCCGAACGCGCAGCGCCGACGAGAAAGCACGCATTATGGCTGGGGTACGGCAGCAGGTACTGCCGCTGGTGGAATCCGGGGCTATTCGCGCAAACCTAGACCGCACCTTCGCACTGGAACAGGCTGCTCGGGCCCACACCTACTTCGATTCGGGGGAGCACCGGGGGAAGATTGTGCTCACCCTCGGCGAAGACTAGGTACTCTGGCGGGCTGGCGGCCGTCCTGCCGCAGAAACTTCTCTGTTGAGCGCAGGGCACCATAAGATTCTTCACAAAACCGGTGTGACATAGTGTCAGCAAAACAGATTTAGGGTAACCTAAGTGTTAAAGGGTTTTAAGGATGCTGCGAAAGGAGGGATCAGTGGGTATCAAAAACTTCCTGCAGTCACGCCGCGATGACGCCGAACTTGGCCGCGGGCTCTGGAGGCGCGCCCATGACCGTTTTATCCGTGGTGTAGACCGTTTCCACCAAGTGCTTGAGCGCCTAGCCCACACCGACATGGTCGAACTGGTGGTACCCGCCGCCAACAGCCTCTCAGACCTGATTCCGCGCGTGCGCGCTATCGCCATGGAAGCGCAGCGGCTGGCCCCCAGCGAAGGCACCGACGTGCCCTCATCCCCCACCGGCGTATACTCCGATGTGCACCGGGCGCTCTCTAAAGCGGGGAACTCGGCAGCCCTCTGCGCCGAGGCGCTCGCCATGGCACGCTGCTTCGGAGAATGCACCGCCCACTGCCAACGGCAGGTGACCGTAGAACGCCGCGTGCAAACCGTCGTTGAACACATTCAGGAGGCCGAGCGGCTGATTGCGCGTGCCCGCGACGAACGGCATGAGTCAGTACTCGCTCGCTAGCCCCCATCAATATGAAACCCACGCCCCCGGCGGAGGGAAAAGTTCACCCGAATTTAAGGTTTCGTGTCTATTTGACAAAAACCGAGCTTAAGCGGATGCCAGACACCCGCAGCGGTGGGCTGCATCACCACAAGAACACACGCAAAACCTTAAAAACCCCACAGCATCCACTGCTGCCAGCAGTGGCTAAGGTTCACCTCAGTAGGTAGGTGGGTGAGGCGAATAATACACTGAAATCTCGAACTTCATATTCACTGGGAAAGAAAACACCATGTACGACTACCATCGCAATGAACGCGCCATGGCCCTACGACCCAGCCTCTCCCGATCCTGGCTACTGGTACGTGCCAACTCAGACGAAGCGACTATGGAAGCCGCTTTCGAAAGCGAAGCCGATTCGGTCATTTTAGACCTCGAAGACGGATGCCCAGCCGACGAAAAAGACGAAGCCCGCAAAAGGGTCGTCGAAATCCTCAATACCGAAGCCCGCGCATGGGTGCGCATTAACGCCATCACCACCGAACACTGGTGGAACGACGTCAAAGCCCTCAGCGGTGTCAAAGGCCTGCGCGGGGTAATGCTCGCAACCACCGAACACTCCACCGACATCGACCGCACCGCCGCCGCGCTACCAACCGGAACCCCCATTATTGCTCTCATTGAGTCAGCCCTTGGGGTGCACAACGCCGTGAAAATTGCCAGCGCTATCGGCACTTTCCGCCTAGCCTTCGGGGTGGGAGACTACCGCCGCGACACCGGCGCATCCGACGACCCGATGGCCTTAGCCTACGTGCGCTCGCAGCTGGTGATTGCCTCAACCCTGGGTGGGCTGCCCGGGCCGATCGACGGGCCAACCCTCGGCAAACGCGGGGCGGAACTTGTGACCGCCTGCCAGCACGGCACCGTGCACGGCATGACCGGAAAACTCACCCTAGATGTGGGGCAGGCCGATACGATTAACCACGCCCTCTCACCCAGTGAAGATGAAATCCAGTGGGCTCATTCACTGCTGGACGTGCCGCTGGATGGGCCCAAAGATGGCTCATACATGCCGCGTTTCTTGCGCGCGAAAAAGGTTGCGGAACTGGCCCGGGTGTACGGGCTGTGGGGCAAACTTGAGGGCGAAAAACGCGCCTAACTATCAGGGCTTATAAACACGACGCCCCCGGAAAGAAAACTTTGTGGCCAGAAGCAGCCTAATGTTTTCTTCCCGGGGGCGCTCACGCCTCCATGCGGAGGCGGCAGGTCAGTTGTAGGGGTCTTTCCCGCCGGTGAGGGCATAAGCGCACAGGTATGAGGTGATGAGCCCCAGCACTATCGGCACCACAAGAATCGTATCGTCCTGAAAAACCGAGCGGTAGAAGAACCACAGCGCGCAGCACGGCACCAGAAGCAGGACAAAAACAAGGCCGAATCGTGAGTTTCTCTTCGGGCGCATCTGGGTCTCCTCTCACATAGTGTCTGCTCCCCATTGTACGGGGTCGCATCCCTACCGTGTTGAGACAGCGGTAACGGGCTGAATTTACTAGCAGAAGTTGGGAATGAAAAACAGCCCGGAGTGTGTACAACAAAGTCCCGTGCACCCTAACCATGTGTAGGATGCACGGGACTTTACTCGTGGAGCCCCCTGTGGGATTCGAACCCACGGCCTTTTCTTTACGAGAGAAACGCTCTACCCCTGAGCTAAGGAGGCGTACTGTATGCCCGGCTCTATGCCAGGCAAACACACATCGCTAATAGTAACAGAGAGAGGTGCAGATGCGCGAACCGTCACAAGAATAAGAAATCGGCCCCAATGTGTGGGACGATAGAAATTATTACCAATAGCCCTGAAGGGAAACAGAAATGACGCAATCACCCATGACCCGCCGCACCCTTTTCGCTCTTGGGGCACCCGCCGCGTTGGTGGCTCTTGCTGCGTGCTCTAGCGGCTCTTCCAATTCCGGGTCAAGCTCATCTGCAAGCGGTAGTTCAAGCTCTAATGCCAGCTCAAGCAGCTCAGCAAGCAGCGCTCCCTCTGGTGGTGCTTCCGGCAGCGCTAGCGCCGAGGGAGAGGCAAGCGCATCTGGTTCGGCTTCAGCCTCGGGTGACTCCGCCAAAATAACCGCCACCAAAGCTGGTGAACGTGACGATGCCGGGTACCACCTCAACACCCCCAAACAGGGCGCGCCCACCGTGACCCTGTACACCGACTACCAGTGCCCCTACTGCGCCAAGGCTGAACCCGCCTACGAGAAGGTCGCCAAAGACCTTGAGGGCACCATGAACGTGACCGTGCGCAATATGCCATTGTCTTCCCATAAGAACGCCGTACCCGCCGCTCAGGCCGTGCAGGCAGCAGAACTTCAGGGTAAACACCTGGAGATGGCGAATAAGCTCTTTCAAACTCAGGACAGTTGGAAAGGTATTACCGACAAACAGACTGAGCTGAGGGGACTTTTCCTCAGCTATGCTCAGGAATTTGGGCTGGATACAGAGAAGTTCAAGACCGATCTGGTTGATCCAAAAACTCTTGAGCTGATCAAGGGCGATTTTGAGTACGGCCATAAGATCGGAGTGAAGGGCACCCCCCAATTCGTGGTGAATGATAAGCCTCTTGAGAATGTGGACTCTTCAACCTCCGCCGAGGATATGGCTAAAGAATTCAAGAAAGCCGCAGGGCTGAGCTAGTCTTTCGTGATGGATGAGAGACAGCGAGAGCGTGCCGCGCTGGGCGTTCATCTGAGTGTGAGCGGCCAGCGCGCCCGCATTCTTGAGGACGGGTTCAGCGAGCACGGCTATGTGCTTGACATCGGCGGTGCCGAACAATCCCATGTTGATGCTGCTGATGCGACTGTCGTGTTTTACGAGTATTTGCGGCGCATCGCCAATGTGCTGGATATACTTGCCCCGCCGCGTGAACCCGTGACGGCTCTTCACCTGGGGGCCGGGGCGCTCACGCTCGCCCGCTATGTGCAGGCCACGCGCCCGGGTTCTTCGCAGGTGGCCGTCGATTATGAGCCGCAGCTGATGGGGTTTGTGACTGAGGTGCTGCCGTTGCCCGCAGGTACCCGGTGCGAGTTCGTGGTTTCGGATGCGCGCGCCGTACTCCCCGAGATTCCCGCGCTTTTCGGTGCTCATGCCGCGTCCGAAGGCGGTGTTTTTCGCGGGATCGACGCCATTATTCTTGATATTTTTACGGGCATGGATGCGCCCGAGCACCTTGCCAACGCCGGCTACTACGCCGAGCTGCGTGATCTTCTGAGCGCCTGCGGGGTGCTCGCCGTGAACGTGGGCGATGATGCCGGGCTGCCCTTCTTCCAGGGGCAGGCGCGCGCCCTATTAGACACGTTCGAGCATGTGTGGTGCCTGTGCGATTCTTCCATGCTGAGCGGTGAACACGAGGGGAACCTGGTACTGATCGCAACCGCGCGTGAGCTCGACGAAGACACCGCCGATGCGCTGTTCGCGCGGGGACCGCATCCGGCGGAGGTGCTGGGCACCGAAGAACTGCGGGATTTTCTGGGGTACCTGGCCGAGCAATAGCCGCCCACGCCGTCCGCCGCAGAACCGACCCGGCACGCAGGCAGCGTAGTATCCCGCAGTCTACTCCGGCAGCGGCAGGGGAGAGGTATGCTCGGGAGGTTCGTTCCTCCGGTAAAAATCCGAAGTTTCGTCCGAATGTGCTGAACCCCCGGTTGTCTGGGTAATTCCGATACTTGCCGTGATCAGCAGGATAATCGCAACCCAGCGCATCAGGCCGGTTTCCTGCCCTAACAGCGTCCACCCCGCGAGCGCCGCAATCGCCGGTTCCAGGCTGAGAAGCACGCTGAAGACCTGCTCGGGAAGGTGCCGCAGGGCTGCTAATTCGCTGCTGTACGGTACGACCGATGCCAGCAGGGAGGTTCCGATAATGAAGAGCACCAGTTGGGTATCGTGCGTAACGCTCCAGAGCGCTACGGGGCCGGGGAAAAGCAGGGCCTCGGGGACCACGCAGATGGCTCCCACGGCCATTGCTACGGCGAGTCCGCTTGCACCGGGCACGAGTTCGCCGACCGAGGCGCTTGAGCGAATGTAGAGTGCCCAGAATGCGCCCGCGATCAGGGCGTATAGTACGCCCAGCAGGTCTGTTTCCTGCCCGTGTACCGCCTCGAAGCCGAGTACCGCCATGCCTGCCGCCGCGCAGAATACCCACACTAGGTCGCGTTTACGCCGCGTGAGGATAGAGGCTAGTACGAGCGGACCGGTAAACTCGACCGCCACCGCCAGCCCGAGCGGGATGCGAGCCAGCGCATTGTAGAAGAAGCCGTTCATGAGCCCGAGCGTGACACCAAAAATGAGCATGGCACGCCACTGGCGGGAAGACCAGCCTAAGAACCCGTCGGATGTTTTTGCGGGTACTGCCATATATGCGGTTTGTGCACCTGCCCGATGCGCCCGCCAGCGCCCGGCAATCCAGACCGCCGCACCCACCGTGATCGCGGCGAGAAGCAGGCGCAGAACTGTGACGAGCCACGGACCAAAAAGCGGGAAAAGGTGCACCGCGAAAGCCGCGCCGAATTGCAGAGAAAGGCACGAGATGATCACAAAAATGATGCCGACGGTGGGGCGCTTGTGCCTGGTGGTACCTGGGGTCATTGCTGGCTCCTCACAGTCGCTAGGGTGCACGAATCACGGCAAAGGGCGACGGTACACCGATAGTATTCGGTACCGCCGCCCACATTCTACTTGCCTGTGGCGTGCATCTCAATAGATGGAATGCTGTGCGTTAGCCCTCCTCGCCGGTACGGGGATGGGTTTTTCCAGCGGTATCCTGCCGACGCGCCTTATCGGCCGCAACCTGTTCAGGGGTGGGCAGCTCAATCGCACCAGTCATCTGCGCTATACCGGCACCAATATTATCCACAGCACCCGGCAGGTACGGTTCGATCGACTCACGTTTACCCGCTGCAAGAGCCGCACGTTCAGCCCTAGCATGTGACAGAGTGATGCCGATACTCGCCGAAATCAGCAGGGCAATCGCCGCCCACCGTATCAACCCCGTATTCTCGGCCAGCATAAAAATACCCACAATAGCAGCGAACGCTGGCTCCAGCGAAAGCACCACACTGTACACATTCGACGGGAGCATACGCAGCGCCGAAACCTCACCAAGCGCTGGCAGAGCCGACGCAAGCAGGCCCATCACGAACCCCAAGCCCAGAAGCGCCGGGTCGGTGATAGCCTTCTCAAGATGGTTGCCGGTGATGAAAAACGGGAACGGCAGCACCAGCAGGGTAGAGACAATATTGCCCATCACCATACCGCCCATGCCGGGGATACTCGCCCCCACCTTTTCCGTTGCCAAAATATAGGCGGCACGTGAAATAGCGGTCAGCACCGCAAAGAACACGCCAGCCAGCGCAAAATCCTCGGGGTTGGCCTGCGAGTCGGCGGTCAGCACCGCCATGCCCGTGAACGAAAGTGCCACCCACACCAAATCCAGTTTGCGGCGTGAGAGCACAGTCGCCAGTACCAGCGGGCCCATGAACTCAATAGCGACCGCGATTGCCAGCGGTACCTGCTGGATAGCCACATAGAAAAACGCGTTAGCACCAAATAAGGCCACGCCAAGAACCGTCACGGCTATCCACTGCGGGCGCGTCCATTGACGAACTTGCGGGCGGAAAAACACGTACAGCAGTAGTGAAGACGTAATCAGGCGCAGGGTGACCACACCCCATGCGCCCAAATCACCCATCATAGTTTTAGCCAGCGCCGAACCGAACTGCATTGAAATAATGGCACCAATGGCATACGCCATGCCCAAACCCTGCGTCGCCAGGGGAGAACGCGCTGGTGCTGAAGCCGAAGCGGGAGCAGACATATAGTTCCTTTACGTTCAGAAAACCGCGGCCGGTGCGCCCCAGCCGCGGGGTGTGGGATGCTCAACTGCGGGCATCACCCTGTGTGCGTCATGTAATCTAGCTCAATTCTACGCGCTAACGGGTTGTAAGTGTACTAATGACCGTAAACTAGTGGCGCTGGCGTGGCGTCCCCCGAAAAACACAGGTGCGCACACCGGTAAACCTCCGGGTTTACGGGTTCGCCATGCGCGCACCCCACATCAAACACTCAGCCAAACATGCTTTACTGGTGAACATGCTAGACGCTAAAAAGTCACTTTTTGACAATGACGGCAACCCCCGTCCCGCGCTCACCAACGCGCTCGATACTGTGCTACGCCTACAGCGCCCCCTCGCGCTGTCTATGGTGAAGAAACTCCGTGCCGCGCACCCGCACGAAACCCCCGAACAGATACTGCGCCGCCTCGACAGGCAGTACCTGCGGGATGTGACCGCAATCGGCGGGGTGACCGGCGCCTCCGCGTTCGTGCCCGGAATCGGCACCGTCACCTCAATGGGGCTTTCAGCGCTCGCGGTGGGCGGATACCTGGAAAGGACCGCCCTGTACGCGCAGGCAGTTGCCGAGTTGCACGGTGTGCACGTGAAAGACCCCGACCTGGCCCGCTCAATGGTTATGGCGATTATGCTCGGTGAGGAAGGCTCACAGCTGATGAACACCGTGCTGCTGCAGACCGGCAAAGCCACCGGTGTCTCGGGCCGCTGGGGGATGCTGCTGGGCGGTAAATCCTCTGGCAAAATGTTCAGCGTAGAGCGGGCAATCCGCAATATGTTCATTAAACGGTTCCTGACCCGCCAAACCGGCGCGTTCTTAGGCCGCGCCCTGCCGTTCGGGGTGGGTGCTGTGGTCGGTGGCGGCGCGAACTACGGCCTTGGCAAAGACGTCGTGAAGAACACTCGGGAAGCATTCGGTGACGCCCCGCCGTTCTTCCCCTTAGAGCTCATGGTCGAACCGCGCGCCCCCAAATTTGATGACGCAAATGAGGGTAAAGGCCCCTCGAAGGCACGGCGGGCGCTGACCGGCCGGTTCAAACGCAACAAGGCCGACACCAAAAACCACGATGTGCACTCGCACGGGCTGCAAAACCCCGGCGCGCAGCATCGCAAGACGATGGGGGACTAGAAGAAACTAGCTTCTTACCTCTGCCCGCCGGTATTTCGCGGGTAAGAGTGCCCGTTTTGCCGCGGTTTTCATGAGATATATACGGGAGAGTGTTAGATTAGCGGGGTGCTAATCTAACAGTTTTCCGTCAAAGTGCGAAAAGTTGTTAGATTAGAGCATCCTTAATCTAACAACTTTTTGTGTTGAGATGGAAAACTGGCGAATAAATGGGTGTTCTGTAGACCCTGCCGGAACCGTAAAAAGGCTCTTTATTCACATAAAGCATTGGAAAAACCGCTTTATTGGAATAAAGAGCCTTTTTAGAACGTAGAGAGCGGGGGAAAGGAGCCGAAAGAATTTAGCCCTGCGCATCCTTCGCGTGATCCACCAGCTGCGCGGCGATGCCGTTGTACGTATGCGGGGTCAAGTTCGACAGCCGCTCCTGCGCCTCGGCAGACAGACCCAGGGTACCCACAAATTCCTTGAGGCGCACCGCATCCACCCGATGACCGCGCGTAAGCTCCTTCAGACGCTCATAGGGGTTCTCCATGCCGGGGGTGCCCGCGATTGCCTCCGCGCGCATAACCATCTGAATGGCTTCCGCCAGAACCTCCCAATTGGACTCCAGGTCGGCGGCAATAACGTCGGCGGCAATATCGAGGCGCTGCAGACCCTTAATCACATTAGAAATCGCCAGCACCGAATGCCCAAACGCCACGCCAATATTGCGCTGCGCTGAAGAATCGGTCAAATCACGCTGCCAACGCGAAGTCACCAGCGTGGATGCCAGCGAATCGAAGATCGCGTTGGAGAGTTCAAGATTAGCTTCCGCATTCTCGAAGCGGATCGGGTTCACCTTATGCGGCATCGTCGACGAGCCCGTAGCACCAGCCACCGGAATCTGGCGGAAGAAGCCAATCGAAATATAGCTCCACACATCGGTGCACAGATTATGCAGCACACGGTTGAAATGCGCCACATCAGAGTACAGCTCCGCTTGCCAGTCATGCGATTCGATCTGCGTGGTCAGCGGGTTCCAGCTAAGCCCTAGATGCTCCACGAAACCCCGCGAAATAGCCTGCCAGTCAGCCCCCGGAACCGAGGCGTAATGCGCCGCATAGGTGCCCGTTGCGCCGTTAATCTTGCCCAGGAACTCGGTGGCGGCAACATGGGAAATCTGGCGCTTCAAACGGTACGCCAGCACAGCCATTTCCTTGCCCAACGTGGTGGGGGTCGCGGGCTGACCGTGCGTACGCGAGAGCATCGGAACATCCCTGCCGGTCTCGGCAAGATCCAGCAAAACCTGCACCAGATCGCGGGCGGCAGGAAGCCATACGTTCTCGACCGCGTCCTTAATACCCAGGGCATAGGAGAGGTTATTAATGTCTTCGGAGGTGCACCCAAAATGCACGAGCGGAACCAAATGCTCCAGCCCCAGCGCTTCAAGGCGGCGACCGATATAGTACTCGACGGCCTTGACATCGTGAACAGTGACCGCCTCAATCTCGGCGAGTTCGGTGACGGAATCGGCGTTGAACTCAGTCACAATAGCCCGCAAACCGGACTTCTGCTCATCGGTGAGCGGCGTGAGCCCGGGAAGAACGGCATGTTCGCATAAGTATATGAACCATTCGACTTCCACGTGAATGCGGTCGCGGTTCAGCGCGGCTTCGGAGAGATAGTTCGTCAACGGCGCGGTCACAGGGGCGTAACGCCCATCGAGAGGGCCAAGCGCAAGATTACTGGCGGAAAGGTCGGTACGCCCGGAGGGCAGGGTGTTTTCAAGGTGAGACATGCTTCTATTCTGACACGCGGTGCTGGGATGCGCCGTGTTTGGGTGGGCAGAATCTTCCGTTGCTCCGCCAAATAGTTAGCAAGACAACGCGTAGAGCGGTGGGTGAGGTACCTTCCGGGACTGGTGTCGGTAGAAGTCAAAACGGCAACAAAAGTGCATTTTCGTAATATTTGTTCATATTAGGTGTGTATAAGAAGCCTGGTAAGTCGGAAAATCCTGTGGAAAACTTATTGTGGTGACCCTGCCATCTACTTATCCACAAGAAACTCTAAGTTTCGCAAAATATATCAAAAAGTATCATATGGTGTTTTTAAAGATTTGAGCGTAGCACTAAGGAGAGTACCGTGGCACCACCAACAGTAGCCCCTGCCCCCGCCCCGTCACCAGCGCCCGCACCACCAAACCCCACCGACATTCTGCGGGCCGCAGGCGACATGGGATTCGGCGCCAAAGCCGCCAAAGATATTGCCGCAGGGCTCAGCGCTGGTGCGCAACTAATCCGGCAGAAAGGGAAGGAATACCATGACGAGCTCATGAAACACGCCGGAACTCTCGACGAACTCTGCAACCGCACCAACAGTATGCGCAACGAATCCTGGAAATCAGAATCCGGGCAGAAATACCGAGAACAGCTGGAAAACCGCCGGAAAGACGCCGAACATTCCCGCGACGAACTGCGCACAGCCGCCCAAGAAGCACTGCAAGCTGGTGAGGAAATCGCGCAGAACCTAGAAGCACAAAGCGCACTCATTAACAATGCGGCAAACCAGGTGGACTCCATACTGCATTCACTCGCCCACGGGGCGGCAGACGCAGCCGATAAGATAGGCGACATTATTAAAAAATCGGGTATCGGTGGCGCCCAGGATACGCTTAACGCCCTCGCGGATAACGGCAGCAAAATGCTACAGGGCCTCGGCTCGCTCATGCCGCACTAAAAACACGAAACACGTAGGAGAAAATCATGGGTAACCGCACCATAGACGTTGAACTTGAAGAGCTGCCGCGCATCGCCGAAGGGCTTGTGCATATTGGTTACGACTGCGGGGCAATGGTGATGCCGGTTGGGGCCGCAGGGACCGGTATCCTTGCGCACCTGGCAATGAGTGCACATGGCCGCTCCGCCGCAGCCCGTGCCGCAGGAACCTCCGCGAAACTTGCCACGTACTCAGGCACATATGCAAATATGGCTAGGAAAGTACTTGGGGCGTACGGAGGCTATTGGGCAGCAGACGAAATGGCCAAAGCAGGAATCATGCTCCGTGATGGTGCGGAAGCAGTAAAGTTTGGCGCACGGGTATTCTATGGCAAAGAGCTTTTCTCCTTTGAACGTGTTAAAACTATTGACCCTAACTCCGCTGACGCCCCTAAACCTGATAACAATAAAAAAACGCCAACGTCTGCTCACGATGCCTCCATATATATTAACAAGACGGGCAGTGAAGCCGACGAAGTGGACAAAACACACCAGGGCAAACAATACGCCGACCGGGGAGCCATCACTGTTATCCCCTACCGGGATAAAAATACGGGACAGAAACGGTACATGGTTGTCATACCCGGAACCGACTCCAATAACCGCAATGGCGACCCCCACTCGTGGGATAACGCGTTGCGAGAAAGCGGAGGTAAAGACGGGGAACTGACCCCCCAACAGAAAATGATAGACCAAGCCCTGAAAGACGCAGGTGCCGAGCCCGGCTCCGAGGTTTTCCTCATGGGCCACAGCCAAGGCGGTATGATCGCCTACAACACCGCCAACAGCACAGAATTCGCCAAAAAATACAATGTTAAAGGCGTCTATGCGGAGGGGTCGCCGCTGAGCGGCCTGCCAGCAAAACGACGCGACTTCAGCGTCGCATACGTGGAAGGTAAAGAGCCTGTGCCGGATTCCTTGGGGCCGCGGAAGAAAGGGAAAGGATGGACGCCGGATGAGCGTGACACCGTTATTAACACCTCTAACTCGGGTAAGGACGGGCACGCCGCCGTGGAATACGAGAAGGCGCTGAACAGCAACCCGAAAGGGCATAAAGACCTTAAACAGCTTAAAGATTTCTTCGGCAACGGGGACTACGAAGCGCAGCAGATCAGCGTGTACTCTGCCTCGACAATGCCCGATGGCACATCAGACCTGGCAAACAAGGTGATGCAAATTGGGCGATATGGCGAAGCCTTTACAACATCCAGGGATGAGGGGGCTAACGCTCATGTTCACCAAGCGATCATGGATATTGCCTATGGAGAGAGGCTTCCAGATGCTCTAGATCCTCAGTATCGTGACCAGGAAGCTGGGGAGTCTTCTGCCTCCACACCAAATATGAGGAGGGACAGCATTGCAGAGTTCTCCCAGGATATGGCGACTTTGAGGCCACTGCGGCCGTCACAAAGCTTCACCCTGAGTTCGCAAAGGGCTACGCCTTCCGCCCCGCAGGCCAGCTCTTCAGACTTAGGTGCCACAGGATCCTCAGGGGGCGTAGGGGCTGGTGTGAGCGCGACTCAAATGGTTGAGGGGGTAGGCCGCCAGCTGGCGGAGAACCTTGGGATCACCTCCTCAGAGGACGCTAATTCGGCGGGGGCGGAAAGCTTCATGGACCAGCTTGATAGTGCTGATGTTTCAGACGGGCCGCACGTTATGCCCTACAACCCAGACACTGCCCCTGCCGAGCCGCACGTTATGCCGTACGACCCCGCCACCGATAACGTGGGTGCCGCCACTATGCCGTACAAGCCTGATACTAAGCTCCCGGACCCGCCGACTCCCGAACCGGTGCAGGCACCCGAACCAGCCCCGGCTCCGCAGCCAGTGCAGACCCCTGAACCGGTGGCGGCAGCTCCGCAGGGCGGGTACACGCCCCCGCAAGTTGATCCGCCCGCCACCACCGTGCCCCCTGCAGCGCAACCGGCTGCCCAACCCGCCGGTGAGGCCGTCACCGGGGCGCCAGCCGGAGAGTTCACCCCGCCCACGGTGGAACCGGAATACACGCCCATGCCCTACAATCCCGCCACCGATAACGTGGGAGCCTCCAACATGCCGTACAACCCGGCCGATACCTCGGTGCAAGAACCACTGCAGATGCCCACCCGGGTGGAACCCAACAACGGGTACACGCCCCCGCAGGTATCCGTCGCCGAGGAGATCGCATCCACAGTCTTTGGCGGCGGCGCTGACGATATGATGGCTGGCGACCTAGAGACAGCCACGTGGGAAGAACCGACCCAAGGGCCCGCGTACATGCCCTATGACCCCGCCACCGACAGCGGGGAAGTAGCCAACCTGCCGTACAACCCGAACACAGACAACGGCGGGCCTATCTTCCTCCAAAACGCAGCAGCCCCCGAACTGGCAGGGGCGGCAGCCTAAGACGGGCATCCCGTCGGGGCGCGACGGAACTAGCGCCGTGAGCGCCCCGGCGGGCAACCCCACACCACAGCCGTGATGTGTGGCACTATACTGAGACTATGAGCGAACACAGCAACACCCCCGAAACACCCGCTATCCAGCCGCGCCACGTCTTCTCGTCTCTGCCCAAATATGCTGCCGGTAAACCTCCCACACCCGTAGAGGGGCTGAAACAGTACAAGCTCTCCTCCAACGAAAACCCTCACGGGCCCATACCTGAGGTGGCGTGCATTCTCGCCGAATTCGACACCACCCACCGCTACCCGGATCCGCTCTCCACCAAGCTGCGTACCGCCCTCGCCCACCGCCTGGGGTTGGACGCCCACAATATTGTGACCGGCGCGGGAAGCCTGGGGGCACTCAACCAAATCCTCAAAGCCTTCGCCGGGGCCAGCCTTGACGGCACCCAAGACGAAGTGATCTACGCCTGGCGGTCCTTCGAAGCCTACCCCATCCTGGTGGGGCTGCTGGGTGCCAAAAGCGTGCAAATCCCCAACCTGCCCAATGGGGCGCACGATTTGAACGCCATGGCGCAGGCTGTTACCGACAGAACCCGTGTGATCCTGGTGTGCACCCCGAATAACCCCACCGGGCCAGCCGTCACCGAGGCACAGATGCGCGAATTTCTCACCAAAATCCCCGAGAACGTGGTGGTCGTCATTGATGAGGCATACTACGAATTCTGCACCGCATCCACCGTGCCCGCCGCGCAAAACGCCCCCGTGAACGGGTTGAACCTGCTCAACGACCACCCGAACGTGATCGTGCTGCGCACCTTCTCCAAAGCACAGGGGCTCGCCGGGCTGCGCGTGGGTTACTCCGTCTCCCACCCGCAGCTGACCCAGTACCTGCGGGTTGCGGCCACCCCGTTCGCCGTGACCGCGCTCGCCGAAGCCGCAGCCGTGGCCTCTATTGAACATGAAGAGGCGGTAATGGATGGGGTGCGGCATATCGTTGCTGAACGTGAACGTGTGGTTGCCCGGCTGCACGAGCTGGGGTACAACATCCCGCAAACCTACGCCAACTTTGTGTGGCTGCCCTTGGGGGAGCACACCGGGGCTTTCGACAAGCTTGCCGCCTCCCACGCCCTCTCGGTGCGTGCTTTCGACGGGGAAGGGGTGCGGGTGAGCATCGGCGAAGATGAGGCAAATGACCGTTTTATCAGCATCTGTGAACAGTTTCCCCACAGAGTCTAGACCCTGCAGCGCTGCGCCTATGCACCAAGAGGGTGGGAAAACCTCAGCTCAGGGGCCTTGGGGTGACAGTGCTCATGAATCACCCTCTTCACAGTGCCGATGCAGCACCATTTCTCAACCTATGCGGTGCTGCTTGGAAAAACCAAAATCACGCTGACTGAGCCTTATTTATGCTGGAAGAATAACCTTGAGAAACGCTACATCGCGCTGATGTTTCCTGTGAAGAGGAGTAAAATAAGAGGAAATATGCCCAAGCCTTCCGCCCCGCGCGCCGAAACTCTCTGCGTGCGCCCGGCGTGAAGGGCAGCTCGTATCTGCGTGGAGGATTGATGCACGAGAACGAAAAATATCCGGGAGTACCCGAACGCATCCAGCTGATGGATGAGAACGGCAAGGTACACGAGAACCCCACCTTCAGTTCTTATGTGCACGATGTAGACGCAGAACAGCTTCGCGAAGCCTATCGCCTGATGTACATCACCCGCCGCATCGACGACGAAGGAACAGCACTTCAGCGGCAAGGGCAAATGGCTCTATGGGCGCCCAGTCGCGGGCAGGAAGCGGCGCAGGTCGGCTCCGCACTGGCATTCGCCCCCAACGACTATATTTTTCCCTCCTACCGTGAACACGCGGTCGCCTTCGCCCGCGGCGTAGATTTTCGCGAACTCATCACGGTTTTCCGCGGCTCCCACACCAACGGGTGGGACCCTAAAAAACATAACTTCCATGTTTACACCAAAGTGCTTGCCGCACAGGTGCCGCACGCGGTCGGCTACGCTATGGGCCTGAACTTTGATGCCGACATTGCGGCGGAAACCGGGCAGCTGCAGACAGGCCAAGGGCAGGCCACCAACCCCGATAACGACACCGTGAAACCCGCCGTCGGCGTCTACTTCGGCGACGGTTCCTCCACCGAAGGCGAAGTCCACGAGGCGATGGTCTTTGCCGCATCCTACGATGCCCCCGTACTCTTCTTCGTGCAAAACAACCGCTGGGCTATTTCGGTACCCTTCGACGTGCAGTCGCGCGTGCCCATCTCAACCCGCGCCCAAGGCTACGGCTTTGAAGGGCTGCGTGTTGACGGCAACGATGTGCTCGGCACCCTCGCCGTCACCCGCTACGCGCTTGATAAAATCCGCCGCGGCGAAGGCCCCGTACTGATCGAGGCGGAAACATACCGCCTGGGCCCGCATACCACCGCCGACGACCCCACCAAATACCGTGACGACGAAGAACTCCAGCAGCGTCTGAACGCAGACCCGCTGATTCGCCTGGAAAAATATCTGCGCGAGAACGGGCACGCAGATGACTCCTTCTTCGAAAAACTCGCCGAAGAAGCACAAGAACTTGCCAACGGGGTGCGTGAGGCGGCGGTTGCCTCCGAACCCTATGAATTCGACCGATTCTTCGACCGCGCCTACGCCGAAGAACACCTTCAGGTAGAAGAAGAACGCGAGTTCTACCGCAACTACGTCGCAGGTTTCGAGGAGGACTAAGAATGAGCGAGCAGAATGCACAGGTTGAGCGCCTAACCCTGGCGAAAGCGATCACTCGCGGCCTCGACGATGCGATGGCAGATAACCGCAAAGTCGTGCTGATCGGCGAAGATATCGGCAAACTCGGCGGCGTATACCGCGTAACCGAAGGGCTTCTGGCGAAGCACGGGCAGAAGCGCGTGATGGATTCTCCCCTCGGAGAGGCCGGTATTGTGGGCACCTCCATCGGCATGGCGATGCGCGGCTATCGGCCCGTAGCCGAGATTCAGTTCGACGGGTTCGTCTTCCCCGCCTACAACCAGATCACCACCCAGCTCGCGAAAATCCACAACCGCACCGACAAAAAATACGTTGTTCCGGTTACGATCCGTATTCCCTACGGCGGCGTGATCGGGGCGGTCGAGCATCACTCGGAATCGCCCGAGGCGCTGTTCGCGCACACCGCCGGACTGCGCATTGTAACACCGTCCTCACCGCATGACGCCTACTGGATGACCCGCAAATCCATTGAATGTGACGACCCGGTGATTATTTTCGAACCCAAACGCCGCTACTGGCTCAAGGGTGAGGTGAATTTTGCGGACACCGATTTTGATCCGTTCCAGGCGCAGGTGGTGCGAGAAGGCACAGACGCGACCATTGTGGCATACGGTCCGCTGGTGCCGGTAGCGCTCGCCGCCGCAGAGGCCGCCGTCGAAGATGGACGCTCAATCGAAGTCATTGACCTGCGGTCGATCTCCCCGATGGATGTGCCCACCGTCGCTGCATCCGTGGTGAAGACCGGACGCCTGATCGTTGCCCACGAAGCGCCGACCTTCGGGGGTATGGGCGGCGAACTTGCTGCCGCGATCGCCGAGCGCTGCTTCTACAGTCTGCAGGCACCTGTGCTGCGCGTGGGCGGCTACTATATGCCGTACCCGGTACCGCGCACGGAGGAGGAATACGTGCCCGATATTGACCGTATCCTGGAGGCGGTAGACCGCTCCTTTGAGTACTAGACCCACCCCGCAGCGTATTCTTTACGGGCTATATGCACTAGTGAAAGGCGTTTAATGTCCCAGATTTTTAATCTACCCGATGTGGGTGAAGGACTCACCGAAGCCGAAATTCTCGCCTGGAAAGTTGCCCCCGGCGACACCGTGCACATTAACGACGTGCTGGTAGAGATTGAGACCGCCAAGTCTGTGGTTGAGCTCCCCTCACCGTATGAAGGCACCGTGGAGCAGCTGCTCGCTGCTGAAGGTGACACGGTGGAGGTTGGCACCCCCATTATCGCCGTGGCGGGCAGCAGCGAAAGCGCTGGCTCCTCCACCCCCACCACACCCGGCGCTAATACCGGTGCTGCCGAAACACCCGAGGTGGAAGCTGGTACCCAGGCGCTCGTTGGTTCGGGCCCCAAGGCAGACTCGGTCAAGCGACGCGCCCGTAAACGCCCCGCATCTGCCGCCCAACCGCAGCCGATGACCCACGCCCCGCAGCAGCCCGCCCCGGTAGGGCACACACCCGCCTCCGCCGAGCCGCGTGCCGGGCTGCTGGGTGGGCTCAGCGAATGGGCGGAGCGGGCCAGTAAATTCGTGGAGAACACGCCGCTGAACTCGTCCCTGAACACTGTGCGGCAGCGTCTACAGGGTACCGAGGCCCCAGCACTTGAGCAGGATGCTGCCGCCCCCGTGCCGCATCGGCCTGCTCTTGCCGCCCCGCCGGTGCGCCTGGCCGCTAAGGAAATGGGGGTGGACCTGGCGAATGTGACCGCGACCGGTTCGCGGGGGCAGGTGACGAAACAGGACCTGCTGGACTATGTGGCGCACCTGAACGATGTGCAAGAAACCGGCGGCCGGTTCTGGCAGCCCCCGAGCGTACCCGGTGACCGCCTTGAACGCATCCCCGTACGGGGGGTGCGTAAGGCCACTGCGAAGGCTATGGTGTCTTCGGCGTTTAGCGCCCCGCACGTTTCGATTTTCGTGGATGTGGACGCCTCCCGCACCATGGAATTTGTGAAGCGGCTGAAGAAGTCCCGCCATTTTGAGGGGATTAAAGTGACCCCGCTGCTGGTGCTTGCCGCCGCCGTGATTTGGGCTGCCGAACGGAACCCGCAGGTGAACGCCACCTGGACGGACAGCGAGATTCAGATTAAGCACTTCATGAACCTTGGTATTGCGGCGGCCACCCCGCGCGGGCTGATGGTGCCGAACATTAAGGATGCGCAGGAGCTGTCCCTGCGTGAGCTGGCGATCGCCCTGAATAACCTGACCGCCCGTGCGCGGGAAGGGAAGACTCAGCCCGCCGAGATGGCGAACGGGACCCTGACGATTACGAACATCGGCTCGCTCGGCATTGACACGGGCACCCCGATTATTAACCCCGGTGAGGTGGCGATTATTGCTTTCGGCACGATCAAACAGAAGCCGTGGGTGATTGATGGTGAGGTGATCCCGCGCTGGGTCACCACGCTGGGCGGTTCTTTCGATCACCGCGTGGTGGACGGCGACCTCTCGGCGCGTTTCATGGCGGATGTTGCCGCCATCCTTGAGGAACCGGCCATGCTGCTGGATATTTAGCCGCAGGCACCCGCACCCGTATGGGGCGCGAAAACTGGGGTTCGTAACCGATACGGCTACGAACCCCAGTTCTATTCTAAGTTCGGCATATACGCTTATGGGAGGCGTTATTTGGGGTATTTCTCCACGCGGCGGTGGTAGATACGGCCGCACATCCCACCCAGGACAGCACCCAGAAACGACACCCCAATGACGCTAAGAAGCGCCAAGATACCGTTGCTGATGGTGCCCGCCCCAAAGAACTGCTGGGCCGCCAGCGGCGAATAGCTGCCGGGGGAGAAAGCGTGAGGCATGACATAGGTGAAAATCGTGGCGGTCGCGCACCCGAGGATCTGCCACAGGCACACCGACACACCCTGTTTAGCGCCCGCAAACCGTGCCATTCGTCCGGCGGTGTACCCTCCCGCGAGGTACGCCAGCAGGTAGATCACCCCCACCGTGATTAAAAAGGTGAGCGCATCCGCCTCACCCTCGGAAAAGCGTTGCAGGGTTTCAGCTATGGGGTGCGTGAGCGTACCCGTGGGGAGAACCATAATGGTTTCCGCCAGCCAGGTGAAAAAGCTGAGAGCCGAGAGCGCGACCATCCACCCCATGAGCCCCGGAAACACCTGCAAACGCCCGAAGTGTTCCCGCTGCGCCTCTAGCGGAGCCATGGCAACCACGCCTTCCGGGGGCTGTTCCCACGCCTCTAAAGGTTCCGGGGGCCCGCCGTGGGGAGCACCGCGGTTTGCGGTGTGCGGGTCTGGTGCGGGCGCAGCATCCGGGTGGAGGGCGCCCGTGGTGGGGGTATTGAGCCAGGCCAGCTCCTCGTCGCCGCTGGTAGCATCCACTCCCGGCCCCGCCGCGTTCTGCGCGGAAGAGCCGAACTGTTCAGGTGCGGGTTCATGCCCGTTAGGGAACCGGCCGCCAAGGGAGAGTGTGGGCTCATCATCGTCATACTGCGGTGCACGGGCCTGCTGGGGTGCCTCGAAATCGTCACCGAACGCCACGGTGGGCTCATGATCATACGCAAGGCCCTGAGTGTTACCGTGATCGCGTCCCTGCTGATACGGTTCAGCTGCGCGGCGGGCCTTGGCGCCGGGCCGTGCGCCCGTGGGAGAGTGCGGGTCGTTAGGGGTCACGTAACCTGGTTTCCTGTCGGTTGCTGGTGGGATGCGGTTGGTGTGTTTGGTGGGTGCCTAGTCGCTGCTGGCTGTTAGGGAGTCGTAGAACGCCTGCGCCTCAGCGATACTTTGTGCACTGTACTGGTGCGGATGCGCCGGGTGCTCATCGGGGCCAACGGTGCGCACCACGCGCGCCGGGTTGCCCACAACCACCGCATTGGCGGGCACATCTTTCGTGACTACCGACCCCGCCCCAATGACGGCGTTCTCACCGATGCTCACCCCGCCGAGTATGATCGCGCCGCCGCCGACCCACACGTTATCGCCCACGGTAATCGGCAGCCCGCCCTCCCACAGGTCTTTACGGTCCTGAGGGTTCACCGGGTGGGTGGGGGTGAGGAACTGGGTGTTTGAACCAACCAGCACTCCGTCGCCGAAATGTACGGGGGCCACATCTAGAATCACGGTGTTGAAGTTGAAAAAGCAGCCCTCGCCAATGAACGTGTTCACCCCGTAGTCGAACGCCACGGAAGGACGCATGAACGACCCGGTGCCGAATGCGCCAAGGTGTTCACGGAGCACGTGCATCGCTTGGGCGTGTTCACTGCGCGCATAGTACTGTTCGAAGAGTTTGGTCGCCTCATAGATGGTGTCAGAAAGGGCATGGCATTCGGCGTCAGGCTTGTAGGGGGCGCCGGCGACCATGCGCTTAAAAACGGGGCCGTGCTCGGCCGGCTGCTGGTGGCGGCTCATTGATGTATACCCCCATAGAATAGGTACATGAAGCCAATAATGGCGGCGCCTAGGGCGATAACCACCAGCCCGGCAATGGCGAAACGTTTAGAGATTTCACGCAGTAGCTTCTTAAAATCCTCATCTGAGTAATTCTGACTCATACCGTTAAGTATCCCAGAAGATACACTGCACGCCCACCCTCTGCGGCTTGGGCGAGTCTGGGTGAATCCGGTGAACCTGCTGGCAATGATCTGCCATTGCGGCCTTGCGGCTTGAGCCGGGCGGCGGCAGAGGGCACAATACAGAACATGACTGACGCACACAACCCTATAGCCACCCCGGATATGCTCGGGCAGAACCCGCTGGCGCATCGCCCCTGGCTCAAAAATTATTCACCCGGCGTCGCCGCCGATGTTCACCTGTCTGAAACCTCGCTGAGCCACCTGATTGATGATGCTATCCGCGAGGTTCCCCATAAGATTGCCCTCGAATTTTTTGGGGCCACCACCACCTACGCCGAACTTGGCAGTCAGATCGACCGCGCCGCCGAAGGGCTGCGCCTGGCCGGGGTGCAGTCGGGGGATCGGGTCGCCCTGATTCTGCCCAACTGCCCGCAGCATATTATTGCCTTCTATGCGATTCTGCGCCTGGGTGCGATCGTCGTGGAACATAACCCCCTCTACACCGGCGCCGAGCTGCGGCACATGTTCGAGGACCACGGCGCGAAGGCCGCCATCGTGTGGGATAAAATTTCCGGGCATATTACGGGCCTGCCCGCAGACATCAGACCGGCGCATATTTACGCCGTGAACCTTATCAAAGCGATGCCCGCTCTCACCCGTGCAGCGCTCAAACTGCCGATCAAAAAGGCGCGCGAATCCCGCGAAAAACTTGAAGGAGCCGCCCCCGGAACCACCAGCTGGGCGCAGCTGCTCAAGAGCCCGCCGATCGACCCCGATTTCAAACGGCCCACCGCCCACGATGTAGCGCTTCTGCAGTACACCTCCGGCACCACCGGGCTGCCTAAGGGCGTGATGCTCACCCACCGCAACCTCGAATCAAACGGGCGCATGGGCGAAGCCTGGATTAAACCCAGCGATAACGAGAGCATCTACTCGGTGTTGCCGCTCTTCCACGCCTACGGCATGACCTTGGGTGTGACGATCGCGGCGCTGTGCCGCGCCCGGCTGGTGCTCTTCCCAACCGTCGATATGGGTCTGATTACTAAGGCAATGAAGAAGACCCGCCCCACGATTCTGCCCGCAGTACCGCCGGTGTACCGCCGCCTGATGGATGTCGCCAAAGAGCAGGGCATCTCGCTGCAGGGCGTTCGCTATGCGGTTTCGGGCGCCATGAACCTGCCGCCCGAGCTGGTGGCAGAGTGGGAGGACGCATCCGGCGGGTACATGGTTGAGGGGTACGGACTGACCGAATGTGCGCCGCTCGTCTCATGCAATCCGCTCAACGATACGCGCCGCGCCGGGTCAATCGGCATTCCCTTCCCCTCAACCGACATTCGCGTGGTAGACCCCGAAACCCTTCAGGATGTGCCGCTCGGCGAAGAGGGCGAGCTGTGGGTTCACGGCCCGCAATGTTTCGCCGGGTACTGGAAACGCGAAGAAGACACGCAGAAAACCATTACGGCTGACGGCTGGCTGCGCACCGGCGATATTGTGCGCCTGGACGAAGACTACTTCATTCAAATCGTGGACCGTATTAAGGAAGTCATCATTACCGGCGGGTTCAACGTCTCACCCACCGAAGTGGAAACCGCCCTGAAACAGCATGACTCCGTGGCGGATGCGGCGGTCGTGGGCATCCCGCAGGCCAGCGGGGGAGAGATGGTGGTCGCCGCCGTGATTCCCGCCGAAGGGCACGCGGTTGATGAACATGCGCTGCGCGAGCACTGCTATGCGCGCGTGACCCGCTATAAGGTGCCGCGCAAGATTGTGGCGGTGGACGACCTGCCCCGGTCGATGCTCGGCAAGATTCTGCGCCGCAAGGTACGCGAGCAACTGCTGAACAGCGAAGAATTCAGCCACTAGAGCCGCAGGGCGCTGAGGCACGCCCAGTAATAGCTAAATCGCCGGTTTTCCGGCGATTTAGCCGTTAATGAGCGGGTGCTAAAAGCCCGGGTGCGGTATCGCTGAAATGTTACGAAATATTGCGAGGGTGACCCTGTGTTTCGCCATGTGATGCCTCGACTACCCAAGCGTACGCCGGGCATGCTCTAATGGGTAAACACCCCTCCCGGAACCCCGGGAACCACCCGCACAGGAATTTAACCGTGCACGTGGTGGCGCATCGTAAACCCAAACAACAGAAAGTTTCATAGCCGTGAAAAAATTTGTTGCTGCACTGGCAGTTGTACCTCTTGTCTTCAGCCTCGCCGCCTGCGGTTCTTCCTCGAACGGTAACGGTGATAGCAAGAAGATCACCATCGGCGTGGTTGGTAACGAAACCGCGAACCAGGTGCTCAAAGACGAAGCAGCCAAACAGGGCATCACCATTGAGTACAGTGAGTTCACCGACTACGCCCAGCCCAACCCGGCTGTTGACGCGGGCGATAACGACATGAACCGCTTCCAGCACATCGCCTACCTGGCAAACTATAACGTTAGCTCCGGCAAAGACCTGCAGATCGTGGGTTCTACCAATATTTACCCCATGGCTATCTTCTCCAAGAAGCACAAGAAGGTAGATGAGATCCCTCAGGGCGGCACCATCGCCATCCCGAACGACAGCGTGAACGAGGCCCGTGCCCTGCTGCTGCTGAAGGCCCAGAACCTGGTCACCTTCAAATCAGAGGTGCACACCCCCACCCACAATGATATTGACACCGGCAAATCCAAGGTGAAAGTCACCCCGGTAGATGCGGCACAGACCGTGGTCTCCCTGGACTCCGTGGACGCCGCCGTCATTAATAACACCTTCCTAGCGGACGCGGGCCTGAACCCCTCCGACGCGCTCGCCCAGGACGACCCGAACAACCCCGACGCCCGCCGGTACGTGAACCTGTTCGTGGCTCAGAAAGATAAAGCCAACGACGAAACCTACAAGAAAGTCGTTGAAATCTTCCACAGCAAGACCGTGCAGGACGCCGTGAAGGAAGACTCTAAGAACACCGCAGTTGAGGTGAATCTCTCCCAGGATGAGCTGAAAAAAGCGCTCGAAAACGAAGAGGCGGCGCTGAAGAAATAGGTGTAATGCAGTAAGATAGCATACGGCGGAAGCGGTAAACCGGAACGACCCCGCAGGGTGCCCGGCTTACCGCATTTTGCCGTAGACGGGTGGATGCGCCCCGGCACACCCCGAGGCAGGCGCATCCGACCGAACCAGCCACTATCACAGCAAAGAGAGCGTACATTGAGCGAACAGATAGACCCCAGGGATGCACTGACACCCATGGTCACTATCGAGCACGTCTCCAAAGTTTTCGGTAAAGGCAAAAAAGCCGTTACCGCAGTCGATGACGTTTCCCTCACCGTTAACCGTGGCGAAATATTCGCCATTATCGGCTATTCTGGCGCGGGAAAGTCAACCCTGGTGCGCCTCATTAATGGCCTGGAAACCACCACCAGCGGCACACTCACCGTGGACGGCTTCGAAATTTCCGGTAAACGTGACCTGGAGCTGCAAAAAGTCCGTACCAATATCGGCATGATTTTTCAGCAGTTCAACCTCATGAACTCCCGTACCGTGGCCAAGAACATTGAGTTCCCCCTCAAGGTTGCCGGGTGGGATAAAGCCGCCCGGAAAAAACGTGTCGCAGAGATGCTGGAATTTGTGGGGCTTACCGAACGCGCCAATTACTACCCCAGTCAGCTGTCGGGTGGGCAGAAGCAACGTGTAGGTATTGCCCGGGCGCTGGCCACGAAACCGGCGCTGCTGCTGGCAGACGAGGCGACCAGCGCCCTTGACCCCGAAACCACGCAGGAAGTGCTTGCCCTGCTGAAAAAAGTGAACCAGGAGCTGGGGATCACCGTTATCGTCATCACCCATGAGATGGATGTGGTGGCTTCCATCGCCAATAGGGTTGCCGTTATGGAGAACGGCCGCGTGGTGGAAGAAGGCACCGTCTACGATGTGTTCTCAAGCCCGCAGACTGAGGTTGCCAAGCTTTTCGTAGCCACCACCGTCAAACAGGCTCCCACCGGTGAGGACGCCGCCGAACTGCGCAAAAACCACAAGGGCTACCTGGTGAATGTCGAAATTATTGAGGGCAACCAGAAGCTCGGCAAGGTGCTCTCATACCTGAGTGAGAGGCGGGTACGGTTCAATATCGTCCAGGGCGGTATTGAGACTCTGCAAGGTAAAGCCTACGGCACGCTCACCCTCGAACTGCTGGGGGAGGTCACCAGTATTGACGCCGTGGTGGCCGAACTGAAAACTGTGACCCGCGTGAAGGAGGTGCGCTAAATGAACGCACTACTGACGACTGCGCCGCTGGCGGCCTCCACCAGGCCGGTTAACTGGGATACGTTCATCCCCAAAACCCTCGTCCCCGCTATTTTCGACACCCTGTACATGGTCGCAATCACGATGGTGATTGCCGGTTTCCTGGGGCTGCTGCTGGGCGCGCTGCTGTACACCACCCGTGAAGGCAATATCTACCAGAACCGTTTCGTGTACGCGGTGCTGAACGTGCTGGTGAATATTGTGCGGCCCATCCCGTTCATTATTCTGATTGCCGCCTTGGGCCCGCTCACCAGTGCGGTAGTACAGACCCGTTTAGGCCTAAACGCGGCGATTTTCGCCATGAGTTTCGGTGCGTCCTTCGCCATTGCGCGCATTGTGGAGCAGAATATGGTCTCCATCGACCCGGGCGTGGTTGAGGCGGCCCGCGCAATGGGTGCCTCCAGGCTGCGGATTCTGTTCACGGTGATGATCCCCGAAGCGCTCGGGCCGCTGATCCTGGGCTACACCTTCATCGTGATCGGCGTGGTCGATATGTCCGCCATGGCCGGGTACGTGGGCGGCGGTGGCCTGGGTAAGGTCGCCATTGTGGACGGCTACCAGAAGTTCCAGGACCAGATCACCTGGCTGGTTGTGGCGGTCATTATTATTCTGGTGCAGCTGGTGCAGTTTATCGGCAACACCCTGGCGAAGCGGGTGCTGCACCGGTAAACGCCGCTTGGGCGCTGGCCCCTCCCCCGGACAGGAGGGCAAGCTTTAGCCCGTCAACACAAAAAACTGATGGCCCGTGAAACCTCATGTTTCACGGGCCATCAGTTTTAGTCCTCACATCTGCCTGCAGCAGGCCCCGCCTGCTGGGGGTGTGATCGGCGGCGGGCCGCTACCGGTCGTCGTCATCGCGCGGGTTAAGCATCCCCGGGCGGTACCGCGGAATCTGTGGCTCAGTGCCTTGACGCTCAGCATAGTCGGTGGGGCGCAGCACCCGCTCATCCTCATCCTTCTGAGTGTAGGCGGCAAGGGCCAGCATGCCGTAGGTCAGCCCCGCAAAGATAAGCGCAGTCATCCCAATCTCAGCCCACATGACCGTGTAGTTACGGCGCAGATCCTCACCAGTATTCGCGTACAGCACCGGAACAACGGTGAAACTGGCAATCACAGCCCCCACCCCGAACACGGTGATAAGATGCGGCAGCAGCCACCACCGGGAATGCTCACCCCGCTGCACCGCCTCCTCACCGGGGGCACGCAGCACAGCGAACAGGCGGCGGCGCACCGCCACCCAGCACCCCACACCCGCTAAAGACAGCAGCGTGCCAGCAAACGTTGCGGGCAGGGCCGACGCAAACAGCCCGGCACCCGCAATCGCCAGGCCCACCGCCAAGATCATGAGCCCCATCATATTAAGAAGGCGGCGGCGGGCACGGACAGCCAGTACCGCAGACACCTCATCAGGTACGGTGTGCTCCCGAGTGTTCTCGTGGGCATCCCAGAAGGGGCGGTAGTACTCAAGTTCCTCCGGGTCCATCTGATCGAAACGTAACCCGTAGCGGCTCTGCGCCCTGTTTTCCCTACGCGCTGGCGGCGGGGTGCCGGGGCGGTTCATGCCGGTGCCCGGGGTGTTGTTCTCGCTCATGCGTGTGCCTCCACCAGCGGAGGCTCATCTTCAGGGCTGTGCGCACCCTCCGCAGCACGCGCCTTCTCAAGTGCAGCAACCCAGGTGCGGGCCGCATCCCACAGGGCCGGGTCGGTGAACGACTCAAAATACCCGTACCCGGCGGGTGCGCTGGCCGTATCACCATCCGGTACGTAAATCAGCACCTTCGTGCCAGCATCTCGCGCTGCCTGCGCACCAGCCGCAGAGTCCTCTACGGTGAGCGCATCCGCTGGGTCACAGCCTAGGCGGCGCGCGGCCTCAATATACATGTCCGGGGCGGGCTTACCGTGCGGCACATCCTCACTGCTGACCCAGGTGCGCACCAGCGGGGCGTACCCATATGTGCGCATCTTAACATCAAGAATCTGCGCCGTAGAGTTTGAAGCGACCGCCACCGGCATATGCTCACTCAGGTACCCCAGGAACCTCTGTGCACCGGGGATAAGCTCAACACCGGCACTGATCACCTGCGCCTCAATCTCCAGCAGCTCACCCAAGGTGGCCTGCACATGTGCGCTGTACGCGGCGGTGTCGGTCATATCACCGGCGTAGGTGAACTCGGCTAGGGCTGCGGCAACATCGTGCGCCGATAACCCGGTGAGCCGCTCCTCAAGGTCGGGGGTGAAGGGGATGCCCCACTGCTGAAAAAGCTCGCGCTGCACGCGGTTCCAGGCTGTCTCGGAGTTAAGGAGAACCCCGTCACAATCAAAAACGGCGCATTGGGGGAACCATTTATCGGGCACGGTGTGTTCAAACATGCTCCCATCTTCTCATGTCTTGGAGCTGTCTCGCTTTTAAACATTTTTAACCCGCCGCCCGAGACAGGGGGAGATATAAATTCACGGGAAATAGCCAGCTTCAGGATGCCCTCCCCTCGGTGCAGCGGGGGGATACTAGAAAACATGGCAAACGAATACCCCCACGAACAGACCGACAACACAGCCGACGAAAAACCAACCCACCGGGGCACCAACCACCGGGAGGCCGTATCGGCCCCACCGAACGAGCCGCCCCTAACCGGTGACCAAACACCACCCAACGGGCCCGCCACACATAACGGTTCAGGATCGCCTGAACCCACGGAAACCACACACCCCCCGGCCCCAGGCACACCCCCGCAGCCTGCCCCCGAAGAGCACACCGCAGCATACCCGCAGCCGCATCCTGGGGCAGCCCACGCCAACCCCGCCCCAAACACCGGGGCACCCACCCCGTACATGCCACCCGCCCAGCAGGGGTACGGTGCGTACCCGCCGCCAGTGGCCGGGGCCGTCATCTCTGCACGTGGCCTCATTAAATCCTACGGCCCCAACACCGTACTGCGCGGGGTATCCCTCGACATCTACCCCGGCGAATCCGTGGCCATTATGGGCCCCTCCGGATCCGGGAAAACCACCCTGCTGCACGTGCTTTCGGGCATTATTAAGGCAGACGCTGGCACCGTGCACATTAACACCGGCACGCACAACACCGCGCATGTTGGCGCCCCTACTGAGCTGAGCTCCCTCACCGAAAAACAGCGCACCGCCCTGCGGGCTGGCAGCTTCGGGTTCATCTTCCAGCAAGGGCTGCTCGTGCCCGAACTCACCACCGAAGAAAACGTGGCGCTTGCCGCCATGCTCGCCGGGACACCGCGTGAGCAGGCGAGCATGGCCGCGACGCATCTTCTGTCCCAGCTGGGTCTGGGGACGATGCTGCAGCGGCGCATCGGTGAGCTGTCCGGCGGGCAAGCCCAGCGCGTGGCTATCGCCCGTTCCCAGGTGACTGGCGCGCCCATCACTTTCGCCGACGAGCCCACTGGGGCGCTTGATACTGCCACCGCGCAGGAGGTTATGAACCTGCTGCTGGCCCTGATCCCGCAGCAGGGCAAAACCCTGGTGATCGTCACCCACGACCCGAATATTGCGGCGCAGTGTTCCCGTACGATTCACCTGCTTGACGGGCAGATCGTGCACGACAGCCAGCACCCCGCCCAGCCCCGGCAGGAAGGTACACACTAATGCAGACCTTCACGATGCTCGCCCGCCGCACCCTACCCACCACGCAGGCGGTCATGCCGGTGCTCGCCTTTGCAGCATCTGCGGCGTTGACCCTGCTGGTAGCGGGCGGTATTCAGGCGTTTCATCTGTGGCTGGGCGACCCGAGCCTGCCCGGTCGTGGGGCACAGAGCCGCCCGAGCAACTACTTACAGTCGGCGTATATTCTGCTCGCGTGGGCCAGCGGGTTCCTGCTGCTCACCCCACTGTTCACGCTCGGGGCCTCCGCGGCACGGCTGAGCGCACGCCGCCGCGACGACCGCCTGGCGACCCTGCGGCTGCTGGGCGCGTCCACGGGGCGTATTACGCTCTACACTGTGGCTGAGGCGCTGATTTATGCGACCGTCGGGTTCTTCATCGGTTTTGTGCTCTATCTGGTGCTGACTATTCCGTTTGGGATGCTGCATTTTCTGGACACCCCGCTGGGGGCGCATAATATGATCCTGCCGGCGCATCTGGTATTTGCCTGCTATGTGGGGTGCCTGGTGATTGCGGCGTTGAGTTCGCTGTTTGGGCTCTCGAAGGTGACTATTAGCCCGCTGGGGGTCCGTACCCGCGCTAATGCACCGAAAGCGGGTATTGTGTTCCTCATCGCTGGCCTGGTGGTTTTGGTCTTAGGCTTCATCGGGGCGCAGCTGGTGTGGGAGATCCTACGCGCAAGTGTGAACGATGGGACTTTTGGAACAGCCATGTCTGTGATGTTTGTGCTGCTGATTCTGACCCTCATTGTGGTGTTCCCGCTGGTGCTGGGCATGATTGCGGTGGACCTGCTCGGCGGCTTTACCGTGTGGCTGTACGCGACGATTCGGGTGCGTATTGCCCGCACCCCCGCAGCTCTGCTGGCGTGGCGGGCGGTTCTGGAGTCGCCGCGCGCCGCCTGGCGGCAAGTCTCCGGAGTGGCCATGACCACGTTCATTGCGGCCCTGATAGGCCCCGTGCTGGGGCAGCTGTTTCGTGAATCCACGTCGCAGGCTAGGAGGAACGTGCAGGATGATACACTGCTGAACGATATGTGGCAGGGCCTGTTCCTGCTCATGTTCCTCTCCTACCTGCTGGTGGCACTCTCGGCGCTGCTCAACCAATCCGCCGCTATCTATGAGCGCGGATCGCTGTACTCCTCCCTGCGAATGATGGGCACCGAAGCAGCAGTACTCAAACGGTCGAGGCGTATCGTGGTGTTTGGCCCGCTGCTGTTAGTGAGTACGCTCTCAGGGCTGTTGGCGTTGGTACTGTTCGGTCTCATTGCTCGGTCGGGCGTGGAACCACGGTTTCTGCTCCAGTCACTGGGCATGATTGTGGTTGCTATTGTGCTGGGTATGGGTCTGGTGTTCGCATCGCTGGCAGCCACCGGGCCCGTGATGGAGCGGGTGAGCCGTAAACCGGTCTCGGCGGTATAACGTCCTCTTTCCTTAACTGCGAGAAGCGGGTTTTTAGCCCAGCACCCGCTTCTCGCGGAATAATGCGGAACAACGCAGGGTATCCGTAAACGCACTATAACGGTTCATGTAATGCGGTTTCCTCTGAAGAGGCTGGGGAGCGTCTGAGCTATGGCAGAGTCCATGAAGTGTTGAGCGCGGTCAAGGGGTTTATCGGGCGGATGCGGCTCTCATAAAAGAGCTCCTCGTTGTGGAGGTCGATGGGGCGCTCAAATATATCAGAGCGGGCAGGATGTTCCGGATGGGAAAACCCGTGAGGACGCCATCCGCCTGGAGGGGTGGGAACTTGTGAGATCCACGGGGGAGGACGTGCTGCATCCGGGCCGTGCGGAGCAGAAACTACTTACAACTATCTACAGCGTAGAGGTATTTGTTAACTTCACGAGAAGCGGGTTTTTGATTGAAAACCCGCTTCTCGCTGTCAGGGGGGGAGTCGCTACACCGCCGAGACCGGCTTGCGGCTGATCTGCTCCATGACGGACCCGGTTGCCGCCAGTGCTGCGAATACCAGCCCCAGCCCCACCGCAATCGAACCAAATACCAGTGCTGCGGTGTACAGCAGCCCCGTTCCGGTGAGCGCCGAACCAAGCATCAGCACGAACAGGGGCAACGCCACCGCCGCAGACATGCAGCTCACCAGCAGCAGCGGGCCGAAAACCACGATACGCCTCGACCGTTTGAGTACTGCTGCTTCGGCGCCCATCATTCGCAGGGAGGAGTACAGCGATCCGCGCTCATAGATAGCGGCGGATTGGTTCAGCAGCGCCGAGAGCGCCACCAGCAGGTAGGACAGGAACAGCACCAGCACCAAGCCCTGAAGCATATCCCCAATAAGATAGGATTCCGCCGAGCCTTCTTCCACACCCGATGCGGAATTGATCATGCCCAGAATCGGCCCCATGAACGCGGCAATGAACGTGGTCATGGCCACCCCGGAGACCTGCCGCCAGGCGGCGCGCGGTGACTCCAAAATAGAGCGATATGCCAGCAGAGTTGCGGGGGTGCGGGCGGTGCGAACCCGAATACGGGCGTACAGACCCACCACGAACCCGCCGATCAGGTCTACGGCGAGCATCGTGAGCAGAATCGGCAGCCCAAACATGATGGCGATTACCAGTACCAGCACAAACCCGTTCGCCCCCATCGAATCGGCTGCGAGGTTCATGATGACCTGGGACGCAATCGCCCCGATGAAGCCCACCACGAGGAGCACACAGCCCAGAATGAGGGCGCGTTTGCCCAAGGACGGCTTATCCGACCGGGTGCGTACCCCCAGCGGGCTAATGGTCACCTTCGAGAGCCCAAAGAGCGAACTGGTAGCGGCAATGATCAGGCACACAAGCCCGCAGACCAGCACGATAGGCAGCGGCAACAGCATATTTTCGGGGCCAAGCGGGATGTTCTGGAAGCGCAGCATCCCAAAGGGCAGCACCAGAATCAGGTACACGATAAACCCGAGCACGAACCCAACCGCAGCGTAGATCACGGAATCGAGCATGGTGTAGAGGGTAAGCTGCCGGGTGGATGCGCCCAGCAACCGCAGGGTCGCCAGGCGGTCATCGCGGCGGCGGGCGCTCAGCCGTGCCGCGGAGGCCCCGAGCGTGAAAAGCGGGGTGAGCAGCAGGAACCCGCTGACCCAGGCGAGCATCAGATACAGCGGCTGCAGCGTATGCGCCGTGTTTTTGGTGCCGGAACCCGCCTCGACCGAGGTGGCCGTGCTGGCGTCCCCACCCAGCCACAGGTAGAAGGCGTGAATACCTCCGGCGATCAGCAGAAAGAGCGCTGCGGATGCGGCAAAGGCGAGCACCGGCAGGGTTGCCTGTGAGGTGGGTAGGGTGCGGCGTGCGAGAAGTTTGAAGGTCTGCATCGCTAGGGCCTTTCTAGGCGGTTTCAGTGCTGCCGGGTGCGGTGGCGTGTGCGGCGGGTTGGCCTGCGGGGCGTGCCTCTTCCACAATCTGCCCGTCGCGCAGATGGATGATTCGTGAGCACCGCTGGGCCACCTGCGGGTCGTGGGTGACGATCACCAGGGTTTTGCCCTGCTGCGGGATGAGGGCCAGCAGCAGCGCCATGACTTCGTGGGCGGTGGTGGTGTCGAGTGCGCCGGTGGGTTCGTCGGCGAAGGTGATGGGCGCGCCGGTCACCTGGGAGCGGGCGATAGCCACGCGCTGGGCTTGCCCGCCGGACAGCTCACCGATGCGGCATTGGAGTTTGTCGCCGAGCCCGAGCTTGGTGAGCAGGTCAACGGCGGCTACTCGCACCTGTGCGCGGCCGCCTCCGGCGAGCATGGCGGCGAGCGCCACGTTTTCTTCGGTGGTGAGTTCGGGGACGAGCAGCCCTTGCTGGAAGATGAACCCGAAGCTGCCAGCCCGTAGGGCGGTGCGCTGTTTTTCGGTGAGGGAGCTCAGATCTACCGTGTTCGGGCCTGCCCCGGGGTGTGGGGTGGTGATGTGCACGGACCCTGAGTCCATGGTGATAATGCCTGCCAGTGCGTGCAGCAGGGTGGTTTTCCCGGATCCGGAGGGGCCCATAATGGCGACTGATTCGCCGGGGTAGATGTCGAGGGATACCCCGCGCAGTACGGTGTTGGGGCCGTAGGTTTTGGTGACTGAGCGTGCGGAGATAACGGGTGCTGCGGTGCCGGGTGCCGAGGTGGAGGCAGCCGGGGAAGCGTGTGGTGGTTGGGTGGGGGCTGGGGGTCCCGCGTGGGGTGCTTGTGGTGCTGGGGCATATTGTGGCCCCGGGCGGGCCGCTGGGGCATGCTGGGGCGCATTCGGCTGTGCGGTGTGCGCCGTGCTGTGGCGGGCCCCGTCATACGCGTATGTAGTGGAGGGGGCTGTGCCTCGGGCGGCGGGGGCAAAGGGTGATGCGGATAGGCCGTTGCTGGGGGTGTATTCGTTGTTCATAGTCCCAGTATTTCAGGGCGCAGGGGGTGTTTTTATGCCCCTGGGGGATGATATTTTCGCCTTCTGCCCGGGGGTTTTTGGTGGCATCTCATCCTTAGGGTGGAGACGCCGGGGCGGAGTCCTCACCCTACGGTATGACGTGGGGAAGTACTGAGGCGTTGACGATGTGGGTTTAAGGATTCTGGCTAGTAGTGTTTGCCTGCTGGGGCCGCGCAGGGTAGGACAGGTACGCGGGGAAGCCAGCCTGTGAGAATCCCACAAATTCTCACTTAAACCAAAGCTTTAGAAGGAAATTCATGCATAATTGAGGGCATGACTATCACTCACGGCTCATTACAACACCCTAATTCTGACGGCGCGCAGATCGGCAGCGGCGCCTCTCACCCCGAAACCGCGCAGCCCCCGCAGAACCTGCAGGCTGCCCCCGACCGGGACAATAGCAGACAGGAGAACGCCGCAGAGCACAGCGCTAAGACGCACCCTGCCGGGCGTATCCTCATGCTGCGGCATGGGCTGACTGACTGGAATATTGAGCACCGCTTCCAGGGCAATACCGATATTCCGCTGAACGATGCCGGGCGCGAGCAGGTGCGCGGCGCCCTGGACGAGTTCGCTGCCCTTGCCTCCGACGGTGTGCCGGTGGATGGGGTGGTGTCTTCCCCGCTGGTGCGTGCGGTTGAGAGCGGGAAGATTATTGCTGAGGGCTTGGGGGTGCCGTATTTGGGTGCCTATGAGGGCCTGCAGGAGCGCAGCTTCGGCGAGCTGGAGGGCTTGGTGGCCACCCCTGAGCTGGTGGCGGATGCCCGCAGCGGTGCGAACCCGACGGTTGAGCCGCGTGAGGAGTTTGTGGCGCGTGCCTTGACGGCGTTTAACCGTGTGCGTGCGGCGCATCCGGGGAAGAATATTGTGGTGGCCACGCACGGTATGCTGATTGCGGTGACCATGACTGTGCTTCTTGAGCATGAGCACCCTGAGGCGCTGACGGTGGACGGTATTTACCCGATCCCGCCGAACGCCTCGATTACGCAGCTTCCCACGGCGCTGCTGGATGCGGCGATTGACCGGCATGTGGTCACGCACAGCGAGGGCGATGTGGGCCCCGAGCCGCTGCCTGAGGGTCTTGCTGGCGGCACGCTCACGCTGATTCGGCACGGGCAGACCGACTGGAATAAGAACCGGCTGATGCAGGGCGTGAGCGATATTCCGTTGAATGAGACTGGGCGTCAGCAGGCGCATGAGACCGGGGCGAAGCTGCAGCAGATGGGGCTGAGCTACGACCGGGTGCTTTCTTCCCCGTTGTCGCGTGCCCACGAAACCGCGCAGCGTGTGGGGGAGTTTTTTGGGCTCACGGTGAGCCAAACGTACCCCGAGCTGGTGGAGCGGGCGTATGGTGCTGCGGAGGGTAAGAACATTCCCGACTATGAATCTGATGCCCCCGACCGTTTTTACCCGGGGGTAGAGACGGAGCGTGACCTGTATGTGCGGGCGGTGCGTGCCCTGCGTGAGGTGGTGCGCCAGTACCCGGGGGAGCGGCTGATGGTGGTTTCGCACGGCAGCCTGATTCGCCGTGCTATTTCGGCGGCGCAGGGGTATGAGCATACGCAGGAGGTACCAAACGCGCAACCGCTTGAGGTTGATATTGCGGGGTTGTTCGCCTGGGATTCGCGGGGGTATTTCGGTGACTAACAGGGATGCTTTTGGCGCCGTCACCTTCCGGGGCGCTGAACATCTCACCGATAGTCACACGTATTCGTCTGCTGTTTCCCATCCGCCGCGTTCTGTGCGTTATACACGCCTGTGGCGGTGGGCTCTTATTGTTCTGTTTGTGGCCTACCTGTGTGTGGTGGGTTCTATTGTGTTTGCGCCCGTGCACGTTGATTCGGGTGAGGCCGGCGGCAGCCTGCGCGAGTTTTTGGAGCGCGGCCACGCCCAGGGGTGGCTGCCGGGGCTCATCACCTATGAGAGTGTTGAGCGGGCCGCGAATGTGGTGATGTTTTTCCCGTCCGGGGTGCTGCTGGGGCTGCTGCTGCCGCGCGGGGCGTACCCGTACATTATGGTGGGCGGGTACGTGGCGTCGTTGGGCATTGAGAGCATTCAGCATATGATGCCGAACCGTACAGCGGATGTGTCGGATGTGCTGATGAACGGCACCGGCACCCTGCTGGGGGTGCTTGCGGTGCGTGCCGGTGCCGCCGTGTGGGGTCGGCTGCGGCGGGGCACCACTGAACCTGAAGGGGCCGTGGTTTCGGGTAGGCCGTAGCGGCGTATCGGGGTGGCTGCTGGCTGGTTCTTGGGTGTGGTTTCCTGACCGGGTGCACCGGGCGGTGTGCCGGTGGGAGCCACCCCTAATGTGGTTTTTCTAGCGAAATTTCGTCATATATGTGAGCCTTAGGGTGGGTTCTATTGACGTGCCCACAGAAACCCACATAAAATCAAGTACAGGGCTGTTGCAATGGGTTACAGCTTGAAACCAGTATGGAGCGCGTGACTGTTCTTGCCGGAATGGGCCGCCTCTGCCGCCTACCTTTACCGCCCCGACCGAAAGTGAAGAACATCTATGTTCGCTGAAGAACGCCGCGCTGAAATCGCGAAGCTTGTAGCGTCGGCTCGCCGCGTCAACGGCGCGGAACTCGCACGCCGCTACGACGTGACGATGGAGACCGTGCGCCGCGATCTGGCCGCCCTCGAAGAAGCAGGCAAACTCCGCCGTGTACACGGTGGTGCCGTAACGGTGGAGCAGTCCACCTCCCTTGAATCCTCTATCGCCTCGCGGCAGGGTATGAACACCCCCGAGAAGCGGCGTATCGCCACGAAGGCGTACAATATGCTCCGCGACTCCGAGGTGGGCTCTATTGTGTTGGACGCGGGCTCAACCATTGAGATTTTGGCGGATCAGATAGGGGCTGAGAACTTTAGCCTCAAAACCGGTAGTGACCGCATTATTATTACCCACGCCCTGCACATTGCGGTGAAACTCGCTGAGGCTGAGGGCATCACCATGGAGCTGGTGGGCGGTCAGCTGCGCAAAATGACGTGGGCCGCCATCGGTGCGCGCGCCGCAAACTATTTCTCCACCGTGCGCCCCGACATCGCTTTTATTGGGGCTAACGGCATTGGCGCCGAGTTCGGTGTCTCAACTCCCGGCATGAACGAGGCGATTGTGAAGACCGCTATCTGCAAGTCGGCCCGCCGCGTGGTGCTGCTGTGCGATTCGGCGAAGTTCGGCAACGAGTCGCTGGTGCGGTTCGCCGATTTTGAGGATATTGACACGCTGATTACTGACCGTGCACCCGAGGGAGAACTAGCTCAGGCGCTGGAGGGTGCCGGTGTGGAGGTGATTATCGCATGATTATTACCCTGACCGCTAACCCCAGTTTGGATCGCACTATTGAGCTTGGCGCGCCCTTGGCGCACGGGGCTGTGCAGCGCGCAACCGGCGCCGTACAGGACCCTGGCGGCAAGGGAGTGAATATTTCCCGAGCCCTGCACGTATCCCACGTTCCGACCCTTGCCGTTATCCCCGGTGAGGCCACCGACCCGGTGCTGACCGGACTGCGCGAGGTAGGCGTGGAGTACGCGAACCTGCCCACAGGCGAGCCGATCCGGTCAAATATTACTGTGGTAGACCCGGACGGTACCACCACCAAACTGAACGCCCCCGGAACCCATTTCACCGCCGAACTGCGCCAGGCGCTGGACCAGCTGGTGGTGGAACGCGCGTGCGCGGTGAACGACGGGCAGCAGGCGCACTGGGTGGTGCTGGCCGGTTCACTGCCGCCTGGGCTGGACGCCTCCTATTATGCCGAGCTGGTGGGTAAGCTGCGTTCGGCCGGGTTTACCGGCAATATCGCGGTTGATACTTCTGAGGCCCCGCTTATCGCCACCGCGCGCGGGGAGCATAAACCCACCCTGATTAAGCCGAATTCTGAGGAGCTGGCGCAGCTGACGGGATCCGATAACTGGCGTGAGCTTGAGGCCAGCCCCGAACTGACCGCCCGCACCGCCCGGCACCTGGTGGATCAAGGCATCCGGTATGTGCTGGCTACCCTGGGTGGGGAAGGCGCGGTGCTTATTAGCGCTGAAGGTGCCTGGTGGGCCAAGCACGAACCCGTGACAGTGCGCAGCACGGTCGGTGCCGGTGACTGCTCCCTGGCGGGTTTTTTGATCGCTCACGAGCGCGGGGCCTCACCGCAGGATGCGCTGGTGCAGGCGGTCGCGCACGGTTCTGCGGCTGCTTCCCTTCCGGGCACACGCGTACCCGCCCTTGAAGCGACCACCCCGCAGAAGGTTACCGTGCAGACCCTGGCGGTCTAACAGCGCTCAATGCAGGTAAACCCACACGTCAGAATATTCCAATAACAGAATACGAAGAGTTTTCACCCTATATATCAAACAACACCCGGCCGGAGCGGACCCCACGCAACCCCAACCCGGCACACAACACACATACCCCCAAGGAGGGTAGCAGACATGTCTGAACTCATCGCACCGGAGCTCGTCCTGCTGGATGAGAACCTCGGTGACTCACGTTTTGACGTCATTGAACGGTTAGCCCACACCATTGTGAAGGCCGAGCGCGCCAATGATTTCGACCAGCTGTACGCTGATGCGAAGGCACGTGAATCCAAGACCGACACCGGCATCCCCGGCGGTATCGCCATCCCGCACTGCCGCTCGGCGGCAGTCACCGTGCCTACCCTAGCCATGGCCCGCCCCACCCCGGCCGTGGACTTCGGGGCGAAAGACGGCCCCGCCGATTTGATCTTCTTCATCGCCGCACCCGACGGGGCAGACCAGGCGCACCTGAAGCTGCTCTCCACCCTGGCACGCTCACTCATGAAGAAGTCATTCACCGCATCCCTGCGCGAGGCAAAAACCCCCGAAGAGATCGTGGAACTGGTCTCCGGGGCGCTCGGCGGCGGGAACGCGAAAAAAGACGCAAAGAGCACCGCAGCGAAAGACTCTGCTACGAAAGACTCTGCGGCCGCACCGGCAGCCGGTACCGCCAGCTCTCAGGGCGGCGCCTCCGCTGAAGGCAGCGACAAGAAGGCGGAGCCCACCGAAGCAAAGGCAGCGGCACAGGTTAAACCCGCCGGTGAGGACACCGCACCGGCAGCCGCGAAAAAGAAAATCGTGGCCGTCACCGCCTGCCCCACCGGCATCGCTCACACCTACATGGCCGCCGATGCCCTCAAATACGCGGCAGAAGACCTCGGCTACGACTTCAAGGTCGAAACCCAGGGCTCCTCCGGTAATGAGACCCTCACCCAGGCCGATATTGATGAAGCCGACGCCGTGGTGTTTGCGGTCTCCGTGAACGTGCGCGACCGCAACCGCTTCGCCGGTAAGCCCTACGTGGAGTCCCCGGTTAAACGCGGTATTGACGAGCCCGAAGCCATGCTGAACGAGGCCCTGGCCGAGGCCGAGAACCCCAACGGTAAGCGCGTGGCCGCGGCCACCTCCACCACTGAGGACAGCTCCTCCGTTGTTGAAGGCTCGTGGGGTACGCGCATCTACAAGGCCGTGATGACCGGTGTGTCGTACATGATCCCGTTCGTTGCTGCGGGCGGTATTATTGTGGCGCTGGGCTTCATGCTTGAGGCAGTCACCACACCAAACCTGGGGGACCTGAATGAGGCCGCCCGGAAGAGTATTCTTGAGAACTCCTCCCTCTTTAATCTCAACGGCACCCACTGGACCCTGTACCTGGGCGTGGTGCTGCACACTATTGGCGGTTTCGGTATTGAGCTGATGGTGCCCGCGCTCGCCGCCTACATTGCGTACGGTCTGGCGCAGCGGCCCGGTATCGCCCCGGGCTTCATCGCCGGTACCGTGGCGGTCACCGTGAAAGCTGGCTTCCTCGGCGGTATTGTCGGCGGTATCCTCGCCGGTGTGGTTGCCTACGGGCTGGGAACACTGAAACTGCCGCGCTGGCTCGGCTCCATGATGCCCGTGGTGATCACCCCGCTTGTCACCTCCCTCATAGCAGGTGCCGTCATGTATCTGCTGCTGGGTGCACCCCTGGCCTGGGTTATGTCTGCACTACAGGGTTGGCTGACGTCAATGTCGGGCACTTCCTCCCTTGTTCTTGGTTTGATCCTGGGCGCTATGATGGCCTCCGACTTGGGCGGCCCCATTAATAAGGCGGCCTACCTATTCGCTACTACCGGCCTCTCAAACGGCGGTGCCGTGAACCAGGAAATCATGGCGGCCGTCATCATCTCCGGTATGGTTCCGCCGCTGGCCATGGCGCTGGCCACCACCCTGCGCCCCAAACTCTTCACCGAACCCGAACGGGAGAACGGCAAAGCCGCGTGGCTGCTGGGTGCGTCCTTCATCTCCGAGGGGGCTATCCCGTTCGCTTCGGCGGATCCGCTGCGCGTGATCTCCTCCTCCGTTGTGGGCGGTGCGCTCGCGGGTGCTATCTCCATGAGTGCGCACGTGGCCTCCCCGGCACCACACGGCGGTATCTGGATTGTTCTGCTGAGCAATAACGTGCTGATGTTCTTGGTGGCGGTAGCTGCCGGAACCCTGCTTTCGGCACTGGTGTACCTGGTGCTGAAATCGATCGGCGCTACGTCAAAGGCCGAGAAGGTCGCGGCTTAAGACGTAGAACACGCTACACTTGAAGACAACTTCAACCTAAGGAAAATACCTTCATGACTACTTATAAGGGCGTTGGTGTTTACGCCGGACGCGTGATTGGTCCCGTCAAACAGATGCCCGAACCTATCCAGGAACCTAAAGACGGGCTGCGCCTGAGCGGCGAGACCATTGAGGCAGCCTCCCAGCGCATTAAAGACGCATCCCAGCGTGTGAAGGAAGACCTGCTTTCCCGCGCCGAGCACGCCGGGCGTGACGGTAAGGCCGTGCTGAAGTCCACCTCCCAGATGGCCACCGACCGTGCGCTTATTAAGAGCGCCATTAAACTGGTTGAGACCCAGGAGATGGCACCCGAACGCGCTATCTGGGAGGCTGCGACCTCCTTCGCTGACCAGATGGCTGCCCTTGGCGGGTACATGGCTGAGCGCGTGACCGACATCCACGATGTGCGCGCCCGCATTGTCGCCGACCTCACCGGCCAGCAGGCCCCCGGCATCCCCTTCTCGGATGAGCCGTTTGTGCTCGCTGCCATTGACCTGGCCCCGGCCGATACCGCAACCCTAGACCCTGAGAAAGTGATTGCCCTGATCACCTCCGACGGCGGCCCGCAGGCGCACACCGCGATCCTGGCACGCGGGCTGGGCCTTCCCGCGATTGTGGCGGCTAAAGGCGTGACCGAAATCCCCGACGGGACCGTCGTATACGTGGATTCTAACGAAGGCATAGTGGACACCGAACCGACCGATGCCGACCGTCAAGCCGCCGAGAAGTACGCCAACCGCAAACCTATCGCCGACTTCGACGGTGAAGGCGTGCTCGCCGACGGCACCCGGGTGGAGCTTTACGCAAACGTGGGCGACGGCAAATCCGCTGAGAAGGCTGCGAGCCTCAACGCCGAAGGTGTGGGTCTGCTGCGTACCGAATTTGGGTTCCTTGGTCATGACGCCGAGCCGAGCATTGAGACGCAGGCACAAACCTACAAGTCCGTTTTCGACGCATTCCCCGGCAAACATATTGTGGTCCGCACCCTGGACGCGGGCGCCGATAAGCCCCTGCCGTTCCTGAACGTGAAAGAGGAAGAGAACCCGGCGCTGGGTGTGCGCGGGTTCCGTACCGACTGGACCGTACCCGGGGTGCTCACCCGCCAGCTGGAGGCCATTAAGAAGGCGTATGACGAGTCAGACGCCGATATTTGGGTGATGGCCCCCATGATTTCAACCACCTCTGAGGCGCGTAACTTCGCGAAAATGCTCAAAGAGGTAGACCTGCCGGTGCACGGTGTGATGGTGGAAACCCCTGCCGCCGCCGTGAACGCTGAGGCAATTCTGGGCGAGGTTGATTTCGTGTCGATCGGCACGAACGACCTGACCCAGTACACCATGGCCGCCGACCGCCTGCTGGGCGATTTGGCGCACCTGAACAACCCGTGGCAGCCGGCGGTGCTGAAGATGATTAAGCTGACTGTCAAGGGCGCCAAGCGGGCCTCCGTGAACGCGGGCAAGAAGAAGTACGTGAGCGTGTGCGGTGAGGCTGCCTCAGACCCGGCGCTGGCCGTGGTGCTGATCGGGTTGGGTGTGGACACCCTGTCGATGAACGCCGCCGCTATTCCGGCGGTCGCCGCGGTGCTGAAGTCTGTGACCTTGGAGCAGGCGCGGCACATCGCCAATAAGGCGTTGGAGCAGATCTCTTCGGCTGAGGCGAAGGCTGCAGCCCGTGAAGAGCTGCCGATCCTGGACGAGCTGGGCCTGTAGTAACGCCCGCTGGTGTGCGGGACGCATCGGGGGTTGAGGCCGTGGTAGAGCCGCAGCCGCCGATGCGCCCCTGATGGGGTCATCATGAACCTAAGTAGTGGGCGGAAATTTACGGTAGAATCACCTAAATACGGGTACAAAACCACCCGTCTGCACTAGAATAGTAAGCAACGTAACTTATTCCATAAAGGAGAAAACTATGGCAGAGCGCGAAGCAACCATTGCCAGCCGTGTTGGTCTACACGCCCGTCCGGCAGCTATTTTCGCTGAGGCAGCAGGCGACCTCCCCGTCGAGGTTACTATCGCGGCCAAGGGTGATCCCGCCGATGAGGCTATGGATGCAGCATCCATCCTGTCCTTGATGTCTTTGGGCGCTAAGCACGGTGACGTCGTTGTTCTGCGCGCCGAAGGTGAAGGCGCTGAAGAGGCTCTAGACACTCTGGTCAAGATCCTTGAGACCGACCACGACGCCGAGTAAACACGGACTATACGATAACGTGTAGCCGTCTTATTCGACTCAGACGCCCCGCCGCCGGAAAATGTCACCGGCGGCGGGGCGTTTAATCACCCAGCTCACCGCCCCTGAGGGTATGCTGCGCTCAGCAATTTTTACACTAAATTTTGCTGCGTTTTTTGTTTCACGCACAGGTGCTGCTTGCTAGACTAGGTACGCAGCCCAAACACTTCGGAGACACCTATGGCAGATGAGCGGAACCGTCCCACCGGCGACGGTTCAGAACCCCACGATAATCCACACACCACACCGCGCCCCACAAGGTATGAGCCGCACGCGCACCCCATGCCGGCTGTGTCGCTGAACCAGGTGAACGACGCGCAATTACGGGACGCGCTTGCGCATTCTTCCCGCAGCTCCCGCAAAGCACTGTACGAGGTGGCGCAGGCGCACGGGGTTGAGACGAGCACCGAGCAGACGCAGCTGCTGCCGGTGGATGAGGCAGGCATGCCGACTGTCTCCATTGACGATGAGCTGGTGCCCGAGCCGATGCCGGGCGAAACCACCCCCGAATCCTCTGAGGTGGCTGCGGCTTACCCGCCCTCACGCCCGGTTCCGATGACGGGTATGATCCCGCGCGTGCCGAATTCGCAGGCAGCCCAGCGGTTCGGTGGGGTGGATCCCGAGCCGCCGGAGGGGTACGCCTCCCCGAAGTCGGAGCCGACCACCACCTTGCCAACGGTGCGCCGCGGCGGGGGCGGGCGCTGGGGCGTGCGTACCCTGCGGTCATTTGTGCGTCCGGGTGCCGAGGGCCCCGCCCTGCGCGGCAGCGCCCGTATCGCTCAGCGGCAGTTTGCGCTCAAGAGCCGCAAGGAGGAACAGGCCGCACGTGAGGCGTTCCGCCGTGAGAAGGAGCACGCCCGGGACACCCTGAACTACACTCTGCGTCTGGCGGAGGCTATGTTCCATTACGGGGCGGATGCCATGGATGTGGATTCCGCTATTATTGCGGTTTCTTCGGCGTTCGGCCTGGACTCGGTTGAGGTTGATATTACCAACCAGTCGGTGACGATTAACTACACCTCCGACCCGGACACGTACATGGAGTCGCGCATTATGAAGCGCGTGGGCCTGGATGAGAGGTTCACCCACACCCTGGTGCGGGTGGTGCGTTCTTCTACGGAGAACTACGAGGCGCTGGCCTCCATTTACGAGCTGATTCACGAGATTACAGCCGGTGGCATCACCCTTGAGGTGGCGGATCTGCGGTTGAGTGAGATTACGCACCGCCCCAAACCGTACCCGCCGGCGGTGATCTGGTTGGCGAATATTTTTGGGGCTTCGACGCTTACGGTTGCTCTGGGCGGCGGCTGGGCGACTGCGGTGGCGGCGGGTATTATTTTCACGCCCGTGTACCTGCTGATTCAATGGCTGCGGAAGATTGGGATGCCCGCGTTCTTCCGGATGGCCGCCAGCGCGGGGCTTATGACGTTCCTGGCGATTCTGCTCGGTGGTGAGGGGTCGATGCTGCACCGGCCGGATACGCCGCTGTCGGCGCCGCTGGTGGTTGCGGCGGGTCTGATCATGTTCCTGCCGACATCCCGCCTGGTGTCTGCGGTGCAGGACGCGATTAACGGGTTCCCGATTACATCTGCGGGGCGGTTCGTGTCTACAGGTATGAGCTTCCTGGGGCTGGTGATTGGTATTGCCAGCGCGGTGAGCGCCTTAGCGGTTTTTGGCGGGCCCACTATCGATATTGAGCAGACGAAGTTCGTCCCGTCCGATACCGCCACTTTTTCTGTGTTTATGTTGGCGGCGACCGCGGCGTTTGCCGTGGCAGCGCACACGAAGGTGGCAAAAATCGGCTGGCTGCTGATGATTACCACCGCGGGCCTGATCACGTACTACGGGTACTGGGTGCTGACGGGGGAGAGCACGGGCCGGTCAAATACGGCGCTGGCTGCGTTTGTGATTGGCCTGTTCAGCACCTATATGGCGTATAGGCTGCACGCGCCGCAGGCGATCTTTTCGATTCCGGCGCTGACGTTCCTGCTGCCGGGCCTGGAATTTTTCCGGGGCATGTATCTGCTCACGGTTGATACGAACGTGGTGTTCGGCCTCTCCAGCATGGTCACGGCGGTTTCGGTTGTGATTGCCATGGCGGCGGGCACGGCGGCGGGTAACTACCTGATGCAGTACCTGCTGCAGCGGTTCGCACCGACCACGAGGGAGACGGACTAGCCTAGCCCCCTTAAAACAGTGTTGCCGTAGCCAGGCGGATGTGATTCCGTTCGGCTACGGCAACCGCCGTTTAAAACCCTATTTGACGTGCCAGTCCACCCCGGTGGCCCCCTGCTGTGCCAGCAGCTCGTTCACGCGTGAGAACGGGCGGGAGCCGAAGAACCCTTTGCTGGCTGAGAGCGGTGAGGGGTGCGCCGACTCCACGCACGGGTACGGTGCGAGCATGGGCGCGGTGCGGCGTGCATCGGCGCCCCACAGCAGCCCCACCAGTGGTTTGTCGCGGGCTACGAGGGCTTCAATGGCCTGCTGGGTCACCTGTTCCCAGCCTTTATTGCGGTGGGAGGCGGGTTTGCCTTCTCGCACGCTGAGCACCCTGTTCATGAGCATCACCCCTTCGTCAGCCCAGCTGGAGAGATCGCCGTGTTCTGCGGGGGCGATTCCTAAATCGTCGTTGAGTTCCCGGTAGATGTTGTTCAGCGAGCGCGGCAGGGGGCGCACATCGCGGTGCACTGAGAATGACATGCCCATGGCGTGCCCGGGGGTGGGGTACGGGTCTTGTCCGAGGATGAGCACTTTGACTTCGCTCATGGGTCGGGCGAAGGCACGGAAAATGTCGTCCCCGGCGGGGAAGGTGCGGTGTCCTGCGGCGTGTTCGGTGCGCAAAAAATCGCCCATGGCGCGGATTTGCGGTTCGACCGGGGCGAGGGCTTGCGCCCATTCTTCGTGCATAATGGACGACAGCGGCGGATACTCGGACATGGATACCTCCCGTAGGTGCGGCGCACACAACATAAATTACGTACTCTAGAGTAGAGCACACCCGGTCTGTGAGAACACCCGCGAGGTCATGGTGAATAAGAAATTTGAGGAACTCAGCCCCTTGGAGCGGGCCATTATTGGTATTGAGAAGCGCCGCTGGAAGTACCAGGGGTCGAAGGAGAAAACCATTGGGGCGCTGGGCATCACACCTATTGCCTATTATCAGAAGCTCAACACGATGATTGATGACCCTCGCGTCATTGCGGCGGAGCCGATTCTGACTGCGCGCCTGCGGGAGCACCGCGACCAGCAGTAGCGTTCTGGCGGCGTTGAGCACCGCGCCCAATGAGGGCCGCAGGGCGCCTGCGGTTCGGCAGATAAATTAGCCACAAAACGGTAGAGGATGCTGAATAACTCTTCCTGAAAACTTTACAATGGGTGTGTTATTGTTCAGACCCGTCCTTGGAGTCGGGCGAGAATCCCTGTAATCTGTATAGAACACCAAAGACGACCCACCCGAGAGATGCATGAGTAAGTATCCGCACGACGAATTCGATGATATCGACGAGAATACCGCCCGGCGCGGCATCTATCGCGGTACTATCGACGACCCCGCTAAGGACCCGCGAGGAGCTATTCCTCTTGTCACGGCCGGGGTTATTGCGTTGCTCTTGGGTGCGTCCATGTATGTGATGGCTCCCCGCTACAGTTCACCCAACTCTGTAGGTTCTAAAGCGTATGCGGGTAAGGCGGCCGCCAGCCCTTCCAGTAACGCCCCGAAAACTGATGGCGGGAATAAGAGCGGCAGCGCCCAGCCGTCGCAGTCGTCGAGCCAGAGCTCCACCTCGGGGACTGTGGCCGTGTATAACGCGTCGGCTCCTTCGGGCAGCGCATCCCGTGCCGCCGCTAAGCTTAAGAGCTACACCATTAGCGAGACCGGCAACTGGCCCGGTAACCCGCCGCAGAGCAGCACCGTCTACTATAAGAGCGGCGCCCAGCAGCAGGCCCAGCAGGTTGCTAACGCTGTGGGTATTAGTAATGTTCAGGAAGGCACCGCCGAGGATCTGGGCAGTAACGACACAGTCGTGGTGCTTGCCAGCGACTTCCAGAGCTAGTTCATTCCTTCTTTCCCCTGTACATGATCCGGGCGTTAGTGCTGTGCCCGTGAGCATCTGTGTGGGCTGTGCCCTGTTTTCCTGCCGTGCCGCGCGTGTTCCTTGCGCTGTTGGCGATATGATGGCCCGCCACGGCCGAAAATGTTTGCCCCTGGGTGCGGTCGGTGCCAAAATTGATGTAGCATTCGGTGCACCCACGGTGCGCATGCGCCGTGAAGCGTTCTGCGGCGGCGCATCCGCTCGGGTGCACCGCACACTTTTGATATAGGGATTCCTACATTCATTTATCAGGAAATATAGGTCCAGGAGGGACATCGCCACATGGCAAAACTTATTGCTTTTGATGAAGAAGCTCGTCGCGGTCTAGAGCGCGGACTGAACACCCTAGCCGATGCCGTTAAGGTAACTCTTGGCCCCCGTGGCCGCAACGTCGTGCTTGAGAAGTCGTGGGGCGCACCCACGATCACCAACGACGGTGTTTCCATCGCCAAAGAGATCGAGCTTGAAGACCCCTATGAAAAGATTGGCGCCGAACTCGTCAAAGAGGTAGCCAAGAAGACCGACGATATCGCAGGTGACGGTACCACCACCGCAACCGTGCTGGCCCAGGCGCTCGTGCGTGAGGGTCTGCGCAACGTGGCTGCCGGTGCTGACCCGCTGAGCCTCAAGCGCGGTATTGAGAAGGCTGTTGAGGAGGTCACCAAGACCCTGCTCGACTCCGCAAAAGAGGTTGAGACTGAGGAAGAGATCGCGGCAACCGCATCCATCTCTGCGGGCGATCAGGAGATCGGTAAGCTGATCGCTCAGGCTATGGAGAAGGTCGGTAAGGAAGGCGTGATTACCGTTGAGGAGTCCAACACCTTCGGCCTGCACCTGGAACTCACCGAGGGTATGCGCTTCGATAAGGGCTTCCTCTCCGGCTACTTCGTGACCGACCCCGAGCGTCAGGAAGCTGTGCTGGAAGACCCCTACATCCTGGTGGTCAACCAGAAGATCTCGAACGTGAAGGATCTGGTTCCCGTTCTTGAGAAGGTCATGCAGTCCGGCAAGCCGCTGCTGATTATCGCCGAGGATGTTGAGGGCGAGGCTCTGGCGCTGCTCGTGCTGAACAAGATGCGCGGCTCCATCAAGTCCGTTGCCGTGAAGGCACCCGGTTTCGGTGATCGTCGCAAGGCTATGATGGCTGATATTGCGATCCTCACCGGCGGCCAGGTTATTACCGAAGAGGTTGGCCTGTCCCTGGATACCGCAACCCTTGAGATGCTGGGTAAGGCACGCAAGGTTGTTGTCACCAAGGACGAGACCACCATTATTGAGGGCGCTGGTGACCCCGCCGCACTTGAGGGCCGCGTGGCACAGATTCGCGCCGAGATCGCAAACTCCGATTCCGACTACGACCGCGAGAAGCTGCAGGAGCGCCTGGCAAAGCTCGCCGGTGGTGTGGCTGTGCTCAAGGCTGGCGCGGCAACCGAGGTTGAGCTGAAGGAACGCAAGCACCGCATTGAGGATGCTGTGCGCAACGCAAAGGCAGCCGTTGAAGAGGGTATCGTCCCCGGCGGCGGCGTGGCACTGATTCAGGCGGGCGCGAAGGTCTTCGACAAGCTCGACCTGAAGGGTGACGAGGCAACCGGCGCGAACATCGTGCGTGTGGCTATCGATGCGCCGCTGAAGCAGATCGCAACGAACGCTGGCCTTGAGCCCGGCGTGGTTGTCGATAAGGTTCGTTCCCTGCCCGAGGGCACCGGTCTGAACGCTGCAACCGGCGAGTACGAAGACCTCATGGCTGCGGGTATTAACGACCCCGTGAAGGTGACCCGTTCCGCTCTGCAGAACGCTGCATCGATTGCCGGTCTGTTCCTGACCACCGAGGCTGTGGTGGCGAACAAGCCTGAGCCCGCATCCGCTGCGGCACCGGCTGCTGACCCGATGGGCGGCATGATGTAACGTTTCCCGACTGAGGGAGTATGTTGAAGCTCTCCGGGGTGGGTTCCTGACCGGCACAATGCTGGGTACGGAGCCCACCCCGGAGAGCTTTTGTCTATCTCAGAGCCGCGAGCAGGTGGTTTTTGGTCCGAGCAGGTAGGAAAATCCTACCTTTTCGGCCAAATCCTACCTGCTCGCGCGTATGCGTGGGTGTTCTTGATGCGCCCCATAATTCGTTCGGGATGGGCAAGCCGCGCGGTATGCTGGATTTATGATGCCTAACACCACCTCCAAATCTTCCGAAAACAACGCCCCCGATGCCTCCGCCCGTTCCGGCCGAAACACAAAGAGCATCGGCTCGCGAAATTCATTTCTGAGCATCGGGTCGGTGAACTCATTCTGCAGCATTGGCTCCGTAAATTCGGCGTTTTCTATCGGCTCGGCTTTCTCGTTCGGATCTATCGGCTCGGCTTTTTCTTCGCTGTCCATTGCCTCGTGCCTGAGCTACATGAGCGTGCTATCGGTTTTATCGGAAGCATCTGTGCTCTCGGCACGGTCGTACAGGTCGGTGCTTAAAGCGGGCCAGCAGAAGAAGGCAAAGAAGCCGTAGCCTTCCCGCCCCGCCCGGTTCAGCTCCAGTCCTGCCTGCAAAAAAGAGCCTTTATGTGAATAAAGCGTAGTTTTCGCCGCTTTATTCACTATCAAGGCTCTTTTTTCGATGGGGCAGGGGCGAGGGAGCACCCCTTGAGGGGGCACATCAGCGAAACCACCCGGCGGCTTACCCGTGCCCGCGCATCCACAGGGTAGAATGGTGGGGCTATGGAATGCGCCTATTACCGTGAGAGTCTTTGCCGCTCCTGCACCAGCATTGAAACCCCGTACCCCGCCCAGCTCGCGGCAAAACAGGCCGATGCGCGCAGGCTTCTGGCGGCGTACCCTCACCTGACCTGGCTGGATCCCGTCGCCAGCACCGAGGCGCATTTTCGGAATAAGGCGAAGCTGGTGGTGGGCGGTTCGGCGCAGAACCCGTCCCTGGGCATCGTAGATTATCGTTCGGGGCGCGCCACCGATTTAAGCGAATGCCCGCTCTATATTGAGCCGATTGAGCTTGCTATTCCGGTGCTGCACGAGCTTATTCAGCGTGCCGGTTTGACCCCGTATGACATTCCGGCCCGGCGCGGTGAGCTCAAGAATATTCTGGTGACCGCATCCGAGACGGGCGAGCTGATGGTGCGGTTCGTGCTCCGCTCGAAGAAGCTGCTGGTGCCTATTCGCCGCCAGCTGGGGTGGCTGCAGGAGCGTCTGCCGAAGTTGGCGGTGTTGTCGGTGAACCTGCTGCGCGAGCATGTGGCGCTGATCGAGGGCAATGAAGAGATTATTCTGACCGAGCGGCAAACCCTGCCGATGCGCGTGAACGGCATGAGCCTGCACCTGCGCCCCCAGAGTTTCTTTCAGACGAACACGCAGATTGCGCAGGCGATGTACGCGCAGGGCCGCGAGTGGGTGGCGCAGGTGCAGCCGCGCACGCTCTGGGATTTGTATTGCGGCGTGGGCGGTTTTGCCCTGCACGCGGCGCAGGTGATGAATGGTGAGGGTGAGGTCACCGGGATCGAAATCAGTGCGGAGGCGATTCGCAGCGCCCAGCGCACCGTCGCCGAGCAGGGGCTTGAAGGCGTGAACTTTGCGGCGGGGGATGCAACCGAGTTCGCCGTGAAAGCCCGCGAAACCCCTGAGATGCTGGTGGTAAACCCGCCCCGGCGAGGTATTGGTGAGAGGCTCTGCGCCTGGGTTGAGGGATCCGGGATTGAGCACGTGATTTATTCGAGCTGCAACGCAAAAACCCTTGCCGCTGACCTAGAGCGCATGCCTTCTTACAAGCCGGTCGCCGCGCGTCTGCTCGATATGTTCCCTCACACGAACCACTATGAGGTTATGGTGTTGTTGCAGCGCGGGTAGGCGGCGGGCGCCTCAACTCCGTGAGAAGCGGGTTTTGCCCCGAAAAGGTGATATTTTCTCACCTTTTTGGGGCAAAACCCGCTTCTTGTGATTTAAGGGGATAACCCGCAATGTTGCGGGTCTGAGATGATGGTGTAATGAAGCGGCGTGTCGCTGTGGGTTTCGTACTATAGCTTGTCACAAACAGAATCGTAGGGTGCTTCTCTCCAAAAATCCACCACCTGAGAGAATCTTAACGGTAAGGTATTAACTAAGTGAAGTTTTTGAGAGCTTAAATGGAGGGTGTATCTACTATTAGGAGTTGAGAGAATAAACCCGAGGTTTATAGTCATGGTGGAACATATGAGTATTACATATTGTTGTAATGGGATTTATCTATAAAACTGAAAATATACCAATGTCTTTACAGAGAATAAAATCGTAAAGTAAGGCGTACTATTTTCTATAATTGTAAGTATTTGATAGCAAGATATAGCTATATATCTTATTGTTAAATACTTAAGAATGAGTTCTTATTACCTATCATCGAAAGATATCTCGATATGAATATTTTATATACAATTGCATTTTGGGTAATTACTGTTGGCGTATGTGCATGGTTTGTATGGGACTGGATACAGCGTAACGTAAACGCGCCACAAAATAAATATCAATTTATAGAACTATATCGAAGGATGCCTTGGGATTTAGGGGATTATGACTATGAAAAATGTAAGAAGCTTCTTCGTGGTTATTTAGATAAAAACACATATGAACGCAATATATGGATTGATACAAAATATTTTTTTGAAGATTTTGAAAGTAAATATGTGAATAAGGTATTTATTGGTCTTATGGACGATATGCTACAAGAGAATGAATATCCATGTGTTGATTTCTTGCATTCTTCAGATATAAATGCTATCCCCTCTAATGAATTTTATAGAAACAAATCGAAAATTCGTTATGCTAAGTTTACAGATAGGTACTATAATATGGCAATAAATCCTGTAATGGGAGTAAATGTTAAAGATTCCCCAGGAACTTCCATAGTTCAAGGTTCCAAGAAAGTTTCAATCCACAATAATAACTTAAGCACTGACAATAGCTCTATTGTAGTCCAAATTTTAGAGCAGATAGAGCATCAGGCTTATAAAGTTACAGACAAACGCGAGCGTCGTGTCTTAGAAGATGTTGCTGAAATTTTGAACCGAGGGCAATATCCTTCCCAAAATGAGATTGATGAACTTACGTCAGATGTAAAAAAACGTCCTGCTGCCTTAAATATTCTTCGAGATATTGCATCAACGTTTTCAAGGGAGACTACTAAAGTGGCGAGCTCTGAGGTAGCCAGGTGGTTTATTAATTGGGTTAGTAATTTTGCATAGAACGTATTTGTTTAATATATGTTCTTATTGACTCAAGTTGTGAAAATGAGGTTTGTTAAATTAAAAATTAATTTTACTTTTATATGAGAAATTATTGATACCTGAAAGGAAATAAAGTGATGTAGAAATTTTGGTTCCACTGGACACGCGATGAAGTTTTCAAAGAAGTTCTTAAGGTATCAATACCTGCTCTGGGGTCGATATTAGCGGCACTTATAACATGGTACGGAATTTGCCGAACAGCTAAAGTAAATCAAGAATCTTTAGAGAACTCTAAAGAGACTACTCCGCCAGAACTGTTGCGTCTTGAGAAATGGTCATCAATTCTTAAGGATTCTAATGATTACCCTGAGAATATTAAGCATGAATTGGACGTAAATACTATCCAGTTTGCCTATAATGATATTCTTGTGCGGGCCACGCTGGAAAATCAGGTTATTAAACTTGGTGCTTTATCAGCTGAAGTTAGAGAAAATCTAATTTCAATTAAGTCGCATATGGGAGGAATGCATTATCCTAAACCCTCATGGGATAAAGTAGTGTTAAAGAATCGGGCAATAAATATAAGTTTAATTATTGGTTTTCTGGTGAATTTTATAATTTTAGGATTTGGTGTCGCGTTAGAGCGTACACCTTTCTGAATGTTTATTATGCTTTTTGTAAGTTTTATATTTGCGTGTATTATGGTTTATCGCGCAGAGAAGCTTAATAAAATACAGAAAAATATTATCTTTCGAAATGGATACCATGCCCTTAAGGATATTTACCTAATAAACCCATATGGAGATTTGATAGAAGCTGATAGAGAAGATATTGAAAGGGAAAAATTTGAGAAAGGGAAGGCTTATGATTTCTGGTATAAACGAAATAAAAAAGATCACCCGGAATGGAGGACATCATGGAACTATGGTCTATCCATAAGTTGGGATAATAATCCCAATAAAAATAATACGGACGGTCTTGAGCCGAACCATCTTCCGCCTAGCTTATTTAGGGCAGAAGACCCCAAAAGGCAAGAATCTTAACCCTTCTTCGGATGTTTAGCTACTACCTCGGGGTGGGCCTCAAGAAGCGCGCGCCCTGCGGTAGTGAGCTTATAAGACCGCTCGGGAGTTGCGTCCTCAAGCTGGGCAGGGGAGAGGTACTCCCGCGCGAGCCTCATCAAATCAGCCTTTTTCGCACTGCTCAATCCATTCACGCCCGCATCCTTGAGGGCCTTGCGCAGTGCCGGAGCGGTTACCAAATCCAAAGAATCAGCGGCGGATTCAATCTCTACGAACCCGGCCTCAACCAGCATCCGTAGGTCGAATGCCGCGTCAATCCCATAGGTGTGCTCAAAATATTTCGGGAACCAGCTCTGCGTGGTGAAGGTACTGAAGCTTATGCGCCACAGCAGAATAATGTCACCCGCCGTCACCTCAAACAGGTACCCGCCATAAAGTTCAATGTTGGCGACCGGCTCAAGCGCCCACTTCGGAACAACTTTCGACGAGGATAGCTCCACCTCCTCAAGCCACGCCGCCAGGTTACGTTCCGGCGAAATATACGGCAGACTCGGATGGTTACGGTACACACACTCAACCGTCGCGACCTGCTCAGCAGTTGCACCATCACGCCAATCGTTTCTGTTCGTGTTAACTGCCACTACGCCTCCCCGCCTGAACCGGCTGCGCCCGCGAGAATACCCGCCGCATACGCCGCCTGCCCCATGTGCTGGGCGGCATCGTCGATCATACTCACCAGCCGCACCCCGCGCGTCACATGCGGAGTCCACGACGTATCAATCACGTCATCCAAATCAGCCTCACTCAAACCCGCAATATACTCGTTCAACGCCGCAGCAGTTGCGCTCAGATACTCGACCAGCAGCGCGGCATCCTCCACCACGACGGCACGCGCCTGCTCCGCAGTATGACCGTAGCCCACCGTGTCGCCCAGCTCACCCAAGTTGAAGCGGGCGTCGAACCCTTGACTATGCCACACCTGCGGCTCGCCGTTCAGCTGCGCGAGCTGCACATCCATCTGCCGCCCCGCATGCCACAGCAGCCAGGCGATCGAATTCGTATGCCCACCCGCGTGCGCGTTCAACGCCCCTGTGGGCAGAGCGTCTACAAGGGCTTTCGCTTCGGTGGCGGGTCGGCTTGCGGCTTCACGCAGAACATTGCGGGCATCCATGACGGCTCCTTCATTCGGGGTAAAAGCGTCTACCACCAGTCTAGATTTCAAAGCGCAGAGGCACATTTATTTTGAGGCTATTTAAGCTGCGAAACGCAAAGCAACCCGCAGGACTGGGATGCACTTCTGCGAGTTGCCGCGCCGCCCCACACGTCATATGCAGACAATATAATCAGTGGAGAATATGTTTTAGGTGGACCGATTCAGGGCCTGAGGAGGTAAAGATCGTTGACTATCACTGACAAAATTGCGCCAATTCACCCCGGAGAAGTCCTGTTAGAAGACTTCATTAAAGGGTTCGGGATTACCCAGAATAAGGTGGCGGTGGCAATCGGCGTGCCGCCCCGGCGCATCAATGAGATCGTGCACGGCAAGCGAGGAATCACAGCCGATACAGCTGCGCGCCTTGCCCGCTACTTCGGCACAACACCGCAGTTTTGGCTGAACCTGCAAACCACGTATGAGCTCGATATGGTGGAAGACCTCTGAATACCAGCTGGCAGGCGATGTGCTGACGATGAATGCCGCCGGGCAGAGCGAAATCAGCTATGCGGATTTCGCGGTCGCCGTGCTTGACCTTATCGAGTCAGGGGAGCATCAGTGCGAACGTGTGAGTGTGGTGTCGCGGTAGCTTGCATCCCCGCTGTTGGGTGTAAAAAGAGCCTTTATGTGAATAAAGCGGGATTTTCAACGCTTTATTCACATAAAGGCTCTTCTTTAGGCTGCATAAGATAAGGTAGACAGCCCCCAGCGCAGCGTCAAAAAACTTAATGTTTTCTTGCAAAAACCAGGAATAAATGCCATACGCCGCCCGTTGAAGTTCACCGGAACACCAGACACGAATTATGAACACCCCTAAATTTCACTGGGAGAACACTATGACTACCGCGCGCCTTCACTTCGATATGGTCGTTATCGGCTTCGGCAAAGGCGGCAAAACCCTTGCTGGTGCCTACGCGAAAACCGGCAAGAACGTCGCCCTGATCGAGCAGTCCTCAAACATGTACGGCGGCACCTGCATCAATATCGGGTGCGTGCCCACCAAGGCGCTTGTGCACCGGGCTGACGAATTCCGTGCCAGCGGCGAACACAACGCCGACGCTGCGAACGCCGCCTACGAGAGCGCCGTGATTTTCCGTGACAAACTCACCGGTGCCATGCGCGCGAAGAACCGCGAAATCCTCGAATCGAACGCCACCGCCAAACTCATTGACGGTCACGCACGGTTCCTCTCAGACACCGAGGTCGAGGTCACCGCGGGCGAGGACAAACTGGTCGTCACCGCCGACTGCTTTATCATCAACACCGGTGCCGTGGCGACTATCCCGCCCATCCCGGGCGCCCGCGAATCGAAGCGCGTGCTCACCTCCACCGAACTGCAGAAGATCACCCCGCGCCCGAAGCGCCTGGGCATTATCGGCGGCGGTCCTATTGGTGTCGAGTTCGCCGGTATTTTCTCCTCCTATGGCACCGAAGTAACCCTGCTTGAAGGCGCTCCCGCGCTTTTCGGGCGTTACGATGACGACGTCGCCCAGGCAGCACGCGAGATTATCGCCGACCAAGGTATTACCGCTCACGCGGGCGTTCGCGTAGAGACCGTTACCGATAACGCCGACTCCGTGACCGTGAACTACCTGGACTCCGAGGGTGCGTCCAAGCACCTTGAGGTGGATTACGTGATGGTCGCAACCGGGCGTAAACCTGCCACCGAGGGGCTGGGGCTTGAGAACACGAGCATCGAAACCACCGAGCACGGCGCAATCGCTGTCGACGAGCACCTGCGCACCACGGCACCGAATATTTTTGCGCTTGGCGACGTTAACGGCGGCCCACAGTTCACCTACATTTCCCTGGACGACTACCGCGTGGTGCTCTCACAGCTGCTCGGTGACGGTTCCCGCTCCACGAAGGACCGCCAGGCGGTTGCCGCAACCATCTACATGAACCCGCCGCTCTCGTCCGTCGGCCTGACTGAGCGTGATGCGCTCGCCGCCGGCCACACCATCAAGGTTGCCGCCAAGCCTGTTGCCGCTATCGCCGCCATGCCGCGTGCGAAGACCCTGGAAAACCCGCGCGGCATCATGAAGTTCGTGATTGATGCCGAGACTGACCAGATTCTTGGTGCTCAGCTGCTGGTGGTCGAGTCTATGGAGGTTATCAACCTCGTGGCGTTGGCAATGCGCCACAATATTACGGCATCACAGCTACGTGATGAAATTTACACCCACCCCTCAATTACCGAGGGGCTGAATGAGGTGCTGGCAGTGGCCCAACCTGTGGCCTAGCCCCGTAGCCTAAAACCCGTGGGGCGGCGCGCCCAGCCAGTACGCCTACCCGCCCACGCGAGCGCTATTCTGCGGGTGTGGGACCGCCGTTCGAGCTGTGAGCCGGGGCGGTTTTACGCCCCGCTGGTTGTGTTGTCTTCGTGGTGCTGGCTGCCGCGTTGTCGCCCGGTGTATGTAGTAAGGCCCCGGCATGAGGTGAACAGTTGTCCACCGCTGTCAGGGGCCTTTGCTATATTTTCTTTTCGGGGCGTAATCATCACCCCCAAAGATGCAGGTTAGGTCAGGATGTCCTAATATTTAATCGTACGTGCGCGCCGCTGGCACGTCATTCACCAAGCATACAAAAGACGGGGGAGTCATCCGTGGCGTTGCCCAAGAAAATTGCACCCTATTCGTACCGAGACCAGGAGCACCAGAACCGCGTGAATTGGCGGGTCGATCCTGCTCGCGCTGCGCTTCTTGTGCACGATATGCAGCGCTATTTCGTGCGCGCCTTTGAGCTGGAACGTGACGGCCAAACCCTCCCAGACGCCCAAATCAACATTGCCATTGCCAATATTCGCCGCCTAGTGGATGCGGCACACGTGGCGAATATCCCGGTCTACTACACCGCCCAGCCGCCCCGCCAGAACCCCGCCGACAGGCGCCTGCTGACCGACTTCTGGGGCGACGGCCTGCAGGATGATGAAAGCGCCCAGATTCTTGACGAGCTCGCCCCCACCGAGGCCGATACTGTGCTCACCAAATGGCGGTACTCCGCCTTCGTGCGCTCCCCGCTCGAAGAACAGCTCAAAGAGCTTGGGCGTGACCAGCTCATCATCAGCGGAGTGTACGCACATATTGGATGCCTCACCACAGCCCTGGAGGCGTTCATGCGCGATATTCAGCCGTTCATGGTGGCGGATGCGCTCGCCGACTTCACCGAGGAAGAGCACCGCATGGCCTGCGAATACGCCTCAGGCCGATGCGCCCGCGTGCTGGACACCGCCGAGGTGCTGGCGCAGATTACCGCTGGTGCCCCCGGCGCGGACGGGGCACCGGAAACCGGGAAGGTAATCGCATGAGCTGGGTTATTGTGACCGGCGCGAACGGCGGAATTGGTGCAGCGACCGTACACGAACTCATCAAGAATAACTATTCGGTGTACGCCGCCGATCTGGCGGAGACCCCGCACGAATCATTCGCCGCCTACAGCGACACCACGTTCCGCTACAGCCCCGTTAATGTGGGTGATGAAGAGTCGGTGCGGGCGCTCGCTGGTGCCGCCGCTGAGATGGGGAAGCCCATTAAAGGTGCCGTGCTCGCGGCGGGGATTGCCCACAGCCAGCCGCTCTTAGACACCTCTTTTGAGGACTGGAAACGGCTGCACGCGGTTAATGCTGACGGCGTTTTCCTGTGCCTGCGCGAGTTCGCGCGCGTTATGATTGAGCAGACACAGGCAACCCCTGAGAACACGCGTTCGCTGGTGACGGTCGCCTCTAACGCGGCCCGCGTGCCTCGCGCTGAATTCGGTGCTTACGGGGCTTCGAAAGCCTCAGCGGTGCGCGTATCGTCAAGCTTCGGGCTGCAGCTGGCACCCCACGGTATTCGCGTGAACACGGTCTGCCCCGGCACCACCCGCACCCCCATGGTGACTGACGCCTGGGGCGGTGAGGACCTCAGCGCCCTGCCGGTGGCGGGCAGCCCCGAGACTTTCCGCCTGGGAATTCCGCTCGGGCGCATCGCCGACCCCGCCGATATTGCGGCGGTGAATGCGTTCCTCATTAGCGATGCCTCACGGCATATCACCATGCAAAACATTGTTGCCGATGGCGGCGCGACCCTCTAGCAGGCCCGAAAGGCTGTATCATCTGTGAGCACTACCCTGCCCGATTTCATGTTTGCCACCGGCACCCGCGTGATGCGCACCGCCGGTTCCCTGCGCCAGGTAACCCTTGAGGATGCGCGCGCCGCCGCCGAATCCGCTGGCACCGCCGTGGTTGGCCTCATTCCTTTTGACCCTGACGCCCCCGCGCACCTGTTCGTGCCCGAGCACCTGCAGATCGACGACATCCCGGTGCCCGAGCACGAGGTCACTCTCGCCGAACCAACGCAGATTGAGGGCCGCGAAAACCCCGGGTACCGGCAGGCAGTAGCGACCGCCGTTGAGCGTATGAAAGCGCATCAGCTGGATAAGATTGTGCTCTCTCGCCTGCTGCGGGCCGATTACGCGCCGGGCGCCCTCGACTGTGCCGGGGTGTACAACAACCTGCGCGCACAGCAGCCCAACACGTTTGTTTTTAGCGTTAAACTGCCGCAGGGGCATCGCGGGTTGGAACGTCCGTACCTGATGGGTGCCTCCCCGGAACTGATTTTCAGTACTGAACCAGACACCGGGGAAGGCAGCGCTTTCAAAACGCACCCGTTGGCGGGCAGCGCCCCGCGCATCGCTGAGCGCGGCAGCACCGAGGATGAGGCTATTGGGCGGCGGCTTATGGCTTCGCCGAAGGATCGTGGCGAACATGCGACCGTTATTGCCAGTATTCGCGCGCAGCTGGAACCCATGACCCGCCAGCTCACTATTCCTGAGGAACCTTCGCTTCTGCAAACCCCGCAGCTGTGGCACCTTGGCACCCCCATCTCGGGTGTGCTCAAGCAGGGTATGACCTGCCTGGATGGTGCGCACGCTATTCACCCCACCCCCGCGATCTGCGGCACCCCCACCGAGGTTGCGCGGCGTATGATTACCGAGCTTGAGCCGTTTAGCCGCGACTATTTCGGCGGGCTTGTTGGCTATATGAACGCGGACGGAAGCGGCCAGTGGGCGCTCGTGCTGCGCTGCGCTGAAGTTGATGCGCAAACCGCCATCCTCTACGCGGGCGCGGGCATTGTGGCTAAATCAGACCCGGTGCTGGAACACACCGAAACCGGCACGAAGCTGCGCAGTTTCGGGCGTGCGCTGGGGATTAATACGCTCCCTGAAGCGCCCCCGGCGGCGTAGGGCGCTTCCTCATCGTCTTTCACTGCGCCGCCCGGTGCGCCAGTATACGGCAGGGGTGGTTAGGCGGTGACGGGGTCAGCCCCCATCCTCATGGCGGGCAGTTGGGAAAAAGTGAGCGGCGCCAGGTTATTGCGCAGCTCAACGGGGGTGGCCACCGGGTGTACGTGCACGCTGTTGGGCACCCCTTCAGTTGCGGTGGCTAGGAGGAATTGTTCGGCAGCGACATCGCTGCCGTGCGCCGGGTTGGTGCTCTGCGGGCTGTTGTGGGCGGGCTGCTTCTCGGGGTGTAGGGTGAGCGCCGTCCAGGTGATATAGAACGACCGTTCTTCCGTGGTGTCGCTGTTATCTCGTGAAGGCACGGTGAACACTGCGCGCGCGGAGCAGACGGATGCGGCCGTCACCTCTTCGTCAGCCAGCTCATGGGATGCCTCGAAAGCCTCCGCCAGCTGGTCTGTTAGGGAGTCGCTGAAAAATACGCGCACCGCCGCCGGGGAGACGCTCAGCCCGTGGCCGGTGGCTTTGAGCACTGCCTCTTTCGCGGTCCATAACGCCACCCCCAGCAGGTTGCGTGCCTCACCGGTGGTTGCCTCATATATTTCACGTTCACGCAGTGACAGCGCCACCCGCGCGAACCCGGGGAATAGGCGGTCTCGACGGGGCTCAAGATCAACCCCGAGCACCTGCGCATCGTCGGGGCAGAACCCGCCCACCGCCAGGGATGAAACCTGCGACATATTAAAGTTCATGCCCGCAATGCGGGGCTTACCGTGCGGCTTGGTGCTGTTGCATAGGGTGCAGGTACGATCCACTTCGATCGTGTGCGCCGCGCTGGAGGCAACCCCCAGCCGGCATGCCGCCATAGAGCGCATGAGCGCCTGGGTGGAGAGGTAGCTGACCGCCCCGACGGGGGTGGGCAATTCGGCGGCGCGGCGTTGTTCAGCCGCACCTAGGTAGCTGAGCCAGCTGACCCGCAGGCCGCTGTACATGGTGCGTGTGGGCAAGGCAAATACCGCCACCTGTGCACCGCCGGAAGTAGAGACAGTGGTGATCATGCTCTACAGTCTACTCCCACCGGAGGGAAAATATACAGATATGTGCATGACGAACATGTCACTGTTTGCACCCGCCGGTAGGGTAAAGTCGAGTGCATGAGCGAGATTATTGCGGCTGCTGACGGTTCGGCGCTGGGCAACCCCGGCCCGGCGGGATGGGCCTGGTATATTGACGACAATCACTGGGCGGCTGGGGGCTGGGAGCACGGCACCAACAATATGGGTGAGCTGAAGGCTGTCCTTGACCTGTTCGAGGCGACCGCGCACATGCCCGAACGTAAACTTGTGGTGTACTGCGATAGCCAGTATGTGATTAATTCCCTCACCAAGTGGATGCCCGGCTGGAAGAGCCGCGGCTGGAAAAAAGCCGACGGCAAGCCGGTATTGAACCGTGAACTGCTGCAAGAGCTGGATGCTGCCACCGCTGGGCGTGACTACCAGCTGGTGTGGGTCAAGGGCCACTCCGGCCACGAACTGAACGAGGCCGCGGATGCGCGCGCAAACGCCGCCGCGCAGGCGTACCAGCAAGGGAACACCCCGGATGCCGGCCCGGGCTTTGGTGCGGCTGCGGGGGCATCTTCAAGGGCCTCCGGCGGGCAGGCTCCGGCTGCGGAGACCGAGCCTGAGCAGGGCCCCTCGGCAGATGCGCATCTGAGCGTTGAAGAGTTCACGATGGAGCAGGCGCAGCAGGCCCGTGAAGGATTCAACGCCCTCAAACTCAACGGTGTGCTCAAACCCGCCTCTGCTGTTGCTGCCCCCGACCCGCAGGCGGTGGCGGAGCGTAAGGAGAAATTAGCGCAGGCGGCGCAGCGAGCCGAGCGGCAGGAGCAGGCCGCTCATATTCAGAGCCCACAGCAGACACAGCAGCAGCTCACCGCCGACCCTGATGAGGCGCTTGCCGCAGAAGAAGAGCTTGAAGCCAACGGCGCGGCCATGGGCGAGGAGGAAATCGCCGAGCTGCTGGATGAGAACCTGGTGTGGGTTACCTCTGCTGGCCGCCCGGTTTCGCGAGCCTCCACCATTGAGTACCGTGCCCGCGCATTTACTCAACGTGGGGAACCAACTCACCGCGTAGTGGAACTGGTGGACACCGCGAATGTGCTGGTGATGGCGGTGGTGGATACTGCGCGCGGTCGGGTGAACCGTTCCAGCCTGTGGCATTATGATGCGCCAGCGGGCTCTTGGCGCCTGCGGTTCAGGCAGGATACCGCCATGCCCGGCTAGTTTCACCTGCCGCGCCCGGCCTCACATCGCTGTGTGCTGCTGGCTAGCAGCCGCCAAAAGTGCGGCGCTGGCCGGTTCGGTACGTTCGGGCGGGTGAGCCTGCGCCCAGAAGGGGCGGAGCGCGGGCCTGCGGGTACTGGGATGGTAGCAGGTTAAAAGATTGGGGCGGGTACATCATGTACCCGCCCCAAACCGTTAAGATAGACTCACCACATATCTTGAGTTACTTATATCGGTTTATTGAATTGAAATTGCAGAATTCGCTTATTATATTACCCCATAAACATCGAAGCGTTCGACTGTTCGGTATCGGAGTAGTTAACACCGGCGCGTGAAAGCGCTTCGTTGATCTGGGCGATGGACTCTTCCACCTGCCGCTGGGTTGCACGCCACTTATCGAGCACGCCCTGGAAGTTGGTTGAGGCCGAGCCGGTCCAAGAGCTCTGCAAATCCTGCAGGGAAGCAGTCATGCCGTTCACCTCTGCGGTGATGGAAGCAACGTGTGCTTTTGCCTGCGCGCTCTTTGACGCAATAACTTCGGAATCGACAATGAACTGTGCCATGATAGGTTCTCCTTCAGTAGGGTATGTATTGGTTGTGCCTCTAGCACCTAATTCCTAAGCGCTTGTTACAAGACTAAAACGAATCAAAAAATATTTTCATGAATTAAAATAAATCTGTGGATAACTTACGTTGCCTGGTCGTAAAACCAGCTTATCCACAGAATAAAACTCAATTTTCAGCCCTGAATACCCCCACAGGCCCCATCAGTATGAAGAAATGTGAAGCTACGTGGGGCTGGCGGCGCCCAGACCACCAGCCCGTGGAACATCCCTGCACACGCGAAAGGGGCGCACGGTTCGGCTCTTACACCGTCACCGTGCGCCCGCATGTACCGCAGCTTCTTTTAGCCAGCGCCCGCCAAAACCGGCAGCGACACCACGAACGTGGCCCCGCCTCCATCAGTCTCTTCAATACGGATATGCCCGTCGTGCTGCTCCACGATTGCGGCCACAATCGACAGGCCCAGACCCGTGCCCCCGGTCTCCCGGGAGCGTGAAGTGTCGGTGCGGTAGAAACGCTCAAACACGCGCTCACGATCCTCACCGTGAATACCGGGGCCGTGGTCGCGCACCTCAATAATGGCGCGCGGCACCCCGGGGGCCTCCTGCCGCACACCCACCGCAACTTCAAGAGGCGAGCCCTCAGGGGTGTACCGCATGGCGTTGGTGAGCAGGTTCGCCACCACCTGACGCATCCGCGGCTCATCACCAACCACCGGTGCGGAGCAGGGCGCCACATCGTCGGTCAGGCCCACCAGGGTAATCTCACGGTCGGGGGAGGTGGCGAAGGCATCGTTGGTGGCGTCCACCGCCAGGTGGAACATATCGAACGGGGCCAGCTTCGATTCTCGGCGCTCATCAATGCGGGCCAGCGTCAGCAGATCCTCCACCAGCTGCCCCATACGTTTAGATTCCGCCTCAATACGGCCCATAGCGGTGGCCACGGCGTCCTCATTCGGCAACGCCCCCTGCCGGTACAACTCGGAGTACCCGCGAATACTCACCAGGGGGGTGCGTAGCTCGTGGGATGCATCGCCCACGAACTGGCGCATCTTCGCCTCAGATTTTGCCTGCGCATTGAACGAGGTCTCGATCTGGGCGAGCATGGTGTTCAGCGACGTGGCAAGACTGCCAATCTCATTGCCGGGGTTGTAGTCCTCAATACGTTGTGACAGATCCCCTTTAGCGATCTTCGCCGCCGTCTGCTCCACGCGCGCCAGCGGCTCGAAAGTGCGGGTGACAATCACCCACGTCATTGCAATAGCCGAGGCGAGCGTGGCCAGCCCGAACGCGAAGGTGAGCACACCTACGAGAGCAACCACCTGGTTGGTTTGCTCCAGGGGTAAGGCAACCACCATGGACGTGGCGTGCACCCCGTTCACGCTGGTGTCGTTATTAAGCGTCATCGGCAGCAGGCGCCAGTCTTTCGACCCTTCCACCGAGTTAACAGTAGTGCCGACCCCGTTATTTTTGCGCACTTTATCGGCTGTCCAGCCGGTTACTTGCGGCTCGTCCCGGGAGCTCGTATCGGGGCTGAGCGCGTACAGGGTGTTGCCGTGCTCATCCAGCAGGTACACGTGGTACGAACCGAGCGTGGCCTCCTGCACGGGATGCTGGCTATTGTTCGAGACAAGGGAAAGCAGGTTCGCCGAGTTCGCCTTCATCTCGTCATCCAGCTGATGCACCATCTGCGCACGCAACGCCGAAATCGCCACAAGGGAGGTCACAACGATCGCCAAAGCAATCAGTGCAGAGGTCACCAGCACCAGCTGCGTGCGCAGCGACAGTGTGAACGGTATACGCTCAAGGGGTCTGCGCCCCATGTGCTTCTGCGTGGAGGTGTTCTGTTGAGCCGCTTCCGGGGCCTCCGGGGGCTGCTGTGCGGGTTCGCGGTTGAACAGTTTAATAGGTACCGCCCCTAGCTGCGGGAACCACGAACCATGTACCCTACGCCGCGTTTGGTGTGGATCAGGGGTTCGTGGCCCTCACGGTTGTTATCGATCTTGCGGCGCAGGTACGAGATATACGACTCCACAATGGACGAGTCGCCGTTAAAATCGTACTCCCACACGTGGTCGAGGATCTGCGCCTTCGACAGCACCCGGTTTGCGTTGAGCATCAGGTAGTGCAGCAGATTGAACTCGGTGGGGGAGAGGTCAATCTCCTCCTCGCCAAGGAACACCTCATGGGTGTCGGTATTCAGGCTCAGATCATCCACCCGCAAAATAGCAGTATCTTCCTCCTGCAGCGAGCGGGAACGGCGCAGGATGGCTCGGATACGGGCGATCACCTCATCCAGTGAGAACGGCTTAGTCACGTAGTCGTCACCGCCTGCTGAGAGACCAGCAACTTTATCTTCGGTGGCGTCTTTCGCGGTCAAGAACAGCACAGGGTAGGTGCGTCCGCCTTCACGCAGGCGGCGCGTCACATCAAACCCGTCCATGCCCGGCATCATCACGTCAAGCACAATCAGGTCGGGCTGTTCCTGCTCGGCCTTCTCAATGGCCTCGCGTCCGTTTCCGGCGGTCACCACTTCAAACCCGGCAAAACGCAGGGAGGTGGCGAGTAGTTCAAGAATGTTGAACTCGTCATCAACGACGAGCAGCTTAGCTTCAGCAGACATGTTCACTCTTTTCTGACGTATATATGTGGTTGCGCGGCCGGAAGGCCCTCTAACTTGACTTACGCCGAAGAACCGCAAGGAGGAGGGCAAGCATTAGCGCGATGAAAGCGACGGGGAACAGCACCAGGGGAACCTGGCTCATAACGGCGGGAGGATGAGCATCCACCCACTTGAGTACTAGCATCACCACCCCCGAAAGGGTGCACAGCAGTGCGAGGATGCCGCCACCGGCTCCCAACCAGCGGATAGCGCGGGTGTAGGGGAGCTCATTGGCTACTTCAAGAGGCGTTTCTCGTTCGCTAGTCATGGCATAACCGTAGCAGGTTTAGACCCCTTTAACGGGGTGGAAATACTAATATTGCGGCGTTGTGGACGGTATTCACATCTTTTTTGCAGGTTCCCTTCGGAGGTTTGCCAGCCCGATAGCGCGCATACCGTATTCTCTGCGAGGAATAAGAAGCCGCATCAGGGCAGAAAAACGGCGGAAAACCGCGCCATAATGGCATACCGGCGCGAACCGTGAGCGTAAGAGGTCAAGGCAGGCCGCCCCGCCCTCCCAGCGAACCTTAAGAATGCTTTAATAGTGGTATGTCTGAACAGGTGATTGACCAGAACCCGACCGAAACCGCCAGCTTTGACCCGTTTGCCGACCACACATACGAGCAGGTTGGTGAACCCACCCTTGGGCAGCCGCATAAGCGCCGCCGCACCAGCCGTGTGGACACGGTCTTGGCACAGGCCAAAGACGTGGCGTTGGCCGGTATTGAGCAGATCGCCCCCAAAAACACCATTGGCCTGCTGCACCATCTGCGCGGTGAAGAGGATCGTTTAACCACCCACCTGTTTGAGTGCACCCTGCCCGGTTACCGGGGGTGGTTCTGGTTCGCCACATTAGCGCGGGCGCCACGTTCGAAGGTGGCGACCGTATGCGAGGTTGGTCTGCTGCCCGGCGATGACGCACTGCTAGCCCCCGACTGGGTTCCGTGGGCGCAGCGTCTTCAGGAGCTGCCTGATACCGCCGATCTTGACGAGGCGCTCGCTGCGGACCCTGAGGATGTATACGAGGATGAGGAGCCTCAATTCGACGCTGCTACTGAGGCACCCGAAACCGGCGGCAAGAGCCGTAAGGCGCGCCGTAGCGCCCGAAAAGCACAGAACCGGAAGAACCTGAACCGGCAGCGAGCAGGCGGGCAGAAAGCATCCCAGGGGGATTCCGCTCCGCAGCAGGACGCCCCGCAGAAGAGTGGCGGACGTAAGGGCTCCGGGCGGGGATCGGGCGGGCGCAAACGCGCAAAAACCTCCGCCGCACGTAACTCTGAGGGCTAGACTGCGTGGCGATACAGGCCCGCCAGGTGTACCTGGCGGGACGTTCGCTTCGGGCGACGCGCCACGCAATCCGTGGCGAAACACGCTAAAAAGGTACATAATAGTTACTCAGAAGAGCATCATAACTAAGGCTAGGTTGTCCTAGTCGGCAGGGAAAAGGGATACAGGCGGCATGACCGATCTTATTGACACTACCGAAATGTACCTGCGCACCATCCTTGAGCTTGAGGAAGAGGGCATTACCCCCATGCGTGCGCGCATCGCCGAACGTCTGGAGCACTCCGGGCCGACTGTTTCGCAGACTGTTGCCCGTATGGAGAAGCACGGGCTACTCAGCGTTGAGCCTGACCGTCACTTGGCGCTCACCGATGCTGGCCGTAAGAAAGCGGTCGAGGTGATGCGTAAGCACCGCCTGGCGGAGCGCCTGCTCTCCGATGTGATTGGGCTGGACATTGAGTATGTGCACGATGAGGCGTGCCGCTGGGAGCACGTGATGAGCGACCATGTGGAAAAACGCATCCTGGCGATGCTCAATAACCCCAAGTTCTCGCCGTACGGAAATGCAATTCCCGGTCTTGAAGAGCTGGGCGTGGAAAGTGAACACAACGACGAACGGACCGTGCCCATGTCGATTGCGGCCCGTGATTCGGGGCCGGAAGACCGGTTTACTGTCTCCCGATTCCCAGAGTCGATTCAGACCGATATTGAGCTTCTCAAGCTTTTGGCGGATGCCGGTATCTCATTCGGTGCCAGCGTGTCGGTTGTCGCTGGTAAAGACGACGACGTGATTGTGCGTGCAGATGGGGAGGAGACCTCCCTGTCGCTTGATGAGGACGTTGCCAACGCTATTGTGGTGAAGCGTTCGTAGCGCGGTGCCGCCGGATGCGGGGCGGTGCGGCCAGTTATGGCCGCACCGCCCCGCATTATTTGTTAAGCTCTTCCCTAAGGGGCAGCGTTTCTTGAGGGTCACCTGAGCCTTTTTAGCCCGAAGCCAAATTTTTTTATATTCATCGGCAGGTGCGCCCTTACCGGCCGCCTGTTTCCTATGGGATACGTGGTTTCACCTGGGATTATGCCTGTTTGTTATCGGAAAAATATTTAAGAGATAAAGCACACCTGTGTTTTTCTTAAGAAAATTTATGCACGCATCGGTTTGCCTGTCTCTTAGCCCCTGAATCTATCGAATTCCCTTGTCAGAGAAGGGTCTACAGGGGGTGGCGGGGACCGTTTGAGGGGCCGCTGTGGGCCATGATTTATGTATATAAACCGTAGGTTTTTGAGAAAAAACTCAGATTGGGATGTGACAGCTGGGAGTTTTCTGTGTATTCTCGTATCTGTGTCCAAATCCTAATCGTAAGAGGGCACCACGGAGCGGATCCGCTTAGTCCTGCCGCCGCAACGTGAAACATCTACCCATAATGGCAGGAGCGGGGGAACCAATTTTTGGCTCCCTTATAGGGGGCCTAGGGGCTAAGCTACTTCGGTAGCCGGGTGAATCCATACCCGAGTCCGACAGCTCACCTCGTGAAGCAATGGAGGAAACATACACAATGGCTAAGAAGATCGTTCGTAACGCAGGTATCGTGGCATTCGCTGGTGCAGCTCTGGTGGGTTCCACTGTTCCCGCTAACGCATTCGCACAGGTTCCCGCAGCAGCAGACCTGAGCTACGATTACAACAACTACGAGACTGACTACACCAGCTACCAGACCGGTGCTACCAACTACGTTGCACCCCAGGCTGAGTACCAGACCGAGTACGTTGCTCCTACCCCGAGCTTCAGTCAGCAGCAGACCACCAACACCAGCTCCACCACCCCCTCCGCTCCTGTACAGACCGCAACCGGTGGCCACGAGGGCGTTGTAGAAACCGCTAAGACCGGTATCGGTGGCGGCTACGTTTGGGGCGGCCGCAGCTTTGGTGCATGGGACTGCTCCGGCTTCGTATCCTACGTTTACGCACAGCACGGCGTGAAGCTGACCCCCTACACCTTCGCTATGAAGAACGAACTGCGTGCAACCGCTAACCCCCAGCCCGGCGACATCGTCTTCCAGAACGGCTACAACCACGTGGGCATCTACGTTGGTAACGGCATGATGATCTCCGCTCTGAACCCGAGCCAGGGTACCCAGCTGCACCCGGTTTCCTGGATGTCGGTTGACGGTTACTACACCGCATTCTAATCTCGACTCCAGAGATATTTAGACTCGGAGGAAGGCACCCCCAACGGGGTGCCTTCCCCATGTTAAACCGCGCATCACGCGCTGACCCCGAATACACTGGTCGGGGCTACACGCGGGGCACGGGGCGTACCGAAGGGTAGCGGACGCCCGGTAGAATAATGAACATGCAGTACCAAAGCCCCAAAAGTAGCTCCGATCAGGAATTCACCTACCTGGCCGTCGGCATGGTCGCTGGCGCCATACCAGGCATTATTATCGGCCTGCTGCTGGCTATTCCTCTTGGCAACCCCGCCATGTGGGTCTCTATCACCGGCGGGATTGGCATCGTGATTGGCATGGTCACCGGTAAATTCATCTACCGTAAGAAATACAGTAACCAGCCTCAAAGCCCTTCTGAAGGCCCGCAGCACCCCAACGATAAAAAGCAGTAAGGCGCGCGCTCCATATCTATATGGGCCGTGCTAGCACTACGTGAGCGCTTTAGAAGAGGGCTTTTAGGTGTAGCTCTCTAGCTCAGCGGCCATATTCGTCCGAGCCGCCGCATCCCACAGCGAATGCCCCGCCGCAGAGGCAAAAATACGGTCTCTGCCTAAGAACTCCCGTAAAAACCCTGACCTTCCCTGCGCAAACGCCTGCGGCCCGTAGTGGCTGTACTCCGTGCGTACACCTGCAATGTAACGGCCATACCGGGCGGTTTCTGCTGCGAGAATCGCAAGGTCGGCATCCATGAAAAAATCGGCGTCGGCGCGGGTGAGCGCACCACCGGTCAGCCCGGCAAGCTCTTCAGGCACCCGGTGGGAGGCGGTGAACTCCACCAGCTGTGCGGCGGCGGTAACCTCCGCAGCGGTCAGAACACCGGTTCTGGTGAGAGGCATAAGATTGGTACGTACCAATTCGGCGCTGGCGGCCTCGTCCTGGCCGGGCTGCGCCTCATATACGGCATCATGGAACCACGCCGCAAAGAGCACAGTGCGCGGCACCGGTTGGGGGGAGTACAAAAGGGTAAGAGCGGCGAGCATCTCTGAAAGATGAACACTATTGTGATAGGCCCGGTGCGGCTGCTCCCACCGCTCAAGCAGGTCAGTGCCCACAGCGGAAGCACCGGGCGCGAGCGCCTCCCAGGCACGCAGAAGACGCGGACGGATCTTACTGGGGCGCTCTTTGAGCGGAACCCGCAGCCCGCTGCGGATGAGTATGCGAGTTAGTTGGGTGCCGGTTACTTCCTGCGCCCCAGCGTTTACGAGGGCCGCGTAGCGGTGCTGCGGCACGTCGTAGTGGTCGGCGTCGAAGGCGCGCGGGCTGATCTCGTGGGCGGCCGCGAAGTCATGCAGTTCCTTCAGGCTGGTGTCTGAGATAAGGTGCGAGAAGAAAGTGCCGTGTGCCGGCCAGAGGGGCGGGTCAATGAAAATACTCACCTACCTATTGTAGTGAGCGTGACGCGCCGGGGCCCGGGTGGAAAACTGCCGTGATGTTGCCGCTATAATAGAGAACGTTGCCCCCGTAGCTCAGGGGATAGAGCACTTCTCTCCTAAAGAAGGTGTCGGACGTTCGAATCGTCTCGGGGGCACAGTTACAGAACCCGCTTGATGCGGCTTCCTCACGGAGGCGCACCAAGCGGGTTCTGCTGTATGCCTGAGTTTTAGGGGGCGTGTACTGCGCAAGCTTGGGCCAAAGGTCTACATTTCATAGAACGTAACATTGAAGTTTTATTAAAGACACACCTAAAAATTATGATGTGACACATAACATGTGGGCTAGTCTGAAAGTGACGGTATTGACCGATTCTAAGGAGGCTAAAGATGTCTTCCCATCTTAATCGTCGAGCCGCACTGCTGCTGCTCGGCGGCGGCGCAGGAGCCGCTTTTCTCAGCGCATGCGGCAGCTCGTCCTCAAACGCAGGAGGCGCTTCATCCTCAGCGAGTGCTTCAAGTAGTGCATCGTCCCCAGCGCACGGGCCTGAAACCGGTGGTGGTGCTGCCAGCAGTTCTGCGGCTGCAGTGAATGAGCCCAGTACGCAGCAGCCAGCGGGACCTAACAGCGCCGCATCCAATAACACCACCCAGAACGGCACAGCATCTAGTAGCGCAGCCCAGAGCGGTGCCGCGGATGCTACCCCTCTTGAATCCGGAAATACTCCCGGTGAGGGGCATACTGAGCTATCTGGGGAAGTCTCGCTTGAAGTGGACAGTTCCGGCCCCCGCCAGGAGTATGCAACACGCGAGAAACCGCAGCAGAACACCTACCCGCCGAAGAAGCCCTCCACCATTAATGACCGCACGGAACGGGGCCTGTACAGCAGCATCTCGTTCGCGGTGACCTCTCTGGATTATGCGCTGCAGACCGGTAATGCCCGCTACATGGAGCAGTCGGCGATCGTTGAATCGGAGCAGCTGTATTTCAAGAAGTCTACTAACCTGATCGATACCCGCGACGGAAAATACTGGACGGCGGCAGGCAGCATTTTGCAGTACACACTGGTGGGCTCGCACCCTGTGGCATCCAGCGGAGGCGAGTACGTGTGGGCGTACAACCTGGTGCTGCTCAATGGCGACTTCTATGTGAAGGACGGCAAGGTGCATGAGGTAACCAAGGAAACTTACTCCGGTAAGGGCGACTGGGGTAAACGCTACCACACGAACGGCGAAATTCGCGCTAAGTATGTGAACGGGCAGTGGCAGATTAGCGGGCTGCTCTCCAATGATCTGCCTCTCGTGCCACCAGAAAATGGTGGTCAGTAGGTGCGTATCCTCCTCAACCATGGAAGAGGAAAGCTTTAATGGTGCCGCTATAGCAGGGCATACTGCCGGTGGTTTAGGTCTGTCAAAGACTTCTCTTCCGGGGCGGGTGCTGAATGCCCGCCATGTGTTGAGGTGCGGTATCCGCCCGGCGTGGTCTCTCATAGCGGAGGCTGCACCGGGCGGTTTCGCCTGAGGACCTGGGCGGGACAGCAGGTAGAACCTTGAGAACATGAAGGTTACTGCTGAGCTTTAAAGTTAATGGTTTATTGTTAGGGCTCAGAGAGGAGAGTAATAATGTCTTCCATTTTTAACCGTCGTGCAGCATTGGGCGTACTAGGCGCAAGCGCTGGTGCCTTTGTTCTGGCGGCATGTGATGCCAACCGTTCCGTTTCAAAAGGGTCATCTTCCTCATCAAGCGAACCCTCAGAGACTAGCCCATCCGCATCGTCTGCTACCACGCAGACCGATATAGATATGAGCGGCGACTATAAGGGAAAGATTAACTTCGAGTCCGTTTTAGAGTATAAGAAGTCGGGCACCTACGAACCTGCCACGGAGGAACATGCGGCGCGAAACGTGCCCCAGCCTAAGAAACCGGAGGATGCCAACGATAAATCTTTGAAAGGTCTCTACCTGAGTGTCGCGTTTGCGGCGGCAGCCACCCAGTACGCCTACAACACTGGGGACTACTCCCTGGCGGAGGAGAGCGCCCTATCAGAGTCGGAACGCGACAACTACAAAGGGCTTGAGAAGGTGCGGCTTAAGAAAATCCGTGAAGGCAACTACTGGCCGGATAACGTCACCATTGAATACGAGATTACCGAGCCGCAACCGTTACAAGAAGATGACCGGTATCTGTGGTCCCGTACTTTCAAGATTACATACGGCAAGTTTGAGGTGGAAGACGGCCGGGTAATCTACCCCAAGAGCGGTAAAGGAACCGTTGCAGCCGAAGAGTTTATTGGCCTGGTATCCGCGCAGTATGTGAATGGGGCGTGGGAGATTAGCTCACACGATAACCGTCGCAAAGAGTAATGTGGCTTCGGCCCGAACGATTACCGGGTACGCAGGGGGATTGGTTGTTCCGCGGATGGCGGGTGCCTTCCGGCAGCGTGTCGGACGTAAATTCTACTGCCTCGTGCAGTCTGGAGGGGCGGCGCTACTCGGTGGGCGGCCCACCCGCAATAAAAGCAGCAACCGCCCGCTTGAACGCCCGCACACCACGGTATGCCAGGCTCAGAAGCGAGAGCACCAGAAGAGCCCAGCCCAGAGGCAGAAGCACCACAAGTGCACCCGGCTGATGCGCAGGGTCAGCCAATGATGCGTCCACCGCAAAAATTGTGGCCGTAAACACCGCACTGTACACCAGCGGAAGCGCCGTCAATAACACCCGAAGCGGCTTTTTCGCCGTCGCCGCCCACGACAGGCCCGCCACAGACAACCCGAAAAACACTGCAAACGCCAAACCCACTGAACGGTGCGCATACGTGTAAGGCCCCAGGGCGTCACCCGCGGGGGAGGAAGAAAGCCCGTGTGCGAACGACCCCAGCGCATCCGTACTCAGGGCCAGTGACAGCTCGGGAACGGGGGCACCCGCCAGCCTGCCGTAGCCGGGAAGCACCCACGCGAAAAGGTACACGCCCATGAGCAGGGAAATAGCGACCGCAACGTGGAGGAAAACACGTGAACCCCGCCCGGTCGCTTGATCGTGGGCGGCGCGTTCCTCCATAAACTGCCGAAGCTCACGGGTTTCGCTATGCTGCGGGTCGGGGATTCCGCCCCCTGGAATGTGAGCGGCTTTCGTGTTCGCGCCGTAGCGGCGTTTCTTCTGACCTTGTGATAGACCCATACCTTCCATTATTGCGCAGAGCGGTTGGGTGCGTCAGCGTGGGGCCTTTACCAAAAGAATGCTGTGGAGTATATATACGGGGCAGGCTTCTTGGTCTTCTGCCGCGCGACATTGCTTATTTGCTACCGGAAACTGACAGCCGCAAAGTCGGTTATATCCTGACATACCATACCTAGTTTTCTTTACTTGCGCGTATTACTCACCCAGACTCGCAATTGTCCTCTCTCCGCTTTCCCAGTCACTACGGATCACCGCATATCCCATGACATCGCACCTGATACCCTGAACGGTAACTCCAGCTTCTCGATAATGCGCCTCGTGAACCCAACCTGCAGAGTTAAAAGCACGACGCATAGCAATATTGTCGCTTCGTGTATTGCCCTCAACACGGATAATGGAGCTTTTGGATTCAAAAATAAGGTCAGTTAGCTTAATGAGCGCAATACTCCCAATCCCTTGATTTCTATATTTCGCTGCCATACGCATATCTATTTCTGCTGTGGAATCTTGCAGTCCGTGTACTATGGCAATACCGACGTGCTCTCCATCGTTGTGAATAAAGGCAACACGGTTATTAGGTTCCGAGAATTCCTGCTCTTCAAACCGGCGTATGAGGCTCTCATGCGATACGTTATGTTCAAGATGGAATGGCCAATCGCTGCCGCAGAACACATTCTCAAATGGTTCCCATTCGTGCTTTATATCTGCCCAACGAACAACACAATTCATGTTTTTCCTAACTTATTTTTCAGCTCAAATTTTGTGTTTCGAGAACGTATGAATCTTATCTTCAACACTGAGCGCACATAATAAAACATAGGAGGAATCAACCGTAATAATCTGATAGTACAGGGTATTACTTTCGGACCTTATACCACCGATTACGCCAAGGGGTTTCATGGTGGAAATTCCTTTTACTATTTACTGAGGAGTCCTCACAGTAGGGTCAGATGATGTCAGTACCCTATAGCTTGGCCAGGTCGATCTTGCCCATGTGCAGGATCTTATCGCGTGTGGCGGCGTCGGCCATGAGCTCGGCGATGTTGTAGGGGACGACCTGCCACGAGACACCCCAGCAGTCGACGCACCAGCCGCAGCGCTCGGCCTCGGGCACAGCAGAGAGCCCCGCCCAGTAGCGGTCGATCTCTTCCTGGTCGCGGCAGGAGACGATCATGGAGACTCCGGGCGTGAAGGTGAAATCGTGGAAGGTCCCAGAGTCCGTGGCTGCCATCCAGGTGCCGCGCAGGGTAAAGTCGGTGAATATGACCGTACCCGCATCCAGCGGTCCGCCTTCCTCGTAACGGTACAGAGCACCGCGGCGGGCGTTATCAAACAGGGCGATCCAAGCGTCTGTGGCTTCCTCGGCATGAGCGTGATTAGTACCGCCGAACATGAAGGATGGGATAACAAAGGGGCGCGGATCGCCGTCCGGGTCGGTGAGCATGAGCTGCCAGGTCATGCCGAAACGGTCACGAACCCAAGCGTAGCGCGGGGAGAAGGGGTACTCACCCAGCTCCATGAGTACGCCGCCGGTGCTGAGCCGCTCATAGAGCTCATCAAGGTAGTCTCGGGCCTGTTCCTCTCCGCCGAATAAGAGCGGATCAAAGTTCAGGATGCAGCTGATCGACGGGTTCGGGGCATATTGGTTACCGCCGTTGATGAGCGAGAGCTTGAAACCGTGGATGCTGACCGTCGCCGTGAGCCCGGGCGCCTGCTCGGCAATGGATGTATCGCGGAAAACATCAGTATAGAACTGTGCTGCTTCGTCGGCGGTGCCGTCGCACCACATAGCGGGAGTGATGACCTGATCCATCCGGTCATCGTAACATGGGTGCACCGCGCGGTGGGGTACCGCTAAGAGCGAATTATGCGCGGCAAACGGGCGCTATGGGTGGGAGCGAGAGGGCAAATACGGTAGCATGGAATATCGAACGTGTATTCTAGGCAGCGAGGTAGATCATGAGCGAACCCACCAACTCCGCATCCGGCGTTGAGCCTGCCGCAGATACCCTCTTTGCCGATCTCGAAAACACGCAGCCGCCCTACGATCCCGAATATGATGCCCATATTCCGCCGGAAGATACTTCCGCACCGGAAGAAGACCCCTTCGCGCACGAATCTTTTATGCCAGAGCTCAACCCTGAAGCGGTGACCTCCCAAACCGTCACCGCTCACGAGGATGCGCTCGGCGAGTTCATGCCGCCCGCCTACCGAGTGGGCGGGTACGGAAGCGAGTACAACCCCGAAGACCCTTATGGGGAGCGCACTTATTCGCTGAGCACCATCGACCCTGAAACCCTGATCGACGGGCTTAACGACCGGCAGCGCGAAGCTGTTTTACACGCCGGTTCACCCCTGTTGATCGTCGCCGGGGCCGGGTCTGGCAAAACCCGCGTGCTGACGCACCGCATCGCCCATCTGCTCGTAACCGGGCGGGCGACTCCCGGGCAGATTCTCGCCATCACCTTCACAAACAAGGCTGCGGCGGAAATGCGTGAGCGCATCCAAGCGCTGATCGGCCCGCGTGCACAGCACATGTGGATTTCCACCTTCCATAGTTTCTGTGTGCGCGTGCTGCGCCGAGAAGCCAAGGCACTCGGGCTCAAATCGACCTTCACGATCTACGATTCGGCGGATTCGCAGCGCCTGCTCACGCTCATTATTAAAGAGCTGAACCTGGACACTAAAAAGTTTGCCCCCAAGGCCGTGGGGCACAGGATTTCTGCCCTCAAAAACGAGCTGGTGAGCGCCGAAGAATACAGTGCGGCGGCAGCGAATAACCCGTGGGAAAAGACTATCGCGCAGATTTACACCGTCTACACCCAGCGCCTTCGCGCCGCGAACTCCCTCGACTTTGACGACCTTATTGGCAAAACCGTGTTTTTGCTCAAGAAATTCCCCGAAATCGCAAACTATTATCGCCGCAAATTCCGGCATATTCTGGTGGACGAATACCAAGACACCAACCACGCCCAGTACGCACTCGTGCGGGAGTTGGTGGGGGCGCATCCGCAGGGAAACACCCGTGAGCAGGGGCCGTACCCGGATGCTCCGCCGCCCGGCGAACTGACCGTCGTGGGCGACTCAGACCAGTCGATTTACGCCTTCCGCGGCGCCGACATTCGCAATATTACGGATTTCGAGAGCGACTACCCCAATGCGCACATTATTCTGCTGGAACAGAACTACCGTTCCACGCAGAACATTCTCTCCGCCGCGAACGCCGTGATTGAACGCAACCCCAACCGCCGCCCCAAGAAGTTGTGGACGGCATCGGGGGAGGGCACCAAAATCGTGGGGTACGTCGCTGAATCCGAACATGCGGAGGCGCGCTACATTGCCCAAGAAATAGACCGGCTTGCCGACGAACACGGCATCAAACCCTCGGATGTGGCGATTTTCTACCGCACCAACGCTCAGTCCCGCGCCCTCGAAGAACTCCTGATGCGCGCCGGACTGCCGTACCGCGTGGTCGGCGGCACCCGGTTCTACGAGCGCAAAGAAATTAAAGATGCGCTCGCCTACCTGCGCGCCCTCTCAAACCCGGACGACGACGTGAGTGTGCGGCGTATTCTCAACGAACCTAAACGCGGTATCGGTGCGAAATCTGAGACCGTGGTTGCCGAACACGCATCGGCACAGCGAATTTCTTTCTTCGCCGCCGCCCGTGCCGCTGCCGCGGAGCCAGGGAGTGTGCCGGGTTTGGGCGCTGCCGCCGTGAAAAAGTATGCTCAGTTCGTCAAGCTCATGGACGACCTCGCCCAGATTGCGCGCACTGAATCAGCCGCCACAACCCTAGAGGCGGTGCTTGAACAGTCCGGCTATCTCGCCGCCCTGCGCGAATCTAAGGATATTCAGGACGAATCCCGGGTGGAAAACCTCTCGGAGCTGCTGGATGCGATGGTCGAGTTTGAGGCGGAGAACCCCGGCGCGGATTTAGAACAGTTCTTAGAGCATGTCTCGCTGGTGGCGGATGCCGACTCGATCCCCTCCCGAGGCGCCTCCGCCGACGGGCAGACCCCGTCTGCCGCGCAGATTGCCGCCGAGGCCGCGGAGGCGAAGGCGCAGGGCATGATTACCCTGATGACCCTGCACACCGCCAAAGGTTTGGAGTTCCCGGTTGTTTTCCTGACCGGGCTGGAACACGGGCTGTTTCCGCATCAGCGGGCGCTGACCGACGAGGGCGAGATGAGCGAGGAACGCCGCCTTGCCTACGTGGGGCTCACGCGCGCGATGCAGCGGCTCTATATCACCCGCTCTGAGACCCGCACGATGTGGGGCAAGAGCCAGTTCAACCCGCCCTCACCCTTCCTGGAAGAGATTCCCGAGGAGCTGATCGAGTGGCGCCGCCTGGGCGGTTTTGCCGGGTTTGGTGCCTCCGGGATGGGGGCATACGCCAATGGCGCCAGCGGGTATGGCGGCTATCGCGGGGCGAGCGGATACAGCTCCGGCGGTGGGCGCAATGCTGATGGGCACGGTTTTGACGGGCGCAGCACGGGCGGCTACGGCACGGGATACGAGGACTCTCGCTCCCGGGCGAACCGTGAACCATCAACCGCCGAGGTCAATGGTTCGGCAAGCTACGGTTTGGCGGCCGCAGCCAGCGCATCCGGAGCGGTGCGTAACCGCTCGCGGGTGCATCAAGGCAAGGAAATTCCGCAGCTGACGGTGGGTGATACGGTGCGCCATAAATCCTTCGGCGAGGGCCGGGTTCTTGCCCTGGAAGGCACCGGCGATAAGACTGTGGCGAAGGTGCGTTTTGCCTCCGAGGAGAAGCGCCTGCTGCTGCGGTACGCACCGATTGAGAAGGTCTAGCCAAAACCCAACACACCGAATAGTGATGCCCATTACAAAAATAGCGTGTGTGTTGTCTGATAAGTACACCCTCAACCAAATATCCGATAGAGTAGAACCGAGAGAAATTTAGAGCGTGACAGCGCGCCCTCTCAGGGGCGTAAAACACGTCGAATAGTAACTCACCAGACCAAGCCGCCGCACCCTAAAACGGCGGCACCACTTCGACGAAGAAGGACACCTGTGGACCTTTTCGAATACCAGGCGCGCGATCTCTTCGCAAAGCACGGTGTACCCGTGCTCAAGGGCATTGTTGCGACCACTCCCGAAGAAGCAAAGGCAGCAGCTGAGGAAATCGGCGGCCTGACCGTCATTAAGGCTCAGGTTAAGACCGGCGGCCGCGGTAAGGCTGGCGGCGTGAAGCTCGCTAAAAACCCTGACGAGGCATACGAGCACGCTCAGCAGATTCTTGGTATGGATATCAAGGGTCACACCGTTCACCGCGTGCTGGTCGCACAGGGTGCTGACATTGCTGAAGAATACTATTTCTCGATTCTGCTTGACCGTGCAAACCGTTCGTACCTTGCCATGTGCTCGGTCGAAGGCGGCATGGAAATTGAGCAGCTCGCCGCTGAACGTCCCGAGGCTCTCGCCAAGGTTGAGGTAGACCCGCTGGTGGGTATCGACTCCGCTAAGGCGCAGGAGATCGTTGAGGCCGCCGGGTTCTCCGCTGAACTGCAGCCCAAGGTGGTTGAGGTTCTCGTGAAGCTGGGCGATGTCTTCAAGAAGGAAGACGCAACCCTTGTTGAGGTTAACCCCCTCGTGCAGACCCCCGAAGGCGATATTCTGGCTCTTGACGGCAAGGTCTCTCTCGACGATAACGCGGAATTCCGCCAGCCCGATCACGTGGCGCTTGTCGATAAATCCGCCGAAAACCCGCTGGAAGCTAAGGCTAAGCAGCACGACCTGAACTATGTGAAGCTCGACGGTGAAGTTGGTGTTGTCGGCAACGGCGCCGGTCTGGTGATGTCTACCCTGGATGTGGTGGCATACGCTGGCGAAAAACACGGCAACGTGAAGCCCGCCAACTTCCTCGACATCGGTGGCGGCGCATCCGCTGAGGTTATGGCTGCGGGCCTTGAGATTATTCTGGGCGATGAACAGGTTAAGAGCGTTTTCGTGAACGTTTTCGGCGGTATCACCTCGTGCGATGCTGTGGCTGAGGGCATTGTGAAGGCGCTTGAGATTCTGGGCGATTCCGCAACTAAGCCGCTTGTGGTGCGGCTGGACGGCAACAACGTGGAGGAAGGCCGCCGCATCCTCTCTGAGGCAAACCACCCGCTTGTGGTGCAGGCAACCACCATGGATTCAGGCGCCGACAAGGCAGCAGAGCTCGCTAACAAGGCGTAATCGCCACCGAAGGATTTATAGGAAAAAACTATGTCTATCTTTGTGAACAAAGACTCTAAGGTCATCGTTCAGGGCATCACCGGCGGCGAAGGCACCAAGCACACCGCTCGTATGCTCGCAGCCGGCACAAACATTGTGGGCGGCGTGAATGCCCGCAAGGCTGGCACCACCGTTACCCACAAGGCAAAGGACGGCTCCGATGTTGAGCTGAAGGTTTTCGGTACTGTTGCCGAGGCTATTGCCGAAACCGGTGCGGACGTTTCGATCGTTTTCGTGCCGCCCGCCTTCACCAAAGCCGCCGTGCTGGAGGCTATTGAGGCTAAGATCGGTCTGGTCGTCGTCATTACCGAGGGCGTGCCGGTGCAGGATACCGCCGAGTTCTGGGCTGCCGCGAAAGCTTCGGTGGACGAGAACGGCAAGCAGATTACCCGCATTATCGGGCCGAACTGCCCCGGCATTATCACCCCTGAGGAGTGCCTGGTTGGCATTACCCCGGCGAATATCACCGGCAAGGGCAAGATCGGTCTTGTCTCCAAGTCGGGTACCCTCACCTACCAGATGATGTTCGAGCTCGCCGACATTGGGTTCACCACCGCTATCGGTATTGGCGGCGACCCGATTATCGGCACCACCCATATTGACGCTCTGGAGGCTTTCGAGGCTGACCCGGAGACTGAGGGTATTGTGATGATTGGTGAGATTGGTGGCGACGCGGAGGAGCGTGCCGCCGAGTACATCAAGGCGAACGTCACCAAGCCCGTGGTCGGTTATGTGGCTGGCTTTACCGCTCCTGAGGGCAAGACCATGGGCCACGCTGGTGCGATCGTTTCGGGTTCTTCGGGTACCGCTCAGGCGAAGAAAGAGGCCCTGGAGGCTGCTGGCGTGAAGGTTGGCAAGACCCCCTCCGAGGCCGCTAATTTGATGCGCGAAATCTTCGCCAACAAGTAGCATCCCGCCCGGTTCGGGCAGCTAATAAGACCCCCGGCGGTGCGAGTATTACGCTCGCGCCGCCGGGGGCTTGTGTATTTGGGATAGAAAATTTATCGAAAAGAGCTGAAGGAACCTACCCCAGCGTAGTGCCGAAGGCTAGACCCAGCAGGTAGGTGATGCCCGCCGCGCCCAGTCCAATGAGGATTTGGCGCAGCCCGCGGCGCATCGGGGAAGACCCCGAGAGTAGGCCCACAATACCGCCGGTGAAGCCCAGCGCCATGGTGACGAACAGGAGCGAAAGCGCCATCGCCCAGACGCCGGAAAGCCCGAAAATATAGGGCAGAATCGGCACGAGCGCCCCGGATGCGAAGAAGCTAAACGATGCCGCCGCCGCGCCAATATCCGTACCCAGTGCTACGTTTTCTTCCTCGCCTTCCTCATTCGCACGGTGTGACAGCGACGGGTCGCAGTCGCAGTCGAGGTACCCGAAACGTTCCAGCGCGCGGTGATGCGCCGCCTCCTCATCCATACCGCGTGCCCGGTAAATGAGCTCAAGCTCGTTCGCATCAATATCAAGGTCGCCCGCCACGCGCAGGGTCACCTGGGTCGGCTGGGATGCATCCAAAAGTTCGCGCTGGGAACGCACCGAAACGAACTCGCCCGCCGCCATGGAAAGCGCGCCCGCGAGCAGCCCGGCAATCCCCGAAAGCAGCACCATAGAGCTGGATGCGCCCGAGGCCGTGATGCCAATCGTTAGCGCCAGATTCGAGACCAGCCCGTCGTTCGCGCCGAACACCGCCGCGCGGAAGTTGCCGGAGAGTTTTTCGCGCCCGCTGGTGGCTAGGGCGCGAATGATTTCTTCGTGAATAGCCTCGTCAGCCGCCATTTCTTCGGTGGCGTCCGGGTCTTCGGCGTAGGGGGAGCGGGATTCGGCCATTTGCGCCATTGCCAGAATAAAGACCGACCCGAAATGCTTCGCCATGAACTGCAAAAATGCGGATGAGAGCGACGGGCGGACGGGTTTGCCAACGTGTTCACCGAGCATGTCGCGCCAGTGCTGTTGGTGGCGTTTCTCAGCCTCGGCAACCTGCATCAGAATCTCACGGTCTTTACCTTCGGTGCGCTGGGCCAGGTAGCGGTAGATGCGCGCCTCCGACTCTTCATCGGCGAGGTAGCGCCGCCACCGCCGGATTTGCGCTTCACTTGGCTGGGTGACGGGGTGGTGCCGTGCCGGTACATGGTCAAGCGCTCCTGTGCGTGCCGCCGTTGGGGAAGGGGCTGAGTGTTCGGGGTTGCGGCATGCGGGGACATCCGGTGCGGTGAACGCCTGCGTGGTGATGGGCTCTCGCCGGTTTCTACCGGGTGTTGCCTGGGCGGGGGAGTGGTTGTTGCTGCCGGGTGCTTCGGGTGTGTGTTTGCGGGGCTCGGGTGACATGGGGTGTCTTCCTCAGGGTGGCTGGTGCGTGCAAAACACTAGAATAGACGGGCGCTGGGCGAAAATCTAGGTAAACCCGACCGGGTGCTGATGTTCGCCGGGCCGAAAAATGCGGGCAGCCGTCACCATGCTGATCGGGCTTATTCGCCTAAGTGTCGCACCCACCTGCGCCCGCACTTCTGCCGGAATATGCGGCGCATATGGTTATGCCGTGGCTGGTGGTTCCCAGGCAGCAGGCGTGAGGGGTGGCAGCAAAAAGGGTGGGTGCTTTCCCCAGTTAGGGGAGGGCACCCACCCGGTGAACCTATAGGGCTCAGAAAGGCTGCCTGTTAGGAGATTTCGCCTGCGCTGTTCTCTAGGAATGCGCGAATGAACCACTGGAACTTCTCCAGTTCGGCGGTCTGGCCGATCAGCAGGTCTTCGGTGATGGGGTCAACCTTGCCCGCAAATTCGATAGCCTTGCGCTGCTCCTTGATCACGCGGGTGTACACCTCGTTCAGGGCGTGCAGGTGGTCGGTGACGCGGGCACGGCCTACGGGATAGTCTTCGTGGCTGCGCGCTGCGACTAGGGCACCTGCGAGGCCGTTGGGGGTTGCACCCAGGGTTGCCATACGCTCTGCGATGTCGTCTACGAAGTTACGCACAGTATCAACCTGCGGGTCGATCATTTCGTGCACGGCGATGAAGCCGGGGCCGGTCACGTTCCAGTGTGCGTGCTTCAGGGACAGGTGCAGCTCGTTCAGATCGTGCAGGCGGCTCTGCAGAACTTCCGAGATTTCTTTGCCCTCGTCAAGGGTAAGACCGGGTGCGGTGTATTTTGCGAATGCCATAGTGACGACTCCTTAATGCTGTGTAGATGCCCGCCCGGTGGTTATCGTGAGAAAACCCGGTCGGTACGTTGATATTAGTAAATCATTTTTAGACCGTCCCGTCAAGATTATTCTTATTTATTCATAATAAGCATTGCTTGATATGACGCCTTGAAAACCCTAAGAGTTTGAGAAAGCTAGGCTAACCTCAAGACTAGCGTCCGAGCGCCTTAAACACGCTCAGCTCCAGCTCCTCATGCCGAAGACGCACATCCCCTAAACCGGCGGGAACCTCAAGCTCACCGGGGACTACAATCACCTTCATGCCCGCATCCGTAGCGCTGCGCACCCCGGAAGGGGAATCCTCAATCGCCACGCACTGGCTGGGATCCACACCCAAACGCTGTGCCGCTAAAAGATACGGCTGCGGGTTTGGCTTCGGGTGCGTGGTCTCATCATTACCAATAACAACCGAGAACGTTCCCTCAGGGGCGGCATCAGCCGTGCGCTGAGCCACCGCAGTCGTAGCATTTGTAACTATTGCCGCCGGGATACCCGCATCACGAACCTGCACCAGAAAACGCTCAATCCCGGGCAGAAACTCCACCGGAGAATCCGCCAATGCCGCACGCACCTTACCCACCAGCCGATCATTAATCTGCTGATCCGGCAGGTTCACCCCGCGCTCACGTAACCTATCCAGCGTGAACTTCATGGAATAACCCAGGCAATCCAGGGTGTCCTGCGCGGTCCACACACCACCAAACTCCGCCGCCAGCTCAACCTTCGCGGCTGCCCACACCGGCTCAGTATCAACCAGCGTGCCATCATGATCAAAAAGAATCGCCTGAGGAAAATCCCCCTGAATATTACTGCTCATGCCATTAAGCCTACCGGGCATTTCTAGGCCGCCCGTATGACAACATCCTCAATCGTCACCAGAAAATCGGTACCCGCATTCAGTGGGTCTCCCGCAATATCGAGCAGAGCATCGGCAACGTCCTCACGGGCAATCGTTGGGATACCCGGAACATGCGCAACACTCGTCACGTCAACCACCTTCGCCCCGCCCTTACCAGGCTCATCTGTGAGCCTGCCCGGCAACGCCCGCGAAATATACGGCTGATACTTAGCAACCATAGCGTCGGCCTTCGCGCGGTCCCTAAAAATACTGCGCATAATGGTCTTGCATGCCACACGCATGAAAAAAGATGCGCTCCGTACCGTATCACCCACCCCGTAGGCGCTCATAAGAACACAGTGCGGTACACCCGCACCCACCACCGCCTCCATAATGAGCGGCAGGCGCTTCTGCATGAACTTGGTCGATAGAAACTCCCGTACCGTAGCTTTCTGCCCCAGGATGCTAACCATCACATCCTGCCCGGAAGAAATCGTGTCAAGCTGCTCGGAATCGTTCAGGGCACCTGGAACAATAATGAGGTTCTGGTGCGCTCCCAAAAGCGCCACCGCCTTATCGGGGTTACGCACATAGGCGGTGACCGTGTGCCCCTCCTCTAACGCTTTGCGGGTGAAAAGACTTCCGGTGCGACCGCTCGCTCCTAAAACCAGTATTTTCATGTAGGCTCCCATTATTTATCGGTGTGGTTGGTATGGGTTTAACGTGGTTGGTGTGGGCACCCGCAAGCACCCAATGTGCTCAGTATAACAATAAAGTTTTTGGCTAAAGTTTAGGTTTATGTGGGTTTTACTGCGGAAAAACCACTGACATGGTGAGTGCTGCCCCAACCCGGGGCGCAAACCGTTTAGGATGGCACAGTGAACGAAAAATCAGAGCGCTCCGGATCGCACCCGCACGTAAACTCATTGGCTGCACGCACACCTGCCGTCATACAGGTTGCAGCCCTCTACGCCGCCTACCCCATGGCGTTTGTCTCTGCCGCCTGGATTACCGTAGGCCGTGCCCTCTTCGGTGCAGCCGGTGACCTTGTACCTATTTTTGCTATCTCATTCGGCCCGGCGCTCGCGCTCATACTGTGCCTGGCGGCCCGCTGGGCCTTTGCGGATGCGCGCCGCGCTGTCGCGGCCGCAGAGCTCACCCGCCCCGCCTGCCGCTGGGGTGTGGCGATTGCGCAGTCTACCTGCTGGGTGCTCGCATTTCTCTTTGGGATGTTCATTCCCGACTACCGTGCCGGGGTGCCGGTGTCAGGAATGGGTGCGCTTGTGGGCGGCGAGTACGTGGGGTATGCGGCAGGGTTCGGTAACACCTTCGGTATTCTGACGTTCGCGGCCGCTATTACTGCCGCCGCGTTGGCGTACAGTGCGAACCGGCGTGGGGCGCGCCTGCAGCAGGGTGTTACCGACGAGGTTTTGGAGGAGCAGGCGCGACAACAAAGCCCGTATGACTTCCTGGACTGAGACCTAGTCTGATCCTCTTATCCCGCGCCCTAAAAAGGCTCTTGATGCGAATAAAGCGTATTTTTCGCCGATTTATTCGCATCAAGAGCCTTTTTTAGCACTGAATTTTGGTCCCGAAAATCGGCAGTAGCCCCTTGCATCCAAACCTTGAGTGTAGTAGACTCAAGTTAGCTGTAAAAAGAAGGCGCAGGATGCGCCCCGCACAAGACGCGAAAGGATAAGATTTATGGACGCAAAATTCACCACCAAGAGCCAAGAAGCGCTCTCCGCCGCTAATATGAACGCGCAGACAGCGGGTAACCCCAGCATTGAACCTGCGCACATCCTCAAAGCACTGATGGACCAGCGAGAAGGCGTTGCCGTAGCGGTTCTCAAGGCCGCAGGGCTCGATATCGACGCCATCTCGGAAGCTGCATCCGCAGAGATTAAGAAGCTGCCGAAGGCATCTGGCGCATCTGTGCAGAACGCAAACTTCAGCCGCAGCGCCCTCGCCGCCATTCAGAGCGCACAGACCCACGCACAGAAATTCGGTGACACTTATATCTCCACCGAAATGCTGCTGCTGGGCATCGCAAGCGGCGATAGCGATACCGCTCGCGCGCTTGAAAACCTGGGCGCAACCGCCAAAGTCATCGAAGAGACCATTCCCCAAGTACGAGGAGACCGCACCGTGGATACCCCGGACCCCGAAGGCACCTTCCAAGCCCTTGAAAAGTACGGAACCGACCTGACCGCGCTCGCCCGCGAAGGTAAGCTCGACCCCGTGATCGGCCGAGACTCCGAAATCCGCCGCGTGGTGCAGGTGCTCTCACGGCGCACCAAGAACAACCCCGTGCTCATTGGTGAACCCGGCGTCGGCAAAACCGCCGTGGTCGAAGGGCTGGCGCAGCGCATGGTCTCCGGCGACGTCCCCGAATCCCTGCGCGGTAAAACCCTGATCAGCCTTGACCTTGGGTCCATGGTTGCGGGCGCTAAATACCGCGGAGAATTCGAGGAACGTCTCAAGGCTGTGCTTGAAGAAATCAAGAAATCCGAAGGCCAGATCGTCACCTTTATCGACGAGATGCACACCGTGGTTGGTGCGGGCGCATCCGAAGGTTCTATGGATGCGGGCAATATGCTCAAGCCCATGCTGGCGCGCGGCGAGCTGCGCATGATTGGTGCCACTACGCTTGACGAGTTCCGCGAGAACATTGAGAAAGACCCCGCCCTGGAACGTCGTTTCCAGCAGGTGTACGTGGGTGAGCCTAGTGTTGATGACACTATCGGTATTCTGCGCGGGCTCAAGGAACGCTACGAGGCGCATCATAAGGTGCAAATCTCGGATGCCGCCCTGGTTGCCGCCGCAGCACTTTCAAATAGGTACATTCCCTCACGTCAGCTGCCCGATAAGGCGATCGACCTGGTGGATGAGGCCGCATCGCGCCTGCGCATGGAGATCGACTCGGCCCCCGAGGAAATCGACCAGCTGCGCCGCGCCGTAGACCGCCTGACTATGGAAGAACTGGCCCTCAAGAACGAGACCGACCCGGCGTCGAAGGAACGCTTGGCGGCGCTGCGCAAAGACATGGCCGATAAGAAAGAACAGCTGGATGCGCTCAACGCCCGCTGGGAAGCCGAAAAGGCCGGTCTGAACCGCGTGGGCGATCTCAAGAGTGAAATCGACGAGCTGCGCTCGCGTGCCGAGGTGGCACAGCGCGAGGGTAACCTGGCGGACGCATCCCGCCTGCTCTACGGCGAAATTCCCGCCAAGGAGAAGGAGCTGGAGGAAGCTCAGCGCGCCGAAACTGAGGCCCATGGCGAGGCTATGGTCTCTGAAGAGGTCACGGCTGACGACATTGCCGAGGTTATCTCTTCCTGGACGGGTATTCCCGCCGGGCGCATGCTTCAGGGCGAATCTGAGAAGCTGCTGGAGATGGAGAAACGTATCGGTGAACGCCTGATCGGTCAGGAAGCTGCCGTGGTTGCCGTAGCGGATGCGGTTCGCCGCGCCCGCGCCGGAATTTCCGACCCGAACCGCCCGATTGGTTCCTTCCTGTTCCTGGGGCCGACCGGTGTGGGTAAGACCGAGCTTGCGAAGGCTCTGGCGGAGTTCCAGTTTGATGACGAGCACGCCCTGGTGCGTATCGACATGAGTGAGTACGGCGAGAAGCACAGCGTTTCCCGCCTGGTGGGTGCGCCTCCCGGATACGTGGGTCACGAAGAGGGCGGTCAGCTGACCGAGGCTGTGCGCCGTCGCCCCTATTCCGTGGTGCTGCTGGACGAGGTTGAGAAGGCTCACCCCGAGGTCTTCGATATTCTGCTGCAGGTGCTTGATGACGGTCGTCTGACCGACGGTCAGGGCCGCACCGTGGACTTCCGCAACGTGATTCTGATTCTGACCTCGAACCTGGGTTCGCAGTACCTGGTCGATCAGGAGATGCCGTTTGAGGAGCGCAGCGAAAAGGCGATGCAGGTGGTTCACCAGGCGTTCCGTCCCGAGTTCCTGAACCGTCTGGACGACATCATCATGTTCGAGCCGCTCTCTTCCGAGCATCTGGGGCAGATTGTGAACCTGCAGATTCAGGGCATGGGCAAGCGTCTGACTGACCGCCGCCTGACCCTGGATGTTACCCCCGCCGCCCTGGAGTGGCTGGGCTTGGCAGGGTACGATCCGGCCTTCGGTGCCCGTCCGCTGCGCCGCCTGGTACAGCGCGAGATCGGCGACCGTCTGGCGAAGGGCATCCTCTCGGGCGCCATTCACGACGGCGATACCGTAGAGGTGGATGTGAACCCGGATGTTGCAATGGACGGTCTGTCAGTGACCTCTAAGCGGTAACGGGTAACGCAGCTCGCACAGATAATGCGCGCCGCACTGGGAAGTATCCCGGTACGGCGCGCATTCTTGCTAACAGATGAAAGGTGTTATGCCTGCTTGCGGCGGCGTGCCACCAGTACGACGGTGGTACCCGCTACGAGGGTGAACAGGCCAACCCCGGCAATGGTTAGCGCACCCGAAGCGCCGGTGCTTGCCAGCCTGCCGCGAGTGGTTGAAGCCGCCGAGTAGCTGCCCGTGCTGCCGGTTGAGGCGACAGTCCCGGAGGAAGAGACACGCGATGCGGAGCCACCCGAGTAGCTGCCGGATACCCTGGACTCGCACGCTACCCCGTCTTTGTCACGGTCAAGGTGGCCGCTGTAGTGTTCGCTGCCTGCCTTAATATTGTTCAGACCGCGGGCACGGGCTTCGGTGCAGTTATCAAGCTCATCATTGGTGGAGGTGTCAGCGGCTGCTGCCTGCTTGCCTCCGGTGGTGCTGGCGGTGCCGGAACCGGAAGTGCCGGTTGCTTTAGTCTCGCACCCCACCCCGTCCTTGTCACGGTCAAGGTGCTCACTGTAGTGCGGGCTGTTCGCATCAATATTGCTGAGTCCGCGCGCCGATGCTTCGGTGCAGTTCGTGGGGATTTCCCCAGCTACGGCCGAGCCCTGAGCGGCGGCGGCCAGGTGTTCCGCGTTTGCGGATGCGTTCGGCACGTTATGTTCAGCAGAGGAAGGGTCCTGCGCCGAATTGTTTGCTGCCTGCTCGCTCTGGCTGGGGACAGCGGAAGGCTGCACCGCAGGCTGCGGCTTGCCCGTCACCGCTGCGGAGGCGCTTGAAGCAGCGGGTGCCTCGGTAGTGCTCTGCGCGGCAGAGGCTGAGGAGCTGGGGGCCGCTTCGGTCGGTGCGGGCGCAGCGGAAGCAGCAGCCGTATCGGTGGGGGAAGCGCTAGGAGCTGCTGCCGCCTGGATTGTCACGGTTGCAGCGTCGCCGCCGCGGCGGGGATCCTGCTTATTGAGCGACCCGGTGAGCACCGTGAGGGTCACGGTCTGCCCGGGTTTGAGCCCTTCCTGCCAGGGGATGGTGCCCGCCACGTTGCCGTTTGCGTCGGCCTCAACACGCAGGTAGGGCTGTCCGCTTACGCCACCGCCATCAATTTTGAGGGCGAGTACCGAGGGTGAGCCGTCTTTGGCTTTGAACCCGGTGCCGGTGAAGCTTAGACCCTGCCCCACGGTCCAGGAGCTGGGGAAGGTGATGGTTGCCCCGTCGTCGTAGGTGTGGCTTGTGTTTGCTGCGGGTGCTACGGCGGCGGTGTTGGTTGCGGGTGCCGCGAATGCGGCGGGGACGGCGGTCGCGCCTACGAGGCTGAGGCTGAGTGTGGCGACGGCGCCAATAGTTGCGAATTTGTGATGAGTTGTCATACCTAAAATTCTATAGGCACCGCGTAGGGTAAAATGCCCGAAAAGACGCTTCGGGACTGTGGTGTACAACAGTATGGATACCCTATCTTTAAGCTGTTAGTTGAGGTTTACCCCCAGAAATTCTTTTCGTGCGCGGGTGAGCAGTGCGCGGTCCCAGCCGACGCACGGTCATTCCCGGTACGGATACCCGCAGCGTGCACGGTCATGGCGGGGCGCATCCTACAATGGGTGCAGTACATTCTTGAACGACGGCACACTGGGACGCAATGGATAAATGGACTGACACGACCGGATTCGATAATCACGAGATTGCCGCCGTGCACCGTGCCGCGATCCGTTCTATCCAGCGTGTTGTTGCCGAGACCGCCCAGCCGCACCAGCCTGAGGTTGCCCTCGAAGGGGTGGCTGGTATGCTTCGTGCAGGCCGGGTGCTTGCGCTCACCGGGGCGGGGGTTAGTACCGAATCCGGTATCCCTGATTACCGTGGCCCCGCCGGTTCCCTGCGTGAGCACCGCCCCATGACCTACCAGGAATTCCGGTATGATGACGCTGCCCGCCAGCGCTACTGGGCGCGTTCCTATGTGGGGTGGCGGCGCATGAAGGAGGCCAAACCTAACCGTGCCCACTATGCGCTGGTTGAGCTTGAGCAGCACGGTGCTGTTTCTGGGGTGATCACCCAGAACGTTGATGGGCTTCATGCCCAGGCGGGGAGCAGAAACATGCTGGCTCTGCACGGTGATCTCTCAACGATCATATGCCTCACCTGCGGGCACCGTGAGGGGCGGGCGAGCCTGGATATTCGTTTGGATGCCGCAAATCCCGGCTATTTGGCGCGTCTTGCGGGCACTGATTTGCGGGTTAACCCTGATGGCGATGTTGAGTTGGATAACGATTTCATCCGTGATTTTGTGATGATCGGGTGCATTGCGTGCGGCTCCCAGCGCCTTAAACCGGATGTGGTGTACTTCGGTGAATCTGTGCCCGCCGAGCGGAAGGAGCGGCTGCGGCATATGATGGCTGATTCGACTGCTCTGCTGGTGGTTGGTTCGTCGGTGGCGGTGATGAGCAGTTATAAGATTGTGTTGGATACGCTCAGGGCCAATAAGCCGGTTGCCGTGTTGAACGGTGGGCCGGGCCGGGCGGATGCGCGCGCCACCTATCTGTGGCGCACCAATGTGGGGGATGCGCTGGGCCAGCTGCTTGACCGGTTGCAGCTGTGAGCACCGTGGCCCAAGGCGCCGCCACGCACAGGAGAAGAATAATAAAGAAATACGCAAGGTGCGCCAAACACCGGGTTAGAGTATTTCCCCTAATGGGGGCGTACATTAGCGCAAAATAGTGCGTGCCCTATCGCCGCTATTTGACCCACACCATAATCGTAGGCCATGTAATATTATTGCTTCGCCGATAGAATATAAGGCATGACAATTCGCACCAAGATTGCCACTTTCGGTATCATAGCCGCGCTTGCGGGCGGCATGGTAGGCACATCCGCTCCTATTGCCTCGGCCGCGCCGGTGGCTGCTCCCACTGCCACCAGTTATTTCAGAGCTGGAGCAACCGTTAATTTCCCCACCACCTGGACGGCGGGGCAACCGCTAACTGTTACCGGGCAGGGGTTTAGAACCAGAAGCGGCCGGTCGGTGACTGTTGTATTGCGTGGCGATGAGGGCGAAATTTACCACGAGGTGCGTCCGGATGCTAATGGAAAATTCACTACTTCTATCCCGTGGTCGAATAGTTTACAGGCCGGGCAGAGCATTGAGTTTGAGACTTTCGCGTTGACTCGGGGCGGTTTCTACGAGGGCAGCGAGGTTGATGTGCGGGTTGTGGCCGCCCCGGCGCGGCAGAACCCTGCCCCGCAGCCGAAGACCACCACCGGTGCAGCCCAGAAACCGGCGGAGAAAGATAAGTCTGGTGAAAATAAGAACGGCGGGGGCTCTAACGGCGGCAGCACTTCTGGGGATAAGAATAATAAGGACGGTAACGGCGGCTCTGGTGACAATAAGAACCAGGGCGGCAGTGGCGGCGACAATAACTCCGGCGGCAATAATAATAATGCTGGCGGTGCCCAAAGCGGCGGCGGCAGCGACCCCTCAGCCTCCCCACAGGGTGGGCAGCAGGATAGTAACGGGGCCTCTGGCAGCGCTATAGATTCCTCCGAACCGGATGGTCCTTCCGATAAGGTTTCGGCCAGTGCCAGCGAGTCCAGCCCCAGTGCGTCAGCCTCAGCCTCTGCCAGCGGGAATAAGCGTTTTCATAACTGTAAAGAGGTGAAGGACGCCGGGCTGGCCCCTATTCATAAGGACCACCCGGATTTTCAGGAGGGTTTTGACGCTGACCATGATGGTGTGGGGTGCGATAAGCCCGCAGACTTCGGCAACGAGCCTGTGACGATTACCACGGGTGCTGCGGCTGGGGATTCTTCTGCCTCTACGGAGGCCTCGGGTGAGCAGGGTTCTTCCGGGCAGGGGTTTAGCCCGGCAGATCTTGCGGACCCCGGTAAAAACGGGGTTTTGCTGGCTGCCGGTTATGTGCTGATTGTGGGCGGAATTGGTGGAGCAATATTCCTGGCCGTGCGCAAAATGCGTAAAGAGTGATGCCGCTCTCGCGTATAACCCGCCGTGGGTGAATTATTCTCTACATATTCAAGAACGTGCCTATAAGAATGCAAGAGTGTATTGCGGGTCAATTTAGAGCACTTATGCGATGAGCCGCCCGCCACAGAAGCCGTGTCTTATACCGTTAATATGTTCCTCAAAGCCTGCCAGATCAGGGATATAGCACCAATGATTTAAGGGTGGGTTTTACGTCTAAGGAAGGTTAACCATATTGACGAACACCATAGTCTTCTGCGTGCAATAACTGAATTTAATACTGTGCGTACAGATAAAATTAAGTCATGAGTATTCGCACTAAATTTACTACATTCAGCATCGTTGCCGCACTGGGGTGCGGCATGGTTGGTGCAACTGTTCCCGCTGCTTTTGCAGCACCTGGTTCGGTTCCAGCCGCAGCCGCTCACGTTTACGAAGATGGGGCGAGCCTGCAGTTTCCGGACACCTGGACCGTAGGTCAACCCCTGCACTTTACAGGTACCGGTTTCAAAGCAACTGATGGTTCCCCTTCTATTTTGGCGGTTAAAATCAACGGCGGCCCCGTCAGCGGCGCCCGCTACCTAGAGGTTAAAGCGGATGCGGACGGCAATATTTCTGGCTCTATCCCTTGGCAGGAGAACCTTAAGGCAGGGGAAAGCGTCGAAATTAATGTGCTCACCGGCTCGTTGAATAAGAAAGACCGGCAGCGTGGCGGCGTGGCGGCTACGGTGACCGTCGTGGACAATTCGGCTGCCCCGTCTGATTCGTCTGTACCGAAGGACACCCCTTCTGAGACACCGTCACCTTCTGAGAAACCCAGCAGCGTGCCTTCGGAGTCTCCTTCAGCTCCTGCTCCCAGCGCGAGCTCACCCGTTGCTGCCCCATCTGAATCACCCTCTGAATCACCGGCTGAATCGCCCTCGGCAACCCCGAGCGAGACCGCCCCTTCGCAGCAGCCCTCGGCGACCTCCAGCGAAACCTCATCGGCTTCCACTGAGGTATCGGAGGGTGCTACCGCAGAAGCATCACCAACCCCGCGTTTTAAGAACTGCAAAGAGGTGCAGGATGCTGGTCTGGCCCCCATCCACAAGGGCCACCCGGACTTCCAGGAGAAGTTTGATGCCGATCATGATGGGAAAGGCTGCGAGGAAGAAGCTGACTATGAGAACAGCGCCTCCCGCGTGGATTCTAATAGCGGGGTAGCCGCTAGCGACAGCAATAATAATAGTGGCGGCAGTATCTCTGGGCGGCTGGCAAGTACGGGTGCGGCCGGTGTTGCCACCATTGCGGGCTTGGGTCTGGCTGCTGTGGGCGCTGGTGTTGCCGCAATTGTGGTGATGCGCCGCCGTAAGCAGAACTCCTAAGCCTTGATTCCCTAGATGTTGGCTGGTGCGCGTTACCTAATGCGTGCTGCCGTGGAGTATTCCAACCGACAACAATAGTGCAGGTCTCTTGCATACCGCAGTATGGCGGGGCAGAGGCCTGCACTTGTGTGTAGGGGGGGCACTTTCGGCTTGGGGGATGGGACGATGAACGCTTGCAGAAGCTCTTCGGCCAAGAGGTGTAGGGTGCTCTGAAATACAAAGGTACGGTACGGCGCATTATGCGTGGGTATAGTGCTCATAGGGGCAATACGCCACGCCGAGCGTAAAATTTCTTGACGATGTGCTGAACGTATCATAAACCTGCAATAAAATAACAATGTATGAATAGATAAACACTATACCCTCAGTATTATAGGAGATATGTGCATTTTTATGTTTTATACCTTTTATAGTGTGTAGTTAAGATGTAGTCTTTTAGAGTGTCTTGATTGAAATACTGAGGATATAAAGGTTGATAGTGCAGGGTGAATTCAGTCAAAAAGTGAATTATTACACGGGGGAGTTTTAATAATACGGTAATACTATCCACACGGTGCACATCATTTTCGATAGACTGGTGATATGACATTCCGTAAAAAAATCGCTACTTCCGGCGCTGTGCTCGCTCTTGGGTGCAGTCTACTAAGCAGCTCGGTTTTGGCACCGGCCGCTTATGCAGCGCCAGAACCATCTGCAACGCCTATTGTTAAGGAATACACCGACGGCGCCACCCTTACCTTCCCCTCAACCTGGACTGAGGGCGAACCCCTAGAATTTTCAGGCGTTAACTTCTTTGCCACCGACGGCACCCCCTCAGTACTTGCCGTGCGTCTCAACGGTGGGCCTGTGGGCTCGTCAGACTACTTGCAGTTCGAAGCTGACGCTGACGGTAAAGTGAGCGGCTCTATTCCCTGGCAGGATCGTTATACTGCCGGTTCGACCGCCACCATTAACGTGCTCACCGGGTCTTTGAACCCCAACGATAATAAGCGCGGAGGCATAGCCGCTTCTGTGACCGTGGTAGATAAAAACGGCGGCACCGGCAATGCCAAACCCTCGGAGTCAGCCTCAGCCGATGCGAACAAGTCTGAAAGCCCCAAGGAAGATCCTTCTAAAGGCGCTAAGACAGAGACTCCCGCTAGAGAAGAAAGCAGCCCCGCAGCTAAGGAAGAAGAAACTCACACCGCTGCTAGCAGCGCCACCACAGATGCGGATGAAAAGCCGCTAAGCCCGATCAGCAGCAGCGCCAGCCCCACCGCAGTGACCAGCGCATCTTCAAATAACTCGGGCGGGAATATGATGCCGTGGCTTGGCTACGGGCTGATTGGCGGCGGTGTGGTACTCGCTGCGCTCATCATTTTCTTCAATATTCGGCGTAAATCATAAAATATCGCCCGGCTGGTACTTTATACTGCCGCATTGTGTAAATATTCACTTAAATCCCCCTTTGCATGGAATGCAAAGGGGGATTTTGGATTTGTGGGGATATCCCCACAGAAAACCATAAAACAGGTCACACTATAAATGATTTCGTTCGCAAAAGGCGTTATGTGAATGTGATTTTTATGCACATAAATGTCAAGGCAACTCTATCTGTATAGGTTGAATTTAAGCCATAGAACGTGAAGGTGCGTTAAAACCTAAGCCTTAGATTGATAAAATGAGGGGAAAGGTAACAGATATATTCTACTGACAGTTACCGCCCAAAAACCCACATGAAACATGTAGGAATACAGCACATGAACCGCCAACAGAAAAGAGGCGATACAGGATAAGACCAGCGCCGTTGGAAGACATACCTGCGATCTAAGTAGGACACAGCTACAACACAGGATTAAGTGCGAATCTATAAATATCCGAATCACTACACTACAGACGGAGAATCCTATGCACCTAGTGAGTATGGTAATCGCGGACCTTATAGCAATTGCCGCTCTGTGCACCATCTACCTCGTCCGCCACAGCCGCCGTGAGCTAGTGGTCTCATACACCATCATTAACTTCGGCGTTTTTGTGGTCACAGAAGCACTCTCATTTGCCTCCGGCACGAGTGCAGGAATGGGGCTTGGGCTATTCGGTGTGCTATCCATCATCCGCCTGCGTTCCACACCATTGGCACAACGCGAAGTCGCCTACTACTTTGTCTCATTGGCATTGGGCCTCATAGCAGGTGTCAGGCTGGATCCCGAATATATGGCATACGCCCTCATGGCGATGCTCGTTATTATCATGGCCGTCGTCGATCTGCCCTTCTTCGACAATAAGCAGAAGACCCAGATCATTACCGTCGATCGTGCCATTAGCGACCCTGAAGAACTCAAAACATACTTGAACCAGAAGCTCTCCTACGAAGTGCTCAGCGTGAAAGTATCGGAGCTCGACATGGTCAACGACACTACCAGGGCAGAGGTTAGCTACAACCCTGACCCACCGGCAGAAGATACCACCGCAGAACAGGGAAACACCCCCGACTATGCGGTAACTGCCACAGCGCAGAACACCCCAACACAGCAGGGTGCAGGTGCCACTCAGGGCTATGGCAACCAAGCCCAAGGGTACGCCTCCTCACAGCAAGGCTACGGCCACCACCTGCATGAGGCGTCCCGCAATATCTAAAGGATTCGCGCATATCCTGCTACTTTCGTAGCTCTAACCGACAATACCGACCCGGCACGGCTTCCGCACAGTCACCGGGCGGTGCCCGAAAGGAACAGCATCATGGAAATTATTCCCAGCTACTGGCAGAGCATTACCCTGAACGATCTTAATAACAAAGCTGCCATGCAGACCCGCATGGACCGTAAATACATCGTAGACGCAGACTACGCGGCATCGGTACTGGCAGAGCTGCCCGCCGAGGCATCCGTACTCGAAATTGAGGGGCAGCGCGAATTTGCCTACGACTCCGTCTACTTCGATACCCCCAACCTGGTCAGCTACTACGCGGCCGCCACCGACCGCCCCGACCGGTTCAAGGTGCGCACCCGCAGCTACCTCGACACCAACACATGCTTCCTGGAGGTCAAGACTGAAGGTGAACGTGCCATGACCGTGAAGGAGCGCATTCCTTACTCCATTGATGACCGTGACAAGCTTACTGAAGAGGGCCGACAGTACGTCAACGAGGCACTCTACGGGATTCTTGACACCCCGGCCATTGAGTTCGAACCGGTTATTAGCACCGGGTATCGACGCACCACCATTTACCTACCCGCCTCAGAGCAGAACCCGGTGGACTCCCGCCTGACCATTGACCGTAACCTCACGTGGACGCCCCTGTCAGATCATGCGCTCTATGCGGGGGTAACCCGGGAAAACTACCACGGCCATAAGGTGGGGGTTGAGTACACGATTCCCGGCACCGTCATTATTGAAACGAAATCCGGCACGGCCCCCTCAGTCGCAGACAAGCACCTGTGGCGTGCGGGCATCCGGCCCGTCAAGATCTCCAAGTTCGGTACCGGTCTGGCGGCACTCAACCCGCAGCTGCCCTCCAATAAGTGGCACCGCATTATTGAGCGGTGGATGAACCTGGTGCCAGCTAAAGTTGCCGTCTAGGCAACCCGCGTCACCGTATAGAAGGGAGAATAACCAACCACAACCGACACTAAACTAAAACCGGCACAAGAACGAACACATTAAATTGCCGGTACGAGACGGCACCTGCCGCGCAGAACGTGATAAGGCCCAATGCCTCACACAATAAGCGCAGCAGGTGCCGTACCCTTTTTAACCTCACAGTGAATGCTATGCCGCAGGGTTCAGGCGTCACCCATTTAGTATTTTTAAACCCACCTAATGGTAGGGTAGAATGCGTGGCTTACCGCCACCTAACTCATGGCGCGTATTCGACGGAGCCCCCTCACCCAGGGGGATTCTAGGGTGCAGCGCGCAGACAACATGCAAATAACCGCCAATAACACCAACCACCGGTAAGGGTACATGGGGAGCCAAACGTTACCCGGTACCGTTATGACACGCGTATACAGACACCGATATACGCAGGCAGGAAGAAGACGCATAGTGAAGAAATCCCCTTTAAACGTGGCAGCCTCTCTACCCCTTATTGTGGGTTTGGGGCTGGCCGGATGCTCAGGTAGTAATAATGAATCTAGTGCTGCCCCGAAAGACTCCCTAGGCCCGACCAATGCCGCACCCGCTCAACAGGCAAAAGCCCCCTCGGGCAAATATAGTTCGAATACGAAAACCGGCGAAAAAATTAATGCTGAAACCCACCACACCCACGGTAGTCTCACCTGGGATACTGGATCTGAAATCCGCCTTGACCTTGCGAATGAACCTTCCGCTGACGGGGTGAGCGTTGAGGATGGTGCCCTAGTGATTACCAAAGCCGGGAACTATCATCTAAGCGGCGACTACACCGGGCAGGTACGCATTAATACTGCCGAGCCTGAGACAGTGCGGCTCATCTTAGATAATGTGACTATTACTAACTCCACGGGGCCGGCTATTGCTGCCACCGGAGGCGGCACGACACTCGTATATACGATGGCTGGCACCACCAATACTGTCAGTGATGGGGAGCAGTACACGGTAACTGGTAAGAAAAAACCAGACGCAGCGATCTACTCCACCGCGAACCTGACCCTCGCTGGGGAAGGCACGTTGACGGTGAACGGGAACCATGAAGAAGGAGTGCATACCACTGGCGGGCTGGTAATCTCCAACGGAACCCTGAATGTGAACTCCGTAAAAACCGGGATTAAAGGCAAAAACTATGTGGATATTCTGGGCGGTGAGGTATCCGTCAACTCCCAGAAAGATGCTATTAAAGCCACCAACTCTAAAGAGGAAGGGTATGGGTGGGCTCGTATTACCGGCGGCACCGTGAAGGTTATTGCTGGTGATGACGGACTTAAAGCCATCCGCACCGTTGAAGTAGCCGACGGTACGCTCAATATTGAAAAGGCCCGAGAAGGTGTGGAGGGCCAGTACATTAATATTTTCGGCGGCACGGTATCTGTAAACAGCATAGACGACGGTATTAACGCCTCCCTCAAAGACCCCCTGCCCGATGGGCAGGAAGCCGAGGACGACCCCACACCTGACGGTCAGCCCCAGCAGGAACCCAGCGGCAGCGTGGGAGGTGCACGGGATACCACTGAGGTCATTGACGCCGCCATTAATATCAGCGGCGGACAGGTCACGGTGAACGTTGAGGGGGATGGTATCGACTCGAACGGCTCTCAGACCTATACCGGCGGCACTGTTATCGTTAATGGCCCCCCAACCTACCTGAATAACTCGGTGGATGCCAATGGCGAGCTGCTGCTGAACGGGGTGAATATTGCGGCGGCCGGCAGCGGTGCAGAAATGTTTAAGGTTCCCTCCGAGAAGTCAACGAACGGGTACCTGCGAGTGGTTAATCTGGACGTGTTTACCCCCGGACGCACAGTGCAGGTGACGGATACCAAGACCGGGGCGGTGGTGGCGAACTATACGGTGGTTACCACCGGCGTGCAGCTGTTCTTTGTCTCGAACCCATCCCTTGTAAAAGGTAATAACTATACGGTATATACGGTGTCTGAGCCGGTGCAGGAGGGCAGCACGACCCTCGCTCCGGGGGCGGTTGAAGTGGGCACGTACGCCGCAGAATAGCCCAACAATACCTATAAACCCGTTGTGACAAGGCGAAATAACGGGGAAGGCGTGGAGCTGCTGTCTTTCGGCTCGTAGCGGTACGGGGGTGAAGGTACACAATAAGAAGACACGCGATGCTCAAACCGGTGCATCGCGTGTCTTCTTTATATTTATTTATCTATGAATCAGGTTACACAATCCTTCAACTTAATGTACACTCTTAAAGTCTTGAGCCACTGCCGAGACTCTAATAATCACCGAAAGATAACAATAAATATGAAGAAAACAACGGTCAAAACCGTAGCCTCCGTAACTCTGATCACCGCGCTGGGGTCTACCGGGTACCTTGCCGCCAATGGCGCGCCTCCCGTCGCTGCCGCACCCAACGCAGCCGCAGTGCAAAAGCTAGATGCACAAACCCACTACTCCGATGAAGACCTCAAATGGGATTCCTCCGACGAAGAAGCCATTGACCTGGCGAACCCCGCCGCTGCCGACGGGGTAAACGTTAACAATGGCACTATCACTATCACCGCAGACGGTACCTACCGGCTCTCCGGCGAGTACAACGGCCAAGTGAAGATTGAAGCCGGTAAGTCTGATACGGTGCGGCTGGTGCTCGATAACGCGAAGATTACCAACTCAACCGGGCCAGCCATTAATGTGGCGGGCGCTGGTGAAGCGATTATTTACACCGCTTCGGGCACGGCAAACACCATTGCAGATGGGGCTAACTATGCTGCTAAAGGCGCAGATGACCCGGACGCGGCCATCTACTCCACCGCGAACCTGACCCTCGCCGGGGAAGGCAGTCTGTCTGTGAAGGGCTCCTACAAAGCGGGTGTTCACACCACTGACGGGCTCGTCATCGCCAACGGCACCCTTGACGTCAACGCTACAAAAGCCGGTATTAAAGGCAAAGACTATGTAGACATTGTTGGCGGCACCGTGACGGTTACCGCCGGGCAAGACGGCATTAAATCCACCAACACCGATGATGAAAACAAGGGCTTTACTCGCCTCAGTGACGGGTCGGTGACTATTTCGGCTGGGGATGACGGGCTCAAGGCCCCGCGCACCCTCGAAATTTCCGGCGGCACCCTGAACATTGAAAAGTCCGATGAGGGTATTGAAGGGCAGTACGTTAACGTCCTTGACGGTGAGGTGACCGTCAATAGCACGGATGACGGCATTAACGCCTCCTTGCCCGCAGCCGACAAGGTAGATGATGACGGCGATGCCGACCAGGAACAGGAACCCGCTGATGGTGCTGGCGCCGCTCCGGTAGACGCGGACGTTAATATTAGCGGCGGCACCGTGGTCGTCAACGCTGATGCTGACGGGATCGACACGAACGGCAACGCGGTATTCACCGGCGGCACCATCATTGTGAACGGCCCCATCGCTGGCGGCAACAGGGCTATTGACTTTGACGGCAAGCTGCTGCTGAACGGGGCAAACGTCACCACCGGCAGCGCCGCCGAAAAGTTCCAGACACCCTCAACGGAATCAACCAGCGGGCACCTGAAAATCGTTAATAACGCTGCCCTGACCCAAGGCAAAACCGTTCAGGTGGCCGACTCCTCCGGCGAGGTGGTGGCGAACTATAAGATCACCAAGTCAGGGGTGCAGCTGGTGCTCGTCTCGAATAAGAATATTGTCAAGGGGCAGGACTACAAGGTCTACGTGGCCTCCGGCGATGTGGATATTGACTCCACCGATGTGGCGAATGGCGCAACCGAGCTGGGCAGCTTCACCGCCGCTTAATCCAGTGCCCTGCTGAGCCAGATGCGGCTTCCTGTTCCCTCCCAACACAATGGGAGGAGGCGGGAAGCCGCTATCTTTTTGGCTTGTCACGGTACGGGGCTGAAGGCGCGCAGCCAGAAAACACGCGATGCTCAAACCGGTGCATCGCGTGTCTTTTTATGCTCATCTCTCAATGATTCAGGTTATCTGCTGCGGCAACTGGGGGCAGCCCCTAAGACATTGCGCAGAAAAAGCCCGAGCACAGCTGAGGCTTAGCTAACTGCCGAAATATAGGAGGTATGAAGAACTCAATGCTCAAAACCGTAACCTCCGTAACTCTGATCGCCGCGCTGGGGCTCACCGGATGCTCCACCGCCAGCGGCACCACTCTCACCTCCGGCACCTCTACCGTGCACAGCGCAGTCTCAGGAACCACCGCCGGAACGTCCACCTCCAATACGGCCGCAGGGCAGACACTGGATGCCCAAACCCACTACACCAATGAGGACCTCACCTGGGACTCCTCAGGCGAGAAAACTATTGACCTGGCGAACCCCACCGTCACCGATGGGGTCAGCGTAGAGAACGGCACCATCACCATTACCTCCGGCGGCACCTACCGGATCACCGGTGAGTACAGCGGCCAAGTGAAGATCGAAGCGGCCAAGACCGACACGGTGCGGCTGGTGCTTGATAACGCGAAGATTACCAACTCAACCGGGGCGGCCATTAATGTGGTGAGCGCCGCTGAAGCAATTATCTACACTGCTGCGGGTACCACGAACACCGTCGCTGATGAGGCTAACTACACTGCCACCGGTGACGACGACCCGGATGCTGCCATCTACTCCACCGCGAACCTGACCCTCACCGGGGAGGGCAGCCTGTCTGTGGAGGGTGCCTACGAGGAGGGCATCCACACTACTGGCGGGCTGGTTATTGCCAGCGGCACCCTTGAGGTCAACGCCGCGAACACCGGTATTAAGGGCAAGGACTATGTGGATATTACCGGTGGAATCGTCAATGTTACTGCCGCACAAGACGGCATTAAATCCACCAACACCGATGACGAAAGCTTGGGCTTCACCCGGCTGAGCGCCGGGTCGGTGACTATCTCGGCTGGGGATGACGGGCTCAAGGCCCCGCACACCCTCGAAATTTCCGGCGGCACCCTGAACATCGAGAAATCTAATGAAGGCATTGAGGCGCAGTACATTAATATTCTTGATGGTGATGTGACCGTCAATAGCACGGATGACGGTATTAACGCCTCCCTCAAAGACAGCTCATCTGACACCTCATCCGATACCACCAGTGGGACGGCCACCACCGGGCAGCAAACCCAGCAGAACCAGAACGGTCAGGTGCAGCAGGCCCCGGCGGGCGGGGGAGCCGCACCCGGCGGCAGCCAGGGCAGCACTGGGCAAAACCAGAATATACCCCAGCCTCCGACTGACGGTGCTATGCCCGGCGGTGGCGGCGGCACCTTCGAGGTGGTAGACGCGGCCATTAATATAAGCGGCGGCACCGTGACGGTCAACGCCGAGGGTGACGGGATCGACTCGAACGGTACCGCAACGTTCAGCGGCGGCACCGTCACTGTAAACGGCCCTGTCGCTGGCGGCAATAACGCCCTTGACTCCAATGGTGATTTGCTGCTGAATGGGGGAACCGTCACCGCTGGCAGCACCGCCGACATGTTCGAAGCCCCCTCATCAGCATCGACCAGCGGGTACCTGAAAATTACTGATTCGTCGGCCCTCACCCAGGGCAGCACCGTTCAGGTCACCGATTCCTCAGGCACCGTGGTCGCGAACTATAAGATCACCAAGTCAGGGGTGCAGCTGGTGCTCGTCTCGAATAAGAATATTGTCAAGGGGCAAAGCTACACCGTCTCTGTGACCTCCGGCAGTGTAGATGCTGTATCCACCACTGCGGCAAGCGGGGCGAGTGAGCTGGGTAGCTTCACCGCCGCCTAACCCAGCGGCCTGTTGTGCCGGATTCGATTTCCCGTCCTCTCCTAACACGTCGGTAGGAGGGGACGGGGTATTCCGCACTCTCGGGGTGCTAAAGCTGCCGATAACCCGTGCAAAATAAAAAGGGTGTTCGGTAAGCTTCAAACCCGCAATAGGCGGTGTTTGCCCCCAGTTTTTCTGAGATTTCTAGCAGAATATGTGTCTGTCAGGAAGACAATAAGGGGTCAAACAAGGTACCCTAGAAGGCAGGAAAGACTGTACAAGCGATCCGTCGGTTGCGCGCGCCATGCGGGCGGCAGTCACGGACAGGATGAAAGAGGGGGTCACGCCATGGGGCGCGGCCGTCAGAAGGCTAAGGCAACACGGCAGGCTCGGGAGATGAAGTACTTCAGCCCCGAAACTGATTACAGCGCACTTGAGCGTGAGCTCAGTAGCGCTAAGAAGAGTAAAACCTCCGACTCGTCCCAACATCGTTACGATGATGAGGATGACTACTCGGCGTACGCAGAGAAATATGCAAACTACGACGACGAGGTATAGCTGAGGTGCATCGCTAAAAGTATAAGGCGCGGCACTGGCTCTCATGTCGCCTGCTATGCAACCGGTTTGGGCATCCCCTAGGGGATGCCCAAACCGGTTTTTGTGTGCCTTCAGCTTGGGTAACTGGATGGGGCAGGTGGTGCTGGCCCGGTTTGGTGTACTGGCGCTTCCCAGATGCGTTCTGCATATAGCAGGAAAAGGTGAGCAGCGGGTAGGTGAGAGATCAGAAAATAATAAGAAAATATGAGCTGCGATGCATAGCTAAAATAAAGGTTCTTCATACCCCATGCATGGGATGGTATTTCAACCTATAAATATGAAGAACGAACAGAATATTACCGGCTCAAACACTCTCACCGAAGACACCCCCGCCCCGGCAGATAGCACCCCCAACACCCCCGGCGGTACCAAAACCGCAAAGAAAATGACCCGCCGCGTCCTCATCGGCGGCGGCATCGGCACCCTCGCCGTCGCGGGGGTCGGGGCTGGCTGGGCCTACAACCGGTACCTCGCCGAACACACCCAAATCGAAGACACCCTCGCCTACGAGGCGGCGCAGCAAAGTAAAAACAACCCATCTGGGGCCGCAGACCCCACCGAGCTCACCGGGGTGAGTATCACCGACAGCGGGCTCACCGCGCAGGAAGGTTCTATCACCCTCAAAAGCTACACCGAAGGCAGCGGCAATAACGCCGTCGTATCGTTCACCGCCGAGGTAAAACTCAATAATGCCACGCTGCTGCGCTCCGCCTTCGCCAATAACAAATTCGGCCAGAACATTATCGACACCCCCTCCAATATTGCCGCGCAGCACAACGGTATCTGGGCCATAAACGGCGACTACTACGGGTTCCGTGACACCGGCATCGTCATCCGCAACGGCGTCACCTACCGCGATTCGCCCGCCCGTGAAGGGCTCGCCTTCTACCGGGACGGCAGCGTCAAACTCTACGACGAAACCAGTACCAACGCACAGGCGCTCATTGACTCCGGTGTGCTGAACACCCTCTCCTTCGGGCCTGCGCTCGTCAAAAACTCCGAGGTTATGAGCGGCGTCGACCAGGTTGAGGTCGATACCAACTTCGGTAACCACTCCATCCAAGGCAACCAGCCACGCACCGGCGTGGGTGTGCTGGGAAACAACCACCTGCTGTTCATGGTCGTAGACGGCCGCTCCGACGGGTACTCGCGCGGGGTTACCATGCCCGAATTCGCCCAAATGTTCAAAGAACACGGATGCGAAACCGCCTACAACCTTGACGGCGGCGGCTCCTCAGTCATGGTTTTCAACGGGAAACTCGTCAATAAACCCCTAGGAGGCAGCAAAGAACGCGGCACCAGCGATATTCTCTACATTGCCGGGAGCGCCGCATGATAGTACTCATTCCCGCCTACAAACCCGACAACTCACTCACACGGCTAACACACCAGCTCACCGCCCACAGCGAGAACATCCAGGTGCTCGTAATTGACGACGGATCCGGCAGCGAATACACGCCGATCTTCACCGAACTCACACTCACCGGGGCAACCGTTATCACCCACCCCGTCAACCTGGGCAAAGGCGCAGCCATACGCACCGGCCTGAACTGGGCACGCATCTATCAGCCCCGGCAGGTAGTCGTCACCGCCGACGCGGACGGCCAACACCTGGTGCGGGATATCCTGCGGGTCGGCGCACACACAGCAACCCACGCTGACAGCGGCAAACACTCACTCGTGCTGGGGGTACGCACCCTCCCCGATAACGCGGCCCAGGGGAGCGGCACAGTACCCGTGCGCTCAAAAGTGGGCAACGCCCTCACCATCGGGTTTTTCACCCTCGCCACCGGCACCCGGTTAGCAGACACCCAAACCGGGCTGCGCGGCTTCACCCCGCAGATGATCGAATGGGCGCTGAACATACCGGGGGACAAGTACGAGTACGAATTCACCATGCTGCTGCGGGCCACCCGTGCGGGCGTCAACCTGGTGCAGGTGCCCATCGTGAAAGTGTATGAGCCCGGCAACCCCACCAGTCATTTCCGGCCCGTGCGCGACTCGGCGCTTATATACGCGCCGCTCATTGGGTTCCTCGCCTCCTCGTTCGCGGGGTTCCTGATTGATGCGGCGGCACTTTTCACACTCGTCGCACTCGGTACGCCCCTGCTGGTGGCCGTCATTGCCGCACGCATTATCTCGGCGCTGGCGAACTTCAGCGTGAACCGGCTAATGATGCGTGACGGGGCAGCCCGGCCCTCACCCGGGAACTCGCTGATGCGGTACGCAACGCTGGCGGTGGGCATCCTCGCGGCAAACGCGGCCCTGCTGGAGGCGCTCATGACCCTTGGTGCGCACCTGGCGGTTGCCAAGGTACTCACCGAGGCGGTGCTGATTCCCGTGAGCTTCGCGGTGCAGCGCCGCTGGGTGTTCCTGCCCGCCCGCACGCCCCAGCGTGAAGAGCGCACCGCGCCCGAGCTGCAGCTGAGCAAACTCAGCGGTGCATCCGTCGAAGAAGAATATACGGGCAGGCGCTACTAGATTTTCAGGTGCACAGTGTGCATGGGGTACCCGAACATTGCTACTCATCCACTCTACTCGCGGGTGGCCCGGGCAGACTGGCACGAAACCCACCAGCTCAGGAGGTGATGCGTATACGGTGAACAGCACCGGGAGCGATACGCTCGCTGGAGAACTTCATAGGGTATACAAACACAGGCACGCGGTGTTCCCACGCCCCCGGAAGGGGGAGCGGGAACACCGCGTGCTCTGCTGCGCCCGCTACACAACGGGCAGTAAATAATTATGCGTACTGGCCGAAGAGGCGCACCGCGCCGCCATTGACGCCTTTAGCGCCCTGCACATAGTCGGGGCTGTCGGTATCGGGCTCGGTGGCGGCCACCACATCGCCCATGACCCAGGCGGGAACACCCCGGTCGTTAAGGCGGCGTGCGGCGGCCTCGGCAACTGACGGGTCAACAATAGCGACCATACCCACACCCAGGTTCAGGGTGCGTTCCAAATCGGGCAGCGGCACGTTGCCGAGCGAACCGATCAGCGAGAAAATCGCCGGAATCTGCCAGCTGGAGCGATCCACGCGGGCCTCCAAGCCCTGCGGCAGCACGCGCGCCAGGTTCGCTGCTAAACCGCCGCCGGTCACGTGTGAGAACCCGCGAATACCGGTGCCGGTCTGCCCGTCGGGGCCATTGACGGGGAATGCCTGCGCCAGATCCAAACAGTCCGCGGTGTACACGCGGGTGGGTTCCAGCAGTTCCTCACCCAGGGTGCGCCCCAACTCGTCTACCTGACGTTCCAGGCCCCACCCCGCAACATTAATAACTTTACGAACCAGTGAATAACCATTTGAGTGGATGCCGGAAGACGCCATACCAATGAGCACATCGCCCTCACGTACCCGCTCAGGGCCCAGCAGCTCGTCAGCCTCAACCACGCCCGTGGCGGCACCGGCAACATCGTACTCATTCGCGGCCAGCAAACCCGGATGCTCAGCCGTCTCGCCACCCACCAGGGCCGTACCCGCCACAGAACACGCCCCCGCAATACCGCGCACAATATCGGCAATACGCTCAGGAACCACCTTGCCCGTGGCAATATAGTCGGTCATAAACAACGGCTTCGCACCGCACACCACAATATCGTCCACAACCATACCCACCAGGTCATAACCGATCGTGTCATGTACATCAAGCGCCTGCGCAATAGCGACCTTCGTGCCCACCCCGTCCGTGGAGGTTGCCAAGTACGGGTGGCGGTACTTCACCAGCTGCGAGGCATCATACAGGCCCGCGAACCCGCCCACGCCACCTACCACGGCGGAGGAGTGGGTGGCGCGAATCGCGTCTTTCATGAGCTCAACGGCGCGGTCGCCCGCCTCAACATCAACGCCCGCACTGGCGTAGGTGACGGCGGCGGTATTCTCAGTCATTCGGGTTAGTCCTTATCGGTAGCAGTTTTCGTGGCGGATGCCGGAACAAGATCATCGTCGGTCAGCAGGGCCTCAAGGTCCGCATCGGGCCCCGGGTTGCACATCCCACCGGCTGGTGCGTCCTGACCCGGTGCGGGCTCACCCCCGCCCGCAGGTGCCGCTGGCAGCGGGCTGCTCTCAAACTTGTGCTCCAGCGAATCAGTGCCTGCGCGGGTCTCAATCGACACGGCCTCAGCGTGCTCAGGCTTAGTGGGGACAGGGCGCTCAACCGTCACCTCAGCAGCCATACCAGACAGCGGCCCGCCCTTACTCTCTGAGGCGTCGAACAGGGACTTGCCGCGCCGTTCCTCGGCGGGAAGCTCAATCGGGTAGTTGCCGGTGAAGCACGCCGTGCACATGTTCCTCGTGGGCTGCTCGGTGGCGGCCATCATGCCATCCTGCGAAATGAAACCAAGCGAATCAGCCCCCAGGGACGCAGCAATCTCGTTGACCGAAAGCCCGTTCGCAATCAGCTCTGCGCGGGAGGCAAAATCAATACCGTAGAAGCAAGGCCATTTCACCGGCGGGGACGAGATACGCACATGCACCTCTTTCGCACCCGCCTCACGGAGCATCCGCACCAGGGCCCGCTGGGTGTTGCCGCGCACAATCGAATCATCAATCACGATCAGGCGTTTGCCCGCCACCACAGACTTGAGCGGATTCAGCTTGAGCCGAATACCCAGCTGGCGGATAGTCTGCGATGGCTGGATGAAGGTGCGCCCCACATAGGCGTTCTTCACCAGGCCATTGCCGAAGGGGATGCCGGACTGCTCCGCGTAACCGATCGCGGCGGGCACACCGGACTCGGGGGTGGGCATCACCAGGTCAGCCTCGACCGGGTGCTCACGCGCCAGCTGCCGCCCCATCTCCACACGGGACTCATACACTGAACGCCCCGAAATGGTCGTATCAGGCCGGGCCAGGTACACAAACTCAAACACGCACCCGGCGGGCTGGGCGGGCGCAAACCGCTGCGACCGCAGCCCGTCCTCATCAATGATGATCAGCTCGCCCGGCTCTACCTCACGCACGAAAGAAGCACCCACAATATCGAGCGCCGCCGTCTCGGAGGCCACCACCCAGCCCCGCTCCAAACGCCCCAGCACCAGCGGCCGCACACCCTGCGGGTCACGGGCCGCGTACAGGGTGGTTTCGTCCATGAAAGTGAGGCAGAACGCCCCGCGCAGGGTGGGCAGCAGATCAAGCACCGCCTCCTCCAACGAGGCAAAATCGTGCTCAGCTAAGAGCGCGGTCACCAGGGCGGTATCGGTGGTGTTGCCCTGCGCCAGCTCGCCAAACGCCGGAGGTTTACCGCCGTTCTTTGCCAGCAGACGGTCGTAGAGGTCAGCCGAGTTCGTGAGGTTGCCGTTGTGCGCTAGGCAGAGCGTGCCGTGCGGGGTGGTGCCCAGCGTCGGCTGCGCATTCGCCCAGTGGGATGCACCCGTGGTGGAGTAGCGCGCATGGCCGATAGCGTGATCGCCGGGCATGGAGCTGAGCGTTGCCTCGTCAAAGACCTGGGAGACCAGCCCCATATCCTTATACACGTTAATGCGCTTGCCGTTGCTGGTTGCTATACCGGCTGATTCCTGGCCGCGGTGCTGAATCGCGTACAGGCCGTAGTAGGTGAGCTTTGCCACGTCTTCACCGGGTGCCCAGACGCCAAATACGCCGCAGGCGTCCTTGGGTCCATGATCAACCGGATCCAGATCGTGAGTGAGTTTTCCGTCGGGGCGAATCAATTCACTTCTTTTCGACGTCGGGACTGTGGGAACGCCTTAACCAGCCTTCGCGTGTGATGCTGAAAATTTTGCCGGATTAAGACGCACAACCAGTCTACCCCCTCCAACAGAAAAAAGTGGTGCGGCATACGAATATTTCTCACAGGCTGGCTGCTCTTAGTCTTCAGGCTCGACGCGGGCAATACGGGCTTTCTTCACCGACCGGCGGTCAAGCCACAGCCCCAAAAGCGCCCCCAAGGCCGTACCCACGGCACCAAAAATGACGGCGATCACCCCAAACACTGCCTCAAACGTGTAGGAGGGATTACCCGGGCCGAACCACACCGAAACAAACGCCGCAATAAGCCCCACGACCAGGCCCAGAATCATAAACGCCGGAATGGACGGGGCACGGCGGATACGCACCTGCGAGTACTCGACCTCGGTCTCGGGGGATGCTTCAGGCTCAGTGGTGGGGGAATGCCCCGAAGAATCAGGGTGGGAATTAGAAGGTGTGTGTGCGCTACTCATATCTTCAAGTCTAGCTTTTGGGCTGTGCCCTGCCTAGCAGCTCCCTCAACGGCGGGAGTGCGGAAAACGCAGCTTAAGGCGTATTACCTTACCCCTAAGGCGTGGGCGATACACCATAAGCTGCGTTATTCAGGCAGTTGGTGCCTAGATCCGGCGCCTAGAATAACGGGAAATAGCGGGAAATATCAGACCGCTCACCGCTTGCACTCAGCTGGGCTGACCCCAACGCCTCAGCCCACCCCAGCACCCCAAGCGCGAGCGCACACCACACGAAAGCGGACGCCTCAACCACACTCGGCGGGGTGCCGCGCGTATGCCGCGGGCCAGCCACACACTGGGTCACCCCAAACGGGGGCACCCGCACCTCAACACTATTGCCGGGGGCTAAAGTGCCCAGCTCCTCCAGGCTGTACCGCACAGCGGTGGCGCGCACCCCACGCGGCAGAGACGCGAACAACCGTTCCATCTCTTCCCGGTTCTGCCCGCCCGTCAGCGGTGTGCCCGCCTCAAAAACGCCGCGTACAGTGGCCAGCGCAGCCGCCCCGTCAGCCTCCGACACCTTGCGCCGTATCGCCACTAACGCCTGCCTTTCTTGCCGTTCCTGCGGCCCTTGAGCGCATGACGCACGGGCCTGCCGTTGACGCCCCGACCGGGTGCTGCCCCCGCAGAACCGCCAGCGGCCCCGGATGCTTGGGTGCCGGTTGCCTCCTTGCCGGTGGCTGTGCTGTCGGCTCCATCTGGCTCACCCGGTATTTTCTCACGCTGCGTTGTCTCTTCGTGTGCTTTTTCCTCATGCACCGTGAGGCAGACCCCGTCTGAGCCGTGCCGTGCCGCCACCGCGGGCGCCACCCCAGCCAGTACCGCCGCAAGATCCGTGCCAGGCACCAGCTCCCCCACAGTACGCGGCTGCCCGTCTTCAACACCGCCGGTAATGGGGCGAAGCACCGCAGTCAGCAGGCTATCCACCGTCGTCTGCGTCAAAAACCCTGCCGCCTGCAGCGCCCGCAGCGCCACCAGGTGCGTGGCGCGGGATGAGCCGTCAGAAATCTTCACCACGGCGCTCGCCCCCGAGCGCAGGCCAATGCACAGCATCCCCTCCGCGCCGCTTTTCACCACAGCGTCCAGGCGTTCACTCACCACCGTGTCGGGGGAGTCTGGGCCCTGAATCAGTTCGGGGTAGTCCACCATCGCGGTTGCTACGGTTGAGGCGCGCGCATCCGCCTCCATATTGCGGATCGCCGTGCCCAGGGTTGCGTAGGCGCGGGCCAAACCCACCGGTGATAACGCGAACACGGGCGCGCCGCACCCGTCGACGCTGGCGTGCGCAACCTGCTCGCCGGTGAACGCCTCCACCTCTTCAACGATCATGCGCTGCAGCGGGTGCTGGGGGTCAAGATAAGCGTCGATGCTCCACAGTGCCGCATCCGGCTCAAGCTCGCCGCGTTCACTTTTGGCCGCGCACGCCCACAAGAACGCGGCGTGTTTGCCGGAGCACTCGAACGCGAGTGGTGTTTTTGACAGCCCCGCCTGGAGCATGGTGGCGCGCGTGCCCGAGTCGGTGGGGTACACGGCGGGGCACTGGAGCGCGTCGGCGCTGAGCCCGGCTGCCGCCAGCGCCTCCTGTACCGCGCGCATCTGCTCGAAAGTGCCCCGGTGCGATGCGCACGCGATCGCCACCTGCGCCCCGCGCAGCGGCGCCCCGGCTTTGAGCGCCCCAATGGCCTGGAATGGTTTGAGAGTGGAGCGCGCGAAGATGGGGCGGTGGGCGTCTCCGAGGGCGAGGATAACATCGCCGCCGGGGGAGAGCACCACCACGGTGCCGCGGTGGCGGGATTCGATCATGCCGCCGCGGGTGGCAACCGCCAGCTCGGCGTCGCGTACGGGGGTGGCGGCCTCTGCGATGTGTGCGCTATTCATACACCCTATTAAAAGGGTTTTGCGGGCTTCAGTGCGCATTATTCGCCTCGGGCGTGGCGCGGGGAGTTCGAGTGGGGCGGATAAGGCGGCTACATGAGCGCGGTGACGGCAGCCGTGCCGCCAAAAATAATGCCGGGCGCATTCGCAATTACGATGGGCCAGTCTTTCTTCTCGCGCCAGATACCGTATGCTACCCACAGCGTGCAGTTAATGGCGGCGACGAGCGGCTGAATCCAGTCGCCCTTATGGCCGTTAATATTGCCGATAATTTGCGGGAAGTAGAAGACGTACATGAGCACCGCGGTTACGGATGCTACGCGCGCTAGGATCGGGAAAAATCTGGCGTGAACATCGGATTCGCTGTGCGTATCTTGGGTGGGGGTCTGAGTGCTGGAATTTTGCGCGCTCATGAGGGTCCTTTCGTCTGTGTAGTATGCCCTGCGATGCGCCCAACCCAGTAGATGCAGACCGTATTCACAAGACAATTTAGCCTACTCCCGCCCCTGGAATGACGCAAAATGCAGGCCACGGCGGCGGCCCTAAACTATCCTGCTAAAAAGAGCCTTTATACGAAAAAAGCGTTAAAAACACCGCTTTATTCACATAAAGGCTCTTTTTACGGCCTGAGGGATAGGCACCCCACGATACGGAAGAGCGCCGAAACCCCCGCCCGTACCGCATCCGACACGGTACCCTTATGTACATGAAGGTTTTGGTACTGGGCCCCGGCGGCCGCGAACACGCAATTATCCGTGCGCTTGCGCGCGATCCACAGGTAACCGAAGTTCACAGCGCACCCGGCAACGCGGGCATCGCTCAGGACGTTCCAATACACGCCATCGACGCCAATAACCCCGAGCAGGCTGTTACGCTCGCCCGTGAGCTCGCCGCAGACCTGGTGGTTATCGGCCCTGAGGCACCTCTAGTCGCCGGTGTTTCCGACGCCTTGCGCGAGGCGGGCTTCGCGGTCTTCGGCCCCTCTGCGGCTGCGGCACAGCTTGAGGGCTCCAAAGCATTCGCCAAGCAGGTGATGGAGGAGGCAAACGTGCCGACCGCCCGCGCTTTCGTCGCCACGACCGAGGCCGAAGCGGCGCAAGCCCTTGATGAATTCGGTGCCCCCTATGTGGTGAAAGACGACGGACTCGCCGCGGGTAAGGGCGTGGTTGTCACCGAGAACCGGGATGCCGCCTTAGAGCATGCGAACGCCTGCTTTGCCGCCGGCGGTTCCGTGGTGATCGAAGAATTCTTGGACGGCCCCGAAGTGTCGCTCTTCGTCATCAGCGACGGAAAGAACGTGCTCCCGCTGTCTCCTGCGCAGGATTTCAAGCGCATCTTTGACAACGATGAGGGCCCAAACACCGGCGGGATGGGCGCCTACACCCCACTTGACTGGCTGCCCGAAGGATTTGTGGACGACGTGATTGAGAAGATCGCCCGCCCCACCATCGCTCGCATGGCAGAACGCGGCACCCCGTTCGTGGGCGTGCTCTTCTGCGGGCTCGCCGTTACTAGCCGCGGCGTGCGCGTCATCGAATTCAACGCTCGCTTTGGTGACCCCGAAACCCAGGCGGTGCTGGCACGCCTGCGCACCCCGCTCGGGCAGCTGCTCTTTGCGGCATCCCGCGGCGAGATCGCCGAAGACACCCACCTGGAATGGGATCCCCGCACCGCCGTAGATGTGGTCATGGCGGCAGAAAACTACCCGGGAACCCCGCGTAAGGGCGATGCGATTGCGGGGCTTGAGAACGCATCCAACGTGCCCGGTGTGCATGTGGTACACGCCGGAACCGCCGTCGCGGGCGAAGAGATTGTGACGGCGGGCGGTCGCGTGCTCGCTGTCGTCGCGCTTGGTGATACCCTCGCCCAGGCACGCGATGCCGCCTACGAAGGGGTACGAGCCATCACCTGGGAAGGCGCACAATACCGCACCGATATTGCCCTGAAAGCAGTGCAGGGGGCGATTACCGTGCCCGAACTCCGCGTCTAACGCAGCGGGGGGGCATCGGTATCTGGTGCGGCATCCTATTCGATGCTCCCGACCGGGCGCTACCCCGCCCGTCAGAAGGTGACCGGCAACGCACCCAAACGCCGGTCAACTCATTCTTTTAAGAGTGCCACCTCACCCTCAGAACCCGTGAGGGCGTACTATTGCACGCCGGGGCATCATATCGGGTATGTTAAAAAGTACACAGCTCTTCAACCACCGCAGAACACATCTCAGGAGATGCCCATGACCTCCCGCACCGCCCCCATTGAGATTCCAGGTTGGACTCACGTCTACTCCGGTAAAGTCCGCGACCTGTATGTTCCCGAAGAAAGCCGTTACGACGCTGCCGGGCTAACTATCAGCGACGACGCTGAGGTACGCGCAGGCTCCGTCATGGTGGTCGCCTCCGACCGCATTAGTGCTTTCGATAAGATCCTTCCCACCGAAATCCCCGACAAAGGCGCGGTTCTGACGCAGCTTTCCCTATGGTGGTTTAAACAGCTGGGGGACGTGCCAAACCACGTGCTTTCCACGGACGTGCCGGACGAGGTGGCGGGGCGAGCCATGATCTGCAAGTCGCTGAATATGTTCCCGGTGGAGTGCATTGCCCGCGGGTACCTGACGGGGTCGGGGCTGGAGACATACCGTGAGAACGGCACCATTGCGGGGATTGAGCTTCCCGCTGGGCTGGTGAACGGCTCCCGCCTGCAGCCGCCAATCTTCACCCCCACCGGCAAGGCTGAGGTTGGTGAACATGATGAGATGGTCACCCGCCAAGAACTGTGGGAAGAAGTGGGGGAGGCCGTGGCCGAGCGGCTTGAAGAGCTGACCCTGTACATTTACACCACCGCCGAAAAGATCGCCCGCGAGCAGGGTATTATCCTTGCGGATACCAAAGTTGAGTTCGGCACCGACTCATACCGCGGCGAAATCACCCTCGGCGATGAGCTGCTCACCCCCGACTCCTCACGGTTCTGGGACGCGAGCGAATATGAGCCAGGCAAATCCCAGCCGAGCTTCGATAAACAGTATGTGCGCGACTGGCTGCGCTCGCCGGAGGCAGGCTGGGACGGCTCCGATAATGTGCCTCACCTGCCCGAGGCTGTGGTGGAGAAAACCCGCGCCCGCTACATTGAAGCCTACGAGCGGCTAACCGGCACGAAGTTTTAATCTTCCCCCATATTGAGACACCCTTCCGGTGGTGGACCATGCGCCCCACCGCGGAGGGTGTCTTTTTTCAGAATATAACCAAAATAATGCGGTATTTAGGAAAAATTTTCCTAGAAAAGCCTTTATTTTGCTAGTATGGGTATATGCTTCTTGAATTCTCGGTTGAAAACTATGAATGTTTCAGGGATGAAGCATGCCTGTCGATGGTGCTTCCCTCTCTCAAAACGCAGGTGCCAAAAAATGGGCAAACCTGGGAGGAGGCCACGAGCCGAGTGGCTGCTATTTTTGGGGCGAATGCATCCGGCAAAAGCACCATTATTCGTGCTCTCGTCAGCTTGAATCGGGCTATTCGTAGGCCCGGCGAGCGCCTGTACTACCCATATCTGCTTCAGGGCCCGCCTGAACCGCAGACCACCTATACGCTGAGTTTCACGCACGAGCAGGTGCGCTATGACTATCGGGTACAGGCAGATAAACGTGGTGCTATAGCCCTTGAGACCATGCACGCCTACCCAAAAGGTACAGCACGGTTACTCTTTGAACGCCGCACCCAAGAGAACGCCACAGTTACCGTAAAGGCTGGGCCCTCGCTGAAAGGTGCCACCCGTGAGGTCAGCAAAATTACGCAGCCAGATCAGCTGTTTTTAGCGGTTGCTCGGCAATATGGGCACGAGAGCCTTGCCCCTATCGCACAGACTTTGACTCGCAGTTTCTCACTGACGAATAATGTGTCTTCTCGTCGGAAGAATACCGTCACACTGATGCGCCAAGTGTTAGACAATATTGGTCATTGGGAGCGCTACCTGAGTGTGCTGGCTCAGGTAGCTGACATTGGTATTACCCGTATTGAGGTAGACCGTCAGGAACTACCACCTAAACTGATTCACGCGATAGAGGTTAGGGACGCAGCGGGGGTTTATTTCCATCCTTCTGATGAGGATATGTTGGAGGGAGCCAACGCGATTTTCATGTATCATCGCGGAGCTAATGGGAAGGAATCACGGCTGGGTCTTAACGCGCAGAGCGATGGTACCCTCAGCTGGCTTGCTCTCGTCAGCCAAGCGGTGGTGGCTCTTCAGCGAGGAATCACGCTGGTGGTGGATGAACTGGACTCCAGCTTGCACCCCACTTTGGCGGCTGAGCTAGTGAGTATGTTCAAAAATCCTGACGTGAATAAAAGCGGGGCGCAGCTGATTTTTAATTCGCATGATGCAACACTGTTAGGAAATATCCCCATGCGGCTGCTTGATCCTTCTGAAGTGTGGTTTACCGAGAAAAATGACGAAGGCGCGAGCGAAATTTTTTCCTTGGAAGAGTTTGATACCCGTCCCAAGAGCAATATTCAGAAACAGTATCTCACCGGTGCTTTCGGGGCCATCCCCACCACATACATGTCTGAGTTACGTGCTCTCTTAGAGGCGGAACAATGAGCCGTCGCACTAAGAGCACCAAAAAACGCAGCACAAAGACCACTGTTTTAGTTGTGACCAATGGGGAAGTTACAGAGCTTCGCTACCTTGAATGGTTACGGGATAAGGTCAACGGGCCGCACGAGAAATACTCAGTAACGGTCAAAGATATTCCGGGGGATCCTTTATGGGTTCTCTCAAAAGTAACAACCAAAAACTATGATCAGGTGTGGCTCGTGGTGGATCAGGACGACCACAGCAGTAAAAAGATGCAGAGTTTTATCAAAGACTGTCAGCGAGAAAACATAGCTGCTGTTGTGAGCGTACCGTGCTTTGAAGTGTGGCTTAACGCACATTATGCACGAGTCAAAAACTACCAAGACCAGAAGGAAGCACAACGGCACTATCGTCAGCTATCGGGAGTCTCGGAGAAAGATGAGAAAACTATTCCTCAAAATTTTCCTTATGACAATTACGAGCAGGCATGTGCTAATGCTCATCTGGCAGGAAAACATAAGAATCCCAGACCGAATGTGTTAGCCAAATCCCCAGCCACACCTATGCCTTTCCTTCTATCCGCCCTTGGGCTGATAGAAGAGTCAAAAGCCCAAGGGTAAAAGTTTTAGCTCACCGAAACAATACGCCGGGTGGCTTCCGCTTTTACAAAGAATAGGTACAGTGGTTTTAAGACAATGAGGTGCGTACCCTCAACGTACGATAGTGAGGAGGGTAGCCACGGTGGCTACCGGTGAACATCGTCAAAGGAACAGTAGGACCATGCGAACAGGTAAACGCTCACTGCTGGCGGCTGCCGCGCTCATGCTGGCTTTGAGCGGGTGCGGCGGGATAGATAGCGGGCGGGCGGGCGCCACACAGCAGGAGGCAACCTCAGGGGATGAGCAGGCTGTGCTTGAGTACCTGAGCGGCCCCGCAGAGATTAATACTGCGCTTCAGAAGGTGGGCGCGCAGTGCATGCGTGAGGCCGGTTTCACCTCTGGAGGGTGGGAGGCGCGGCTGCGGGCGCATGAGAGTATTTCCGAAATCAGCGGCCGTTTCGAGAGTGAGGAGGACGCGAAGTTCCGCGGCTACTCCACCACCCTGTGGATCCCCGAAACTTACCCGACCCTCAGCTACCTCTCGTCGGCGCAGCGGCAGGCCATGTACGGTTCCCGCCCGCAACTGGATTCCAGGAACCTGCGCCCGCAAAAGTACGACTGGGGCAAATCGACGGCCCCCTCCGCCCCGAACCTGTTCACCCCCATTGCGGTCACCGCTGACCCGGCTGAGTACGGGTGCAAAGGTATAGCCATCCAGAAAGTATTCGGTTCCCTAGAGAACTACGCCACCTATGAGGCGCTGTACCCCGATCTGAGGCAGCTGGGCGCGCGTTCAGCCGAGGCGGCCCGCAAAGTGCACGATGAGAACCGGGGCGCCTACCAGCAGTGCCTAGAGGATGCTGGTTTTAATAATGTGGGCGCGCCGCCGCTGGTGGCTGAGCGGGCTGAGGCGATCGCCGGGCTGTACCGGGGTGAAGGTGTTCTCACCAATACGAAAGAGCAGCAGCTGGCCGCCGCGGACTACGCGTGCGATAAGAAGCTGCACTATTTCGAGAAGCTTGACCAGGCGGTGCTATCAGCTAACCGTGAGTGGGTGCAGCAGAATGCGGGGCGCATCCAGCAGGTGAAGCGGATACGGGATGAGGCCACCGCTCGCGCTAAAACCATGTAAAACCGGTCTGGGGCCTGTGCACCGGGTATGGCCGGGCGTGTGGCGTTGCGGAGGCGTCGGCGTGGGTTAGAATGGGTGATGCTCGGGTGGCAGACGGGCAATACAGCACAAGACCGTGTACGCCGTGTATCCCAGTCGTGTGGCTGCGGGCCCCGCCCACCTGCGGAGGCGACGGGCAGCAGCATATTGGGCGCGGCGTGCGGTGACGGAAAGAACCTACCAGGGAGAAGAATGTCCACACCCACCAATGAGGCGCGCCCCGATACCACGAACGTACCCGTCCCTTGGGCTGGTAAACGCCGCTATTTTGACCTGCTGCTGGGCGCATCCTGCGTGATTCTGATCATTTCGAATATTGCGGCCACGAAGAGTATTGAGTTCGGGCCGCTGCCGTTCGAGTTCCCGCCGTTCACGAACGGCAACTTCATTCCCAGTGACGGCGGTTTCTTCCTGTACCCGCTGGCCTATGTGCTCGGTGACGTGCTCTCTGAGGTGTACGGGTTTAAGCGCGCTCGCCGGGCTATTATCGCCTCGTTTGTGGCGGCGGCGTTCGCTGCTGGGTGCTTCCTGCTGACCGTCGCCCTGCCGCCCGCCAGCTACTATGCGAACCAAGAGGCGTTCGCCATTATTCTTGGTCCCGTATGGCAGATTTTTGCCGGGTCGCTGCTGGGGTATTTGACGGGTCAGCTTCTGAACGCGTGGGTGATGGTCGCCATGAAGAAGGCCACCTCCGGGCGGTTCATGTGGGCGCGTATGATCGCCTCAACCCTTGTGGGTGAGTTGGCGGACACCATTATTTTCTGTGCGATTGCTTCGCCTATTCTGGGGATTACCACCCTGGATCAGTTCATTAGCTACACCCTGGTCGGGTACGTGTATAAGTGCCTGGTTGAGATTGTGCTCATGCCTATCAGCTACCCGGTGATTGGCTGGTTCAAACGCCACGAAGTCGAGTACAAGAGCTAAAACGTCATGCGGGGCGCCTAGCATATGGCGGGGTGGAGGATTGCGTGTTCTCCGCCCCGGCTGCTTTTAAAATTCTGTACCGCCAAAGAGACCCTCTGCGGGGCGGCTGCGCCAGGCAGCAGGCCGAAGCCCCCACCCCATGTTTCACATATTGAGATTTTAGGGGTCGGATGCGTGAAAACCCCACCCAAAACCCGGTAAACCCGCCTGTGCCCCTGCCAGCGGGTTTGCGCCCGCCCCCGCAGAGAGTAATAGTTATTCAGTACCCTGCGCACACTCAATGCGTGAGGTGCCGCACCAAGAACCCACCGAAAGAAACCTATGAGCACCGCAGAACAGGGCCCCGTGAAGCCTGCTGATAACCCCGCAACCGGCGACGGCGAACTGAAACGTTCCCTCTCGCACGGTCAGATGACCATGATCGCGATGGGCCTCGCCCTGGGAACCGGCCTTTTTCTGGGCTCTGGTTCCGCCATCAAAATTGCGGGACCCGGTGCTATCATCGCCTACGCTGTTGGCTCCATGATCGCCGCTATTATCGCGGCGTGCGCGGGCGAAATGGCGGTTCGCCACCCCGTTCCCGGCGGGTTCGGCACCATCGCCACCAGATACCTCAGCCCCTACGCCGGGTATATTGGCCGCTGGGCGTACTGGGCAACCACCGTGCCGCTGACCGGCGCCGAACTCGTGGCGGTCGGCAAATATTTCTCGTACTGGTTCCCCGATATCCCGCTGTGGGTGACGGTGGCGGCCTCCGGCATCCTGATTCTCATCCTGAACCTGGTGAGCGTTAAATCCTTCGGCGCCCTCGAATTTTTCCTCTCCTCCATTAAAGTAATTGCGGTCATCGTCTTTATTGTGCTGGGGCTGCTTCTTGTGTTCGTTGGCCTGCCCGGGCACGCTGCGGCGGGCACCGCAAACCTCGTGAACGACGGCGGGCTGCTCCCCAACGGTCCCGGCGCCGTCTGGGTTTCGATGGCAATTGTGATGTTCTCCTTCGGCGGCGTTGAAATGCTTTCCATCTCCGCCGCAGAAGCGAAGAACCCTGCGCGTTCGGTGCGCACCAGTGTTAAAGCCATGATCTGGCGGCTCTCCAGCTTCTACGTGCTCTCAATGCTGATCATTCTGTGCCTGATGCCCTGGCAGCAGGCGGCGCAGACCGGCAAAGACATCGGCCAGTCACCCTTCGTGATGGTGTTCTCCGAACTGGGTATTCCCTATGCGGCAGACATTACCAACTTCGTGATTCTGATCGCCGCGCTTTCGGGCGCGAACGCTTCACTGTACGCGGCAACCCGCCTGCTCCACGCGCTTGCGGGCGATAAAATGGCGCCTCAGTTCGCGGGCACCACGAACCATAACGGTGTGCCCGTCACCGCGCTTCTGCTTTCCTTCCTGGGTGTAGTGGTCGCATCTGTTATGGCGGTGGCAGAAATCAGTAATATTTTCGAGCTGCTAATGGCCCTGGTCACCCTGTGCATTCTGGTGGTATGGATCATGATTCTGCTGACCTACCAGGCGTACAAGAAGCACCAGGGGAACTCCTCAGGGTTCACCGTCTGGGGTGGGCGCATTACGGCGGGTGTGGGGCTTGCCGGGGTGCTTGCAACCTTGGTTGCCCTGTTCATGCTTCCCGATTCGAGCGCCGTAGTATCCGTGCAGGTGGGTGTGGTGTTCTTCGCCATTATCTCCATTTTCTACGTGGTGCTGGCGAAAAAACGCGGCGGTTTCCCACGGGCCGACCTGGAGGCATTTACCGAACCGCAGAAAGAAGACGCGTAGCCTGTTGAGCTATAACCGCGGGCAGAGGATATTTCATCCTCCGCTTGCGGTTATAGTGACGGCGACGGGTGTACTACCCTAGAAACACAAACACGCTCATCATAGTTCCCCAGCATCTCCGTGAAAGGCTAACCCCATGACTGACTCCGACCCTCAACACTCCGCATCACCCAGAACCGGTGCCGAGCACCCGCACAAGCGCCCCGACCGTGCCGAACTCAAGCGCTCCCTCTCACACGGGCAGATGACCATGATCGTCATGGGCTCAGCGCTTGGCACCGGCCTGTTCCTGGGGTCCGGGCGGGCAATCGCCATGGCCGGGCCAGCCGTTATTCTCGCGTATGCTATCGGTTCGGCGCTCGCCTCCGTCATAGGTGCGGCCACCGGCGAAATGGCGGTGCGTTACCCGGTGCGAGGCGGTTTCGGCGCCATCGCCACCAGGTACCTTGGCCCCTACGCCGGTTTTCTGACGCGGGTGGCCTACTGGACGGCGACCGTGGTCATTACCGGCGTGGAACTGGTCTCTGTGGCCACCTACCTGAATTACTGGTGGCCGCAGCTGCCTCTGTGGGCGGGCATCGCAGTATTCGGTGTCGCAATTATTATCCTGAACATTACGAGCGTGAAATCCTTTGGTACGCTCGAATTTTTCCTCTCGTCCATTAAAGTTATTTCGGTGATCGCCTTTATTCTGGTGGGTCTGTGCCTAGTGTTCTTCGGGCTTCCCGGGCATGCGGCGGCTGGCACCGCCAACCTTTTCAACGACGGCGGGTTCATGCCCCACGGGTTCGGTTCGGTCTGGCTTTCACTGGCGGTCGTGATGTTCTCCTTCGGCGGTATTGAGATGATCTCTATCTCCGCCGCAGAAGCCAAGGACCCCGCCCGGTCAGTGCGTTCCAGCGCGAAGGCTATGATGATTCGTCTGGCAACGTTCTACGTGCTGGCGCTGTTTATTGTGGTGTCGATTATTCCGTGGCGTTCGGCGGGTGAGCTGGGGGAGAAAGTCGAAACCTCCCCGTTCGTTCTGGTTTTTGACCAGTTGGGCATTACGGGCGCGGCGCATTTCGTGAACTTTGTGGTGCTCATTGCGGCGCTGTCCTCGGCCAACGCTAACCTATATGCCGGTGCCCGCCTGATGCACTCGCTGGCAACCGACCGTATGGCGCCCCGTGCATTGGCTGCGGTAAACGCCTCCGGGGTGCCTTCGCGTGCCGTATGGGTTTCCACCAGCGGCGTTGTTATCGCTATTCTGCTGGCGTTGTTCAGCCCGCAAGAAGCATTCCTCTCCATGATCTTCCTGATTATGGTGTGTGCGCTCACCGTGTGGGTGCTGATTCTGCTCGCGTATATTGTGTACCGGCGGGTTGAAGGTGAAAGCTCAGCATTCCGCCTGTGGGGCGGGCGCGTGACGGCGGGCGTGGGCATCATGGTGCTTTTCACCGTGTGGGTTGCCCTGTTCATGGTGCGCGGCTCGCTCGTCCCCGCGATTGTGGGCGTGGGGTACTTCCTGGTTCTGACGATTGTGTACTTCGCGCGGGTCAAGCACACGCTCACCGTGGATGAGGACGCGTTCACCCAGGCGCAGCAGGCTTCCGCCGAGCACACTGCGGCCCTTGACGAGGAAGCTGAGGCCCATAAAACCTCCGCTGAGACTGGGCACTAGAGCACAGGAAACCAGGTGCCCCAACAACGGGCAGCCTCCCCGTCCCCGGCACGGTTGCGGTTATTGTATGCACATTCCCGCGCCGCTGCATCACCGGAACTGTACCCCATGCGCGTACCTTGGCACAGGAGCGTGCGGGGCTTGGCGACCCGTGGTAATTATTTTCAGAATTTTATGTAATATTCCCGCGAAAATGAGGTTTTACCGAGGCCGCAGAGATATAGTATTTAGTGAACCGTATGATCTTGTATGCGTTCAAATGTCTGTGTGTTGTCTGCTCCCCGAAGGCATTGAAGCCTTCGGGGAGCAGTATTTTAGTAAATATAAAACCTTTACTATAAGCTTTAGCAATTTTATGTGCGGTATGCCGTATATCTACACCGTATATGATTATGGTTAGAACACAATTAGTGTGCGTGCCTCTTCTGTACACCGCCTGCGGGATAAGGCGCCGCTGAGCCTTTAGTGCTTCCCACACCCGCGCTGTACAGTTGAACTATGAGCGAAGAAAACACGAACAAAACAACCACAGACCACACCGACCGTGAAATCACCGTATACGTGCCCCCACGCTGGGGAGATATGGACGCCTACGGCCACGTAAATAACGTGGCCATCCTGTCCATTATGGAAGAGGCACGTATCGCCCTATTCGGCCCGCCACCATCGTCCGGGCAGAAACCGAAGAACCTGCCCGCCCCGCCTATCCCGCTGTTTGAGACCATGGCCGACGGGGTGCAGGCGCTCATTGCTGAGCACGGTATCCGCTACGTGGCGCCGCTGCCGTATACGGGTGAGAACATACCGGTGCGGGTGCGCATTGAGAAGATTACAGCCGCCTCGGTGCGGGTGGGGTATAAGATCCTTAACCCCGTCAACGGCACCGACTGTGTGCGTGCTTTTACGGTGCTGGCATTCTGGGACTCAACCGCCGAGCAGCTGGCACGGCTGAACCCGTCTCAGCGCGCCATGCTGGAGGGTCACAAAATGCTCGGTCACGGGTCGGCCACAGCCATTACCCAGTAAGCGCCTCACAGGCGGGCAGTAACATGCGGTGGCGTGGCTCCCCTTGGAGGGATGCGGAGATGTTTGTACTGAATATACAAGGCGCGCTCCTTGGGGAGCCACGAAGTTTACTAGTATAAAAACTAAGCTGTAGCGGATGTACTTGGTGGTGTACCAAGTGCTGCTGGTGTGTATTTAGGCGGTGGCTTCTGCTTAGTTTATCGGTTTTTCTTGGGTTACACCGAACCTGTCTCATACAATAAATACATAAATTCGAGTTAGCAGCTGGTATTTCTTTAGATAAATACAATAAAAGGGCTAAGCCGATGGGTGATTTATTAAAAGCTTTACAGCAATGGTATCAATCAAAATGCGACGGAACCTGGGAGCATATGTACGGGGTTGAAATTGATACCTTAGATAACCCGGGGTGGACGGTCTCTCTTACGGGAGAGACCGATAAGAAAAGCATGAATATTTTCGTTGACCGTTCCGAGGACAACTGGCTGTCAGTAAAATCCTGTAACGATAACTTTGTTGCTTACGGCGGCATCAATAACTTAGAGGAAATACTGGCGCACGCGGTGGAATGGATTAATAGTTAATAGTGGCCCCGAAATAGAGAAGACATAACTCATGAATAAAGGATTCTACACTAGCCATGTTTAAAAATATTTTACAAAAATCAGTGCATGGAATTATTGTCTCAGGGTATACGGAAAACACCGGTGGGAAGCAGTTTTATCAGCCCATGTACCGGTGGCTCTTTTTCGAGCTGGAGGACGGCTTCGCGGTGTTTTCCTCCAATGATGGAGATATAGAAGTAGAACTGGCCGATGAGATTACTTGTCTTTTCGACATTGAAGAGGGCGATATTTTTACGCTAATGCATATTACCAATGAGGATTTAGGGGTCATTCACAGTGTGGAATGCCAAAGAGACGCGCTGGGTAATCTTATTGAAGTGACGATCTGCACGCATAAGAAAAATATAACTTTGAATTCATTAACCCTAGAGGGGTTTGAGATTAGTATTGCGTAAAACTACTAGCGTAATAAGCGCAGGCGGCAGGGCACAGCCTATAGATGTCTTACACCCCTGGTGTTGAACCGAAACGAAAACATGAAAAAACTAGCTCAATACGTCAAAACTCCCCTTCTGCTCATCACCCTGATCGATGGATTCGCGGACGCATCCTTCGGGCTGATCCTCATCGTTTATATCTCGCGCATTGCCGAGCCCTGGTGGCTCACCGTCATGGCCGTCGGCGGGTTCTTCACCGGCATACTCTTCGGTCCTTTCACGGGTTGGGTCGCCGATCGTTTTTCGGGGCGGGCCTGCTGGTCTGGCTCCCTGGCCGTATCCTCGCTCTGCGTAGCGGTCATTGCGTTTTTCCCGCATCCGGTCACTATCGTTGCCATGAGCGTGCTCAACAGAGCCGCCGGAAATCTCACCAACGCCGCCGAATTCAAACTACTGCCGAAAGCGCCGGGTATGACCCCGTCGAGCGCATCCGCCGCTATTGTGGGAATCGGTTCGTTCTGCTCGATCGTAGCCCCGCCTGTGGGTGCCTTCTTCGCTACCTGGAATATGACCGCCACTATAGTAGGCTCTTCGGCGCTCTTGCTGGTCGCGGCAGTCATCGCCTGGTTTAACGTGCCAGCACAACCCGATCATGAGCTGTCCGATGCGATTAAACGCGATAGTTTTAAAGATATTTTCCTAGGATTCTCGGCTATTTCCAGCGCCCGCGCCCTCGTGGTTTTCTTACCCGTGATGGCGGTCGTGGTCGCTTCCACCACGATGGAAGGCATCGCCGGGGTGTTCTACCTGCAATCCATCACAAACACCGCATTCGAGTATTCGCTCGTATTGGCAATGTGGGCTGTCGGCGCGCTCATCGCCAGCGTTTTCTACGGGCGCGGATGGTACAAACCGCAGCTGGTGAACGCGATTCTGTGGGGCGGATTCTTTATCGGCGCCGTGATTCTGCTGGAAGGGCTGGTGGCGAACCCTTGGATTGTAGGAGCTGGGTTCCTGGTAGGCGGGTTCTTCAACTCGATCCACAACATGGGTATTCGTGACATGGTGTATATGCAGGTACCCGAGCATCGCCAGGGGCAGTCTTGGGCTCTTATCGGCTCGCTGTTCAGCTCGATGGTGCTTGTGGGTGACCTGCTTGGTACGCCGGGAATACTGGGGGATGCGCGCACTATTGTCATGATCGGCGGCGCGACGGCAACCGGTGCGGCGGTGGCGAACCTGCTGCTGTATGCACTGGTGCGCAGCCGGTGCGGGGTAAGAGTCCCCGGCGGGGAGAGGTAAAATTAAACCCGGCTTATTACACCCCGATAAATCAAGGAGAAAACCCCGTGAAAGCTTACCCGGTTCTCGCCGTTGGTGCGGCGCTCGCTCTGGCGCTAACAGCATGCTCGTCAGGAGATCAGAAAGCGCAGGAAAGCCCCAGCTCATCAGCCGCCTCAAGCAGCGCCAGCGCCAGCGCCTCTGCGAGTGCTTCTGTGGCGAGCGCATCCCCGCGGGTGAGTACCGCCGCGCAGGAGCCCACGGTTGGTACCGCCCCCGCCACGGTATCTGACGAACCCACCTGGGGCACTATCACCACCAGCTCGGCTGCCGCAGGGGCACCCACAGCCGCAGCGGCTGGCGAAAGCGCCAGCGCCGCCGCAGGCTCCGGGCAGGGCGGTGCCAACAATAACCCCAAGAACCCCCAGGCTCCCACCGAGAGAATAGCCCGTGCAGGCGAGAGCTGCGGCAATATTCAGGCGCAGAATGGCAGTGCGGTCGTTACCGTACAGAACGGTGCGGTAGTGTGTGACCGCGCGCTGACGGTGATGCAGGAGTACGTGAATACCTCGGCGGCTTCGCGCGCCAGCCAGACCATTCAGGATGCCCAGTGTTCATGGAATGAGCAGTCCAGCTCTGCCGAATGCACGGCGGCTAATGGGGGCGTGAAGTTTACTGCACAGCTGAGCAACCCAGCCTCCCAGCAGCAGGGCGGCGGTACTGCCCCTGCGCAGCCTGGCGCATCCCCGAGCACCGCGGCGGCTTCTGAGTCGGCTGCTGGTGCCGCAGCCCAGTAGCCGCAGCTATTTACTGCTGGTTCCTTCTTAAGGCGCTTTAGCGGCAGACAACGGCCCGAAACCGTTATCTGCCGCTAAAGCGCCTTTGTGTTGGCTGCGATTTGTTCCCCCTTTTTCTGCCGGTGAGGGGCGCGGACTATGAGTTCACGTCTTCCAGCTCGGAGAGCTTGGGAAGGGTGCGCAGGCCCGGCTGTACGAGCATAAGCACCAGCGAAAGCACCATGAATACGGCGAAGAACAGTAGGGTGGTGCCAGCACCCCAGGCACCGAAAAGCACCCCGGCGGCGAGTGTCGCTGCGGGCATTAGCGCCATGACGGGCACGCCCAGCGCCGAGTGTACCCTGCCTATTGCGGCCTCGTCGGTGGTGGCGTTCACGTAGGCCATAATGCTGGCGTTAAACGCCGGTAGCGGCACCCCGGCGAGCGCGAACACAACGGCTGTCGCCCAGAATGTGGGGTGTATGAATACTGCGGCGAGCTGCCCTGCCGCGATCGTACCCACGGCGCATATCCCCAGGGTGCTCAGCGCCAGCCGGTCGGTGAGAAAACCTACCAGGGTGGAGCCGGTGAGTACGCCCGCCCCGAAGGCGCCCATGAGTACCCCCACCCACAGTGCTGAGAAGCCAGCCGACTGGTAGTAGTAGATGAGGGTGAGCGGAATACCGGTGGTCGCAAAATTTGCTATTCCGGTCACGGCGGCTATTGCCAGTAGGGTTTTGTCGGCGAGTACTCGCCGCCACCCGTCTTTGAAGTCCGCGAGTATCCCGGAGGTCGTTTCAGGTGCCGCGCTGTCGGTGGCCGATACGGTGCTGCCGCCGGGCGCGGGGTCGTCGCTGTTGTTTTTCGTCTTCCGGTACTGGTCGATGCTTCTGCGGCTGGGAACCACGGCGAGGGCCACCAGGTTGAGCAGCCCCTGCGCCGCAAGCAGCAGGTGAAGCGATATCCCCGCGATGAATCCTGCGATTGGTGCCCCGAATAGGCTGGCGGCTGATTCGCGTGCTTGCCCTATGGCTGAGGCGCGCCCAAGATCCGTGACGGGAACGGTCGCGGCAATGATTTTCTGCTCGCTGGGGTAATCCAGCTGGGATGCGGCGGTCAGCAGCACCAGAATAAGTGTTAGCACCACAATAGAGTGGGACCCGCTCATGCTGAGGGCAAGCACGCCCACCCAACCCAGTGTTTGGGTGGCGCATGAGAGGATGAGTGCCCGCCGCGGGGTCATACGGTCTACGATGGTGCCGGAAATAATACCGGCGGTGATTGCGGTGAAGCTGCAGCAGAAAAGCACCAGGGAGGCGAGCTCGGGGGAGCCGTTCATCGCTATCACCATGAAGGTGATGGTGATGAGAGACATTGCGTCTGAGAGCTGGTTGAGGGCGAGGGCCGCAGCGGTGCGCTGAAATGCTGTGTTGGCCCGTAACGGGTTTTTGGGCGCGCTGGCGGGGGTATTGGGGGTCATGTGTTTGTTCCTTGAAAACGTCGAGTGCTTTTATACCTGTGGGGTGTTGACGGCATACGTGTAGAACCCGCGTCGTCAGTGTTCGCGGGTGTGCGTGTGCCGTGGGTATTAGCGGTCGTTTTCGTAGCAGCGGCGCTGAATAATCATGATCCTATCCAATTCGAGGGTGACTGGAGTCATTTTTAGTATAGGGGGTGTGCGGCACCCCGCGCCACATAGGGCCAAGAATGAGGCGATGCGCGGCTTGCCTCTAGCGAGGGCCCGATGCCTGGCCGGGGCCGTCATCCGTTTGTTCGGGGCTGGCATCTTCTTGTTCAGGGTCGTCGTGTTCGGTGAGCAGCGCATCCAGCCGGGCGAAGGTGGAACACCAGCTGGTGCGTACCTCCTCGTGAACGTTCGGGGGCATGGGGCCGATCTCCACGGTGATGCGCGTGCCCTCACCCACGCCCTCGGGAGTAATCACCGTCTCGGGGTGAAAACGGAACCGGGAATACACCAGAATGTCGCTGGGCTCACCCAGGTGGTTTGGCAGCTGTTCGGCGTACTCCAGCTCGTGGTACGGCTCAATAGCCAGGAACCTGCTCTGCAGCACGCAGGTGGCCCCCGGGTCGAAATCGTTCACCATCCGCACCCGCTGAATACCGCCCACTACGGACTCCACAACAAGGTCGTCTGTTTGGGCCCGCCACCCCGCCGGACCGTACCAGCGGTGTAGCTGTGAGGGGTCAAGGTAGGCGGTAAACACCCGTTTGGGGTCTGCCGCGATCTCGTGGTCAAACACGAGCAGCTCTTCATCAGGTACCTTCGTAACACTCACAGTAGGCCTTTCGTAGCTATGGTTTCTTCCCAGAGTAATAGTTGCCGAGGAATTCGTCACGGTACTCGAAGTAGGTGCCGTCGGCGATCGCGGCGCGTGCATCATCGACCATGCGCACGATAAACCGCTCATTGTGAATGGAGGCGAGGGTTGCCGCCAGCCGCTCATCCGCCTTGAATAGGTGCCGCAGATAGGCGCGTGTATAGTGTGCGCACGTGTAGCAGTCGCACCCCTCATAGATGGGCGAGAAATCTGCCTTGAATCGGGCATTCGTCACGTTAAAACGCCCGGTGGGGGAGTAGAGCGCCGCGTTACGCGCCACGCGGGTGGGTGAGACGCAGTCGAAGGTGTCCACACCATTTTCCAGCCCCACAAAAATATCGTCCGGTTCAGAAATACCCAGCAGGTGGCGGGGTTTAGTCTCCGGGAGTTCTTCGGCGCACCAGCGCACAATGGTACCCAGGTTCTCCTTTTCGAGGGCACCACCGATACCGAACCCATCGAACGGCATGGCACCTAAATCGCGGCAGGCTTTGCGGCGTAAATCCTCATACTGCGCGCCCTGAATCACCCCAAAAAGTGCCTGGTAGGGTTTGCCCGTGCGCTCATCCGTGAGCCGTTCATGCTCCGCAATGCAGCGCAGCGCCCACAGACGGGTGCGTTCCAGCGCCTCTTCCTGGTACCCGCGGGAATTGTACAGAGTGGTCAGCTCGTCGAAGGCAAACATGATATCTGCCCCGATCTGATGCTGCACCTGCATTGAAACTTCGGGGGTGAAACGGTGAATAGACCCGTTGATATGGGACTTAAAGTTCACGCCGTCATCATCAATATGTGCCAGGCGCTCTTTGCCGTGAGCCACATCGTCGTCGCCAATCGGGCGCCCGTCGGCACCCTTTGCGTCGGCAACGGTTCCCATGTCAATCACCTTTTTGAACCCCGACCCCAGGCTCATCACCTGGAACCCGCCGGAGTCGGTGAAGGTTGGCCCGTCCCAGTTCATAAACCGCCCCAGCCCGCCGGCGGCATCCAGAATCTCGGGGCCGGGCTGCAGATACAGGTGGTAGGCGTTCGCCAAAAGCGCCTGCGCCCCGAGGTCCTTCATCGCTTCGGGAAGCACCGCTTTGACGGTCGCTTTCGTACCTACGGGCGTGAAGGCGGGAGTCTCAATATCGCCGTGCGGGGTGCGGATCACACCTGTGCGCCCCAAAAACTGCCCGCCGTTAGCCTCCACACGCTTAGCAGACGGGGATGCGGTCTCGGCCAGGCGGCTGGTGACGGTGAACCCGAAACCGGGGTTGGGAAACTCGCTATTGCTGCTGCTCATGTGTGCCTTTCCACCGTGGGAGGGGTGCTCGCCGCCGGGCATTGGCGCGCGGAAATACCGCGCGAAGAACCCGCACAGAGAATAAAAACGGTAATTTTGGTGACGTTAGCGCGCCCGCCCTGGGGGGCGCACCGTCTAGGATACGCGCGTCAGCAGGGCTGATGCCTCTAGCACCATCCATGCCTGCAGCTGCCCGGAGAGCTCCACGGGGGTGCCCGCCGGCAGTACCGTGTGCGCCTGCTCCGTGAACTTGGGGGAGAACACCGCCACCGCGTCGCCGCGGATTTCGCTGGTGTTCACACCCGGTTCGCTCAGCGGCAGCTCGGGGTCGAACTCGCGCCGCCCTTCCCACACTGCGCGGGCACTGCCGTGCACCAGCGAGGCCGCCAGCAGGCGTGCATCCTTGCTCAGCAGCTCGCACTGTGCCGCCTGTGCTAAGTACCGCACCAGGATGCCGGTAAACAACGCGCCGTCGCCGTCACCGCCGGATGCGAGCACACGCCCGCGATGGCCGTCGCTGAACACGAACTCCTCGCTCAGGTGGGTCACAATACCCACAATCAGCTGCTCGGCACGGCGTACCAGGGAGTGTGCCTGCTCGGGGCTGCGTTCTGCGACCGCCAGCAGCGCGGCCAGAGCCGTACCCTGGTTGTATGTGTAAATATTCTGCTCATAATCCAAGTCGATGTCGCGGGCACCGACCACATCACGGACTTTGCCGGTGCGCACGTTCACCCCGTCAATGTAGAGTGAACGCTCTGCATCCCACAGGGTGTTATTGAGCCAGGTCACCAGGGCGGAGGCGTCGGCGACGTCACCGGCGCGGGCGAACGCCAGGGCGGTGGGGGCCGTCGCCGGGGTGTTAATGAAATCCCGTTTCTGCTTTGACCAGCTCACCCCACCGTAGGGTGACATGCCGGAACGCAGCTGCGGGAACAGAACGTTCCCGGCGTCCTGCGCACCGGTATCACCTTCGCCGCCGTTCATGGCGCGGGACAGCTCATTCATGCGACCGGCGGCCAACGCCAGCCACGCCATATCGTCGTAGAAGCCGTTCACGAATGTGCCCAGGTTTCGGGCGTTAATGCCGCGCACCAGCGCGCGGGCGCGCGAAAGCCATTCTGAGGCACCCAGCCGGTTACCGGCGTGCAGCTCGCGTTCCCCGGCGTCTACCACGCACTCCAAAAAATGCGCCTGCCACCAGTAGTGCCAGTCTTTAAGCCGTTTGCTGAGGGGCCGGGTTTCGGGCACCTGCACGGAACCAAGAAGCGTTCCGGGCACGCCCAAGGGACGGTGCGCAAATTGGTGAAGCACCGAATCCGCGGCTAACCGGGCACGATCAGCCGCACGCTGGGCGTAGTCGGCTGCGGTGTGGGTGGGCGCCTGCGATGTGTGAGTGGATTCCATAAATGCCTTTCCCGGGGGCCGAGACAGTTTTGCTCATCTATACTTTACCCTTATTTACCTTTGACATTATCCCATCTTGTGGGAAATGTTCGCCTTCACGTGCAGGCTTATGGCCTCAGGGCTGAATTTATGGTGGATTATGACGGTAGAAGAGCCAGCTTCCGCATACTGCGTAACCGCACCCGCTCGCCCGTGACTGGGTGCTCAAACTCCAGTCGGTGCGCCACTAGCTGAAGCGGCAGCTCCGGGGCATCGGCTGGCGGCAGCACCTTCGGGTAGAGCACATCCCCTGCAATGGGTGCCCCCAGCAGGTGCAGGTGGGCGCGCAGCTGGTGGGTTTTACCGGTGTGCGGGCGTAACCGGTACAGTGCCAGCTGCCCACCTGTGACGGGGCAGCCCGGTGCTGGGTGCGCGATTGTGCCGGTGTGCTGAGGGGTATCGGCTGTATGGTGTGCACCGGGCGCATCGAAAACTGTGAGGATGCGCACCCCGGTGGTGGCGTTGGGGTTCAATAGTTCCCGCTCACACGATGGCTGATCCCACTGCCGCACCTGCAGTTCACCCCGTATTTTCTCAATGCGGGTGCGCACCGTCAGCTCACCCGATAATGCTGCGGCGCGCACCTGAGGATCGGGTATGGGGCGTGCCACCGCCAGGTATTCTTTGAAGACCTCGCGGCGGGCAAACATGGTCTGAAATAATCCCCGCGCCGGAACCGTCTTGGCGAAGAGCAGCACCCCCGCCGTCGCCCGGTCCAGCCGGTGAACCGGCACCAGCAGCGGGTTTCCCTCGCGTACCCGCAGCTTGGTGAGGGCCGTCTGGGCCACAAACGCCCCGCGCGGGGTGGTGGGCAGAAAATGCGGTTTATCGACTGCCAGCACATGTTCATCTTCGTAGAGTACCGGCAGGTCATCGGGGAGCTGGGGCTCCTCGGGCAGTTCCCGGTAGTACCAGATGGTGAGCCCGGGAACGTACGGTGAATCGCCGGTGAGGATACGCCCGTTATCGGTGCGGATCTCCCCGCGCTCAAGACGGTCAGTAATAACTCGCGGGTTATGCGGGTAGAACCGGGCCACTAAAAAATCTGCAACAGTTCTCACCGGCTGATGGGGGTGCGCTGACCCCGCGATGTCAAGCGCGGCCCCCGGGTCATTGGGGAGGGTAAACGCTACCGGGTCAATACCCGCCCGCTGGGGCAGCGGCGGGGTTTTAGTGTCTCGTGTGGCTCGTCTGGGCATACGCCGATTCTACCGGCGGCCCCCGTTGGCGTAATATTTCCCCCGAAATACCCACTTTATCTGTCTAATTAAAGCTGAAGTTTATGCAGTATAGATTTTTTCTATAGTTTTTGAGGCGTTAAATATGGCCGTCCGATGCCCGTTTGAGCGTCATATTTTCTGAAAACCCACAGCCGTTCAGGGTGAAGCGGTAGGATTGAAAAAAGAGGGTTCGAGCAATCGAACATATAAGGGACAATTATGGAACACTATATACGCAACGAAGCCGAAATGAGTCAAGACGCACCCAACCACACTAAAAATAAGACAAGGAAGCTTCCTGTGCCGCACCGTACGCGGCTGACCCCCGCCGCCCGCGAAGAGCAGATTATTAATGTTGCCGCCGCACATTTTGCCCGGCGCGGAGTGGTAGGCGCCTCCATGCTCGACATCGCCAAGGAAGCCGGGATTACCCGTGCTCTGCTGTACCATTACTTCCCCGGCAAGGAGTCCCTGGCTGCTGCTGTGACTCGCCGTGAAGCCCGGGCGGTTCTGGAAACCCTCAGTGAACATCACGAAGACCCGCAGGATGCGCTGCACACGGCGTTACACGCCTATTTTGACCGTGTGGCCGGGCGCGGCACCGAAGCCACCAGCGACGTTCCCGACACCCCGGATGAGTACCTCAAATGGATGCTGCACCGCACCGGCATGCCCGTGAACGACCGCACCCGCATGATACTTGGCGGATGGATGTACCTCGTCGATTACTTCGCCCGGCACGTGGTGCAGGGGAAAGCACGCGGGCGTGTCTCGGCGGGGGCGCGGGCAATGCGCACCGAAGAAGCTATCGAACTGTGTATGGGCGCCGCCGATAACCTCACCGGAGGCGGCTACTAGAGCCTCTCTACGAGACCCCACATCGGGAGCTGCCGAAAATATTTCGGTTCCCTTGATGCGGGTTTCTGCGTTTAAAGCACCCACATATCTGGATACCCCAGATGCTTAGGTACCCCAGTATTTTAGAGGGAGCGGCGCATCCGCAGACCGCGCGGGGTTGTGTAAAAGCCCTGTGCAAGCAGTGCGCGCCGTAACGCCACCACCGGATGCTCGGTCAGCCGGTTAGAATCGGTCTTCGACGCTCCCCGATGAGTCGGCGGTTCCGGGGTCGCCAGAATATCGCAATCGTTGAGTTTTTCCACCACGATTTTCTCAGCAATACCCGCCTGCACGATGCGCGCCAGCAGCGGGACCGCAGCCTCAAGTTTGAGAGGGTCGGCAGTGAAAGACAGCAGGGTTTTGCCGCCGCGTTCCAGATAGAGGGCCGCTTCACCATCGAGCAGGATGAGGCAGGCACCCGCCTTACGCCCCGGACGATGCCGCACGGACCGAGCGGTCTCTGTGCCTTCGTGCGCAGCCTCTTCCGTACCGCCGGGTGTAGAAGAGGCCGAGAGCAAGCTGGGGACGGAAGGCCATGTGAGCGCCGCGCCATAGGGATTCGCCGGGTCTGTAGCCGCCAACAGAACACCCTCAAATACACCGAATACTTCCTCGGTTTTTGTTCGCTTTACTCCGGTATTCTGCGGATTATCAGCGCCAATATTAGCGTAGGAGCGCACCGCATCCACCGTTGCCGGGGAGGCAAACTGAGCCGCACCCAGCCCCTCGATAAAGTATCCACGCCGCACCAGGGCACGCTCTTCGGCAGCCGCATAGACGCGGTACAGGGCCGCAAAGCCGCCGGGCACATCCTCAGAGGCGAGCGCGCCGCGCGTGAGCACACCGTACCTGTCTAAAAGAAGCTCCGCGCGCGCATAGGCGGTAACGGTTGCATCCGCCTCTTGCGAAGACTCGGTGCCCCCAGTATGAGGGCGGCTCTGGGGAAGGCTAATATGGCTGAAACGTCCGGAATCCCGGGCCGAAACCTGCGGGTCAGAAGAGCTGGCGCGGGTGCCGCCCAAGCCGCTATACCTACGCGGATAAGCACCCGCAGAAGTACGCGCCGCCGACAGTCGTGCGGCACCGCGCCTGCGCACCGGGCGCGCTAGGGGAGCGGCGGGCCGCACCGGATGCGCACTCGACCCGCCCGCCAGCATGGCACGTACCGGGGCGAAAGTATCATTTGTGACCAACCCCGCCCACACCAGGCGCCACAGCGCAGCAGACACCTCCGAAGCTTCCGGAAAATGCACAACCTCGCCCGAGGCGGCGCGAGAGGCCAAGATGTCGTTCACGCGCTCACGAAGCGGAATAAAGAACAGCCCGCCGCCGGAAAGCGCCTCAAAGACGGCGTGCTCCACCGGACCCAGCTCATCCAAGGCCTGCGTGCGGGAAAAATCGGGCAGGGTCAGCTCGGCGGATTCGGCAAGATGCAGGCTCACCCAGCCGTCATCGCCGGAGATTTCGCCCTCACCGCGCCAAAGCACCTCTCCGCTGGCCAACAGACTATCTAAGAGCTGCGGCGAATAATCACGTACCCGGGCTGGCAAGACGAGGGTCTCCAGGGCAGAGGCGGGCACACGCACCCCGGCCAGCTGATCAATGACCGTCAGCAGGCCCTCGCGACCCTCTAATGCCTCGGCGGATGAACCTTTGTTTTCGGTGAGAACCTGAACCGTGCGTTCGGGCTCGTAATACGCACCGTACTCCGTGGTTTCTGCGAGCCTGCGCGAAACCTTGACCGTCTGCGTGCGCACTCCCTGCCAGGCGGGCAGGAACGCGCCATAGGCACGCTGCGGTACCGGCTCAATCTCGCGGCGCAGCGCCGCCAAAGACCGGGCACGAAGCAGGCGAAGCACCTCGGCATCCACCCATTCCAGGCTTGCCGTGGGCTCGGGGGAGAGCGGTATCGTATCGGCTGCCTCCGCGCGAGATACACGCAGTTCCTCGGGCATGTACTCGCCCGAGAACAGCCGATTCTGTGTCTCTAAAGCGCGTAAAACCGGCAGAATAGCACCCGAACCCGTCGGCGTAATACGGCTGAAATGGGCGCTCGCCTCGGCTGCGGTAAAGGGGATGTGCGTGCGCGCATACCGCGAGATTAGGTCTTCGAGCGGCGCGACGACCGGCGTGAGGTACGCCTGAGCAATCCCGACCGGAAGCGGCAGCCCTAACCCGTCGCGCAGCCGCGCGGCGTCCTCCACGGCGGCATAGATCGGTTCCGTGCTACCCGCTGTGTTCGAGCGCGGATTAATAACGAATGCCCTGCGGGATGCGACCAGCTCTTCCGCCAGCTCGCGTGCCTCTTCGGCGGTGGCGTGCGGGGTAGTTTCAAGGTCTTCTTCCGGCAGACCCCCGTCGGTATTTTCGGCTGAATCCCCTGTTTCATGTGAAACATCAACCTTTTTAGATTGATTTTTACTGCCTGTTGGGGTGCTTCGAGAGATCTCGGGCGCGGCCTCAGCCCCGGACCCCTCATTCCCGCGCAGCCGCAGCGCCAGCTCCCTCGCCGTGAGCGGACCGAGCTGGCGCAGAAGATCCGCCACGCCCTCAACCCCGCGTGCCCGATACTTCGCCCCGGTGCGCTGAAGACGCTCCTGAACCTCAAGAATCACCTGCGGATCCAGCAGATCGCGCAGCTGAGCGGTACCCAGCAGCTCCGCCAAAAGCGCCGGATCCAGTGCCAAAGCGGCAGCGCGGCGTTCGGCGGCGGGTGCATCCGTATCGTAAATATGCTCCGCCACGTACTCGAAAAGCATGGTGCGGGCAAAAGGCGAAGGCCCCTCGGTCTGCACCTGCGACAGGCTGATGCGCCGCGCGGCAATATCCCGATGCAGCTGAAGAAGCGCAGGAACATCATATACATCCTGCAAGCATTCGCGGGCGGTTTCCAGCAGAATCGGGAAATCGGGGTATTTGCGCGCAACATCCAGCAGCTGCGCCGAACGCTGGCGCTGCTGCCATAGGGGAGTGCGCCTGCCCGGATCGCGGCGCGGCAGAAGCAGGGCACGGGCGGCGCTCTCTCGAAAACGAGATGCGAAAAGCGCCGATTCGCCCACACGCTCCTTGACAATCTCCTCTAGCTCATCGGGCTCGAAGAGAAAAAGCTCAGCACCCGGCGGGGTATCTTCCACCGCGGGAATACGCAGCACAATACCGTCATCTGCCGCAAGTGCGCTGGCATCAATACCGTACCGTTCCTGCACGCGGGCGCTCACCGCCACAGCCCAAGGTGCATGCACCGGATATCCGTACGGCGAATGCAAAATAACGCGCCAATCTCCCAGTTCATCGCGGCAGCGCTCCACCACAAACCGCGTATCGGTGGGGACCACGCCGGTAGCCTCGCGCTGCTCCCGAATATAGGCAAGCAAATTATCGCTCGCCCAAGAATCCAGCCCTAACCGGGTCAGCTCGGCGCGTATCGCAGCCGTCGCTGAGGCGCCTTCGCTTCCGGACTCAGCGCCCGCAGACTTCGCTAACTCGCGGGTAAACTGTCCCAGACGACGGCCCAACGCCACAGGGCGGCCCACCCGCTCACCATGCCAAAACGGCAGGCGTGAAGGCTCGCCGGGTGCGGGGCTCACGCGCACCGCATCGTGCGAAATGTCCTCGATGCGCCAACTGCTCGCACCCAAGGCGATCACATCGCCCGCCCGCGACTCGTAGACCATCTCCTCGTCCAGCTCACCCACCCGTTTAGGCACCTTGGAATCCTCAGAACCGGCCAGATAGACAGGAAAAAGCCCACGATCGGGAATCGTCCCGCCCGAAGTCACTGCAAGCCGCTGCGCGCCGGGCCGCCCCTCAATCGTGCCGCTTGGCGCATCAGCGGTGGCGGTGCGATCCCAAATAATACGCGGGCGAAGCTCCGCAAACTCATCGGAAGGGTACCTGCCCGCCAGCATTTCTAAAGTACTGTCAAAGAGCGCGCGCGAAAGGTTCGCGAAAGGGGCGGTGCGGCGCAGCGCCTCGTACCAGACATCCACCCCGATAGGCCCCAGAGCGCAGGCGGCGACGGTCTGCTGGGCAAGCACATCCAGCGGGTTTGCGGGAACGGTAAGCGGTTCTAAAGATCCGGCGAGCATACCGGACAGAGCTACGGCAGAGCCCAACAAATCCCCGCGATGCTTCGGATAAAAAAGCCCGCGCGAAACCTCGCCCACGCGGTGCCCGGCACGACCCACCCGCTGCAGACCGGAAGCCACCGACGGCGGGGATGCCACCTGAATAACCGCATCCACATGCCCCATATCGATGCCGAGTTCCAGGGAACTTGTGGCGACCACACACCGTAGCGAACCATTCTTGAGGGACTCTTCGATGAGCGTGCGCTGATCCTTCGCCACCGAACCGTGATGCGCCCGCGCCAACGGCGCAATATCTGGCTCCTCACCAATCTCAGGCAGGGGCTCACCCGCAAGCTCGCGCCGTGAGAGCTCACGTCGCACATGAATATCGTTGAGAGCCGCGGTAAGTTTTTCGGCAAGCCCACGCGAGTTCACGAACACGATCGTAGAACGATTATTCTCGATATCGTCCACGATGCGTTCCTGAACATAGGGCCAAATCGAGGCACGATACCCGGATGCGCGCTCGCCCTCACCGGCTGGCTTCCGTGCTCCTGCACTCGCTGCCGCGCTCGCAGTACCGTCTTGTTCGGCAGAGCTGTTCGGATGCTCAAGAGATAATCCTTCTTCGCCGGGGAAGGTGCCAATAGCATCCGCAAGCGTATAGGGTGGCGCATTATCGGCTGCTTGAACCTGTAAATCCGGGGCGTTCGGGGCTGGGCCGGGCGAATCCTGCCCGCGTGGTGCCCGTTGCTCCCCGGGGGCATAGCTGCCCTGCCCGTAATCGTTTGCCCCGCCGAGCGCCGCCATATCCGGCACGGGTACCGAGAGCCGCAGATCCCAACGTTTGGGCACCTGCCGCGCCACGATTGTCACCGGGTGAACCCCGCCTAAAAATGTGGCGACGGCTTCGGGCGGGTTCACGGTTGCCGACAGCCCGATGCGCTGCACCGGTCGCTCCACCAGCTGATCGAGCCTCTCTAGGGACACCGTCAGATGCGCCCCGCGCTTGGTCCCCGCCAGGGCGTGCACCTCGTCCACAATCACAGTTGTCACGCCGGTGAGTGTCGAACGTGCCGCAGAGGTCAGCATAAGGTAGAGCGATTCGGGGGTGGTCAGCAGAATATCGGGCGGGTTGCTGATCAGCTGCCGCCTCTCACGCGCCGGGGTGTCACCGCTCCGAATACCCACGGTAATATCGGGCGGGGTTCGCCCGGATTCCTTCGCCGTATGCGCAATCCCCGCAAGCGGCGCGCGCAGGTTGCGCTCCACATCCGCCCCGAGAGCTTTCAGGGGCGAAACATACAGGATGCGCGTACCGCCCGCACGCTGCTTCTTAGTCTTTTGTGTTTCCCGAGCGCCCCCGTTTTTCCGCGCCTGAGCCGATGCCGTAAGCTCGCGCTGACCCGGTTCTGTGCTTTTGTCGCGGTAGAGCGCATCGAGCGCCCACAGAAAAGCGGCAAGGGTTTTACCGGAACCCGTGGGGGCGATAATAAGCGCGTTTTCGCCCTTGCTGATACTCTCCCAAGCGCCTTCCTGCGCGGCGGTCGGGGTGCCAAAAGCGTTGCGGAACCATTGCTGAGTGGCGGGCGAGAAAGGTGCTAGAGCGTCGGGCATGGTTCCATTATCCCGAAAATGTGCGGTGCGCAGTGGGGTTTAGGTCATGGTGGGCTGTCGTGGCTATGGCGGCTTGGCGAGAAGACCCCTGTGATGGTGAATATGGGGTGCCACCTGGGGCTTTGCCAGTACAGTTGGGGTGTTCATAGTGTGGACTGTTCCTGTATGTTTCGCGCTACATTTTCTGTCAGGTAAACAACGGTGAGGTGTTGCGCGGTGCACTGAAGCCTTCCGAGTGGCACGTCTGCGCTTGGTATATCTCTGGTAAATACAGGGCTAAGGATCGCGCACAGTGAGGGAGAGGATGTTTACGGTGATGTTTGACCGGCCCCCGGTAGCAGGGTAATGTTTTATCTGTAAAGTTTCTAAAGGTAACAATTAGAGGAGCCTCATCATGACTCGCCTGAACGACGAACAGCTCAACGCCCTTTTCAACGAACCCCGCACCGTGAACGCATTCACCAAGCAGCCCGTCACCGACGAGCAGCTGCAGAAAATCTATGAGCTGGCCGTTATGGGCCCCACTGCTTTTAACAGCCAGCCGCTGCGCATCACCTGGGTAAAGACCCATGAGGCTCGCGAGCGCCTGGTCAAGCACATGATGGACGGGAATAAGGAGAAGACCCTCAACGCCCCCGTGACCGCTGTGCTGGCCTTCGATAAGAACTGGCAGAAGCGTTTTGGGGAATTCGCGCCTCAGGCCGCTGCCTTTGAGTCCTACTACGAGGCTGAAGAGGCGCGTATTCCCGCAGGCGCGCTGAGCTCTGCACTTCAGGCTGGCTACTTTATTACCGCCGTGCGCGCTCTCGGTTTGGATGCGGGCCCCATGACCGGCGCGGATTTCGACGGTATTGCCGCTGAATTCTTCGAGGGCACCGACCAGCAGCCTTTCCTCGTGGTGAACCTGGGGTATGGTGTGGCCCCCGAGTATCCGCGCGGTACCCGTTTTGCGTTTGATGACGTAACCCGCAGCCTCTAAAAGCTGTGCTTTGCACTCGCTGAGTCGCCGCATATTCGGCATTGAGCGAGACCAGCGAGAGTAAGCCGCAGAACTCCGGTAGTGATGTACATGTGTCCGGGGACCTGCGAGCGCCTGATTTTTGCCGGTGGCTGCCGCATCTGACTGATGATGCGGCAGCCACCGGTTTTTGTTAAACCCTGAGGGAACGGGGGAACTGTTGCAGTGCGAATTTTGGGGTAGCTTTATGGCACGGGCCGGTGCATGATGGGATGAGCGGCGCGGTAGCCTTTCGTGGGGCACATAGATTCACCATGCCAAAAGAACCCGACGTCATAGGAAAGGATATGAGAGATGACCCGTTTGTCTGAGGACCAGATCACTGCTCTTTTCCGTGAGCCCCGAACTATGCGTAAATTTACTGATCGGCCCGTCACTGATGATCAGCTTCGGGAGATTCAGGAGCTCACCTATCTGGGACCCACGGCCTTCAATAGCCAGCCTTTGCGTATCACCTGGATTAAGAGCCCTGAGGCCCGTGAGCGCCTGGTGAAACACCTGATCGAAGCCAATCAAGAAAAGGCTCGTCAGGCACCCGTTAACGCCATACTCTCATACGATAAGGCGTGGATAGACCGTGCAGATGTGTTTAACCCCCGCGCGGCAGAGACTATTAGGAGCTACTGCACGACCGAGGAAATTGTTACCTTTGCCGCTCAGCAGAGCGCCAATCTGCAGGCCGGTTACTTTATGACCGCTGTGCGCGCCCTTGGTTTAGATGCCGGTCCCTTATGGGCTGATTTTGAGAGGCTGTATGAAGAATTTTTTGCGGGGACCGACGAGCATCCCATCCTTGTGGTGAATCTAGGGTACGGTGTTCCTACCCAGCACCCGCGCGATACTCGGTTCGGATTCGACGAGGTGACCCGCAGCCTCTAAACACTGTGTTTTGCGTTTGCTGAGCCGCCGAGGAACATTTATGGCACCCGGCGAGAGTGCCGCAGAGAGGAAAACACAATGGCCCCTCACTACCACGACACCATTAACCTGGCGAACCCCACCCGCACTGTCTAGGCCCACGGGGCGGGGAATATTCTCGCCCAGTAAGTGTGTCCAACTGGTAAGCTAAGGTTCAACTAGTGTATAAATAAAGTATTGTGTAGATGCTTAAAGGCGGCTCTCCCGGTTTCTCGGGGGAGCCGCCTTATAGTTAGGGCGTATTTGGTGCATAGAACACAGAACCTGCGCCCCACCCGGCACCGCAGGTACGCCGTGCCGCTGCGTGGCTAGGCGCCGAATTGGCCCACGAAGAGCTGCGGCACGTTAGTGCACGTATCCTGGTCGAAGTCGAAAGCATACCCTTTACCCGACCCGGGCAGCCACACAGTGAGCTTAGGGGAGTTCTGCACCACACAGTTATCGCCGTGCGATGATGCGCTCACGCGCCGCATGGCGGCTGTGGTGGTCTCGCCCGACTGGAGCACCACCCCGGAGGGGTTCATAAGGTTACCATCGAGTTGGGAAGATATGCCCATAATGCTGCTGCCGTCCGTGTTGGTGTGCGCCACATCCGGGTTGCCTTTCAGGCGGCAGGGTCCGGCAGAGACATTGGTGAACGACAGGGTGTACTGCTGTGACCCGGCGGTTGAAGGGCCGGGGGTGAGCGATACCGAGACCTGGTTCGCGGTGCACGCCTGCGCACGGCTCACAAGTGTGCCGCCGCTGGATTCCTCGCTGGAGGCCCCGCCGCTTCCGCCTCCTGCAGGCTGGGCGGCGGGCTCTTGCTGAGTGCTGGAGCCGCTTGAGCCGCCGCTGCTGCCTGAGGAGCTGGAGCTGCCTGAGGTGCGCCCCGAACTGCCTTGTGAGCCGCTTCCTTGCTGTTTCTTGGTGCCGGAAGAGCTAGATGAAGAGGAGGAAGAACCACCTTTTTCGGTGCGTTTACCGCCGTCTTTTTTCTCCCCGCTGGTGCCGCCTTTGTCGGAGTGCTCATCGGATGAGCCGGGCGACTCTTCAGAGTTCTGGTGCTCTTTCTCGTCTTCTTTTTTCTTGTCGTTATTGTTTCCGCCGTTGACCACGTTAATGTCGCCGGGCGCGACCGAGCCTGAGGGGTTAGCTGAGGCATTGGGGGAGGCGATGGTGATGGTGCCGGGGGAGACGCTCGCACTGGCCTCGTTCTGGGCCGGTGCGTTCTGCGTCTGGTTGGTGTCGCTGGAGCCGCATCCGCTCAACGTAAACGCGCACAGTAGCGCCGTGGAACAGATGAGAGTCCGTGCCGAAAGTTTCATTACATTGCCGCCTGTAAGGTGATGGACGCGCCGTCCATATCTGGGGTGTATTCTACCTGGCAGCATAGGCGGGAGTATTCGTTGGCCACATCGTCAACCATATCAAGTAGGTCAGCTTCTGCGTCTGTACGCTCGCCGGATGCTGCAATATGTTCGGGGTCAATAAAGGCGTGGCAGGTCGCGCAGGATGCGTTCCCTCCGCAGGTTGCCAACACCGGGAAACCGTGGGAAAGAAGCGATTCGAGTAGGGTGTGGTGTTCTTCCCACTCGACCTCACGACTATCGCCGGTCTCATCGGTTACCTTAATCATGACGCCCATGCGTTCCTCCTGTGCGTTTGTGTAGATGCATATCCATTCTATGCGTCAGGAGGGGTATTAATCGCCTTCGAGAGGCGAATTATGGGGGTGCAGTGGCGGACATTATAGCCTCTATAAAGTTGCTATTGCCTTACTAACACTAGGCTTAGCCTACCCCAAATCAGTGGTTATTGTCAGGCGTCCTCCACGGAACATTTCACAGTATATCCCCATTGTGCACACCATGTGAGCCACACATTCGGCGTGCACCCAGGCCGCAGATAAAGCCCGCCTGCTCCGGTGCTGCCCAAGCGGTGGGTGGGCCGGCGTGCGGGAGCGTTTTCCAAAAAGCCCGTGACAGGCACAAAGACCCCAGGGGTGCCCGCCGGGCGAGGCGTATGGGCTGTGGGGCACCCCATAAAACCGCCGCTGGCACCCCTTCTGTTCAGGGGCGCCAGCGGCGGTATAACGTGAGGCAATACACGGGCTATATTTGCAATGTGCGGGCAAAAGATTCAAAGACGCACCGGCCCGCTAAACCCCGCACCTACAGTAGAGCCTTTACAAAGGCTGTAACTGCATTGGAGGGTCAGAGCCTTTCGTGCCTGGGGGTGGGTTCACCGCGGCGCGTGTACTCGGGCCGGTCCCGTTTAAGGTTCACCCCGAACTCGCGGCGCATATCGCTGACCGAGTTCTTGTACCAGCGCTGACTATCGGAGGGGGTCACCGGCATGCTCACGCTCTTGCCGGGGAACGCATCATGAGTGACCTTGTAGTGGGTCTTGCCGTGCTCAACCGTGAACCCGTGGGTCTCAAGCAGTTTAATGTAGCTGGGCATATCGTTCGGGATTTTCACGCCGCGCTGGGCCTTCTGCCCGCTGAGCCGGGGCTGATTGTGCGGGGTGGGCCGAGTACCCGGTGAGGCAGAAGCCTCCGCCACACTCAGGATGGTTTTACGCACCGAATCGACGATCACCTCGTACCCGTTGAGCCGGTACCCGGTGCGGGCGCTGTGCCCAGGGACCGCTGACACCTCAGAGTCGATACTCTCCAGCACCAGAATCAGCTCTTCTTCGCGCAGCCCCAAATCCTTCATATGCTGCTCAGCTGCCTCGGCCAGCGAGTATTTGCCGACCATCCCATCGTCAATTTTCCGTAGCGACATAATGGCTGAGCTGTTGTGGGTGAGCACCACCCGGTACCCCAGTTTTTTGCTAGTGTACACGGGTACCTCGTACCCGTTGTTATGGCTGGTGCTGTATTCGGCGTCGGGGTCGTTAATGATGTCTAGCAGCAGTGCATACCCCAGGTTTTCCCGCATCATATAGTGCTTCAGCCCGGGGGTCACCCCGTAGTTGCGTTCTTCCTCGGGCACGCCCGCATAGAATTCCTCTTCAAGGGACGCCCAGTGGGCTTCCTCTTCGGCGCGTTCTTTTTCCACCTGGATGAGGGGGGTCAGCTGGGCCTTAGGCATTTTAATGGCGGAGGGTGTGGGCACCGCCGAGAACGTATTGAGTGCTCGCGGGTGCTGCTTGGCGAAGAGCGTGGCAATCTGCGGGAGCACCTCAAAATACAGGTTGAGCAGGTCGGCATCCAAAACACGGTCTTCGGTGAGGGCGCTGTGCCCGGCGGGGGAGAGAAGGTCCCAGTCGCCGTCCTCATCAGTGTAGGTGTAGGTGGCGTAGGGGGCCATCTTCTGCAGTGCTTCGTAAAGTTCTTCGGGCACGTCGAGTGTGTAACCGGCCATGACTAGTCCTCTTTCAGGGGTTTAATGGAGCGGATGGTGCGGCCGTCTGGGGCAACGAACACTTGGTACTCGTCGTCGCTGTAGACGGTCAGCCACGAGGGGGCCGGGTCCACGCTCTTAGGTTCTTCAATGATGCGGATAACGCGGTTGTACGGGATGCTGCGCATCACCATGTAGTGTTCTACGGCGGGGGCGAAGGTGTACGGCAGTTCTTCTTCGCTGGTGTCGTCTAGGAACTCGTTGTAGAAGTCGCGTTCGTCTTCAACGTTCAGCACCGTGTTCGAGCTGGTGTTCAGCTCCACCCGGTAGTCGTCGTAGCGGTAGTGGGTGGTCCAGCCGTTGATTTTTTCGGGTACCCCGCAGTCGATAAACCGTTTAATGTCTTCGTAGTCGAGGTTGAGCTCTTTAATGTGTTTGAGCATTTCGGGCCGGATCTCTGGGTATTTCGAGCCGGGTTCCTCCGGGCGGTGCCGCGTTTTATGCAGCCTGTGCAGCAGCGAGTCTCGCTTAGTGCCGCGCAGGTAATATCGGTCGCCGAGGGTTTTGCTGAGCTGCTCGGTATCGAGCAAATCGGTGTGTTTCTCTTGGCCCACTGTGTAAGGTTCGATAGCTTCCACCTCTTTGAGTGGCCACACCCTTTCTCCTGCGGCTGCTTCCCCATGCCGTGCGCCCCGGGACGGCTTAGTGGCGTAGTATGCGGCGATGGCTGGCGGCTTGTAGGTGAGCGGTTTGAACTTACCTGCTAGAGCGGTGGGGTTTGGGATGGGGCCGGTGGGGGTTTTCGGCTCAGCCTTGGATACTTCCGCCAGTTTCGGCAGCGGTGAGCTGGGCGGCTGCGGTATTGGCCGCGTAATATTTGGATGGTTCCGCTGCTGTGCTTCGGCGACGGCGGGCTTTGGGGCGGTAGGGGTGGGGCGAGACGGGGTAGGGATGGGGCGTGAAGTTTGCTGTTTTTGAGGGTTTGTATCTTCGGTACGTTGATGTATTTCTGCTGAAGTATGATAGTCGGTTTTTTGGGATTTTGTATCTTTTATCTGTTGTGTAGTATTCGCTCGGGAAAACGGTGTTTCGCAAGGCTCACTACGCGGCAGGAAATTTTCTTGAAGAATCGACGCCATTGTGCGTATGAGTAGTTTTGCGTCCGGCTCTAGCGGTGCGCACGGGCAGGCGAGCTCCGTTTTATGGGAATCATATACGGCCCAATGCGAGCATTTTGGGGTGGCTGGAAAAACACTAAACTTACCCAGTTGGGCGATTTCTGTGAGCTGGCGAGCTATTACTCGCGGTATGAGCAGGGTGGTTGTAGCCACTGCTACCTCCTAGGGCGTGTAGGCATACTGGTTGCATTCTTGCGTGGATATAAACTTAGGGTTGTGCTACTGTCGTCGCTGCCCTAGAGTTTTACCTCATACCAGGACGACACCGGAAGTGGTGCTGTCCCATACACCTCGCGCCTTATCGTGATGCGAGGGCGGTATACCAAACACACTTTCCAGGGTAACTTTTTTGGGGTTCTGTGGCTATGAAATCGGCTCATAGCCAAAAAATAGTTTTTCCGATAGGTGCATAGTACGGTCTTTTTTACAGATTTGGTGGCAAAACTGTGCATTCGCCACCAATTTTTTCCTGTGTAACTGTTGCAGGTTGAGCTTTTCCGGTGCATCTTCTTTCGTGTTCTTTCGTGCGCTCAGATTTTCCGCCGCAACAGCAAGGGAGAGGGGTGGTTTCCTGGGCTGTACCGCTGCCGCTGCTCACTTCACGTTTCTTGCGGGAGGGCGCACTCACACCCTTTCGTTATCGAAACGTAACTTTTGACGAGGTTAAAGAAGTAAAGCCAGTACTGCACGAACTGGCATCTGGTGAAGCAGTCGAACTTATGTGGATGGAGCACCGACCCTTTTGTTGTGCCGTCTTGCGCCTCAGAATGCGGTGGCGCTACCGGTGTTCCACAGGTGCAGTCGTGCGTTGGGTGGGCATCAAAAAAGCCCTTCCTGATGAAGAGGAAGAGCTTTCACAGTGTGCGCCTGGAGGGATTCGAACCCCCAACCTTCTGATCCGTAGTCAGATGCTCTATCCGTTGAGCTACAGGCGCATGTTCCGTGGTTTGAATTTTTTCAATCCGTCGCGGCAACAGGTAATACTCTACGGGATTCCTTCACACACTGCAAGTTGAAATTGAGTGTATTGGCTCACAATTAAGAACGGCGGTTTTCTTCCCCGGCGTACCCGCTCTGTCGAGCCGCACAATCCCCTGGATGCTCACTCCCGTTGCGGTGTTGGCATCCTGTCCGCCTGGTGCGGTATCGCCCCAGGTCAGCGCAATATTTTGCCTCTGCGCGGCGCACGTACCGGCAAAAAATATGGGATACGTATCGCAAACACCCCAGATGTTCCACACAACAAAGGTATATGCGCTATTCTGTAAACACACGAGGGAGTGGAAAATTTCATCGGCGTGCGAGCCCCTCGGCCCTGTGCGCCGCTGTTATTTAACCGCCCCAACCAGTCAGACGCGCCTGGCCAGCGAAGGTGCCCGGCATACAAACTCAAAGGGGAATAAAGTCAATGACTGATATTTCACGCGGAGCTCTTTCCGCAGAGCTAGAAAAAGACCTGCAGAACGCACCGACCACCCATGCCGGTCTGCTTGAATGGGTGCGCGAGGTTGCAGCCCTCACCGAGCCCGACCGTATCTACTGGGTTGATGGTTCCGAAGAGGAATACAACCGGCTCGCCCAAGAACTGGTCGATGCAGGTACCTTCGTACGGCTAAGCGATCATGAGTTCCCCAACTCGTATGCAGCGTTCTCCGACCCCGACGACGTGGCACGTGTGGAAGAGCGCACCTTTATCTGCTCACAGACCGAAGAAGGTGCTGGCCCCACTAACAACTGGCGTGACCCCGTGGAGATGAAGCAGACGCTCACCGGCCTTTTCAAAGGCTCGATGCGCGGGCGCACCATGTACGTCATTCCTTTTGTCATGGGCTCTTTGAAAGCGAAGAACCCCAAGATGGCGGTCGAAATTACCGACTCCGCCTATGTGGTGTGCTCAATGCGTATTATGGCAACTATCGGCAAGGATGTGCTCGCGAAACTGGACGAAACCCAGGGCTTCTTCGTGAAGGCGCTTCACTCTGTAGGCGCTCCGCTTGAGCCCGGGCAGGCAGATGTGCCCTGGCCCTGCAACCCCGAGAAGTACATTGTGCAGTTCCCCGAGACCCGCGAAATCTGGTCCTTCGGGTCGGGCTATGGCGGCAACGCGCTGCTGGGCAAGAAATGCTATGCACTGCGTATCGCCTCGGTTATCGGTCATGATGAGGGCTGGATGGCTGAGCACATGCTCATCCTCAAGGTCACCAACCCCGAGGGTGTTACCCGCTACATCTCCGCCGCATTCCCCTCTGCCTGCGGTAAAACCAACTTCGCGATGATGGACCCCACCATCGACGGCTGGAAAGCCGAAATGGTCGGCGACGATATCGCGTGGATCGAATTTGACGAGAACCACCAGGCTCGCGTCGTTAACCCCGAGGCGGGTCTTTTCGGCGTGGCACCCGGCACCGGTTACTCCACTAACCCCAACGCCATGAAGGCAATCTCTAAGGGCAACACTATCTTCACCAACGTGGCGCTCACCGATGACGGCTCCGTATGGTGGGAAGGCAAGACCGACGAGGCACCCGCGCACCTGACCGACTGGACCGGCAAGGACTGGACTCCTGAATCGGGGCGTCCCGCAGCGCACCCCAACTCGCGTTTCTGCACCCCCGCATCCCAGGTGGATATGCTCGCCCCCGAGTACTACGATCCTGAGGGCGTGCCGCTGAGCGCCATCGTGCTGGGCGGTCGCCGCAAGACCACCGTGCCGCTGGTCTCCGAATCCGACAGCTGGGAACAGGGCGTATTCCGCGCGGTCACCCTCTCCTCTGAGACCACAGCAGCCGCAAAGGGCGCCGTCGGCGTGGTTCGCCGTGACCCCATGGCAATGCTTCCCTTCATCGGGTACAACGCGAGCGACTACTTCCAGCACTGGATCGACCTTGGCAAGAAGCATGGTGCCGAGAACATGCCGAAGGTCTACTACGTGAACTGGTTCCGCCGCACCCCCGACGGTGGCTTCGCATGGCCCGGCTTTGGCGAGAACTCCCGCGTGGTCAAGTGGATCTTCGACCGCCTCGACGGCAAGAGCGGCGGCACGCAGACCTTCCTGGGCACCGTACCCACGAAGGAAGACCTCGACCTGACCGGCCTGAGCATCAGCGATGAAGAACTTAACGCGGCACTCGCTGTCTCGAAGGACGAGTGGGTGGCTGAGCTGCCCGGCATTGACGAATGGCTGGCGAAGTTCGGCGATAAGCTCCCCGCAGAGGTCAAGGCTGAGCGTGACGCACTGGCGCAGGCGCTTGAGAACTAAGTAACTCTTCATCCCACGCGCGGCACCTCAGCGAGAGAACAGGGCAGAAACCTGTGGTCTTGCCGAGGTGCCGCGCAGTGCGTGCGGGGCACCTGATGGCTGCACACGCACATGACACAAAACCTTGCAGGATTGTGCCTTGGGCATAACGGCGGTACCTCGCCTGGGGAGCCGGTACCTGTATTTTTCGTATAGTGTGAAGAGCCTCGGTGCCGGATTATAAAAGAACTGTTGCGCTAAAAGGCGCGGCACGCTGGGGTGAATCCCACGCCCACGAAATTATGCGGAATATACTATATGTATAAAGCATAAAAATTGGGTGCCGGTGCAGAAAGCCGGGATGGTTAGGCAGCGGACCCTAATTTTTTTCACGGTATGGTCGGGGCTACAATTCCCACAGATGACTATGGCTAGCGCCACCTTTAATAGTTTTTAGGGTGATCTTCCAGCCCCCATACGAGAGGAGAGAACGATGCGGCTTACAGCCTTTTCAGACGTATCGTTACGCATCATGATGCTTCTCTCTGCCTTAGACCCTGATCAGAAGCTCTCTACCCAAAAAATTGCTGACGGCGTGGGAACCCCCTATAACCATGTGGCGAAGTCGGTGGCATTCCTGGTAAATCAAGGCCTGCTACAGTCCACCAGAGGCCGCTCCGGGGGTGTGCTGCTCTCAGCGAAAGGCCGCCAGGCAACAGTGGGTCAGGTACTCCGTACCACCGAGGGGGATATCCCCATGATTGAGTGCGAAGATCAGGACGGTAACTGTCCTCTCGATAGTTTCTGCCGCTTACGGAACGTGCTGGCGGATGCGCGTGAGGCATTCTACGCGGCGGTGGATGATGTGGTGATTTCGGATCTTCCCGGCCCCGCCAGGCCTGCCGGGCCTGTATTTGTGGAGCTTGGGTTGGGGCCGCTGGCTGCGAGTTTTGACCGCGAAGTTCTCTAAACCTCTTATTATCAGCGTCGTGGCGAGGTTCTGCCGCCCGGTAAGCACAGAGCCGCCTGTTATTGTCTGACCCCGTGTAGTGCGCGGCAATAAGCGTGAAACATGCAGCGACTATATGAAAAGAAACCCTGCAGTTATTTCACCTGCTGCGAACTTAAAGAAGTATTTCACCTGCGCTTCTAAGTAACCGTTAGTTATTATGCCGAGAAATATTCGTATACAACATATAAAAAGTGTGCGGGGGCAGATATATAAAACTGCGGGTATTTCTGGGCGCTCCCACCAAAAGCAGGTTCCAAGGGAGCCCTGCGTGCCCCTGTCAGAAGTGCTACCGTGTAAAAGGCTTTACGTGTAAAACGTTTAAGGCGGATTTCATCATTTACGGAAGAAGGCACCTATGCTCTCTGAAAAGTCACGTCCCATTATTGAGGCAACACTGCCCATTATCGCCGACCGTATCGGTCACATTACCCCTGACTTCTACGAGCGGATGTTCGCTGCCCGACCCGATTTGATGGACGGCCTGTTCTCCCGTTCTTCTCAGCTTGAGGGCACCCAGCCGAAAGCACTTGCCGGGTCTATTGCGGTTTTTGCCTCCTACATTGTGGAGCATCCCGACTCCTACCCCGATGAGGTACTTTCCCGCGTGGCGCATAAGCACGCTTCTTTGGGGCTGCAGGAGAAAGAGTACCCCACCGTCTACAAGTATCTTTTTGAGGCGATTGCCGCAGACCTGGGCGAAGCAGCAACTGAAGAGGTCGTGGACGCCTGGAGCGAGGTGTACTGGCTCATGGCGAACGCCCTCATTAAGATTGAGAGGGGCCTGTACGCGTCCCAGGCGAATAATGTTACCCACGCGCCCTTCAAAGTTGTTGATCGCCAGGAGACCGGCGATAACGTGGTTGTGCTGACTTTTGAGCCTGCCGATAACACCCCTATGACTGAGGCGAAAGCAGGCCAGTACATTTCCATTATTACGAAGGCACGTGATGGTCTGCGCCAGCCCCGCCAATACACCCTGCTTCCGTCCGATAAAAACCAGCGCCGTATCGGCGTAAAGCTCGACCCGAACGGCGAAATGACTTCGATCATTCACGGGCTCACGATTGGCGATGTTGTCGAGATTTCCAACCCTTACGGTGACCTCACCCTGGAGGGCTTCGGCTCTGCGGATGCACCCCTCTACCTTTTCTCGGCGGGTATCGGCGTGACCCCTATGATTAGCTTCCTCAATGAGCTGATTGAATCCGGCTCGCAGCGGCAGGTGACTGTGGTTCACGCCGACCGTCGCATGGATACATGGCCGCTGCGCGAGGAGATGACCGCGCTGGTTGAAAAGCTCCCGCACGGTAAGCTCGTCACGTTCATGGAGGATGAAGAAACCGGTGATTATCGCGGCCGCGTGGACATTGCGAAGCTGGGCGTACCTGCGGAGGCGAACGTATACCTGTGCGGCCCGCTGCCGTTCATGAAGGGCGTGCGTTCCGCTCTCGTGGATGCAGGTGTACCGGCACAGAATATCAATTACGAGATCTTTGGACCGGACCAGTGGATGCTGCGCTCATAAAGGCTGCTTTGGCGCGTAAAAGTTTGGATACAGAATAGGACGCGCCAGGGCTGTAAGGCGATCGTATAACCCGGCACCAATAATGCATAGAAGAAGGGCGGATACCGATAATAATCGGCATCCGCCCAAAATAATGGAGTTCAGAGAATTACTGGCGCACCAGAGCCAGAATCTCGTCGCGCACGCGCTCCATTGTGGGGGTATCCGGTGCTTCAAGGTTCAGACGCAGGAACGGCTCAGTGTTGGAAGGCCGCAGGTTCGCCCACCAGCCTTCTTCGGTGTTGGTGAAGGTAGTACCGTCGGAGTCCTCGACCTCTACGGGCGCGCCAGCGTAGTGCGCGCGTACACGGTCCACAGCGGCTGCCTTGTCCTCAATCTCGGAGTTGATCTCACCGGATGCCACATAGGGGGAGTAGCTGGCGCTGATCTCGGAGAGCGCCTGGTGACCGCCGCCGAGAGCCGCGAGCACATGCATCGCGGCGAGCATACCAGTGTCTGCGTTGAAGAAATCCTTGAAATAGTAGTGCGCAGAGTGCTCACCGCCGAAAATACCGGATTCTTCAGCCATGACTGCCTTGATGAAGGAGTGACCCACACGGGTTTTCACGGCGCGCCCACCGAGCTTTTCAACGAGCTCGGGTACAGCCTTGGAGGTGATGAGGTTATAAATAATAACCGGCTGCTCAATGCCTTCCGCCTTAGCACGCGCGATTTCACGCTCTGCCACGAGCGCGGTAATGGCGGAGGGGGTGACCGCGTTCCCTTTCTCGTCAATCACGAAGCAGCGGTCGGCATCGCCGTCAAAGGCAAGGCCGATGTCTGCGCCGTGCTCAACAACCGCTTTCTGCAGATCGACAAGGTTGGCGGGTTCAAGCGGGTTAGCCGGGTGGTTCGGGAAAGTGCCGTCAAGCTCAAAGTAGAGGGGCACAATCTCAAGCGGAAGCGCGGGAAGAAGAGCATCCCCCAAGACGGCGGGTGTGGTCATGCCGCCCATGCCGTTACCCGCATCCACAACAACCTTGAGGGGGCGGATGCTGGAGAGGTCTACGAGCTGACGCAAGTACTCGGCGTAGGCTTTGAGAACGTCCTTTTCGGTGACAGCGCCAGGGTTCTCAACGGTAGGAATGGAGCCTTCGTCAAGGTACTTCTGCGCAAGATCACGAATATCGAAAAGACCGGTTTCGGAGGATACAGGAACAGCCCCGGCCTTAGCCATTTTCATGCCGTTGTATTCGGCGGGGTTGTGGCTTGCGGTGAAAGTAACGCCTGCCGCATTCTCAATACCGCATGCAAAGTAGAGCACATCGGTTGAGATGAGACCGATTTTTTGGACGTTTGCGCCGCGTGCGGTGGCACCTTCAGCGAATGCATCCATGAATTCGGGGGAGGAGGGGCGCATGTCACCGCCCACCAAAACGGTCTGACCAGCCAGGCCGAGCACATCAACGAAAGCGGCGCCGGTTGCACGCACAGTTTCGTGGGTAATAGTTTCGCCGACGATACCGCGAACATCGTAGGCTTTGAACGAGTCATGTAGATTGATAGTAGTCACCCCCTCATTCTAACGGGAAGGCCAACTAATATCCCTCTATAATTGGGGAAGAAACGCTGGGAATTCCATAGATATTGTAGGTTTTCCATCACTCAGTTTTAGGCCGTCAGGGTGGTTCGTGAAAGGATATGCACGCGCATGGGCGAAATTTTCCGTCTGAAAAATAAGATTCAGAACTATGCATGGGGTTCGCGCAGCATCCTGGGCCGTATGCGTGGGGTGCCCGTGCCCACTGACAAGCCCGAGGCTGAAGTGTGGGTAGGGGCGCACCCGGCCGCCCCGTCGGTTGCCACCGTTGACGGCTTTGAGCAGCAGCTTGACGAACTGGTTGCTCAGCAGCCCGGCAGGTTCCTGCGCCCCGACCGGAACAGCGACTGGTTCCCGTTCCTCTTCAAAATCCTGGCGATTGACGCCCCCCTGTCTATCCAGGTGCACCCCACCGACGAGCAGGCCGCCGCAGGGTTCGAGGACGAGCAGGCCCGTGGCGTGCCCCTAGATGCACCGCACCGCAACTACAAAGACCGCTACTCCAAACCCGAGACCGTGATCGCCCTCACCAACATGCGGGTGCTCACCGGTGTGCGCCCCGCCGAGCAGCTCAAAAATCTTGCCCGAGCATTCAATGCGTCCTGGCTGGCGGACAGAGCGCACCTTGCCCCCAAAGAGCTGCTGACCGCCATTATTCGTATGCCCGAACCCGAAGCCGCCCAAGCCGTGGATCAGCTGGCGGCCACCGCCCATAAACTCGCGCAAACACGGCGTAAAGCGGCCCCCTCCGTGCTTGACGCTATAGAGCTGGTGAACCTGGTAGCGCACAAATACCCCGGTGACCGCGGCCTGCTGGTGGCTTTCGTCATGAACCTGGTGCACCTAGCACCCGGTGACTCCGCCTTCACCCCCGACGGGCAGGTGCACGCCTACGTCTCGGGGACCGCAATCGAACTCATGAACCCCTCCGATAACGTCATGCGCGCCGGGCTGACCCCCAAACATATTGACACCGAAGAACTGATTCGGGTGCTGGGCGACTCCCAAGACGCCCCCGAAATTCAGCGGCCCACCCCCGATAACGCCGCCGTAGGCGAGTACACCATGTGGGATGAGCGGATGAGTGTAACCCGCATCCGGGTGGCGCCGAAAGAAACCATCGACTATGTCTTTGAAGGAACCTCAGCGGCACTGGTAGTGGACGGGACCATCACTATCACCATTGCTGGTGCCGTCACCGGCGCAGGCCAAGACTACACCCTTGGCGGCACCGAATCCGTACTGCATGCGGGGGACCCCACCCCCGTGACCATCACAGGCAGCGGTGAACTGTACATCGCCCAGTACGTATAAGGGCGGGCACGCCACGGCAGGGCGGGGCCCAAAAGCAGGCAAATAACCACCCAGTGGTGTGTTGCGGGTCTCCATATCAACCGGGATGCGTTACAATTCCTAAAAACTATCCTGCCCAGAAACCATGCCACCACCGTAAGGAATCACCGTGAAAATCATCCTCACCGTCACCGGCATCGACCACGAAGGCATCATCGCCGCCGTCACCAACACCCTCGCAGAACGCCACGTGAACGTCCTCGACGTCTCCCAAACCATTATGGGTGAATACTTCACCATGATCATGCACTGCTCCTTCGACGAAAACGAGCAGAACCTCATCGACCTGCAAGAAGCCATGATCCCCGTCGAACACGCACAAAAAGTTCAGATCCGCATCCAGGCAGAAGCGATCTTCAAAACCATGCACACCATCTAACGCGCCCAAGGGACCCCAACCGCATGATGAACGACAACATCCTCGAAACCCTACGCATGATCGAGGAAGAAAAACTAGATATCCGCACCGTCACCATGGGCATCTCCCTGCTCGACTGCGCCGACTCCAACGGCGCGGTAGCCCGCCAAAAAATCTACGACAAAATCACCTCCAGCGCCAAAAACCTGGTGAGCGTGTGTGAAGGAATCGAAGCCGAGCTGGGCATCCCCATTGTGAATAAACGCATCGCCGTCACACCCATCGCCGTCATCGCCGGAGCCAGCAGCGAAAACGACTACATCGAATACGCCCGCACCCTCGACGCCGCCGCAAAAGCCGTGGGCGTGAACTTCATCGGCGGGTTCAGCGCACTCATCGACAAAGGCGCAACCCCCGCCGACAACACGCTCATGAACTCCATCCCCACCGCGCTCGCCGAAACCGACGTGGTGTGCTCCTCAGTAAACATTGGCTCCTCCCGCGCCGGCATTAACATGAGCGGCGTTAAACGCATGGGTGAGGTGGTGCGTGAAACCGCCGACCTCACCGCAGACACTAACGGGTTCGGGTGCGCCAAACTCGTGGTCTTCGCCAACGCCGTGAGCGATAACCCCTTTATGGCTGGCGCATTCCACGGCGTGCAAGAAGCAGACACCACCATCTCAGTGGGTGTCTCCGGCCCCGGCGTGGTACACCGCGCCCTCCACAAAGTACGCGGGGCACGATTCGACGCATGCGCCGAAGCCATTAAACAGGCAGCCTTCAAAATCACACGTGTAGGGCAGCTGGTTGGCAGCCTCGCCGCCGAACGCCTGGGAGTGTACTTCAACATTGTTGACCTCTCACTAGCCCCCACCGCCGAAATCGGGGACTCCGTGGCGCACATCCTCGAAGAACTGGGGCTGGAAACCGTGGGAACCCACGGCACAGTCGCAGCGCTTGCCCTGCTCAACGATGCGGTGAAAAAGGGCGGGCTCATGGCCTGCTCGCATGTGGGCGGGTTATCTGGCTCATTCATCCCAATCTCCGAAGACATTGGCATGATCGAATCCGCTGCCGCAGGGCATATTACGCTCGATAAGCTAGAAGCAATGACCGCGATCTGCTCGGTTGGGCTGGACATGGTCGCAGTACCTGGTGACACTCCCGCCGCGACGCTTGCCGCCATGATCGCCGATGAAGCTGCAATCGGCGTGATGAACCACAAGACCACCGCCGTGCGCGTCATCCCCGCCGTCGGTCTAGGGGTGGGAGATACCGTCGAGTTCGGTGGGCTGCTGGGGCGCGCCCCGATCATGCCGGTACATACACCATCCTCAGAGGCGTTCATCGCCCGCTGCGGCAGGATCCCCTCACCGGTGCACGGGTTCAGAAACTAGGGGAGCAAACGGAAGAGGGTTTCTTTATCCGTTCTCCCTCTGCAGAGGTGTTGGGCTTATGCTAAAGGTTTCTGAATAGTTTCCCTAGCCCAAATGAATGCCCCTCCTACCTCAGGTAGCACATATCAGGCGGTGAAGATGAAGGCTACCATCGATCAATGGCAGGGGACGCGCAGGCATGAGGAAACCTTTGATATAAAATCTCAGGAAGAACTCACCGAGACGCTGCGGCGACTAGATTCAAAGGTACATACAGAATTAATTCTTCACAGAAGAATTGATGATGATTATTTAACTATCTCTGGCGGTCGTGGCACCTATCTAGTTTTCGGGCAGGAAGCGCACAGCGAAGGACAGCTGAGAGGGTTTAACTTATTGTGCCCAGAAGGCGAAGAAGTGAACTCTATAGATACAGAGAATATGAAAGCCGGCGGGCAGTATGGGCCATATGAGGTTAATATGTTATCCCCGAATACCTGGCGTTTAGCTGTGTGAGGGAATATTTTAGGCTCGGTGGGATTCCATGCGACGATAAAAGTTTCCCTTGGGAAGTGTATGAGACATATTAGACTATGGTGTGCGGTTCTCGGCAGGATTTAATCTCTGGATACGTGGTATAAAAGGCACGAAGAGTCGGGTAGTATATTTTGGGATTTTACATATGCAGGATGGTTATTAAAGATGCTAAGTAACAAGAAATATGGAAACGTATATGAGATTCTTCTGACAGCAGGGAAGTATGTGTATGCCTGTCTTATATCTGAAAAGAATTTCGGGATTTTTAATTATATTTCTAAGAATAAAATAAGCGACGTCAATATTTTGCTTCACAAAGGGTTTAAAATGTATAGTGCCTGTGATGAAATGAATATTGATAATAATACATGGAAATATATCGGAAATATCGACTTAGAATCGGAAGGCATTACATTCCCAGATTTGGCTATATATCTAGCGTGGAACGTATCCCATTCTTATCAGAATTCTCAGGTTATGAGTAATGGGAATATAAAAGGTGTTAGTTTTGATACGTACGATACGCTAGTTAAAAGTGGTCGTATATATGGATTTTTTGCGAAACCCAGTACGTTTGAGATGTGGCTAAGCATGTTTTTTGAAGACTACCCTGAAGGAGTACTTGATTTTCGCATAATGTCTGAGCGTATGAAAGAATACAAGAACAGGCAGTAGCCAGCTTGGGCCCCGGAACTTGGCTAGGGGGAAGAGAAGCGGAAAGAGGCTCTGTGCTTGTGTGCATCAAAGTACTTCACATCAGGTAAAATGTAAATATTCTTAGATAACTATAACTTATACAATACGAAGAGGGTATGTGATGAATAGTCAAGACGTTTTTGAAGGCCTCGATGCTTTGATGGATTCATTTATCGGAGGGGAATCTAGCTATCAAGAAATTAGTTACTTTATTAACGAATCTATTTCTGGCAGAGACATTGACATTTTGGATTTTCTTCATGAATATATTGAAGATGGGATTAAAAATAAAGATGGTGACAGAATCGAATTTTGTATAGTGCTTTCGGGGCTGTTGAAAAAAGACAAATTTTTGCTTAATGTGTATAAGCAATTATTATGCGAAGGGTGGCATAGCAGGCAAGAAGACATTGTAGATATTATTGACTACTATGGAGATGCGTCAGCAGTCCCGGTCTTAATAAAATGTTTTGATCTAAAATATGACTGGTTAGCGCTCAACAGTTTTTACTCCTTTCATAGAAAACTTATGTGGACCATCCGTAATGTGGATAGTAGAAACTATAAAGAAACCTTACGTTCTGTCTCGAAAAAGGTGTCACCCAAGCTGAAGGCAGAACTTAACCAATGTATAGGTAAATAGTATGCAGCCATGACCTACCAGAAATTCGCTGGAAACATTAGGAAAATGAGAAGTCTCAGAGGTTAGGTGTTCTATGAGTAATAGGGAGAAAGTTTTAATAAAAATATGTCATGACGTTCTAAACTCATATGAGAACCCGGAGAGCCCAAATTTTAGTTTTGTTGGTAAGAGAATTAATGAGGGTATGTACGATGAGTTTCTAAATGCTGTAGAAACGCAATACATAGTTTCTGATCTATCGGACTTAAATTATTCCTCATGTTTGGACTGGTCAATAACCAGTCGGCAAGACGAAAAGAATAGGTATGGGGTGAGTCTTTCCCTGGTGGGTAGGTATGCTGTGGCACAACGATATAAATCCGGGCGCTATTTGTCGCATCAATCCCCTGGTATTAGTAGCGAGGATTTGCCATTAATAACTTTATTTCAACAACATAATATAATCCTTCTTGATGGTTTTGTTCTAAATAGCAAACTACCGGTAAAAATTGAGGATGAAGATTTCACTGAAGAAACACAATCTTGCGTATATAATTTACTTTTTGAAAGACTGTAAGATTGTGGGTATGTAACGTAACTGAAAAATATTTCATAAATTATCCAAAATGAGAAATATCTATTGATTAATACGTGGTAAATATTTAGGAATGATAGTATGATTGATGACATGGTTCGGGGAATGATTTCGGTGTGGATGGGAATATCCATGAAGTCATATGAAGATTTTAATGAATACACGGAAGGCATGGAATATCTGGGATCAGGTTGTCCGGCGTGCAGGGATTTTGGAACCTCTTTTATTGACTCTGATTTCTTTGGTGCGTATCGAACAGCGAGTCATGAAATTGTTCCCATCGAAGTTCTGGCTGAAGAAGTGGCGACTCATTCTCGGGCGGCTACTGAAAAGGTGATTGCGGCGGCCAAAGCTAAAGGGGTAACCGAGGGAAATTCGTTATATTATTATGGAAATGCAGTTTTTCATGAGGATACTCCGGGCAAATTATACAATGATTTAACATTTATTGGTTCTTTTGAAGATCCCCGAAGAAAATACTTCTAATGCTCCGCTCAAAATTATATTAAGCGCAGGTTTTCAATAATATTAGTGTGCCTACGCTTGCCTATACGCTGAAAGCCATGTGCCGCGGATTAAAACTGTGAGTGGCTGAAAGGTGAAGAACAGCATCTTCGAGCACGTGTTGCGATACCTTAAATAGCTCACCTCAACGACCTTATATGTTGAACCAGCCCGGGTAACCCGGTAAGGTCTAAAACACTATAGACCAACCACTACACAAAGATAACGAAAAGATAATAGTAATGGCACGTAAAATCTTCCTCTTAGCCGGTGCGGCGGGCGCCGGTAAGAGCACCTGGATCGCCGCGCATCCCGAACTTGCAGACCTCACCCATTCCTGGGACGCTGAGCGCCGCAAATGCGGATACATCACCTACACACTCGATAATCAGCCCGCACTAGCCCTATCACAAAACACCAGTGCCGAATCGAAGGCTATCCGCCGGGTAAACGACTGCGTGGAAGAAAATATGCGGCACGGCAACACCGTATTTATCGACAATATGAACGTGCTGCTGCGCAACATGAAAACCTTCCTCGAATTCGCGCGCAAATACTGTTACACCGCATACCTTGTCGATTTTCAGGGCGAACTCACCCTCGACGAACTGTATGCACGCAACAGAACCCGCGAATACACCAAACGCGTCCCCGAAGAGGTTATCGAGACCGCCTACAACAACCACCGTGAACTGCGCGAGAACTGGCGCAACACCCTCAAAAACTACCGGGATGTGGTCGCCGGGTACATCGCCCCCGACCAGGTTTTCGCCGAGCTCTTTACCCCGGTGCGTGCGCTCGATAACTACCATAAAGTAGTCGTGGTCGGCGATATTCAGGGCATGGGTGGTGAACTCGAAAAACTTATTGACACTCTCTCACCCGAAACCGGGTTGAGCGATGAAAACATCTGCTGGATATTCGCCGGTGACCTTTTTGACCGCGGGCAAAACCCCGAAAAAGTCTTTGACATTCTCGAACCCGCCCTTGGCACCCTGCCCAATGTGCACCTGGTGATGGGCAACCACGAACGCTCCATCATGCACACTATCCGGGGAGTGCGCCGCTACCGTGACGCCCGCGAAACCCTAGATGCTCTCGCCGCCCACGGCGTGTACAACAGCCGAGTGATCGCTATGCTCAACACAGCCGTAAATATGATGCCCTTTACCCTCGGGCAGGAGCGTTATTTCGTGACTCACGCCGGGGTTGCACCGCAGCTCTTCGCGGATTCCCATCGCACGCTGGAAGGCGTAGGGGAGGGGTACCTCACGGGGCTGTATGCAGATGAAACGTTCTATTTGGGTTCTAATCCGTACCCGCAGGCGCGGGCGGGTAAAACCCAGTACGCGGGCTACGAAGACACGCTCAACGACCTGAGCCGGGCCGCCGGTATCACCCAAATTTACGGTCACCGCCCGGCGGCGCTCGGTTCGGAAGGATACAGTAATCTCATTCCGTTAGAAAGCAGCGTCGAATATACCGGCGGCGAGCTGAGTGCCGCGGTGTTCAGCCGTGAGGACAGCGTATCCGGGGCACCTGAGAAAGCCGTGTGGAAGCGTGAAATCGTGAAAATTCCATCGAGCTCCCTCATCCCCGACCCTTACACCTCGGGGAGTAGAGCGGCGGGCGCCTCAAAAAGCACCGCAGACGGTGCCGCAGAACCGCTCAACGACGGGCATCGCCTGCTGGAGGAGATGCGCACCAACCCCAACGTGAACGTGCGCGCCACCGAACCAGCGGGAGTGCTCGCGTGCAATTTCACGCGTAAAGCCTTCTACAAAGGCGCCTGGGATAAGACCACCGCCAAAGCGCGCGGGCTGTTTATTCACGCCGAAACCGGCAAAATTGTGGGGCGCGGGTACGAAAAATTCTTCAATATGGACGAGCCCGGGCACGAGAGCGAGGCACACGTTCGCAAACGCCTCGCCTACCCGGCCGTGGCGCGCGCCAAAGAAAACGGGTACCTGGCGATTATTACGGTTTTCGACGGTGTGCTGACCGTCTACAGTAAAGGCGGGGCAACCGCCTACAGCCGCCACGCCGAGAGCATCCTGCGCGCGGCCCTCACCGAGGAAGAACTCACCCGGCTCACCGAGGCGCTCACCCGCATAGATTCATCCCTGACCGTTGAGGTGGTCGACCCGTTCCGCGACCCGCACATTGTGCCCTACGAACAGGTCACGCTCTACCTGCTCGATCTGGTTGCGAACACCGCGCAGTTCAGCGTGAAACCAGCCCGCTTTGAAAACCTGTGGCTCTCCCCGCAGGCCTTCGCACAGCCGCGCCCCACCAAGGAACACGGCCCCGTGCGCATCGCAGCGGTTACAGAAATCGTCTTAGAGAATGACGCCGATTTCACCCGCCTGCTTCAGGATTCGCGCACAAGCGACGCTGAGGGCTGGGTTATCCGCGACTCTACAGGCTATATGGTCAAAATCAAGGCACCCGGGTACTCCGCCACGAAACGCGCCCGCTCAATCCCTGTGCTCGTGGACTACCTGAAAACAGCGGAGAAACTTGAACACTCGCCGCACGCCTATGAGGATATAGAACGGTTTGAGCACAATGCGCGGCAGGCCGGAATTAACCTTGACGACTATATTGTGCAGGACATCTCCGCACGCCCGGTGTGGAACCTGCCGCGCCTGGCACCCCACCTGAATGTGCTGCTTGACGGGGTGCGCACGCGCGGCCGCTGGGGACAAGCGCAGTAGCTACCGCACGAACCTGCTCATGAGAGCTTCCAAGGCCAGGCGGGCGTTCGCGTTAGTGCGTAGCCGCCGCAGGGTTGTCTCAACCGCCTGAACATCTGAGAGGGTCTGCGCGGGGCTGGTGCGCGCCGCGTACTCCTGCAGCGGCTCCCGCAGATACTCGTTCAGCAGAGGGGCCTGCGCCCCCAGCTGCAGGGTTAGTGCATCCCGCAGAACCGTCTGAATATCGGCCACCGCGCGGATGAGCGTATCGGTTTGGATGCGCCGCGCCCGCCGCTTCTGCTGCTCCTCCAGACGGCGCACCTGAGCCCGCAGGGTCGGGGCCACCCGCTCACCCTCAGCGATGCCCAGCATCGCCAGCAGCTCGGCGCGTTCGGCGGCATCACGCTGCTGCGTCGCGTCGGCGGCATCCTGCTCAGCCAGCGAAATCAGCCGCTCAGCCGCCTCCATTGCCGACGACAGGGTGCGGATACGCAACGGCAGGCGCGCAAGATCCTCCCTGCGGGTCAGCGCCTGCGGTACCGTTGCCAGCCGGTGCGCTACCTCGGCGTCACCGAGGCTGAGGGTGGCGGCGCGGCGGGCCAGCCCCGCCTCAACCCCTGTGCTTTCAAGGTACGCGGCGATCGCCTGTGCCTGCGGCACCGGCAGCTGCACGGGGCGGCAGCGTGAACGGATGGTGACCAGCACATCGGCGGGGGAGGGGGCGGTCAGCAGCCAGATCGTGTGCGGCGGCGGCTCCTCAATCGCTTTCAGCAGCACGTTGGAGGTGCGCTCAGGCATGCGTTCGGTGTCTTCCAGCAGAATCACACGCCAGCGGCTCACCGAGGGGCGGTCTTGGGCTTTGAGAACCAGTTCACGTGCCTCATCAATGCTGATGCTCACCGCCTCAGTACGGAAATGTGTGAAGTCGGCGTGGGAACCGTTCATGACGGTCACACACCCCCGGCAGGTACCGCACCCCCGGTCTGCCGGGTCGGGCTGGTCACAGAGCAGGGTTGCGGCGAAAACGGAGGCGGCCTGCCGGTTGAGCGAGCCCGCCCCGCCGGTAAAAAGCCAGGCGTGTGTGGGAGCCTGGGAAGAGGCATCTTGCCGTAGCTGCGCCGTCACGGGCTCAGGCGCTAGGAGGGCGTCCCACAGGCTCACAGCGCCTCCTTAGTTGGTGCGGTGTTTTCGCGCGGCAGTGACCGCTGGGCAAGTAGCGGCGTGATGGCGGCAAGCACCCGCTCGTGCACCTGCTCAATGGTGCCTGAGCCGTCAATGACCGTGTGCGGGCCTGTTGTTTCGGCGTGCGCCAGGTCGGTAAAAGCGGTGTGGGTGCGGGCCTTGAACTGTGTGTTTTCGGCTTCGATACGGTCGGTGGTGCCGCGTACGCTCACACGCTGCTCGCTTGCTGCGGGCGGCACCTCAAGGAAAAGGGTGGCATCTGGCAGCAGGTTACTGGTGGCCCAGCGGCTAAGGTCAATGATGCTCTCCACCCCCAGGCTGCGCCCCGCCCCCTGGTACGCGGCAGACGAGTCAATATACCGGTCGCTGAGTACAACCGCCCCGGCGGCGAGCGCAGGACGGATTTTCTGCGCCGCGTGTGCCGCGCGGGAGGCGGCGAAGATGAGAGCCTCGGTGCGGGCATCAACCGGGTCGCCGCTGTTGCTGAGCACGAGGTCCCGCAGTTTCTCCCCGATCTCGGTTCCGCCGGGTTCACGGCTGGTGATCACGGTGTACCCGCGGGCGGTGAGCGCATCAGCGAGCAGGGACAGCTGGGTGGTTTTGCCGGAGCCGTCGCCGCCTTCAAAGACGATAAAAAGCCCGGTTGCGGTGCCGTCACTCACACGCGGGTGGTCTGCGGTGCCGGGGGTGTAACTCAGAGAATCCTTCACCCTATCTAGGGTACCGTGCCTGCCCGGTCCGCGCGGGGTGCGGGGTGTTTGCGGTCTCGGGCGCAGGTTACAGCCGTGTAAAACCTTGTAGCCTTGTGGCAGGGCCGGGATGCGCCGGGCGTGAACCTGTGCCACTCTTAAGGGTATGACTTCTGAACGTTTCTCTGCCGATACTTTTGTTGTGAGCGGCGGGCGTCCCGCGCATGAGCATGATGCGCCGGTGAACCCGCCCATTATTCTTTCCTCCACCTACCGTGGCACTGACACGGTTGATACGGTGAATGACCGCGTGTATGCGCGGTTCGCGAATGATACGTGGGAGGGAATGGAAGAAGTCGTTGCCCGCCTTGAGGGCGCCACCCAGCCGGGTCTGCTGTTTCCTTCGGGTATGGCGGCGGTTGCTTCGGTGATCGACTTGGTGCCGGTTGGTTCCGTTATTCTGGTGCCGAAGCACGCCTATATGGCGTCGGTGACCATGTGTAAGGATCTGGAGCGCCGCGGTATCGCTGAGGTGGTGCGTTATGACCTTGAGGATACCGCCTCTGTTATTGCTGCCCTTGAGGATGCGGCAGCCCGTACCGGTGTCACCCCCGGCACTGTTGACTATGCCGCCCCGAAGGTGCTCATCTGGATTGAGAGCCCCACGAACCCCATGCTTGAGGTGGGGGATGTGCCCGCAATTTGTGCGGCTGCGAAACGGCTGGGTGTGGTTTCTGCGGTTGATAATACGTTCTCCACTCCGCTGGTGCAGCGGCCGCTGTCGTTCGGGGCGGATGTGGTAGTGCATTCGGCTACTAAGTTCCTGGCGGGGCATTCGGATGTGCTGTTGGGCGTGAGCGTTACCTCAAACGAGGCGCTGTACCAGGCGATGCTGCACCACCGCATCACAAACGGGGCGATTGCCGGGCCTATGGAGGCGTGGCTGGGGCTGCGTGGGCTGCGTACTTTGGCGGTGCGGGTTGAGCGTTCCATGGCGAATGCGCAGGTGCTGGCTGAGCGGCTGGGGGAGCACCCGGCTGTGGTGCAGGTGCGTTACCCGGGGCTGCCCACTGATAAGGGGCATGAGCTGGCGAAGAAGCAGATGACCGGCGGGTTTGGTGCGGTGCTGTGCGTGGTGCTGAATACGGATGCGGCTGGTGCCCAACGCGTGGTTGAGGCACTGAAACTGTGGACCCCGGCCACAAGCTTGGGTGGGGTTGAGTCGCTGGTGGAGCGCCGCCGCCGTCACGGTAATGAGCCGGATTCCATTCCGGAGTCTTTGCTGCGCCTGTCGGTGGGGATTGAGAATGTGGATGACCTGTACGACGATCTGGTAAATGCGTTGAAGGAGATCGCTTAATGTCGCCGATTCAGCTGGTGATGCTGTTCATGTACTGGGCGGATCTGGTGTTGTCAGTAGCCGCCGCTGCCACCTGCGTGTGGGCGTTTGTGCAGGCGGCTGCGGCAGCCCCGAACGCCTATAAGTTCCACGATAAACGCACTAAGGGGTTCTGGATGGGGCTCACCGGCGGTTCGGCCCTGTTTTCGGTGCTGATGCTGTGGCTGGTGCTGAGGGGCGGGATGATGAGCAGCATGCTCCTGTTTGAGCTGATTGCCATCACCATTGCGATGGTGTTTTTGACGAATGTGCACCCCAGCGTCCGGCGCCGCCTGTAACTGGTGCCATAGTGGGGTACTGCCGGGTGCGGTGATCCGTGCGGGTGTGGGCAGCGGCATTTGTGCCGTAATGTGCCCACACCCCGGCTTTTAAGCGTCTTAAAGCATGACAAGCCGCGCTGGGGGTGGAAGAATAGGGGTATGACTTATAAACTAGTACTCCTTCGCCATGGCCAGTCTGAGTGGAACGAGAAGAACCTGTTCACCGGCTGGGTTGATGTTAATCTGACAGATAAGGGCCGTGCTGAGGCTCAGCGCGGCGGCGAGCTGCTGAAAGAGCGCCACATCCTGCCGGATGTTGTGCACACCTCCCTGCAGCGACGCGCTATTAACACCGCAAATATTTCCCTGGATGCGGCTGACCGCCTGTGGATCCCGGTCAAACGCACTTGGCGCCTGAATGAGCGCCACTACGGTGCTCTGCAGGGTAAGAACAAGTCTGAGATCCGTGAAGAATACGGTGACGAGAAGTTCATGACTTGGCGCCGCTCCTACGATGTGCCGCCTCCGCCGCTGGACGATAACGACCCCTACTCGCAGGCGAACGACCCCCGCTACGCTGATGTTGAGAACGCACCCCGCACCGAGTGCCTCAAGGATGTTCTGGGCCGTATGCTCCCGTACTGGGAATCCGATATTAAGCCTGATCTTGCTGAGGGTAAGACTGTGCTGGTGGCGGCGCACGGCAACTCACTGCGCTCGCTGGTGAAGCACCTGGAGAATATCTCCGATGAGGATATTGCCGGTTTGAACATCCCGACCGGTATCCCGCTGTACTACGAGCTGGATGAGAACTTTAAGCCCGTCAAGCCGGGCGAGTACCTTGACCCTGAAGCCGCGAAGGATGCGATTGCGGCCGTCGCCAACCAGGGTAAGTAAACTCTCACCAACTGATTTGTAGGCGTGAAGCCCGTCTCCTCGGGATAATGTGTGACGTAGGAGGCGGGTTTCATGTTTTTGCTGGCCCGCACCGGCGGACATCTGACAACGGCGACGTTAGGAAGGAGGGGGAGCCGCCCTGGTTATTCTCATATCGGGTATTATTGGCCTGCTGCTGGGTGCTGTGAGCATGAGCTTTCTGCGCCGCAGCGAACGTGAGTGGGCGAATAATAGTGTGGTTGAGCCCGCCCTGAGTGACGGAGCGGCGCAGGTGCTCGCGGTGATTGGCCGCGCCTACGTGGTGGTTGATGAGGTCGGCGGCGTGGCGCAGGCGTCCCCCGGGGCCTACGCGATGGGCCTGGTGCGCGGGCATACGGTGGTTTCTGAGCAGCTGTCCGAGATGATCCGCGCCGTGCGGCACCGGGGTATTTTCGTCGAGCAGGAGGTCGAAGTGGACCGCGGCGAGGGCGAGACGCTGGTCATTGACCTGCGGGTGGCGCCGGTGGGGGACGAGTACATGCTGGTGCTGGCCGATGACCGCACCGAAATTTCCCGTGTGCAGCGTGTGCGCAATGATTTTGTGGCCAACGTTTCACATGAGCTGAAAACCCCGGTGGGCGCTATTGGCCTGCTGGCTGAGGCTATTGAGGAGGCATCCGACGACCCGCAGGCGATTGAGTACTTCACGGGCAGGCTTCGCCGTGAATCGCAGCGGCTCTCGGCGCTGGTGCGGGATATTATTGAGCTGTCTCGGCTGCAGTCAGCGGATGTGATTGCCTGCGGCACCCTGGTATCTACGGATGCGCTGGTGAACGAGGCGCTTGACCGCAACCGGTTAGCGGCCGAAGCGAAAAGCATTGTGCTGCAGGCTCAGGTGCACTACAGCGGTGAGCTGTACGCCGACCCTGAGCTGCTGGGGACCGCCCTGCACAACCTGGTGGAAAACGCGGTGCGGTACTCGCCCGAAAAAACCCGGGTGGATCTGCTGGCTGAGCGTGAGGGGGACACCCTGAACATTTCGGTGACTGACCAGGGCGCGGGCATCCCGGAGGAAGAGCAGGCGCGCATCTTTGAGCGGTTTTACCGTGTTGATGCGGCGCGTTCACGCCAGACCGGCGGCACGGGCCTGGGGCTGAGCATCGTCAAACATGTGATGGGGCAGCACGGCGGGCAGGTGTCGGTGCAGTCGGTGCCGGGGCAGGGGTCCACGTTCACGCTGTCCCTGCCGATTGCCGATACGGCGGTTTAGGGCAGCTGGGGCGGCAGCGGCCGCAGGGGCGTATACGGCATAATGGTAGTAGCCGTCACGAACCCTAAGCGGAGGTATAGACCCCGGTGAAAATCCTGATAGTTGAGGATGAGGAAGCTCTCTCAGACCCCCTGGCGTACCTACTGGGCCGGGAGGGCTTCACGCCTGTTGTGGTGGATAACGGGCTGCAGGCGGTGCCCACCTTCGAACGTGAAGGCGCCGACCTGGTGCTTTTGGATGTGATGCTCCCGGGGCAGTCCGGGCTTGAGGTGTGTAAACAGCTGCGGGCGGTTTCTTCTGTGCCGATTATTATGCTCACTGCCAAAGATACCGAGCTTGATAAGGTGCTGGGCCTTGAGCTGGGCGCTGACGACTATGTGACAAAACCGTATTCTTCGCGTGAGCTGATTGCGCGCATCCGGGCTGTGCTTCGCCGCCGCAGCGGCGGGGACCCTGAAGAGGACGAGAGCCGTGCGCCGCTGGTGGCCGGGCCGGTGCGGATGGACGTGCAGCGGCATGTGGTGACTGTGGACGGTGTCGAGGTTTCGATGCCGCTGAAAGAGTTCGAGCTTCTTGAGATTCTGCTGCGGAATGCGGGGCGGGTGATGACGCGCGCCTCCCTGATTGAGCAGGTGTGGGGTGCCGACTATGTGGGGGACACGAAGACTCTGGATGTGCATATTAAGCGTCTTCGCTCCAAAATTGAGCCGCAGGCTTCTTCCCCCCGGTACGTGGTGACGGTGCGCGGGCTGGGATATAAGTTTGAGGCGTAGCCCCAGCGGTACCACACTGTAAACGGCGGGTGCCGCAGCTGCAGGATGCAACAACCTGCTGGCGGGCACCCGCCGTTGTTCTGTTTTAGTGTTTTTCTATAACCGGCCGCTGAACTTGTTCTAACGCTGGGGTGAGGCGCTTGAGGCGGACTGCTCCGCACCGGTGGGTTCCTCCGTCGCCCCCGGGGCCAGGCTCAGGGTGGGTGCCTGGCTGGTTTCGGCGGTCGCCTCTGGGGTGCGCCCGCTGGTGGCATCGTGTGATGCGCGTGGGGTCTCGGGTACAGCGGAGGGGCTCACGCTGCCGCTGGGGGTCGCTGCATGACTCGCGGATGGGGCACCGGTGTGGGAGGCGCTGGCTGAAGCGTTCGCATTACCAGGCAGGTACGGCTTGTACTCTTTGAGGGTGCCGTCCATGACGGGGATGTTCAGAGTGCCCGATGCATCGCCCACGGATACACGCGTGTTGCTCAGGGTTTCTCCGGGCTGTGGCGCCACCTGCGGGATCACGAGCTTGTGGTCATCCTGTTCCAGGCGCACCTGCTGCCCCTTGGGGACGTTCACGGTTTTCGCCCCAGAGGGGAAGTTGAAGGTGACGGTCGCGTCGTTGTTGCCTTTGTTCAGTACGGTGCCTAGCACTCGCCCTTCGGCGCCTTTACCGTGGGAGACAACCATAATATTGCGCAGCTCAATATTGCCGTTAATGGTGCTGTGTACTCCGTCGGATGCGGCGTAATGCAGGGTAGTTGGCTGGGTGTAAATATACCCGCACCCGCTGACAGCCAGTAACGTAGCCCCTAGCGTTAGGCCCGCTCCGGCGCGTTTGAGTGCTGTAGAAACGGTGAACTTCACGACCCGTCCTCCTTGGTGTGGTGGCGAGCCGGTGAGGGCTCGGTGTGCGTGCTAGACGCCTCAGACGCGGGCGTTCTCCCGGACGGTGGGCGGCCGCGAACCGTGGCGTGAGATAAGTAATCTCTTGCACCATTCTAGCAATTTATCGACAAGACGTCGGTATATGACTCCCCAGGTTTCCCCAATGGGCTGTTCACGCCGTAGCGGCGGTTAGCGGACGGCTCTAGCTCGGGTGTATTGAGAGCTTTGGGTCGTGGACGGGAACACGCATAGCTCAATATCACATAGTGCCCGCGGCTTTCCCCACGGGCTGGCGGCTTTTGCGGCCTCCACCTGCGCGTATAGTGCACCGTATTCCCTGCAGTAGCCGCTGCGGGGCGCGGTTTCACCTCCCCGGCGGGGGCTGGTTTTGTTCAAGTATCCGCCGTATCGGGTACGCTCATTACGTGATGAATAAACTTGGTGTGACCGATATTGACGTTGCGGTCATTGTGCTCGCCTCGGGCTCGGGCACGCGCCTGGGGGAGCCGGTACCCAAGGCCGCCGTTAAGGTGGGCGGTAAAACCCTGCTGCACCATGCGCTGCAGGGGGTTCACGACTCCGGGGTCGCCGATATGACGGTGGTGACTCTGCCCCCCAACTGTAGTGAGACATGCCCGCAACTCTACGATGACGCCAATAGGTTCGGGGCGATGGTGAGCACCGGCGGGGACACCCGCACCGCCTCTGTGGTGGCGGCAATGCGTACAGTACGTGCAGTATGTTCGTTGCAGCAGATCCTTGCCCCGCGTGTGGTTCTGATTCATGACTGCGCCCGGCCGTTTACCCCGCCGAAAGTGTACCAGCGGGTACTGGATGAGCTGAACACTGGCTCGGACGCAGTGATCCCGGTGCTTCCAGTGGTCGATACGATTAAGACAGTAGACGCCTACGGGTACGTGACGGGCACCCCGCCCCGCTCACAGATGCGCGCCGTACAGACCCCGCAAGGGTTTGAGTGGCGGGTTCTTGAGGCGGCGCACCGCCGCAGCCGACGGCTGCCTCCTGAAGAGTCTGAGAAGATCACGGACGACGCGATGGCCGTTGAGGCGGCGGGCCGACGGGTAGTGACCGTGCGCGGGCACATGGACGCCTTTAAGATTACGACGCCCATGGATTTGCGCATTGCCAGGGCTCTCTACGCAGCACCCGATTCTTCTGCCGCCTAACCCGTACACCTGCCCCGCCGGGTCATGACGTTTCGTCACAGGAAGGTGAGGGTGGGGGATCCACAGTACACCGCGACGAAAGGCACGCCATGACAGATACAACCAGCACACAGAACCGCCCCGCCCCTCAGACCCCCCTCATACCCCGCGTAGGAACCGGTGTAGACGTGCATGCCTTTGGGGAGGAAAACACCGAGCTGTGGATCGCGGGGCTGTACTGGCCGGGCGAACGCGGGCTCAGTGGGCATTCCGACGGCGATGTTGTTGCGCACGCGGCCGCCGATGCGCTCTTTGCCGCCTCCGGTACCGGAGACTTGGGCAGTAACTTCGGGGTGGATCGTCCAGATATGGCGGGCGCATCCGGGGTGCGTATTCTCTCGGAGGCGGCGGCAATCGTGCGAGCGGCAGGTTTTGAGATCGGCAACATTAGTGTGCAGCTGATCGGTAACCGCCCTAAATTTTCACCGCGCCGCGCAGAAGCCAGTCGCGTTCTGAGTGAAGCGGCTGGGGCTTCGGTGACCGTTACCGCGACCACGACCGACGGTTTGGGCCTGACCGGACGCGGCGAAGGCGTTGCAGCCGTTGCCACCGCACTCCTTTACCCTGTGGTGTAGTTCCCCGGACGGAAGATTATTAAATGAGAACCCGGCGGTACCCGCCGCTTGGGTGCTGTACCCCGTAAACTAGGTACTGTGACTATGCGTTTTTATGATTCAGCAACATCAAGCATCCGCGATTTTGAACCGGTAGTCCCCGGCGAGGCACGCATCTACTACTGCGGCGCCACCGTGCAGGGCGAACCGCATGTGGGGCATATCCGTTCCGCCTTGGTCTTCGACCAGCTTGCGCGGTGGATGCGCTACTGCGGGTTCAAAGTCACCACCGTGCGCAATGTCACGGATATTGACGATAAAATTCTGGCGAAGTCCGTTGAATCTGCACAGCCCACCTACACTGGGGAACACCCCAACGAGCAGTGGTGGGCGCTCGCGTATCGATACGAGAAAGTTTTTGCGCGCGCATATGCGACGTTGGGTATTGACCCGCCAACCTATGAGCCGCGCGCGACCGGTCACATCCCAGAAATGTTTGAACTTATTCAGCGCCTCATCGACCGCGGGCACGCATACCCGGCGCTTGACGATTCTGGGGATGTCTACTTCGATGTGCGTTCTTGGGAACAGTATGGCGCGCTCACCCGCCAGAGCGTGGACGACATGCAGGATTCCGCCGACGCAGACCCGCGCGGCAAGCGTGATCCCCGCGATTTTGCCCTGTGGAAGGGGTATAAGGAAGGCGAACCCCTGACCGCAGCGTGGGATTCGCCGTGGGGCCGCGGTCGTCCCGGCTGGCATCTGGAATGCTCCGCGATGGCGGGTAAATATCTGGGGAAGCGGTTCGATATTCACGGCGGCGGGCTGGATCTGCGTTTTCCGCATCACGAGAATGAACTGGCGCAGTCCACGGCTGCGGGCGATGATTTCGCTAACTTCTGGATGCACAACGGTATGGTCACCTACGAGGGCGAGAAAATGTCGAAGTCAATCGGCAACACCATTTCGCCCGTGCAAATGCTGCAACAGGCTCGCCCCTTGGTGGTGCGCTATTACTTGGGTTCGGCACATTATCGTTCGGTGCTGGATTACCGCCCCACTTCATTAGAAGAAGCACGGGTTGCTATCGAGCGTGTGGAGGCATTCCTCGCCGCCACCTTGGAGCTTATGGTCCCGAATCCGCAGGATCGTCGCGTACCGCGGGAGTTTGCGGATGCGCTCGATGACGATATGAATATTCCGCGCGCGCTCGCGGTGCTGCACGAGCAGACCCGCGCCGGTAACGCCGCGCTTGCCGCCGGTGCGGATGCCTCCGAATGCGCAAACGCCGTGTGGGCGATGGCGAACGTGCTGGGGCTGATTTCGCTCATGAGTCTTGACGGTTCGGGAGCATCTGGCGCGGAGCATCAGGCATTAGATGCGCTTATTCATACTATTCTGGAACAGCGCGCGAGTGCCCGCGCCGAGAAGGACTGGGTGACCGCCGACAGGATGCGCGATGTTCTCGCCGCCGCAGGTATTACGGTCAAGGACGGCGCGCAGGGCTCTACGTGGAGCCTTAACGCATAACACATTCCCCGAAAATCGCCCCGGAAGCGGGCATGACAGACGTTGAACTAAAGGATTACAGATATGGCTAAGGCAGGTTCGCGCCCCGGCGCTACCGCAAAGAAAAAGGGTGCAACGAAGGGCACCGGCGGCCACGGTCGGCGTGCGCTGGAAGGTAAAGGGCCCACCCCGAAGGCTGAGGACCGCGTTTATCACAAGGCGTATAAGATGAAGCGCGCAGCGGAGCGCCGGGCGGCTACCAGCACGAACCGTAAGTTCCAGACGCGTCTGGGTGGCAAGCGCGTGAGCGATGAACTTGTTACTGGCCGCAACGCGGTTCTGGAGGCGCTTCGCACCGATATTCCAGCGAAGCACCTGTACGTGATGAGCCGTATTGAGGTTGATGACCGCGTGCGCGACATTATGACGATGGCGAATAAGAAGAACCTGCCCATGCTGGAGATTCCCCGCAGTGAGCTGGACCGCCTGACGGATGGTGCCGTGCATCAGGGGATCGCAATGCAGATTCCGCCTTACCAGTACCCGGATGCTACCGATTTGGTGCTGGATGTTATGGAGCGCTGGCATGCTGGCAAACTTAAGTCGCCTCCGCTTTTCGTGGCGCTGGATGGTATTACCGATCCTCGAAATTTGGGCGCAATTATTCGTAGTGTGTCGGCTTTTAGCGGTGATGGAGTCATTATTCCCGAGCGTCGCTCTGCTGCGGTGACTGCGGGCGCCTGGAAAACGAGTGCGGGTGCGGCGGCGCGCATTCCGGTGGCGAAGGCAACGAACCTGACGCGCGTGCTGCAGCAGGCAAAAGAGCAGGGTATGTTTGTGATTGGTTTGGATGGTGGGGGAGACATAGACCTGCCGAATCTGCAGCTCGCTTCTGAACCTCTGTGCGTGGTGGTTGGTTCCGAGGGTAAGGGTCTTTCGCGTTTGGTGACGGAGACCTGCGATCAGATCGTGTCGATTCCCATTGATTCGGCTATGGAGTCTCTCAATGCCGCAATGGCAGTGGGTATTACCCTTTATGATGTATCGCGCCATCGCACCGAGTCTCACTAGCGGTACCCCTTTACCACTGTGCGTGTGTAGAGAACTCATTTGTGTAAAATTTTAACGTTAGCTTCATATTTAAAGGTATTTCAAGGTATACGGTGCTATAGTCATACCGTCTTCGACGTACATGTGAAGACGTACAGTTTTTACTTGAGGGAAGTGAATCATCACATGAATATCCGTCCTGCTTCTGCTGTAGTGTCGCTGAGTATTGTCGCTATGCTGGGTTTGAGTGCATGCGGGAGCTCAAATAGCTCAGCATCGAATAGCTCTTCATCATCAGCTGCTTCCAGTTCTAGTGCATCATCTTCAGCCTCCGCATCGTCTTCGTCTGCGGCATCGGCCTCTTCATCTTCCGCTAGTGCAAGTAGCAGTGCATCATCTTCGGCAAGCTCAACTGCGTCGTCTTCAGTATCTGCAAGTACTGCTCCGGCAGATGGTGCAGACAGCAGCGGTAACCGCACGGCTACGGCTAGTGATCCTGTGGGTGAAGCAATTGTTAATGATGATGGCTCGTGGAGTAAGAACTACAAGACCGCCCAGCTCATTGTGAAGAAGGACGGGTCTTGGGAAGAGAAGGATGATCTTCGAGAGTTAACTGTTAACGCTGATGGTTCCTACACCTACGCGGCGACTAACGGTTACAGGACGTATGAAGTGAAGGCAGACGGCTCCTGGACTCTTAAATACCAGGACGGAACTGTCTACAGCGTATCTGCAGACGGAAAAATGACGAAGGAGGGCGGCGACGGCAAATCATTAGCTTCTCCTTTTGAACAAGCCACAAAACAGCAGGGTGTTGGGGCGCGCCAAGCATCGGAGCCTAAGGCTGTGAAGGCTGCGGCCCCGGTGGAGCCTGTGACGGCCAAGAATAAGGAGTAAGAACTTTTCTGTAGGTTGCTATGCCGAGAAGATAGCGTATATGGGGGTAACTGCGTTGAGCAGTTACCCCTAGTTTTGTAGGTAGCACCCACATGCTGCTTTATGTGTGGTGTAGTTCATGGTATGTGGATTTGCGTGTCGTGTGGGGGGTGTGTATAGTTGTATGAGTCGCCGCGGCGAGGGGCCCTGAAGGGGTGCTGTTGATGTTGTGGTTGGCTCTGAATGATGACTG
>NZ_RBMF01000002.1:0-832921 GCF_003989445.1 Rothia sp. HSID18067 | reverse complement strand
ACACACCCACAACAGGCACGCAGAAGCCCCCCAGACAGTCATCATTCAGAGCCAACCACAACATCAACAGCACCCCTTCAGGGCCCCTCGCCGCGGCGACTCATACAACTATACACACCCCCCACACGACACGCAAATCCACATACCATGAACTACACCACATATAACAGCTACAGTCTGGGAGCCCTGGTGTACCCGCGTCAGCACGGTCGTTTACCCGCACATAAAGCGCCAGTGCTATCCCTCGTACTGCGGGGGCGCATCGCTAAAGGCCATATTGGCAAACCGCGAATACTTACCGCTAAACGCCAACGGAATCGTGCGGGTCGGACCGCCACGGTGCTTAGCGATCATCATATCCGCCTCACCCACGCGATCAGTATCGGGGTTATACATATCCTCACGATGCAGCAGAATCACCATGTCTGCATCCTGCTCAATTGACCCCGACTCGCGCAAATCAGAGATCATGGGGCGTTTATCGGTACGCTGCTCCGACCCACGGTTCAGCTGAGACAACGCAATCACCGGAACCTCAAGCTCCTTCGCCAAGAGTTTGAGACTACGAGAAAACTCCGACACCTCCTGCTGACGCGACTCAACCTTCTTTCCCGAGCTCATCAGCTGCAAATAATCCAGCACCACCATCTTCAGCTCATGGCGCTGCTTCAGACGGCGGCACTTCGCCCGGATCTCCATCAGAGTCATATTTGGAGAATCATCAATAAACAGAGGCGCACCATTAATCTTGCCCTGCAAATTCGCCAGCTGGGTCCACCCGTCCTGGTCAAGATCACCCTTCTTCAGTCGCGACATCGAAATAGTTCCCTCAGCCGAGAGGATACGCATCGCAAGTTCAGTGCGGCTCATCTCCAGCGAGAAAAATACGGTGCACTGGTTATGGTGAATCGCTGCAGACCGCGCAAAATCAAGAGCCAACGTAGACTTGCCCACACCCGGGCGGGCCGCAATCACAATCATCTGCCCCGGATGCAAACCACCGGTGAGCTCATCAAACTCAATAAAATCCGTGGGAACCCCATACACCCCGTCGGGGCGGTTAGCGTTCGCGTCAATCTCATTCACGGTCGCCTCAAGCGCCTCAGAAAACGTCACATAGTCTTCGGCAGTATTACCATCAGAAACCGCATACACCTCAGCCTGCGCCTTATCAACAAGCGCATCGACCTCGCCATCGCTCGAATACCCCAGCTGTGCGATCCTTGTGCCCGCCTCAACCAGGCGACGCATAATCGCGTGCTCCTTCACAATATCCGCGTAATACTGAGCGTTTGCTGCGGTAGGGACGGCGGCGATCAACGTATGCAGGTAGGTGGCCCCACCCACACGAGTCAGTTCCCCACGCTTCTTCAACTCGTCAGAGACAGTAATCGCATCAGCAGGCATACCATGCCCATACAGCGAAATCACCGCCTCATAGATAATCTCGTGGGCTGGCTTATAAAAATCGGTGGACCGCAGGGTCTCCACCACATCCGCAATAGCGTCCTTCGAAAGCATCATGCCACCCAGCACAGACTGCTCCGCCACATCATCATGCGGTAGGGTGCGGGAACCATAATCAACGGGTGTTTCAGACACGTCTCTCCCTGAACATTGAGGACAACCTTCTGCCTCTTGACGGTTACGCGCCAAGCGCCAGCTCACTCAAACAGTGTACGAGAGAGTACGCTCAAGATGCACCTTACACTCAAAGACCCTGAACCTGGGTGCGGTAGAAATCAAGCAAACGATGGGTGCCGGTCGTCTCTCCCACACAATCATGCGTTAAGCCCCACAGCATAAACGATAAAGTATCGGCCACGCGCGGTTTGATAAGTCCGATCCCCTTCACTGCACCATCTGCTAACCGGGGCGGAATAACCGTGATCTTCGTGGGGCGCCCCACCGCCTCAAAAGCGTACTGCGCAACCTCGCGCCATGAGAGGACCTCGGGACCACCAATATCGTAGGAACCCTCCTGGCTAGATTCCACCTTATCAAGGCAGTATGCGGCAACATCCGCCCCATGAATGGGGTTTACCTGCCCCTGCGGCCGCAGCAGATACACCCGGCCACGGCGCGCCATCTGCACTATAGAGCTCATATCCGAGAACTACCCGCTTGGGCTCACCACCTGATGCGCCAGCGGCGACTGGATCAGCGCCATCGCACACCCCTGCCGCCCAGGAACGGTCGGTTACATCACCAACCGCCCATTCATCTACCATGTTCGTCAGCGATGGTGCGCCCCACGCCCCAGCACTCTCGGCCCGAGCCTTATCGCGCACCACGGCACGCACCCGATGCCCGCGACGATGTGCCTGCTCCACAATATGGCGCCCCGCATAGCCCGATGCTCCAACAACCACAATATTCATCGTTTCACCTCGCTGTGTGTTCTGTGCATAAAGTTTCGCTGTTTTACAGGGGATGACGATTTCTCAGATAGTCCTCAATCACGCCGACGGCGCAAGCTGGGCCGTCCATGCCGCGCATTGCCTCGCCAAGCTGCCGTGCCTTGGCACGCATGGCCTCGTCTGAGAGCAAACGGTTCAGGATGCCGCGCATCTGGCCTCGGTGCACATCATGTTTTGTAAAGCGCAGGGCGTTGCCGTACTGCACACATTCCTCAATATTCCAGCGCTGTTCGGCCTGCATGGCGATACCCGCGAACGGTACCCCCGCCAGACACGCAGTCTGTACGGTTCCTTCACCACCGTGCGTGATTGAGGCATCAATGTGCCCGGCGAGCAGATGAGCCGGAACAGTTCCCGCGCGGTGGATATTATGACCCAGCGAACGCGCATCCACATCCGATAACAGCATCCCACCGCCGACCAGCACATCCACCGGTGCTGAGGAAAGCTGCCGAAGCACCGCCGCCAGGATGTGCGCAGACCCGGACGAGCCCATCCCCACGTAGATCAGTGGTCGCTTTTTAGGTTCCCGAACAATCGGCGGAAGCCCGCCGGGGGCACGGTAGAAGATCGGCCCCACGCTGACATCCGGTGCCATTAACAGGTCGCCGCGCAGCTCGGTAAAAAGAGAACAGATAAGGTTTACGTCGGCGCTGAGCATATCGACGGTACGGCGCGGCAGTTTCAGCCCGTACTCACGCGCCACGGCTGTAAACGACGCCGGTTTATAAGAAATTACCTGCGCCAAGGCACGCACCCACCCCGGTGCCGCAGCCCTCTCCCTCTCGGGGGCAGCCGAAAAATAGGTGGTGGAGTATGCGTAAGGGCGCGCATAGAATAGCGGTACCCCTGCCACACGCGCGGAGATGAGCATCGTCAGGTTCGAACCAATCACCACAGCATCCGCATTAAAGGTACGAATGGCCACAAGTTCAGCGGCAACTCTGCGGCGCACCTTCTCTGTAGTGAAAGGATGCCGCACTCCCCTGCCCTGATCCAGCGCCATGAGCTGATCCGCTTCGGCCTCAGACATGAGAGGTTCGCTCAGGCACACCGGCAGTTGGGCGTCCTCTATAAGTTTCAGGTGTCGGGGTGAATAGACGTGGAAAAGAACCTCATGTCCGTGTTGTACGGCGGCGCGCGCTATTTCGATCCCCCTGGTGGTCTCGCCCATATTGAAGCTTTCAGGCGAGAAGAGGATACGGCTCATCGTCCCACCTCCCGTCATAACCTATAGTTCGCCGCACCGCAGCAGGCACGCACTGATGCAGTAAATATGAGGGTGAAGCCGGGCCCGCCTTTACCGTAGTGAGTATTTGAAGGCTCCCAGGCCCCACCATATGTGTGTGAATCTTGCGGAGAGGAAAGACCGCAAGCCTCACTTTTATTTCTTACGCAGAATCAGCCCAATAGCGCCCATGTGGTCGGCGTGGCGGCGGAATACGCTGCGCATCCCCAGCACACGTTCGCGAATCTGCGGTTTGCGGGCAAGGTTAAACATAATCTTGGCAACCCCACCAATACCTTCGTCGGCGATCATGCGTTTGGGCTCTAGCAGCGCCATCTCGGTCTGGTACACATCCAGCACCTCAAATCCGGCTTCTTCTGCAATTCGTGTCCATTCCGCAACAGTCAGCGGGCGGGCGTTCACGCGAATGCTTCGTGCCAAGTCCTTCTGAATTTCTTCCTGCACTTCGGGACGCAGGTAGTCGGGGGTTAGCGACAGCTCGTGAATGGCGTAGTAGCCGCCGGTGCGGAGGATGCGGGCGGCCTCCTGCATAATCTCAAGCTTGTGCTTATCGGTCTGCATGGTCAGCATGGCCTCACCCACCACCACGTCGTAGCTGGCATCGGGCAGCCCGGTCTCCTGGGCCCCGGCGTTCACGACCGTGTAGTTGGGGTTATCACCAATGCGTCCACGCACGATCTCGGCCGCTTTGGGGTCAAGATCTACGCCGGTGTAGGTCTTGGGTTGGCGTTTAATGATTTCGGCGGCGGTAATCCCCAAGCCGGGGGCGAACTCAACCACGTCAATCTGTCCACCGAGTGCGCGTCGTAATAGCCAGTTAGTGGTTTCGCGTCCCCCAGGGCGCAGCACTTTCTTGCCAAGCTGCGCAAGAAGCCAGTGTCCAGCGGCTTTTTCAGCGGGACGATCAGTACCGGGAACATTCGGGGTTTTGGACACAGCGTTTCTCCTTAAAGCTTTTATTTCGCATTAAATACGCAATATTTATATGACTTTATTCTACACCTGTCATCGTATCCTATGGGCCACACGTTATCCGCAGACGATCTCCCCTCTTGCCCTTGCGTCTTACGGCAGGGAACAGCATGTTAAAAAGTTTGGACGGCGCCCAAAGGTACCGCCCAAACTAATCACACACATACATACGAAAATCAGAGCCACTTCCGCAAGGAAATTCCAACTTTCAGTTAGTCCTCTCGAACTAACTATTACAACTATGGGTTACAGCCCTTTATTCCCCGTTAGCCAGAGCTGAATAAAAACTGTGAATCAGAGAGTTAGCGGTGCACCTACTTTATCCGCAGGTGAGTGGGACGATAAAGCGTACAGTCACCGGATATATGGGTATTTCAGGGAGACTTTGAACTAGAACTGAAAATATCAAAAAGTTGAAAATTATTCATAAGGATGTGATTTTTATGCACAACCAACAAAGGCCCCCTGAGCCTCACCTAAAAACTAATACTATTCATAAAGATGTATATATCACCACTTCCGGTGTTCTCTTCAACGCACCGAAACCTTCAGCACACTGAGAAGTCTTCATGGTGCTGACATACAAGGCTGTGCGACTCATTTACCCCACCACCGTATCCGCGGCAGGAACTCACAATCCCGGCGTTGTGCATACCGGTGCTTTACTCAGTATTTTCCCCAGAAAATAGCGGCCAGAGCTCTTCGTAAAGTGTTAAAAGAAAATTGGCGAGACCGCCATGGTCTCGCCAATTTCTTTTCCGATATAGCGGTTCAGCATTCCCGCTATAACGAAACACACACATTCACATCGCAGTCCTCTCGAACCAACACTTAATAGTAAACACTAGCAACCTTGGCAGACCATGAGGTTTTTCTGAAAAAATGCTGTGAACCGGCCCGGCGGTTGCTGAGAAATATAAACCGTCAAATCGTTAGCTGTTCTGCGAAGTAAGAATAAACCCTAAAGTGAGAGGGTTAATAACGATCGACACCAGCGCCAAAATAATATTGACAATACGGTACCTGGCAAATTTAAAAAACCCGACCATGGCACAGATAAAGGCGATACTGGCCGTAATAATCCCCAGCACATTTGCCACCAGGAAAAGTGCAAGAGCCGTCTCAAAAGAGCCGATTGGTGCCCACGAAAGCACTAGCAGGCAAACAGTGGCAACCTCCAGAAACACGGTGGTCATAAGCAGCTGGGTGCTAGGGAACAGTTTTTTATGGACGCGCGTCTTCGTTTCAGGCATAGTTCTAGGGTATATGAAATCCTCACCATTCAAGCCAACCACGGGCGAAGCCGCACCCCGTGCGGGTACATAAACTGGTTGCCGCGACCCGTGATAAAACACCGGGTACGCGGCAACCAGTGAGGCACATGCAGCACAGAGGACTCCATAGTACTAGCTCGGGAATACTTCGTATTTACCCGTCGGAGAGTTTAAAGCGTATCCAGCCCGCCAGCAGCGGAACAATACCCCACAAGCTAAGAATCAGGCACCGCACCTCATAACTGGGGTCACCCTTAATCTTGTCCTTGTGGTAGATCATCACATCGTTACTGAGTGAAGACGGCAAATACTTCATCGCGTCATCTACCCAGTCCTGGCCCGTTACCTTAAAGATGCCCAACACGATACTCGCCACAAAGAGGATGGCAGCCACCAGTACGATAGCCCCAGCGCTATTACGCAAAAGCGCACCAAAGCCAAAACCCATCCAGGCCAGTACCACCAGGTAGAAGCCAAGCATCAGGCTAATACGCAGCACCCCGGTATCCATCGAAACACGCAACTTTTCCGTAAGCATCATCTGCCCTAAGAAGAACGCAACAATGCCACCCAGCGTACCAACCAGAAAAGCCACAACAGAGGCCACGAGCGCTTTAGTAAAATACAGTAGAGATCGGCGTGGCACCGTCAGCTGAGTAATCTGGATGGAGCCAGTAGCGTACTCGGTAGCGATAAAAACAGTCGCCATTGAGGAGAGGATAATACCCGCCAGTGATGCACCCACAACCCCAATAGAGTACGAAGACTCCTTAATCTGGTTCACAACCTCAGAGCCGCTCACCACCTCACCGTTTACGATTTGCCGGCCAGCGTGCTCCTCATAATCCGCCAGCTGCAGGTTCAACATGGGAGCCAGAAGCATCGTAAGGCCCAGAAGAACAACGATGGTTACCACAAACAGAATCTGCTGTGACCGCAAGGAACGCATTTTCAGCCACTCCGAACGGGCAACCCCGATAGGCGATAAATTCTTAGCCACCGGGGCGGTCTTTGCTGTACTCATGGGTATTATTCCCTCCCTATATTCTCGGCGCCATTACCGTTTGCGGGCGCAGACGACCACGGAGTGTTCGCTGGGGCTTGCGTGTATTGGGGTTGCTGCTGAACGAATTGTTGCCCCATCTCCGGGGCGGTGTACGGGGCTTGCGGTGCCCCACCAGTGGGATCCATAGCAACGGGCTGCTGACTGTTCACCGGTCCGGAACCAGCAACAGCAGTTGATGCATACTCCACCTCAGAACGAGTAATCTCAAGGTACACATCCTCAAGGCTTGCCTCTTGCGGGGCGAGAGTGTACAGCAGAATATGCTCATTAAAGGCCAGCTCTGCTAGGGCGCGCGCATCCGCGCTCACCAGCAGCCCGTCGGTATCGACGGGAGTATGCTGAATGGAATGGTGGTTTAGCAACTGCGCGTACCGTTCCCGCTCGTCGGTGCGCACCAATACACGGTGCCCTCCCACCCGGGAAAGCAGCTCACTCAACGAAGTGTGCTCCAAAAGGCGACCGCGGCCAATAATAATAAGGTCATCGGCAGTCTGCGCCATCTCACTCATCAGGTGCGAAGAAATCAGTACCGCCCGACCCTCAGAAGCCAGGTGCTTAGCAAGCTGACGCACCCACACCACGCCTTCCGGGTCAAGACCGTTCACGGGCTCATCCAAAATAACATTGTGCGGATTGCCCAGCAGTGCCACCGCTATTCCCAGACGCTGCCCCATACCGAGAGAGAATCCGCCCACTTTGCGTTTAGCGACCGCGTTCAAGCCGGTCATTTCAATTACCTCGTGCACGCGAGCGAGCGGAATATTGTGCGTGTACGCGATAGAACGTAAATGGTTGTATGCGCTGCGGCCGGGATGGGTTTTCCCTTCCAGAAGCGCACCCACAGAACCTAGCGGGGATTTAAGGGAAGTATATTGCGAACCATCCACCAGCGCCGTACCGGCAGTGGGGCGGTCAAGCCCCACAATCATGCGCATCGTTGTGGATTTACCGGCTCCGTTTGGCCCCAGAAACCCGGTGACTTTACCGTCGGGAACCGTGAAGGAAACATCATTAACGGCAGTCTTTTCGCCGTACCTCTTGCTGAGGTTTTGAACTTGTAGCATGCGCCACCTGCCTTCCGCAGAGTCAACTATGAAAACCTGCACTTTAAGTCTAGGGTTTATAGAAGAAGATGTGTAGGATTTACTGACCCTTTAACAGCTGCAGAGACTCTCTCCCACAGGCCTGCTCGCAACGCAGCTTTTGCTATGTTTCACGTGAAACATCGGAGAAATATCCTGATAAATCAACTTTTTAACGTTGAGGAAAAGGGTTAGTAATTGAGTAGCGGTGAACCACTCGGCGCCATAACACGGCACGAACCGCTACGAGAACAATGAAACAGCTCAGCGAACCCTCAATCCCGAAGGAGCCACCAGTTATTAGCCAATTTCCCTGCTCTGTGTGCAGCGTCAAAAGGTGGACAGGTTGAGTGGTTCCGCTAACCGCCCCGCCCAGGATAATACCCAATGTAAAATTCCAGGCCGCATGTACAGCACTCACCAACCACACATTTGCACTCAGCCAGTACAGCGATGCCAGTACCGTACCCGCTAGAAACAGGTTAATAAAAGCAATAATGCTAAACCCCGCATTGAAGATATGAGCCGCCGAGAAAAGTACAGAATTCACCAGAATACCTGCCACCATGCCCCATCGAGAACTCATGATATTTAGCAGATATCCCCGAAAAACAATCTCTTCAGATAGTCCTTGTACGGCATACGCAAGAGCGCCTAAGAGAATGGGGGCAGCAGAAGATACGCCGCCCCATGAGAGATGAGCGGCTCCCAACAGGATCAGCCCGGCTAATACCACTGCAATAAGTCCTGCCCCGCACAGGGAACCAATCACCCAGGATACAAACACTTTCTTCTGCGTCAGGGCCAGGTCTTTAAGCGAGAGTTTATCCATAGTCCGCGCCCACACAAGTATCCCCGTAATGGTTAATGCGGAGGGCAACAATAATCGGGCACTGGAGAACAAAGGATAATCACCGGCGCTAGCGGAAGGGTACAGGGCGAAAAGACCCTGTGCGATCAGGGGCGAGATCACCAGACAAATAAGAAGTGCAATAAACATACTCACCCAAGGATTCACCCTCAGGCGGTAGAATGATGAGTATTTTTCGGAGTGTTTCACAAAAAACACCGTCCTTACTATTTCCGTGTCACACGGTGATACGGAGAGCTTCCGCTCACCGTTGTTCCTCAGCCTAACACTGAAACCAGTGTGCGGGGACGTCAGTGGATTACTGACTTCAGAAAAGACCGCCTGCACACCAATGCCTATTCGGTTCTTTTGGGGTGGTGTACCGGTACAGGCGGCGCTATTGTTGTATGAAGCAGGCAAGAAAGTTAGGGTACTCATGGGCGGTGGTTCTAGCGCCTCATCAAGGCGGCAGACAGGTTCACAATGGGGTAAACGTATTCTCGGTGGAATGGCTCTCACCACCGCTGCATACCTGGGAGTTCAAGGCATACGATGCTACCGGGCGGTACACAAGGCCGCAGCCAAACTAGCATCATATCCGATACAGGTGGCACATCTTAACTACGGCGAGATGGCATACCTCAATATTCCACCTGCAACTACTTGCGCGAACACGTCTGCGCCGATTATCCTCTCCCTTCACGGACTTTACGGAGGATACGACCAAGCCGCTGAAAATGTGAAGGATTTCTCTAAACCCTACAGGATTATCGCCCCATCACGTTTCGGCTATCCAGGCAGCAGTATCTCCAAAAACGGAACTCCGAAGGAACAGGCCGCCGCACTTCTTGAACTTCTAGATACTTTAAATATTGAAAAAGTCTATGTTCTGGGAGCCTCAGCCGGAGGAACACCCGCTATTCGCTTCGCCCTTGATGACCCAGAACGTGCCTCAGGCCTTATTCTTCTCAGCTCCGCCCCTGTCTGGGATAAAAAGCCACAAAAGCTGCCCGGGCGCATGGGGCCTGCCTCTGTAGTAAACCGCAACTACCTAATGTGGTTGCTGTCCCCCTTCTTTCAACTGATCTTTGGGCTGCCTTCAAACACTATTTATGGGATGCTCCCACTACGTGAACGGCAGGCAGGAATAGATATTGATGCCACGATCACGAATCCAGATATGGCGGTACATTATGAACATTACCCTGTTGAGACGCTAAAACCACCCGTTCTTCTTCTCCACGCAAAAGATGATCGGGTTGTTTCTTTCGCTCCCCCACAGGGGCAGGTACAGGCGTCTCTGCACCGATACCCAAATCTCACCACGGTCCTCTTTGACACAGGTGGTCATATGATTCAGGGACATCCCGGGAAGGTGCGACACGCCATTACTCAATTCATCCGCGAAACATCGTAATGGTGAGGATGTTTCACGTGAAACATTCACCCACAACCTATGGCAGGCACTCATCACAGGTGTTTTACCGGGATTTTAGTTGACGGACCGCTTATTAAGGTACGAGTGGTTACAATAGACTATGGATGTCTTCACCGCAGCGCAGCAGAAAAGTTTCGACGACTTCATGACCGTCTATCGTAGCGGAGACGAACATTCTCACTACGGAGGACACTCACTTCTCTTCTATGCGCTCGCTAATTCCAATAGCGAATCTCGCTACCGTATAGCTACTTTTCTGCTTAATCAGCATGCCGACCTTGGTGACGTAGATAGTCATAAAAACAATCTTTTACATATTCTTTTTCGTGGTTTTAACCAGGAACATCATGTTGCAGAAGATATCGAATTGGCGCAACGCCTCATCGACCGGGGAGTGGATGCAGCAGCTCCCAATAGGGCCGGAACAGTTCCATTGATGCACGTCCTGGCCGCCAAAGATTTTAAACCCCAAGACCATGAGCCCCTCATAGATCTGTGGCTGGAGCAACCACACCCCGGACTCAAGCATTATTCAACCGAATACGGCGGTACCGCTTTAGATATTGCGCTACGTAGACCCTACTGGCTTGATACCGCAAGTCGTATTAAGGGGCGCCTCATGTTCGATGACGGTTTGGTAGCTACCGTGTCACCGCATCCTGTGCTAGCCCGACTGGTGTTTATACTGACAGATGCGGGCATTGGTGTAACCATTAAAAATAGGGTCTTATCTATTGGCCGCGAACAAAATGTGCGTAGTGTACTGTTCTGGAGTCAGGACGAGCTGTGGCATGTGGGGTATCACAGTACCCGGTTCACCGATGGGCACACTGAGAACCTAAAAATTGCTACGCTCTCCACCCCGGATATTGAGGTGGCCTTGCGCTGGCTTATCTGCCGCACCGCTAACCAGTACCGCACTCGCTCAAAACGCTGTTGGGCGCAGCTGCTCCCCCTACGAACGGCAGGTAGGTTTGCTTCAGGGTGGAGTGCCGAACAGGTGAGCGTGCAGGATTCCCATGCTGGCACGGTTGAAGCGCGCCTTATCCAGCCTGACGGGCTCCCGCTGCACATGCGCATGACTACCGCCCTTCCACATGCTATTGAGCTTGCGGCACTTTCCCACCTCATGGAGTTCTCTCCCCAACAGGTACTGGATGCTTATCTCGACCCTGATGGCAACCCACTGCCGGTGCATCTTCTGGAACGGGGAACCCCAGACCGGACTATGGGTGATGATTTCTACCGTTTGGTGACGGCACGAGGCAAAGCCTGGCATTACCTAGACGATGAGATACAGCCACCGGGCAGTTTCGATCGAGTCCCTCATTTCTGGTGTGAAGACGGATGCTGGCACTACGGCCATACGGAGCGCGGCGAGCTTCGCTCCCCCGATGTATCAAGCCCGCATTTCGCGGTGATACTGCGCTGGGCCGCGTACGATGTACTGAATGATGCACGTGCGGATAACGGGTGGCCGATGCTGCTCACCAACTACTGGAAACCTCAGCTAGCCCCCGGATGGGCCACACACTCTCCACAAGAACACCCCGGCTGCGTGTGCCTGATAACTCCCACCGGCTCCATTCTCAACACGGTAATTCACAGCGCAAACGAGAAAAACGCCGCAGCACTCTCCCATCTCATGAGCCTTAGCCCAACAGAGGTGATTGACTGCTTTATTCAGGAGACCGGCGGAAGGTTTCATGAACAGCTCGATCCGGGTCCATCTTCAACACCAAGCAGAACGTAATCAGTGATGTTTCACGTGAAACATTCAGTTTTTATTACGAAAATCAACCTTTATACTTTATTGGTAGGGATAAACTGGCGAACGGAGGAGCCCCATGAAGTACATGCACAAGAATAAACTTGTTCCCCCAACCAGCACCTACGGACAAGGCAATCATGCCCCACTGTGGAGGAAGCAACTGATGTATTCATTGCCTGGCTAAAGCATCGCAACCCCACACGGGAAATAGGCAACACCCCAGATAACTGGTCCATTCACCCCTACGAAAATGCGTTTACTGTCGTTCCCAGCGGCGGGCGGAGGAGCAACTACATGTACATCCTACGCGGCGATATTTGTCTTGGCTTTGCACAATCTATGGTGTCGTTTAAGACGGCTTATGCCGAGGCTCAGAACGATACTGGGGCAATATCCTGGGAGGATCAAAAGAGTTATGAGGTTCGCGGCGGCTAACCCCCTCATTGTTGAGTTCTTAGCACAAAAATAGCGATGTTTCACGTGAAACATCACTCACAAATACCGCTGTCTCAACGAACTGACAGTCATCTCGCACCGGTCAAGATCTAAACTATGGGTGGAAGCTCCTCCGAAAGGCCATAAAGCACAAAGGCAAAGGCGCCACTCCCCTCCCCCATCAAGGAAGAAGAGAAGTGACGCCTTCCGGGCCTCTTATAGAGCCCTATAAGCCTTGTTTAGGCAGCCGCTACAACATCAAGAGTAACGTTAGCGACAACATCCTGGTGCAGGCGAGCAGTCACCTGATACTCACCGGTGCGCTTAATAGCGGAACCCAAGTGGATGGTGCGCTTATCGATCGAACCAATGCCAGCAGCCTCAATAGCATCGGCAATGGCATCTGCCTTCACGGAACCGAACAGGCGGCCATCAGCACCAGCCTTGTGGGCAACAACCACCGGCTTAGCCGACAGTGCAGCAGCAAGAGCCTGTGCTTCTTCGAGGGATGCCTTAGCGCGCGCCGCACGGGCTGCACGGATGGACTCAACCTGCTTCTCGCCACCAACAGTCCAGGTGACAGCGAAACCGCGGGGAAGGAGGTAGTTACGTGCGTAACCGTTCTTCACGGTGACGATGTCGCCAGCGGCACCCAGACCGGTTACTTCCTGAGTGAGAATAATCTTAGCCATGGTACTGTACTCTCTCCTTCTTTTTAGCGGCCAGCGCCGGAGTAGGGCAGCAGTGCAACCTCGCGGGCGTTCTTAATAGCCTGAGCGATCTTGCGCTGCTCCTGAACGGTCACACCGGTCACGCGGCGGGCGCGGATCTTACCGCGGTCGGAGATGAATTTACGCAGAAGCGCGACGTCCTTGTAGTCGATAACGGTGACGTCAGCAGCCTTAAGCGGGTTCTGCTTGGGTTTGGGCTTACGGATTTCAGCCTTAGCCATCGTGGTGCTCCTTCAGTTTGGGAGCCCGCGGCGGGTAAACCGCGGGATGGATGAATAGTTTTATTGGGTGAGAAGACGAGCGATTTAGAACGGGGGTTCGTCGTCGCCTGCGGTACCCCAATCATAGTTCCCACCAGCCTGCGAGCTCCACGGATCAGCCGAAGGAGCCTGCTGTTGCTGCTGGGACTGGGCCGGTGCCGCACCAGCGGCGGGCGCGGATGCGCCGTAACCGGAATTATTGGAGTAGCCGTTGCCGCCGCCAGAGTTACTGTTGTACCCCTGCTGAGGTGCGGCATTATAACCGCCAGCCTGCTGCTGACCACCGAAGGTATTGCCACCATAATTATTGCCCTGCTGGGCTCCCCCACCGGAGTTACGGTGTGAGCGGGTGACCTGTGCGGTAGCGTAGCGCAGCGCGGGACCGATCTCATCAAGATCAAGCTCCATTGAGGTGCGGCGTTCGCCTTCTCGGGTTTCATACGAGCGGGACCGCAAACGGCCCTGAGCGATGACGCGGGTACCCTTCTTCAGGGTTTCCGCAACGTTCTCTGCGTACTCGCGCCAAATAGACGCACGCAAAAACAGTGCCTCCCCGTCTTCCCACTGGCCGCTATTACGGTTGTAGGTGCGCGGAGTGGATGCGATCGTAAAGTTAGCAACGGCCACCCCAGCGGGGGTGAAACGAAGCTCAGGATCGCTGGTGAGATTACCGATGACAGTTACAACGGTTTCGCCGGCCATGAGATGCCTCCTCGTATGGGTATCAAGTATGTTGCTTCTAGTGAAACACAAGCCCCTGACAATTTAAGGGCTGCATTCCGCCTGGAGGAACTACTTGGCGGAGATCTTCTGCTCTTCCGGGCGGATGATCTTGGTACGCATGACGGACTCGTTCAGGTTCAGAACGCGGTCAAGCTCAGCGGAGGTCTCGGGGGTTGCGGTGAAGTTAACAACCGCGTAGATGCCCTCGGACTTCTTCTGAATTTCGTATGCTAGGCGGCGTCGGCCCCAAATGTCCATATTGTCAATAGTGCCGCCAGCGTTGGTGACGATCTCAAGGAACTTAGACAGGGACGGCTCAACCGCGCGATCCTCAACCTCGGGGCTGAAGATCACCATCAGTTCGTATGCACGCATGATTAGACCCCTCCTCTGGGCTAAACGGCTATGGTATTTCCATAGCAGGAGATTCATGGTGTGCCGTGCGCGCACCCCCAGCGGAGGCAGGCGCACAGATTTGTTAACTATACACGGATTTTCCGCCTAATAACAGCCACGGTACGCAGAAACAGCAGGCTAGCGGATATAGCAGACCCCCGCATCTACATACGGAGGCGGGGGTTTATAGTACGGCTACAACGAGCCCTAGCCGAAATAGGTATTACTGCTGGACGACCTGTACTACCTGCGACGTACCGTTCATCTGATTCACGCGGTCGGGGATTAAGAAAATATCGATAATCATTAGGATGCACCACACAAGCAACGGAATTACCCCAATAATAATAAAAAGACCTAGAAACCCACCCAAAAATAGGCACAGGTACAGCACACCCAAAGCTGTCTGGTTGAGATAAAACTTGTGGATCCCCAACCCCCCTAGGAAAAACCAGAGCAGATAAGCAACGCCAGTTGATTTCACAGGCTGCATAACAACCGGGGCAACAGCAACAGGGGCGGGAGCAGCCTGCCCCTGAATCGGCTGCGACTTATCAAATGCAGAGTTGGAGGCAGGATTAAACGATGAGTTATTAAAAGGCTGGTTCTCAGACATAACGGAATCCTCTCGGTGAACACTAGTCAATAGGCATCACTACCCGAGAAATATTTTACTCGCTTACCAATACCACTAGAGAAGCACCGCTCATGCTGCACCTCACACTTAATCGTTTCCACCCTGTTGGTTACAGCCCGCTCTCCCTGCGCTCACCCCACCAGGTGAGCAGACGGCGGGTTGCTTCCTCCTCGCCCAGCTCCCCCTCATCCAGACGCAGATTCAGCAGGAACTTATACGCCTGCCCCACCACCGGGCCAGGTTTTACCCCCAATACCGCCATAATCTGCTCACCATCCAGCTCGGGACGCATCGCATCCAGCTGCTCCTGCGCAGCCAGCTCTTCAATACGCCGCTCCAAATCGTCATACGCCTGCGCCAGCAAACGCGCCATACGCTTATTGCGGGTGGTCACATCCGACCGGGACAACCGGTGCAGGCGCTGCAGCTGCTCACCCGCATCCCGCACATACCGGCGCACCGCAGAATCAGTCCAGCCAGCCTCACGGTAGCCGTAGAAACGCATATGAAGCTCAACCAGGCGCGCCACCGCACTAATAGTGTCGTTGTCAAAACGTAGGCAGCGCATGCGCTTCTTCACAAGTTTCGCGCCCACCACCTCGTGGTGCAGAAAAGACACCGACCCGTCTTTCTCAAATCTGCGGGTTTTAGGTTTACCAATATCGTGCAGAAGAGCCGCAAACCGCAGCACAAAATCAGGTTTCGGGCAGGGACCATCAGCACCGGTTTCTTTCTCAATCGCCTGCTCCATCACCTTCAGCGAATGCCCGTACACGTCCTTATGGTGGTGCGCCGGGTCGATTTCCATACGCAGCGCGGGCAGCTCTGGGAGCACATAGTCTGCAAGCCCACTGTCCACCAGCAGGTTCAGCCCAACCCGCGGGTAGTCGGCACAGATGAGTTTCACCAGCTCATCACGGACCCGCTCCGCCGAAATAATCTCAATACGCGACGCCATCTGCCGCATCGCCTCAAATACGTCTGGCGCCACCTGCAGATTAAAACGTGCCGCGAACCGTGCCGCACGCATCATCCGCAGCGGATCCTCCGAAAAAGAATCCTGAGGCGAGCGCGGGGTGCGCAGAACACCCTCCGCCAAATCCTTAGCACCGTCGAAGAGATCCACCACCTCACCCGAAGGAAGTGAAGCTGCCATTGCGTTCATCGTAAAATCACGCCGCACCAGATCGGCGCGTAAATCCGTGCCAAACTCGACCGTGGGTTTGCGGGAGTCAGAGGCGTACACCTCCGCCCGGTAGGTGGTCACCTCGTACACGGCCCCATTCTTACGGGCGCTTATAGTGCCGTACTCCTTACCGATATCCCACACGTGTTCACCCCACACTCGCAGGATCTGCTCACTTTCGGCGGGGGTGGCGTCCGTGGTCAAATCAAAATCCGTAAAATCACCGAGGGTATCACGCAACTGGTCACGCACAATACCGCCCACCAGGTACAGTTCAAAACCTGCCCGGCGGTACAGCTCACCCAGCTGCGCGGCATCCGGGAACTTCGAAAGCACATCAATTTTCTGCGACATAGTCTCTTAATCCTGCCAGATAAACCGCCTCACCGCCTCACCGCAGGCGCGAACAACCCAAAAAGCCCCCGTATCGGTTAAGGTAGAACCATGAGCTTTCCCGTACCGCGCGCACCCAAGATGCGAACCCTGTTAACCGCGTCTTACACGCCGGTACACCGTGAAGTATCCGCTGGAGGCATCATCATAGACTTCGCGCGCCAGAGTCTGCCTGCTGCCATTATTGCGCGCATTAACCGTGCCGGACGCGTCGAATGGTGTCTGCCCAAGGGGCATATTGAAGAAGCAGAAACCCTTGAAGAGGCTGCACAACGCGAAATTGAAGAAGAAACCGGGATACGTGGTGATATCCTGCACTCACTCGGTAACATTGAATATTGGTTCACCTCTTCCGGGCAGCGCATCCACAAAACGGTGCACCACTACCTGCTGAAGGCAACCGGAGGGGAAATCACCATCGACAACGACCCCGACCACGAGGCCGTAGATGTGGCCTGGGTACCGTTCACGGATCTTAACCGCAGGCTATCGTTCGCTAACGAGCGGCATATTGCCGACCTCGCCCGCGAATTCATCCAGTCACGGCTCTAAACCTACGCTACGCACAGGAGGCACCAGTTGGCACGAACAGACGCGCTCGCAAGCGCGATCATGGCTGCCGGGACGCTCGTATCCCGAGTGCTCGGACTAGTCAGGACGGTTCTTATTACCGTCGCCATCGGCTCCCTCTCAACCGTCGGCGACGTGTTTGAGGTCGCCAACACCCTCCCCAACCTCATTTACGTGCTGGTTGCCGGGGGCGCGTTCAACGCCGTGCTCGTGCCGCAGATCATTAAAGCCGCCAAAGCCCAAGACGGCGGGGCACTGTACATTTCAAAGCTGGTAACACTCACCGTCACCGCTATTGGGCTGATTACGGTCATTATGGTCGCCTGCGCTTGGCCCATTATTGATGTGATGGGCTCCACCTGGACACCGGAGCAGAAACAATTAGGGGTCATTTTCTCGCTCTGGTGTTTGCCGCAGATCTTCTTCTACGGCCTGTATACCGTCATCGGGCAGGTGCTGAACGCTAAAGATGCGTTCGGAGCCTACATGTGGTCGCCGGCGCTGAATAACGTCATCTCCATTATCGGCCTGCTGGTGTTCATTGTTATGTTCGGGGCGCAGAACACCACCATTAACCCGCCGCTGCACTCGGTTGAGAACTGGACCAGTGCCCAAACGGTTGTGCTTGCAGGTACTACTACCCTCGGCATCGCCATGCAGGCCCTCGTGCTGTTTATCCCCCTACGCCGCCTGGGGATGCATCTGCGCCCCAATTTCGGGTGGCGCGGTATTGGACTACGTGAACCCGCTAAACTCGCCGCTTGGACGCTTGCAGCGGGCGCTGTGGCTAACCTTTCCTTCATGTATATGAACCAGGTTGCTGCATCTGTGGTTGGTGAACGTGCCCGCTATGCGGAGATGGGCATCCAAATCCCCGGCCTGCAGGCCCTCAACTACGCCTCAATGCTGTATATCCTCCCGCACGGTGTGATTGGTATGTCCATCGCTACCGTGCTCTTTAACCGGATGAGCGCCTCCGCCAGCGCCGATGATAGGGACAGTGTCATCCACGCCGTCTCTCACGGGCTGCGTACCTCCGGGGTGGCCACCATTTTCTGCGCCGTGGCGCTTATTGTCCTTGCCGGGCCGGTTGCTATCCTGTTCAGCGGCGGCGACCGGGTGGCGGCCACTATTATTGCCAAGCTCATTGTCATTATGGCGTTAGGTACCCCCACACTCACCGTCACGTTCCTGTACGGGCGTGTGCTTTACGCTCGTGAAGACGCCCGCACCCCCTTCAAAATTCAGTTGTTCTCGGCCTCCATCATGGTAGTGATGAGCTTCAGCGCCTCCCTGTTGGATGCCCAGTACACCGTCTACGCATTGGCGTGCATCTATCCTACGCACAATATTCTGCTCACCGGTATTAGCCACTACCTGGTGAAACGCCGCCTTGGCTATTACGGACAGAAACGTATCTTGAGCGTGTACGCCCGCGCCACATTCGCAGCTGTTTTCGCTGCCGGGGTGACCGCCGGGGTCCTGTGGCTGCTGGGCGGGTACAGCGCCAGCGGTTTCGCCTGGGCGTCGAAAATCAGCGCCATTATTACCCTGATTGTGTGCGGGCCGGTCATGCTCGGCTCTTATATGGTGGGGTTGCGGGTTTTCCGGGTGAAAGAAGCCGACGCGCTTTTCGCACCCATCACACGTAAACTGGGAAGATTAGCACGCCGTTAGGTCGGCAAAACCGCTGAAAACCCACAGAACCCGTTAAGCCGGGTAAACTTTTGATAGAGAACAGCCCTTGAACTGGGCGTACGAGCGAAAATTCGGGAGAGCACTTGTCTCAGCAGATTCCGGTAGGCACGGTACTCGGTGGCCGCTACGAGATCACCGCACAGATTATCGTTACCGCCGAGACAGATATGATTCTCGACGGCATGGATCAAATTCTCAGCCGTAAAGTGTCAGTGGTCGTTGCGTCCCCGGCACGCAGCAACCTGCTTGAGAACAACTCGCGTGTGCTCAATGAGAGCAACCCCTACAGTTTCCAGATGCTCGATATGGGTATCACCCCCGAAGGCAGCAAGTACCTCATTACGTCGTACATTGCCCCCTCTGTGCTGCTGGATGCGCTGTTGACCGAGCAGCGCTCGCTTTCGGACGTGTACGATGATGAAGCTGCCTTGGGCACCGAAATTTTTGGTGCGACCGTGCCGACTCAGCCCGCCGCAATGGAGGTTATTGGGGCCATTAAAAGCTGGGATGGTAACCCTATTCAGCCGGAGATGGGCGGCGGCATGTACCCCGGCGGGGACCTGTATGACGATGATGAGGACGATGAAGATGACGGCCGCCGCGGTACGTGGGTGATCGTTCTCGCCGCCGTACTGCTGCTGCTGATTGTGGCCGGTGCCGTGCTGATTTCGCTCACGGGTATTGGGTCGTCTAAAACCGCAGAGCCAAAGCCAGCCAAGTCTACATCCGCCTCAGCCTCGGCCAGTGAGGGTGGCGAGAGCCCCTCCCCCACTCCCAGCCCGGAAACCACCTCAAACGCCCCAGCGAAGATCGCCACCGTGGCCCGTCTAGTGCCGAATAACCCCACGTTCATGTCTGAGACGGATGCGAACCTGCCCAAGCTTGCGGATAATAACCCCGCTACCGTGTGGATGAGCTACGGCTTTGGGAGCGGTAAGCTGGCTGTTCCGTTCGCGCTGTCTGCCAAACTTCAAACTCCCACGGTTGTTTCTAAGGTGACGATGCAGCAGAACACTGGTACCGGCGGGGCGTACACCGTGTACGTGAACAACCAGAATTCCCTCAATGGGGCCACCGAGGTGGGTAAGGGAACGTTTAATGGGAAAGACGCCGTGGTTGAGCTGGATACTTCCAAGCAGAGCGCAGATAAGGGCGGGTATGTGATTATTCAGTTCACTGAGGCCCCGAAGCTTTCACAGCCCATCTCAATCTACCCGTACGGGCTGCGGCTTGCCGAGTTGAAGGCTGAGTAGCCCAGTCCCTTTTCTCTCCCCTTATGCCCCGCAGGGATGCTCACACCGTTGAGCGTCTCTGCGGGCTTTTGTATGTGCCGTAGTACCCCAGTGTGGTGCTGGCGGGCTGAGATGCCTAAGTCTGTTAGAAAACGTAACGTATGGCATACCGAGGCCCGAAATGGAATAATCAAAGGAACTATCACGTTTATGTGGCACGATATCAATAATTGGGACGAAAGAGAGAAAAATGAACACCAATACAACAACCGGTGGCCTTTTTGGTAATGCCGCGCTTGGAGGTGTACGTCTTGGCGCCGCATCAACGAAACCTGAGGGTGCGAGCACATCTGCCGCTGAACAGGGCGAGCAGACGGTGCACAATGTCATTATTGTGGGTGCGGGCCCCGCAGGGTATACGGCGGCAATTTATGCCGCCCGCGCTAATCTCTCACCCGTGCTGTTTGCCAGCTCCGTATCCCCCGGTGGTGCTCTTATGAACACCACCGAAGTTGAGAATTTCCCGGGTTTTATTGAAGGTATTCAGGGCCCCGAACTCATGACGAATATTGGTGCGCAGGCTGAGCGTTTCGGCACAGATATTCGCTACCAGGATGTTGAGAAACTTGACCTTACCGGCGAGGTGAAAAAAGTAATCCTCGCGGATGGTTCGGTGCATCTGGCAAAGACTGTAATCCTCTCGACCGGTTCAGAATACCGCAAGCTCGGCGTTGAGGGTGAGGATCGTCTTTCCGGCTACGGCGTATCCTGGTGCGCAACCTGTGACGGTTTCTTTTTCAAAGAAAAGGATATTGCCGTGGTAGGCGGCGGCGACTCAGCACTTGAAGAGGCACTGTTTTTGACCACCTTTGCCCGGAAAGTCTATATTATTCACCGCCGTGATTCGTTCCGCGCATCCGATATTATGCAGAAACGTGCTTTTGAGAACCCGAAGATTGAGGTCCTATGGGATTCTGAGGTCAGTGCTATTGATGGTGATTCAAACCTTGAGAAGGTAACCCTGAAGAACACGAAGGATGGTTCTGAGCGCGAGCTGCCCCTGAACGGGCTCTTTATAGCCATCGGTTCAGACCCCCGTGTTGATATGGTCAAAGATCAGCTCACGCTCAGTGAGCAGGGCACGATTGAGGTTCAGGGACGTTCTTCAAAGACTTCTGTCCCGGGCGTATTTGCTGCCGGGGATGTTATCGACCCGACGTATCGTCAGGCAATTATCGCTGCGGGCTCCGGTGCCGTGGCGGCGCTTGATGCGCAACACTATATTGAAAATATGTAAAGAGGAGGCAGAACAATGAGCTCGGTTAAGCAGGTTACTAACGCTACGTTTGACGCTGAGGTGCTCAAAAGCAGCAAGCCCGTCATTGTGGATTTCTGGGCTGAATGGTGCGGACCCTGCCGCCTAGTGGCTCCGGTTATTGAGGAGATTGCCGCTGAATATGAAGGTAAAGTAGATGTGGTGATGGTAGATGTAGAAGAAAATGGTGATATTGCACTGAAGTACAATATCACTTCCATCCCCGCAATCCACCTTTTCAAGGACGGCGAACTCGTCAAACCGACCGTGGGTGCCAAGGCTAAAAAAGCTCTGCTCGCAGAATTTGCAGAGTACATCGACTAAATCTCTTCGCACGTTGGGGGCGGATGTTTCACGTGAAACATCCGCCCTCACTGTGTTTCTAGCACTTTACCCACACCTATTCAGTTCTGGGTACATGATACGCACAGGGGATAGATATACGGTCTACTGCAACAGGAAGCCCCCTCCCCCGCTTCTCCCGTTCTGGCAAGGACTGCACCCTGCAGAAGGCCAGAGTGATCAGGTGTGGTTATCTTCTGCCGATATTGTTCTTAGCCATGCCCAGTTCACTCCGGTCTGACACTTTAGCAGAGGTAATCTCAGAAGCACCGTATCAGCACGACGATTAAAAACAAAGGTGGTGATGTTTCACGTGAAACATCACCACCGGCGCTGACTACACCTAGTTTTCGAAGTTAGTATCCAGCGTCTTAATAATCCGGTTCAGATCATCGACATTGGCGAATTCGATTGTCATCTTTCCCTTACGTGCACCCAGACTTATCTTTACCGAGGTATCCAGCTTATCGGCAAAGGCATCGGCGATATAGTCCAGACGCTCCCGATGTTTCTGCGGGCGAGGTTCCTTCCGCTGTTTCTTATCCTCTGCGCCAGATGCTGCGGCCACCAGTTCTTCAACAGCACGCACCGATAGGCCCTCATTAACGATCTTCTGCGCCAAAGTCTCGATCTGTGCTTGATCTGTGAGCATGAGCAGAGCGCGGGCATGACCGGCTGATAAAACGCCGGCCGCTACACGACGCTGTACCAATGCAGGAAGCTTAAGCAACCGGATGGTATTGGAAATCTGCGGACGTGACCGACCAATACGCTTAGCCAGCTGATCCTGGGTGGTACCAAATTCCTCCATCAGCTGCTGGTAGGCGGCCGCCTCTTCAATGGGGTTCAGCTGGCTCCGATGTAGATTTTCAAGGAGGGCATCACGGAGCAGATCGTTATCCTGGGTATCGCGCACAATCGCAGGAATTGTAGGCAGTCCCGCCCGCTGGGTTGCCCTCCAGCGACGCTCCCCCATCACCAGCTCATATTTCTCGTGGCCTTTTTCCCGCGATGGACGCACGACTATCGGCTGTAAAACCCCAATCTCTTTCACCGAATGAACGAGTTCATCCATATCATGTTCGTCAAAATCAACGCGAGGTTGTTTGCGGTTTGGGTGAATATCTGAAATATTGAGGATCGCAAACTGCGCACCCGGAACAGGTACCAGGTCCTCAGAAGAGCTGGGGGTCTTCACTTCTTCACCAAAGAAGAAGTCAACAGGACGGCGGGTAAGAGTCGTATTACGAAGTGCCTGACCCATATCGAGACGCTGTTTCTTTTTCAATGTTTCACGTGAAACATCCTTTGTATCGGCCGCCAGTTGAGGCGTTTCCTCAGTTGGGGCTGATTCCTGAGAAACAGCTTGGGAGGGTATCGGCTGTTCTGATTCTGCGGGCAGCTCATCGAAAAGATCATGCTCTGACGCCGATTTTTTCCCCGACAAATGTGGTGCGGAGGCGGTCTTAGTCTCAGCAGATAACGCCTTCTCTCCTGCCGCCGTGGTGTCTGCAGCAGCCTTTTTATCCGCCAAATCTGCGGCTGCTGCCGAAGTTTTGTCCTTAATAGCAGACTGTGCTTTGGTGCCCTTTTCCTTCTCTTGCGTGTTATGAGGCACCTCTTCCATCTTCTGATCGGTTGGCACAGGCAGCACTTCTTGATCGAGAATATGTTTACGGCCCAATCCGCCGCGCACCGATGAGGACTTTTTAGGAGCAGGAAGCTTCGCTAAAGAGGGTGAGGATTGTTGTTCCGTGGTCTTCTTCTGGACAGTACCAGTCTCTTGACGGCCCATACCTGCAGCCCGTTTTTTTCCTGTGGCTGCTGAGGGGCTCGTGGATCCACCTTTTTGTGTACTGGATACTTCCTTCTGCTCGGATGTGGGTTTGGTGCTATTGGGGATAAGCGCCCCTAACCCCCTACCGAGACCCCTTCGTTTTTCAGCCATCTTTCCTCCTCATTAACGTATTCCCTCGCATATGTTCGGCAGGTTTTGGGGTATTCACTGGGTGTGCCTTTACTTTCCACACCGCTATTTCTGCCGTATATGAAACATACAATCAACCTTAATCGTATGTTTTTATGTGTTTTTAGTGTGCCTATCGCATGGCTACCTCGCGCGCAGCTTCCCGATACGCCTGCGCACCTGTCGATGCCGGGTCATAGGTAATAACGGTCTGCTGGTAGCTGGGAGCCTCAGAAATACGAACTGACCGAGGGATGAGGGTCTGCAAAGTTTCTGTAGGAAAATGCTCGCGCACTTCATCAGCCACCTGTGCTGCAAGGTTAGTGCGCCCATCATACATGGTAAGCAGAATGGTGCTAATCCTCAGACGCGAATTCAAGTGTTTCTGAATCATCTCGATATTCTTCAGAAGCTGGCTCAAGCCTTCCAGTGCATAGTATTCGCATTGGATGGGAATTAGAATCTCGTCAGCCGAAACAAATGCATTGACGGTAAGCAGCCCCAGGCTCGGCGGGCAGTCGATTAATACGTAATCAAGGCGCGGCAGGTTATGGGACTCACGCCACGTACTGTAATCCTCCAAGGCACCTTTAAGACGGGTTTCACGCGCCACCATTGAGACCAATTCAATTTCAGCCCCGGCGAGGTCAATATTAGCCGGGGCACACCACAGCCCTTCTAGATCGGGGCAGGTCTGCACAATTTCATGCAGAGGCTTGTCGTCAATCAGCACGTTATACATGCTGGGGGTTTCTACATCGTGTTCAATACCGAGCGCGGTCGAGGCATTACCCTGCGGGTCGTTGTCGATAACCAGCACATTCATTCCAGCCTCAGCGAGCGCTGCCGCCAGGTTCACGGCGGTACTGGTTTTACCTACGCCGCCCTTCTGGTTTGAGATAGTGAGGATGCGGGTGTGTGCGGGCTTCGACAGGGTGTAAAGCGAACCGTTATCGGTTGCTTGTTCGGTCATTTTTTCTCCTCGGCGTCATGCAGTCGGGTGCCGTTTAGGGATGCGTATCGGTCGATGTTTCACGTGAAACATTCGGATTATTCCCCTTTTTCATGCGCCGTGTGCGCCTGAAGGTGGGTCTCCGTCTTTTTCACTCTCTATAAGATTACCCGTAGATTTCTTTCAACACCACGCGCAAGGGGTTAAACACCCAGTATTACCCGTGAAAGTTTCACGTGAAACATTGAGGAATGGTGAAACCTGCACTCGTGACCACAACAGACAATAAAAAATGGCCCCTCCCACATTAGGGAGAGGCCATCGAGTTGAGAAACAGTACCCGACTATAACTGGATGCGTACCACGGTGGTGGGCTCGTCTAATAGCCCCTCCCCCACCGTAAGGATCTCGGTCTGCCTGGCACCATAGCGGTTGAGTTTTTTCTTCGTTTTTGCCACTTCCTCAGCAGCTGAACGTCCCTTGAGAGCCAGCAGCTCACCGGTGCCGCGCAGGATCGGTAGAGTAATGTCAACCAATCCCACAAGCGCAGAGACAGCGCGAGCGGTTACCACATCGGCTTCCACCGCACCCACAGCCTGTTCAGCGCGGGAACGAAACACCGTTACGTTTTCAAGTCCCAAATCTTCCACGACCTCATTGAGCCAGTTAACGCGGCGTTCCAGCGGCTCAATGAGAGTCAGTTTCAGATCGGGCCGGGCAATCGCCAGACACAGCCCCGGCAAGCCCGCACCAGAGCCAACATCCACCACCGAAGCGCCCTCGGAGATAAGTTCCTGTATTACGGCGCAGTTCAACACGTGACGCTCCCACAGGCGCGGCACCTCACGCGGGCCAATGAGTCCGCGCTCAATACCGCTGGTGGCCAGATGCTCTACGTAGCGCTGTGCCAGCGGCAGACGGTCACCAAAGATTTGTTCAGCGGCAACCTGGTTTTTCCCATCCAGGGGTGTGTGCTCCATTTATACCTCCGGGAGCGAAATAACAACGTGACGGGACGGGCCCTCCCCCTCAGACTCACTGTAGAGTCCCTGCTCAGCCACAATATCGTGCACAATTTTGCGCTCATAGGCGCCCAGCGGGTTCATATGGTAGTCTTCCCCGCTTTCACGCACCTCTTCCACGGCCTGGCGGGCCGCATCAGCCAGCTGTTCACGGCGTTCTGCACGATACCCTGCCACATCAAGGATGAGGCGGGAACGGTTACCGCTGGCGGCTAGCACCGACAGTCGCACCAGCTCCTGCAGAGCCTCAAGCACCTGCCCATTACGGCCAACCAGTTGGCGGAGTTCTTCATTGTTATCTTCGTCGTTAAGAACAGCCAGGTACGTGCGCTGGTTACGCACCTCAATATCAATATCACCATCAATATCGGCGATATCCAGCAGTTCCTCCAAGTAATCGGCAGCGATATCGCCTTCTTCTTCAATATTTTCGAAGGTATTGGGACGTTCGGTGGAGGTTTCTTCGTAGGTTTCGTTTTCTTCAGTAACGTCAGTCATGGATCGGATGTCCTTTACGTGGTTGTGCGGTGGTGATGCGATGCGGCGGCTAATTCGATTTTGGCTTCTGTGAGCCGTCTGAAGAGCCCTTCTGCCCGCCCTTGCCTTTAGCGCGCTGCTGCTTCTGGCGCTTCTTACTCATCGGCTGCTGGCGCTGGCCTGCATTGGCACGTTCACGTGCCTCTTCCAGCTCTTTCTCGTGCTGCTCTTTGGTCTTGCCGACCGGAGGCAGACCCTTAGCGGCACGGCGCTCATTGAGTTCCTTCTCAGCCTGGGAACCGGGGGTGGGGTTATTGCGGATCACCCACCACTGCTGGCCCAGTGCCCAGAAGTTTGAGACGGTCCAGTAGTACATCACACCAAGAGGGAAGTTAATGCCCGTCACCGCGAAAATAATGGGGAAAATGTACATCATCATCTGCTGCTGACGGAACATCGGAGAGTTCAGTGCTGCCTCCGACATGTTCTTTACGCTCAGCTGCTTCTGAATAAAGAACTGGGTACCGCTCATGAGCAGAATCATGACGATTGCCTGGATTACGGTGGCGGTGTGGTTACCGTCGCCGGGGTTCATCATGGTCGAGAAAATGGGGGCACCGAAAATGTGGGCTTCGCTGAACTGTTTCACCAGATCGGCAGGAAGCATAAGGATGCCTTCATTCGCTGCTGCCGCCCCGGAAACTCCCATAAGCACCTGGTACAAACCGAAGAAGATAGGCATCTGGGCAATAATCGGCAGGCAGGAGGCAAACGGGTTGGTGCCGTGTTTTTTGTACAGCGCCATCTGCTCCTGTGCCATCGCCTGGCGGGACAGCTGGTCTTTCTTCCCCTTGTATTTGGCCTGAAGCTTAGCGATATCGCCCTGCATGGCGCTCATACCGCGCATCGCTTTAATCTGTTTGACGAAAAGGGGGATGGTGAGGGTACGCATAACCAGGGTCAGGCAGACAATGCACAGCACCCAGGTCAGCCCTGAGGACGGATCCATACCAATGGCGGTAAAGAGGGAATGGAAAACCCACAAAACCGCCGAAACTACCCACTTAAAGGGCAAAAGAATAAGGTCAAAAATATTTGGCACGAGAGTTTTTCTCCTTTTGACTCGGCTAAGTCAGCGAAGGCCCTAGTCAGCCTTGTTAGGGGCTGGTGGGCGGATGGTTCAGAAGTACAATTTTAGGTTCTTCACCCGGGGTGAAAACGCGTTTTCCGGGTGGTACAGGGTCGATTCCGCCGGTCGCCCACGGGGTGCAGCGTAGAATGCGCCGCACCGTCAGGGAAAGCCCACCAATAGCCCCGTGGGTGGTGAAAGCTTCCAGCCCGTAGGCGGAACAGGTTGGGTAGTACCTGCACACGTCCCCGTAGAGCGGGGAGATCACTTTACGGTACGCCTTAATAAGCCCAATAAAAATATTTTGAGGCAGCGTATACAGAGCGTGCAGCACAGAGACAGGCCGCACGAACTCGTGGGGTGCGGCATGTAGAAGAGCATCCGGGTCGCTGTGTGCGTGGTGCGTGGCGCTGCTGTGCTGGTGGAACCGTTCGTCACGGCGGTTTTTACTCATGGTTTTGCCCCGCCCCGCGTGGTTTCTGTTCTCCCGCTAGTTTCATCAGCGCCGCTGTGAGCGCCTGCGTGTAGTCATGGTGCAGCTGCTGGTAGGTGGCGTTTTTGGATGCTGGTAGTGCCCGCACGGCAATGTAGTAGCCGTGCGGGTGGGTTTTCACGGTATCGGAAGCTGCTTCACGCAGACGACGTTTAACGCGGTTGCGGACGACGGCATTTCCCACGGCTTTTGAAACGATAAAACCTATGCGGGTTGTTTCTCCGTTTTGTTTTGCCGCAGATAGAACAATGTTCCGACGCCCTGAGCGGACACCGGAACGGATTGTCTGCGAGAATTGGACGCCCGTGCGCATCCGGTGCTGTAAGGGCAGCACGTGATTCCCTTCGTTGTGGCAATCGCCCGCTAACGCTGGTGTGCGGTAGCGGGCGATTATGTGGTTCGTTAGGCCGAAAGCTTTGCGCGGCCCTTGGAACGACGGCTCGCCAGGATAGCGCGACCAGCGCGGGTGCGCATACGCAGACGGAAGCCGTGTTTTTTGGCGCGGCGGCGGTTATTCGGCTGGAAAGTACGTTTGCTCATACTTTTCTCCTTGTTCTGGTGCGGGATAACCCAACATCATGCAGGCGGGTTTCCCTAAGATTTTTGTGTACAGGGGTACCCTGACTCTTCGGGGTAGGCGGTACACATACAACAGAACAACTTTAGAAGAGCTGGCGGTGTCGGTCAAGTTAATGCGAGCGTGCTTCAGGAGTGGGTGTGCATGATGCGCGCTCTGTGTATACAGTGGATAGAGGGCATCCACAGAATGTGATTTTTCAACAACCCGCACGGGTTGTGGATTTTTTCCACAGCTTTCGTATACACCGGTTTTCTCCTGTATTTTCAGGGTTTATTCCGGTTCGATATATTTTTTCCACATATAAAACCACTGATTCTACACAGGTTTTCCACACTGTGGATAACGCCTGTGGATATTGGTGTTAATCTGTGTATAGTGTGGGTAAAGTCTTAATCACCGATCGGAAGGAACCACCTGTGGGCGAAACAAATAATGATATGGTGCAGCGGTGGGCTCATGTGGTGAGTCTGCTTCAATCCGATCATCAGGTGGGGAACCGGTTACGCGGTTTCGTACATTTAGCTCATCCGCAGGCGTTGGTGGGGAACGTACTCCTTATTGCGGTGCCGAACGAATACACACGGGACACATTCCAGTCGAAACTGAAAGAGCCGTTGAAACGAGCGCTACACACCGCTTACGGGCCCGAAATTTCTGAAGCTTTTCTGATTGATGAGTCGCTCTCAGCTACCGCGGAAACATCCCCTGAAGAGGCACCTTCAACTGTTGTTGGCGCCCCGACCGCGCACCCTCTTCCAACTGTTTCCGGTTCGTCCGAACATAGCGAACATACTTCCGGCTCTGCCTCCCCATCCCACGGGGCAGCAGAGTACGGTATGCCATCGTATGATTCTGTTTCCGGTGCTGCGCCGCGACATACTCAGGTGCCCGCCCCCTCTGGACAGCATGTGCACACTTATGAGGCGCACCCCTATAAAGCCCCCGAGCCGGGCGGTTTTGCGGAGGTCTCCACCACTCCCCCACTGCACGAGGTAGAGGCGGAACGGGTGGGCTCAACCGATGCGGGTTCTCATCACACCACTACTGACTCGTACGTCGCAGCACCGGAGGCGCCCGCTGCTGTACCGAATGCTGGCGGCGGTATTTTTCCGGACCAGTTACCGGCAGATCAGGCTATGCCGGATCCCTCAGCGCCTCCCGCAGCCGGTTGGGAAAGCTCAGCGCGGCTCAACCAGAATTACACTTTTGATACGTTCGTGATTGGTCAGTCAAATCGTTTCGCGCATGCGGCTGCGTTTGCCGTCTCTGAGTCCCCCGCGAATGCCTATAACCCGTTGTTTATTTACGGGGATTCGGGGCTGGGTAAAACCCACCTCCTGCACGCGATCGGACACTATGCTAAACACTTATACCCGTCGCTGCGCGTGCGGTACGTAAATTCTGAGGAGTTCACGAACGATTTTATTAACTCGATTCGTGACGATGAGGGTTCCTCTTTCAAACAGATTTACCGCAATGTCGATATGCTTCTGATCGACGATATCCAGTTTTTGGCGGGTAAAGAGCATACGCAGGAGGAGTTCTTCCATACTTTCAACGCCCTGCATAATCACCAAAAACAGGTTGTGATTACTTCTGATTTGCCGCCGAAGCAGCTCACCGGGTTCGCCGAGCGGATGCGTTCACGCTTCGAGTGGGGTCTGATTACCGATGTTCAGCCTCCCGAGTTGGAGACTCGTATCGCTATTTTGCGTAAGAAGGCACAGAGCGAATCGCTCAACGTTCCCGATGATGTGATGGAATATATTGCATCGCATATTACGGCGAATATCCGCGAGCTGGAGGGTGCGCTCATTCGTGTAACGGCGTTCGCCTCGCTCAATAAGCAGCAGGTGGATTTATCGCTTGCTGAGGTGGTGCTCAAAGACCTGATTACGGATGCTGGGGGTGCCGAAATTACTGCGGCGCAGGTTCTGGCGACCACGGCGGCGTATTTTGATGTGTCGATTGATGATTTACGCTCAAAGTCACGCACCCGTACGCTTACAAATGCCCGGCAGATCGCCATGTATCTGCTGCGTGAGCTGACGGATATGTCTCTGCCACGGATTGGGCAGGAGCTGGGCGGGCGCGACCACACGACGGTCATGCATGCGGTGCGGAAGGTCAGTGCACAAATGCCGGAGCGGCACGTGACGTTCAATCAGGTGACAGAGCTGACGAACAAAATCAAACAGGATCAGCGGCAGAACCGGTAAAAACAGGGATTTTCGCCTGTGGATAGCGTGTGTTTTAAACACCGCTGCACTGTGGATATTAAGTGAATGATTATTCCGTGGGTGTGGAAGACCCAGAATGTATAAATATCCATGCACAATGCATCCTCAGTGTGGCACCGATTCATCCACGTTTCATCCACAGAGATTTTCCTTGGATTTTCGCGGATTTCTAGGTTTTTCCACGATTTCCACAAGCGTTATTAACACTACTGTACTTTAAGAAAATCCTCTTCACACAACATGATGTTCCCGTTCATCACGCACACTGCCCAACGGGTGTGACTCGAAAAACGGGTCACTATGTTCTGAGGACTTTCCGTCAGCTTACAAAAGATGTAATTACAAAAAATTCTTGATCCTACTGCCCTCTTTTACGGTTCCTCCCGTGCACCCAATCTGAGCTTGTAATTACATCTTTTCCGGTAGGATGGAAGAGGTTCCCTTATCGGGGAACCACCGCACTTGTTTAGGACTTTCTTCAGCTACTTCTGAAAGGCGCCTCATGAAATTCACCATCGACCGCGATGTATTGGCCGAGGCCGTAGGCTGGACCGCACGTTCACTACCGGCACGGCCCACCTCCCCAGTACTTAGTGGGCTACTGATTACTGCAGAAAACGGTGAGGTAGCTATTGCGGGATTCGATCATGAAATCAGCGCCCGTCAGGTAGTTGAAGCGGATATTGAGCAGGACGGCACCTGCCTAGTGCCCGGTAAGATGCTCGCCGACATCTGCCGTTCTCTCCCCAGCGCACCGGTTGAGTTCGCCGCATCTGACTCCAAGGTGTTTATTTCATGCCGTTCAGCAAAGTTCCAGCTGGCTGCTATGCCGCTGGTTGACTACCCAGAACTGCCGGAGCTGCCGGAGGTCTCGGGTACCGTTGACGGTACTGAGTTCGCGCGGGCGGTTTCCCAGGTTCTGGTGGCCGCATCAAAAGATGAAACTCTGCCGATCCTTACCGGAATTAGGCTGGAGGTTCAGGGCGACACTATGACCCTGTTGGCCACCGACAGGTACCGCCTGGCGATGCGTGAACTCACCTGGTCGCCCACCAACCCGGAGATCTCAGCACAGGTACTCATCAAATCCAAAACACTTGCCGAAGTAGGCCGTACTTTGGCTGGTTCAGGTGAACTATCGATTGCCCTACCAGATGCACATGAGCTTATCGGTTTTGAGGCTGCTTCACGCCGTACCACAAGCGTGCTCATGGATGGGGATTACCCAAATATTCGTGCCCTATTCCCGGAAGAAACACAGATTCACGCTGTTATTCGCACCTCTGACCTAGCTGAGGCTGCCCGCCGTATTTCTCTGGTGGCCGAGCGTAACACTCCCCTGCGGCTAGCTTTTAGCGAGACGGGTGAGGTTGTGATTGATGCAGGCCGCGGTGACGAGGCTCAGGGGTCTGAGACGCTGCAGGCACATCTTTCGGGGCAGGAAGTGACTGTTGCATACAACCCGGCTTATCTTTCGGAGGGGCTGGGGGCATTCACTACGGAGTTTGTGCGGTTCTCATTTACCGAACCCACTCGCCCGGCTGTGCTTTCGGGACAGGACGAGATTCTGGGCGATGACAGTACCGAATACCGGTACCTGCTCATGCCGGTACGGCTGCCCGCCGACTAGTAGTGAGCATCGGGCCACTATAGCGGTGTGCCACTGTGACCGTGTGAGGGGGTAGAGATGTTTATCGACCACGTTTCGTTACTCGATTACCGCACCTACCCCCTGCTGAGTCTGCCGCTGTCATCCGGGGTGACGGTATTTTTGGGGCCAAATGGTGTTGGTAAGACCAATATTGTGGAGGCCATTGATTACACCGCGAATTTGTCCTCTCACCGGGTGAGTAATGATGCTCCACTGGTGCGCGTGGGTGCTTCACGGGCCTATATTCGCACCCGCACTGTGCGCGGATCGCAGCAGACCGTCACAGAGTTTGAGGTGGCTCCAGGGCACAGCAATAGGGTGCGGATTAATCGTGCGGCCCCGGTACGTGCCCGTGAAGCGCTGGGCATTGCCCGTACGGTACTGTTTTCACCCGAAGATTTACAGTTGGTGAGGGGAGAACCAGCGGCTCGTCGTCGGTTCGTGGATGATTTGGCGGTATCGCTGCGGCCCGCTGTTGCCGGGTACCGGAGCGAGTACGAACGTATTCTGCGGCAGCGGAATTCTCTGCTGAAGTCAATGCAGCGCCGTCGTACAGGTGCCGCCAGTGCCGATGAGAACGCAATGAGCACCCTCACAGTGTGGAATGAGCAACTTGCTGAAGTTGGTTCTCAGCTTTTAGCTGCTCGTTTCCGGGTGCTGTGTGTCCTGCTCCCCCAGCTTAAACGTGCCTATGCAGGACTCACCGATGGTTCTAAAGACGTCTCATTGACCTACGAGTCCACCGTTTTCCCGTCTGTGACTGAGCGGGGTCTGGAACATGCTGCACGTATGCGCCCTGAGGAGTTTAAAGTGGCGATTCTGCGCTGCTTTGAGGATCGCCGCAGCGAAGAAATTGAGCGTGGAATTACCCTGGTGGGGCCGCATCGGGAAGATATAACCCTGCTGTTAGGGGGCCTAGCTGTTAAACAGTTCGCCTCACATGGGGAAAGCTGGTCGTTTGCCTTAGCCATGCGGTTGGCATCATGGTTTGTGCATTTGGAAGATGACCCGTCGCCAGGCTCTTCGCCGATACTTATCCTTGACGACGTGTTTGCTGAGTTGGATGCGGCGCGCAGGCACCGGTTAGGGGCTTTGGTGCGTGAAGCGGAGCAGGTACTTATTACCTGCGCAGTACTCAGTGACATTCCCGAAGAACTTGGCGCATACCATATCGTCACTGTCTCACCCGGTGCGGCAGGATATGTGGGTGAGCAGAATCTGTCGGATGGGAAAACCCATGAATAAGGAACACCCCCGACTCAATCTCTGGGAAAAACAACCCCTTGACAGTGATACAACAGATGTTTCACATGAAACATCGGAAGTTTACGATGAATACTATGTAGATGAGGTCGATGCCCCCGCAGCGTTACTAGAGAGGATGCGCGCAGCCGCCAATGCCCGTGGTGAAGGGCGACTTAATGCCTATTCCGCTAAGAAAATTATGCGTGAGTTTGGTGCTGCCATGAGTGCCGAGCCGGGCCAACGCAAGAAGTCTCAGCGTGCTCAGGGGTGGGATCCGCGAGTCATGGGCGGTTACACAGGACCGGGTGAGAGTACTCGAGATCCTAAACCCCTGGGGGGTATTGTTGGGCAGTTGATTCGCTCACGCGGGTGGAAAGAACCCGTTGCGGTTTCCAGTGTGCTTGCGCGATGGGACGATTTGATGGGGCCCGAAGTCTCAGCTCACGCACAGCCGGTTCGGTTTGAGAACTCTATAGTGGAGGTGCGCTGCGACTCAACTGCGTGGGCAACCCAGCTGCGTCTGATGCAGAGGCAGATTGTGCAGATGTTTGATCGTGAACTGGGTGCCGGTGTTGTCAGTTCAGTGCGTATTTTTGGCCCCAATAACGGACGATGGAGCTCGCGTGGGCCGAAACGAGCGCCGGGTGGTCGCGGGGTGCGCGATACCTATGGGTAGCAGGCCGACAGAGAATGAGCTGACAAGCGTTTTTGCCCGATAACCGCCTCGGGCCTATGGTGTGTATCCCCTCACTAGGGTTGGGGGTGTGAAGCCCCCGCGGCACCTTAGAAGGCCGTAGAGCGGAAAATACTCCCTGAAAACGACGGAATAATCTCCGTGATGGCGAATATTTCGGTAGAATATTAAAGAATATGTGCCGTCCGCACCCCAACGGATGTGGAACCCGCGACAAACAGCACGGCTCATACCAATTCAATCCGAGGAGTTTCGCACCAGTGGCAACTGAACAACCCCATGAGTACGGCGCGTCCGACATTACAGTCCTTGAAGGGCTAGAAGCGGTACGTAAACGCCCCGGTATGTATATTGGTTCCACCACTGAGCGTGGCCTGCACCATCTGGTGTATGAGGTGGTCGATAACTCTGTCGATGAGGCCCTTGCGGGGTATGCCAGCCGCATTGAGGTAACCATCCAGGCAGACGGTGCGGTACGTGTTAAGGACGATGGCCGCGGCATTCCGGTGGATGAGCATCCTACCGAACATAAATCCACCGTTGAGGTGGTTATGACCGTGCTTCACGCAGGCGGTAAATTTGGTGGTGGCGGGTACTCCGTCTCAGGTGGTCTGCACGGTGTGGGTATTTCTGTGGTGAATGCACTGTCATCCCGTGTAGTAACCGAGGTGCACCGCCAGGGTTATTCCTGGCATATTTCCTTTGCCAACGGTGGTATCCCCGACGGTCCACTTCGTCGGGGCGATACGTCAGATATTACCGGCACTATTCAAACGTTCTACCCCGATCCCCAGATTTTCGAGACTGTAGAGTTCGATTTTGAGACCCTGCGGGCGCGGTTCCAGCAGATGGCGTTCCTCAATAAGGGGCTGACCATCACCCTCACCGATGAACGGGATCAATTTGAGGGTGATGAAGTAGCTGCCGAAGATGAAGAGAAAAAGCCTCTGCCGCTGAACCAGGTCGGAGCCAACGAAAATGGGCACCGCACCGTCACCTACCGGTACGATAATGGTCTTTTCGACTATGTGCATTTCCTGAACGCGGGGGCTAAGACCGTGGTGAACGAGGAAATTATCTCGTTCGAAGCCGAAGACACCGACCGCAATATTACCCTTGAAGTGGCAATGCAGTGGACTGGTGCCTACCGGGAGTCGGTGCACTCATACGCGAATACTATTAACACTCACGAGGGCGGCACCCATGAGGAAGGTTTCCGTGCTGCACTCACCTCCCTGGTGAACCGGTATGCCCGCGAGAATAAACTGCTGCGTGAGAAAGACGATAACCTCACCGGTGAAGACGTGCGCGAGGGTCTGACCGCCGTCATTTCGATTAAGATTTCTGAGCCGCAGTTTGAGGGCCAAACGAAGACAAAACTGGGTAACTCGGAAGCAAAATCCTTTACTCAGCGCGAGATTAACGATCACTTAGCGGACTGGTTTGACCGTAACCCGGCAACCGCTAAGGACGTGGTGCGCCGTGCAATTACCGCAGCGCAGGCGCGTATTGCCGCACGTAAAGCGCGTGAAACCACTCGGCGTAAGGGTCTGCTGGAAACCAGCTCAATGCCCGGCAAGCTCAAGGACTGCGCCTCGAAAGATCCCTCAATTTCCGAGATTTATCTGGTGGAAGGTGATTCTGCGGGTGGTTCGGCGGTGCAGGGCCGAGACCCGAATACGCAGGCGATTCTGCCTCTGCGCGGCAAAATTCTTAACGTCGAGAGGGCTCGGCTTGATCGTGCCCTGTCGAATGCCGAGATTCAGGCTATGATTACTGCTTTTGGTACGGGTATTGGCGACGAATTCACCATTGATAAGGCGCGCTACCACAAGATTGTGCTCATGGCCGACGCGGACGTGGACGGCCAGCATATTACGACCCTGCTGCTGACGCTGCTGTTCCGCTTTATGCGTCCGCTGATCGAGGCAGGATATGTATATTTGGCACAGCCTCCGCTGTACCGTATTAAGTGGTCAAACGCCCCGCACGATTATGTTTTCTCGGATGCTGAACGCGATGCTGCCTTGGAACGCGGTCAGGCAAATAATCAGCGCCTGCCGAAGGAAAACGGCATTCAGCGGTATAAGGGTCTGGGCGAGATGGACTACACCGAGCTGTGGGACACTACGATGGATCCGCAGCGCCGCACCCTGCTGCAGGTGAAAATGGAAGATGCTGCAGCTGCGGATCAGATTTTCTCGGTGCTGATGGGCGAAGATGTTGAGGCTCGCCGTGAGTTCATTCAGCAGAATGCAAAGGACATCCGATTCCTCGATATTTAGCAGAAAAGAAATATTTCTAATACGGAATATTCTTGAATGGTTATATAACCGAGTGAGTCTTTGAGGAACGAGAAGGTAATGAGCGAAGAAAACCAGAGCGAAAACCCTGACGTCGATATCGAAATTGACACCAACCAAGGTGAAATCGTGGTCGATAACCCGCACGGAAATATCGAACAGATTGACCTGCAAACCGAGATGCAGCGCTCCTATCTGGACTATGCAATGGCGGTTATCATCGGCCGTGCACTACCGGATGTGCGAGACGGCCTGAAGCCCGTGCACCGCCGCGTTATCTACGGCATGTATGATGGCGGTTACCGCCCCGACCGTTCCTTCAATAAGTGCGCGCGCATCGTCGGTGATGTAATGGGTCAGTTCCACCCGCACGGCGATAGTGCTATCTATGACGCACTGGTGCGTCTGATCCAGGGATGGACAATGCGTTACCCCCTCGCACTTGGGCAGGGCAACTTTGGCTCTCCCGGTAATGATGGGGCTGCTGCGCCGCGTTATACCGAGACGAAGATGGCCCCTATCGCCATGGAAATGGTGCGGGACATTAACGAAGACACCGTAGATTTTCAACCGAACTACGACGGTAAATCTATGGAACCAACTGTGCTGCCCGCACGTATTCCCAACCTGCTAGTCAACGGTTCTTCGGGTATTGCGGTGGGTATGGCCACCAATATTCCCCCGCATAACCTCACCGAAGTTGCTGAGGGCGTGAAATGGTTCCTGAAGAACCCGCAGGCCACGAACGAGGAACTGCTGGATGCGCTGATTGAGCGTGTCAAAGGCCCAGATTTCCCCACGGGTGCCACAATCTTGGGCACGAAGGGAATTGAGGATGCCTACCGCACCGGACGCGGCTCCATTACAATGCGCGCCGTGGTGAATGTTGAAGAGATTCACGGCCGTACCTGCCTGGTGGTGACCGAACTGCCGTATCAGGCGAACCCGGATAACCTGGCTATTAAGATTGCCGACCTGATTAAGGAAGGCAAAATCACCGGCATCTCGGATTTGCGGGATGAGACCTCGGGCCGTACCGGTCAGCGCCTTGTGATTGTGCTTAAGCGCGATGCTGTGGCTAAAGTGGTGCTGAATAACCTGTATAAGCACACTCAGCTGCAGGAGAATTTCTCGGCCAATATGTTGGCTATTGTGGATGGGGTTCCGCGTACCCTGTCGCTGGATGCGTTCGTGCGCCACTGGGTAAACCACCAGATGGACGTGATTGTGCGCCGCACCCGCTACCGTCTGCGTCAGGCGGAGGAAGAGGCACATATTCTGCGTGGGCTGCTCAAGGCCCTGGACGCCTTGGATGAGGTCATTGCCCTTATCCGCCGCTCCCCCACCGCTGATGATGCGCGCACGGGCTTAATGGAGCTGCTGGATATTGATGAGGCGCAGGCGCAGGCTATTTTGAATATGCAGCTTCGTCGTCTGGCGGCTCTGGAACGTCAGAAGATTCAGGACCGCCACGATGAGCTGATGCGTCTGATTGCCGAGTACAACGCGATTATTGCTTCTGAGGATCGTCAGCGCGAGATTATTTCCGAAGAGCTGGGTGAGATTGTGAACCGGTACGGCGATGAGCGCCGCACCAAGATCCTGCGCGGTTTTGACGGGGATATGTCGATGGAGGACTTGATCCCCGAAGAGGAAATGGTGGTTACCATTACTCGCGGCGGGTATGTGAAGCGCACCCGCAGCGACCAGTACCGCAGCCAGCATCGCGGCGGTAAGGGTATTCGGGGCGCCCAGCTGCGTGGGGATGATGTGGTGGAACATTTCTTTGTGACCACCACCCACAACTGGATTTTGTTCTTCACCAATATGGGCCGTGTGTACCGTACAAAAGCTTACGAGCTGCTGGAGGCCGGGCGTGATGCGAAAGGCCAGCATGTGGCGAACCTGTTGGCTTTCCAGCCGGGTGAGACTATTGCGAAGGTCATGGAGCTGCGTTCCTATGAGGATGCTCCGTACCTGGTACTGGCTACTAAGGGCGGTCTGGTGAAGAAGACCCGCTTGAGTGATTATGATACGAACCGTACCGCCGGGCTGATCGCGATTAACCTGCGTGAGGGCGATGAGGTGGTTTCCGCCTTCTTGATCTCCCCCAATGAGGATATTCTGCTGGTTTCCCGCCAGGGCATGTCTTTGCGGTTTAACGCTAATGATGAGGCGCTGCGCCCGATGGGCCGTTCCACCTCGGGTGTGACCGGCATGAAGTTCCGCGATGGAGACGAGTTAATCTCGGCGAACGTGGTGACTGAAGATTCATTCGTGTTTGTCGTCACTGAGGGCGGTTATGCTAAGCGCACCAGTGTCAATGAGTATCGCGTTCAGGGCCGTAACGGTTACGGTATTAAGGTCGCTAAACTGGTTGAAGACCGCGGCGCTCTTGTCGGTGCTCTCATCGTGGATGAGGACGACGAGGTGCTGGTTGTTATGCAAGGCGGTAAAGTGGTGCGTACCGGGGTGAGCGAGGTTCCTGCTAAGGGCCGAGACACGATGGGCGTGATTTTTGCAAAGCCCGGCAAGGGCGATAGCATTATCGGCGTCGCCCGAAACCAGGATCGTCAGCTTGACGAACCAGATGAAGCGGACACGGACGCTCCCGGTGGGCAGTCCGCAGACCCTCAAGTGAATGAGAACCAGGACGGTCAGCAGGCTGTCACCGATACTGCTGAAGCACACGGAGGTAAGTAATGAGCATGAACCCACAGGGGCGGGTACAGACCGGGCAGGGCGCGAGGCGTCAGGCCCCGGCGAGGCGTGGCGCGTCCGCTAACCGCCCCGGCGCACGGTCTGGTTCGAACCAGCGTCGCCCCAGGCGTAGCGCCCCGCCGCAACAGCAGCAGGGTCGGCGTAAACGTCAGAATCTGGTGCGTCGTACGAAGGTGCGTCGCGCTGACCTTGTCATCGCTAAGGTTGATACCTGGTCGGTGGCGAAGCTGGTGTTCTTGCTATCCATTGCCGTTGGTATTGTGACCGTGGTGGCCTCTATGATCCTGTGGCTGTTTTTGCAGGCTACAGGTGCCTTCAACGGCTTGAACCAGCTGCTGAGCTCCTTGGGTACCGGTGGTAATAGCTCAATTGATATTGCGCAGATGGTTTCGCTGGGTCAGGTGGCGTTGGCGACGACCGTTATTGCGGTGATTAATACCGTGATTTTCACGCTGCTGGGTATGATCAGTGCGATCCTGTATAACCTGGCGGCGAAGCTGGTGGGTGGTATTACCCTCACCATGAAGGATGAGTAATCTCGGTTAAACTCCGCCACCAACAGCGAAATATGTGTGTTATAGAACACCTCATGAAGATTTGGTTATGGGGGCAAGTGTCTGTATAGTTATATTTCGTCCTAAGGGGAAAACCCCTTGGCGGCGGTGAGGGCGTATAGCTCAGGCGGTTAGAGCGCTTCGCTGATAACGAAGAGGTCCCAAGTTCAAGTCTTGGTACGCCCACTGCACGATGGGAAGGAAAAACGATGAAGAAACTACTGATTCTGCTCCTCCTTTCGGGTGCTGCTTTCCTGGGATTCAAGAAGTTCCAGGGGAATCAGGTTCGTCAGGCCTGGCAGGAATCCACGGATTCTATTTAGAATTACATAGCGATTTTCCGCTGATGCGGGGGCGTGGCGCAATTGGTAGCGCATCTGCTTTGCAAGCAGAGGGTTAGGGGTTCGAGTCCCCTCGCCTCCACGTTTCGGTGATGATAGTGAAAGGGAAACGCCTGGTTCCATTCCGAACCCAGTAGCTAAGCCTTTTTGCGCCGATGGTACTGCACTTTGATGGGTGTGGGAGAGTAGGTTGTCGCCGGACTAGTTTTTACGGAGGGGTTTCAGGTTAGCCTGAAACCCCTCCTTTTTGTATTAGTGTTGGGCGGGTAGGTAAAGGATGCAGACCGGGTGTGCAGGGGCATAAGATGTCTGTTTGAGGGAACCAATATGCCACGATATAAGTCTTGAAATCATCGACTGGGTACTTTCGTATTAAGGTTCATTAACCCCTATCCAGCTTTGAAAATGAACAATAGATGAACGTCCTATAAATCCCGTATTTCGCACGTCCTGACGGTGTGCTAACTCGTGAGATAAAACCACATGAAGCAATAAAAAATGGTCTGCTTCTATCATGAGAACCGAGCTAGGAAACCCCTAAAAATAGCGGTTATCCCCTTTAAACCAGTGAGACACTTAAACTTCTGCTGTGAATCACCTATTTAAAAATGTGGTTTTATGTGTTATTCATGATTTGCTACGAACACTTTAGATTTCGCCCCATCCGTCCCATAATCATGGTGTGACTACAGAACTGATTATCCTCGTGATCGTGGTGTTGACGGCGCTGGCCTTTGACTTCACGAATGGTTTTCACGATACCGGTAACGCGATGGCTACTTCCATCGCCACGGGCGCGCTTAAACCTAAAACAGCGGTTGCCCTGTCGGCATCGTTGAACCTCGTCGGTGCTTTCCTCTCCGTCGAGGTCGCTAAAACCGTTGGTAAAGGGCTGGTAGATCTAGATCAGATAGACATCAAAAAAGACGGTTCGGCGCTTATGCTCATAGTGTTCACCGGGCTTGTGGGGGGTATCCTCTGGAACGTGCTGACCTGGCTATTGGGCTTACCGTCTAGTTCATCGCATGCGCTGTTTGGCGGGCTGATTGGTTCGGCGCTTGCCGCTCTAGGGTTCTCAGGTGTGCAGTGGGGCGGTGTGCTCTCTAAAATCGTGATTCCGGCAGTTATGTCACCTCTGGTTGCCGCGCTTGTCTCAACTGTGGGCACATGGTTGGTATACCGTATTGCCTCCCCCGTCTCGGACGAGAGGAAAACCCGTGGCTTCCGATGGGGGCAGGTGGGAACCGCCTCCCTCATGTCGCTGGCGCACGGTACGAATGACGCCCAGAAAACTATGGGCGTGATCTTCCTGGCGCTGGTTGCCTCCGGTAGCGTGAATGATAACGACGCTATCCCCTTCTGGGTCAAGGCATCCTGTGCTATTGCCATTGCTTTGGGTACCTACCTGGGCGGCTGGCGCATTATCCGCACTCTTGGCAAGGGTATTGTCGAAGTTGACACCCCCCAGGGTGTAGCGGCAGATGGGGCGTCCGCAGCCATTATTCTTACTTCTTCACACTTCGGTATGGCGCTCTCTACCACGCATGTTGCCACCGGGTCGATTCTTGGCACCGGCCTAGGCCGTAAAGGTGCCGAGGTGCGCTGGGGTGTGGCCGGGCGCATGGTGGTGGCCTGGGTGATTACACTCCCCGCCGCCGCAGCAATTGGTGCCACCACCTGGATGATTGGTGCGGGGCTGAATTCCCTAACCAACACCCAGTTCGTGGGCGAACTGGTGGTTTTCGCTATCTTGGTTGTCTTCTGCCTCTGGATGTGGCGCCACTCCCAGAAGGACGCTATTGATGCTTCCAATGTGACCAACAGCTGGGACGGTGAAGCCGTAGCCGCTGCTGAGGAATCCTTGACCGCAGATGAGGCACCGATGGATGACTCCGTTAAGAACCATCAAGAAGCCCTCCCGCAGAAGGCAGGTGCATAATGTCCCTGATTGAACTTCTCGAAAAAATCATTCCTGTTATTCTTGCGGGCTTGTTCTTCGGGGCCGGTCTGCCAGCACTTTACGCCTTTGGGATGCGCCTTTTGTCTGGGACGACCGAGTACACGGCTGATGGGCAGCTGATCGAAATTGAGCCGCCATCAACGGCTTCACGGATGGCTGCCACCGTAGTATTTGCTATTATCGTAGGAATCGTGTTTATCGGTATCCTCTGGGTCGCCAAAGATTTCATCTACCACACCTTCGGCTGGAATGTTTTCGGTGTAACCGGTGGAGGGCACTAGAATTATTAAGACAGCTCATAACCTATGAATGTGTGAAGGAGGTGTTAGATGCCCGATAAAAACATCATATCCCGCGTAGTCGACTGGCTTAGCGTCGGCTACCCTAAAGATGTGCCCGTGCAGGATCGTGCTGCCGTGATGGCTATTTTAAAGATGCGCCTAAACGATGAGCAGCTGCAGGAAGTGGTGCGCCGCCTCATGCAGTCCCGTGCCGCCCGTGGTGAGGCGTACGTGAGCGACCAGCGCATTAACGAGTACATCCGGCGTGTTGTGGACCATGCGCCGACCCCGCAGGATATTGACCGAGTAGCTAAAATCCTCGGTGCGCACGGCTTCCTCATCTCCGAAACCCACGTGAACGATGACGTGGATGCTGACGGCCACCCGGAGTATGTGGCCTATGAAGACCCCACCACCGGGGAAATCAGAATTGCTGAGCTTGCGGCGGCGGGTGTTACCTTGCCGAATGAGGCGCTTGAGAATGCCGCAGAGAAGCAGGAGACCGAGAAAATCGCCGAACAGGCCGGTGACTCGGCGTAGGAGCCTCAGAGAACACACGGTGGGCGGAAACATCTTAGTTTCCGCCCACCGTGTGTTAACCGGCTTATACCGTACTGTATGTAGCGGTGCACTCTTGAACGGTCTTCAGATTCTGAGTGGGCTATCACGCCCATTTCTGCCCCGCTGAAAAGCGTAGTTCTCATACAATGGAACCGTATCACCTGCGGCGATTTTTACCCTCATGCAGAGGGGATTGCCGACACTATGCACCGATTCTCACACCTAGCCTTCCGCTGGGTGCCTGACCGAAGGGAAACGGCCCGTGCCTTCCACCCCGAAAAACCGTCCACGGCGTATGAGCCGCCGCTCCCTGCTGCTGGGAGGCGGGTGTGTGGCTGCGGCCGGATTCGTTGTGTTTTTACCCGCGATTGCCTCCACCGGGGTGCTTGGTGAGGAAGCCGCAGCTACCGCATCAAACAGTAAACGTTTGGCTAAGTGGGAGCGTGAGATCCGCGGGAACATTAACACCGAATACCTGGTGCTTGAAGATATCGGTCGTATCTACATTGGGGAGAGCGAAGATGAGGATTCCCAGCGTTTAGTGGCGCGTATTGGGCTGACCGATGCCGGGCAGGACGATATATCTGCCGCTGCGGCCGCACTTGCCGCCTTAGGCGAGTATGGGCGTCCGCATCGGGTGAGTATTGTGCAGGACGAGGAAACCCCTGTCATTGACGTGTACCGGTTTGCGAGCATCACCGAGACCGAGTGGGTTAAGATTCTGCGTGCGGCACAGTCATATAAAGGCAAGTCATCCGATGCTTTAGAAGCCACCACCTCCACCGAAGAAGGGGTGGTAGTGACCGCCCGTATCACTACCGGGCCTTGGACGGAAGGCATCAAACGGTTTAAAGACCTCAAAACCGTGAAACTACCCGAGCAGGTTACCGCCCGGTACCGCCTGAACCTTAAGGACACTCCCCTGCCTTCGGGGGCAAACGCAGAGGTTCGGGTAGATGTGGTGGGTACCGAGCATGTGCCATCGGTAGCAGGCGCTTTAGAAGCCGCCGCGAAACGGGGTGATTTCCGTACCCTCACCAGTTTCTCCTTCGTGTGGCTGGGTGATACGGCGCAGCAGAAGGACCGTGCATTGCGGCTAGATTTTAGACGCGATAATGAGCCAAAGAACCTCGCTGCAGGGTGCAGAAAATACTTGTCAAAATGGCTCTCAAAACTGCCAGCTGGTACGGAGGCGTCCGCCTACCACGGCGGTGCGAAGATAGACATTAACAGTGCACAATAGCCGTAAAAACCGCATTACACCAAGGAAAACGGCCTCTGCGGGGGTACGTTTTGCATCGGTACGCGCAATAGTATATAGTTGTAGAGCACCGCGGGGGCGTGGCGCAATTGGTAGCGCATCTGCTTTGCAAGCAGAGGGTTAGGGGTTCGAGTCCCCTCGCCTCCACGTTTCGGTGATGATAGTGAAAGGGAAACGCCTGGTTCCATTCCGAACCCAGTAGCTAAGCCTTTTTGCGCCGATGGTACTGCACTTTGATGGGTGTGGGAGAGTAGGTTGTCGCCGGACTAGTTTTGTGGGAGCCTCAGATACAGTATGTGTCTGAGGCTCCTTTTTCGTGGCATAAAAAATATGAGAGCACAAAAGCTGTTTCAAACATTAAAAGCCGCTTTCTAACCTGAAACCACCTACAGGGCGGTAGTCGGCCAGAAAGCGACTTTTAGCCAAATACAAAAGAAAAGAACCTAGGCGCTCTTCCAGGGGTCCTCCACCGGGCGGGCCGCATTGTAAGCAGCCACCACGGCAACCCCCAGAGCCAACGCTAAGCCAAGAAAAGCCAGAGCCTTACGGGGGCGGCGCTTACCGCCACGACGCTCAATCCCCTTCAGCTCCTTCTGCGCCTTACGGGCGGTTTTCGCGGCCACCTTACGCGCTTTCTTCATCGCCTTGCGGTCACCGGTGAGCTTTTCCGCAAACAGCTCAGCCTTCTGCGGCACATCCAAATCATTAGCCTTCTCGGCAACAGCCATAGCTGCCACCACGGCCGCATTTTTCGCCGCTTTACGAGCCTTGCGTTTCTTGCAACAGAACATAGATATCTCCCATAAATAGAGCCACGGGCACCCACACACAGCGGGAGCACCGCAACAAAAAGAATATTTACCTTTCAGCATAAAGAATTCTGCACCAAAAATCTTGTTTAAAACCGCCTCAACCACTAAAAAATAGGTTTTACTATACGGTTTTTCTCAACCGGCTAAATTTACTGAAGACCCACGCCGCGCGCCGTCCTAGCGCACAAGCGCGCGCCATGCCAAAATAGAGACATGACTAACGCAACCGCTAAAGCAACTATTCACACTAACTACGGTGACATCGTCGTGGACCTCTTCGGTTACGAAGCTCCACTAACTGTTGAAAACTTTATTGGTCTGGCAGATGGAACCCGCGAATGGAAACACCCGCGCACCGGTGAGCTGCAAAACGGCCCCCTGTACAAGGATGTTATCTTCCACCGCATCATTAAGGGCTTCATGATCCAAGGCGGCGACCCCCTCGGTATTGGTGTGGGCGGGCCCGGCTACCAGTTCAAAGACGAAATCCACCCCGAACTGACCTTCTCCAAGCCCTACCTGCTGGCTATGGCAAACGCAGGTCCCGGCACCAATGGTTCGCAGTTCTTCATCACCACCGACGAAACCCCCTGGCTCAACGGCCGCCACACCATCTTCGGTGAGGTCGCTGACGAAGCCTCCAAGAAGGTCGTCGACGCGATTGAGAGCGTAGAAACCGGTCCGCAGGATCGCCCCACGCAGGATGTGGTCATCTCCTCCATCGACATTCAGAAACTCTAAAAACCTCTGAACCGAACCAGGGACCCGCTCGGGAAACCGAGGGGGTCCCCTTCGCGTATATAACCCGCTTATCCCCTGGTGCGGGCTTATAGGCGCCCCGAAAGGACACCCCATGAGCGAACCACCTATCAGCCACTCCCCCGGCCAACAGCAGGAACCCGTGTGCCCCCGCCACCCCGAAAGGGCCAGCTACGCGCGGTGCACCCGGTGCATGCGCCCAGCCTGCGGGCAATGCCAAATCCACCTGGAAGTCGGCATGATCTGCCCCGACTGCTACCGCGACGTTACTGGGCATTCCCGGCCGCAACGGGCACACACCAGCAATAACCCCAATATCACCTACACCCTCATTGGTATTAACGTGGTGGTATACCTGCTGCAGTGGATCATCCCTAACTACTGGGTCTATAACGAATTCGCGTACAAGGCCGACTGGGTCGCATACTCCCACGAATACTACCGTGCCATTACCAGCGGGTTCTTACATTCCCAAAACGACCCCAGCCACCTGCTGCTGAACATGGTCTCCCTGTACCTTTTCGGTGCCGCCATCGAAAAAATGATCGGGAACTGGCGGTACCTGCTGGTGTACCTCACCGCCATCCTAGGCGGTTCAGCAGCCGTGTGGGTGCTAGAACCACACGCCGTGGTGGTAGGCGCATCCGGTGGTATCTTCGGACTCATGGGCGCCTACTTGACCATCATGGTTGCCCTCAAAGAACGCGATAATGTGCGCTCGGTGATGGTGCTGATTGGTGTGAACGTCATCTACGGGTTCATAATGCCCGGCATTTCGTGGCAGGCCCACCTGGGTGGTTTCATTGCCGGTGCAATAGCGACCCTGCTGTGTATCGCCCCTCAGCTTATGCGCTCACGCGGCCGCTAAACGGGGTGAACTGAGAGTACTGAATATAGCGGCTCTTCCGGGTGTTCCCGCCGTGGAGAAAATCAGCGGCGGGAGCACCCGAAAACCCTTTAAACACGCGGTGGAACCTATCTATCCACAGATGTTATCCACACTGTGAATAACTACAATGATGTAATTCCACCGCTGATAGTACCCCATTATGGCCTGTGGATAAAAGGCTTAATCATCTCGAAATTACAGACATGTAGGGTTTTCCCCATATTTATCCCCACCTGTGGAAAACTTAAGTCCCAGGGTGTGCAATGCATTATCTGTAATTACAAAAAATGGGTGCAGTCCGAACAACGAACTGCACCCAGAGGAATGCCTGTACAGGCTAGTTCGCCTGCGCTTCAGCCTGAGCAATGTCATCGGGGCTAAGCGTGACACCCGTATACAGACGGAACTGTTCAGCCGCCTGTAAAGCAATCACCTCGCCACCCGTGATAACCTCACGACCGGCAGCGCGAGCGGCACGAATCAGCGGGGTTTCCACAGGCATCGCCACAACATCGAAGACCACCGACGCCGCCTCAATCGTGGGTTGCGGGTACGCCAGCTGCTCGCTCTCGGCACCGCCAGACATACCGATCGGGGTAACATTCACAATCACCGGGGCGGTAAGATCGCCGGGTTCAGGCGCCCACGCATACCCGTACCGGCGTGCAAGCGCCGTGCCCGCAGCCTCATTGCGGGCGATAATAGTGCCCGCCCGGAACCCAGCATCATAGAAGGCACCCGCAACGGCCGCCGCCATGCCTCCTGAACCGCGCAGAAGAAACGGCAGTTTAGGATCAACGGCATGCGATTTCAGCAAGGAAGCTACTGCAATCACGTCGGTATTGTAGGCGTGCAGGTACCCATCCGTATTGACGATAGTATTAACCGCCCCAATGACCTGCGCCGAATGATCGACCTCGTCCATGAGCGGAATAACCGCCTGTTTGAAGGGCATAGAAACGGAACACCCGCGAATACCCAGGGCGCGCACACCCGCGATAGCACCCTCAATATCTGTGGTTGTCATCGCCTTATACAGGTAATCAAGGCCGTGTTTCTCGTACAGGTAATTGTGGAACTTAATGCCGTGGTTTGACGGCCGTCCCGACAGGGAAATGCAGACGGTCGTGTTCTTATTTAAAGCCGGACGCACCGGAGCCTCCTTGTAAATAGCGGGCCAAAGGGTGGCTACGTGGCTACTGCACGGCCCCTTCCATGGCATTCCTAATCAGCTGAGCCGCCTGATTACGGGACTTCACATCGGCCACCACAAAGTGCACATCCCCCGTGTCAAGGGTAGGTACGACGGCATTGCCGTTATTGAGGCTTTTCACATGCTCCTCAGCCTGAGGATCCTCCCAAATATTCACCCACGTGGCGTGATCGCCCAGCTCGCCTAGCTTAGCATCAAGACGCTCGCAGAACGGGCACCCGGGGCGCCAATAAATCACCACACCACCATCGGCCATAACCTGCCGTGCCTGCTCCTGGGTGGACTGCTGACGTTCAAGCATTAAAGTTGCTCCTCAAAAAATAGTTCTCAAAACCGGTGAAGCCACCATTGTGACCCTCCCATCCGTACCGCACGGACCAACATAGAAAACACGGGGCGAAACCTAAAAATTCCGCCCCGTGTCCCCAATACAGGTTACTTACCGAACTTATCGGTCAGCTTCTGTACGTTCTCGTTCACAGCCTCGCCAGCCTTATCGACGTGCTCATCGGTGACAACTTCCTTGCCAGCCTTATCGTTCACAACGTCCTTGGCCTTATCCAGGCCCTGATCAACGGTGCCCTTAATATCAAAGCCCATCGTGAGGCTCCTTTCTGTGTGGTGCCGCCCCTCGGTGTGAGGACGGTGCGGTACATAAGTACCGTGGATTATTCTACCTTCTTGGTCACCGAAAATCTTCAGCGCAGTGCTTTAGCCCGCTAACGGGTACAACACCCGTGCAGGCTGGCGGCTAACCCTCGCAGGAACAGCCTTTGAGAGTATCCCCCTCACGCCCTAACGCGCTGCTGTGCTCAGGCCAGTCATGATCCGCTGCGAAACCAGCCACCATCGGCAAAAAACGCGGCTCGGCGAACCCGTGCTCAGCATACGCCTGCGCGACCGCCTGAGCCGCCTCCCCCAGCCGGTCGGTAGGTATTAAAGCCATCACCGCTCCCCCAAAACCACCGCCGACAATGCGTGCACCAAGCGCCCCATGCGCCAGGCACGCATCCACCGCCACATCAATCTGCGGACGCGAAACCCGCAGCTCATCACGCATCGACACAAAAGACTCCGTGAAAATACGGCCCGCCTCACCAAAAGCCGCCGCACCCAGAGAATCCGCATTTTTCAGCAGGTAACTAGCCCGCCCCACAAGGGCCATATCGTGAAAGGCATGCCGTACCCACCCGCGCGGGAAATCAGCCGGAGTGCCGCGCTCCTCAAGCGCCGCCAATGCACGGTTCACCGAAGAATCCACCAGATCCAGGCGCCACTGTTTCGCTGCACGCTCCCCCAGCCCGGCACACGACAAATCCTGCGGTAGGGCATCCCGCAAAAAACGCAGCCCCAGCGCCTGAGCACACGATTCGGAGGCGGCACGCCGCACCGCAAACCCGCCGTCAGTCAGCTCGTGCGGGGTTTTTGTATCAATCACCAGAAAGCTCAGCCCATTCTCGGCGGCATTTACCCGCACCGGGTCAATCGAAAAATCACGGAAATCCACCACCAGCGCCTGCCCCGGCTTAGACCGCAGCGATGCCGTCTGATCCAAACCCCCAGTATGTGCCCCAGCCACCTTATTCTCGGCGGTAATGCACACCTGTGCTAGACGTGCCCGAAGCGCATCATTCCCCGGTGAACGGTCTGAAGGGAGCTCATCAGCCTCCGGACACCCCGGCCGTAAAGGGCATGAAAGATCCAGCAGCGCCAGCGCCGTTGAGCACTCCAACGCCGCCGAGGAAGACAGCCCGCCGCCCACCGGCACCCGTGAATTAATCAGCAGGTCAGCACCGAAATCGGGTGGGAGAACAATATCGCGCCCACCCTCATGGTTCATTGCCCACGCAACCCCCGCCACGTATGTGAACCATCCTTTGAGGTGACCCGGCTGAATATCACGCACCACCACGGTTCGTTCATCACCGGGCATCTGTAATGATGAGGCCCGCAGCACGCCGTCACGCCGCAGTGACCCCGCCACATAGGTGCGGTACGGCAGCGGCATGGGCATGCACGAACCGCCCAGAAAATCAATGTACTCCCCCAGCAGGTTCAGTCGTCCCGGTGCCGACCACACTCCGTCAGGTTCTCTGCCGTAGGCTTCAATAAATGCCTCACGTGCGCGGCGCACCTCCTGAGCGTGAACCGGAAGAGTGTCCCATTGGGGGGCAGCGGTGGTGGTCATAGAACCTCCGAGACGGAACCGAGTAGGAATGTGACTGGGATGTTAAACATTGTAGGAAAACAAATGGTTCTTGGTGGGGCACACGGCACTTCTGCTGCCACCGTAGTGCCGCCCAACACCCCACCAATATATATTATTTGAGGCATACATACTGGTCGGGGTGGTTTTGCAAGGGTAATTAGAGAGATTTAGGAACTATAAGCCAATTATAGAATCCACGGCACACTGCATATCCTCTCTGTACCGTTCCAATGCCTCAGAGTATGTGTGTGCCCCCTCAGGAGCCAGCAGCGGCAGAGTTTGCGCCTCCTCAATGAGGCTCAGCGCAAGATGAGCCAATAGTCGGGCCTGACGCTGAGCCCGCTCCCCCGAAAAACCCAGCAGGTGCAGATCCGCGCTCAGCACACGCACCAGAACAACCGAGCCCGGATGCAATGTGAGAGCCAACCGGATCACTTCCGGGCACTCTCGAATAGGGTACAGTGCTGAAAACAGGATCTCTCCGCGACGCATAAGACACGAACGCACCGCATCGGCTGAGCCAGCAGAACATGGAGCGTGTAACTGGTCTGGGGCGCGCGCCAGAATATAGTCGGACAGCAACACCAACAGATGCTGCTTCGAGCGCACATGATAGTACAAGGCGCCGGGCGCCACCTGCAGCTCGGAGGCCAATCGGCGCATCGACAAATCCGCCAAACCGTAGGTTGCCAGCACCTCGTAGGCGGTGTGAAGAATCTTATCGCGCGAAAGAGCCACACCCAATATTCTACGGGCCCCACACCCGCCGTTGAAGCGAATCATTCGCGCCTGAAGGTAGTATTCGCCAAATGAGCGGAAGAATAATCGCCGCTGGTGGCGTAACCCGGTGGGCGCACACACTGAACGGGTGTTTAATATTCGGTATGAGCACTACATATTCCGAACTTGCCGAACGCATTATGTCCGGGCAAACCCTGAGCCGGGATGAAATACACGAACTAATCGTCACCAGCGACGGGCAAGACTTCGCCCTTATTGAGGCAGCCTCAGCTATCCGACGCCACGAATTCCGCAATATGATCGCGGTGCATACTGACGATGAAGAACTAGCGGCCGCGCTCGGCACCCGTTCCATCGCCATAGACGGCTACGAAACACTGGATTTAAGCGCCGATATTGACTCTGAGGTGCTCGCGGATAAACTGGCGGAGCTCGGCGCGGGCAGCACCACAGGTATTACCGTGAAACTCCCCGCTAACGCCGTACCTATGACCCTCATGCGGGTTCTTGCTATTACCCGCATGGCTGCCCCCGATAAAGTTCTTCATCTGCCCGACGGCTATGAAGAGGCGCTGCGTTCCCTCTCGTCGCTGGCTATGCATATTGTTAGTGCCATCACGATTAGTGACGATATTGAGCGTTGGCCCATTATTAACGAAACCCTTAAAGCTCTCAAGCATGGCGGTATTGTGATTGCTGGTGCCGGTGGGCAGGATGCGCTCGCTGGGTACCTGCGGTATCTCTCTGAGCTGGGGGTGGATTTAATGGGGTATCGTGAGGCCCGCGGTTCCGCGTGCGGCTCTGTTGATGGCGGCGGGTGCTGTGGTGGGCATGATCATGCTGAGTCTTCCGCCGAGTCTTCTGCGGGTGGTTGTGGCTGCGGTTCTGAAGGATGTGGGTCTTCTGCTCAAGCCTCTGAATCTGTTGAAGAACCCCAACCTGCTGCGGCTAGCGCATCGCATGGGTGCGGATGCGGTTCTGGCGGGTGTGGGGCGTAGGGGCAGCATCACACGCAATAAATAGCTAAAAATGCATATATTTCCCCTCTGGATTAGGTATACTAATTTAGAGGGGAATAGCTATATTTTCAAAAAGCCATTTTTAGTATATTTCTAGCAAGACATATTTAGCTTGTGTGTGGGTTTGACTCAAGCGTGTGAGGCGGCAAAACCTTCCGCTGAACCTCCTGTACGTTTGAGCTAAGCACTCACTTTAAACTCAAGGGGTTGATACTCGGGCCGATGCTATATCTATCCATCATTGTGCTGATCCTACTCGCCACCGTCATTATGGTGGGCGTTGGTGATCGGCTTAATTTGCCTTGGCCCGTTATGATGACAATCCTCGGAGTGGGTGCCCTGCTGCTACCTGACAGGCCGCACCTTGAGATTGACTCCGAAATTATTCTTCCGATCTTCCTGCCCCCGCTTTTGTGGGCTATTGGCGTGAAATTCTCGTGGGGAACTCTTAAACGCCGCTGGCGTTCGGTGCTTCTGTACTCGGTTTTGCTGACGACTGCCTCCGCCCTTGCCGTCGCTGGCAGTGCCATGTGGTGGGTTCCCGGGATGACCGTTGCGATGGCCCTGGCTATTGGTGCCGCAATCGCCCCGCCGGATCCGGTTGCTGTTGAGGCTGTAGCCGAGCCTGTTGGCATCCCCCGCCGCCTGATTGGCACTCTGCAAACCGAGGGTAGTTTTAACGACGCCATTTCTCTGGTGCTTTTTCACGCGGCAATTCACGCCATTGACCACCATGAGAAAGTGGACCCGCTGAAGGTTCTGTGGGATTTCTCCTTTGGTGCTGTGGTTGCTGTTGTGGTTGGCTATATTTTTGGTTGGCTTGGCGGATATGTGCGGCAGAAGGCTCACGGGACTGTGGCCCGCAGCGCTGTTACTCTCGTTATTCCATTTGGTGTGTACCTGGTTGCTGAAAGCGTGCATGCCTCGGGCGTGATTGCCGTTGTGATCGCCGCTGTGCAGTTTACGAGCACCAAGTATCTGGTGGCTCTGGAAGCCGAAGATCGCCTCTCAAATGCATCATTTTGGCAGGTTATTGAGCTGCTGCTGACCGGTTTGGCGTTTGGGCTTATCGGTCTGCAGGCGAGCGAAATCATTTATCAAGCCGACTCCACCCGGCTGCTGAACCTGTTCTGCTACGGAACTCTCATTTCTCTGGTTGCTATCGCGGTGCGTCTGCTGTGGTTCGCTGCTGTTTGGATGCTGGGGAACCTGAAGAAAACCCCTGTGCATGAAGGGGCACCGGGCACATTCGCTGAGGTTATTGTGATGACCTGGTCGGGGATGCGCGGGCTGGTAACCCTCATTTTGGCTCTTTCTATCCCCACTGTTGCGGGCACCGAGGAACTTCGTGCCGATTCGATTGTGGTGGTCATTTCGGTGCTGTTCTTCACGATGGTGCTGCCGGGCCTTACCCTGCCGTTCGTGGTGAATGTTTTGGGTGTTAAGGCGGATCATTCCGAAGATAACGCGGTCCCCGAGCTGCTGGAGCTGGCCCAGCACGCTGCCCTTGAGGTGCTGCAGGAGGAGGCCCGCGCGGCAAGCCCTGAGACATACCGACGGGTGAAAGATATGTGCACCGCAATTACCCGCCGCGACGACATTATCGAAAACCTGCCGGACGAATATAAGCCGAAGATGCAGGCGCTGAAGAACAGTCGCGAGGAGTACACGAGGCTGCGCGATGTGGCCATGACTGCCGCCCAGCACGAGGTGCTGTCCGCACAAGACCGGTACGACCCGAACGATGTGTACCGTGTGATTCGTAAGCTTGATATCCTCTCGCAGGCCGATACCATTCGCTCCAATAATAATTTTGTGCTCCCGGCGATGCCCGCCGGTGCGGTTGCTTTGGAGCGTTACCGGCTTCTGCGGGAACATTTGGGCACCTCATCCATCCCGTTGGTTGAGAATGCGCCGTCGTCACCACTGGTGACGAGCGTGGATTCCCGCGAGAAAAACTAGGTGGGGAACCGGCCAGAACCGCCCCCGGCGTCTTTTGGGCTACGCCCACGGAAATATTGAGGCGTCAGGGGCGATTTAAGCATTCAGAATCACATAGAATGAGAGAGTACGGTATGTCACCGAGTACCGTTGTAGCCCCGCTGTGAAGTTTGTGGAAAGTAGACATGGATTTTAAGAACCTCTCACCCGCGTACCTTAGCTCACTTGGCGCCGTCTTGGTGAGTGCACTCATGATTGGTTCCGGCGTCTCCTGGATGCTGTGGGTGGGGTGGCTTCTGCTGTTGCTGGCTGTGGGGCTGAATGTTTTTGCGCACCTGGTGACGGTTTCAAAGATGAAGGGTGAGCCAGCACCCGCGATGCTGACTAACCTTGAGCAGCGTTTTGAGGCGATGCGGGAGAAAGCCGCCGAACGCAGCGAAGAGCCGATTGAGGGGGAGCCCGATTTTGACGGTGACCCGCTGGATTCGGAAGTCACGGTTGAGCTGGGCTCTGAGACTCCAAAGAAGAAAAGCGTTTTGCCGTCGAAGATTGAGGATTCTCAGTCTTCTTCCCGCCCCACTGTGCGTTAGGGGAGCGGCGTGAACACTAGATTCCTGATTTCTCCCGCATATCTGCTCTCTATTGCATTGCTGGTTGCTGGTGCGGTTCTGAGCGGCAGCAGGTATATGCTTATCGGCTGGATGCTGTTCCTAGTTGGTGTGTTCCTGAACGCCATGACCCTGGTGATTTTGACAAATCGTGAGCAGCTGCGCCAGATTCGCCAGGCGCATCAGCATCAGAAGGAGCAGGCAGAGCGTGAGCAAGCGGGGGAGAGCCCGCGTGAACCTTCTGCTAAAGAACTTGATGTTGATCCAGAGTCTCAGAAAGAAGATGCGGCCGAGCAGGATAATACACTGCAGCAGGGGAGTGAGCCTGAATCTGCATCTGATGTTAGCGCCGTAGCGGATGAGCCGCAGGATGCCAACGCCGCGGATCAGGAAGAGACCTCACCACAGGAAAGCACTGCTGCGGCACAGGAGCAGGCTGATAGCCCAACTGACCGTGCGGCTGCGGTAGCGCAGAGAACAGCAGGTAATGCTCAGTCAGCACAGAATATGAGACGGTTAAAGAACTCCCGTAAATCCCGTAAACCCCGGAAGAAATCGAGACGGTAGCAGGGGATTAGTCAGTAAAACCCCTTATCAAAACACATATATTCTTTGTATTGAATAGAAAAATTGAAGAGGGAAATGGTGGGTGAGATGAGTGCGGTCGCTTATTTCACCCACCGTTGTCTGTGTGCTGGCGGCGGCTCTAAAAACTGGTGCTGCATTTCTTCCGAGGGCTGATCGATCCACCAGGTGGAGTGGCGATTGAGGGGCAGGGGGAATCCCCATTCTTGCTGTACAACTGTAAAAGTATTCGTTATTGTGGTTCTTTTTTGTAACTGCTCGCGGTTATGCAGCTGTTGGGGCTACTCAGTACCTGCACCCTGGATTATGGGTGAGCTTCTCAAAACCAGGATTGAAACACGTGTTTCTGTGCATCCAGCTTTGGATTCATACCTAGAATCTGGCGAAAAGCTGAAGCCAGAATCCATAGGATAGTTGCTGCAATTATTACATATATGTAATATATGAAGTATGGTATGGCTGGATGTTGAGAAACTTGCAGGTGAGCAGCACGGACTGTTCACTTCGGCTCAAGCTGTCAATCTCGGGGTAAATCGCGCCATGATAACCCGTAAAAAGCAACAGGGTGCTATAGAACAAATACGGTACGGAGTGTATGCTCTAGCCTCTGCGCCCAGTGACCCTCATCAAGAGATACGTGCCGCGTGGCTATCTCTTGAACCCTCGCAAACAGCTGTTCAACGCATTGTGAATCATGAAGGCCCCATCCTATGCGGCACCGTTGCCGCTGAGATTTATGAGGCGGGAGTTTTTTATACCGAGCGATACGATTTTTACTCTTCAACACGAAAACAGAGCCGCGATGAACATATCCGTTTACGACTCCGTAATCTTGAGAAGGAAGATATAGAAACGGTTGATGGGATGCTGGTGGTCTCTCCAACCGTTCTTGTCTGTGATTTTCTCGAAGAATACTACGACCTCAATGATGTCACGACTCTCATTCGTGACCTGGTGGATTCTCGGCGGAAAATCAACTGGAATCGTGTAGAAGAGACTGCACAGAAGGTCTCAGAAGGATACGGTATTCCTACAGAAGAAATATTTGAGCAACTATTTGCTCCTGCTCTTGAGGTTTCTTCTGCGATAAAATCTACTGACCCTAATAATGAGCAATATCTTCCTAAGGAAGTGAATAAATACATCGTGGAAAACTGGGGTCGAAAAATACAGGAGATTAATGATTCTATAAAATATAATTTAATTCTACTATTTAAAAAGCCTTTATTATAAGAAAGTGTTATTTATTTTAAAATTATACATCTGGTATAATAAAGAATCACATTATCTTTTTGAGGGTTTGTGAAAGGGTTTTGGTGTGGAAGGTATTGAGTTATTTGCTGGAGGCGGAGGCCTGCTTTTAGGTTCTGCTCTGGCTGGAGTTCGCCACCATTTAGCAGCTGAGTGGAATAAATGGGCCTGTAAAACTATTCGTGAGAATTCTTTAGCCGGACATCATTTAGTGAGCGGAATTAAGGTTCTAGAAAGGGATATTCGTGGAATTGATTGGTCTACAGAGTTATTAGATAGTAATTCTATTGATATTGTATCTGGAGGACCACCATGTCAACCATTTTCTTTAGGTGGATTGGCACGTTATGCTGATGATCCGCGTGATATGTTTCCCGCTATGACCCATGCTATAAAACAGATTCTTCCAAAAGCATTTTTAGTAGAAAATGTTAAGGGATTAACTCGCTCAAGTTTTTCGTCGTATTTTGATTATATCAAGCTTCGTCTTACGTATCCGGAGATTGAATCTAAACAAGACGAGAAATGGGATGAGCATTATTTACGTCTAAAAAAAGAAAATATTTTTGTACGTGATACTCTGACTTATAATCTGCATACGGTAGTTGTTAATGCTGCAGATTATGGTATTCCGCAGCATCGTCATCGTGTAATTATTGTGGGCATACGGGACGATATAGGTGCAGAGTGGAAAGTTCCCCAGAGGACTCATAGTGGTAATGCTTTGGCAAAACTGCAAGAAGATGGTTCTTATTGGGATAAGCATGAAGTTCCTAGTAAACAACGTGTATCTATAAAGCAAAAAGCTATAAATGACGGGTTACTGCCATGGGTCACAGTCCGTGATGCTCTCTCAGGTCTCCCTGAGCCCAGCTTGAATACTCTTAATATTTGGCGGGATCATATATTTCAGCCAGGTGCAAAGATATATCCTGGGCACACGGGCTCTCCACTTGATGAACCTTCTAAGGCTCTTAAAGCGGGGGTTCATGGGGTTCCGGGTGGAGAGAATATGATCCGTTTTCCGGATGGAACAGTTCGTTATTACACTATCCGAGAAGCTGCGAGGATTCAGACTTTTCCAGATGATTATGCTCTACACGGCGCATGGAGCGAGGCTATGCGTCAGCTAGGTAACGCTGTACCAGTACAGTTGGCAGAGATTTTCATGAGTTCGGTAGTTAATAGTATAACTGTATCTTATGCTAAAAATACAGTTTGTGCAGCATAAAGGATAAGACATGAAACCATTTGATCCTCTAGAATATAAAAATCTTGGCGAATCAATTGTTCGAGCAATGAATGAGCAGCCTATTCATTCTCTGGATAATTTAGAGAAATTTGAAGGGGCTGGTATATATGCGCTTTACTATACTGGAGATTTTTTAGCATATTCCCCTATCTCCCGAGCTAATAAACAGTCTCCAGGATCTGTACCTATATATATAGGAAAAGCAGAAGCAGAGAACGCAAGGAAAGGTGGCTCTGTTGATGATGTTATAGGTAATGATTATAAAGGCACAAAACTTTTTTCCCGCGTAATGAAACATAAACAATCAATTGAAAAAGTCTCGAATCTTGATGTTAAAGATTTTCATGTTCGTGTTCTAGTAGTTACTCCCACATGGATTCCACTTGCTGAAACTATTGCAATTCGTAACTCTCGACCATTATGGAATGTTGTAATTGATGGCCTAGGTAATCATGATCCTGGTAAAGGTAGATATTCAGGAATGCGTCCTATTTGGGATACTTTACATCCAGGTCGCCCGTGGGCTGATAAATTAAAACCTCGTCCAGAAACCCCGGAATTTTTTGAACAAAAGATACAAGCATACCTTACAGCTCTTATAACATCTAGACCACAGGAATAGTAGAATTACAAAATATAAATTTTTGTGTGGGTTACGTTTCCATTGAAAGTGCTACATGGGTGGGTTAAATCTAGGTGAAGTAGACGATGTTCATTCCAGAAAACACGAAAGGAAACCATGGAACCCTCTACACTGCAGCAGCGCTCTCTGTCGGTGATGCGCGTAACGATCAGGCATACCTTGCCGACCGCAGCATCGACCTCAAAATGTCCGTACCCAAAGAAATGGGTGGCGCGGGCGACGGCGCAAACCCCGAACAGCTCTTCGCACTCGGTTACGCCGCATGTTTCCACTCGGCGCTGAAACTGGTTGCGGGTAAGGACAAGGCAGACACCACCGATTCCGCCGTGGGCGCTCGCGTTTCCATCGGTTCCAACGATAACGGCGGGTTCCAGCTCGCCGTCGTTCTTGAAGTTTCCATCCCGAACGTCTCTCTGGACCAGGCGCAGGAACTTGCGGATGCGGCACACCAGGTATGCCCCTACTCCAACGCAACCCGCGGCAACATTGACGTGCAGGTCATGGTCGTCGACGACTAACGATATTGTCCCAGCAGGCAGAATCGCCGCAAAAGGCTCTTTCATCCATATGAAAGAGCCTTTCTTTCGCGGAAAAACGAGGGGAGCGGGGCAGCGAATTAAAGCCGGGATGATGCGTAGTCGGCGTACTCCTGCACACGCTTGCGCGCATCCTTGGTCAGGGCCTTATTCTCCTTCAGGATGCGCCCGGCATTTTCCGCCATAAACTCTAAATACTGCTTATCGCGGGTTTTACGCCAGGCCGTGCACGCCGCATCCAGCTTCGCAAAATCGCGGGAAATCTGCCGCTGCATGGTGTAACGCACCCACATGAGTACCAGTACCACGCCCAGTGGGATCAGGCACAGCCAACTATTCCACAGGGCATAAATACCTATCGCCAACGCGGCGAGTGTCAGTTGAATCGGGGCAATAGACACAATATCGCTGGAACGCTCGCGCTGATTTTTCACCAAAGACTCACGAGCGGCCTGCCGAAAAGCACCGCCAAAACTCTCGGGATTGCGCTCTTTATTCGTTGAAGACATTCACCATTCACCCCGTTTTAACAATCTATAGACATTGTTTTCTGGAAAAGTTTCACGTGAAACGCAGAATCTACGCACCCAACGAAGAGCCGATAAATTCCCACGCACGATCCACCGAAACCTCGGTGCGCGCCTTCACATCATCCGGGGAATAGCTGAACGACGCCGCATGATCCGCCCACTCATGCATAGGTACATCGTTCCAGGAATCCCCAATCGTATAGGTTTCATACTCGACCGGTTTCAGATACTCCACAAGCCACGCCAGCCCGGTCGCTTTTGTGCACCGCTGGGGCACAATATCCAGAAAATCCTGGTTCTTGTGACAATCCACGGCATCACCGAATTCCTCAAGAATCCAGCGGTAGGCGCGCTCGCGAGCATCGTCTTCAGGAATCCATAGGGGTACACCCACATAGTCTTGGGTATCAATCTCGGACTCTGCCAGCGGCAGGAACTCGGGCAGAATATTAGTTGAAGACCCCACATTATCCGCCAGACGATAGTCATGGGTTAAAGTCGTGGCAAAAAGAGCGACCCCCGGCTCCTTTGTGAACCGCTCATAGCAGGCGTGCACCACCGCAAACGAAAGAGTCTGTGCATGGAGGATATTGTACTCGGCATTGGTCACAACAGCGCCGGTGTACAGCACGTTGTAATCGAAGGTAACATCAGCTGTATCAAGGGCAAGTTTCGTGGCGAAAATACTTTTCCCGGTCGCGCACACCGCAATATTCCCGGCCTGCTGCCAGCGGTGAATAGCCTGCACATTCGCGGGCTCGATCTCCCGGTCAAAGAGCAGAGTTCCATCCAAATCGAATGCCATCAGTTTTTTCATGGGTGTCCTTCGGTCTGGGGGGCTAAAAATTGTGGGATGCGCGCCCGGTACAAAAGTCTACCGGAGCACGCATCCCGCTGGTTTGCTTGTGGTCACGCAAGTTTACTGGGGGAGTGCCAAGAACCCAAGGTAGGCGCCAGCAATACCGACGGCGAAGAGGCCGAAGATAATCCAGATGGCGTTAACCCTCTTGCGCAGCAGCCACATGCACAGGAAGCATAGGCCCAGTGCCGCAAGTCCCGGCAGTAGCTGGTTGAGGATGGACTGGACGGTTACATCCACGTGTGTACCGTCAGCTTGTTCGTATTCCGTGAGTTTGAGCGGAATATTGATGCTCGTCCACCGGTACACCAATGCACCCATCACGAACAAGCCCATGACCGATGCGCCCTGAGTAATTTTCTGCAGCGTGTTTCCGCCTGCATCGCCTACAATCTGAGTGCCTTTTTCGTAGCCGTACTGGAAACCGTACCAGCGGGTGGCCCAGCGGATCGCGGTCATTCCGAAGAAGAAGATGAGCGGCCCCAGAATATTGCCCGAAATTGCGAAGGAGGCGCCGATAGCTGCCAGCACGATGCGCGCGGTACCCCAGTAAATCGGGTCGCCCACGCCCGCGAGTGGGCCCATCAGACCAACCTTCACGTTGGTGATGGCTGCATCGTCAATGCCTTCTTTACCGGCTGCTTTTTCACGTTCCATTGCGGCAGTCACACCGATAATGGGGGATGCCACCCACGGCTGGGTGTTGAAGAATTCCAGGTGACGGGTGAGCGCCTCCGCCTGGTCTTCTTTCTTGGTGTAGAAACGCTTAATCGCGGGAATCATGGAGACCGCGAACCCAATGGACTGCATGCGTTCGAAGTTAAACGAGCCCAGCAGGAAGGTGGAGCGGATGTACGTATTAATCTTGTCGCCCTTGGTGAGGTCGGGAACCTCGGTGGTGATTTTTTCTTGAGTGTTCTCAGTCATGGTTCTCTCCTACTCAAGCTCGTTGTCGAGGTCGTTAGCTGGGCGTGCGGCTGCTGGTGCCGCCTGGCTCTTATGAAATATGGGGTTGAGCTGGGTGTACAGCAGCCCCAGGCACGCCCCGATAATGCCGATAGCCACCAGGTCAAGCTGCGCCTGGCCGGTGAGAGTAGCGGTGAGGTTTCCCATAACGTCGGTATTGACACCATTGAGTTTAACCGTCTGAGAGACGGGGATAGCGGCCGCTGTAATGAACCCGAGGAAGAAGAACGGCATGAGGGCTTTTGACCTCATCATATTAATAACCATGGCGAAACCAACCACGGTGATCATGCCGCCGGCGATGCGCAGGCCCGTGGTAATTTCACCCGGGATGGAATCCAGCCAGCTTTTAATAGTGTCAGCGTTAATGAGAGAGACCACTGCGGTGGGAATAGCCACACGTAACCCTTGCAGCGCCATGCCGCTCATGTGCATGAGCTCAATACCGCGGAAATTCGCTGTCTGCGCGAACCTGTCGGCTTGGTGCTGGAAGAACACGGTAATGGTGCGCACGAAAATGGTGAGCACCTGCCCGGTTGCGGCGATCGGAACGGCAACAGCGATACCTTGAGCCACATCAAGGTGACCGTGAATCACCACAACTGCTGCGATGGTGGAGGCTAGGGCTGCATCGGGTGCCATTGCCGCACCCACGTTCATCCACCCGAGGGCGATTAGCTCAAGGGTGCCGCCCACGATAATGCCGGTGCCCGGGTCGCCCAGCACAAAACCCATGAGGGTACATGCCACTAGGGGACGGTGAAACTGGCGTTCATCCACCACGGATGCGACACCCGCAATGAACGCCACCACAATGACGAGAATAAATGCGAGGGGACTCATGAGGCGAGGCCTTTCTCTTTCAAAATTTTTGCCATATCGACGGGGGAGTGGTTAGGAAGCTGCTGCACGTACAGTTTGACGCCGCGTTTGAGAAGCTCACGGTATGCGTCGAGGTCTTCTTCGGATGCGTAAACCGCCTCAGAAAGCTGCGTCATACCGGTTTTGTAGGTTACGCCGCCAACATTGACCTCTGGAATTTCAACGCCTTCATCTAGCAGACGCACCACATCGACCGGGGATTCGAGCACAAACATGGTTTTCATGCCGGTGTATTTGGGGTTGTTGTATACGCGCCCCGCTTTAGCAATATCGAGCACATTGGTTTTGACTCCGGCGGGCGCCACCTGCAGCAGCAGACTCTTGCGGAGGTTGTCGTGGGCGGCTGCATCCGATGCGGCAATAAAGGTTTGCGGTGCCACATAAGGAACCCAGGTGCCCGCGACCTGCCCGTGAATAAGGCGGGAGTCGATGCGCGTGAAAATAGCGTCCATATGCCCGCCTTCAACCTGCTGTTCTGCGGGTATTTCCGGTGCCGCCGGTGTTTCGGCGGGTTTTGCCTCTGCGGCAGGTTTTTCGTCCTGTACCGGTTGGTTGGCCTCTTGGAAAGAGCGAATACCTTTCACGCCCGCCTTATGGGCTTTGGCGACCAGGCCCTTGAGAGTCGCATTTTTGCGACCGGCGCCGCTGATGACTTCAATGAGCATCGGAACGTTGACGCCTGCGACAACATCAATATTTTCGTGTTCTGCCGCGAATCGAGCGCCCGCATTGTAGGGACTGCCGCCGAAGAGATCGACGAGAATAAGGGTTTCTTCAGATCCTGCTTCCGCAACGATGCGCGTGTACTCTTCGATCAAATCTTCCGGACCCTGCCCAGGAAGAAATGTCACCGGATACACGTTATCGAGGTTTCCGAGGATCATGCTGGCGGTCTTCAGAAGAGCGGGCGCTGACTCCCCATGTGCCGCCACAATGATAGTGACCATGATAGCTTTCTTAATTGAACGAACAGTGTGTGTTGTGCCCCTTGTGAGGGCAAGACCCTTTCAGAATATCACGGTATATCATCAAAATGAGAGATATAGCATAGTGGTACGCCGGTATTTTTAATGACATGATGTCACATATTTAATAATAGTCTTTTAGACTGGAAGACCGGGGCCTCTAGCCTGCTATGTAGGCGATGTTGCTGGGGGAGCATGGGTCTGTTGATATTTATCTCTACACCCACTTCACCGTAGATATAAAAGTAAAATATACATTTTCTATATTATTTCTTATAAGTTTAATAAAATTTATCTAATTAATAATATTGTTTCTCGAAATAAGCTGATTATTATCTGTAATGTATAGAGGTTTATTCATTGGGAGACAGGCCCTGCCCATATAAGTCACTGTTCTGTCCATACTGCTGAGCAACAGCTTGATGTTGGATAACCCCAGACCCACCCCTCACGCCCGCTCTTGCGCAGTAGCCCTGAAGGCTATGCTGCTCTATCTGCAGGAATCATCTGAAGAAAATCTCAACCTGAGCGCTTCGGAGACTGACCGACCAGTCAGCTGTACTATACGAGGACTGATACAGCACCGCTGAAAGTTTTAGGTTCTTGGGAGGATCATACTGTGCTACACAGTTCGTATATCCTTTAGTGATTACCCTCTTCAGCTTCACCAACTAGTAATAGGTCTATTTTTATTCTTCCAAAAGGGTAATAAAGACTGATCGAAAAAATATATAGTTTTCATATCGTGAGTAATAGCAAGACCTAAGTCAACAAAAACATACCCCATAGTTCTCTCTATATATTTTTCATTTTTTATTAGCTCGTCTAAAACATCTTTAGAGAATAATTTTAAGTCATTATAAAGTATAGAAGTGTTTTTATTACTTATCACGACTTGAGTTAATTTATTTTTGTCAAATCTTACTAAAATATTTTCATCAAACTTAATAACTTGTTTTGCTGAAATTTCTTTTGGAATATTAAAATTATTTTTTTCTGAAAATAGTTGAGGATCTGTTCCAAATTTAAAATTTCCCACAGCTGTATATGGAATAAAGTATAGGTTATGAGCAGCTCTTTTTGTCGTTTCCCGCTGATTCTCTTGGATTTCCTTATACGTTAAGAACGAACTTTTTTCATATTCTCCTTTTAATATCTTATCATAAATTAGAACTTCATTAAATATTTTCTTATCCCAGTCTATATATAAACTTAGATTATACTGAGGGAATGTATAAAATGAGTTATCCTCAACCAATGGATTTTCGTCCTCTAAGAAAGAAATTAGGCTCTCAAATGATATAACCTTGCCGTTTATATCAAAAGATTGAACCTCTCTCATAGAGACTGTAATGAGTATTGACTCTGACAATACTTTATGTTTTCTATCAAACTCCAAAAAATATACGGGATCATTAATTATTGATTCTGCTAAGTCCTTCTTTTTTCGTCCTACCTGTATACTGTTTAAAGTATTTTTCCTGATTTTTAACATTTTGTATACTTCCTTTTTAATTGATTGCACTCTTTAAATACATTCTCTTTAATGGTGCAATAAATTATTTACATTATACCTTGGCTATATATTTTTCCAAATTCTCATTGAATATTGCGAATATTTAATTTTATGGTCTTTACAAATTTACTTTTCTTTACGCACATCAACTATATCAAATTTCAAATTAATCCCTTGTATTTTAAAACCTTTGTTTAAGAAAATACTAATTGCTTCTTTGGCAGATTCTAAAAAATAGTCCTCTAAATCCGTAAATCCCTTAGTGCTAAATTCAGTAAGAAAAAAATTATTAGGATTCGCTTTAGGCCTATGAAGGTACCTTTCCTCTGGTAGCCCCCAAGATATTTGATTGCTATTAGGAATTGGTATGATAACTGAAAATATTTTCCTCTTTATCTTGGGGTAGGTAATACCTATTTTATATACCCCAAGAAAGCTCTTACTATATTCTTGAGTTTCAAGCCAATAAATATTAGTCGGATTTATGTGAAACTCTATGACCCAATCATTTAGTTGCTCATGAGAAAATCGTGGTTTAATGTGATCAAAAAAATTCTGAAGATTCTGCTGTAAGATATGACTATACGGAAAGTCAATAATAGTTCCTATAACTGAAAATTTTAATTCCACAATATAAATAACCCTTATCACTACAATTAATTTGTTTTCTATTAACTAGATCGATATTTTGGATACAATAACTACCTTTCCTGAAATTATAGTATATATTACTTTAAAGGCATGTGTTAGAGGGTGGCCTGTGCCAGGATTAGGGCGGCGGAGATAATTTACTCAAGTAACTTAGACACATTATTAATAAGGTCGGCAACATAAGGTGCACAAACAATTTCAGAATGAAACGTATCACCATTTTTAAGGTGGCAGGTAATTTGCTTTCCATCAAATTGGACATTAGCGACTTCATCCCTCTGCCATGGTCGGTCAGGTTCCGAGACAATTAAATAATAACGGTCTTGTTCTTCAAATAAATCAATAGCAAAGAATGAATCATTATCTATTGTTCGGTACAACTCAAAACTTCCTAATTTGTCTCCATTGGTTACTATTTTTAGTTTGTCATCGCCCCAATTACGTGCATTAAACTCTTTAAAATCTCCAATTATCTTTTTAAACAGGTAGTTACCTGTTTTAAAGTGGCTTATCACATTAACAACATCACCTGAAATCAGTGAAACTTTCAAAAAATTTTCCGCTAATAACTCAATACTAGATACCATATAATCTTCCGCTTCAGGATCCATGTTTTCAACATACAATATTCCTTCCTCAGCTAAAAAAGGTAATTCACATATAATATGCATATAGCCCATTCGCGGCACATACTCGATTGCAACGCCATCTAATAACATTATTTCTTCCCGTCTAACACTTGCTATATTTAATAACAGTATTGATTTTCTGTACTTTGCCCTCTATAAATTCTCGATAAAATTTATCTGATCAATAATATTGTTCTTTGTGAAAATAAGCTGATTATTATTCTTGTCTGTAACATGTATAATATCTTTGATTTTTGTGCTGGGCTGCCCCAAATCTCCAATAATAAAAAATGTTAAAATATTAGTTGTGTAAAGATCTTCATTCGTTAACTCCCACGCCATCTCAAACCCCGAGACATGGAATATGTCCGATCCGGCGGTATTTCGGACTCTCCACCCGTGCTCCAAGAGAAGATCCATGAACCTGTTCATCTCTTCATCATTCATAGTTAGTAACCTTTATTTCTATAGCAACTGGAGGGAAACAAAGGCTAATGCTTATTCCTTATCATCCACAGCGAATGCTTGATAAAAATACCGGAGAAAACAAGTTCAGCAATGGGTACAGCGAATACAAGCACAAGAATGAGTACTTCACCGACGGCACCCGTCGGGAGAGTTGAGTTAATGTTATCCAGAGTCGGCAGTATATAAAAAACAATCCCTAGAAGAGAAAAAATAAACCCAAATATATTAATAATACAAACCCACACGGGGTGCAGATTATTTTTTACAGATTTCCACCCAAAAATATGACAGAAAGGATACAACAGATATATAAATAGTATTGCGGCGGTCGCAAATACCATAAGGTACTCTAGCGAATAGAATAAATCATCGGAGTACTTACTGTTGCTATAGGATTGCACATCGTTCATGAACGCCAGCAGCAGTATAATAGCGCCCACTATGTGCAATACAATAAGAGGCCCCACGGTGCACAGGCGCACGAGATAAAGGCGGGAGTATTTTTGAACTATCGCAGCATACGTTGACGGCTGTGCCTCAGGGGCAGCCGACGCTAAAGGCTGCGAAAAATTTGGTGACGGGGCCATATGCTGCGGCGGGTCTGCATCCATTTTGTTTGTGTTCTTTCATCCAGGTTCTCCCGCTACTAGTGTATACAAAAAGGTGAAACCGAGCTATGGATTTGGTTCCCGCCGAATAGCCTCTTGAACTGCTTATACACCGCCTGTACAGTCTTGAAGGTTCACATGTGAGCGATGCCGACTACGCACAGGTGAAGTGCACAGTTTGACGGAAGGAACTGGCGGAGCTGACCTTTGTTATTACCGTTATTAATGCGTGGAACCGCCTCGGGGTAGCCTATGCGACCGACCCCGGAAGCATGGATAAGATGATGGGCCGTCGCTCACGGATGCGGTGCTCACTCACCGCCCAGATGTTGCGCTGATCGACATTCGCATGCCGCCGACCTTCACGGATGAGGGTTTGCGTGCGGCGGTTCAGATTCGCAAGCAGATTCCGGGGCAGCCGGTGCTGATTCTTTCGCAGTATGTGGAGCGCCTGTACGTGGATGAGCTGCATATGGACGGTGGTTTAGGCACCGGCTACCTGCTCAAATACAGGGTATTTGACGATGCCGGGTTCGTGCGCTCGGTCAAGGCGGTTGCCGCGGGCGGTGTGGTGGTAGACCCGGAGACCCTCAAGGAGCTAATGGAGCATCGGGCGGTGTAGCAACGCTTGGAGCGGCTGACCTCCCGCGAGCTTGAGGTGCTGACCCTCATGGCGGAGGGTCTGTCAAACAGCGAAATTGCCGAGAAGTTGTTCGTGGCGGAAAAGACCGTGGCAAAGCACATTAACACCCTTTTCGCGAAGCTCGACCTGCCCGATACAAACAGCAACGCCCGCCGCGTGCAGGCCGTACTGCACCTGCTGCGGAATGGGTGAGGCGGCTGCCCTATGCGGGGGCAGCACTCCACAGGTCTTTCGCCAAGCGGTCAATATGAATCGTCAAATAGGTCAGCTCATCCTGGGTGAGCGGCTGCTGAAGCTGCATCTCAAGAAGCAGCAGCACCTTCTGCGCGCACGCGTGGGCGCGTGGCGCATCCGCGCGTAAAGCCGCCAGCAGGCTCGGCTGCGAAATCCCGGCACCTGCCGCCCCGATCTTGCCCTGATCGGCGCGCACAAACAGGTACCGCAGGTGCGTAATGAACCGTGCCGCAGACATGGAGGCCGGGTCGATAGCGCGCCTGTACGCCACCTCAATCACCTCAAAAACCTGCGCAAACACCTCCGTCATACGGAATGCCCGCGACATGTCGGCGGTCGCAAACTGGGCGTTTACCAGGTGCAGCGCCAGCGGGATCGCCTCGTTCGTGTTCAGCTCCACGCCCATGCGCTCGCGCACCAGGTTCAGGGCACGGTGGCCGTAGATCACCTCGTGCGGGTACAGCAGGTTCACCTCAGGCGCGAGCGGGTAATCCACGCGCAGCCCGTCACGGGCGCGTATGACCGCGTAGTGCAGGTGGTCTGCGAACGGGATAATGAAAGAGTTTGAGAGCTCAATCTCGGTGTCGTTGCGGGCGTCGCCCTCTATTTCGGTGGCTATCGCCAGAATATCGGCAGGAATTTCGGACAGCGACCAGCTGAGCCGTTCCGCCGAGATACCCTGCTCAGGGACGAAGGTCTGCTCAACTTTCGCGGGGTTAACCATGTCCCCTTTGCGTTTACCAAACGCCAGCCCGCGGCCGATCACCACCGCCTGCTTACCGAAAGTATCGACGGTGAGGGCCACATTATTGTTGTAGATGCGGCTGATGCGCATGGTCCTCTCCTTTCCGTCGGCTCTCGGGTATTTCCTCAAATTTTACCGTCACCCTCAGCTATAAGAGCCTGCCGCAGCGGTTCATTCCCGCAAAAAGGCGGAAAGTTCAGGGGGAAGGTGCCGAAAACCGGCAGTGTGCGACGCGCTGAAGGGGCGTAAGCACCGGTACTAGGTGGTGAAAGGTGCGCGTTACAATGAAACAAGGGTGACCAAAACGTCACCACCATGATTATCGATAAATAACGAGGGAGTTATATGTTTAAATCCCGCCGAATTGTGGCACCGCTATGTGCCGGTGCCTGTCTACTTCTGGGGTTGAGCGCGTGCTCTTCGGCATCTAATAGTTCACCGCAGGCGGGTGCGTCGTCAACTGCCTCGGCGAGCGCCTCCGCCACTACACCGGATGCTGCTGACGGGAAGCTCCCCCTCGGTTTAACTGAAGATAATAAAGCTGGCGATAGCCGCCCCCGCTCGAAGGTGAAAGATGTTGCCACAGGCGCGACAGTGAACCCGGACGGGTCGTGGACGTACACCGCCTCCAACGGCACCGTTATGACCACTAACGCCGACGGCACCTGGACCTGGAAAAACCAGAAAGAAGGCACTGAGGCCACCCTGCACGCTGACGGCTCGTGGGATCACATTATGAATAATGAGATGATCCACCGGCAGGTGCATGTTAACGCTGACGGCACCTGGACTATGGATGACAGGAAAGTGGGGCATTTCGAGACGCACACTGACGGCGGCTGGAAGCACACCCACGGCACCACCGAAAACACCGGCAACGCCGATGGGACGGCGGTGAGTAAGAGCGCGTCGGGTCAGCGTCAGCTCTCCCGTAAGGAATGGCCCGTGGTGCCTCCCGCCCCCGCAACGGTGGTCTCTGAGGACGGGGTGGGCGGTGAGAGCGTGCTGCCGCTGCAGCCTCGTAAGGGCCTGAAACCGGGTACGAAAGTGATCTACGTTGTCCCCGGCTCTGAAGAAGACCTGAAAGCCACCGCCGAGCAGGAGGGGCTGCTGCTGACTGACGACAATAAGGCGGGCACCGAACGCCCACGTTCAAAGCACAAGCTCAAAGCAAATGCCACGGTGAATGAGGACGGGTCGTGGACGTACTCTGATGCTAAGGGCGTCACCATGACGGTTGCAGCCGATGGCACCTGGACCCAGAAGGACGCTAACGGTAACACCTCCGCGTTGCACACTGACGGGTCGTGGGATGAGTATATTGCCTCCCGTGATGAGACTGTGCACGTTAAAGCCGATGGTGGCTGGATCTGGGAGTATAAGGGCGGTGCCGAAGACCTGGTGAAAGGTAACCATAAGATCACGGTGAACGCGGACGGCTCGTGGCGTAATGAGACCGAGTCGTTCGTGCTGTACGGTACTGCGGAGGGTAAGGCGTACCAGGAGAAACCTGTTGCGCGTGAGCTGTCGAAGAAGGATGCACCGAAGGGCATTCCTAGCGCCCCCACCGTGCTTGAGCCGAACGGCCCGGGTGGCGGCGGTGTGGTGCCGCTTAAACCGCGCACCCCGTTGAAGGCCGGGCAGAAAGTGAGCTCGTAGCCCGGCGGTTCCCTGATAGCCCCGGCGGGGCGGCGCCTTCACGCGACGTTTCGCCGGGGTTCTTCTACGATTGCGCGGGAGACACCGTGATGCGTGCCCTCACTCTCAAAGGTGGCGCACGATAAAATTTAAGGGAACAGGTGCCCTACCTTCCGGAGGCTGCCGTGGCGCCTGAAACTATCGCCGGTGAAAGAGAGAACACATGTTTACGCCCCGTTACCGTGTGGCGCCGTTATGCTCTGGTGCCGTCTTATTGGTGGTGCTAAGCGCTTGCACCGCCAACCCCACGTATGAGGAGCGGGCCGCCACTCCGGCCCCGTCCACCTCAACAAGCTACACCGTGCCTGTGGGCCAAGTGGACGAGTATAAGGCGGGCAGGCCCCGGCCGAGCGCATCCGGTGGGACTACCCCGGCGGGTGCAAAAATTAATGGTGACGGGTCGTGGGAGTATAAGGACGCGAATGTGAGCGTGCACGTGCACCCGGATGGCACCTGGGAGTGGTCCAATAGCGGCGGGGATAAGGCGAACCTGAAAGCTGATGGCACGTGGGAGAGCTATATCGCTAAAACTAAGGAACGTACCCGGGTGAACCCGGACGGCAGCTGGATTCGGGTGGTGGATCATGTGAGCTATGACCTGGTCCCGTCTGGGCGGGGGATGGCGGTGAATACGGACGGTTCATGGCGTCAGCAGGCTGAGCATGTGACCCTGTACGGCACATCGGACGGGAAGGTATACCAGCAGAAGCCGGATATGCGTGAGGTTGGCCCGGACCGAATACCCGATGAGACCCCGGCGTTGCCCACTATTTATGGGCAGGATGGTGTGGGGGATAAGAGCATCATCCCGCTGCGCCCGCGCACCCCGCTGAAGGCGGGTCAGAAAAACGTCCCCTAACTGGTGATAGAACACCACAAAACGCATAAGCATGTAAAACTGTGCATAGTGGGTCTTGGGTGAAGGTATGGCTGGTTTATCCAGCAAGGTACACTTAAAGATGCTGCACATCCCACACTGCTGCATATTCACTGAAGTGGTGTTGTGGGGCATTATTATTCACCGTTGAAAAGAGAATGCATATGTTGACGCCCCGTCGTTTCGCCGCGCCATTATCGGCCAGTGTTGCCTTGGTTTTGGTGCTGAGTGCCTGCACCACTAGCTCCGTGAAATCGCAGGAAAGTTCCCCGACTATGAGCGAGTCTTCCGCAGCCGCCGCCACGAGCGAGTCCTCCCCGGTGAACACGGCGGCTGCCTCCGAATCGGCGGACGATAAGCTGCCCGTGGGCCTGACCGACGACAATAAAGCCGGTAAACCGCGTCCGCGCTCATCCATGAAAGACACCCTCAAAGGTGCAACCATTAATGAGGACGGCTCGTGGACATACGATAAGCCCGATGGCACAGTCATGACCACTAACGCGGATGGAACCTGGCACTGGAAGGACGAAAAGAGCGGGCAGGAAGCCACCCTGCACGCCGACGGCTCATGGGATTATTCCACCCACAACGAGTATGTGAAGAAAACTATTCACATGAACGCGGACGGCACATGGAGGCAGAAAGACGAGAAAACCGGTGACTCCACAGAAACCCGTGCCGATGGCAGCTGGGAAAACCACGAAGGCGGCGGTAAGTACGTAACCACCGGTACGACGGAAGGAACCGCGACGAAGAAGAACACGGCCACCGGGGAAGAACGTGAAATCCCTAAGGAAGGTTTCCCTGTGGTTCCCCCAGCGCCCCATACGCAGGTGACGGAGAACGCTGTGGGCCCCAATAGTGTGGTTCCGCTCAAACCCCGTGCTGGCCTCAAACCCGGTCTGAAAGTCACCTATGCTGTCCCCGGATCTGAGGAGGATAAGCAGGCCTCAGCTGAGGCGGACGGTACCGCCCTGACCGACGACAATAAGGCCGGTAAGCCGCGCCCGCGTTCCACCGATAAATACCCCGAAACCAACGCCACCATTAATGAGGACGGTTCATGGACGCACACCACCGTCGGTGGTGTGGAGGTCAAGGTGAACGCCGACGGCACCTGGGAGTGGAAGAGCACAAAAGACGGCTCGTCTGCCGCCCTGCACGCTGACGGCTCCTGGGACTTTGATGACGTGAAATATCAGCAGAAAATTCATGTGAACGCTGACGGCTCGTGGACCTGGGAGGATCAACGGAACCAATCCGTTACTGTAACCCACGCGGACGGCTCGTGGCGGTACGAGGACGACAGGTCACTCGATACCGGCCTGGCAGATGGCACCGCCCACCACGTGGATAAGCAGCACAGCAACTTTAACCGGGAAATCAAGAAAGAACACTTCCCGGCGAAAGTACCCGGATTCCCCACCTCCTACGTCTCAAAGAACGGCGTGGGCCCCAATAGTGTGGTTCCGCTCAAGCCCCGCACCCCGCTGAAAGTGGGGCAGAAAGCCGTTTCGTAGCTGAGCCGGTTCGTCGCTGGGGCCGCTGTGCGGTACCGGTGGCGGGCGAGAAATACGCGGTATTGTGCAGGCCGGATACTCCCGTTGTGTGGGGAGCATCCGGCTTGCGCGCGTCTTTAAAACTGGGGGTTTACTGGGGGAACGGTGGGAGCTGGCTACGGGTTCTCTGTACATCGTAACGAGCACCGGTGAGGTGCCGCCGCAGCCACTGCCCCGGTTCATATACTGAGGGTAACGGCACCCGGTGCGCCGCACACCGACATACGTTATGAAGAAGGAAAACTCCAATGAAGAAGACCAGCCGCAACCGTATGGCAGCCCCCGTCTCGGCCTCATTCGCCCTCTTGTTGGCGCTGAGTGCCTGCTCGTCATCCGGGGTGAACCAGGGAGGGGGCACCAATAATTCGGGGTCGTCAGAATCTGCATCCACCTCAACGGAGGACGGGCGGCAGATAGTTGGTCTGGGAGACGACAATAAGGCGGGCAAACCCCGCCCCCGCTCCGAACGTGAAACTCGTGGTAATCAGAACCAGGTGAAATCTGATGGGTCGTGGACAGAGAAAACCTTGTCTGGCCAGGAAAAAATAACTGTGAATGCTGACGGCACTTGGGAGAATAAAACTGGTGAGAAGGAATTTACGCTTCACGCCGACGGCTCGTGGGAATCCACCGAAAAACTGTCTAATTCAAAAACCGTAATCCACGTTAACCCTGACGGCTCGTGGGGCATTCAAGAGCAACGCAAAGAAAATAAAGAGCCTTCAAATAAGGCAGAGGTTCGCGCCGACGGTACCTGGGAGGTAGACGAGCTCGGCGTTAAATATGTTGGTAAGGCTGATGGTACGGCCACCAAGAAAGACTCCAAAGCAGATGAAGAGAAACCTATTTCTCGCAGCGAATGGCCCGATATTTTCCCCAAGTACGTGGCATCGCTCTACAAGGAAGATGGAAGCTTGGTAACTTCCGTCCCGAAAGACGGTGTTATTCCGCTGAAACCGCGTACTGCTTTGCCGTTGGGTGTCTCCGCTAAGAAGGCTGTACCCGAAACTGATGAATACCGCAGGGGCCTTGCTGAGCTTGAAGGCACGCTTCTGACAGATGAGAATAAGGCTGGTAAGCCGCGCCCGCGCCCTGAACGTGAAGTAAACCCGCAAGCCAAGGTTAACCCTGACGGCTCATGGAGCTGGAACAAAGGGGACACTGAGCTGACTGTCGCCACCGATGGCACCTGGGTTCAACATGAGAAAGCGGTGGGGCAGAAAACAACGACCCTGTACGCCGACGGCTCGTGGGAAGAGAAAGAAACTAAGAGTGGCGGTGAGGAAGCTGTCACGCACGTTAACCCTGACGGCACTTGGCGTACGACTGAGGGTTCTAAAAAAGAAGAACTGCATGCTGACGGGACGTGGCGCTCAGAGAGCAGCGGCGGGTTCGTCACCTACAGCGATGTCAACGGCAAAGTGTACATGGAAGGCTCAAGCGGTAAGCCGTTCGAGATTACGAATGAAACGTATACAACTGTGCGCACCCCCAGTGTTCCATCACCCAGGGTGGGGTATGGTCTCGGTATTGGTGGGGGAGGCGTCCTGCCGCTGACCCCGCGTAAACCGCTGTATCCCGGGCAGAAGGCCTTCTCGTAGGAGAGAGTGTAAGGAATCTGGCAATGACAATCTTACGCTATCACCGTGTTCTTGCGTCCATCTCGGCAGGTACCGCGCTGACACTGGTTTTAAGCTCGTGTGCTGTGTTTTCCGCGAGGAAAGAAGAAACAATACCGCGCGCCCCAGAACGCCCGGTGGCTTCCAGCTCATACAGCCCATACAGCAGGTACACCAAACCCGAAATGCCAACCTGCCCGGAGCCCGGCAAATTCAACCCGGCTGAGGCCACCTCATCCGCCACAGCCTCTGCGTCCGTGTCACCCAGCGCCACCCCGTCAGCATCTGGCGGCGAGGTGCGCACCGTTGGTCTGACCGACGATAATAAAGCTGGTAAACCCCGCCCGCGCTCGCAGGGGGGAACCAGTAAGTACGTGACAGTGCATGATGACGGCTCCTGGAAGTATTCCCCTGATAAAGACCGGGAGCTGACCGTGAACGCTGACGGCACCTGGTCATATCGATCAGACGGTTATCGTCATCAGGAAGTTACACTTCACGCCGACGGGTCGTGGGATGCTGTGGAAAATAGCAAATCCACGCAGGAGAAAACGCACGTCAACCCTGATGGGTCGTGGGATACAGTCACTAAATATGAGGCCGAAGAGGGGAAAGAAGCTGTAGAGGCCCGAGAACAGGTGCGCCCTGACGGCAGCTGGGAGAAGAAAGGTCGCTACCAAACCATTATTGGCAGTGCGGACGGAACCGTCACAATCACCGATTCGAAGAATGGGCAGCAGAGTACCTCAGTAAGCTCCGCGTGGGGCCTTGTGAAGCCCTTCGACTACGAGCAATCGTCTATCGTGCAGCGGACAGAAGATATTAAATACGGTGTGGGAAGTAACGGCGTCATCCCGCTGATACCGCGTACACCCTTGCCCAGGGGTGTAAAGGCCGTACAGGCACCCGTTGGTTCCGAACAGGAACGTTTCGCCATAGCGCAGCAGCAGCGGCTTGTCCTCACCGATGATAATAAGGCAGGTAAAGAGCCACGCCGTCGGGAAACGGAGTCCCATGACTGGGGCCTAAGCAACGTTCACCTCAAAGATGATGGGTCTTACTCATATTCCACTAAAGAAGAAGATGTAACCGCTGAAGTTGCCGCCGACGGTACATGGAAATCCAAAAATAGTGACGGTGACACCACAACCTTGAACGCGGACGGGTCATGGGACTCCTACACCGAAAAAACCAAGGTGAATATGCATGTGAACCCGAACGGCACGTGGGTGAAGAAAACCGGGGAATCCACAAAGATACAGATGTTTGCCAACGGCTCATGGTGCTATGAATACAAGGACAGCGAAATCACCTACGGTACCCCCGACGGCAAAATCTATGAGGGCGTTTCGGATAAGAAATGGATAGAGGTCGCACGAAAAACATGGGAGAACCGGGGCGGAGATAAAAGCATAAAAGACCCGGAAACCCCCCGCGCACCATTAACTGTTAAAGATGGTGTTATGCCCCTAAGGGCGCGTAACCCCTTAGCCGCAGGGCAGAAGGCATTCCCATAAAACACAGCACCGCTAACACTGTAACCGGTGAATACAGCAGTACCCGCCCGCTACGGTTCGCTCCGTATGCGGGCGTTGCTGTACCCGGCTGTGCCGCCTCCGGGAAGGGCCTTTGCGTTAAATGTTAAAACGCCTGGCGTTAAATAATTGCCCGACAGGGGATTCTGAAAACCCTGAAATACCAAGGGAAAACGGCTCTCCCGTTAAATATCAGATTCGTGCCTGTTAAATAATGCTGTTTGGGAAGTCTCTGCCGGCGATGTGAAAGACCTGCTTCCCGGCTCCTCCGCAGTGCGCAGTAAACAACTGAAAAGCCTGCTTGACCGCGACCTGCTCTACCGGCCTGAAGGCACCCGCAAATACAGTGCACGGGCGTGGGGTAACGACCTAAGTATCCACCTGGTGCGCAGGCTCGACGAGTTGGGGATGCTCCCATCAATCCTGCGGGACGGGCTATAGACAAAACCCACAAAGCCGCAATAGCGGATGGGATGAGAGCATCGCGAAAAGGATCCTGCGCCCAGGGGCGTGTTTTAGCGGCCTCAAAAAAGTCTAAAGGGTATATTAGAAGAGGAAAACGCCCATAAACCCATAATATTCACCGGTAAGGAATTACTATGCATAAGCTTCGCATACTTTCCGTAGGCGCGGTCATGGTTCTCGCACTCAGCGCCTGCACCGCAGCCTCCACCTCAAGCTCATCCAGCTCAAAATCACAGTCCGCCAGCAGCAGCCGAGCCTCAAGCGCAGCATCATCAAGCTACACGGCATCCGCCACCCCCACCCCAAAAGAACAAATTGACGCCAAAGAACTCATTGAACACCCCGAAAAAGCGCGGGAATATAACTTCTTCACCGACGTAAAATTCCCCATCACCTGCCCCGCCCATGAAGTCGGCAAAAACCCCGACAAGGTTCCCTTCGAAAGCCAGAATGCCCCCGGCGGCTCAGCTGCTCTCACCGATGATAATAAGGCCGGTAAGCCGCGCCCGCGCCCGAACGACCCCATCAGCAGCTCTGACAAACCCTGGGTAAAAATTAACGACTCCGACGGCTCCTGGACCTACATTAAGCGCGGCAGCGACCACATTGAGGTAAAAGCCGACGGCACCTGGACCGCAGAAACAGGGATGAAAAGCATGCAGCTGAACCCCGACGGCTCCTGGGACATGACCGTTAAAGAAAACGTGGGATACGGTTCTAGGCAGGTGATTCACGTGAACCCCGACGGCACCTTCCGGTACATGAAAGACAAAGAGGTAAAAACCGTGACCTGTGCGGACGGATCGTGGGTTGAGATCACTCCCCGCAGCGTGAGTGTGGGGGATAGAGATAAAGAGATTACCACCACGGTGTCCTCCGACGGGAAAATCGAGGACGAAGGATTCTCCGGCCCACGAAATACCCGCAACGATTTGAGTGTATCCGGCTACGGAGCCCCGGGGGCTGGTGGGGTGAAACCACTGAAACCTCGCCGTATCCTCAAGGGCGGGTGCGCCTCTAACAGGGTAGGGCCGCAACGCCTGACCACTACTCGCCCACATCCCTAAGACACTGTGACGCCAAGGCAACTCCATTCCTCCTCTGGCGTCACAGTGTCATTATTATGCGGTCCTGCCGGTAAGCACACAGGGGTGCGGCATCTTTAGAACGACCCCGGGATGCGGGATACTGTGCTGTTGCTGTGCGCGGCTTATGCATCCACTATGTTGTGCGAGAAAAACGGGAAAAACCGCCACTGCACCCCCAAACTCCCGCTACCCTTTAAGACATGAGTAGCAAAGCAACCGAAATCGCTAAAAATCTTCCCACCCTTGAGCACCCAGACGGCAGCCCCATCCGCGCCCTTGTCGCCGACGACGAAGAGATGCTGAAAGAACTCGTGAGCATGGGCCTGAAAATGATCGGCTGGGAAGTGCGGTCTGCCACCGACGGGCCCACCGCGCTCGCCATTGCCCGTGACTGGCGGCCAGACGTACTGGTACTCGATATTATGATGCCTGGCTTTGACGGTTTGGAACTGCTGGAACGCATCCGCAAATTTTACCCCGAGGTGCCGTGCCTCTTCCTCACCGCCAAAGACTCTGTTGATAACCGTATTGAAGGGCTGGCGGCGGGTGCCGACGATTATGTGACTAAACCATTCTCAATGGAGGAGGTGATGATTCGCCTGCACCGGCTGGTGCAACGCTCGGGTGTGGCTGCGGTTGATGACGCCGAACTAGTGGTGGGAGATTTGATCCTGAACCAGGACACCCGTGAGGTGAGCCGTGGCGGCGACCCCATCACGCTTACCGCAACTCAGTTCGATTTGCTGCGCTACCTCATGGAGAACGCTAAACGCGTGGTCTCTAAAAGCCAGATTCTTGATAACGTGTGGAACTACGATTTTGGCGGACAAGCAAATATTGTGGAGCTTTACATCTCGTATCTGCGTAAGAAGATTGATGTGGGGCGTGAGCCTATGATTCACACAGTACGCGGCGCAGGTTATGTTATACGTCCAGCTGTATAAAAACAGCAGTAAAGTTTTAAAAATCAAGGATTAATCCTCGCAAATACTGCATATAATAAATTCCGAATGTGGCATGGAAGGGTGGTTGAATGAACGTAGCGCAGAGCACGCACACAGCACCACCCCAACCCCAGGCACCCGCTAAACGCGCACGACGAAACAAAAAAGTGCGTTACTCCCCGCGTCTGCGCACCCGCCTTATTGCCATCCTCGTAAGTATGCTCGGCGTTGCCTGCATTATTATCGGCAGCTCAAGTTACGTTGCTATTCATAACTCGCTACTGGGTCAGGTTATCGCTAACCTCAACGGCACCTCCCTGCGTGCGGGTGGCGGCCCCGAAGGGGGAGAATCCAGTGGGAACCTCGCGTGCCCCACCTCGGACAATAATGCCACCGGCAAAAACCCGCTACTCATTCCCGGGCAGGTACCTGGCACACTTGGCATGTGCTTTGACCGAGACGGGCAGACCACTTTCGCAGGCATCCTCGACAGCAAAGCGCATACTCAGGGGATCTCAGACTCCGATAAGAACCTGCTCTCTGCTATCCGTCTGGGTGCCCAAGACGGCGTACCCGTGGAGGTTGAGCTGGAAAGCGGAGGCCACTACCTGGTGCAGGTCTCAAAAGGTAAGCCAGGCTCGGGAAACCTGCTGGTTGGTGTACCCATGGGCGATATGCACCAGACCTTAGCCGCCACCATCACTGTCATGGTGATCGGATCCGTGGCCGTTATGGTGCTGGCCGGGATGCTTGGCTCATATATTATTCGCCGCACCATGCGCCCGCTGGAGCGTGTTTCGGCGGTTGCCACCGACGTGGCGAACCTAAACCTGGGTGAACACACCATCTCCCAGCAGGTGAAGGTGATGCCCAAAGACGCCGACCCCAGAACCGAGGTCGGTGCGGTCGGGTACGCCCTGAATCAGCTGCTCGATAATGTGAGTTCGGCCCTTGAGGTGCGTGAACGCACCGAACAGCAGATTCGCGCTTTCATTGCGGATGCCTCCCATGAGCTCCGCACGCCCCTGGCCGCCATTAAAGGCTATTCAGATATGATGCGCTGGACAGAGGCAATGAGTGAGAATGGGCAGTCGTCGCTGGCGCGCATCGACTCGCAGACGGTGCGCATGTCGCGCCTTGTTGAAGATCTGCTGCTGCTGGCGCGTTTGGATGAGGGGCGTGAGCCGCAGTTTGAGCTGATTGACCTGACGGAGCTGCTGATTGAGTGCCTTTCTGATATGCAGGCGGCGGCCCGCACTCACGTGTGGCGGCTGGATGTGCCGGATGAGCCGGTTGAGATGATTGCTGACCGCTCACAGCTGCAGCAGGTGATTCTGAATCTGCTGTCAAACGCCCGTAAACACACGGATGACGGCACCACTGTGATTGCCGGGTTGCGGGTTTCAGCGGATCGCAGCCACGCCCTAATGACCGTGGTGGACAACGGGCCGGGGATTGACCCGCAGTTTGTGGATAAGATTTTTGACCGTTTCGCGCGCGCCGATAAGGCACGTTCCGGTTCGGACGGCACCACGGGGCTGGGGCTCTCGATTGTGCAGGCGATTGTGCGCGTGCATGGAGGCACGATCTCGGTTAAATCCCGGCCAGGTCGCACCGAGTTCATGGTGCGTTTGCCGTTGGCAAGTGCGGCACCTGCGCAGGCTCGGCTGAGCGTGCAAAAGGGGGCAGGCGGGCACTAACCGCTGCTTCTTTTGATACGGCGGGTATTCACAAGGATGCCCGCCGTTTGCGGGTGGTGTGAAGGAACCGTGTGCTCAGTTTGCTGGTTACCGTGTGCGTCCTGTGTCGGTTCTTGGGGCCGAACACCCCTGCGTATTTGTACTCAGTGCAAAAATATGGGTGAGCTCACAGTGTTAAAACTTGCACTTAGTGCAATATTGCACTTAGTGTAATAACTGTGTGTATTGCCCAAAAGATTGTAGACAAACGCTCCGCGCGCAAAGCCGAGAACCGCATCGCCATTATGGATGCGGCCGAAAAACTCGTGCTTGCGGGCGGCCTTAAAGCGCTTACGGCGGATACGCTCGCCAAAGAATCCGGCGTATCCCGGCGTACCATTTTCAACCATTTTTCCTCAGTTGAAGCCGCCGCCGTTGAACGCCTGAACGAGTACCTGGACCGTATTTTTGAGGTCATCCCTGACTTCTGCACCCCCACCGGCCCGCATCTAGAACGGGACATGCTCGACGGGGTGCGCGCCGCGTTCACTACTGAGCGCCTCGCCGAACATGTGGAACCCCACGCGCGGCTGCTGTTCGCCCTCCACGACTACTCTATTGACAATAAGTTCAACGAATACAGCTCAACCTCCTATATGAACTCCATCGAAATGGTCGTTGACAAGCTCTGGCAGCAGCGCCAAGACATCCCGCGGATGCGCATCGCCATTTTTGGGAACCTTATCGCCTCCGCTGTTTGTGAGGGCATTGCGGCGTCCTTCTATGACGCCGAAGGCAACCCCAAACCCCCCGAAGACGCTGAGAAAATGCGGGACAGCATAGAACACTGCCTTGGCTATGTTGAAGAACTGCTTGGCGGTCAATACGCATAGGCGCAGCGAATACGCGCACCATATCAATCAACACAGAGATTTTTGAGTTTGAGGAGGATCCGCAGTGGCTAAATGGCTTTACTCTATCGGTAGCTTTGCCGCTCGCAAAGCCTGGGCAGTGATTGCTATCTGGGTACTTGTTATTGCCGGTGTTGCCGGTACGTATAGTGCATTCCATGGGCAGCTAAAGACCACGTTCACCATGCCCGGCACTGAGACGCAGCGGCTCACCGATGAGCTGGCCTCACGCTTCCCGGACGCTAACCGAGGAACCGGCCAAGTAATCGTGACCACCGGTGACGGTTCACGTATTACCGATGAGCAGAAACAAGCCTTCGTGAACAAGCTGAATAGCCTTAAGAACGAGAATTCGGCGGTTGACGATGTGAGCGACCCTTTCGCCACCGAGCAGCAGATTGCCGACGGCAGGAAGCAGCTTGAAGAGGGTAAACAGAAGCTAGATGCCGCCCCGAAGCAGATCGAGGACGGCAAGAAACAGCTGCGGGATGCTCAGAAGAAAGCAGATGACGGCAAGGCACAGCTGGATGCGGCACAGAAGCAGCTGGATGCGGCCCGCGAACAGGCCCGAGCAGCTGGTGCTCTAGAGTCTATGCGTGAACAGCTCGGCTCCCAGCAGGCGCAGATTGACGCTCAGCGTGCCCAGCTGGCCGAATCCCAGAAGCAGCTGGATACAAAGGCCGCTGAACTTGCCGACTCTGAAAAGAAGCTTCCCGAACAGCAGGCGGAGCTCGCCCGCAAATCGGCGCTTCTGGATCTGACGAGCGACTATCGTACGGTATCTGAGGACGGCTCGACCGCGGTCGCCGGGGTTTTCTTCAAAATGAAAAGCTCGGAAGCCCCGCATGCTGATAAAGAAAAGCTCATGGAGCATTTCAAAAACGCGGATTTGAAGGGCCTGACGGTCAACTTTGACCAGAATGTCGCCGAATCTCCCGATGTGGGTATGGGCGTTGGCGAGATTGTGGGCATTGTGGTGGCCCTTATGACGCTCATCGTTTTGCTCGGCACCCTCATTGCCGCCGGGCTGCCCATTCTCATGGCGATTGTGGGCGTGATTGTGGGCATCCTGGGCACCCTCTCATTCTCGTCCCTGGTTGATATGAGCTCAACCACTTACATGCTGGGCATGATGCTCGGCCTAGCGGTGGGCATCGACTACTCACTGTTTATCCTCAATAGGCACCGCTCCAACCTCATGGATGGCATTCCGCTGCGGAAATCTATCGCGGTCGCTAACGGCACCAGCGGTAACGCGGTGGTGTTCGCGGGTGCCACCGTGATTATTGCCCTGCTGGCCCTGAACGTGACCGGTATCCCGTTCCTGGGGTATATGGGTGATGCTGCGGCACTGTGCGTCTTTGTGGCTGTACTGATCTCGGTGACCCTAACCCCCGCCATGCTCTCGCTGATTGGTCGTAAAGTCATGTCGAAGAAGGCATGGGCGTCCGTTGATACTCCTGAGAAGATCGCGGCACGCCACACCGAACAGGAACAGCGTGAGGAATCCCCGCACGGCTGGCTGAAAATTGTGCTCGCCAAACCTGTGGTGACCATCCTGCTCTGCGTGGTGGCGTTGGGTGCTATTGCCATTCCGATGGGTCAGATGCGCATGGGCCTGCCCTCGGCAGAAAGCTCACAGACTGAAAGCACTGAATATAAGGCCTACCAGATTGTTAAAGACAAGTTTGGTGAAGGCATGAGCGGCCCCGTGCTGGCGGTGGCGCACACCCCCGCAGGGATGAACGAGGCGCAGGCTGAGCAGGCGCAGATCGATATTGCTCACGCGATTGAGGCGAAAGACCCCGACAACGTGAAAACCGTGGTTCCCGCCGGGCAAACCGATGACCACACCGTACAGATTTTCCAGGTGATCCCCAAACACGGGCCGAGCTCGGTTGAAACCGTGAACCTAGTTGAGCAGCTGCGTGAGGTTCACGTGAACATACAGGGCACTGACGTGAAACTGGGCGTGACCGGCCTGACCGGCGGCAATATCGACGTCTCCAATACGCTGGCGCAGAAACTGCCGCTGTACTTGGCGGTCGTCATGGGACTGTCGTTTATTGTGCTGATTCTGGTGTTCCGCTCGATTCTGGTACCCCTGGTTGCTTCGGTCGGGTTCCTCTTCTCGATTTTGGCAAGCTTCGGTGCGGTGGTTGCCGTGTACCAGATGGGCTTCATGGGATCCCTCTTCGGGGTACACGACCCCGGTCCGATCCTGGCGTTCCTGCCAACCCTGATGATCGGTATCCTCTTCGGCCTGGCGATGGACTATCAGGTGTTCCTGGTCTCCGGCATGCGTGAAGCCTATGTGCACGGTAAGGATGCGAAAACCGCTGTTGTCGCCGGGTACAACCATGCGGTGCGTGTGGTGATTGCCGCCATGATCATTATGATCTCGGTGTTCGGCGGGTTCATCTTCGCCGAATCCGCAATGATCCGCCCCATCGGCTTCGGCTTGGCTTTCGGCGTGCTGGTGGATGCCTTCGTGGTTCGCATGACCATCACCCCCGCAGTGTTGACCCTGCTGGGCGATAAAGCATGGTGGATGCCGAAATGGCTCGATAAGCTCGTTCCAAATATGGATGTGGAAGGCGCAACCCTTCTGGACACCCTGGAAGAAGAGGCCGAACAGCCCGCCGCCGAGCACGATGAACAAGCCGAGACGGCTAAAAGCACCGTGGGAGCATCCTCCTAGGCGGCGTGTGCATGATGCCGCACAGTATGCTGGGATAAAACCCAACAATACATACTGTGGCTGATACAACACGCATTAATATGTAGCTCCGCACCAGTGACCCTACTGGTGCGGAGCTATTTTCTTTCACCCATGAATTTTTATCCGCATAATATATGGGTTTTTATAAGAAGCCCACAGATGCTGTATTTGGGTAAAACCTGCTTCTTGTGCGGAAAAGCAGGCTAAAAACGCTCTGCGGGGCGGACGCAGCGCATAATAATTTAGTGTAAAAGTGGGGTTCAACATAGTATTTCTTTGCATATTAAGGGGTTTACAACAGCGCGGAAAGATGAAAAAATGCGCCTAAAAAATAGTGGAGCAAATAACCTGAGATAATATTTTTCTTAGTCCTAAAAACCTGCACCTTTACCGTATATCAACCAAGGGAGAACCACAGTGGCCAAATGGCTCTACTCCATCGGCGACTTCGCAGCCCGCAAAGCCTGGGTAATTATCGCCATCTGGGCCCTTCTCATTGGCGGGGTGAGCGCCAGCTACGCCGCATTCCACGGGCAGCTGAAGAACACGTTCACCATGCCCGGCACCGAAACCCAGCGGCTCTCCGACGAGCTGTCCTCACGCTTCCCAGATGCCAACCGGGGCAGCGGCCAGGTGGTTGTCACCACCGGTGACGGTTCACGGATCACCGCTGAGCAGAAACAGGCGTTTACAGCCTCCCTCAAGAGCCTTAAAGGGGAGGTGAGCTCTGTAGATGCCGTCAGCGACCCGTTCGAGACTGAAAAGCAGCTCACCGACGGGCAGAAACAGCTGACCGAAGGTAAACAGAAAGTAGGCGGTGCCCCCGAGCAGCTCGAAGACGGCAAAAAACAGATTGCCGACGGTCAGCGGCAGATCGATGAGGGTAAAAAGCAGGTTGAAAGCGGGCAGCAGCAGGTTGATAACGGTAATAAGCAGGTAGAGGCCGCCAAAAAAGATCTCGATAGCTCCCAGACGCAGGTAAACCAGGCGAAACAGCGGGTAGAGGATGCGCAGAAGCAGCTTGATGTGAGCAAAAACCGGCTGGCCGAAGAGCAGGCGAAACTAGACGCATCGTTCTCCCAAGCCGAGGCGCAGGGGTCTCAAGCCTCCGTCATGGCCCCGCTGAACCAGCAGCAGGAGCAGCTGAACGCCCAGCGCTCCGAGCTGAACGAAAAACAAACAGACCTGAACAATAAACGTGCCGAAGCCGACGCATCACAGGCGAAACTAGACGCCACCCGTGCCGAAACCACCGCTAAACAGGCGGAACTTGAAAAGAACCAGGCGGCCCTGAACGCCAAAAAGAAAGAGCTCGAAGACGGGCAGAAACAGCTTAACGAGAAGAAAGCCGAGCTGGCGAAAGCTGAGAAGGACTTTCCCGCCCAGAAAGAAGACCTCGACCGCAAAGAAGCCCTTTTTAACCTGACGAGCGGCTACCGCACGGTCTCCGAGGACGGTTCGGCCGCTATTGCTGCTGTAACCTTCAACGCCAAGAACGAGGAAGTCTCTGCCGCAGACACCACCAAGCTCATGGAGCACTTCAAAAACGCGGATTTGAAGGGACTGAAAGTCTACTTTGACCAGAATATTGCTGAGACCTCCAGCGGGGGAATGGGCGCTGGCGAGATTGTAGGCGTTGTGGTGGCGCTTATTGTGCTGCTTATTATGCTCGGCACCCTCATCGCCGCCGGGCTGCCCATTCTTATGGCCCTGGTGGGCGTGGTGGTGGGTATTTTGGGGACCCTTTCGTTCTCCTCCCTGGTTGATATGAGCTCAACCACCTACATACTGGGTATGATGCTCGGCCTAGCGGTGGGGATTGATTATTCGCTGTTCATCCTCAACAGGCACCGTTCTAATCTGATGAATGGGATGCCCATGCGCGCCTCCATTGCACTGGCTAACGGCACTAGCGGTAACGCGGTGGTGTTTGCGGGTGCCACCGTGATTATTGCCTTACTGGCCCTGAATGTGACCGGTATTCCGTTCCTGGGCTATATGGGTGATGCTGCGGCGCTATGCGTGTTTGTGGCTGTACTGATTTCGGTGACTCTAACCCCGGCGGTGCTTGCCCTTATTGGACGCAAGGCGCTATCGAAAAAGGTGTGGGAGTCGATTGGCACCCCGCAGAAAATCGCGGCCCGCCGTGCTGACGAACAGAAGCGTGAGGAAGCCCCGCACGGCTGGCTGAAGGTGGTGCTCGCCCGCCCTGTGCTGACCATTATTGCCGGTGTGCTGGTGCTGGGTGCTATCGCCATTCCGATGGGCCAGATGCGCATGGGTCTGCCGTCGGCTGCAAGCTCGCCGGTTGAGAGCACACAGTACCAGGCGTACAAACTGGTGAAGGATAAGTTCGGTGAGGGCGTGAGCGGCCCCGTGCTGGCGGTGGCGCACACCCCCGCAGGGATGAACGAGGCGCAGGCTGAGCAGGCTCAGATCGATATTGCCAACGCCATTAAAGCCAAGGGCGGCAATAATGTGAAAGCCGTTATTCCTGGCGGGCAGACTGATGACCGTACCCTGCAGATTTTCCAGGTGATCCCCGCCCACGGGCCTAACTCTGCCGAGACCGTCGCACTGGTGGATCAGCTGCGTCAGGTGGATGTGAACGTGCAGGACACCGATGTGCACCTGGGCGTGACCGGTGTGACCGGCGGCAATATTGATGTTTCAAATGTGCTCGCGCAGAAGCTGCCGCTGTATCTTGCGGTGGTGATGGGCCTGTCATTTATCGTGCTGATTCTGGTGTTCCGCTCGATTCTGGTGCCGCTGGTCGCATCTGCGGGGTTCCTCTTCTCAATTCTGGCGAGCTTCGGCGCGGTGGTTGCGGTCTACCAGATGGGCTTCATGGGCACGCTTTTTGGGGTGCACGACCCGGGGGCGATTCTGGCCTTCTTACCGATTCTGATGATCGGTATTCTCTTCGGTCTGGCGATGGACTACCAAGTATTTTTGGTCTCCAGTATGCGTGAGGCATATGTGCACGGTAAGGACGCGAAAACCGCTGTAGTTGCTGGCTATAACCATGCGGTGCGTGTGGTGATCGCTGCCATGATCATTATGATTTCGGTGTTCGGCGGGTTTATTTTCGCTGATGATGCGGCAGCCCGTCCCATCGGTTTTGGCCTGGCGTTTGGGGTGCTGGTGGATGCGTTCGTGGTGCGTATGACCCTCACCCCCGCAATAATGACCCTGCTGGGTGATAAAGCTTGGTGGATGCCGAAGTGGCTTGATAAGCTCGTTCCAAATATGGATGTGGAGGGCGCAACCCTTACCGGCCCCCTATCCGAGGGTGAAGTGGAGAATGAGTCACCAAAAACGGTGCGTTCAGCCACCAAAGCGGAGGGTGCTAAACTACTGGCGGGTCGCACTAAGGACGTGACCCGCGTGGGCGGGGTGGCTGTTCTTGACAGCTCCACTTTCACCGGTGCTATCCCCATTGTGAAGCCCGCAACCGACGGCAGCCGTGCGGCAGAAACGGGTAGTGATAACGCAGATAATGCAGATGATACCGCCACCACCATAGTGGACACACCCGAACAGGCTGACGGCCCCGAAATCACGGAGGTTGTGGACTTTGAAGTTGCCGCAGGCAAACCCACCACATCCACTATTGAGGGTGCCACTGAGGATAGCCCCCACGCCGATGAACCTGCCTCAGCCGATCAGACCGTACCGGCAGGTGTTGAACTTGAAGCTGGCGGGCCCAGCGACGGTACCTACGAGATAGAGATATTCGTCGCCAAGGACATTAAAGCCGCTGATGAGACGCCCGAGGCTACAACATCACCCAGCAGCTCCGTGGCTTCCGAACCGGATGCTGCGGCTGCCGCCGAAGCTGAACCGGAGAACCTCGAAACACCCGAGAGGGCGCAGGCACCTGCACACGAGAACGCCCCGGTGGTTACCAAGGATATCGAGGTTCTCGATGAGCCTGAGGTGCCCGGAACCTCTGATGAGAACCAGGAAGATATCACTCGTAAAACCGTTGAGACAGGTGAACTGGCCACTGCTGTAACCGATGAGCCCGCAGAACCTGAAACGGCAGCGGATATCACCGTCACTGGTGAGGTTAAAGAGCCTGCCGTGACGGATGATTTTGCGGAGAATAACGCGGAAACAACCGAATGTGAAGAGCCCGCCACGGGTACCGCCAGCAGCCCTGTGACAGCAGCCTCTGCCGTTAGGGGTGTCCGCCCGCATACGCTGCTTTCCGACTTGGGGGTGAAGCGTCTGGTCGCCGAGAAGCTTGGGCGCAGGGGCGGCTCTGATAAGTCTGATCGTGCCGCTGTCAAACCCGGTGAGAGTGCAGCCGATGCAGCCGCCTCCGGGGCCGCTCCAAAGGGGAACGACGATAGCGTCAAAACTAAAGAGGCGTTGAAAATGAACCTGTGGAAGAGGCGGCGCGGGCCAAAAATCGATAAATCCGAGATCGGTGAGTACAAACGCCGCGGCTAGCTGCCGGTCAACGGAAGGCAGGGAATCCGCGTGGGTAGTACGGTGAGAGCAGGCTACCCGCGCGGATTTTGCCTCGGACAGGTGAGGGGACGTTGGTGCGGTTAGTGGTGCTCAGAATGTTCTACGATAGTAGTTCTGTACCGATTAGGATTTTGTGCGCACCATGACGCGTAATGCGAGAGGGGGCTAAGTGTCTGCGAGGCGTTCCTCAGCACTGAGCAGAATCCCCGCGCCGCTGCTGGTGTTTATAGGCGGCGGGGTCGGCTCACTCTGCAGAATATACACTCCAAGTTATATTTATGTGGCAAATATGTTAGGTGCATTTGCGCTTGGGGTACTTACCGCATGGTGGTCCCGGCGCGCCGCCCGGTACGGAGATGAGGCGGTACGCCCACAGCGGCTGCTGTTCGGTACCGGCCTGCTGGGCGGATACACCACGTATGCTGCCCTCATTGCGGCGCTCAATATTTTCGATGAACATAACGGTACTGGTGATGCGCTCATGGCGCGCCTGGTGGGGGCAGCCATGTTCGTGTGTGTTGCAGGTTTGGCCGCCAGCGGTGCCGGACTGTGGGTGGGGAGCAAGATTCCCAGTGCACCCGGCGGGCGTCAGCGGATGTAGGGGTATAGATGGAGTGGATGAGCGCGGCAGCCGTTTGTGTGGGCGGCGGCCTGGGAGCGGTGCTGCGTTACTATCTGGAGCGGTTCTTGGCACCGCGCCGCACCTCCGATGCGCTCATCAGCGCGGTGTTTGTGATTAACGTTCTGGGTTCTCTCGCGCTGGGTATTGTGGGTGCGGCGGTGAACGTTTTGGGTGGGCAGGATGCCGTTGCCTATGCGGGGTTCTCCCTGGGGCTGTTGGGTGGTTTCACCACGTTTTCAACCGCTATGGTTGAGGCGGTGCAGGCGCTTCTTGCGGGCAGGTATGCGCGTTTTGTGATGCTGTGGCTGGTGCAGCCAACGCTTTCACTGATTGCCCTCATCGCGGGGTATACGGCTGCGGCGGCTGTGCTCTAGGCGGTGTTTTCGGCGAGGTGATACGCATACAGCCGTTAAGATTTCTGGGTGTGCGGGCACACCTTATGCATGTGCGATTGTCATTCACTGGGAATTCTCAGGTTATCTCGGGTGGGCAGCGTAAATTTGCCGGGTATCCTTATGAGAACAGCATAACGCAAAATATTTTATTCGGGGAATATTTCCAAAAAGGTATATTAGGGGTTGGGTGTGAGAAACCTCGTATTTAACGAGCAGATGGCCGCTATTTTCGCTGCGGAAATTGGTATTGGCCTGCTCGTTCTTTTTACGGTCGGGGTGATCGCCATGCATCTTCGGGCGCGCCACCTTAACCGCCCTGTCACTATCCGCCACTACCTTGTCACGGGCGCATTCTCGGCGTTTATTGCGTGTATTCTTGCGTTCACACTTACCCCCATCCGGGTGGATGGGCAGCTATGCAACCCCAACCTGTACTATCCGCGCCTGTATGCGGGCTGGAGCTGGGGCCAAGCCCTGGAGCAGACAAAAGGGATGGGGCTGAGCCGCTTCACCACCGGGGTGTTCGCTCAACTATTTTTCAATATTGCGATGTTCATTCCGTTGGGGGTGCTCACCGCAGGGTGCCTGCGGTGGGGGCTGCGCGCATCCACCCTGGCGGGATTTGGTCTTTCACTGTTCATTGAGCTGAGCCAGCTCAGCGGTAACTGGGGGCTGGCACCCTGCCCGTACCGCACCTTCGACGTGGATGATTTGATTAATAACACCGCTGGGGCGCTCATGGGGGCGCTGCTGGGGATGCTGTGGCGCCTGCTTCGTTCTCGCCTCCGCGCCCGCCGTGCCGCCCGCGCCGCCACAGCGAACTGGTAGCAGCACTGCGCCCTCTGCGGTTCAGTGGATGGCGGGCAGCTGCACGACGTAAAACCCGAAAACGCAGGAGCCGCCCGTTGATTGTTTATCACCTGGGCGGCTCTCTATGCTGTGCGGGCAGAGATCTTACTGCTGGTAGGTTCGCTTCTCGATAATCGGGATGGAACCGGTGGCGGTATAGGTCGCCGCAGCTTTTGCCGCCGTCGCAAAAGTATCCTCGCCTTGGGGAATCACTTCAGCACTGGGTGCACGGTACAGGTGGCTATTTGCCCAATATGCGAACCCTAAAAGCACGGCGGCGCATGCCGAGGAGATAACAACCCAGAGGGTGAACTCACTCTCGTAATAGAGTTTGAAGAATGCACCGCCCATAAAACCGCCCACAAGCGGGGCAAAGATAGGAACCCACGAGTAGAACCAGCGTGAGGTTCCCTTGCCATGAATAGGCAGCAGGGCGTGCATAATACGCGGGCCCAGATCACGTGCAGGGTTCAGGGCGTACCCGGTCTGCCCACCCAAGCCGATTACGAGCACAGCCACCATAAAACCGAAGGCGAGCGGCTTGAGCACATCGTTGAGGTTCAGGGAGAGTTCCACGCTGCCGGTGGTAATCGTGGGCTTGAAATTCACGCCGGTGTACAGCGCCGAGAAGACGAGCATGAAGGTGCCAATAATTTCAGAGAGCGCGTTCGTGAAGTAGTTGTGAATGGCAGGAACCGTGGAGAACACGCCAAGCTTAATCTTCTGATCGGCGGTGGCCTTCCAATGCGGCAGGTAATTCAGGTACACCAGCCCCGCGCCCGCCATGGCCCCAAGAAGCTGGGCGATCACATACCCGGGAACCTTAGCCCAATCAAATTCGCCAAAAGCCGCCAACCCTACCGAGACCGCGGGGTTCAGATGCCCGCCGGAATACGGATGCGAGGCATAGACACCGAAAGCTACGGCAAAACCCCAGCCGAAGGCGATAGTGAAGAAGTTATCGCCGTGCCCTTTGGAGCGTCGCAGCTCGACGGTGGCGATGGAGCCGCACCCGATAGCGCACATAATGAGCGTGCCTAAGAATTCGGCGAGGTAGGGGCTGATGGTGTGCACGGAACCCTCCGCTTGTGTTTATGTTGGAATATTTGGTTTTGTCTGTGATTTATATAAGACGTGATACGGCGTAAAATAGCAATACTTTGGGATAAGGTAACCCAAAGACATAAGCGGTATTCATGGGTTTATGTGGGAAAATGGGGTGTGTATCACATGCGGTTTTTACGTGCTGATACGGCGCTGGCTATAAGGGGTGGCTTAACCCGAGTATCAGGGGAAACTTGCTTGAGAGCATCGGGGGCGGTTCATTATGGTGGCGTTGAAGGAGTATACGCAGATTGGAGTGGACACTATGAGCCAGCGACTTCCAGCAGAAGAACTAACGGGAATTCCCGGCGGCACCCTCATCACCAAAACCCCCGAAGAAGGGCAGCAGTTGGCGATGCTTATCGCACGGCACACCATCCACCAGATTCAGCCTAACCCGGATGCCCTCAAAGCGGGACGCCCGGAATACGCGGTAGACCCGGACTCACTGACCGCAGCCGCCCAGGTGGTAGCCATCGAGTTCCAGACTATTGCGGCAGCCAATAACTACTGGCGCTAACTCTCACCTGGATTGACCCGATAAAAAGTGCCTTTATGTGAATAAAGCGTTAAAAACCCGCTTTATTCACATAAAGGCACTTTTTATGCGGGATGCTAGAGAATAGAAAGAAGGATGCACGGCACATGGGACCCTCTTCCATATTCGCATCCTGACTAGCTCTACAAATCAGGAGAAACAGGTGAGCGCCACATATACCGCACGTCGGATCGTCTGGTCGAGCAAATCCCTAATACCCATGGCGCTCGCCATGATTGCCGCCGGATTTGATTTCTATGTGCCGGTCAGCGCGTTCTTCCTGGAAAGCCGTGGGTTATCGCTCACCGATATTTTCATGCTGGAAAGTGTTTTGGTCGCTAGTATTTTGGTGGCTGAAATTCCTGCCGGGGTTATTGGCGACCGTTTCGACCGCCGGAGACTCGTAGGTGCCGGTTTTGTGTTCAACGCGATTGCTGAGATTCTTTTTGCCACTGGCACAAATTTCTCCATTTATGCTCTTTCATTTGTGATGAGTGGGCTGAGTATTGCCATGCTTACGGGGGTGCAAGACGCTTATATTTATGATTCCCTTGGTGATGATGCTGATGCGAAAGCGGTTGGCGCGTGGGGGCATCTTAGCGCCCTGATGCTCACCGCGGGGGTAACAGGTTCCGTGGTGGGTTCTGCGTTGGGGTCCGTCGATATTTCACTGCCCGCTCTGTTATCGGCGGCAATGGCCGTAGTTGCGGCAGTTTGTGTGGCGTTTTTGCCGCAGCAGAACCCGAAAACTCACGATAAACACCCTGAAACTTCGTGGGTTTCGCTAAAAATAGGTGTGAAACTACTTTTTACCTCACCGCTTCTGCTGTACGTTGCGGTAGGTTCGAGCGCATCCTTTGCACTTTTCAACGCGGTGTACACGCTGAACCAGCCGCTTTTTGCCGCACAAGATGTGCCTATTGCAACATGGGGCGTGATCGCTGGTGCCGGTCAGCTCCTTGCGGCAGGGTATAACTATGCGGCAGGGCGTATCGAGAAGCGGGTGGGGCGCAAAACCGCGCTTCTGCTGGCCATGGGGTATGGTGCCGCGGGCTTCTGCCTGATGGCGGTGCCGCATGTCCTTGCCGTGGTATCGGGGTTCTTACTCGTGGTGGTGGGTATTCACGCGCGCGGGCCGATCACCTCTGCTGTAACCAATAAACTGATTCCTGCACATCGCCGCGCCACAGTGCTGAACGTGGCAAGCTCTGTCGGGAGCCTCGTGGGTATTGTGGTGAACCCGCTCGTAGGTCTGGGTGCGGAAGCGAGCACGCGCCTCACCGTGCTGGCGATCGGTGGGGTGTTGCTGGCACTAACCCTCACCTGGATTCCAATTGCTAACCGTTATTTGGAAGCAGATGAGGATGCTGACATGTCGGAAGCCCACGTTTCGTAGGCTATTGCGCATGCGGCGAAATAAACCGCGAAATGCACAATAACTCGCCGGATAAACAAGCGGGGGAGGGGCCTACTGTGAGGCCCAGCCCAGGATGGCCTCAAAGAAACGCTCGCAGTCCCGTAACTGTTCAAGCTCAACCCACTCGTTCGGTGAGTGGGCTTGGGCAATATCGCCGGGACCGCACACGATGCTCTCAACCCCGGCGCGCTGGAACAGCCCCGCCTCCGTGCCGTAGGTGACCTTCTGCGGTGCCTCGGTTAAGCCCAATAGTGTATTTGCCAGGCGCACCAGCTCAGCATCGTCCGGGGTCCCCAGACCGGGGACGGCCGCCAGCAGCTCATGCTGCACCTGCACCTGTGCCGTCAACGACCCCGGTTCGGCGCCCGAGAGTTCCTCGGCGCGGGCCGCGCGGGCGTGCATCCTCGGCAGGATTGCCCCAAAAAGCTCGTCCTCAAGGCGCTGCACCACGGACTCCGTGGTCATTGAGGGTAAGATGCGGAAATCATACTCCAGCACGGCGCGTTCGGCCACGATATTGTACTGCACGCCGCCGCGCGCGAAATTCACCCCACCGGTTGCGTGCGGCACCACGAACGCCTGATCGAACGGGCCTTCCTGCTCCCAGCTATCAGCCAGGCGTGCGAAGAACGTAATGAACTCCCCGGCGGCATTGACGGCACTCACCCCGTGCGTGGCCAGAGAGGCGTGTTTGGCGACCCCGGTGATGCTGACCCTGCCACGGTGCGCACCCTTGTGGGCTGAGATGACGCGCATCGAGGTGGGTTCACCCACCACGCAGAACTGCGGGTGAACGCCGCGGTGTGTGAACTCCTCAATGAGGGCGGGCGCCCCAACACACCCAACTTCCTCGTCGTAGGTGAACGCAAAGTGCAGGGGCACACGCAGTCTATCCTGCCGGATGCGCGGCAGCAGCCACAGTGCCGCCCCCAGGTAGCCTTTCATATCGCACACGCCCCGCCCGTATGCGCGGGTTCCCTCAACACGCACCGTGAACGGGTCAGAGTCCCAGATTTGCCCCTCCACGGGTACCACGTCGGTGTGCCCCGAAATAATAATGCCCCCGTTCACCGTGCCATCGGCTGCGGGGATGGTGATGAAAAGGTTGGCCCGTGTGCCGTCTTCACTGTAGCTGCGGTGCCCGGTGTGCCCGTGGCGGGCAAATTCGGCCTCAATGTAGTCAATAATGTCTAGGTTGGAGGTTTGGGCGATACTGGGGAACGCAATCAGGCGGCGTGTGTACTCCAAAGATTCAGGCAGCAGCGGGGCGGAAGCGCTCTCTGCGGGGGCGGCGTCGGCGGTCACGGGGTTCTCCTTCAGGTGTTGACCTGTGTGGTTTTATGTTGTTCTACCTATTTAACCCTAGTGCGCCTCGTAATCCCAGTGTTTTTACCCGCAGGTGCCGGGTATCTCTTAATGGGCAGCAAAACGTGGCTTTTCAGCGCACATCAGCGCCCTATGCGCCGCTTCCGGGCCGAAAAGCCACGTTTGACGCCTCGCAGCGGCGTATTTTAGATAGCGTAATTGACGGTGGAGTGCTCCCCCAGCGCATGGAATTCCCGCGAATGGTACACGAGCGGGGTGCCGGTGAGGTCGTGGCGTACGAACTCTTCCACCTGGGCGGTGAAGACTAGGGCCGGGCCAGCTTCCACCCGGCTGAGCGGGGTTGCGCGCAGTACCCGGCGGATATCGTGCACCAGCGGCTCACCGGTTGCAATGAACTCCCAGGTTGAGGTGTCCGCAAAACGAGGGTAGCCGTGCGTGGCGAAATTACGTGCTATCTGCACGTTTTCGGCATCCAGCAGGTGGATGAGGAACGAGTCGGCGGCGGCGATTTTCCCGGCCGACCCGCTGTCTGCCTTGAGAGAGAACGCCACAATGGGCGGCTCTGCCGCAATGGAGGTGACGGAGGAGGCGGTGAAACCTGCCGGTTCGCCGTTCTCATCGGTTGCGGTAATGACGGCGACACCCGCGGGGTGATGCCCGAACGCCTGCTTAAAGAGCTCGGTGGTGTCTACAGTTCGGTAAGCGACCTCGGTCATAGTAGGTTCTTTCTCTGCGGCTGCACTCGGTTTAATCTACCTTTAGGGTAAATCTCGGGTGGGCACAGCGCCTGTTTTATGTCCCAATATTTCTAAGACTTACTTTTTGTGAAGCGCCGGGCGCAATGTTACGTAACATTGCGCCCCCCTGAGGCGGGCGCATCCGGTGAATACTACGCGGCGCGCCGAAGGCAAGAGTCGCCGGGATGCGGGCCCGCACGAGGTGCCAGAAAAGACGATTGGGTTCGGGGCTCGCTGACGGTGCGGGCAGGCCCACACCCTACGGTTAGGGTGCGCTACTCTTTGCGGTTAATGGCGGCCGCCATGGCCCCGAAATCACGCAGCAGCTGCGGCATGTCATCCCGGTCGGTGACTACCTCAATAAATACCGCCTTATCCCGTGTTTCGCGGGCGGTTGCGCAGGCGGTGGCCAGCTCATCCACGGTCGCCGCCCGCAGCACCAGCACCGTCTGGTCGGTGCCTCCAAACGCAGCCGGGATTTTCTGCCAATCATAGGTGGCGATGTCGTTATAGGCGGCGTTAGGGCCGTGGATGGAACGCTCAATCGTGTACCCGTCGTTATTAATAAGAAAGATCACCGGGGTGAGCCGGTGCCTGAAAATGGACCCAAGCTCCTGCACGGTCAGCTGCGCCGAACCGTCACCAATGAACAGCACCCCGCGTGCCTGCTCATCCGCCAGGGCCGCCCCAAGCAGAGCTGGCAGCGAGTACCCGATCGAACCCCACAGCGGCATACCAATAAACCTGGTCTGGGCGGGGAATGACTGCTGCGCCATACCGAAGAACGACGTGCCCATCTCAACCACCACATTATTGCGGGAATCCAGGTGCGAAGGGATGATGCTCCACAGCGCCTGCTGGGTGAGCGGCCTGTCGCCGCAGGCTGGCGCCCCGGTAGGTTCGGGCTCGCCGTAGTCGGGCAGGGTGGTGCCGTGCGCTGGTACGGTGTGCTCGGCTGGGCGTACCCCGGCATCCAGCGCGGCTTCTTTAAGGATGCGCAGGGCATCCGTGAAGGCTAAGGGAGCGAAAATTTTACGCCCAATCTGGGTTTGTTCGGCATCAACGGTGATGGCGCGGGCCGCGTCAATCTGGTGGGTGTACAATCCCGAGGTGGTGTCGGTGAACTGCACACCCGCCAGGATGAGCGCCTGGGCCTCTTCAACGGTGGCGCGGGTGGTGCTTGCGGAAAGCCCGCCAATGTAGACACCGGCGAACTGCGGGGAGGTCTCATCCAGGATGGACTTGCCCCAGATCATGGTGGCGAAGGGCAGCCCGGCGCTTTCCACAAGGTCACGCAGGTTTTCGGTGGCACCAAGGCGCTCGGTCATAATGTCCGCCAGCACGGCGGTCTTTTTGCCGCGCAAAAACTCGGTGGCAGCAACCCGGAACTCATGCTCAACACTGGGGGAAGAGACGCGCAGGTTTACGTTCAGCGGCGCGTTGGGCTTTGCGGCGGCGGCAACAGCCACATCCACGGGCAGCATAATGTACCCCGGCTTGTGGTGCAGCACGGCATCACGCAGCACCCGGTCAATGTCGCTGGCGGCGGTGGCGGGCTGCAGCACCGCCGTTGCGGCTGAAACTTCGGCGGCCATGCGCACAAAATGCTGGAAGTCGCCGTCGCCGAGGGTGTGGTGCATGCGCAGGTGCGCGTTTTGGGCGGCCAGCGATGGCGCACCCACAATGTGGATGACGGGCACGTTTTCGGCATATGAGCCGGCGGTGGCGTTAATAGCGGATAGTTCCCCCACCCCGTAGGTGGTCAGCAGCGCGCCAACCCCTCTGATGCGGGCGTACCCGTCGGCGGCGTACCCGGCGTTGAGCTCGTTGGCGTTACCCACCCAGCTAATATCCGGGTGGGCGAGTACGTCGTCGAGGAACTGTAAGTTAAAGTCGCCGGGCACACCAAAAAGGTGGTTCACGCCCAGTTCAGCGAGGCGGTCAAGCAGGTAGTTTCCAACGTTGTAGGTCATGAGGTCTCGCTTTCAAGGTGCAGTGCTGTGCGCCATTGGTGGGGGAACGGGGGTGCTATATCAGCTGTCGTGCCAATATTGCAGTTTTATGTGTCATAAAACATAGTTGTCTTTCATCATAGCTTGCCGTCCCAACTTCACGCACCAGATGCCCTTTATACCGCGCTATACCGGCGATTTCCGCCCCTGCAGCACAGCAGAATATGCGCCCCTATATTGTGACTTCATATATTCCCACTACTATTGAGAGGGAGAACCGTCTGATTCCCACCAGAACGCAGACACCCGCAGAGTAAGGCTTAACGGCTAGGAGAACACCGAATGGAAACGACCTGGGCATCGCTCACTATTCCGCTGATAGTGGGTGCTCTGATACTTCTCATCCCGGGTCTTATCGTTGCCGTAGCCTTACGGCAACGCGGCGTGGAGGCGCTGGGTCTAGCCGCGCCTATCTCTGTCGGAATTTTTGGTGTGAGCGCAATTGTGGCCTCTAAAGCGGGGATACGTTTTTCTTTTCTAATTCCGCTCGCTTTCGCGGTTATTCTCGCCGGTCTGGGGTATTTGATCTGTCGTCTGCTTGGCAGTCGAGGCTGGCTGGATTTTCCCGCCCCACAGAAACGGCGCGATCAGCAGGAAAACACCGCAATTGTGCGTTCTGGCTGGTTTACCTCGCAGACTCTTGCGGCGGGGCTTAGCGTTCTCGTCGGCTTTATCCTGCTGTACGTCAGCATTGCCCGCGCTATCGGACGCCCCGAATACATTTCGCAAACCTATGACGTAAACTTTCACCTTAACGCCATTCGCTATATGGCAGATACAGGCGATGCTTCCTCGCTGACCATCGCAAATATGACCTCGGGCGGGGAAGCACCAACTTTCTATCCCGCCGTTTGGCACGGTATTGCTACGGTTATCTACCAGGTAACGGGCATAAGCGTACCCGCCACCGCAAACCTTATGAGCGTGTTGGTGGGGGCGGTAATTTGGCCGCTGTCGGTCATGTATTTGGTGCGTTCCACGATGCGCGCCAGCATTCCGGCCCTGCTCAGCGTGGGCGTTGTTTCGGCATCGTTTACGGCGTTCCCCATGCTGCTCATCAACTTCGGCGTGCTTTACCCCAATAGCCTGGGTCTTGCGCTTCTTCCCACCGTGCTGGGTCTGTTCGCGCAGCTTCTGCGCACGGTACAGGTGCGCCGCATCGAGACGGTTCCGGCGCTGTACATGGGCTTTTTCATGGCGCTAGGGCTCGCCCTGGCGCATCCTAACGTCTTGATGACCATGCTCGCGCTCGCTCTGCCTATTATTCTGGTGCGTGCGGCACTGCAGATTCGTGCGGCGTGGCGCGGTGAACTCAAACCGCTTGTCTGCGTTATACAGTTAGTTCTCTTGGCGATATACCCGATTATCTTGAATGTTCTGTGGGGTATCGTTCGCCCAACTCGCGAGGCGGGCGGCTGGGAACCCACACAATGGGACAGCACGGCCGTGGGTGAAGCTCTTCTGAACGGTCAAATGAGCAATGGTTTGCTCTGGACCGTTTCCGTGCTTGCCTTCATGGGCGCGTACTATCTGCTGCGTACCCGAAGCATCGGCGTTTGGCTGCTGCTCAGCTGGGTGTACGTGATGTACTTCTATGTTGCCGCCCGGTGGATGGTCTGGGACGATGGGCGAGACTGGGTTTTGGGCGTGTGGTACCACGATCCGTTCCGCCTTGCCGCGAATGTGCCAATTCTAGCGGCGCCGATGGCCGTTGTTGGTGTGCACGCCGCGTATCAGTGGCTTAAGGCGGCGATTGCGGTTCTAGGCGAGCGCATTGCACCGCTTAAGGAACACGGCGGAATTATATCCTTGGCGCTGGCAGTTATTCTCTTGATTCCGCTGGGTATCAACCTGCAGACAGATCCTAATATCCAGGGTTATATTAAGGGCACCCAGGAACGGTATCTTCCCAAGTCAGACGCCTTGCTCCTCTCGACCGATGAACGTGACGTGATTGAGCATCTGCATGATTACGTGCCAACTGGAGAAACCGTAATTGTGCAGCCCTGGACCGGCAGCGCAGTGACGTATGCGCTCACCGGATATAAGGTGACGGCTGCGCATCCTCTGTACACGGCTACCCCCGATGCCCGAGAGATCTATCAGCACCTCAACGAGGCCGCTGATAACCCCGCCGTATGCTCTGCGGTGCAAAATTCAAAGGCATATTACTACCTGGACTTCAAGGGACGGGAGATTAACGAAGAGATTCGTGGAGATCACCGTTCCCAATACCCCGGTCTGGAAAAACTACAGGAGAAAGGCGTTGCGGAGCCTGTGTACTCAAAGGGCGAGGCAACTCTTTACCGCATTACGGCTTGTGGCACCCCTCAGTAATGAGTGGTATTCCCTGTTGAGAACCATACATACACGGGGCAGCGGCGGCTGTCACGGGTGTTTCAGTGCTCTCTGCCTTTGACTGATAGACTGAGTACAGTCATAACACGTGTATTCCAGTACCACCGAGAGGAATCCCCTACGCATGAGTTCAGAGAGTTCGCAGCCGATGCCGCGCACACTCGTCATTATGCCTGCGTGGAATGAGGAAGAAATTATCGGTAACACTATCACTGAGCTCTTGCAGAGGGTTCCTGAGGTAGACCTAGTCGTGGTGAACGACGGTTCTACGGACCATACCTCAGAAATTGCGCGCAGAGCTGGTGCTTTTGTGATCGATCTGCCCTACAACATGGGGGTAGGGGCGGCGATGCGCACCGGGTATAAGTATGCTCGCCGCGCCGATTACGATTATGCGATGCAGGTGGATTCCGACGGTCAGCATGATCCTACGTGCATTCCAGATTTGATTGCGCACGCGCAGGATTACGATATTGTTATTGGGTCCCGATTCGCGGGCTCGGGTGAATATGATGTATCTGGCCCTCGAAAATGGGCGATGAGCCTGCTTTCACACCTTTTTACCCGCGCTGCGAAAACCCCCTTCACCGATGTGACGAGCGGCTTCAAAATCGCCAACCGTAGAGGTATCAAATTTTACTGTAAATACCTGCCCGCCGAGTATTTAGGCGATACTATCGACGTTACCGCTATGGCTATTCGTCAGGGTCTGCGGGTAAAGCAGACCCCTGTGAGAATGCGTGAGCGTCAAGGTGGAACCCCTTCCTCCGGTCCGGTGAAATCGGCGATTTATCTTGTTCGTTCACTCTTCGCCTACTGGATTTCGATGAACCGTAAAAAGACTGATAGGAAGGATCAGCATGAACGCTAGTATATTCTTCCTTATCGTCGCGCTGTGTATTTGTACGCTCGTTATTATTCAGGTGCGCAACCTGAAGATGAAAGAAAAATACGCGGCTCTGTGGCTGGGTGTCGGTGCCGTCATTATTGTGCTGGGGATATTCCCCGGACTGCTGGACGGCATTACCGGATTTGTGGGTTTAGCGCTGCCGGTTAACCTGCTCTTCCTACTCTCTATTGTGCTGTTGATGTCCGTGTGCCTGCACCTCACTCTGGAGGTGTCCAGGCTTTCGGAGAAGACGCGCATCCTTGCTGAAGAAGTGGCTATCTTGTGGGCGCTTCACGAGCAGCCCGGTGGTGCGCCAGCGCATCGCACCCCGCAAGATCCCGACCAAGATCCCCAAGACCCGACCTCTGGAGCTGAACACGATGACTGTTGATATCCTCTTCCCCTACTACGGCGATGTTTCAATGATGAAGCAGGCTGTGCTCTCTATCGTGCGACAGACCAACCCCGACTGGCGCCTGATTGTAGTGGACGACGGCTACCCGGATGAATCTATTCCCGGCTGGTTCTCCTCACTGAACGATGAGCGCATCACCTATATGCGCAATGAAACGAACCTGGGCGCAAACGCCAACTACCGTAAGTGTCTAACCTTCGTAGAGAACGACCTCGTAACCGTTATGGGCGCGGATGATGTGATGCTCCCCAACTATGTGCAGTGGCTGGTAGACTCTGCCGCCGCCCACCCAGAAGCCAGTATTTTCCAGCCCGGTGTGGTGGTTATTGACGAGAATAATGCGCTGTCTAATACCCTTGTGGAGCGCACGAAAGAACACTACCGTCCTGCGGCAGAGGCGGTTCTGCAGGGTGAAGAGCTCGCGGTTTCTCTGCTGCGCGGCGCATGGTTCTATTTCCCCTCGCTCGGTTGGCGTGCTGAGGCTATTGTCGATACCGGATTCCGTGAAGGCCTTAACGTTATCCAAGACATGGCGCTTATCCTCGACATTACGATGCGCGGCGGCGCCCTCTACTACGATCCGCAGGTAGCCTTCATGTACCGTCGTCACGGCGGTTCCGATTCGTCATGGCGTGCACTGGAAGGCACCCGCTTTGAAGAGGAACGCGGCTACTACAAGACGATGGCCGCCGAGATGGACGGGCTCGGGTGGAAGAAGGCGGCGCGGGTGGCGCGCATCCGCTTCTCATCCCGTGCTCACGCGCTGACGCTGCTTCCGAAGGCGGCCCTGGCGAAGAAATGGCAGGGTGTGAAGAATCTTGCCGTTCATGTGGTGAAGTAACATTCAATGACTGGCGCGAAGAACACACCCCAGGATGACCCTGCCCCAGAGGATATAACCTCCGAGAATACGGATCAGCAGGGCACAGCTGGCGGGACTATCAGCCGGTATCAATCGATGGCGCTTTTAGCGTCCTCGGTATTGACGGCATTAGCGACCCTGGGCGTCACCATTATTGCCCACCGGTCGCTGTTAGAGACGCATCTGACCGAATTCCTGCTGTTCTGGAGCGCGCTTTTTGCGGTAACTGGTATTATTACGGGCATTCAGCCGGAAGTAACCCGCGCGGTCGGCGCGGCACGACGTGACGGTATATACCGGGTGCGTGTGGTGTACGTTGCTGGCGCGTTCGGTCTGCTGGCGGGAATACTTGTGGTTCTCACGTCCCCGTTATGGGCGCCTAAACAGATGCCTATCAGCATGCCGTGGGCGGTGGGTGCTATGGCCGCCGGTGTGTTCTTCTACGCCCTCCAAGCGGCGATGAGCGGCGCAAGCGCCGGGCGCGACAGTTGGTATCTTTTCGCCGGAATCGGCGCTTTAGAATCGGCGGGTCGTCTCGTGCTGATGCTTCTTGCCGCGCTGATGATCCCGTCTATCGCGGGTCTGGAAGTTGCCACCGTAGCCCCCATGATGCTGTGGATTCTGTTGGCTCTGTTCTTGCCGGGCGGGCGTAAAGCCTGGGTGGCACGCGCCGATATTGACGTCAAACAGCTCAGCATGAACCTGATCTGGTCGTTTCTCTCTTCGGCATCCGCTGCGGTGCTCATGATGGGATTCCCCAATATTTTGAAGGAGAGCGAAGCAAACCAGGACGACTACACAAAAGTGGTTTTAGGAACGCTGATTCTGGCAATTTCGATTACGCGCTCGCCAATTATGATTCCTCTACAGGCGTTCCAGGGGGTAGCCGTTTCGGCGTTTTTGAAGCAGCAGCATCGACCGGTAGCGGCGTTTATCAAGCCTGCAGCGGCGGTGCTGGGTATTGGCGCTGCGGGGGCTGGAGCGGCGTACCTGATCGGGCCTCTGCTGTTTCGCCTGATTTACCCGCCTAAGCCCGAGACCCAGGCGGTTTATGACCATGTTATTACCGGGGCTGTGCTGGGGATTCTGGTTTTTGGGTCAGCTATGCTGGCGCTGGTAACCCTTTCGGGAAATATGGTGTTGGCGATTAACCGGCACCGCGCCTACGTGGCAGGTTGGGCGGTCGCTGCGGTTGTAGCTATTGCGGCGGCGTTCCTTGTTCCGTTACCGCTGGTGGGGCGTGCCCTTGTGGCGCTTTACGCTGGTCCGCTCAGTGGTTTCATAGTGCATGTGATGGCTATGCGGATTCACGCCCGTTCTGCCGCACAGGCGCTCAGTGAGGGGGAGGCTTTACGGGAAATACTGGTTGAGGGTACTTCTCGGGATGAAACTCACTAGCATAATCTACGTGTTCTGAATAAACCCCTCATGACGATTTCTTGGAGTAAAACTCGTTAAGGAAGAATCCAGCGGCGTATCGGAGGAATGAGCCGCAGCATCCAGACAATCACGGCGGATAAAGCCCACACGAAGAGCGCATAGGGAACCTCCCACTGCACTTTGGTTAGGGAGAAGTTCATCGTCTCTAGAATCTGGATGATAAGAAGGTGAACCAGATAAATTCCAAAAGTGAGAGCCGCAAGGCGTTTTAGAATATTCTGCACTGTGGCCGATGCTTGACCAATACGTGAATACTTGCAGAACACCAAGACCGCGCTTGCCCAGAGGATCGCCGGTAGTGCAAGGTAACCGTGCGCTACAGATTTGAGATCGGGGCGGTGAGCGATAAGGTACGTACCCCCGAAGATATACACCGCTAAGCCCAGTACCCCCAACAAATAAATAACGATGCGCCACGCACGGGAAAACTCAGTATTGGCAAGTGCATACCCGAGAAGACAGAACCCCAGGTATCCAGTAATAGGCGCTATGAATTCGGGGAAAATATTGGGGCGCAAAAGGTGAATTTCCTGGGTAAGAATCGGCAGAAAAAGCCCGAGCGCCGCCATAAGCCAGAGGAACCCGGTGCGTGCCGTGGTAGCTTGTTCCGCCTGAACACCACGTATGGCGTAAGAGAAAATTGGAAGCACTAAATAGACGCCGACAAGAACCTCAAGATACCAGAAGGTAGCTGCCTCGCTGCTGGGAGCTACTAATGTTCGCAGAATTTCGTGAACTCCAGGAAACGGAGTAGAACCCGTCCACATATGAACGAAAAGATAGACCTGCGCCCATAAGATCATGGGAATCAGAATTTTGGTAAAACGCTTGCGATAGAACGTTCCTATAGACTCGCGGCGAGTAAAATCCAAGAGATTAATACCGGTCGCCATAAAGAATAGCGGAACTGCCGCAACCCCGAAGCCAGATAGGATATTTTCAACCCACCACGCCGAAGATGACGGATTATCCGGGCTAATAAAACGCACATGCAGGAGTACCACCCACATGATTGCCACCGAATTGATGAGGTCAAGGTACACACGGCGCTGCTTTGACGATTTTGTCCCCGGAAGGTGAAGGGAATTATCCCGTGTGGTGCCTACCATACAAACCCCTTTGTGTTCTATGACTGCCGTTCATGCTTATAGATGCGTAAAAGTACTAAAATTCATATTTTACATTTTATAAGTAAGTTTTATATATATTCCGTATAAGATGCGGTAGAGCTTTGGAGAAGTTTTAAGAAGTACCCCCGCTGCTCCAAAGACTCGATTGGTGCGAAGCACTGCGAGCGCTTGTGCATAAGTGAAGCCTTTGCGGCTTGCACGTAACGTCTCTCGTGCACTATCACCGCCGACCACTAAGGCCTGTTGGGCGTTGTTAAGAAACGCAAGAACTCGTGCGACGTTTAGGGCTTTTTGTGCGTCAGGTTCGCTGCGGCGCTCTCCGAGAGCTTCCTCAAAATATGCGATGAGGCGGTGTGTTTCTTCTACCGGCGTGATGCGACTCCACGTCAGGCTGTCTGGAGTTACGGAGTAGTTGTAGAGAGGGTCTTCTATCACTGATACGCTCTGCGCCGCCAAGTAGCACTTGAGGAGAGCGCATTCATCTTCGGCGCGCTCAATATCGGGGTAACGAACATCGTTGAAAAGAGAACGGCGAATAATTTTATCCCAGGCGTAAGGGGAAAGCTTATCTTGTAGAAGCTCGTAAGCTGCTTGTTCACCGGTGTGTATACCTGGTGTACCCTTGAGGCGTTTAGTCTTGTGCCCCCGCGTATCTACCATGTTATGGGCACAATTCACTACGTCTGCTCCGGTAAGCTCAGCCTGTTGATGCAAACGTTTCAAAAAGGTGGGTTCGAGGGCATCATCAGAATCGGGGAAAACTACCCATTCACCCCGTGCATGATCAAGCCCCTGATTGCGCATAGCGGAGAGACCTTTATTTTCGGGGTTGTTGAAGATGCGGATGCGGGTGTCGGGGTTTTTCTTGTGGTAGTCGGTGATGATCTCGGCGGAGTTGTCGGGGGAGCCGTCGATCATGATCAGGAGCTCAAAGTCGGGGTCTGTTTGGTTTCGGACGGATTGTATGGCGTTGATGACGGTGTTGGCGGTGTTGTAGACCGGCATGATGATGCTGGTACGAGGGGTAAGCATAAGTTCTTCCTGGATCGACATAGGGTTAAAGGCCGTAATTACGTCTGACATAAGCGCCGTAGAGCACGCGGTACAGCTTTGGCGAGATCTTCAAGAGAGCACCCGCAGCACCCATGAGCGGGCGTGAACGCAGAGTCGCAAAAATCTGACCCCACGAAAGCTGTTTTCGGCATGCGGCGATGATGCGAGGCGCATCCGAACCGCCAGCAAGAAGTGCCTGCTGCGCATTATTGAGGAAGGTGACGCTTGTAGATGCGGCAAAAGCGTTTTTGCCTCGCGGGGTTTTCAGTAAATCTCCGGCAACGCGGCGCATATAGTCGGTGTGGCGAATACTCTCTTCAATGGGTGTGATGCGCCCCCAGGTGAGCCCACCCTGTTCCATCCTGTAGGTGTAGAGGTAATCGGTAATGCCGACCAGGCGCTTCGCTTTCATGCAGCAGGCAAAGACAACGAGGGCGTCTTCGGCACGATGAATGTCTTCGGCGAACCGCACCCCGTCAAATAGCTGGGAACGGAAAATTTTATCGCACATGAACCCGGTGTAACGGTCTTCCAAAAACTCAATGGCAATATCTTCGCCTTCGTGCACTCCAGGGGTGACTTTTGCCCGGTGCACTTCGGTACCGTCGCTGTGTCTGATGGTATGTCCGCATACGGCGATGTCGGCGTCGTAGGTGCGTGCCGCCTCGTGAAGTTTTTCGAGGAATTCGGGGTGGTACTCGTCGTCTGAGTCGATGAAGGCCACCCAGGTGCCGTGGGCTTTGTCGAGCCCCTGGTTGCGTACAGCCGAGACTCCTTGGTTATTGGGGTTATCGAAGACTCGAATACGCTGATCGGGGTGCTGCGTCAAGTAGTCATTAATAACCTGGGCGGCGTTATCGGGGGAGCCGTCAATCATGACGAGTAGCTCGAAGTTGGGGTCTGTCTGTGCAAGAACAGATTTGATGGCGCGCACAACGGAACCAGCGGTGTTATAGACCGGCATGATGATACTGGTGCGGGGGTCGCTCATAGGGGGTTCTCCGAGGCGATCAGGTACAGTCTACTATTCATTGTCCATACTACCGTGAACAACCTGAACTTGCCTGCTGAAACAACAAAAATCCCCTCGGGCTCTCACGACTGTGAGAGTCCGAGGGGGCTTCCGTAAAGGATGGATACCGTACCTAGAAGGAGGCTAAATCACACCCTCTGCATGCGCGATCTTTTCCAACAGAGGCAGAATACCAGGGTGCTTTTCAGCGCCAGCGGTGGAGGTGACGAAAATGCCATCCCATGTACCGTTTACTTTCTGCTCGATCTGATACAGAGAAGAAGCCTACTCAGCCTGGGTGCTGTGCAGCGTGCGGTCAACCTCATCAAGACGTTTCTGTACGCGCAGGAAGTTCTCGTCTGACCATTCGATAATGGCACGGGGAGTGGTCTTGTTATTGGGCTTGAACTTTTCCTTGGTGTTCTCACCCTGACGAACAAACTCAGTGTTCAGCACATCATCAACAGCACGGCGGGTATCGCGGTACACCTCATCGGCAGAAGGCCCCTCTGCCGGAGGACGGTAAATTGTCACGGCGGGACGACCGTTGTACCCCCAAATCACGTCATGCGGGTTAACGGTAATCCCATTAAACCCGTAGTTGCAATGAATAATATTATCCGAGTCGTTGCAGAAGAAGCAGGTATGACCACTTGCTCCGCTGGATGCGCCACGAACGCCCCAGATAAACACGTCGCCACGGCGTGCCGGAATGTTGCCGCTGGCATCTGCCCGCACCTGAGTCCACCCGGCACGCTCCAACGAACCAAAAAGACTATCAGTATTACCAATAGCGGTGTTTGCCGGAAGCATACCTGCATGCTTCAAGGCGAAATACACTGCCGAGCTACAGTCGTAGGAGCTAGGGTGCTATAAAGCTCTCTGTCATAGTAGATGATTCGCTACTCATGCTACCGCATCCTGTGGCGGCTCTATCTAGAAGACTTTTTTGCATTCAGAAGAGATATACGCTTCTGAATGCAAAAAAGTCTTCTAGATAGAACGTGGAGTAGGGCGCAACCCGGGCTGTGTGCGTGCGCAGGGGAGGTCACCTTTTCCCTCGCTGTTCGGAACAAGAGGGGCTGTTATCCGTACGGGGTTTTTGCGTGGCACGTTGTTGTAGCCATACCCGCAGCACAGTTATTGCCAGGGCGACCCAGGCGTTTACCTGCTCCCCGGTCAGTATCCCGTACGCCTGCAGGACGGTTATCAGCGCAGGAAGAAAAGTGACGAGGTGGCCCACCCACCGCAGACGGTGAGAGGCATGTTGAGGTGTGTTGTTTAAACGTGACATATTGCTCTCCTTGGTGATTGACATAGTGCGTTCTCTGGAAGGGGGCGGGGCGAACCGGGTGCTGATGAGCCGCGGGGTGTTGTGCAGGGTGCTGGAGCCAGCATCCAGCATACCCCAGTTGAAAGAAAAAGTCATGCATTACGGTAGAAAAATTCTTGCATAAAGGGGTGAAAGTCTCAAATATTCGGGCGGTATGCCTGAAAACCCAGGGTGTGTGACACACAAAATGAACCACTCTGTTACACTGGTGGCATGGCTATCGGTGACTACATTAAATACAAGACAGGACTCTCCCAGCGGGCGCTCGCCGCCGAACTCGGCATGAACCACAACGCTATTCAGCGGCGCTTCTCCGGCGCGGGAGTTATGGATGTAGAAACCCTCGTTAAAATAGCCGACCGCTACAGCCTCGACCTGCTTGACCTCATGGTAGAAAGCGGGCTCATCACCGCCGACCGCGCCAACTCCCTGCGCGTGGGCGGCTCCATCCGAGACGTCTCCAACGAAGACCTCATGGGCGAAGTCCTGCGCCGCATGAACACCACCCCAGTATCACCCGCCACGCCGCAACCCGCCGCAGCACCCGCCAGTGCGCCGCCCACACCCTCAGCCTCGGCCCCCACCGGCGGCGCACCCACCGCAACAGAGAACGAATACACCGCCGACAACTACGCCCTCGCGGCAAAACGCGGCGAACCCTACGACAGTGAGGAGGGATTCTTCGGTGCCTAACTACGACCCCTACACGCACGCACACGCGCTCGGGGTAGACATTATCTGGGGAACCCCAGGGCAGGGGATACTTGGCCGCTACGACCACGCCAGCCGCACCATTATCCTGCGGGAAGGCATGCTCACCCGGCAAGAACGCTCCGTACTCGCCCACGAACTTGTGCACGCCACCCGCGGCGATGAACACGACGCCTGGGACGCCCTATACAGCGCCCGCCGGGAACGCGCCTGCGACCTGAAAGCCGCCGAAAACCTCATCGACCCGGTTATACTGCGCCGCGCCGCCGCGTTCTACCCAGATAACCTCTCCGCGCTCGCCTATGAGCTGGATGTGACCGACGAACTGCTCGCCATCTACCTGGATGCGCACCCGTTCACCGCAGCCCACGCCTAACACCCACCTGCCCTGGTCTAGGCACCCTTCACCCTGCCCTATAGTAGAAAAACGGCTCAAGCACTCCTCGTAAGCTTCGCGCTTACTGATGGAGCGGCTCAAGCCGTTTCCTACACCGTAGGCTTTACCTCAGCCTGGCTTAAAAGTCTGAGGTAACACCCTACTCCTAGAGAGGGGCTAGCAGTTGCAGCTACTAGCCTCTCTTGCCTTATATAAGGCATAACTCATAAAGATAAAACCAGCTTAGCACACTGCCCCAAAGCCACTCATGGGTATCTTGTAGGCAGAGGATAGTAGCCCGAAAGAGGGTATTTTCTTCGCTGCTCGGACCAAATACCCGCTGCCTGCGGAATCTGGCTCGTTGGCCCACACCTCAAGTAGGATATAAAGGACGACGATTGGGGCTAACCCAACTTATTTCAGAAAGAAACTAAAAACCCATGCTTATTCTTGTTGTGAACGCAGGTTCCTCATCTCTCAAATACCAGGTGCGTGACACCTCCGCCCCCGAAGCAGAGCAGATGCTCACCTCCGGTCTCATTGAAAACATCGGTACTGACGTTCCCGACCACGAAGTCGCCCTGCATATGATGGCTGACAAGCTTAAAGACGTTTTGCACGGCCGCGAACTGCAGGCTATCGGCCACCGTGTGGTGCAGGGTGCCGAGAAGTTCACCCACCCCGTGCTGCTCAACGAGCAGGTGATCGACGAGATCGATGCGCTGTCCCCGCTTGCGCCGCTGCACAACCCCGCGCACGTGAAGGGTATGCGTGCCGCCTTCCACACCTGGCCCGACCTGCCGCAGGTTGCCGTGTTCGATACCGCATTCCACTCGACCATGCCCGAGCACGCCTGGCGTTACGCTATTCCTTATGACCTGGCTGATAAGTACAGCATTCGCCGCTACGGCTTCCACGGCACCAGCCACGAATACGTCTCCCACGTTGCCGCAGATATGCTCGGTATTGCCCGCGACGAATTTAACGGTGTGGTGGCGCACCTGGGCAATGGCGCATCCGTGACCGCTGTGAAGGGCGGAAAGTCCGTGGATACCTCAATGGGCTACACCCCGCTGGCTGGCCTGGTGATGGGTACCCGTTCGGGCGATATTGACCCCTCCGCGCTGACCACGATTCTCACCCGCGACCCCGAGATCGATGCGGAACGCCTGGATACCATTCTCAACAAGGAGTCCGGCCTGCTGGCACTGGCGGGTTCCAACGATATGCGTAAGGTGGTGGAGTCTGCGCAGTCGGGCGATGAGCGTGCACAGCTGGCCCTGGATATGACCGCATACCGCCTGATGAAGTACATCGGCGGCTACAACCTGGTGGTTGGCGGCGCGCAGGCGCTTATTTTCACCGCAGGTATTGGCGAGAACTCCGGCGACTTCCGCAAGCTGGTGCTGGACCGCTTGGCACCGTTGGGCATTCGTTACAACGAGGAAGAGAACATGAAGCGTTCCCCCGAACCGCGCCTGATCTCGACCGAGGATTCGAGCATTGCCGTGTTCGTCATCCCCACCAACGAGGAGAAGGCGATCGCCGAAGCCACCGAAGAACTGGTACGCGCATAACCGTAACCTTGTAGCACACGTATAAGCTGCTGACAAGCGAAGGCTGCCGCAGTGTAGCGTGTCGCCCCGGTTTAAAGCCCGGTGCCTTCCCGCAGAAGGGGAGGCGCCGGGCTTTAAATGTATAAAGTTTTAGTGAATACCCTCGCACTATATTCCGTGGCAACTATGATTAAATATTCTTGAGAATGCTATTTTTATTTCTAAAATATGAATACTTTATGGGTAAAATATTCCATTTTTTACGGTATTTTGTGGTGTAAAAGTAATAAATATTCTGCATATTTACACATTCTGCATGTTTCGTTATTCCGACTGGGGTGGTTCCCCTAAAGTCGCGGTATGACGGGGGAAAGCCGCCCAAAGCCCCCGCGTGAAGGCCCTCTAAAAATATTTAGTGATACCGCACATAGAATGCACAAAACGCAAAAAAGCGAAGAATTATACTGCTAGACTAAAGGGGTCAGAAGCGGCAGATAATGCATTAGGGCAGTATCCGCAAGAAAGCGGAACCCCCGACCTCGTTACACTTCATGTATTATCAGCGGCCGCAATAAAAAAGTAGCGCCGATAGATAAGAGAATACGGATGAATAACAATATTTCACGCCGCAAACTTGTGGCAGGGGCAGCGTGGTCAGCTCCGGCAGTGCTAGCCACCACCGCAGTCCCGGCGTATGCATCATCTACCGAGTGCCTGCCCGACCAGAGCAAAGGCGGGCTGAAAAAACACGAAAACTACGCACAAGAACTCGTGTGGGACGTCCCCGCAGACGCCAAAGAACTGCACTTTGAAGTCACCGGAGCCGCAGGCGGCTCATTCAGTGATGACTCCACCGGCATCACCGGTATAGGCGGTGCGGGTACAACCGTTAAAGGCAGCGTGCGCCTTAACGGCACCGGAAAATTCACCTTTATTGCTGGCGAAGGCGGAGGCTACAACCGCGGCAACAGCGTAAAACCCGGCAAAGGCTACGGCAGCGGAGGCGCCCACGGTCCCTCCCTCACCGACAGGGCCGGTGAAAATGCTAAAGAATTCTTTGGCCCCACCGGTGGCGGCGCATCCGCCATCCTCTTCAATAACGAGCCCCTCGTGGTCGCTGGCGCCGGTGGCGGCGCTGGCATCCTCATTAACCAGCGCTCAAACGACAACCAAGACCTGTACTGGCAGATGAACGAGCCGATCTACGGCGGCTCGGGCGGTGAAAAAGCAAACGCGGCAGCCAGTACGGCAGCAACCTTCGTCAACGACACCTCGGCGGCCATCCCCGCCAACGGTGGTCAGGGCGGTGAGCCCACCGGAGACGGCGGCCAAGGCGGCCCCAACCCGACGCTGCAGCTCCCCAGCGGCGGGGCTATCCACGCCGAATCATCCCAAGGGGTGAGCATCGTCAATAACACCATTGCGGGCCAGAAAGGCGGCAAAGCCGGCGACGACCGCAAAGCTGACGGTGCGCAAAGCTCCGCACAGTACTCCAGCGTGACCCTCGGCGCTGAAACCCTCGCCACCATTGTGCACTCCGGCACCGGTGGAGGCGGCTACGGCGGCGGCGGGTCAGGGTCAGTGGCCGCACTGGCCGCATACCAGGGTGAAGGCGGAACCGCACCCGGCGTATCGGCCCCTGAAGAAACTAAAGACTCGGCGAAAAGCACGCCCGCACAGGACCACGCCAAAGGTGAAACCAGCAAAGGTATCACCCGGCCCACCGGAGCGTTCAGCGCGGGCGCATTCGGTGCAGGCGGCGGCGCGGGCGGCAGCTACGTGGATAAAACAGTCGAAAAAGGCGTGATCGTGCCCGGAGAAAACTGGGGCGTGGTCGGTCAGCGCATCCACGGCGCCATTAAGTTCTGGTACTGCTAAACAAGCAGGACCAGAAGTTATGGGGGTGTAATGGAGCGAGTGTTGTAGTAGAGCGAGAGTGGTACAGGGTTGTAAGGTGCCCTGTATTCTTCGGAACATCCCCATAACTTAAAGGCTAGGGGCGGTTCCCGCCGGTGAGGTAACGAGCGCCGGCGGCGGGCCGCCCCTTGTGCTATTCATATGCGGCCGCACCACACGCTTGAAACCGCGCACACCTAGTCGCACGGTACGCAGTGGGAGGCGGCGCAAGCGGGCCTCTACGCTGATTCTCTGAGCATCCACCCTTCTACCCTACCCGAGCGGCAGCACCCACCGCGCGGTCATGGCCGGACAACACACCCCGGCGCGGCCCACCCTAAAGTGCCGTGAGAGAGCCGCCAACCGTGTACCCGCCCTCAAAGAAACACGGTACAGTTGGGATAAAGACAAAAAGACACCAAGAACTGGACTACTGCATGACCCAGCACGGACCGGACCAGCCGAACCCCGCCGGTGGGGGCGGCCTGCCCAACGACCTCAGTCAAGGGTGGCTGCCCGAAGACAAACGGCAAACCCCCACCAGCCCGCTACCCGCCCCTAAATTCTGGGGATTTCAAAGCCTGCTGCCGTATAAGGCTGTCAACGGTTTGCGGCACCCCGGTGAGCTGCCCTGGCTCATTGCCGCCTACTCGTTTACCCTCATCTCGTACATTGGTCTGATCGTTTTCATTATCGAATCCTTCCTGCTCGTGATAGACAGCAGGGACTCCCTGAGGGATTTCGGTGATTACCCGCGTACCGGATCCGCCGAATACTACATGCAGGAGTACCTCCAACAGTTCGTGGTGCTGCTGGTGCTGGGGCCGCTGCTCATCTACATTGCGCGTGCCATACTCTACGCACAGCAGCGCGTGCGCGGCATCCGCATGTCTCCCACCCAGTTCCCTGAGGGGTACCAGATGGTCGTTGAGGCCGCCCGCGCTGCTGGTCTGCGCCGCGTCCCCGACGCCTACGTTATTAGCGGCAACGGCACGCTGAACGCCTTCGCCGCCGGCCACGGGTTCCGCCGCTACATTTGCGTATACTCCGACATGTTCGAGGTTGGCGGTAAAACCCGTGACCCCGAGGCGCTGCGCTACGTCATCGGGCACGAGGTGGGGCATATCGCCGCAGGCCACGTGAGCTATTTCCGGCTGCTGTTCACCAATAGTTTTATGCGGCTGCCCGTTGTTGGGCAGGCGCTTTCACGCGCGCAGGAGTACACCGCCGACAACTTTGGTTACCGCCTCTCACCCGATGGCGCCAGGGGAGGCATGAAAGTGCTCGCCGGCGGTAAGTACCTGAACAAGCAGGTGAACTTTGACGAGTTCGCCGACCGTGCCGTCACCGACGGGGGACTGGCCGTATGGTTCGTTAACCTCATCTCCTCCCACCCGGTGCTGACCTGGCGCGCCCACGCGATCCGCAACCGCCAAGAACCGGGGCGCCTCTTCTGGCGGCCCACCTATAACCCGCCCTCGGTGCCCGCGCTCATCCCCTCCTCCGAGCCGGTGCCGCTGTGGCCCGACCCGCTGCAGGCGGACGCGTTTATGCAGGAACAGAAGCCTGCCTGGGAGAACTACAGCCTGGACACCGTGCAGCTGCACACCCCACCCAACCCCGAGGGCGCACCGAAGTTCGAGGGCACCCTATACACCGGGTGGCAGGATGCGGCTGCCCGCGCCGCCTACGCCTCCCGGTGGGAGCAGTACGCCGCCAGCGGCGGGCAGCAGCCCATGTGGCAGCCGCCCGGGTACGGCCCAGCACCGCAGCCGAGGCAGCCTCAGCCGTACCAGCCAAACCAGGCACAGCCGCAACCGCAACAGTACCCGCAGCCGCAGCAGCCCGCACAGCCCGGGCCGCAGCAGGGCACCTACGGATACTATGTGCAGCCCGGGCAGCAGCCCGGCGGTGCTCAGCCGGGTACTGCACAACCAGGTGCACAACCAGGCGGCGCTGGGCAGATGCAGCAGCCGTACGGCTACGACCCCGGTTCGCAGGTTGCTCCGAGCCGCCCCGGTCAGCCGCAGCAGCCTCAGCCTGGGCGGGGCTACGGGTACTATGTGCCAACGGGGCAGGATGGCTCAATGGCACCGCAGCACGATGGTGAAAGCGCACAGCAGCAGGCCCACGTTCCGTACGGTATTGACCCGCAGGCAGGCTCTGGACCCGCCGAATCAGAAACCCCAGTTGAACAAACCCCAGTTGAACAAACCCCGGCTGAGCCTGATGCCACGTGTTCGGACACTGACGCGTCCGCCGATACCGGCGACTCTGCGGGGGACTCCTGCGCAGGCTCTGCCGCAGATTACGATTCAGGTTCCAGCTCGGACGTCAGTACGGATAGCGGGTCAGACTCCGGGACGGATTTCGGCTTTTCAACGGATTTCGACGGATCCTCCACCGATTAAATATTCTAAAAACTGAATATACGTTGTGCCCTGATATTGCGGGGCAGTGCGCGGCCGTCTTGCAGGTACTGTGAGGCGGCCGCCGCGTACCACAGCGCATAAACGCCCCGGGTAACACCGGGCGCTCGGTGCGGTATACACGGCAGGGAAAGCGCCGCGTGAAGGCGCCGCGATGCAGGCACACCGGTGCGTTCCGGAGCTCTAAGGCGCCTGGGGTGCGAGTAGAATGGGGTCATGCTCAGCAAACTCAAGGGAAAACGCCCCGATGCGCTTATCGTCATGCTCATTACCGCCGTGATACTGGCGATTTTTATCCCGGCACGCGGGGACTTCGCCGCATGGTTTAGCACCGGAACCAAGTTTGCTGTGGCGCTGCTGTTCTACCTGTACGGTGCGCGCCTTTCCACCAGTGAGGCCCTCAAAGGGCTGGCGCATTGGCGGCTTCACGCCATGATTCTCACCTGCACCTTCGTGCTTTTCCCCCTGTTCGGGTTGGCGCTTTACCCGCTGCGGTTCGTGCTTGGTGACGGGCTGTACCTGGGGCTGCTGTTCCTGACGCTCGTGCCCTCAACGGTGCAGGCATCAATCGCCTTTACGTCCATTGCTGGGGGGAATGTGGCGGCGGCGATTGTCAGCGCGTCCCTCTCAAGTATTGTGGGGGTGCTTGCCACCCCGCTCTTAGCGATGCTGCTCATGAACAGCGACCATGTGGCGATCTCCGGCAGCGTGTTCCTTGATATTGCTATTCAGCTGTTCCTGCCGTTTCTGCTGGGGCAGCTCACCCGGCGGTGGGTGGGGGAGTTCGCGAAGAAACCCACCACCAAGTGGCTCGATAAGTTCTCGGTCATGATGATCGTCTATTCGGCGTTTTCAGCCTCGGTGGTGCAGGGGGTGTGGACGCGCGTGGACTGGTGGCAGATTGTGCTGCTGGTGGTTATTACGGCGCTCATGGTTGCGTTCATGCTGTGGGTGACCGACGTGATCGCCCGAAAGCTCGGGTTTAGCCGTGCGGACCGCATCACCATCCAATTTTGCGGGTCGAAGAAGTCTCTGGCGGCGGGCCTGCCCATGGCGATTATTATTTTCGGTTCCGGCTCGCTCGGGTTATTGATGCTGCCGCTGATGGTGTTCCACCAGGTGCAGCTAATGATGTGCACCTGGCTCGCAACCCGCTACAGCCGCACCCTGGGGCTTACCTCCTCATAATTAGGGGCACCCACGGCGTGGATTCCACCATGTGAGAGACCTGCTTGCACACCGTATATTTCGGAGCCGAAATATGGTGCTGTTCTTCGCCCTGAGCTAGAAAATTCGGGGACTAGTCGTGCATTTTGAAGAGAATGCAGGCAGAATAGGTATAAGCTTGAGTTAGGTTACACGCGCAAGCGCAGATAACAGACACACCGTCACAGTGAAGTGATAGAACTTCGGAGGCATACCTTGTCAGTGAGTGACAACGCTATGGGACGCTACTCTGGCGCCGATGCATGGATAGAGCAATACTTCCACAACAGCCCAGACACCGACCGCGAAGGCTACACCTCGGCGCAATTGGAGGCGCTGGCCCGCACCCACCGTGAGCTGGCGCAGACACGCGCACCCGGCACTCCCCTGATTGAGGTGCACGATACCGAACATTCCACCATGGTGCTCATCGTAAATGACGACATGCCGCACCTGGTAAGCTCCATCACCGCCTATGTTTCCTCTGAGTTCGGCGGTATCGAGTCGATCTTCCATCCCCTCTTCGTGGTTGAGCGCGGCCCCGACGGTAACCTGCTGGTTGTGCGCGGCACCGGGGTCGATAAGCCCGTAGCCAGCGGCGACACCGCCACCTTGGGGATCCCCGCCCTGAAACTCTCAGAAGATGCCCCGCCCGGTTCAACCGTGGCCGTGGAGTCGTGGATTGCGTTACGGCTGACCAGGCACCTGAGCGCCGAACGGGTTCAGACGCTGCGTGAGGGCGTGACGAAAACACTCTCCGACGTGCACGCTGCTGCCCGCGATAAGGAGAAAATGATCCTGCAGGTCAATAACATCATCACCTCCATGGATGCCCTGCGCGGGGTCACCCTTGGTGACGGGCAGGAATCGTTCAACGCCCACCCCGGCGGGAACGAGCCAGCCGCGAGGGTTATTGCCTGCCAGGAGTTCCTGCGCTGGCTGACCCGCGGGAATTTCCTGTTCCTCGGCGTGAAAGAGCGCGTGCTCACCTCGGGCGCTGCAGGGTTTGAGCTTGTTGACAAGCCCGGCAGTGCCTTGGGTATCCTGCGTTCCACCGAGGGCAAGCACAGTATCGCCCTCTCCGGGAAGGCGCTGGACCGTGCTCTTATGCCCCGCCCGCTGTACGTGACGAAAGCGAACACCCGCTCCACTGTGGGGCGCATCGACTACCTCGACTATGTGGGGGTGCGCCGTTTTGATGCCACCGGCCGGGTGGTGGGCGAGTACGTCATCCTGGGGCTGTTTTCCCGGCAGGCGTACTCACTGCCGGCTGTTGAGACGCCGTTGATTCGTGAGCGGATCGCCATGGTTCGCCGTCGTCTAGGGTTCCACCCCGGCTCCCACTCCGATAAGGCGCTGATTGGCGCTATTGAAGACTACCCGCGCCTTGAGCTGATTCAGGCGTCGGTGGATTTCCTCACCGAAACTTTCAAAGGGATTATGGGGCTGGAAGAGCGCCGTAAAACCCGGTTGTTTTTACGTGTGGACCGGTTTGACCGGTTCATTACCGCGGTCGTGTACCTTCCGCGTGATCGGTTCAACACCACCGTGCTTAACCGCATCCAGCAGGTATTCCGTGAGGAGTTTGACCTGCAGGCCATCGACTACCAGATTTACCTCTCGTCGTCGTCGCTGGCCCGTATATTTTTCCGTATCCGGCTCACCGACCCCACGGTTGTGCCGGAAACGGATATTAGCGCTCTCGAAAAGCGGCTGCAGACGGCCACCCGCTCCTGGGCGGAAGCCACCGCCGCCGCACTTGAGACGCTCAAACCCGGCATTGAGGGCCGCCGCCTGGCCGCCGCCTGGGCGGAAGCCGCACCCATGGCCTACCGTGCCGAATACGAAGTAGAAAATGCAATTGAGGATATCGTGACTTTTGAATCTCTAATGGCTGAGACCACTAAGCCCGCCGCTATCAAAGTTGAAAACGGCGCAGGCAACGTCACCCGCCTGAAGACCTACCTGACCAGTCCCCACACCCTCACCGAGCTTCTGCCCGTCATGCAGAACATGGGCCTGATCGTCGCCGATCAGAACCCCTCCGAACTCACCAGGGAAGACGGTTCACGCGTCTACCTGTACGACTTCGGTGTGGAATTCCCCGAGGGTGTGGACCCCGAGGAAGTCGCCTCGCTCTACGAGGACGCGCTGAACGCCTACCTGCTGGGCCAGCGCGAATCTGACACGCTCGATAGGCTGATCCTGGTGGAGGGCCTCACCTGGCAGGAGGCGAGCCTATTCCGCGCCTTTAACCACTACCTGATTCAGCTGGGTCTGGGGTACACCCCCTCGTTCATGTCGAACACCCTGCTGGCGAACTCCGCCGTCACCCTGCTGCTGGTGGACTTCTTCCACACCAGCTTTAACCCGAAGAACGGGCTCACCGACGAGGCCCGTGAGGCTAAGCGCGCCGAGCTGATTGAGCGCCTGCGTGAAGAGCTCAATAAGATCCCCACTTTGGACGCCGACCGCTACCTGCGGTCACTGACCCGCGTGATCCGCGCCGTGCTGCGCACCAACGCGTACCTTAACCGTGAATCCTTGGCGTTTAAGGTCGCCTCCGAGGAACTCATTTTCGCGCCCCTGCCGCACCCCAAGTACGAGATTTTCGTGTACTCCCCGCGCGTGGAGGGCGTGCACCTGCGCTTCGGCGACGTGGCCCGCGGCGGCCTGCGCTGGTCGGATCGCCGCGACGACTTCCGCACCGAGGTGCTGGGCCTGGTCAAGGCGCAGATGGTGAAGAACGCCGTGATTATTCCCACCGGTGCCAAGGGTGGTTTCTACCCCAAGCAGCTGCCGGATCCGGCCGTGGATCGTGACGCCTGGATCGCTGAGGGCCGCGAATCCTACAAGGTGTTCATCCGCTCCCTGCTGGATGTGACCGACAACCTCAAGGTGTCTGCTGACGGCACCGAGACCGTGGTACGCCCCGAAGGTATTGTGGCCCGCGACGGGGACGACTACTACCTGGTGGTCGCCGCTGATAAGGGAACCGCCGCATTCTCCGATACCGCAAACGCGATCAGCGCCGAGTACGGGTTCTGGCTGGGCGATGCGTTCGCATCCGGCGGCTCGGTCGGGTACGACCACAAGGCGATGGGCATTACCGCCCGCGGCGCGTGGGAGTCCGTCAAGCGCCACTTTGCGGAGCTGGGCCATGACTGCCAGGCGGAGGAATTCACCGCCGTCGGCATTGGTGATATGTCTGGTGACGTGTTCGGCAACGGCATGATGCTCTCGCAGAAGACCCGCCTGGTTGCTGCCTTCGACCACCGCGACATTTTCCTAGACCCAAACCCGGATGCGGCGATTTCGTTTGAAGAGCGCGTGCGCCTGTACAACCTGCCGCGCTCCTCATGGCAGGACTACAACCGTGAGCTGATTTCCGCTGGCGGCGGCGTGTACTCGCGCAGCGCCAAGTCGATTGAGATCACCCCGCAGGTTCGTGAAGCCCTGGGCCTGGGCGAGGACGTGACCGAACTGGCGCCCCCGCAGCTGCTCGCGGCGGTTCTGAAGGCACCGGTTGACCTGCTCTACAACGGCGGTATCGGCACCTACGTGAAGGCATCCACCGAGGACAACCTGCAGGTGGGCGATAAAGCCAACGACGCGTTGCGCGTGAACGGTAACGAGCTGCGCGCCAAGATCGTGGGTGAGGGCGGCAACCTGGGCTTCACCCAGCTGGGCCGTGTGGAGGCCGCCGAGAACGGCATCATCATTAATACTGACGCGATCGACAACTCCGCCGGTGTGGAGACCTCCGACCGCGAGGTGAACATTAAGATCCTGGTGGATCGCCTGGTGACCGGCGGTGAGCTTGCCGCTGAAGAGCGCGCCGACTTCATTGAGTCCCTGCGGGACGAGGTGGGTGCTAAGGTGCTTGAAACCAATATTGAGCAGAACGTGCTGCTGCAGGGTGAGTTCCACGAGACGTTCCTGGGCATTAACGTGTACAAGCGCCTGATGCGCCACCTGGAGGCGAACGCAGGGCTGAACCGCAAGGTCGAATTCCTGCCCACGGATAAGCAGCTGCAGGCGCGTTTTGAGGCGACCGGGCTGGGCCTGACCCGCCCCGAGCTGTCGGTGCTGGCCGCCTACGTGAAGATTTACCTCACGCACGCCCTGGAGCAAACCGATTTCGCGGACGATCCCTACCTGAGCGGGGTACTGCACGAGTACTTCCCGGCAGCCCTGGTGGAGCGTTTCGGCGAGTACCTGGAATCACACCCGCTGCGTAAGGAGATTATCTGCACCCGCGTCGCCAACGAGATGGTGAACCTGGGCGGTATTACCTTCGCTTACCGTGTGACGGAAGAAACCAATGTTGGTGTGGACTCTGTGGCGCGTGCCTTTATTGTGGCCCGCGAACTGTTCGAGCTTGGCAAGTCCGCCGCGTTGCACCGTGCACTGCCGGCCACCACCGACCTGGAGGCATGGTACACGGTACTGCGTGATAACCAGCGTGTGCTGGACCGCGTGGTGCGCTGGCTGATTGCTGAGCGCGGCGTGGTTGCCGGCATCAGCATCGGCCAGATGCTGCAGAACTTCGGTGAGGTTGTCTCCCTGCGCCACAACCTGCCTGAATACCTCTCGGAAGCTTCCCGTGAGCGGGTGCGCGCTAAGCGTGTGCTCGGTGAAGAGTGGGGCCTGCCGGAGGATCTTATCGTCATCTGGATTCGCGGGTTCGAAGGTTACGCCCTCATGGACGTTATCCGTTCCGCACGGGACAACAGCCTGGGTGCAACCGAGCTGGCGCCGATCTATTTCGCATCCTACGACCGGTTCAAGGTGGATCAGCTGCTGGGCCTGATCAGCGAGCTGCCGCGTAATGACCGCTGGGAGACCCTGGCACGTCAGGCGATGCGCGGCAGCCTGTACGAGACCGCCGCCGAGCTGGCGATCTCTGTGGCGTCTGAGAACGGTAAGCATGAGACGCACACCCCCGCCGGGGCGCAGCTGGCGCTTCAGGAATGGGTTGAGAACCACCCGACCCGTGTGGGCAATATTGACCGTGTTCTCGCCGAAATCCGTGAGGCTGAACCGGCACCGGCCGGGCACCCGCGTCTGGCCGTGATTTCGGTGGCTCTGCGCACGCTCTCTAGCGCATCCTAGGGGCATTACCGCCAGAATAAGGCTGAAAAGGCCCGGTGCTCCCACTCGACAGAGCGGGGTGCCGGGCCTTTCGCTGTGCTCCGCGCCCGTCTTCAAGGAGACACCCATCCGGTTTGAAAGTGCACTGCGGGCCGGGAAGGCGCCCGCGCCCGCCTTCGGGTGGTGCAGGCCATAAAAATATGGTTTTTAATGTGAAACCCCACACATAGTAAGGGATTTATTGGTAATCTCAATTTGACGTACCACGGGGGTATGGGGGCATTATTAAACGTCTGGAGATTGTTGCCGCAGGCAGTTAGCACGGTGTTTTACACAATACGTCAAACAAACGTGGTGCGAATAATATTTCATTTTATTCGCCGTTAAGCGGAGATTTAAATACACCACGCCGAAGGAAAAATACTCTAGAAATCAAGGTAAAACCCGCAATTACGCGGAAATAAACCCAACGATAAACACGCGCATTTATACCGGTTAATGAATACCATCCCGGTGTGCGCTAATATCATGTAAAGACTGAAAGTTAACGTAAGCCTATACCTTGAGGACAACATGATGGAAAGGCCCGCCCGCAGCCGGCTCAGACGCAGATAAAACAATATTTAGGCGAGACAAGCACCAGCCGCCAACACTACACACATTGCACGGTGCACCCACCCGCACGGGGTGTGAAGGTCTCGCTCGCAATCACCGTAGACTAGTACTATAACCAGCCACACTCAACCACTACCCCAACCACAAAGGCATATTCCCTTGGCACCCACCGACGCACAAGAGGACGCCACGCGTAAAAAACTGCGTCTTCTTTACAACTTTTTACTCTACGTATCGCCCGTCGCCCTGCTGATGGTCGTCTTCCCGGTTGTCACACCAGAGCTGGGCAAGTACCGTCTCGGCGACGTACCCCTCGTACACGTTATTCTTGCAGCATCCATCACCGTGCCCTGGCTCAGCCAGGCCGCCTGTATGCCCATCTACCGCGCCATCGAACTAGAACACAAGCGGGTCGCAAAAAACCGTCAAGAACTCACCGGAAGACTTGAGACGGAACTCAAGGAAGGTACCGTCGAAAAAGTTCGTCAGCTCAAAGCCCTCCTCAAAACCCCCGCATACCAGCGCGTGAGCGACGTAGCCGCGTTCGCCCGCAACTGGCCATACATTTACCTGACCACCCTGCCCCTCATTATCCTCTTTGCGCTGCCGCTGGTCTTTATCATGCGCTGGAGCGCATCCGCTGTTGTCTCCTACCTCATACTCAGCGTGCTTAACCTCGCCTTCGCGCAGCTGCTCGTGCTGCCGAGCCTGGCTAAAAACCAGGTGGACTGGTTCTTCGCCTGGCTCGGGTACGCGGCGGCGCTGCTGTTCTTCCCCATCTTCTGGTTCCTGCCGCCCACCGCAGGCATTATTGTGCTGCTGCTGTGCCTGCGCAAGAACATCCGCCAGCTCAAAGTATTCAGCCGCACCCCCATTATTCATGTGGCCCAGGATGCGCTGCGCGGGTTCCTCACCGGCTCGGTGCTGTGGGCTGATAAGTACGTGCTGTTCGTCGCCGCCCACGGGCAGATTAACGTGGTCGCCATCTACATCAGTCTCATCCCGTGCGTGCTGGCCTACAACTACTTCTTCGTGGCCGAAGCAGACCGGGTGAACCTCGTCATTAAGAAACTGTGGAGCACCTTCGAAGAGAAACCCTTCGCCCAGGTCACCAACACCGCCAAAGAAGCAACCCACGTGTCGAACTACGCGATGGTTCGCAGCCTCACGGTCGCCATTTTCGCCTCGGTCATTACCGGGCTGATCATGCTTGTCGCCATCCCGCACGTGTTCCCCGTAGGGTTCGCCGGCATTATTGCCGCCGGGCTGTTCTTGGTGGTTACCCTGTGCAACTACCAGATCGAATTCATGGGCCTGTACCGTATCTCTCAGCTTATCGGTGTGGCGCACCTGGTGCTGGTATGCATCATCTTCGCCATTATGCCCAACGAGGGCGGCTACTTCCCCCTTATCCTGGGGGAGGCCATACTCGCCATTATCGCCTACACCTTCTACCGTCGCGCGTGGGCTTCGCCGGAGCATTCTCTCTTCTGGCGTCGCGCGCTCGCCTGGTAGCTTTCCCGCTAGGAACACCACATGCGAAACGTCTATGAACCTCTGCGCCGCCCAGCACCGGCGCCGCGCACCCCAGACCCCGACTACCCGGATGTCGATGTCGCTATCGTCATGGAGTCCACCTACCCGTACCTTAAGGGTGGAGTGTCGTCGGTGGTGCACGACATTGTCTCGGAGAACCCGGATCTGACGTTCGGGATTATTCACATCGCCTGGGACTCAAACTCCCCCCAAGAAGACCTCTACGGCGTGCCGGAGAACGTTAAATGGGTGCGTGTGATCTACCTGAGCATGGAGGAGTTTAAGGAAGAGTTCGCCCACGACTGCGACCCCACACACCTGCGCATGAACGCGCGGCAGCGGAAAAAGCTGGTGCGGCGCATTCTTGAGGCGTTCTCCGCGCTGGTGAAGGGGGACATGAACCCGCTGTGGGACCTGTACGATGAGGGGATTAACCCGCGCACCCGCTCCTTCCCGCTGTTCTCGGTGGTGGGCAGCCGCGAGTTCATGGAGGCGATGGGCACCTGGGGGTTCCTCTCCGAGATTCCGCTGACCGAACTGTTCTGGAAGGTCCGCGATTTCACGTCTTTGCTGTACGCCCTGCTGCGCCAGAACATGCCGTACGCCCGCGTGTACCACGCGCACACCACCGGGTACGCTTCGCTCATTGCGGCCGCCGCTGCGCGCGACTACGGGTCGAAGTTCCTGCTGACCGAACACAACCTGTATGTGCGCGACACGGCGAATACGAAGCTTGAACGCCCAATGGATAAGCCGGTCACGGCCGACTATAAGCTGTTCATGGAACGCCCGGTCACCTTTGACGAGCGAGTCTGGGTCACCTGGTTCGTTGAGATGGGCAGGTTCTGCTACCCGAGCGCCGACATGATCACCTACCTGTACCCCAAGGCCCTGGAAGAGGCGCGCGGTTTGGGTGCGCCCATCGACCAGCTGAACCCCGGTGATCGTGAAGATCACGCGATTATTCTGCCCAACGGTATGCTGATTGAGAGCGTGCACGCGGCCCTTGAAGCCCGCATGGCTGCGCGCATGAAAATCTTTGAGGACGCCCGCAACCACGTATGGCGGTTCGTGTTCATTGCGCGCGTGGTGCCGATTAAGGGCTTGGCGGATCTGATTCGCACCCTGGCGCAGATGCGTGATGCTGGCATCATGAACTTTCACCTGGACGTGCTGGGCCCCACCGACCACCGCATCGACTACTACCAGCAGTGCCTGAACCTGATTGAAGACTTGGGGATGGGCCAGTTCATCACATTCCACGGGACGGTGAAGGTGCGCCAGATGCTGGCGAACTACGACCTGCTGCTAATGCCTAGCTATAATGAGGGGCAACCCGTCGTGGCACTGGAAGCGATGGCTGCGTCCATACCGCTGGTTAGTACCGATGTGGGCGGCATGTCGCAGCTGATCGACGATATTTTGGACGCCTCCGACGGGAAAGAAATTGGTAACTGTGGCATCTTAACTGTTCCGGGGGATGTGACCGGTTTTGCCCGCGCCTTGCGCATCATTATGGAAACCCCTGGGCTGTATGAGCAGTATAGCCGTAACGCGTATGCGCGCGTGGAGAAGTTTTTCCAGTTGAGCCTGGTGATGGAGCATTACAACCGCATCTACCGTAAGCTTGGTGGGCTGCCCGCACGACCGTCAAAATATACTGAAGAATGATTAATAATACAGCTCTGCGGGCTGGTGTGCCCGGCCGTTTTGGTGCGTGGATACGCTACGGTGGGGACCCTATCACCCGGAAACAGCTAGAGTTTGCTGTGCAGAACTATTCGGTTGCTATTCTGCAGCCCTGGGAGCAGGACGCGGCACTGTACCTGAAAAAGAATGCTCCGGATATGGTGGTGCTGGCCTATAAATGCCTCTCCTCCACCCGCTCCTACGAGCCGGGGCCCATCTACTCCTCCGGGGTCTCCTGGGATACGGCGCAGCAGGCGCTGCAAAACGGCAAAGACCTGTACGCCCGCCGTACGGACGGCTCACTCATTGAGTGGCGCGGCTACCCCCAGCACTACCAGATGGCGGTATGGGACTCCGACTACCGCTGGTACTGGATGGATTCGGTCGTCAAAGAACTGCGTGACTCGCCATTTGACGGGGTGATGGGCGATAACGATATTGAGAGCGACTACTACGGGCTGAACCTGCCTATCCGCAACGTCGACTCCATGGTGACTGTACGCGCGGGCCTAGACCACCTGATCGAGTACGCGGGCGCCGAGCTGAACAAGGCCGGTAAGATTCTGGTGCCAAATATTGCCGAGGCGCGCCTGCGGTGGGGTAAATGGGAGGCGCACAGCGCCTACGGCGGCGGTTTTGAGGAAGTCTGGCTGGGCTGGGGTGCCCAAGAATTTCTGGACTCCACCTACGCCATGCTGCAAAGCCGCCACATTGGCCGCGGCGCCCAGGGGCAGGTGCGCCTAGCCTACGACGAGGGGCTTCAGCGCGCCGATCGGACAGAGCCGAAAGTGACGATCCTGCGCACCCCCTCCGGCGGCCCGAAAGCACCGGTGACGGGCACGGACGAGAACCTGCTGTACGGGCTGGCGGGGTTCTGGATTTTCGGCGGCGGGCGGTTCACGGGCATTGCAGTCACCGAACACGATAGTTACAACGGAACCCCGTTCTCCCCAGAAATGTCGTACGATCTGGGCACCCCCGCCGAGGCGGTGAAAAGCGACGGGGCGGTGCATGCGCGGGCGTTTACACACGGCTGGGCGGCCATTAACCTGGGCACCACCTCCCGCATGGTGCGTGTGCCCGGTGGGCTCAAAGACGCCGCTGGCAATACCCCGCCCAGCACGCTGACGCTTCAGGCGCACCAGGGGGTTCTCTACCGCAAGTAGGGTCATGCGTGGGCGCTGCCCGACGGAATTATGCTGCACTCAGCGGGGTGCTGGGCCGCCGGGCACGCCCGGTCATTGAGGCCCCAGGCGGGGTGCTGCGGGTAGGCAGGTTAAGAAACGGGTCGTTTTTTGCGGTGCGCATCGGTAGGCTGTTCAGTGAGTACCGGTTTGAGCAATCAAAGGAGCGAACACGTGAATATCCTACTTTTGGACGGCGGCAAAGCATTCGGCCACTCGGCGGGCCGCCTGAACCACACCCTGCATCAGACCGCCCGCAGTGCCCTACAGGCTCAAGGGCACCACACGCGTGAAACCGTCATTGATGAGGGGTACGACCTGCCGCAGGAGGTAGATAAGTTCCTGTGGATGGACGCGGTGATCTGGCAGATGCCCGGCTGGTGGATGGGCCCGCCGTGGACCGTCAAAAAATACATGGACGAGGTGTTCACCGCTGGCGCGGGTATGCTGTTCGCCAATGATGGCCGCAGCAGCGCCAGCCCCACCGAGGGGTACGGCACCGGCGGCCTGCTCACAGGCCGTCAGCATATGCTCTCACTCACCTGGAACGCACCCCTTGAGGCGTTCACCCGTGCCGGTGATTTTTTCGGCGGTGCGGGCGTGGATGCCGTATACCTGCCGTTCCATAAGGCTAACGAGTTCATCGGCACCTCGCAGCTGCCCACCTTCATCTGTAATGACGTCATAAAAAACCCGCAGGTTGAACAGTATATTGTGAACTATATAGCCCACCTGGAGAAGGTGTTCGGCCCGGCTTAGCGGTGCGGCCGAGAGACTGCGGGCGCCGCCAGTATTCCTGTAGCCCGGCGGGATTCTGCGTATTCAGCGGGTCAACCCCTGAGATAATGGAACGGCCACAGTTTTGACCGTGTAGAGGACATGCCATGGACGCCGCACAGTTCGGTGAGTACCTTCACCTGATAGGGTTTAAGCCCACCCGGTGCGACCTTACCGCACTGAAAACCCTGCTCACCCGGCACATGGCGGCATTGCCGTTTCAGACCCTGAGCACCGTCCTGGGCGAGCCCGTACCGATTGATAGCGGCAGCATCTTCCGTAAACTCGTTGTACAGCGGCGCGGCGGCTACTGCTACGAACTGAACCTGCTGCTGCTTGATGCACTCACCCTGCTCGGGTTTGAGGCCCGCCCGCTCACCGGCAGCGTCATCCACAATAACCAGCTGGAGGAGGCTGGGGCGCGCACCCACATGCTGCTTCAGGTGACGCTTCAAGGGCAGCCGTGGCTGGTGGATGCGGGGTTCGGCGGGCTGGCCCCAACCGCCCCGCTGCTGCTTGAGAGCGAAAAGACGCAGCTAACCCCGCACGGGCAGTACCGCCTAAAACCGAACCGGGACGGCCTGGTTTTATGCGCTGTCACCGGTGCCACGCAGCAGCTGCTGTACACCTTTGACCGCCAGCCGCAGCGCCGCATTGACCTTCAGGTGGGTAACTGGTTCGTGTCCACTCACCCGCACTCGCCGTTCCGCACCCGCCTCATGGCGGCCCGCGCCGTCCCGGACGGCAGCCGCCACACGCTGCTGAATACCCGCTACACTCTGCACCGCCCGGACGGTTCCCGCAGGGTGCGCACCATCACCGATGCCGCTTCGCTGCTGGATGTTCTGCGCTCATGTTTTACTGTGAGTCTGCCGCAAACGGACGGGCTGTCCCGGCGCTTCCAGCAGTTTTTAGACACCCACAGCGATGGCGACGCCGGTACAGAGAGCGTTAGGGGAGAAGGGCAGGTACAAGAGCCGCATGTTTGATTTTTTCGTGAAAAACCGGTTGAGTCCGCAGGAATTAGCGGCTTTTATTGCCGTCACCCTGGGCTGCCCGGCGGAGAACGTGCTGGTGGTCACCTCCAGCGAGCTGCAGGACATCCCGCCGGTGGAGCTCAACACCCTGCGCTGCCTGTGCCTGTACTGGCATGTAACGGGAGACGCGGCGCTGCTGGTGAGCCTTTACCGGGTGGAGGCAAGCCCAGAAGAGATCCAGGAGAAAGTGGTCGCTGCATCACGGGCCGCAGGGGTTGTGTGCTACGTGCCGAACGATAACTTTAACGGGTACCTGCTATGCGGTGAGGCAGAACCCGTGCAGGTTTACGAGGATGAGGAGGCATCATCCGATGAGGGCCTGCACCATATTTTCCGCAGGTGAAGGCGTGAGTGTCTGCTGGTGCAACGTGCGTGCCAGCCTACTGACAGGAAACAGCGGCGTACCCAGATCTTCCCTGCTCCCGCCGCCAGATAACTGCGTTCCCGCTCCCGAAGGTGACCTCATGAACACCAGCAGGCGCACTGAACTCACGGTCAAAACTGCCCGAATACACGCCGTTTGAAAGCCTCTGGCGCAGAATAATATTGACGCGACCGCCGTGGGTACGCACCGTCACCGCGCAAATCCCCAGTGCACTATTGCCCAGCAGCCCCGACAGCCTGATGCGCGCCCCGCCGTTGCCTTCTGTGACGGCCACCAGAGAGAACGCTGCGGCGTCAAAAGAGCAGCCTAAGCCGTCTTTTGACGCCGCAGCACTTATGCCGTTACTCGCCGGTGTGCCGCCGAGTGCGCAGGCCGCAACCTACTGTGCGGGGTATGAGGGTGCCTCTTCACCCACCAGGCGTTCCAGCACGCGCACCACCTGGCAGGAGTACCCGAACTCGTTGTCGTACCAGACGTACAGGATGGCTGAGTCATCGGTGACGACGGTGGCAAGTGCATCCACCACACCCGCGTTGCGGGAACCCACAAAGTCGGTGGAGACAGCCTCATGCGAATCGGAGTAACCGATCTGGCGGCGAAGCTCACCTTTGAGGGCAACCTGGCGGAAGACCTCGTTCAGTTCATCCTTAGACCCGGCGGGCTTAGCCAGCTTCACGTTCAGAATAGCCATCGAAACATCCGGGGTGGGAACGCGAATAGCGTTACCGGTCAGCTTGCCCTCCAACTGGGGGAGCGCCTTAGAAACAGCACGCGCCGCGCCGGTTTCGGTAATCACCATGTTCAACACCGCCGAACGGCCGCGGCGATCACCCTTGTGGAAGTTATCGATCAGGTTCTGATCATTCGTGAAAGCGTGCACGGTCTCCACGTGGCCGCGTTCCACACCGTACACATCATCAAGAACCTTCAGTGCGGGGGTAATCGCGTTGGTCGTGCAGGATGCCGCCGAAAGAATCTTATCGTCGTCGGTAATGACGTTATCGTTTACGCCGAAAACAATATTCTTCATATCGCCCTTACCGGGGGCAGTCAGCAGAACGCGCGAAATGCCGGGGCGCTCAAGGTGCTGGGTCAGGCCCGGAACATCGCGCCAGCGGCCGGTGTTATCGACCAGAAGCGCATCCTCAATACCGTACTCGGTGTAATCCACAGTGGTCGGATCCGAGGAGTAGATGAAACGAACCGGAAGACCGTTAGCAATAATGGTGTCGTTCTCGGCATCTACCTTAATCGTGCCCTTGAACGGGCCGTGCACCGAATCGCGTGCCAGCAAGGAAGCACGCTTCTCAAGGTCGTTCTCGGTATTCTTGCGTACCACCACCGCACGCAGACGCAGGTTTGCCCCCAGCGATGAGGAACGCTCCAGCAGAATACGCGCCAGTAGACGGCCAATGCGCCCGAAACCGTAGAGCACCACATCCTGCTGCTTAACGGTCTCGCCCTTCTTACCAACCGATGCGCCAACCTGCTCGGGCAGCCACATGGAGAAGTCGGGAGAACCCGCATCAACATGCTGGCGATGCAGAGCCGCAATGTTGATCGAGCAGGGGCCAAGGTCAAGGTCGGCCAGGGCCCGGACCAGCTCAAGGGTGTGCGCGGGATTCAGGGGCGCGCCGTCGATCTTCGCGGCACCATCATGCAAACGCAGCATCTGAATTACGGATTTATTGACCAGGCTGCGGCCGTGAATATTCAGCACCACGCCGTTCTCACGGTTAAGCTTACCGATGAGTGGGATTAGCTCCTCAGCCTCGGTCTCGCGGGCAATCCACTGTGCGTGAGTGTTTTCGGGAGTCGTCACTCTTGACCTTCTTCCTAGGTGGACATCGTCGTCAGTAATATACTCGCCGCACCCCGGGATGCCAGGGGCGGTTCGTGCCGGTCTGTGCTGACCGCTTCACCTCAAGTCTAACGGGTAATTCTGGTTTGTGCGCTCAGAACCGCCCGGGAATACGCGCACGTCACACGCCCATTTGTGATACGAGCGCAACAACCCAAACAACCCCTCGCAAAGGAGGAAGAAGCCACGGCAAAAACCCACAAAAAGACAGGTAAGAAGGTGGTGTGCACACCACGACGCAGGCCCGCCCGCAGGTAGAATTGAAAACATGCTAACAGTGATCGGTGAAGCCCTCGTAGATGTCGTCCACAAACAAGGCGAACAAACCCACGCCTACCCCGGCGGATCCCCCATGAACGTGGCGGTCGGGGTGAGTCGCCTAGGCCACCCCACCCAGTTCGTGGGGCACTACGGCGCCGACGACTATGGCCGTGCCATCAGCGAGCACCTGGAGGCCTCCGGTGTGAACGTGCCATTTGCTCCCACCGCTGCGCGCACCTCCACCGCACAAGCCCACATTGGGCAGGACGGTGCCGCAGAATACGAGTTCAATATTGACTGGTCGTTGGATGCGCTCGCCGACGAACTGGTGGAACTTGCCCGCACCTCCCAGGCGCTGCACACCGGATCCATTGCGGCGATGCTCGAACCCGGTGCGCATGTGGTCGCTAACGCGCTCACCGCCGCCCGTGAGAGCGCGCTCATTAGCTACGACCCGAACTGCCGCCCCAGTATTGTCAGCGACCGCGCTGCCGCACAGGAGTGGGCTGAACGGTTTGTGGGGCTCGCCTCTGTGGTGAAGGCCAGCGATGAAGACCTCACGTGGCTGTACCCCGACCGTTCCCTTGCGGAGACGGCACGCGCCTGGGTGGCGCTTGGGGCTGAGCTGGTGGTGCTGACCCGCGGCGAGAGAGGGCCAATCGCCTACACCCGCGCCTACCCTGAGGGTATTGAGGAGCCTGCGTACCGTGTGCAGGTAGCCGATACTGTGGGCGCGGGCGATTCTCTCATGGCGGCGCTCATCTGCGGCCTGCTCGATCGCGGTATCGCTGGCTCAGGTGCGCGTGCGAAGGTGGCGGCGCTTGAGCGTGAAGAGATTTCTGAGCTGCTGCGTTTTTCGGCGACCGCAGCCGGTATTACAGTTTCCCGATCCGGGGCGAACCCGCCAAACCGCCACGAACTGCTTGCCGTACTCAACGGCTAAAGATCCGCGTTATAGCGGGCTAAAAACCTTCATTCCGCATACAGAATATAAGGAGAGTAGCTATGCCCGATTACACCCCCACCAGTCACGCACCCCTGCCCCGCGACCCCTACGAGGGTTTGACGAAACTGCCCGAATTTACGCTCACCTCCACCGACATTACTGATGGCGGCACGGCACCGACAACAATGCTGTCGGCGCTGTTCGGCGTGCCCGGCGGGCAGGACCTTTCCCCGCAGCTGTCGTGGAGCGGCTTCCCCGCAGACACTCAGTCGTTCGTTATCACCTGCTACGACCCGGACGCCCCCACCCCCAGCGGGTTCTGGCACTGGACCGTATCAAACATCCCGGCTGCTGTTACCTCTCTTGAGGCGGGCGCAGCCGCACCGCACGGTGCGCTCACCCACCGCAATGACGCCGGTGTTCCCGGGTTTTTGGGTGCGGCACCTCCGGCGGGGCACGGGCCGCACCGGTACATTTTCTGCGTGACCGCCGTGGACGTACCCGAACTTGAGGTAGACGAGAACACCTCACCTGCCGTTGTGAACTTTAAACTCTTCTTCCACGGCATTGCGCGCGCCTTTTTGACTGTCACCTACGAAGAAAACTAGCCGTTACCGCATGATTAGACTAATCGCCAGCGACCTTGACGGCACACTCATTGGGAAGGATTTCCGGTTCCGCCCCCGCACCCTGCACGCCCTTCAGGCTGCGCGGGCGGCGGGCATCCAGATCGTGTTCGTGACCGGGCGCCCCAGCCGCTGGCTCACACCCATTAGGGAACAAACCGATTTCGATTCCTACGCCATCTGCTCGAATGGGGCGGTCATCTATCACCTGGGGGCTGACGAGGTGGAAGCTGTGAACGGGGCCCCGGCGCACGCTATCCGCAGCGCCCACGAGCTGCTGCAGCCGGTTTTTCCCAACGCCACATATACCCTTGAAACCGTCGATACCGTCTACATTCAGGGCCCGTATGAGGGTGGGGAAGTGCTTGAGGGTGCGCGCGTGGTGGAGCAGCATCTGCTGGGCGCGCTAGACGGGTTTGCGGGGGAGCAGGTGATTAAATATTTGGTGCACGTGCCCGGCATGGACCCAGATATTCTGCAGGCGCGCGTGGCGCAGACCGTGGGCGAGCTGGTGTCGGTCACGCGCGGGGTTGTGGGTGAGCCGCTGATTGAGATGGGCTCGAAGACCGTGAATAAGGGGTACACTCTCGCCCAGTTTGCTGCACGACACGGTATTGAGGCGCACGAGGTGATGGCCTTCGGCGATATGCCGAACGATGCCGAGATGCTGTGCTGGGCGGGTCGCGGGTATGCGATGGCATCCGGGCAGCCCGCACTGATTGAGAAGGTGGGGCGCACCTGCCCGCCCTTCGGGGAAGACGGCGTGGCGCAGGTGATCGAGGCAATGCTTCAGGAACACGAAGAGGCAGAGCCCCGAACGGTGTAGCCTTCGCGCGGCTGCGCGCCGTGCGGTCTCATCCAAATCCTCATCTAAAAAATACGCCTCTCATCTAAAAATTTTTAGATGAGAGGCCTATTTTTTGGATGAGGGAATCCCCGAGAGTGCGTACTGGGCATAAAACTTTCGTCTATATAGAAATAATTCTTTCTATTATCGCTTATACTAGAAATAGTTCTTTCTATATGAGGGTATGGAGATTATGGCGTATATTCCCACCAAGGTGCGCCGAGCCTCGCGGACGATCGGCGAGCAGCTGCGCATCCAACGCAAACTGATGGGTTTGACCGCGCAGATGGTTGCGGAACGTGCAGACATTACGACCGTGACCCTGCGGCGTATTGAGCAGGGCGAATCGGTGCGTACTGACGTACTTTTTCGTGTGCTGCGGGTGCTCGGCATGCTGGATGCGGTCGTCACCGCCACCGACCCGTACCTCACGGACGTCGGTCGCCTGCGTGCCAGCGAAAAACTCCCCAAGTCGGTGCGCATCCCCAAAAGCGAAATGGGCTGGTAACTATGAGTGAAACAGTGCAGGTTACTACAATGACAGGCGACCGTGAGGTAACCGCTGGTCGCCTTTTCATCAACCGTGGAACCGGAGTATTTCACTACGATGCAGCATATCTAGCGAACCCTGCCGCCTACGCTCTTGCCCCATCGCTCCCTCTTGTTGCTGGCGCACAGCCCCTTGATGGGTTGGGCGGTTTGAGCGATTCTGCCCCTGACAGGTGGGGACGTAAACTCTTACAGCGTGCACGAAAACGCACCTCGCTCAGTGAGTTCGACTATCTTCTGGGGGTAGATGATGCCGGGCGGCAGGGATCTTTACGATATTGGATAAACGATACCCCGTTAAGCTCCGATGGTACGGGTATACCCCATGAGCTGGATTTGCCCGAACTACTGACGACAGCGGATGCTATAGAGCTTGATCCGTCTGCCGTAGATGATATTCAGGCGCGGCGCCTTTTCCGTGCTACCGGCTCGCTCGGCGGCGCCCGCCCAAAGGCAAATGTGCTGATCAACGGCGAGTTGTGGCTCGCAAAGTTTCCTAAGCCTGTGGGTGATGAGTGGGATCTCATGGGGTGGGAGTACACTCTCAACCGCCTGGGCGCTGATCTGGGTATTATCGTGCCGCAAGCGCGCCTGCTGAAAATTACCGATATTAATAGTGAAGATCGGCATATCTATGTGGCGCGTCGTTTTGACCGCCTGCAGGACAGTCGGCAACGCATCCCCTATATTTCTGCGATGACGGCACTGGAAGCGTCCGACGGCGATGGCGGGGACTGGGTCGATGTGGTGGAATATGCCCGAGAAGAAGGCGCAGATACCGAGCAGCTGTGGAAGCGCGCTATGCTTGGGGTGCTTGTGGGGAATACCGACGACCATTTGCGTAACCACGGGTTTTTGCGGTTTGGGCGTGAATGGGAAATAGCCCCGTGTTTCGATATGAATCCAACCCCTGACGGTGATGCCCATCAGCTGGCTCTCTTCGGCGACCCCTCGTATGAATCTTCTGCGCTTGTCTCTAAAGATTCGCTTTCTCTTTTTGGAGTATCTGAGCAGGATGCGCACGGCTGGCTGCGAACCGCAGCCCCTCTGCTGGAACGTGCCTCGGAACGCGCTCGCGGCTATGGGGTGGATGCGCCCAGCGCCTCTGTGATGCGCCCGCGTTTTGAGCGTGCAACACAAACGGTGCGGGAGCTAAGCAGCTGAATGTTTTTGGTTCGCATCTTTATAAAGCTATATAAAGCTGATAGGGTGATGTGTACAAGGGAAGGAGTGCATCGTGCCTAAGAGTTTAGCGACCGAAGAGTTCATCACAGGTGTTCTGCACGATACTGAGCGGCGCATCCGTGAACAGATCGATCGGGGTGAAATCACTCCCACTGCCGAGTCTATGCAGGAGCTCTCGAACGCGCTCTCGCATACGGTTGAGGTGCGCAAGGGCGCGCGGGGGTCTGGGAAATATATTGGCAAGGTGAAAGACAGCCGTAGCACCCGCGAATACCTTGGCGGCATCAGTCTGCAGGCCCTCAACGATAGGGTGCGCAAGAACAATATTCTGCGCCTCAAAAACAAGGCGGGGCGTAACGGATATCCGGTTTTTCAGTTCAAAGACGGGGCAGTGGATCCGCAGGTTCGGCAGGTTATTAAAATATTGTTAGATAGCGGCCTTACCGAGTGGGGTGTAGCTTTTTGGCTTGCTCGTCCGTCGAAATTCTACGATAATCGCCCCGCAGTTGAGTACATGAAGGACTCCGAAGAGAACTTCAAGCTCGTTGTGGCTCATGCTCATGAGGACGCTGCTAACCGGAGGGCAAACTACTGATGACTAGGACGCCTGCTGAACGGCATGATTCTACTTTGCGTCCGCCTCGCCGTCCGCTTGACCCTACTAAAATACCTACAGTTTCAGTAGGGTATGGATCAGGTTGTCATGAAACAGGTACCTGGTATCGTGCATATCTACGAGATGTACCTAGAGGTCAAAGAGACTGCCGCTATTTTTCCTCCGGCTCCGGAAGGTACGATATATCTTTCCCCGGAGGAACGCTTAATCTGGCTGGCACTGAGGAAGTCGCTATTCGAGAGAAGCTAGGGGCTGAACTCATTAACCGAGATATGGTACCGATGGATGAGTTCGACGGCGTTTATGTGGCTCGTGTTCAGCTCCCACGCGTATTTAAGGTTGCTGATTTTCGTCAAGCATTTGGTGGCTTTGCGCCCGGGGATATTTCTTCTGCGTTGTCCCACGCTGAGGGCTATTCTGTTACTCAACAGTGGGCAGAAGCGGTTCGGGAAGCAGGGTTAGAGGGGATTATTGCACGTTCTAGGTTCAGCAGTGGAAGTGCTCTATACCTTTTTGGAACCAGCGGCGAAAACCGGGAGTTTGGCAGCATTGGCGGCGAAGAGACAGCACTCAGCGTAGCGCGCGCTATACCCTTCTTCCCTGAGATCGTGAGTGTTGAAGAGGAAGAGTTCGAATTCGAGTAATTGAGTACGGGCTGTATCTTCATACTCATATGACATCTAAAAATGCCTTGGCGCACATAGCGTGTTATGTGCGCCAAGGCATTTTGGCGTCCTTGGAAGGAAAACTTTTGCCGGTCTAGTGCCCCAGCTCGTCGTGGTCCTTGTCGGTGAAGGGGTCGAGCGGATCGCCTGCCGCCTTGGTACGTTTGGCGATGAACGTCATCAGGTGGAACACAATCAAGGTCGCTGCCGTACCGAGTGCAATACCCGCGAACGACAAGCCCGAGAATTCCCAGGTGTAATCCGCAATGCCCACAATCAGCGCAACAGCGGCGGTCGTCAGGTTAATCTGGTTTGAGAAATCCACGCGGTTTTCGCTCCAAATGCGCACGCCGAGCATCCCGATCATGCCGTACAGCACGGTTGCGGCACCTCCAAGAACACCCGCCGGAACGGTCGCAATCGCCGCGCCGAAAGCCGGGAAAAGCGAGAGAGCGATCGCGAAAATCGCGGCCACCCAGTATGCCGCCGTCGAATACACCTTGGTTGCCGCCATGACACCGATGTTCTCGGCGTAGGTGGTTGTACCGGAACCGCCGCCAAAACCGGCGACGGTGGTCGCCAAACCGTCCGCCATGAGAGCGCGACCCGAGTAGTTATCCAGGTTCTCGCCCGTCATGAGCGCCACCGACTTCACGTGCCCAATGTTCTCGGCAACCAGCACCAGAATCACGGGGATAAACAGCCCGGCAAGCTCCCAGTGGAACTCGGGGCTCTGAAAATGCGGCAGGCCGATAATGCCCTGCTGCTGCACGGTCTGCTCGATGGTCGAGAAGTCTACCTCGCCGCGCACAACCGCAGTCACATACCCGATGATCACGCCCAACAGAATCGAGAGGCGACCAATAATACCCTTGAACAGCACCGAAATCAGGATAATCGAGATGAGGGTTACGAGCGCGGTGATGGGCGCCTTCATGAAGTTTGCTTTCGCACTCGGTGCCAGGTTGAAGCCGATAAGCGCCACGATCGCGCCGGTCACCACGGGCGGCATGAGCTTCGTCAGCCAGCCGGTACCCGCAAACTGCACAATAACGCCCACCAAAAAGAGCGACAGACCCGCCATGACGATACCGCCGAGCGCACCCGCCGGACCGTGCTGGTTCGTCGCCGCCGCCAGAGGTGCGATAAACGCAAAGGAAGAGCCCAGATAAGAAGGCACACGCCCGCGCGTGATCAGCAGGAACAAAACGGTGCCCAGACCCGAGAAGAACAGCGTGGTTGCGGGCGGGAACCCGGTCAGCAACGGCACGAGGAAGGTTGCGCCGAACATCGCCACCACATGCTGGGCGCCGATGCCAATAGTAATAGGCCAAGCGAGGCGTTCGCTCGGCGCCACGACCGAGCCGGGTTTAATGCTTCTGCCGTCGCCGTGCAGACGCCAGCCGAAACCGGATTTCTGTGTGCTCATGGGATGCGATCTCCAGGTGAAGGTGAGGATAAAATTCCCAGTAATTCTACACCCGTTGAGCCTGGTGTGCGCGTTGTAAAAAGGCTCTTTATGTGAATAAAGCGTTAGAAAATCTGCTTTATTCGCATAAAGAGCCTTTATTAGCGGGGAGGGGAAGCCACTACAGTGCCGCCTGCAAACCCTCCGGGTGGTCATGCTTCGCCAGCTCGTACCGCAGGTGCCCCTCGGTTGGCGACTGCACCGGCAGGAACGTGACCTCACGCACTCGGCGTGCTGTGGGTGAGCCTGCCACGTACCCGGCCCCGCCCACGGTTTGCAGCTCACAATGGGTTGCCGCCGTCGCCAGGTGCGAAACATCCAAACGCAGCTGCAGCAAGTCACGTTTTTGGGCGTTCTCAGGTTCAGCTGCTAGACGCAGCAGAGTGTCCCGCAGGGTACGGTACGTACCGAGAAGCCCCTCAAATTCCTGTTTAAAGATGCCGCCCGACACCTGAAGATGCTCTGCCGCACTCTGTAATGCCCCGGCGGCAAGACCCAGGCAGAACGCGGACTGCACCAGCAAGAACGGCGCGGTTATTTTCGCTAAGAACCCTGCAAAGTCCTTGGTCAGGATATCCTCGGTCGGCACGAAAACATCCTCAAAAATGATCGTGCCAGACTCGGTTCCGTTGAGCGCCAGCAGGTTACGGTGATACGCAACCTTCAGCCCCGGAGTATCCTGGCGAACCGTCACAATATACCGGTCCGGATGCCCCTCCTGCGCATTCTGCACCGCCACCGGCAGCACAATCACACCATTCGGGTACAGGTTAGAAGCCCACGACACCGTGCCGTTAAGTTTCACACCGCCTTCTACCAGGGTGCCCAGCACCTTGATCGGGCCGATACCCGCGGCCTCTTTATAGGCGGCGGCCATCGCGGTGGTGCCGCTCGTTGTGGCCTCAGCCAAACCCTCGGGCAGCTCACGGTTCACCGCATCAAAAAACGCAATCGTGGAACGATGCGCCCACAGCGAGAACCCGGTGGAGGCATCCTGCGAGGCAAGATCATACGCCACCGCAGCCTGCGGTACGAGGGAGCCGGTGCGCCCCAAAGTCAGCAGGCCATCCTTCGCGATCTCGCGCAGATTCTCAAACGGGGAACGCTCACCGGCATCGACGGCATCTGCGTGTTCGGCGGCAAGGGCAAGCACACGCTCACGTTCGGGATAGCTGTGGAGAGGCTCAATCGTCACATTAGACATAGCAGGCTCCTTGCACGTTTATGCGTGTAGCTTGAACAGGCGGTCGATGGGGGTGTTCACGGCTTCGCGGGCGCGCACCACCGCATCCTCATCAGGTGCGTCGTAGAAGCACAGGCACTTGGCGGTATCCTCACGCACATAGGTGCGCAGGAACGAAACCTCGGGCACCTCAGCGTACTTGGGCGCGTTCGCCTTCTTACGGGTCAGGTACTGCTCCATCGTGATTTCGGCAGGAATATCCCACTCAACCAGGTAGTCTGCATCTTTCTTGAGCTTCTTGATGTCGTCGAGCTCGGCACCCACCAAGCGAACCTCGTCGGGACCAACCACGGATGCGCGCTCGCCAATAGCCGCGGTGAGGGCGGGCGCGAACGCGGTATTCTCAGACTCGATGATGGCGAAGATCAGCTTGTGATCAGCGGAAACCTGAGTTTCGATAAGCTCCGCGCCTTCACTCAGGGAGTTGGAAACGGTTTCAATGAGCGCGGTTGCCTCATCCTTGGAAGCGTTCGCGGGGGTCAGCTCGATCAGGTACAGTGCCATGTCTGTTTTCTCCTCAGGTAGAACGTTGTCTTTTACTCGCCTGTGTGGCGGGTCTGGCATATACCCTAAACCGGTCGCGGGCACGGCACCTAATGTTTTTTCGCTATAAGTCCTAAAACGAAGGTTTAAGAACTTTTAAAGCGTCACATGAGGTCATGAATCTACATAAATCGTCATCTTGTCCGGTGGCGGGAATATTCATCCGCCTCTGGTGTTCGGGGAGGGTTTTGGAGGGTGGCGGGTTAGGGGCACCGATGAACAGAAACTGACTTTTGGTAGCGTAAACACCTGACTTTTGGTAGCGTAAACACCTGACTTTTGGTAGCGTAAACACCTGACTTTTGGTAGCGTAAACACCTGACTTTTGGTAGCGTAAACACCTGACTTTTGGTAGCGTAAACACCTGACTTTTGGTAGCGTAGGTGTATGAGCTACTTGAAAAGAAGCCTAGATTTAGAGCTTGATGAGCTTTTCCCCTTCGTTCCTGCCATTGCAATTGATGGACCTAAAGCAGTTGGGAAAACTGTTACTGCTCGCCGAAGGGCTGATCAAGTCTACTACCTCGATAACGCAGCGCAGAGAGAATTCCTACAGGCTGACTTCCTTCTTGCGTCGTTACCTTCTGGAACAGTTCTGTTGGATGAATGGCAACAGCTACCTGAAATCTGGAACTCAGTTCGCCGCAATGTAGATGAAGGAGCTCCCGTTAAACGTTTTCTTCTGACTGGTAGTGCTACTCCCGTTGACCAGAGCGGAACCCATAGTGGGGCGGGCAGGATTTTATCGGCTCGCATGCGGCCTCTAACGTTTTACGAGCGATACCGACCTTCAAATCCGGTTAGTCTCCGCAGTCTTTTGAGGGGTGAACAACCTGTTATAGAAGGCTCTACAGATGTAACGCTCAATGACTATGTGAAGGCCATCGTTGAAGGGGGTTTTCCTGCTACGTTAGGCCAGCCTGATAGGGTCTGCCGTGCCTACTTAGATGCTTATGTGCAACGTATTATCGATAGGGACATACCCGAGCTTGGGCATTCTGTGCGATACCCCGAAACTTTAAAACGTTGGATGCAAGCGTATGCAGCTGCCTCATCTAGCACCGCATCGTATTCACGAATTTTAGATGCTACAACGGCCGGGGATGGTGTACAGCCTGCTAAGACCACTACTAATTTGTATCGTAATTTCCTCACAAAACTGTGGATATTAGATCCAGTACCAGGATGGGCTCCCGCTAGCAACGAGTTTACTCGTCTTACAGTATCTCCCAAGCACCAGCTGGCTGATCCGGCCTTGGCTGCACGTCTTCTGCAGCTTTCGGCATCAACACTGACCTCTTCACAGGGAGCGCATATGTTGGGGCCGCTCTTTGAGTCTTTGGTTACTCTCAGTGTGCGTGTTGCTGCGCAGGCTGCAGAGGCAACGGTGAGTCATCTGCGCACTAAGAACGGTGATCACGAAGTAGATTTGATTGTGCAGGGTCCCGAGGGGGAGGTCTTGGGCATAGAAGTGAAGCTGGCGCCAGTTATTACCGACACTGACGTACGGCACCTGCTGTGGTTGCGGGATAAAATGCCCGATAGTGTTACCAACTTAGTGGTTATTACAACGGGAACCCAGGTGTACCGGCGTGCGGATGGGGTGCTCGTTCTGCCCTTGTCCCTGCTGGCTGAATAGCGTGCAGTATCTTGCCTTAGTGAGAAATAAGGACTCTATTTTCTCAATAAGAGCCTTATTGAGAAAATAGAGTTCCAGATTCTCATTAGCTGCCTGTACTTCCCTCATTTTTAGGGTATTCCCTTACGGTGCAGATGGTGGAGCAGAATACGTCTGTGGCACCGAATGGGCGTTCTAGTTCACTCCGCGCATGAGTTTCTGCACGGGTGCGCGGCAGAGGAAGAGGACAATACCAGCAATAACCGAGACGGCACCCACATAGGTGAAGTAGGGAACCTCGGTGTCTTGGCTGTAGAACTGTGCGCACCAGCCCGCAAAAGCGTTCCCCATCGCCAGAGAGGTCCAGTAGAGCGCCATCATGTTCACCTTATAGGTTTCGGGCGCGAGCCGGGTGGTCAGCGCCATGCCTGTGGGGGATATCGTGAGCTCGGCGACGGTAAAAATGAACATGATGATGACCATCCAATAGACCGCCACTTTAGGGACACCCACCTGCGTGAGGAAAACCCAGTATGCCGGGCCGATAGTCACGAGTGCGAGCGAGAACTTGGTGGTTGTGCGTGGCTGCCGGTCGCCCAGCTTGGTCCACATGGCAGCGAACCCTGAGCCTAGAAGAATCACGAAAATGGGGGCGAGAGAATTGACAAGGGTCGGGGGCAGGTCACTGCCCAGAATATGCCAGTCGAGCCGCTTTTCGGAGTATACGGGAATAAACGTAAACTGCTGCTGGTAGAGTGCCCAGAAAATAGCATTGGCAATCCAGAGGGGAATGAATGCCCACACCCGTGAGCGTTCGTCGCTGGTCACGTTCTTGGCGGTGAGCAGCTGAACGAATAGGGCCACCGCACCAATGCCAACGGCGCTCACCACCCATGTGGAGATGTTGCTGGTGGTGATCCACCCCATGGTGACCAACAGGAATATTATGAGAGCTATACCCAGCAGGGTGCCCGCTAGAATACCGTTCTGACGCGGGGTGAAAGGGGCGGTCACTTCGTGCACCGACTCGGGCAGATTCTTGCGGGTGAACGCATACTGGATGAGTCCTGCCGCCATGCCGATAGCCGCAATTCCGAAGCCGAAGTGAAAGCCTAACCAGCCCCATCCCCAGCCGGTCAGTGCCGGGCCTAAAAGCGCACCGATGTTGATGCCGATATAGAAAAGCGTGAACCCTGCTTCGCGTTTGGGGTCGTCTTTGTTGTAGAGCGAGCCGACCAGAACCGATGCGCTGCTTTTGAGGCAGCCTGAACCGATCGCGACCAGAAGAAGGCCTATAAGCACGCCAGCTGCCCCGGGTATGGCGGCGAGGGCAATATGGCCCGCCATAATACCAATCGCGGAATAGAAGAGGGTACGTTCGGGGCCCAGGACGCGGTCGCCCAAAATACCGCCGAGGATTGCCATGAGGTAAACGGTTGCCCCGTACGCTCCCATAGCGCCGGTTGCCGCCTCTTCGGGTATCCCTAACCCGCCTTTATCAATGGAGTAGTACAGGTAGTAAATGGCAAGGGCCTGCATGCCATAGAATGAGAACCGTTCCCACATCTCCACGGTGAAGAGACTGGCAAGCATCGGTGGATGCCCGAAGAACGTTCTATTGTGCTGCTGATGTTCTGTGACGGGTGTAGTGGCTGACATGGCTCACCTCCCGAATAGGTTCCCGGTCACAACCGGCTCTATTACCTGAATTTTAGAGTATGCCTTAGAAAATGTATATAGTTTCGAGAATAAAAATTCTGCTGCTCACAGCACAAATATACCCATCCACAAGGGGATTTACAGGCTGCGAGCGGGGGCGGAGTAATGTTGCTGGAAGAAGTATTTTTTACCTAAAAATAGCTTGGAATATACTCCTTTGCACAAAAGCATTTTTTCGCGCAACCCCAATTATCAGGAGTAGAATAGATAAATAATTGAAATACAACCGACACCGGAATTTAAGGAGAAAATCATGAGTGATGTACCCCAGGTAAACCCCACTAATGTGCCCGCAGGAGCCACGATTATTGATGTTCGTGAAGACTACGAATGGGAAGCTGGCCATGTTGCGGGTGCGCAGCATCTTGTGCTCAGCGAGCTCCCGGAACGCTTGGATGAGCTTCCCAAGGGTGAGGACTTCTACGTTATTTGCCACGGTGGTGGGCGGTCCAACCGGGCGGCAGAGTACATGCGGGAGAACGGGTACCAGGCAAACAATATTGCGGGAGGAACGACCGCCTGGTTTGAGGCAAACCTACCCATGGATAGTGAAAACGGGAAGGATCCCGCTGTCGTTCACTAATGACGCTATATCATAAAAGTTTGGAATATATGCGGTTTGACTAGTGTATATAGCTAAAACTGTATATAAGGATGCGGTGCCCCAGCCCCCGAAACGGCTGCCGGTGCCGCATCCTTTGTATTTGGGTCAAAGCCACACCGCTCAAGACCAACGGCAACGCACTTTACAATAGGAAACGTGATTCTTCAGCCCGATCAATACCCAACATTGCACGTGCGTGCCCTCGACTTTGAGATAACGCCCGAGGCCGCATACCCCGTGATTGCTGCGGGTGCTCGGTACGCCTATTGGCTTGATTCCGCACGAGAAGAATCGCCTATGTCTCGCGTCTCGTATGTGGGCGTCGTCCCGCATTGGGCGGCTGTGCTGCGCATCGAAAACGCACGTGAGGCAACAAACACGACTCCTTGGGATGCCCTCGATACTGCGCTTGCCAGTATGCCTGAACCCGATGACATTGCCGAGCTGCCTGAAGGTTTGCGCGGTGGTTACGTGGGTTATTTCGGGTACGAGGCGCGCGCCGCCCTGCACCCTGGGCGCATCGGATACACGCCCCGGCACACGGCACAAACCCCGGATTCTCTCTGGATGCCCGCCGTGCGGTACCTGATCTATGAACACGAAACCCGCCGCGCGTGGCTGCTGGGCGACGAACCCTGGCTTGAAGGAATTGAGCCGCGTTTGCGCGAACTGGCACAGGATTCTTGGCGTGAGACACCGGGTGATAACGCACATGACAGCGATAAACCGTTGATCCAGCATGTGGAGCATCTGCGCTTTGAAGCCCCTGACCGCGAAAGCTATTGCGCAGATATTGAGCGCGCACAATGGCATATTTACGAGGGGAATAGTTATGAGGTGTGCCTGAGCGCCGAAAGTACCGTGCGGGTAGAACATCCTCTCACGCCAGATCAGCTTTTTGAGCTGTACCGCACTCAGCGCAGGCATAATCCTGCACCTTACGCCGCTTATTTGCGGTGTGGCGATTTCTCGGTGCTTTCATCGTCTCCCGAGCGTTTTCTGATGGTTGATACACAGGGGAACGCCGAAACGAAGCCGATTAAAGGGACGTGCCCGCGCGGTGCGAATCCTCAGGATGACGCCGCTGCGGCTCACTGGCTGCAGCACGATGCGAAAACCCGTGCCGAGAATCTGATGATCGTTGATCTTTTGCGCAACGACCTCTCGACGGTGAGTGATCCCGCGAGCGTTCAGGTTCCTGTACTCATGGGGGTGGAAAGTTATGCAACGGTGCATCAGCTTGTTTCGACCGTCACTGCGCGTCTTAAACCCGAAATTTCCGCGGTGCATGCCAGTGCGGCGTGCTTCCCTGGCGGGTCTATGACCGGCGCACCTAAGCCCTCAACAATGAATATTATTGAGAATCTGGAGACACGCCCTCGCGGCGTATACTCGGGTGCTCTCGGATTTTTTTCGGCGGATGGCGGTGCTAATCTCTCTATTGTTATACGCACCTTGGTCGCGCACGATAACGGGCTTATAACCCTCGCCGCCGGCGGCGCTATTGTCGCCGATTCAGATCCGAACACCGAGTACGAAGAAATGCTGACGAAACTGCGTGCGGCGCTTCCGCCGAGTGTGGGGCACATCGTTGAAAAGGGTGTGAGTAAGCAGAGCGTCGCCGCGACCGACCGGGAAAGCTCAGGAATATTATGAATTTTGTCTTCGATATTGATGGCACCACCAGCTTTAACGGCATGGTGATTGAGCCCGCCATTGAGCGCGAAATTTATGCGCTGCTGCGGGCGGGCCACCGCGTGGTTTTTGCCTCCGCTCGACCGGTGCGCGATATTCTGCCCATGCTCTCTGAGGATGTGCGCACGCATAGCGGGTTGGCGCTGATCGGCGCGAACGGTTCGCTGCTGTACCGGGACGGGCATCTGCGGGCGCGGGAACACCTAGATGCGCATAGTTATGCGAAAATTCGGGACCTTATCGAACGTCACAGACTGCACTATATCGCGGACTCCCTGGACTCTTACGCCTTTGATTTGCCCGATGCGCATGTGCTCGTGGAGCGGCTAAACCCCGAGGGAACCGACCGCCTAGTTTCCTTGAAAGACCTGGAGAATCCGGTCAAAATAATTCTGCTTGACATCAATAATCCGCATCTTTACGCCGAGCTCGAAAAGACTATTGCGAGCCTAAACCTGCATGTGACTAAGCACCAGGATGCCACCACGAGTATTGACCTGGCTCCCGGGGGTGTGCATAAAGTTTCGGCTCTCCCGCAGGCGCTTGGCACGCGTCCGGGCGAAAAAACCGACCCTTATATCGCGTTCGGCAACGATATGAACGATGCAGGGGTGCTTGAGGGTGCTCAGTATGCGGTCGCGGTGGGCTCGCATGAGGCCCTGCTGCCGCTCGCAGATCTGACGGTGGACCCGCATCCGGATGCGGTCGCCGCCGCCATCCGCGCCCTCGCGGAGGATTTCTGATCTTCCAGTATCAACCCTAAAAAACAATTATCTTCTTGTATAAAGGGATAATGATTGCAGGGAAACGCATGATGTACCATCACATGAACCTAATGTAGGTTATGCTCAATATGCGACTTCATTACAGCGAATAGCTGTTATACATCAAAAGGAGCATCACCGATGAGCCAATATCACCTACCCGATCCTGCGGGGCAGCCAAGTTATCCGGTGCCGCAGAATTCCCCCTACTACAATCAGACCCCTGCACACCAGCCCCCTGCATATTCGCAGCCTCCTGTTGTGCCCTATGCTCCGGTGTATGCGGGTGTGCTTCAGCCTGCTCTGGTGGCCCGTCCTAAACTCACAATCACGCCCATTATCACACTGATTATATGTGCCATTTGCATTGTGCTGCGGGTGTCGGAGCTTATTGCATCCACTCGGATGGTTAACTCTTATAACAACCTCATGCATCAACTCTTCACAGATTTACATATGCAGCGGGATCACGATATTACCTCTTTTACTAATGGTATTAGCCACGTTCTGCAAGTTCTGAATATCTTATTGCTGATAAGTGTTGCCATATACTTTACACTTGGTATTTTTGTCTACCGTGGGCGTAACTGGGCTCGTATTCTGATGGCTATTATCGCTATTTTTGGGATGGTAGGTAGTACCTTGCACCTTCTCTGGATGTTGAATATTCAGCACTACATGGTTGAGGAGGGAAAAGAATTAATTCAGCCAGGGCTGCCGGTGCCCCACTTTGAGTTTGAGTCTATGGTTCCTGTCCTGGTATTTATCTACGCATCACTGATTATTGCGAATTTTTTCCTTCTGGTATTTTTGTGGCTGCCCGGCACTAACGCCTTTATTCGCAACTCTAAGATATACCGCCTGGTGCAGAAATCTATGGCTTAGCCCGAGATGAGGCAGCGGTGCAAATAATGGTTTACAGGCTTTCGTGGCGTCAGTTATAAAACATGGATGTGTGGCCATGATGTTCTTTGCCAGCCTTGGTTTCAGCTATGCTTATGTGCAATGAACTCGATGCCCGAGTTTCTGTGTGCCACTACATCTATGAAGGAATATACGCCATGAGTGAGAGTGCGACTACGGACCACCAAGACCCTCAGAAATCTGTACTTCTGAAAATATACGCATTACCTCAACAGACTCAGGCTTTTACTCAACAGTCCACACCGGCAGTGTATGCGTTCGCAGTACCAGCACCGACTGCACGCCCTAAAATCACGGCTACGGCCAAGGCCGCTTTTATTACCACGCTGCTATGTGCGCTGCTGCGCATTATGGAGTTCACGATCATGGTAGCCACCATAAACTCTCTGCACTCCGCAGGCGAGATGAGTGATCAGCGGTATAGCAATAATTGGTCATTTTTGCTCGTCATTTCTGTTCCACTGTTCCTCAGTGTTGTTCTGTATATTGTGTGTGGTTTCTATATTTTCCGGGGCTACGACTGGGCGCGTGTTGTTGTGAGCGCCATGGCCTTTCTGGCTTTTGCCAGCGTATACTTCTATGGATTTTCCACGGAGCTGTTGATAAGCGGATTGAGGGAAGAACGGTTAGCAAGGACGCCTGGAATTTCCGCTATTCTATACACGCTCCTGATAATTTACATAACGCTGTTTATTGTGAACATCGTTCTGTTTGTGTTCCTGTGGCTGCCCGGTACCAATGCCTTTATGTTCAACTCTAAGGTGTATCGTCTGGCGCAGAATCCCTCGGTTCAGCCGGTAATTGTGCACCCACAGCATGTTCAACCTCAAAAATCGAACTAGGAGTAACACATATATACCCTTCCCTGCTAGGGGTCTTTGCAGTACGGGGCGGACCACGACGCAGCGGGTCTGCCCCCAGCACACCCCTGAATCGTAGGGTCACCCGCTAAACTTGAAACATGACTAAACTTTCCGAAACCCTGCCCATCGAAGAAGCCCGCGAACGTTTGCGCCAGCTCATCTCCGAGCTTGCCGTGGTGCGCGGTAAAGTGACTCTCGCCTCCGGGAAAGAAGCCGACTACTACGTCGACTTGCGCCGTATCACCCTGCATCACGAAGCGTCGCGTTTGGTCGGTCAGGTGATGCTCGATCTGCTCGACCGCAACGGTATCGAGTTTGAGGCCGCCGGTGGTCTAACGATGGGCGCCGACCCCGTTGGTTCCGCAATTATGCGCGCTGCGGGCGATCAGGACCGCGCTATCGATTCGTTTGTGGTGCGTAAGGCGCAAAAGTCCTACGGCATGGGCCGCCAGGTTGAAGGGCCCAGCGTTGAGGGTCGCCGCGTGGTCGCCGTTGAAGATACTTCCACCACCGGCGGGTCCGCGTTAACCGCCGTGGATGCACTGCGCACAGCGGGCGCCGAGGTCGTCGCCGTCGCCGTCATTGTAGACCGTGCAACCGGGGCGAAAGAACATATCGAAGAGGTTGCCGGGGTCCCCTGCTTCTACGCCTACTCCAAGGATGATTTAGGGCTCGACTAAGGGAGCTTCATAGATGCCCGCGCGTGCCGGCAGTTAGCGGCGTGCGGGCATTTCCGCACCGCCCGCCCCTGACTCCTTCGCCGCGCATCCGGCACTATATGTACGCGCCATCAGAAAGAAACCATGAGTTCCCCAAGCCATCAGACACCCCTTGACCCCTCAGATTCCGGGCAGGATTCCCGCGTGGACGAATCTGCAGAGCCGCAGAATACACCGCATGAGTACCCCGAAAGCGAGGCTTTCGGAACTCCCCGGTTTGAGGTTGGCGTCGGCCCCTGGGAGGGCGAGTGGCCCGAGGGCGACCATTGGGATGAACAGCTTCTGCGCGAGGGCGACCGCCGCAATGTGGTGGATAAGTACCGTTACTGGAGCATGGAGGCGATTATCGCCGACCTTGATACGCGCCGCCACGATTTTCACGTCGCGATCGAGAACTGGCAGCACGATCTGAATATCGGTACCGTGGTGCGCACCGCGAACGCCTTTTTGGCGAAGGAAGTGCACATTATCGGTAAGAAACGCTGGAACCGACGCGGCGCTATGGTGACCGACCGGTACCAGCATGTGCGGCATCACCCCACGATTGAGGACTTTGTGGCGTGGGCGCAGGGCGAGGGGCTGGACATTATCGGCATCGATATTTTTCCGGATTCGGTGCCGCTTGAAACCTATGATCTGCCGAAGAACTGTGTGCTGGTCTTTGGGCAGGAAGGCCCAGGGTTGTCGGAGGAAATTCACGCCGCCGCGCGCGATACGCTCTCGATCGAACAATTCGGTTCAACCCGCTCGATGAACGCGGCAACCGCCGCCGGGATCGCGATGCACGCCTGGGTACGCCGCCACGTTTTCGGGCAGAAACCTTAAAGCAAATACACCGCGAGCAGGTAGGGTTTTGTCGAAAAGGTAGGAAAATCCTACCTGCTCGAACCAAAAACCACCTGCTCGCGGTGTTGTGTAGGGGAGTGGACCCTAGCCTACCGGAACGTTCACGTTCACGAGCGAGAAAAGATCCTTTGGATCGTCCGGGTTCGCCACCAGGTCAATGAACTGCTGCAGATCGGTGCCCCGGGTTGCCTCGCGTGCATAGCGCAGACCCGAGAAGTCGGCGATTGCAAAGCCCACCGAATCGAAGAGAGTAATCTGTTCATCCGAGGTACGCCCGGGCTCCTCGCCGGTCAGAACCTTCCAGAACTCCACCACCGGGAAGTCCGGGTCCTTCTGCTGAATTTCACCCTCGATGCGGGTCTGCGGCGGGAACTCCACAAACACAGTCGAACGATCCAAAATCTCGCTCTCCAGCTCGGTCTTGCCGGGGCAGTCGCCTCCAATAGCATTCAGATGCACGCCGGGCTTCACCTGCGAGTTCAGAAGCACCTTCGCCTGCTGCTTATCGGCGGTGCAGGTGGTAATAATATCGGCGTCTGCAACAGCCTCGTCCACGCTGGATGCGGCATGAATCCTGAACCCTAGTGGCTCCAGATTACGGCGGAACTTCTCAATAGCGGCGGGATCAACATCGTACACCGCAAGATCCTCAATGCCGAGGACGGCGCGCATCCCAAGGGCCTGGAACTCAGACTGCGAACCGGTGCCGACCATCGCCATCTTCCGCGAATCCTTGCGCGCCAGGTGCTTGGCCACCATGGCTGAAACAGCGGCGGTACGAAGGGCGGTCAGCAGGGTCATCTCTGCAAGGAAGACAGGGTAACCGTTATCCACATCAGCCAGCAGACCGAACGCGGTCACGGTCTGGTACCCGCGTGCAGGGTTCGAGGGGTGCCCATTCACGTACTTGAAGGAATAGGTGACGTTATCTGAGGTGGGCATTAGCTCAATCACGCCGAAGGGGGTGTGGGATGCCACGCGCGGGATCTTATCGAAGCTCTGCCATTTCTTGAAGTCTTCTTCCAGGAAATCCACCATTCCGGCGATGATGTTCCCAACACCGTCTTTCTGAATCCACTGCGCCATAGCTGCAACATCCACGAATTCAACTTTGTGATCGCTCATTAATTCTCCTTTATTCGGCGGTAGTAGCGGGTGCTCGTGTCATTATAGCAATGCATTTTTACCCGGCGTACGCGGCTTAAAAGTTTTTCCAATCACAATGATGATTTTATGTCTAAAGCTTATAAAAGTAATTCACATCATGTGATTATATTGTTTTATGTTGGGAGTGTTGGGGTGGGCGGCGTGCTGGGTAATCCCGCAGAATTGGCCGTTGAACACACCGCCCGCCCCTGCTACAGGCTACTTATCGTTGTCTTTCGGCTTGTCATCATGCCGGTGGCTGCGCGGTGTATCTTCAACGCCCAGTCCCTCAATATCAACGTGTACGCGCGGCTCATGCACGAGTTTGCGCACCACAGGGCGCTGAGCCACGATCGGCGCCGAACCGGTGTAGCCCTCACGCATACGAGCAATTTCGTACACGCGCTTACGAACCCTGAACCAGCCAATAACTAGAAGGGGGATAACGAATAGAAGTGAGATGAGGGTCCACGTGCCTACAGGGTAGTCGAGTGCCATGAGGATGATTACGATAGCCATAAAAGTCAGAACAGACCAGTCGGCGAACCGTCCGCCGGGGGCTTGGTAATCGGGGCGCTTGTACTTGCCTTCCTTGACCAGTTTGAGGAACTTCTGGTGCGAAAGGGAGATGGCAACCCAGGAAGCCATTGTGCCAAATGCTGCGATATTCAGCACTACCTCAAACGCCTGCTCGGGAACAATAAAGTTCAGTACCACACCGAAAAGCCCCACCACACCGGTCAGTAGAATACCCGCCACTGGAACGCCGGATTTAGAGACCTTGGTGGCAAACTGGGGTGCCGAGCCAGCAACGCCCATGGAGTGCAGAATACGTCCGGTTGAGTACAGGCCTGCGTTCAGTGAGGAGGCGGCTGCGGTAATCACAACCAGCTGCATAATTGGGGCTGTTCCTGCCACGCCGATCTTGTCGAAGAAGGTCACGAAGGGGGATTCAGTATCACTGTAGACGGTGTACGGCATGAGCAGGCACAGCAGCACTACGGAACCGACGTAGAAGATAGCGATACGCCACACCACAGTATTGATGGCACGCGGAATAACCTTCTTCACGTCCTTTGTCTCGCCGGAGGTGGTGCCCACCAGCTCAATACCGGCGTAGGCGAACACCACACCCTGCACCACAATGAGTGCTGGGAGCACACCTTGGGGGAATAGCCCATCATGAGCTGCGATGAGAGGCAACCCCGGCTGCACACCATCAATGGGCTGGCCAAAGATGAGATACCAGACGCCAACTGCCATAAAGGTCAGCAATGCCAGAATCTTAATGAGGGCGAACCAGAATTCAAGCTCACCAAAGAGCTTGACCGAAACCAGGTTGAGGCCCACGGTTACGATCACCACAATAAAGGCGGTGAGCCACTGCGGCAGGTCATAGAAAAACTGGTTATATCGGCCAAACCAGTTAATGTAAATGGCGATAGCAGTGGCGTCTGCCACGGCGGTCATTGCCCAGTTAAGCCAGTATAGCCAGCCGGAGACGAACGCTGCCTTCTCGCCGTAGAATTCGCGGGTGTACGAGACAAAAGAACCTGAGGAAGGTCGGTGCAGGATGAGCTCACCAAGGGCTCGTAGAATCAGATATCCGAAGAAACCGCAGACTGCGAAGATAACGGCCAGCATGGGGCCTGCCTGTTCGAGGCGCCCGCCTGTACCCAAAAATAGACCAGTGCCAATAGCTGATCCGATGGCGATCATCTGGAGCTGTCGTGCCCCTAGCCCCTTGTGCAGTCCTTCCTGCTCATGGGCGAAGGCGTCCTCTTGGGGAGGTGCTGTGGTTGGTGCGTCCGTAGACTTTTGGGCGCTCATTGAAACCTCATTCCTATTTGGATTGCACTGGGCGGGGTCGGTGATCCCCGTGCGGCTTTGCAACCTGCACAGCGCAACGCATAAGCAGCGGATCACACCACAAGTTTGTGGCGCAACCCACGAGATAGTATGTCAATGACTATAACAGAAAAATTCTTAGGATGTAATTGAGGACACCTCTGATGTAAATACATAGAATATTCATTTTGAGGCGTGAATCTCAGCCGGATATATTGGTCGATAAATTACGCAAAACCGTGCCATATATGGCTTTGAGCGGCATAATATGCCGGAGAAGGCGAGGGTGCTTAATTGCGCTTCGTGCGCTTGCTGATCTTGTTCTCCAGGCTTCTCTTGTGGCGGTTTAACCACCACCAGCTGGGCAGGTGACGTACAGATTTACGGCCTACATCCACTACTGACGGCAGTTTTTTCTTATGGAGGGTGGTGTCTATCTCATGGTCGGTGGCACCTTCGGCGCGCATTTTCTCGATAATCGCCAGCGACTGTGCCATGGGTCCGCTGCCGAAAACGTGCGCGTCAATACGTGCCTGCACCGCGTTTAATTTGTGGTGAAGGGGCGATTGGGGCTGGGTGTTACTGTCTTGGGTACCCATAGTCCGGGGTCTCTCCTTAAGGTGCGATTACACCTTACTTTACCTGTGTTTGAGCGGAAAAACCGCCTATTTTGCTCTCTGAAAATCGGTCTGCCCTTGCTAAAATGGAGGGTGCAGGTGGCGCATGAGTGCGCCAACAATATGAGCCGCCCCTGAAGCGGGTGGTCGAATCCTAGTCAAGGAGTCAGCATGGCTATTGCAACCCCCGAAGTCTACGCAGAGATGCTGGAGAACGCGAAGGCTAAAGGCTTCGCATACCCGGCAGTAAACGTCACCTCTTCTCAGACTCTTAACGCCGCTATTCGCGGTTTCGCTGAGGCTGGTTCTGACGGTATTGTTCAGGCATCTACCGGTGGCGCAGCGTACTGGTCGGGTGCGTCGAAGAAGGATATGGTTGTTGGTTCCCTGGCGTTCGCCGCATACGCCCGTGAGGTTGCAAAGCAGTACGACGTAAATATTGCACTGCACACTGACCACTGCCCCAAGGACAAGCTGGACGGCTTCGTTCTTCCCCTGCTCGCCGAGTCTGAGAAGGCTGTGGCCCGCGGCGAAGACCCCATCTTTAACTCCCACATGTGGGATGGGTCCGCTATCGATCTTGACGAGAACCTCAAGATCGCAGCCGAGCTGTTGGAGCGCACTCACAAGGCAAAGATTGTGCTTGAGGTTGAGATCGGCGCCGTCGGCGGTGAAGAAGACGGCGTTGAAGGCGCTATTGACGACACCCTGTACACCACCGTTGATGATGCCGTGAAGACTGTTGAGGCTCTGGGTCTGGGTGAGAAGGGCCGCTACATTGCGGCGCTGACCTTCGGCAATGTGCATGGTGTGTACAAGCCCGGTAATGTGCACCTGCGCCCCGAACTGCTCAAGCAGATTCAGGACGAGATCGGCGCTAAGTACGGTAAGGAGAAGCCGTTCTCGCTCGTGTTCCACGGCGGTTCCGGTTCGACCGCCCAGGAGATTGCGGATGCGGTTTCCTACGGTGTGATCAAGATGAACATCGATACTGATACCCAGTACGCTTTCACCCGCCCGGTTGCCGGTCACATGTTCAGCAACTACGACGGTGTGCTTAAGGTTGACGGCGAGGTCGGCAACAAGAAGACATACGACCCCCGCGTGTGGGGCGCTAAGGCTGAAGAGGGCATGGCAGCTCGCGTGGTCGAGGCTTGCCAGCAGCTCGGTTCGGTAGGCACCTCGCTGAACAAGTAGGTAATTCTTAGCCGGATTGCCCCGGCATCAAAAGGCTCTTTATGTGATAGCTGTAGTGCTTCTATCACATAAAGAGCCTTTTTAGTATGTGCGGAGAATTTGTCGTACGAGTCCTGCGAAGAGGCAAAAATAGTGGGACGTGAGCGACATGCATGGTAGTTTTGAATTTATGTGCGAGCAATCATCGAAAGACAACTCTGCCGAACAGAACCCGCAAGATGTGGTAAAACCTTGGGCGATGTCGCAGTCTTCCGGCTCTCAAGCTTCGACGGTACCGGGGCAGTATGCATACCTGGGAGCCGCGAACCAAACGGAAGCGCCCATAGCCGTGACGACGGCATACCCTAAATTTCCGCTCCGTTGGCTTTATGGGGTGCGTATTGCGTTCATGATGGTGAGCCTGGGGTTGTCCGTGTGGAGCATATATGACATTGTGAAGTTTATCGCTGAGTATGGATTCGAGTATTGGGATGCAGAAGATTTTCTGCGCATGCCATTGATGTGTGCATTTATGGCATATTATGGCCTTCAGGTACTCGCCGCTATCTTCTATCTCAAGTCTAAAGCGCTGGGATTTATTCTGAGCATCAATATTATTGGTCTGATCCTTCAAGCTCTAGATATAACAACGCTAATTGATGTGGTCACCCATATGGATGACTTTTTCCGGTACGCCAGTGGCTTGACGTACCTCTACTGGGCTCTATATTTCATAGACATAGCCCTTTGCATCGTCTTTATCTTCGTGACGGTTCGAGAATATTCTCGCCGTCGGACGAATAAAACAGTTTGGGTGCAGGGAGCACAGGCGCAAACCGCACAATCTCAGCCTGTACGGCCTCAGAACCCGCCTGAGCAGCCCCTAATGTAGCCGATACTCGCAAGCTGTGAAAATACATGAGTGCCCCGAACTATGGACGGTTCGGGGCATACGTATTTTAGCTACAACGGGCCTTCATGATGCTGTTTTCCGCTTTTTGCGCCTTTGCCCGGAGAACTGCCAGCAAATACAAAGACTGAAGCCTTCAAAGCGTGCCTGTTTTTAAGTCATCCTTCAGATGTGCAGAATACCCTGAAAATATCGGGCTCATCGCAAGGGCAACAGACGGGCAAGGAGCGCACATGTCAAAACACAATGAGGAATTACACGCTGTACCTTCACTGCTTGAGCTGGCTGAGCAGCTTGAGAACAAAGCCGCTGAGGAAAAAATACGGAAGCAAACGCAGGACAAAGAAGACCGAACCGTACAGCAAACGGGGGAGGGCACCCAGCCAGAAGACACGGACAAAAACGATCAGGCGCCTCAATCGGCGGATGAAGATACGCGCCGCAACGACCATGCGGAGCAAAGCACACGCGGGGAGCCGCATGAAACCTCTGAAAAACCCGCACCTGCTAGCGAGGATGCTAAGCAGACAAACCGCGTGTCTGCTGGTGTTGCATCCACTGGAGGTGCGTCAGAAACCTCTATCGTTCCTCCCAAGACTAAGGCTGAGGCGTACACGCTCGCCAAGATTGTACGTACCTTTAAAGTCTTTATTGGAGTCCGGTTCTTTTTTCTCCTGCTCCCGCTTCTTGCACTATTGGTTGCTACGGTATCTGGGGTGGTGTTTCCTGCACCTATAATCTTCGCGTACCCGATTCTGCTTTTACTGAGCTTAGGCCAACTTGATAAAGGACGTGTTGCCGTAAACGTCGCGGCTAATATCTTAACGTTACTGAGCCTGCCCTTTTTGTGGGGAATCACCATGTCGCTCTACAAAATATTTATGACTCCGGGTATTATGCTGTGCGCCTTCGAGCTATTTTGCGCTGTATACAGCTTGGCGCAGGCATCCAAAATCTCCAAAGGTTATATCCAGTTGGGGGAGGGCGGTCGGCATCTCTATGAGAAATACGTAACTGCCGAGGACTTACCCCGTGAAACGTCGTTAAGCAATATAACGCCCCCTGTACACTCGGATACCCTGGAAAAACCTACCGAAAACCCCGAAGAAGGCACCAAATCCTCCAGTACTACTGCGCCTGAAAGCACAGAGCCGACCAGTACCGATGCGCCCACAGAGACGACAGCACCAGCCGTCACCCAGAGCGATGAGCCTGAGATAGAGATTACGGAAACCCACGATAAAGAACCCGCCTCGAGCGACTCGGGCGAACATAACAGTCTTCTCCCCGGTATCCCGGTTGTATCTGAGCATCTGGTGCAGCAAGCCCAAAGCTCTCAACAGCGGCCGCAATCCCACCCAAGTTCCAAGCAACATAAGACCCACGATCACTAAACGCCTGCATATCGCATTGTGCGGGTGAGCACTGGCTGGCACCGGCCCGTTGTAAAACCTTGGGAAAACAGCACATCATGCCACCCGTGTGTTAGTAATCTAGCGGAGGGGGTAGCGGGTTCGGAGAAGACGCGAATTTCTCACTATTTGATATTTTGGGTTGATATTTGATGGTTTTTAATAATTCCGTGCCAGATTGCCAGCTTACCTTCAGGTTGGGTGTTTAGGATGCCTACATGAGCGCCGATAACATATTTCAGCAACGACACACTGAAGAGTCTGTGTACGATGTAGATCACCTCCCCTACTCGCTGTTATACGAGCAGCCTCAGGCGCTGGTGCAATCATCGTATACGGTGTACTCTTATGAACCAAATCAGCAAGGGCAGTATCAATTTGTACCGCAGAGGACCGAGGCGCCGCCGTCTCCCACGTATGCTCCACCGGCTTTTCCTGCTGCGCCGCTGCCGCCGCAGGGGGCTATGTCGCCGCCTGTTGTAGAGGTCTCACCGCTTAAATATGTTGCCTTATACTGGGTGCGTGCTTATGTACCAATGGTTATTATGCTTCTGGGCTTATGGTGTATATATTTTAACTTTCTTCGCGGTGCAGAAGAATATTACTTTATTGTAACCATCCTGTTTGTTGTACCCAATATAACATATATGGTGAACATCATATTGCAGGCTTTCTGTGCTTATTTTTATAGTAAAGGAAAGTTGTTAGGTGTAGTACGGGCCATTAATATTTATGGATTCGTGGCCTGTGGGTTACCTATGGTTGTAGCTTTTGCGATAAACCCGTTTATTTTACCGTTCTTGGTGTTTGACACTGTTATGGGAATCTTTTACATGTTAGAAATAGCAAGCCATCGGCGGCAGGAAGAGGCGGCACGTATGTTCGCCTCGCAGCCGACGTACCCCAATAACGGCGTGGTACCGCCGCAGTTTGCCTATCCGTCCGCTGACCCCATCCCGCCAACTCAACAGGCGGTGCAGGCTCCCTATCCGCACCCACCCGCTGCCCTGGACGCACACCCCAATCAGGAGCGCCCTCAATAGGTAACACTATTAAGGTGGCCGACGGTAGATAGCTACAGTTTTTAAAATTTAAGGATGTATCACATGAGTACCCCAGGATTCCCGCAGAACCCTTACGTGGGAGTGCCCCCTCAAGTGCCCCCGATCACCGTAGCGCCGTATGGGCCGAGTGCGCAGAAACCCAATACTATATATATTGTTTTTTACTGGTTACATTTTATTGTGCATGCAGCACATATTGGTTTCTGGATTTTTATGATAACAACTCCTATATTAAAGTCGACCGGCCATGAAAAAGGTTTAGGCATTTTCTTCGCCATTGTACTTTCGATCTTAAGCATCCCCTATATTGTGTATATTATCCTGCAGATTATTAGTGCTTTTATGTATCAGCGCGGAAAACTTTTTGGCCTGGTTATGGGTATAAATATTTACGGTGCAGTACTTGCAGGAATCGCCGCTTTTTCCTTTTTCCCCTCGCGGCTTGATAATACAACAATAGAATTAACCGTCCATATTCTCCTCATATTTATTGTGTGTATAGTATGGATGGTAGTCTGCATTCTCTACTCGGTAGACTGTGCACGGCATATGCAGGACATTAAGAGGCAGCGTGAACATCAGCGGCTAGCCATGCAGCAAGCAGCTGCAGCCTACCCTGCGTATGGGGGCGGGGTGGTGCCGCAATACACCCAAATAGGGTACGAGCAGCAGCCACCGTATTACTACCAATAGCAGTGTGGGCCTCACCCGTGAAGGGTGAGGCCCATGTTTTGGTGTTAAATATTTAGCTGCTGGTTGATGGCGGGCTACTTGCTGCCACACCCGCAGCCACCGCATCCGCAGCCGCCGGACTTGATGGCAACAGAACCCTCTGTAGGAATGCCGTCACCGGTATCCCCGCCCATGAGATTCACGCGGTTACCAATATCGGGACCACCCACCACCTGAGGCTTCTTCCCGGCAAGAGTGGCCGCAAACCCGGCGGGTTCACGTAACCCGCCCGGCGATAAATCAGGCACCGGGGTGCCTGTGCCCCCAGTTGGCCCACAGGCTGCCGCAGCCGCATTAACCTTCGGACTTTTGACTGTGTGCGCCTTTGCAAAACGTTTCAGCTGCTCAGCGGTGGGGTACATGAATGATACTTTTACTTCGCCATTTACCAACATAATAGGCAGAACCTCAAGGCCGCTCATAGCAATCTGCTCCGCCACCGGTTCGCACTCCTCAAACGCTGAGGGGTAGGTGTCGGTGGCAAATACCTCAATATCAACCCCGTCATCCAAAGCCTGCTGCGCCGCGCCTAAAAAGGCGCTGCGTTCCACATCGCCCGGGTCGTTGGGGTTCTCTCCCGGGCCCGGGATGAAGACCTCAAGAATAGTGCCTGTTGGCTGCTCTTTGCTCATACCCACTCCGCTGTTGTTTATCGATGCACCATCATGTGCCTGAACTTGCTCCTAAGTTTACTCGCGTTGTATCCGTGCTGACAGGGGGATGCTGCAAGGATGCGCGCACGGCTTAACCGCTCTAACCCCAGGCCGGGAAACCTGTAAAACGAGTGGTGCGGCACACTTCCATAATGCGTCATGGGGCTTTGGCCACACCCCTCACCCGCTGAATACGGTATCCTTGATGCAGAAACGTGTTCCAGATCGCCGCAGGGGATCGCATCGGTTTCATGACCACCTCACCCCACTGAAGGAGATTATATGTTTGGATTCGGCAAGAAAAAAGAAGCTGCAGAACAGCCTGCCGCCGAAATTTATGTAGCACCTGTCAGCGGTGAATACCTGCCTCTCGCCGAGGTTTCAGACCCTGTTTTTTCGCAGGGTGTGATGGGTGATGGCTACGCTGTGGACCCCACCGATGGTGTTATCTGCGCCCCTGTTAGCGGCGAGATTGCGCTCATTCAGGACACCCTGCACGCATTTATGATTCGCACCCCTAACGGCGGTGAGGTGCTGGTGCACATCGGCATTGACACCGTAGACCTTGGTGGTGAAGGGTTTGAGGGTCTGGCTAAAGTCGCCGATAAGGTTGATGCAGGTGACCCCATTGTGAAGGTGGACTGGGCCGCAATTGAAGGGCGCATCCCCTCAAAAGAAACCATGGTGATGATTACTAATACCGCGAAGTTCAATATTTCTAAGGAATCTGACGCTCGCCGCACCGTTCAAGCTGGCGACCGCGTTGCTGAAGCCACCAAGAAATAGTAAATTTCACTTTTCCGCACCTAATCTCGCCCGCCGTCGCGTGTATCGAGCCCCTCCGATACCCGCCCGGCGGGCTATTTTTATGCGTACTTTGCGTATTTGCCGGGCGTTGGAGGCCCTGTTAGCCGCGTAATGCTCCGGATGAACGGCTGTTAACCGAAACCATTTTGTGCCCCTGACTAGGGGCTTTATTTTCTGCTGCAAAAAACACGCATAAATCTTTAGAAAACAGAGACAGACAGCTTAAAAATAGATATGCTACTTAAAGCATAAGTTCACTACAATTAGGGCTTAATGCACACACATAACACACGTAAAACTGAATTAACAACGAATGAACGAGGGAGACTACCCGATGACAACATTCAACTTTAACTTGAACCGTCGTGCCTTTATTGGCGCCGGAACACTAGGAGCAGCCGCAAGCGTCTTTGGGACGGCAAGCAGTGCATCTGCCGCAGAAGCGAGGCAAAACGCCGCCCCGCAGGCGCAGGGGACACTCCCAGGTGCCGCATCAACTGCTGCACACAACTTTATCCGCCGTCAGGAATTCTTCATCGCCCACCGTGGCGCAGGAGACGTTAACCCCGAACACACCGCCTACGCATACGCAGAATCCGTGCGGCGCGGCGCGGAAGCCGTCGAAATCTCAGTGCGCACTACCTCCGACGGCAGGCTCGTGTGCATGCACGACGAAACCCTGCAGCGCACTACGGGGTCAAATATGGTAGTGCGCCACAATACCTACGTGCGGCTGCGCAGCGTATATGTGAACATGCGTGAAACCCTCGGTGAAGGCGCCCCGCTTGAGCTGATTCCTACCCTGGATGAGGCACTGGATTCCATTGATGTCATTAACCGCAACACCATTCTGTTCATTGAAGCGAAAGACGGCCAAGGCCAGCGCCTGCTGCTTGAGACGATTAAGCGCCGCAATCTTGCCGCCCGCACCGTCGTAAAAGTCTACCGTGACGGCAACGGCAAATACGACCCCAACTCCCGCTTCCTCACCCAGGCCAAGGCAGCAGGATGCCAGACCTGGTGCTACTTCGACGCTAATGACAGCCAGCCTGGAATCCAGCGCATGGCCGCCTCCGCCACTGTGGACGCTATTGGGGTGCCCTTCTACGAGAACACGCGCGGTACCGCATCCGGCACCATGTCTGTGGAGAATGTGCGTAAGGTGGTAGGTTACGGCAAGCCCGTAATTGTGTGGGAGATTCACCGCCGCAGTGTGCACCAACGTTTCCGTGCCCTGGGTGTGCGCGGGTTTATGTGCCCGGACCCGTACTGGATTACCGGCGGTAACCTCGACCCCAACCTAAAGCTGGGGGAGGGGCGCCGCCTGCACGGGATGATTCCGGCTGAAGTTACGAACCCGCGTGATATGCCCGACTATTCCCGCGGGGCCCTCGTGCACAGTCAGCCCCATGATGAGTCGGTGCTGCTGGGCCCGCTGGTGAGCATGACCACGCGCCAGAACTACACCCTAGACTTTTCAATGCGTTGGGAAAACAGGCTGCCCTCCACCACCTGGCAGTACGGCTACCTGGTATTTGGCCGCGAGCACGATGGGCCGTTCGGCATTGCCTCAAAATTCCGGGGTGAGGCCACCGACGGATGCTATGTGCTGACGCTGCGCCCCGGCGGCCGTGTGCGCGATGAAAACGGCAAGTACCTCAGCGGCGATATTGCACAGGTGCTCCGTTATGACCCGGCCAAACGCGGCAAGGAGCCGGTGGTGCTGCACACCATGAAGCTGGAGAAGCCTCTAGCGGCCAACCGCAATATTGACGGGAAGATTATTGTTAAGAAGGATTTCTTCTACTACGTGATTAATGGCCAGTACTCGCCGCGGCTGAATGATACTGCACACCGCGGCCCTTATGTGCACTTCGGTCGGTACCACGGTAACAGCAATGGTGGTCCGTTGGCGCTGACCAGAATGGTTGCGCGTGAATCGTGGGCATAGTGCTTGATGGCCGGGCGGCATCATGCTGTAGCTAATCGGCAAATGTTTCACGTGAAACAGCAAAAAGCAGTTGTTAGCGGTTGCTTTTTGGGAGTATAAAGGACGCGGGGTGCCGCCTAAAGTGTAGGCGGCACCCCGCATTCGCATACTCTGGGCAATATTTTCCGCGCGGTATTCTCTGTGTATCACTGGGTTATTGTGTGCGAAGTTATGGTGCCCGCTGGCGTGACGAAACCACGAGCCAGCACACAGCAGAGCTTGTACACTGGGGGCATGAGCCAAGAAATTACTGAAGAAACCGCTACCACTTGGTATAACCATTGTCTTACCCTCGACCCACCCGTGCCCGCCGAATGGGGTGTCGATCAAGAAACACGTGAGGTAATTGAGGACGATATTCGCACCCACCTCGCGAGGGGAGTAGGTGACCCTGAGCTGTACGCGGAGGTGATTCTAGATAGTATCGACTATCTGTCTGATGACGATCAGGACACTGAAAAGTCGTCTCGCCCCACCGAAGAAGCCATTAATGCTTATGCGCGCCAAGTGATTGAACGGCACCGCAGCCTGGCTCAAGAGCTCGGTATTACCCGTGAAGACGGCAACCTCGAGCGTGCCTTTGCACAGCTGGCGGAAGAAGGAATTCTGGGGCGCAGCAACTTCACCTGCTGCGGCACCTGCGGCAACTACGAAATTGTTGATGAGCGCGATAGTTCCCGCACCTGGTACGGGTATGTGTTCTACCACCAGCAAGATGCCGAAGCCATCCCACAGGGGCGGGGTGTTTTCCTGGGGTATGGCATATTTTGGCCCGCTCACTGCACGAAAGAACAGTTCGAAGCAATGAGTGAGGAAGAAAAAGACGAAATATATGAGCGTCTGTCTGTCGCTATGATGCGCGATAAAGTGGTGCCTGTTTTAGAGCGAAACGGGATGCAGGTGGACTGGAATGGTGATTTCAGTCGCCGCCCCTATATCCATAATGTGTGGGCATTTGAGGTGCCCTAGGAGCTGGTGTGATACGCCTATAGTGCTGAGGCGCAGCGAATACCGCGCCCGGGCAGGTGGTTTCCTGCCCGGGCGCATACTGTTAACTATCGAACCTAAAACCCCGTAAACAATCTCTGTAGATTGCTTTTCTATTCAGGCAGCAGGTTCAGTGCAATGTTGAAGAGATGCTCCCGATTGGTTGAGGCTGACAGGGTTGAGCGCACCATAAACCCCTGGAAAGTGAGGATGAGCGCATCCGCTGTGTCGCTGACGAAAGAATGCAGTTCGTCGGCAGAAGGTTTGCGTTTATTTTTCGCCTTGAGATACTGCTGACCCCAAGGGGTGAGCGACTGGGCAACAATATCGTGCAGGGTAGTAAAAAGCGTGTTGGTGGATTCTTGCACCTCGGGAACAGTAAAAGCTTCCAGGCGGATACGCAACATTGAGGTGAAGTTCGCTTCGACGGCTGAGGTGCTAAAAATCATGCGCATAATATCGCGTGGTGAGGGAGTATTGAGTTTCTGGTAAGCAGCGGTGATCATATCGATACGCTGTTGAACGGTGGCATGCAGAATATCGCCTTTGCCGTCAAAGTGCGAGTAGATGGAACCCGAGGAAAGCCCAGATTCTTTAATAATGTCGCTCATGGAGGTATGGGTGTACCCCTTGGCGGTAAAACACGTGAAGGCGGCGTCGATAATTTGGCGTCGACGTGCCTGTTTAGTGGCTTCGGTCAGACGTGGCATGCCTCTAGGGTATACCGTGCGGTGAGGGGTGTCTATTTGCAAGCAGAATGGTAAATCTTTTTGTGACTTTTCAAACAAAATACCTGTTGTGTTTGCATCTGGTCTTTATGCAGAGTAGAGTCTTGCGTGTTGATAAACAAAACAGTTATTTTGTTTGGAGAGTTTTATGGCACACACCACCAGCAACGCTGAGACAGAGCAGCCCTCATCCTGGCGCAAGGTTATCGCCATCGCCACGCTGGCATCCGTCATCGTCAGCATCGTGATTCTTGCCTTCACCTGGCCCACTAAAGCTATGGAGACGAAAAACCTGCCCGTCTCCATCGCGGGACCGGAAGCAGCCGTCAGCCAATTCGAGCAAGGACTCAAAGATCGAGGAATCGAAACCTTCGAGTTCAAACAGGCATCCTCGCGCGAAGACGCCGAACGGCAGATCAAAGAACGTGAAACCTACGGCGCGATCGTCTTCACCGAAGGTGCGGCGCCCGAGGTCATGACCGCGCCCGCCGCAAACGCATCCGCAAACCAGATGCTCACCGGCGTAGCCCAGCAGATGAACGCTCAAGTGCAGCAGCAAGCTACCGCAGCCAAAACTCAGGCACTGCAGCAGGCCGCCCAGGCGGGCGGGCAGCAGGGCGCTATCGCCACCCAGCAGCTCAAACAGCTGAAAACCGAGCAGGAAAAACTGCAGCAGGCGCAGGTCAAAACCACCGCAGTCGTACCGCTCGGCGACGGCGATCCCAACGGTATGGGTCTGGCGGTTGCCGCATTCCCGCTTGTTATGGGCGGCATAATCGGCGGGGTTCTCAGTATCTCTCTTGTCAAAGGAACCGTGCGACGCTTCGCGACTGCAGGACTCTACGGGATTCTTGGCGGACTCTTCATGACCCTTATTCTAGGAACCTGGTTCGGGTTTGTTCCCGGCGATTTCGGGGCACTGTGGGCGACCTTCGGCATGACCGTTTTCGCGACGGCCTCCTTCATGATCGGAATGTCCGCGTTGTTTGCCGACGCCGTCGGTATCGGTCTTGGCGCCGTGATCTCCATGTTCATCGGCAACCCGCTCTCCGGGGCAAACATGCCGTGGCAGTTCATCCCCGCACCCTGGGGTGCCTTCGGGCAGCTGATGGTGCCGGGCGCATCCAACACGCTGCTGCGGAATATCGCCTATTTTCCGGATGCTTCAAACTCCCTGCAATGGGCTGTGCTGTTGGGCTGGGCAGGGTTTGGCCTTCTCGCCGGGGCAATCGGCTGGGCGTGGAAGGAACGCCGAGCAACTCACATGAGCGCAGAGGATGATACCGCGAGCGTTCGCGCGAAAACCGAGGCGAGCGCAGATGTGCCGGACAACGTTGAGATTCCCTGGAAAACGGCAAACACATAGCGACACCGCCTGCGAGTAGATCCGCGAGCAGATAGTATTTTCAAAATACTATCTGCTCGCGCCGCATGGGGGAGATTCCTAGAATGGGAAGTATGAGCGAAGAGATCACCAGCGCCCGCATCGACGTCTGGCTGTGGTCGGTGCGCATCTTCAAAACCCGCGCACTCGCAGCCGACGAATGCAAAGGCGGGCACGTGCGCGTGAACGATGCATCCGCAAAACCCTCACAAAAACTCAAACGAGGCGACATCGTGCGGGTGCGCTACCCCGGCTGGGAACGCGTGTTTAAGGTCAAAAAACTCATCACCAAACGGGTGGGCGCGCCGATCGCCGTCACCTGTTACGAAGACCTCTCGGGGCCGCGCCCCGCGCACCTGTCGATGCCGCCGGTCGCCAAACGTGAACGCGGCACCGGGCGACCCACCAAGAAAGAACGCCGTGCCCTAGACGAGCTGCGGGGGCGAAAAGGCTAAACCCAGTTCCGCTTTCTTCTCACCCCGCGATCGTCGTTAAGAACCGCGAGCAGGTAGGATTTGGCCGAACAGGTGAGTTTTTCCTACCTGCTCAAACCAAAAACCACCTGCTCGCGGAATAAGAAGCGGTCATAGCGTGAGACAGATAAACACATCGCTGACGTGCTATACGTGCGGGAGTAGGCTGTACCTATGAGCAACAAGGCCTCAGAACCCAACACATCAGGCGCCGCGAACACATCCGACAGCACCGCCAGCACGCACGAACCCCAAAACCTGCTGGATGCGACCCCGCGCACCGGCAGCATCCCCCTTCACCTGGGGGAAGGCGATGCGGACTCTGGGAAAACTCAACCCGAAAAATCGCTCAACAGGCGTATTCTGGCGCTCGCCGTACCCGCCTTCGGCGCGCTGATTGCCGAGCCGCTGTTCGTGCTCGCCGATTCCGCACTCGTGGGGCAGCTGGGCACCGAAACCCTGGCGGGCATGAGCATTGCGGCAACCCTCATCACAACCGTGGTGGGACTCATGAACTTCCTCGCATACTCGGTGACCCCGGCGGTTGCGCGCGCGTTCGGGGCGCATCGGTTGGCGCACGCCTACCGTATCGGCGTGGACGGCGTGTGGGTTGCGCTTGGACTCGGTCTGCTCATTATGGGTGTGGGTTATATCTTTGCCGATCCTGCGTTGCGCGGCATGGGCGCGAACGACGCAACCATCGGTTATGCGCGCGACTACCTGCACCACTCGTTGTGGGGCATTCCGCCCATGATGATGATTCTGGCGCTCATGGGCACCCTGCGCGGACTGCAAGACACCGTGACCCCGCTCAAAGTTGCGGGTGTGGGCACCGTGGTGAATGTGGCGCTGAACTGGGTGCTGATATACCCGGTCGGCTGGGGCGTGGCCGGTTCGGCGACGGGCACATCGCTCACGCAGTGGGGCATGGCGCTCGCACTCGGTATATTTATTCATCTTAAGATGCGCCCGCGGGGTGTGACCTGGCGTCCCGATATTGCGGGGATGCGCGGCGTGCTATCCCTCGGGTCCTGGCTGATGCTGCGCACCCTCTCGATGCGCCTGGCACTGCTGTCTACCGTATTTGTGGTGGCTCGCCTGGGCGACGAGCAGACGGCGGCATATCAGCTGGGCATGAGCGTGTTCAACCTGCTGCTCTTTGCCCTGGACTCTCTTGCAATAGCGGCGCAGGCACTGCTGGGCAAGGAACTTGGAGAACGCGACCTGACGGCTGAATCCGGGCGTGCGAAAGTGCGTGAGCTCAAGAATCGCCTGGTGCGTATGAGCCTGGTGTACGGGGTTGTCACCGGCGTTGTTGCGCCCGTGATTGGCTTCTTCGGAAACTGGATTTTCACGCAGGATGCGCCCGTCGCCACCCTCTTCGCGTGGGCTACCCTCGTGATTGGCGTGGGGCAGCCGATAGCCGCATATGTATTCGTTCTTGACGGTATCCTCATGGGTGCTCAGGACGTGAAATACCTGGCAATTGGCTCATTTGTGATGCTGGTTGTTTATGCGCCCGTCATTTTCGGGATCTACTGGGCGGTTTCCGGCGGTCTGCTGAGTGCCACGGTGGGGTACCTGGGGCTGTGGGCGGCGTACATCCTGTGGTACCAGGGCGTGCGTGCATTCATCTTCGGCCGCCGTGCCGCCTCGGATGTGTGGATTAAAGCATAGTTTTTCCGGGGAATACGCGGAATTTAGGTGTTGAAGACGAGTTTTTTTCACGGTCTTCTAGCTCACGCATCGCGTTGAGGCATCGACTGGTGACCCCCCCCCACGGCATCTATGTGCGAACGGACTAGACCCTTAGCGGTATGTGTGCTCCCTGAAACGGAGACGGCTCTGCGATACGCAGCGTTCAGAGAAGGGACTGTACTCGCACCCTCACCTGAGGCTGGGGCTTGGAGCCTGACCCCGAAGCGCCGCCCTCTCGACTTGCTTGCGACAGTGAGCGCAGAACCGCCTCTTGAACATCGCGGACAATTTCTTTGACCGCACGGGAGCCGTCGATTCCAATCTCGATAATGACCTTCTGCCCGCCCGACTCGATGATAACCCCGAATCGGGCGGCCGCAGGGTCGCCGCTCATACGGCTGCCGATAGCTTTCAGCGTGGAGCCGATCCCCGGTTCAATGCCGCGCACTCCAGGAACGGCCGTGACTACATGAGTCAATTCGGCTGCTGAGAGGTTAATCGTCATCGTGCAGATCCTCAATATGAATATTGACGGTTGGGGACAATTCTAGGTTCTCATAACACGCCTGGCGTACCGCATCACGGACCTGTTGAGCAAGTTGGGAGAGGCTACTGGTTGTAGCTTGTGCGGAGATACGGCAGAAGATTGTATTCGGTATTCCCAACTCCCGCTGACCTTCGGGTGCTGGGTCATGCTTAAAGGAAGACTTTAGTGCATGAGCTCCGGGTACGGAGTCTACACTGCGTCGCACTAGGGCGCGCAGGGAGAATTCGGACATGCTATATGGTCCTAAGCCGGTCGGCGGCATCTCTACCTGGGCACCGTGGCGCGTTTCGGCGATTACCGCATCCATCATATGACGCTGAGGCATCACCGATGGACTCGACTGTGATTCCAGTGTGTCCCAAGTCTTGTGGAGAGAAGCAATTAGACGCAGGTACTCCCGTGTGGAGGCTTCGTCAAGCTCATAAGACTGAGTCGACTGTGCGTGCCGCGGTTCTTCGTGTGGGATGCGGGTGGTGGAAATCATTCCCACTCCTTCATGTGGCGCATCACGAGGGAGCGGGCGCGTGCCAGCCTCCCCCGGACTGTGGATTCGGTTAGGTTTAGGGTTTGGGATATCTCCTCGTAGGACATGTCATCAACCTCTCGAAGCACCCAGACGATGCGCAGCTCTTCGGGAGCGGATGCCAACAGTTTGGCTAATGCTTCTATCTGGGCGTTTACCTCACTGGACTGCGCCGGATCCTCGGTCGCTGTCGACGTTGTGTCAGGTAGGATGCTCGCGCTCTCAAGACCTTCTGAATCGTAAGGGTCAGTGGCCCGGCGCTGGTGCTGACGAATGCTGCTGGTGGCCTTATTCGTACAGATGCGCATGAGCCAACCCCGGAAGGCATCAGGATCCCGAAGCAGATGAAGGCTCCGCCACGCCTGAACAAGGGTCTCTTGGACGATGTCCTCACTGTCGTGGCGGTTGCGCACGATCATGTAGGCGGTGCGGAACAGACGTCCTTGATAACGTTCGACAAGCTTTTCGAACGCGTCAATGTCGCCGTCCTGGGCTCGCAGCACCAGGTACCTGTCTTTGCCCTGAGACGCAGTGTTCGGATGAGGCACAGGGTCGGTGGGCGGACCGGTGGACTGCCCTGCATTGCTGCGCTTTTCATCGGTCATGATTATCAGAACCGCCGCTTTCTAATGAGTGTTTGCCGGCCACAGCATGGGCTGCACTCTGGGGTTTGGTGGCTTGTTCTAGGTGCAGCAGTACGTCGATCTGACGAGCGTGCTTTCCCAGAGAGGAACTAACGTCGTGGTCAAGTCGGTTCCTGAGCTCGCTCACGGTCCATGCAACCTCGCTGTTCTCTGCTACGGTGACGGTTGCCTGCACCCACAGGTTGCTGGGTGAACCGGTGACCCATACTGAGCACCGCTGAACCCCAGGGACGTCTTCGGCCCGCTCAGACAGCGCTTGGGCTATGACATCGGGGCTGAGTGTGGCCAGCAGTGTGCCGTCGGAGCCTGTCAGACGCAAGGAAGACGCGGCAGCTTTACGGGGCACCTGCTTAATGAGCAGAACCAAGCCCAACGCGATGAGAAGAACCGACCCGAGGGCGGCAGCTGGCAACAGCCAGTTCGCCTGGGGCCCGGCCCAGGTACCGACCCGGGTGTCAGCTTTGGCGAGAACCGAGCTAAGCGTGGGCCATGATTGATCCAAACTTATGCCGGAAGCCACAACCCAGAGGGCTGCTGCGGTGATCAGCAAACCGCATACCGCAAGGACTATCCTATTGAGAATTCCAGATACAGAACGCATGGTTTTCTCTCTTTCAGCTCGTGTGCTGGATACGCACTCGGCTGTGTGCGGTTCCGACGGGTTTCAAAGTCTGTATAGCCTGCTCAGCTGCCTTCTGTGCTGCCTGACGCACAGGTTCGAGGTCATCCAGAACGCTGAACACGGTCACATTCACGCGCGTTCGACGGACTCGAACCCTGGTGCTGTGAACACCATCGACCCGCTCGACATGGGTTTGTACCAGCTTTGCTAGGTCACGACGTGAAATGGCTGTCTGACCGGGTACGTTATCTGCAAGAACCTCAGTGCGTTCAAAAGCCCCCGGCCACAGGGCAAGAAGAATCATGAACAGACCACATACGGCCACAAAACAGGCCGTTGCTAGTACCGCTGGCGACCCGATAATCGTGGAGCCGATCCTGCTGACTGCTGAGGATATTTCATTCGGCCACGCTCCGTTCAGGAGCCGGTTTCCCAACGCCCAGACGCCCAGCCCTCCTACGATGAGAAGTAGTAACGCTAGGACAATGACAGGTGCACTCCGCGACGGGCGCCGGATGAGATGTTGTACGGGGGTTTTCATCGCAGAGCCCTCCTTGCCTGGCTGCTCGGGTTGAGCCAGGAGATCTCAATGTTGATCTTCTCAACCTTCAACCCGGTGAAGTGCTCGACACGCTGGCTCACATGCTCACGCAGCTGTTGCAGGGTTGAAACCAATGCTGTGGGGAAGGTCAGGCCGATATCCAGGTGCAGGACTGCAACCTGGCCGTAAATATCGCACTTTGCCTCGGGACGCGAATGGAAATTTCGACGTGCCCCGATCCCGAGCAGCCCTCCGGCGTTCGAGCCCACATTTGCGCTCTCATAGGCGGCTTGGGCCGCGATCTGCGCAACAACCTGGGCGGGAATGACGGTGACGCCACGCTGCTCCTGCCCGGAACTCTCTGCACCGGCAGCAGCGGGCTGTGTGCTGGTCTCCGTCATTACTTCCTCCATCGATTAAGGATGCTTTGGACATCGACCCGGCCCTCCAGGTAAAGACCCACCACCGTACCAACCAGGCCGCACAGTGCCACCAGGATGAAATCGGTGAAGGAACCGAAAGCAAGAATTGTTCCCAGGAATAGGCCCACCAAGAGGGCCAGGTGTGTTGTCTTCATAAAAGATCCTCAGATCGTGGCTGGTTACTTGAGGTCGGCGGAGTCAGCAGAATTGGAGTCGTCGTCGGGCAGGTGAACGTCGGTGACGTCGATATTGACCTCTACTACCTCCAGCCCCGTGGTCCCCTCAATCTGCTCGATAACGTTGCGGCGGATAGCATTGGCTACTTCCACAATGGAGACTCCATATTCGACCACGACGGTAGCATCTACGGCCGCCTGGGTCTCGCCCTTCTGGACGCTAATACCGCCAGCAACATTGGTCTGGGCGTTGGGGATGCGGTCGGTCACAGCGCTGAAGGCGCGGCGTACAGCATTGCCCATATCGTACACACCGGGGACTTCGCGGGTTGCCATGCCAGCGATTTTGGCAACAACGTTCTCTTCAATGGTGGTTACACCGTGTGAAGTCTGTAGGGGACCGCGAGGGGTTTTGTCCTGTTTCTTAATCTCCTTGTTGTTTTCGCGCTCGCGCTGCTGGCCGGTTTGGGGGATGGAGTTATCGCTCATGGGAGCCTCATTTCATGTGTTTTTCCGCTGCGCGGATTATGATGTTTGATATGTGCGGCACGCATCGACGGCTGGGGAGTTTGGGCGCTACCCACGCCCTTTATCCGTTCTTGCAGTCAATGGTGACGCTACTATGAAGACGCTTGAGGTACAGAATTCCTCACGAATTAAAACAGTGGTATGTATCACATTATATTGGCGGGTGTGCGCAAACACGACTGTTGCCCATGTTTGCTCGGCTCAGCTGTCTGCTAGGCGAGTAGTCCTCATATGGAACTAGGCGGGTTATGCAGAAACTCGGAGTTTCTGCATAACCCGCCTAGTTTTGTTTCTGCGATGCTGAAGCGACGCAAGAATATGGACTACTGGTTCTTCCTGCCGGTCACGCTTAGGTATACGGAGATTGCGATAATGGCGGCAATAATGGAGAGGATCCAGCGAATCCAGTCAACGCCAGCGGTATCTGCGACACCGAAGAAGCTGGCGATCCCTCCTCCTACGAATGCGCCAACAGCGCCCAAGATGATGGTCCACAGCACCGAGATGTTCTGGTGGCCTCGCATAATGAGGCGGGCCAAAGCGCCAATAATAGCGCCAGCAATAATCATTCCGATGAGTCCAAGCATGATGTTCTTCCTTTGTGAGTATCCGCCATAGCACGGGCGCGCCTGAGCGGATGTTGGTATGGGGTCTTAGCGCGCAGATCGGTGAGTTTCTGTCTGAAAGTTCAGTGGTAGCCGGGGTTCCAGTTGCCGTTACTGCCACATATTGTGTGATCCGACAGGGCTGTCGCCGCCTGCCGTCGTCTCTCAAAACTTGCGGCGCTGATATGAAGACGCCATGGGCACGCAAATCCTCACGTACTTAACAAGTGTTTTGCATCACGTATGTGTTGGCGGATTTTTCTTCTGCCGCCGCGCCGCCCCAGACGTGTGGACCAAAAAGTAACCGGTGCCTTCAGAGAATCCGGCCGCATGTCCTAAAAAGATGTAACGGCCACCCTCTGTTAGGCTTGAAACTTCCAGGAGTTTTAGGACCCCGAGGAGGAACCCGCATGTACATAAATCACCTGTACTATCACAGCAGCTCTGCAATCACCCACACGCTCACGCATATCCTAGCGAACGCCGTTAAACATTCTGACGTGCGCGCTTACCTGTTTTTCAGCGCAGACCATGAAGCAGAATTTGAGGAAACGGCTGCGCGAATTTCGGGAAAAGTGGTGTGGGTCCACAGCGTCGCAACAGGACCTATGGGGTTTCTTGCTGAACGTGCCTTCATTGGGCTGATCGAATTTAATGTGCCAGCTGGTGGTGCCGGTGCGGTAAGTGCCTTCTTTGAAGAAAGCGGTATTGCTGAGAAGGACGGCCAGGTGCTGCTTGTCAAAGACCCCGCCTCACCCGAGAATCTTCGTGACATCCTCCTGCGTGAGTATACGCCGCATGACGAGCAGGCGAACACCAATTTTTCTTCGGTGGATGCACTCATGAACGTGGGTACCGCCCTGTTGTATTACCGTGATCTTGCGGGCGCCGCCTACGATAGCGACTCCGGGGAGACTCTCTCCTGCTGTGAGGTGTTTGTCGATGCTGCATGGGAGCATCTTGTTCCTGAACCGCCGCAAGATGCAACCACCCATGAAGGGTCTTTTGACACCGCAGCTGGTGAAGTAAAGTTTACCGTCATAGAACACCTATAGGGCAGTAAACCCAAGAGTATTTTGGTGGAGGGGGCAGATTGTTTGGCTGCCCACTAGAGCTATGCCTTCACCGGGGGAACACGGTCGGTAAAAAGCTGAAAATTAACCTTTAAAGGTTGTTTTTGTTCAAAATTAGCTGCTGGATCGCCTCAATGAAACTCGGGTCCAGCTCTCCCAGCTCATCAAGCCAAAACCAGTCGTCAGAGCTGAACTCATGTTTATAGGTCATAAGTTCTCCTCTTTTAGAAGACATATAAAGGTGGGTTGGGATCCTTCACTTCGGCCCGCCAGACTCTAAACCCTGCGGTAAACCTCGTCGAAGGGTAGGCGGAAGCGCTCGCCCCAGATGCCGTGGCCGGGTTTGCGGATACCGCAGGCGACCACCATGTTAATCTCGACATTGCGCGGCAGGTTGAGGAGTTTCTTCACGCGGTGGCTGTCGAAGCCTTCCATTGGGCAGGTGTCGTACCCCGCCTCGGTCATCGCGAGCATAAACGTCTGCGCCACCAGGCCGCAGCTCTTGTGCACAACCACGCGATAATCGTGCTCCGAAACCTCACGCATCATCGGAACGAACAGGCCCGCACAATTCGCCATTGCCGCGCGGGATGCGCCCAGCAGACCAAAGCAGCGTGCGTACAGGAGCGGCATAGCCTTGGTGTAGTACATTTCCCAATTCTTGATGCGGTCTTTCTGCTTCTCAGCCGGGCTGTTACGCTCAACATTGCCGCGTTCAAATTCCAGCGCGGCTTTCGCGCGGCGGCGGTACAAATCCTGGCGGGTCACGAATACCACCATCTGCTGCGCGGTCTTGGCGGCCTGCTGGTGCATGCACGCTGCGGCGAGTTTACTCAGGACGGCGGGATCAGTCACATGGTAGAGCTCGTACAGCTGCATATTCGAACTTGTGGGCGCCAGCTGAGCCGCCCGCAAACACTCTTTGACAACATCGGCATCAATGGGCTGGTTCTCGTCGTAATGGCGCACCGAACGGCGGCGGTTCAGCAAATCTAGCAGGGACATTATGCAGCTCCTCTTTCACGGCGGCGTTCCGAAGGTGTGTCAAAACAACCCTCACCTTTAAGGCTAGCGTTCGCGGGCGCGGAATTCACGCATAATTTTTTCGGCAGTAGTACTCAGCAGGTCAATAGCCGCACTGATGTATGGAAGCTATCGGGTGAGCCAGTCCGTGGAGGGCAGGCTACTTGGTCCACACGACGAGCTCATCGAGCGGCTTGCGCGGCTTCGGGTCGATCTCGCGCGAGCGGTAGCCGAAGGTCGCAGCCACGGATACGCCGTAATCCTCAGGGTCGAGAAGCCCTTCCTCGGTGAGGAGCTGGGTGACCGCATCGTAGTCCATGCCTTCAATGGGGCAGGAATCGATGCCGAGCATCGCTGCGCCCGTGAGCATATTCGCCAGCGCAATATAAGTGTTCTTCCTAGTCCACTCAAAAAGGGCACGCTCGTCGTCGGCGATCTTCATATCATGAATCTGGAACTTTTTGTACATGCCCATTGCCATCTGCATCTGGTCTTCGGGAAGGTTGCGCTTCGCGAGCGTCTGCAGCAGGAAATCGGAATCGTAGCGGGCGTTCTTCTTCGCCACAATAATCACCACGTGGCTGGCGTCATCGAGCGTATTGACCATACCCCAGGCGATAGGCTTGAGCTTCTCGCGCAGCTCTTTATTCTGTATCACCAGGAATTTCCACGGTTCGGAACCAACCGAGCTGGGGGAGAGACGAGCGAACTCAAGGATTGTGTTGAAGTCTTCGTCGCTGATTGTACGCGCGGGGTCGTAGGAGCGGGTAGAAACGCGGCGCTTGAAAATTTCGAGCGCTTGTTCACGGGTGAGAATCATGATTTTCCCTTATCTATGCTGGGTTTCTATGACGGAATTTAGTATATCGAGCAGGGATGCGCCTCCCGCCGGTTTTTTCGCACAGCGTGACTTACTGCGTTGCCCAGCACATGCTTTCGATGAGCTCTCACGGTTAACAACATATCGTTTGGACAAACCGCCGCTGATTTTCAACTAGTTTTTCAGGTGAAAGAGCCCGGTGAGCGGCCTGCACAATCAGAGAGGCTGGAACTGCATCATATGTTTTCCCCTGGGACTCGACGGTTCGGCACTGTTCACCGTGGCACACATCGTCGCAGGTGCTGCTTCCCTGTATCCCACCCACTAGATCTTCCAGGGGTACACCCATAATCCAGATACGATTGGATTCCTCAGGATGAGTCAAGAATTCTTCTTCACTCATTGTACGGATTTCCAGATGAGGCTGAATATCCTGAGGCAAGAGCTCAGCTTCCAATACCTGTAAAGCCTTGCGCAGCTCCTCACCTGTTGTACCGCACCGTGAGCAGGTTTGTTTTTCGGCATTGACAAGGTGCTGCCAGATAATAGGTAAAGTTTTCATCAGGGACTACCTTTCCTTCTGAAACTATAATCTATTTGGTTGTGATGAGATGGGGCGTGGGCACGCCAGTGTTTACGCCACTTTTACGGTGTATTCCAGGGCCTTATGCGGTCGCAGAGTCGTTGAGACGTATCCGTTGGCGGGGGTGCGCACATAGTCGAGGTAATCCTCCATGGACGGGCTGAACCCCTCAACATCGTCTACGGCAATCACGGCGCGGTCGGCAAGATGCGGCTCCAACAGCTGAAAGACGGGATGCACCAGGTCAGGCCACCCGTCGAGAAGCACAAAATCGGGGCTGAAATCCAGGTCTTGCAGGGTCTTCAGCGCATCGCCTTCGCGCAGCTCGATATAGTCCGCAAGCCCCGCCCGCTCAAAATTTTTCCGCGCGGCCTCCGCCTTATGAGGCACGTATTCGCAGGTGATTACGCGGCCGCCATTGCGTTTTGCGGCGGCGGCAAGATACAGCGTCGAGATGCCGTAGGATGTACCGAACTCAACGATATTCCGCGCGCCGCGCGCCAGCGCCTGCATATACAGAAACTCTCCCTGCTGCGGGGTGATGGGGATGTATTTATCGGCGTAGAAGCCCTCATCTTCAGTCTTCCAATCGATCCCCTTACCTAAAAGCTGGTGGATTTTCGGCAGAAAATGCAGGAACATGCGTTTGCCCTGCTTGAGCGTGGCGTCGTAAAGGTCATAGAGTGTGCCTTCAACCGGCGGGTCGTTGAGGAATGTGAACATTTGCGGGGTTAATTTGGGCATGTGAATCTCCCGGATGCTTCGGCGCGTATTACCTGCACCACAAAATTCAGAGGTATACCCCTGAAACACAGTGCGGTCATGTGATTCCTCTTATCATGCCAGCGTCAGCAGGGGGAGTACAAGGGGTTTGCGCGAAGACGCACAGAACCCGAAGCTCGCCGCCATGACCTAGCTACCGCTCAAATCGGGTGAGGCGCATCGAATTGAGCACCACAAACACCGAACTGAACGCCATAGCCGCACCCGCAATCATCGGGTTCAGCAGCCCCGCCGCCGCGACCGGCACCGCGATGGTGTTGTATGCGAACGCCCAGAACAGATTCGACTTAATGGTGTGCAAAGTCGCCCGCGAAAGCCGCAGCGACATGGGGATCGCGCGCATATCCGAGCGCATCAGCACAATATCCGAAGCCTGCACCGCAACATCCGTACCCGAGCCCATTGCCACGCCCAGGTCCGCGCGGGCCAGGGCAGGCGCATCGTTCACGCCGTCGCCAACCATCGCCACCCGGTAGCCTTCATCCTGAAGCTGCGCGATAACCTCAGATTTACGTTCGGGCGTGACCCCCGCATAAACGTTCTCAGGATTAATCCCCACGCTGGATGCGATAGCCTGGGCAACCTCGGGGGCGTCGCCGGTCAGCAGTACGGGTTCTAAGCCCAGTTCGTGAAGCTCGGTGATAGCCTGCGCCGACTCGGGCTTGGGGGAATCTGCCAGCGCGATGAGCCCCACAGGCTGCGGGTCCTTCGTGCCGATCGCGCGAGCCACAACCACAGTGGTCAGCCCCTCCGAGCGCGTTTGCTCAAGCATTTGATGCTGTTTCTCGGTGAGTGCAACGCCTGCCTGCAGCAGGTATTCGGGGGTGCCCACCAGCACCAGGCGGTGGGGCTCCCCGTCGGTATCGGCGGGCACAAGCTCACCGCGCACACCTCCGGGCACGCCCTCAAAACCCTCGACGGACCCCAGAAACGCTCCATAATTTTCTGTCGCAAAACGCGCAATAGCATGGGCTATTGGATGCTCACTCAGCGCCTCCACAGCTGCGGCATCGCTCAGAATAGATACAGAACGTTCGCTCTTTGAAGAGGCGTTGTCGGCCGTGACGTCGGTGAAATCGTCGAAGGTCCCGAAGCGCGCCACGCGCATTGTGCCCTCGGTGACGGTCCCGGTTTTATCCAGCACGATGCGGTTCACCGCATACGTAGTTTCCAGCACCTGCGCGTTGCGAATCAGTATGCCCAGCTGCGAGCCGCGTCCGGTACCCGCCAGCAGTGCCGTGGGGGTTGCCAGACCGAGCGCGCAGGGACAGGCGATCACCAGCACCGAAACTGCCGCATTGAACGCACGCGGCACATCGTGCGCTACAACCAGCCACCCGATAAGGGTCAGGAGCGAAATCACCAGAATTATTGGCACGAAAATCGCAGAAACACGGTCGGCAAGGCGCGCGATGGGTGCCTTCGTTTCCTGAGCGGCGGCAACCAGCTCACCCATTTTCGCGAGCGTCGTCTCAGAGCCCACGCGGGTTGCACGCACCGTCAGCGACCCGGAGGTGTTCAGGGTTGCGCCGGTGACCGCATCGCCCGCCGAAACCTCGACGGGCACCGATTCGCCGGTCAGCAGGGAGGCGTCCACGGCGGAAGACCCTGCAATAACCGTGCCGTCAGTGGCGATTTTTTCACCCGGGCGCACCAAGAATTCGTCTCCCGGAAGGAGATCCTCGACCGGAATCTGCACCTCGCGCGTGGTTCCCCGCTTGTCGGTGCGAAGCAGGGTCGCGGTGCGTGCTCCCAAGCTCAGCAGGGTGCGCAGAGCCTCGGAAGAGCGGGTTCGTGTGCGGTGCTCAACTGCCCGCCCGATCAGCAGGAATAAAGTCACCATCGACGCCGAATCAAAATACAGTGGCGCATGGTTACCGCTCAAGAACATGCCGAGAATGCCCCCCTGCATGGGGTGAACATGCTCGGTCAGCCCGGGGTTCATGAACAGCTGTGCGAGTGAATACAGGTAGGCGACAATCACGCCGAGAGAAACCAGCGTGTCCATCGTGCTGCTGAAGTGGCGTGCGTTCGTGAGAGCGGCGCGGTGAAACGGCTCGGCGCTATAGACTGCAACCGGCAGCGTGATAAGCGCAAGCATCCAACCCCAGTGCGGGAACTGGAACGTGGGGAACATTGAAATCAAGAAAATCGGCACACTCAACAACAACGCTACAACGATGCGCCACCCCAAGCCCCCGTTGCGCGCGTTGGTCGTCTCTTCGGACGCTGCATCGCGAACCTCGGTTTTGAGCGATGCCGTATACCCGGCGTTATTGACCGTTTCAATGATCTGCTCATCGGTAATATCGGCGGGAACGATCACGCGCGCAGACTCCAGCGGCAGGTTCACGGCGGGATCAACCCCCGGAATTTTGCGGAGTTTACGTTCCACGCGGCCCACGCAGGATGCGCACGTCATGCCCTGAACATCCAGGTGGATAATGCGCGTCTGCCCGCCATTAGCCGAGGAGTCGAAAAGAGAACGCTCGTTCTCAGCTGTGGTGGATGCTGTTTGAGTTGAGTTACCCATGTTCTTCGCCTCTGTTCTCAATGCTCACGATGCTGTGCTGTCTTCGGGTTTTGCCTGCTGCGGATGCGCCTGCCGCAGGCCGCCCTGATCTATACTTCGCCTTCGTCCGGCAGTCCATCGGCACGGTTGCTGCGCGGTCGCTGCCCAGTTAGTTTCGAGCCTCGATCGTTCACCCCGCGAACCCGCGTGACGGCAGCACGCCTGAATGTGCGGCGTTGAGCGAGGGCGTCGTATGCGGAGCCGTGCACACCGGGATGCAGCTTATCGCCGGTGCCGTCAGCGGAGGTATTCGCCGTCTGATCCTGTGAGGAATGTATACGCGATGCGCCCCGCCGTTTCAGCCCGCGCTGATCTTCGCGCGCCGTATAGGGGGTGGAGTCGCGTACCCACGCATCCAGCAGATCAGGGTCGAGCCCCATCTGCCGTGCCACGCGGGAAATCGCCTCGGTCAGGTGAATGTTCTCGGTGCCCATCAGTGCGCGCACCGCCCCGACCGCCATTGCCTGATACTGCGGAGAATACGCCATGATTAGACGGCGGGAGTGAAGCCAGCTTCAACGATGGCATCCGCTACGGCTTGTGCGTTGAGGGTGCCTTCGTGCTCGATAGTGACGGTTGAAACGCCGTCTTTGACCACGTCTACGTTCACGCCGGTGACGCCCGGAACTTCGCCGACTTCTTCACTCACGCTCATGGCGCAGTGGTTGCAGGTGAGGCCGGTTGCTTTGACGGTGGTGGTTGCCATGATGGTTCCTTCCAGAATTTTTGGAATTACAAAACTTGTGGATGCGCCGCCCGCGTGTCAGCTGCGCATCATGCGGGATATGGCGGCGGTTGCCTCTTTGATTTTCTCGTCAACGATCGTCGCATCACCTGTACGTTCGGATTCAATCGCGGCGTTGGTGACGCAATGCCCCATATGTTCTTCGAGCAGGTTGAGAGAGACCGCGTGAAGCGCTTTGGAAACCGCCGCGACCTGAGTGAGCACGTCAATACAGTACTTGTCTTCCTCAACCATGCGGGCGATACCGCGCACTTGCCCCTCAATGCGGCGCAGGCGCTTCAAATGCGCCTCCTTATTTGGGGTATACCCGTGTGGCTGTGCTGAGGAATCATGCTTTGTCATAGATTCAGTGTATACCCTAGGGGGGTATACCTCAAGAGGTGGTGAAGTGATTTGATATATTGGCTTTATGCGTGCACCACACCCTCAACCGGTCTATACGCTTCCGCACGAGCAAACGGTGCTCAATACCCTGCGGAAGTATGGGGTGGTTAAAGCGCACCTATTCGGCAGCGCTGCACGCGGCGAGCTTAACCCCGCCAGTGATCTTGATTTTTTGGTAGAGATGAAAGACTCCCCAGATTACGGCGTATTGTTGCGGTTATCTGAGGAGCTTGAGCAGATTACAGGGTACCCGGTCGATGTGCTGACCTCTATTAAGCCTGTTTTTCGCCCCTACATCGAACCCGACTTGACGGAGCTGCCGTTGTGAAAGTTCCAGACCCTTACATCATCGGTTGAAGCAGAAAAACCCCGGGGCGCAGAAACACTGCTGCACTCCGGGGTTTTATCTGGTTTTTGGTTGAAGCGTTCGTGGTGTTTAACTGCGGCTTACATCCCTTGCGCCTGGATGGCGGTGATCGCCACCGTGTTAATGATGTCCTCCACGGTGGTGCCGCGGGAAAGGTCGTTCACGGGCTTGCGCAGACCCTGCAGCACAGGACCAACGGCGGGTGCACCCGAAGACTGCTGCACAGCTTTGTAGGTGTTGTTGCCGGTGTTCAGGTCGGGGAAAATGAACACGGTCGCCTGGCCCGCCACCTGGCTGCCGGGCAGCTTAGTGGAAGCGATCGACATGTTCGAGGCCGCATCGTACTGAATCGGACCCTCCACCGCGAAATCCGGGTTAGAGGCGCGCACAATCTCGGTTGCCTCACGCACCACATCCACATCCGCACCAGAGCCGGAGGTACCGGTCGAGTACGAGAGCATAGCCACCTTCGGGTCAACCCCGAACTGGCGTGCAGTCTCGGCGGAAGCCTTCGCAATATCCGCCAGCTGCTCGGCGTTCGGATTCGGGTTCACGGCACAGTCGCCGTACACCAGCACGCGGTCTTCCATGAGCATCAGGAACACCGAAGACACGATCTTGGTGCCCGGGCGGGTCTTAATGAACTCCAGTGAGGGACGAATCGTGTTCGCGGTCGTGTTAATAGCGCCCGAGACCATGCCGTCCGCAATACCCTTGTACACCAGCATCGTGCCGAAATACGAGGGGTCGCTCATGCGTTCACGCGCGGCCTCAATGGTCATGCCCTTGTGGGCGCGCAGTTCGGCGTAGGTTGCTGCGAAGTCTTCACTGTATTCGTTGTTCTCAATGTCGATAATACGGATTGAGGCGGGCAGGTTAATGCCCTCAGACTGGCAGATCTCCGCAATCTTATCCGGGTTGCCCAACAGAATCAGGTCACAGAAATCGCGGCGCGCAATCATCTCGGCGGCACGCAGAATACGCACATCGTACCCCTCCGGCAGAACCACGGAACGGCGGTTCGCGCGGGCGGTCTCAATCAGGTTGTGCAGGAACCGCAGCGGAGTCATCGAAGCCGGGCGCTCAAACTCAAGGCGTGAAAGCAGCTCTTCCTGGTTCACGTACTCGTCCCAGCCGCCGAATGCGCTCGCAAGTTTGCGGGCCTGGCCGCTGATCACACTGCCGTGCACACGGGAGACAGCGCGCGCCGACTTGAAGGTGTCACGCTCGGTAAATAGCACCGGGAAGGGGGCGTTATCGAGCAGGCTGCCCACGGCGGTGTGCTTCCCGGGAAGCTCGTTGAGCCCGCCGGTGAGCAGCAGGCCCGAAGGTGCCGGGAACGTGGGGGAGAGCGCGGATGCGAGGGTTGCGGCCACAACGTCGGCGCGGTCACCGGGAACAATCACGAAGTCCCCATCGGTGAACTGGTTCAGGAAGTTTGAGACGGTCATTGCGGCGATCTTGACTTCGCTAATATCGCGGTCAAGGTCTTCCTTCTTCAGGTGCGAGCCGTCAAGTTTGAGGGCTTCAACAACTTCCGCGATGGTGGGCTTACCCAGTTCCGCGATCTCGGGCAGAACGTAGACGGGGAACTTGTGCTCGCCCAGCTTGACGTTCTTCTCAATGCTCTCACGCAGCTCGGGGTCGGCGCGGTTGACGATAATCGAGAACAGATCAACCTTAGCCGCCTTAAGCTCGGAACGGGCCACCTCCACAGCGTTGGTTGCCTCTTCGAGGGATGCATCGTTTGCACCCACAATAGCGATTACGGGCAGACCCAAATCGCGGGAAACCTGGGCGTTGAGGTCGAACTCGACAGCGAGCGCGTTCTGTGCGGTCAGGTATATGCCGTCCACGACCACAACATCGCTGTGGGCGGCAATTTCTTCGTAGGCGGAAACCGCGCGGGCCGAAATTTCTTCGGTATTGCCTTCCGCGATGAACTCTAGCGCCTCGGTGAGGGAGACGCCGCCGCCTACCTGTTTATCGGAGAGGTTGAAGTGCTCCTTCATGAGGCGAATCATGGGGTCGTCGTGGGTGGTTTCGCCCTTAAAGATGGGGCGGAAGAAACCTACCCGGTCGGCGCGTTTTACGAGGGAGTCGGCGAGGCCTAGGGCGATCAGGGATTTGCCTGAATCCTGGGTCATCGCCGAGAGATAAATGCCGGTGGTCATAGTGCTCCTTTGGCGTTGAACGTTCGGCGGGGGTGGCCCGTCTATGGGGTGTGGGCGACTCTCGTCGAGTTTGTGTTGTCTTTTCCATTCTAAGGATGCTTCCGGGGTGTGGCACACATTATATGTTGTGGTGTGTGGTATTTCATGGGATGTTGTGGGTGTGGGTTGTGTTCGTGGCTGGGTTCGGGGCCTGCGGCAGGGGGTGTTCCTATCTTCTGGGTTCGCACTACCATGGGAGTATGTTGTTTGCTTTTTCTGTAGCCCCCACTGTTAGTGACCCTGATGGGTCGATCCACCGTGCTGTCGCCGATGCGGTGGCGATTGTGCGCGCATCCGGGCTGCCGCATCAGACCGGGCCCATGTTCACCACGATTGAGGGGGAGTGGGACGAGTGCATGGACGTTATTAGGCGCGCCACGGAGGCTGTGGGCAAGCACGGCCCGCGCGTTTCGCTGGTGATTAAGGCGGATATCCGCCCCGGCCATGACCACGGGGAGATTGAGGGGAAGGTGCAGCGGCTTAATGCCGCCATAGAGCAGCTGGATTCGGGGAAGTAACCACGCCGCGAGGGTTCGGCGCAGCTGCTTCTTGGGGTCTGTGAGCCTCTATGTCGGCCAGTGATGCGACGCGAAGGGCACCTAGAAGTTGCACCCCGCCAGTCCGTGAGATTCACACGGCTATTGCGGGGTCTTGTATCTAGGCTCCTCGATGGTTGCCCACCCGGCTGCTGCCCGAACCTAGCGTAGGCTTATGTGCATGGCGAAAAAGAAAAACCGCACCGCTGCCTCACGCCGCGCTGAGCGCTCCGAGCATCCGAACACACCAGGTGCAGTCGCCGGTGTGTACCCCATTTCGACCGGTGAGGCTGAGCTGGTGCCCGATGGCTACCACGCTGATGGTTGGCTTCTGCTCGTCAACGGGGTGCAGTCTTCGCATGTGATAGTGGGGCAGCCGCGCATGCTCGATTTTGAGTACATGCGCTGGATTGCTGCGGTTCTCGACTCGCATATTCAGACTCACCTTAATCCCGACAAGCTGCGTATTACCCATCTGGGCGGCGGGGCGTGTTCTCTAGCGCGCTACTGCGCGGACGTATACCCAAATTCACGCAATACCGTTGTGGAGCTTGATGCCAAACTGGCCGAATATGTGCGTGAGTGGTTCGATATTCCTAAGTCGCCGCGCGTAAAAATTCGGGTGGGCGATGCGGGCACCGTCACTCGCTCGTTCGCCCCGGCATCGCGCGATGTGGTTATTCGCGACGTGTTCGCGGTAGATAAAACCCCAGCGGAACTTACAAGCGTGGATTTCGTACGGGAGGTTGATCACTCCATGGCGCCCGGCGGGCTGTATATTCTCAACTGCGGGGATGGCCCCTCATTGGATGGTGCACGCGCTGAGGTGGCTGCCCTGTTTGAGGTGTTTGAGCAGGTGTGCTTGGTGGCTGATGCTGCGATGCTCAAGGGCAGGCGGCGGGGCAATATTATTATTGCCGCATCGCACAGTCCGCTGCCAGCGGCAGGCTCAGCTGAGGCGGCGGCTATCTCGCGAACGCTCATGGGCGGCGGTGTGCCGGCGCAGTACCGGGATTCGGCACAAACCCGGCAGTTTGCCCGCCTGTAGCTTCCACTGATAGGGCATCGGCCGCTTACGGCCACATAAAATAGAACGCACGCTCTACTATGGAGGTTTCGCCCTGAGCCATCCTGCGCTTATGAGGCGCCTGCCGCAAGGGTTGCTGGTGGGGATGGGGTCGTGCCGAATCTGGGGGTATCCCGCATCCCGAAATCACCTGCCTGCCCGGTTCGCGCTGCGGCGCCTCGCGCTAAGATTGAACCCATGCGATACACCTACCTTGGACCCTCAGGCACCTTCACCGAATCCGCCCTGCTTTCCGTGCCCGGCGCGGTCGGTGCCGAACGCATTCCCGCCACCAGCGTGCCTAATGCGCTCGAACGTCTTCGCAGTGGCGACGTGGATGCCGCCATGGTGCCCATTGAGAACTCGGTCGAAGGCGGGGTGAGCGCTACTCTTGATGCGATCGCGGCTTCCGAGGGAATGCGCATTATCCGCGAGGTTCTGGTACCCATCAGGTTCGTGCTGGTCGCGGCGCATCCGCTCGCTTTGGAAGACATTAAAACCGTTTCAACCCACTCGCACGCCTGGGCTCAGGTGCGGCAATGGGCAGATGAGACTATCCCCACCGCCGAGTACCTGCCCGGTTCCTCCACCGCGGCAGCAGCCGTGGGTCTGCTTGACCCTTCCTGCGCGTATGATGCCGCGATTTGTTCCCCCGCGCTTTTGGCAACTCACCCCAACCTGCATGTGCTCGCCGAAGACATTGGCGATAACAAAAATGCCGTCACCCGGTTTGTGCTTATCAGCAGCACCGCAGATATTCCAGATCCTACCGGTGCCGATAAGACGACGCTCACGATCCCTCTGCCCGAAAATCGAGAGGGCACTCCCGAAAACCGTTCGGGTGCGCTCCTGGAACTGCTCGAACAGTTCGCCTCGCGCGGCGTTAACCTCTCCCGCATCGAATCGCGCCCCACCGGCAGGCAGATGGGTTCCTATATGTTCAGCGTGGACGCAGACGGGCATATTTATGAGGCTCGGATGCGCGATGCCCTGCGCGGCCTGCACCGCATAGCGCCCGGCATTAAATACCTGGGATCATATCCGCGCGCCGACCGGCAGCCCACCGTTGCGCCGCGCATCCACTCCGAGAATTCGTTCGATGCTGCCCACGCATGGGTGGAATCGCTCTTCCCTGGTGGGCGACCGGCGCATCTGAAACGCTAAACCGCCCCCCGCGACCGTATAAAAAGAGCCTTTATGCGAATAAAGCGTTGGGAATCCCGCTTTATTCGCATAAAGGCTCTTTTTACGGCTGGGGGCGACTGGGTACTATTGATATGTGATTGATATTAACCTCCTCCGCGAAAACCCCGAGATTTTCCGCGCCTCCCAGCGAGCACGCGGCAAAGACGAAGCCCACGTAGACCGTATTCTTGAGGCGGATGCCGCACGCCGCGCCTCGATCGGCACCTACGAGAACCTGCGCGCCGAACAGAACGCCTTCGGTAAACAGGTGGCGAAGGCACCCAAGGAAGAGAAACCCGCTCTCGTAGCGCAGGCGAAAGAACTCGCCGCCCACGTGGCAAATGCGAAAGCGGCATCTGAGGCGAAAACCGCCGAATATGAAGAGCTGCTAAGCTCCATCGAAAACCTGATTATCGACGGCGTACCCACCGGCGGTGAAGACGACTTTGTGGTGCTCAAAGAAGTCGGCACCCCCCGCGATTTCGCCGCAGAAGGTTTTGAACCGCGCGACCACCTGGAAATAGGCGAACTCATCGGCGGCATCGATATGGCACGTGGCGCCAAGGTCTCCGGCTCGCGCTTTTACTTCCTCAAAGGGCAGGTTGCCCGTCTGGAGCAGGCGCTCATGTGGATGGCGCTAGATCTGGCAACAGCCAACGGCTTCACCATGATGACAACCCCCACCCTCGTGCGCCCCGAAATCATGAACGGAACCGGGTTCAACGTCAAGCACGACGACGAAATATACCGCCTTGAACGTGACGACCTGTACCTGGTCGGCACCTCGGAGGTGGCGCTTGCGGGCTACCATATGGACGAAATACTCGATCTTAGCGACGGACCCAAGAAGTACTTGGGCTGGTCATCCTGCTACCGCCGCGAAGCCGGTGCCGCCGGTAAAGATACCCGCGGTATCATTCGCGTGCACCAGTTCAACAAGGCCGAAATGTTTGTCTACTGCCAGGTGGAACAGGCGGAAGAAATACACGAGCAGATGCGCGCCCTCGAAGAAGAAATGCTGCAAAAATGCGGCCTTGCGTATCGCGTGATTGATACCGCCGCAGGGGATCTGGGCACCTCTGCCGCACGCAAATTCGACTGTGAGGCGTGGGTTCCCACCCAGGGCACCTACCGCGAGCTGACCTCGACCTCGAACTGCACCACCTACCAGGCACGCCGCCTGAACATACGCGAACGTACCGCAGACACCGTAGACGATGCGGGCAATGTGCGCAAAGGTCGTACCCGCGCGGTCGCAACCCTCAACGGCACCCTGGCGACTACCCGTTGGGTTGTGGCGATTCTGGAGACACACCAGCAGCCCGACGGTTCGGTGCGTATCCCTGAAGCACTGCGCCCGTATATGGGCGGTGCTGAGGTTATTCCTGTGGTGTAAAAAACGGGCGCCTCGCCGAGTCGCTAAGCCTGCCGTTTCATCGTGTGAGAACCCATTAGCAGCCCAAGAGCGGTGTGTTAACATGGGGATATTACTGAAATGGATGTGCTGCGGCGCACCCCGGGAAGAGGGCAGTACTAACTACCGTACAGTGTTATTTCAGCTTCTAGTGTGCGTTTAGGTCTCTAAAAAGCGTTACTCTTAAAGTATGTCCATTTCGCGTTCTAAACTTATTGGCGCATCAGCCTTAGCTGCAACAACCGCTGCGCTGGTGGCGCGTGCCCGTTCACATGCGCAGAAAATTGTGGCCCCGCTTGGTATCTGGCGAACAATCCCCACCGGCGATATGCGTCGCGTGGGCGTGGTGTATAACCCAAGTAAAGGCGGGGCTAGCGCCGCTGTTGGCATTATTGAACGCACCATTAGAGCGAACGGCTGGCCCGCACCTATTACCCGCACTACCCGCATTGACGAGCCCGGTGGGGAAGCCACCCGTGAGGTACTGGCTGAAGGCGCGGATACCGTGATCGCCGTTGGCGGGGACGGGACGGTTCGTGCCGTAGCCACGGCGTTACAGGGGTCGCAAGCGACTCTTGGTATTATCCCGTTGGGCACCGGTAACTTGCTCGCCCGCAACCTGTACCTGCCGGTGGGTGATGTCGCCTCTTGTGTCAATATTGCGCTTAATGGGGTGCAACAGACGGTGGATGCCATTAGGATGGTGACCGACCCCGGCAGCTACGAAAAAACCGAACATACGTTCTTTGTTATGAGTGGTGCCGGATTTGACGCGCTGGTGATGAACGATACCACGGAGGAGCTTAAAGCTCGTATTGGGTGGCTCGCCTATGTGCGCACGGGGCTGCGGCATATGATGGGGCATTCGCATATGGTGCGGCTAAAAATGGATGATGAGCCAGTGATTGAAACCCGCGTGCGGTCGGTACTGATCGCTAACTGCGGGCGGCTTCAGGGCGGGCTTCAGCTGACCGATATGACCGATTTGGACGACGGTAACCTTGAGGTGATTGTGGCGTCCCCGCGCACGGTGCTGGAATGGGGGCTGCTCACCGCAAAGGTTATGCGCCGTACCCTGCTGGGGGCACCGCGTGTAGAAATGCCGATGATCCGCCATTTTGTGGGGCACAAGGTTGAGCTTGAGATGCTGGACGAGCCTCAGCCCGTGGAGGTTGACGGCGACCCGGCCCCGTTCGCGTCGCATATATGCGCGCATATTATTCCTGCCGCTATTCACGTTAATATTCACCCGGATGCGCACCGGCTGACATAACTTACTCGGGGGTAGGGCTTGTGGCCCGATATGCGGTTAGTCTGGGTAATTTATGACGGCAGCAGTGCCGACGGTTTACACGATAGCTCCTAGAAATATATGGGCGAAGGTCAAAAAATCTCTGTATACGCCTGCCTTGCCATGAGAAAACCGATAATTGCAGCTATCCATAGTATGGCTCCATCGGCGTTACGGGTTGCTAAGCTAACAAAATGGTCAAGCTTAGGTGTGATCCATGATGAAGCAAGACGGCGTATTACCAAGAGGGTAACAGCAGGGATGAACATTATGAGGCAATAACCCATCAGCACTATGAGCTTAGTGATAATAGTGGAATCCCAGGTGTTAAGCATGCTGATGGCGGCAAGGTAAGGGAGCATAGTTGCAGCTTCGAGAACCCCAGCGAGAAGCGCGATAAAGATTGCTGCGCGCGGATTGGTGACTTTTTCGAGACGGGTGCGCCATTTTATTTCGCTGGCGCGGCTGTCAGGGCTGGGTGAGAGGACACCGTATGCGAAGAGGATAGCCCCTAGAATCAGCTGAATCCAGTAGCGTCCTTGGGATGAAAAGATAGGATGGTTCCAAGTGATAGCTTCTACACCAAGTAGAAGAAGGGTGCCGAGTGCCGTGTAGAACAGCCCTAACGTGAAGCAATAAAGGGCTAGTGTGCGTACCTGAAATCGTGGTTGCGCCAGAAAAATAAGCGGTACGACTAGTGTTCCTGTGCTAAGGGAATCGAGAAGAGCCAAGCTGAGAAGTGTCATGAAGAACAAGAGCAACCTCCTGGGAGCGGAGTGATGGTTTTAGTACGACTGTATTATTAAAATTAGCATACAGTTTAGACGGAAGACGTAAGATAGACATGTGCCGAAAAATGTTGATCATCAGCAGCGTCGAGATGACATTGCGCAAGCTACCTTTGAACTCATTGCTCGTGATGGTCTGATGAACGCCAGTGTTCGAGCTGTCGCCAACTATTCTGGGTATTCAGCTGGATCAATCCGACACTATTTCCCTGTGCATGATGAGCTTCTGCGTTACGTCTCAAGCTACCTGACGCGACAAATCGGAAGTCGTATTTCAGCTATTGCACAAGATAAAAAACTTACGGTACGGCAGCGTGTGGAGCAAGCCTGTGAACAGCTTCTTCCGCTTGATGCTATGCGTAAACGAGAGATCGTTGCATATGCGGAGTTGGGCCGTCTTGAACGTGCTCGACCAACAGGTCGCCTAGAGGAAGGGCAAGAAATCGCTAAGGTCTGTGAGGCTTCGCTCGATGCTTTGGACGTGCATCGCGTCCTTGATAAAGCACGTCGCGCACAACTGGCACGTCGGTTACACTGGGTGCTTGACGGATTGGCTGCGCAAGAAATTATCTATCCTAGTTACATAAACCCTGCGGATATTCAGGAAGAATTGCGCAAAACTCTTGACGATATCGAGCGTGAGATTGCTGATTTAATACCACAAAAATAATTTGGAAGTCTAACAGGGGAGCACACGCAGAAGAGCGTCAATGTCACGTTCGCGTTGTAGGATGCGTTGCTGGGCATCAACGATGTCATTGGTGGCAACGTAGAAGAGCTCTGATGATCGCCCACCATAAAGTCCGCAGTGTAAGTGGAGTAGCCTTCAAGGCGCCGGTCGAGTTCGGCGTGCGCGGCAGCTTGTCCACGTTCATGAAAAATGCTCTTGAGAGTGCGATACTTTGCAGGTTGTGATGCGTCAGCCGAGGCCATCGAGTGTCCCTCAATGGAAAAAATAGCGGATTTTTCCATTTACAGGCCTTTGCGCAGGGGCATATTGGAAGAAACAGCCAATTTTTCCATTAAGCTATGGAAGGTGTGTGGCAGGCCGCACACGGTAAGCTGGTGTACATGAAGATTGCTACCTGGAACGTGAACTCCATTCGCGCCCGCGCCGACCGCATCGAGGACTGGCTCGATAAAACCGAAGTCGACGTGCTCGCCCTGCAGGAGACCAAAACCAAGGATGAAACCTTCCCCTTCGAGCTCTTTGAATTCCTGGGGTACGAGGTGGCGCATTACGGGCTGAACCAGTGGAATGGGGTAGCAATTGCATCCCGCGTGGGGCTCGACAGTGTCGAACGAACCTTCCCGAACCAGCCCGCCTTCGGAAAACCCGGAGACCCCGCCGAAGTTGAGGCGCGGGCCATCGGTGCCACCTGCAACGGCGTGCGTATCTGGAGTCTATACGTGCCGAATGGGCGCGGGCTCACCGACCCGCACATGGCATACAAAATGGAGTGGATGCGCCAGCTGCGCACCAACGTCAACGGCTGGCTGCACGCCGACCCTGCCGCACAGTTTGCGCTCGTCGGTGACTGGAATGTGGCGCCCGAAGATACCGACGTGTGGGATATCGACTTTTTCCGGGAGAACGACCTCACCCACGTTTCCGCCCCCGAACGCGAGGCGTTCTATGCCCTGCTCAATGATGAAGGGCTCGTCGATCCGGTGCGCCCCTACACCCAGGGCGAGTACACCTACTGGGACTACCAGGCCGGGCGGTTCTCGAAGAATGAGGGGATGCGCATCGACTTTCAGCTGTGCTCCCCGGCGCTCGCCGCCCGTGTGGAAAACGCCTGGATCGATAGGGAAGAGCGCGAAGGGGACGGTGCGAGCGACCATACCCCCGTGGTGATTGAGCTTGCTGACTAGAGGCTAAACATGTGATGTGAGGAGACAGTATGAGTCGGAACCTTACCTCTGAACCGGTGGCGACGGGCAGCGCAGAAACCCGAATCGGTCAGCTTCGCTGGCGTGAATACGGTGGTCCCCGTGAAGCCGCAGGCGAGAGGACCCTGTTGTTTGTGCACGGGCTGCTGACGAATTCGGATGTCTGGGGCGAAGTGGCGCAGAATCTCTCCCAAGATTTTCGGTGCATAACCCTCGATATTCCCTTGGGGAGTCACACTATTCCCGCCCGAGAAGATGCAGCCCTCACCGTTGCCGAGCTGGCGCAGGCCGTGAACGAAGCGGCAGAACAGCTATGCCCGCACGGGTTTACCCTCATTGGCAGCGATACCGGCGGGGTAGTTTCTCAGCTGGCGGCGGTGCAGGAACCCGCAGGACTCAAGCGCTTGGTGCTGCTCTCATGCGATACCGAGAATAACTTCTTGCCCCTGCCGTTACGCTACCTACAGTATGGGGCGTACATTCCGGGAACCATGCAGGCGCTCCGAGCAGCCCTGCATCTGGGGTGGGTGCGCCGCCTGCCGATTGCCTTCGGGTGGCTAGTGAAACGCGAGCTTGACGCTGCCGAGTGGAATAGCATTATTGCGCCGCTGAAAAATGCCGGGGTTCGCCGTGATTTGGCGAAAGTGCTGAAGGGTATTTCTACGAAATATACGGTGCAGTCCGCGCGGGATTTGGAACGGTTTGAGCACCCGACCCTGTTTTTGTGGGCCGATACCACGAAGCTGTTCCCGATCGAGAATGCGCGTCGTTTAGCCTCCCGTATGCCGGATGCGCGCGTGGTTCCCGTGCCGGAAAGCTATGCATTCAGCCAGCTGGATCAGTCCGAATTTGTGGCGAACGCCCTGCGGGAAGAGCTGGTCGGGTAACCCGTCTCCCCCCCCCGGATTCTGCACCGAAACTGTTTGACGGGCGAACCGTATGCCCCTGTGAGGCCGTTACGAAGAGGCCGACATGCATCGACCGCTCCCTGCTATGGTGAAGGCAATGATATTTAGGGAGTGACCATGATAAGTCCTGAAACGTGGGGTGTGCTGGGCGATGTAGCCCGTAATACCTCAGGATTACTCGCGGTGTGTGCCGCATATTTTACGATTAGGGTAGCCTATAGAACCAACCAGGCACGTGCTCGGGAGGCGGTGCGCACCCATTTTCGCGACCGTATTCAATGGGCAGTTGAGCATGTGGATAGCGATAAGGAACTTGAACGCACACTGGCACAGCAAGTTATTTTGAAATACTACAGTGACTCGGAGCTTGAAGTTGATGATCTTAAGATAGCTACTGTGGTTGCTGAAGAATATTTGAGTGGTAAAGAAGATGCTACAGATTCCTCGTATGTAGAGGAGTCTGCATATCTTGAAAATGAGCTGGAGCATCCGGATAATAGGACTATACTGGATCTTTTAGAAGAAGGGGAGGAATAATGACGACCGTTTTTTATCGTGGTGAGCGCCGCGACGTTAAGTCGTTTACTCCCGAGGAGCGCAAAGATTTTTTGCAGCGTAACCAACGTGAGATTAATGAAGCCAAAGAAGCCATTGCAGGTATGAAGGCTCGTATTGCCGAGTTGGAGCGCATTCAGGCGATGAACCCAATACGCCGCTGGTTCTACAAAACCTTCCATATCTAACAGGTTTTTAGCAGAATACCCGCACGGGCCGCCAACGATGGCGCGTTTCGTGCGGGTTTGTTGTGTGCGGATGACCAACCAGCTACTTCTGAGCTGCCGGAACGCCTATGCTAGAGGGGAATAACCCGCATTAACGCAGAAAGAAGCATCTGTGAAAGCCTACGATATTGTTTTCGACCACACTCCCGAAGGCGCGACGGAGCGCGTGTGGTCATATGACGCGATGAACCGCGACATGGACTCCACCCCTGATAAAGTAACTGAGAGCGGCTGGTTGGGAAATGCTGGCCCGAATATTCCAGATAACCAGTGGCCGCGCAGCTCCCATTCGGGACTGCCCATGCAGCATATCTTCACCCTGCACCTGCCCGAGGAGTACCGCACGCAAGGCCCCGAATATGTGGCTGTCTCATTTTTCGCTGGGGATGGGCAGTTCGCTGAGCTAGGTGAACGGGCCGTACCCGACCCGCATAGTGACGACCCGTTCCTGGTGCAGCTTGCAGAGTACACCCCGCACCCGAAGTGCCGCATTCTCACCGATATTCTTGATAGTGAGTACGCGACAATTTTCCTTACTGAGGCTGAGTTTTCGGGGCGTTCGCACGGCCCGGAAGATGTGCGCCGTCGGGGCGAGCATCGGGAGGACGCCGAGAGCTATAGTGCCTACAGCACATATACACGGCAGAAGTGTGAGCGTACTCTGGGGCTGGTGGAGCGTATCGACCCGAACGCTGGGATTGCGCCGGTGTATGAGTACACGTCCGATCCGGACGGTGAGATGACCCCGAAGGATGTCTGCTCTAACGGGTACGAGGATCCTTACGACCCAGACACGCGCGATGATAAGCCGTGGGCGGAGTCGCTGTACGGGCGGTGTCACTTGGGCGGTACCGTGTTCTGTGTGCAGAATATGCCGGAGGGGCTGACTGCTTGGTACATTGAGTTCGAGGAGATGGACGTCATGAATTTCGGCGGCGGAAACGCTCAGCTTGACCTTGAGTCCGATACCTTCGACTGGGCGTGCGGCTAAACATTCACCCGTTACAAACGCCCCGCGCATCCACCGTGTAAAGGTGAATGCGCGGGGCATTATTGCGTTTGAAACCGTCGCTCTGACTAAACGGTACGCCTAGAACTACTGTGCCAGCAGCTCCGGGTCGGTGGTGACGAGGATCTTCACAGCGGTCTCGTTGTGGTTAATCAGGGTGTCGAAGCCCTTATCAATCAGGTCTTCCAGGACGATCTTGCCGGTAATGAACGGCTTCAGATCGAGCTTGCCTGACTCGACGAGAGCGATGCTCTCGGGGTGGTTATTCACGTAGGCGATGGTGCCGCGCAGGTCGATTTCTTTCAGCACCAGCTTCTGCACATCCAGCGAGGCAGGCTTGCCCCAGATGGAGACCACCACGACCTTACCGGTGGGCTTAATGGCATCCAGGATCAAATCGAGCGCGGGCTGAACAGAGGTGCACTCGAAGGCAATATCCACGCCACGGTCATTGGTGAGCTTCTGAATTTCAGCGAGCACATCGGTCTCGGCGGGGGAGAAGGTGTAGTCTGCAACCCCGGAGTCGAGCGCCTTCTGGCGACGCAACGGTGACAGCTCGGAGATAATGACCTTAGCGCCCTTTGCCTTAAGCACTGCGGAGGTGAGCAGGCCGATCGGGCCTGCGCCGGTCACCAGCGCGTAATCGCCCTCATGGATTTCGCCGGCGCGCTCAACAGCGTGCACACCCACGGTGAGCGGCTCAATAAGTGCCGCCTCGTCAAGAGGAATATTCTTGGAGATCTTGTGGACCCAGCGGCGCTTGACGCTCACAACTTCGGAGAGCCCGCCGCCACGGCCTGCCAGGCCAATAAAGTTCATGTTCTTTGACAGGTGGTAGGTCTTCGAATCGGGGCCAACATCCACTGCGTCATCAATGATGTAGGGCTCAACAACCACATGGTCGCCGACTTCCAGGTCGGTGACGCCTTCGCCGAGTTCTTTCACGACGCCAGAGAACTCGTGGCCCATGGTGACGGGGGAATCCTCACCCGAGATGGGGTGCGGGTGCCCGTGCTGGGGGCAGAAGATGGGGCCGTCGAGGTATTCGTGCAGGTCGGTGCCGCAAATGCCGCACCAGGCGACCTTAACGAGTACTTCACCGGGGGCTACTTTGGGGGCCGGGATGTCTTCGATACGAATATCGTTGCGGTCATAGAAACGAGCTGCCTTCATGGGAGACTCCTTAATCTGGGGCGCTGGCCCCTGTGAGTGGTTGGGGTGAGAATCGCATGCTTCTCACCTTTTTAAGGTACTCCGATGTGTCTAAAAAGCCTAGATTTTAGGCGTATTTTTGCGTATATGACGCGCAATGATGCTATTAGGAATTATTCTCAATAGATTGTGCAGTTCTGTGTTCTATAGCGTTCTGTAGGCTTTTTCTTGACGTTGAGTGGAGCCTTAATTTTTTCCATGCCATGCCGCCTAAGTTGTAAAGTTCGCCTAGGCGAACTAATGTTAATAGCATCCACAAAGTAGGTGGTTTTCACAGTCGCAGAACCACCCGCGCAAAACGCAGACACTACGAAGTATCAGCACATCATATAGAAAGACAACCGATGTTTACTCCACTGGCTTTCATTACACGGCATAACACCCACAATGCCGCCCGACGCATCCGCATCGCAGCCCTTGCAATGTTCAGCGTGTTCATTCTCTTATTAACCGCCTGCTCAGGTGCGGGCCCCGCATCGTCCGGAAATGGTAAGAAGACCGTGCTCACCACCTTTACCGTGCTGGCTGACATTGCTAAGAACGTGGCGGGTGACCACCTGAACGTGGAGTCCCTTACCAAACCAGGGGCTGAAATCCACGAATACGAGCCCACCCCCAGCGACATTAAAAAAGCCCACAGCGCCGATTTAATCCTCGACAACGGGCTTAACCTAGAAACCTGGTTCGCTAAGTTCGTGCAAGAAGCTAACGCCCCGCACGCCACGGTCTCTGAGGGCGTTACCCCCATGAATATTTCTGAGGACGCCTACGCGGGCAAACCCAACCCGCACGCCTGGATGAGCCCCAAAAACGTGCAGAAATACGTGGATAATATGGTGACGGAGTTCAGTAAACTCGACCCCGACCACGCCGAAGACTTCAAAAAGAACGCCGAAAACTATAAACGGCAGCTGCAGGACGTACAGGACGAACTGTCCAATGAGGTGCGCACCCTGCCCGAGAACCAGCGGGCCCTTGTCACCTGCGAAGGGGCCTTCTCGTACCTGGCCGCAGATGCCGGACTGAAAGAGAAATACATTTGGGCCGTGAACTCTGAGCAGCAGGCAACTCCCTCCCAGATTAACTCCGCTATTGACTTCGTCAAAGCCAATAAAGTGCCCGCCGTATTCTGCGAATCCACTGTCTCGGACAACCCCATGCAGCAGGTGGCTGATGCGACCGGTGCAAAATTTGGCGGGGTGCTCTATGTGGACTCGCTCTCAGACGCTAACGGGCCGGTACCCACCTACCTGGAGATGATCCGCCACGACGCGAAAACCATTGTGAAAGGTCTGACCGGTAAGCAGTAATGGGTGTAGGGCAGAGTATGGAAACGCTACTGAACGTCGAGAACTTGGGTGTGAACTACGGTTCGGTACAGGCCTTGCACGACGCCACATTTAGGCTTGGGGCAGGAAGTATCTGCGGGCTTATTGGCATGAACGGCTCGGGGAAATCGACCCTGTTCAAGGCGATTATGGGCGTTACACCCGCCCACACCGGATCCGTTGAGATCGCCGGAGGTGACCCTGCCGCCGCCCGTAAAAGCGGTGTTGTCAGCTACGTGCCGCAAAGCGAGGAGATCGACTGGAGCTTTCCCGTATCGGTGCGCGATGTCGTGGCGATGGGCCGCTACCGTACCCTGGGGCCCACCCGCCGTCTGCACAGTAAGGACAAGCAAGCACTCGCTCATGCGTTAGAGCGTCTGGAGCTTACCGACCTCGCAGCGCGGCAGATCGGGGCACTATCGGGTGGGCAGCGTAAACGGGCCTTTGTGGCCCGCGCTATCGCCCAAGGCGCACGGCTGCTGCTGCTTGATGAACCGTTCGCCGGGGTTGATAAACGCTCCGAAGCGATGCTCATTGACGTTCTCAAACAGCTGCGTGATAGCGGCGCCTCGGTGCTGGTGTCAACCCACGACCTTGCGTCGCTTCACTCCTTCGCTGATGAGGCGGTGCTGCTGCGTAAAACTGTGCTCATGCACAGCACCCCCGAGGCAGTACTCGCCCCAGAAAACCTGGTGCAGGCGTTTGGTATGCACATTAATACCGGGCACAGCCCGTCCACACCAGAGAAAAACGCAGCGAACAACACCGACGAGCAGGTGAAAAGGGTAAATAACGAATGAGTATTCTGGATTATTTGACGGAGCCCCTCACCCTGCCCTTTATGATGCGCGCCGTCCTAGTCACCGTGGCCGCCGCGGCTGTCTGTGCGCTGCTGTCCTGCTGGCTTATTATGCTTGGCTGGTCGCTAATGGGGGACGCGATATCCCACGCCGTGCTGCCGGGGGTGGTGCTCGCTTATATCGCTGGTGCCCCCTTCGCCGTGGGGGCGGTTATTGCCGCCCTCGTGGCGGTTGCGCTCATTGGTGCGGTACAGCGCAGCGGGCGGGTGCGTGAGGATGCCGCGATCGGTATCGTTTTCACCACCCTCTTTGCTTTCGGGCTGATCCTTATCTCTGTAACGCCCTCAAATACTGACCTTAACCACATTCTTTTCGGGAACGTGCTGGGGGTGTCGTGGCTGGACGTGTGGCAGGTGCTTGCCCTTGCCGCAGTGGTGGGGGCTGTTCTGTTGGTGAAGCGTCGTGATTTTGTGCTGTACGCCTTCGACCCAGGTTTTGCGCACGCAATCGGTCTGCGGCCGCGCCTGCTGGGCGGTATGCTGCTGGTCATGTTGGCGCTCACCAGTGTGGTGGCATTGCAAATTGTGGGAGTGGTGCTGGTGGTGGCGATGCTGGTGATTCCAGGCTCAACCGCGCGTCTGCTCACCGACCGGTTCTCCGTGATGCTGGCGATCTCGGTGGGTGTTTCGCTAATGGGCACCCTTATTGGCCTCTACAGCAGCTACTACATGGATGTTTCCCCCGGTGGTGCTGTGGTGCTCACTCAGGGGGTGCTGTTCCTGCTGGCGTACCTATTCGCCCCGCATCACGGGGTGTTGGGACGGGCCCGCGCCGCCCATCGTGCGCAGCAGAGCCCTGCCGTACACGGGTAGCAGACGCGCATCGTTGGGCGGTTCTTAGGGGCGAGAGACGAAAAGGTCGGTTGCGGCAGCTGCCCCCAATGGCACGGTGGTCTGTGGTGGGGCAGCAGGGGTTTGGGCGGATGCAGCGCCTGCATCCGCTGGTGCGACAACACGCACATTAATGGCCTCGGAGAACGGTGCGCCCTCTTCGATCGCCAGGTGCGCACCGGGAGTGAAACCATGCTCGGACAGGTAGCGCAGCAGCTTGGGGTCACTGTCGTTAATGCGTTCCAGTACAACGGTCTCGCCCGGTTCGCACTGGCTCAGCGGCACCGTATGCGGGAATGAGATGCGCCCCGAGGCGTCTGGGATGGGGTCGCCGTGCGGGTCGCGGCTGGGGTGCCCAAGTACCGTGTCGATGCGTTCAATCATGAAGTCTGAGACGGCGTGTTCGAGTACTTCGGCCTCATCATGCACCCGATCCCAGGTGTACCCCAGGGTTTCGACAAGGAAAGTTTCGATAAGGCGGTGGCGGCGGATCATCGCCACCGCATAGGTGCGCCCCAGTTCGGTGAGTTCGATGGTGCCGTACCGCTGATGTTCAATGAGGTCAGCTGCCGCCAGGCGTTTAAGCCCGTCCGAAACTGAGGATGCCCGTAACCCCATGCGTTCGGCGAGCGCTGATGCGGTGGCGGGCATATTGGACCATTCCTCAAGGCTCCAGATAGCTTTGAGGTAGTTCTGGGTGCTGGCGGACAGTTCTGACAATGGCATAGGTCAAGTTTACCTAAGTTGGTGTTTGTGGTGCGCTGCGGAAAGTCATATGGGGGTGCTACTGCTGTGTTTACGCCCTAATAAAAACATTCAGAAGGTACCTGTTGAATTTTTCAGAAGGGTCCTGTAGTATTTTCTTACAGGGTCCAGTAAGAAACTTGGGGCCCGTCATTGACGCCCGGTGAAAACCGTAAAACCCCGGGCTATTCGCCCGCTGAGGCGCATATGGGCGGTAGAACTCCGGCCCGTAACTCACCAGGGCTCACAGCATGACACAACACAATATGGAAGGTGCAGCCATGAACGCACAGAATAATACGGGCGATAATACCGCCCAGGACGAACAAGAACGCCGCAACCACCCTTGCGGGGAGCCGTCGCCTACCCGGGAGCTCTACAAGAAGCTGGGACACATTGGTCGCCTCACTCACCTGTGGGCAGCCCAGCAGCGCGAGCGTACAGGCCCCAGGCGCATCGACACCACCCGTGGGCAGGGGCGCATCCTCGCAGCCTTGAAACTCAAAGACGGCATCGCAACCCGCGAACTCGCATATGTGCTGGGCATTCGTGTTCCCTCACTGAATGAGGCACTGAGCAAGTTAGAGAACGCCGGGTATATTGTGCGGGAGCCCGATCCGCGTGACCGCCGCGTGCAGCTGATTACACTCACCGATTTGGGGCGGGCTCTCACCAACCAGATGGGGGAGGGGGAGCCCGAGGGCGATAATATTTTTGAGGTGCTGACCGAGCAGGAACGCGCGAACCTGAACGACTACCTGGATAGGCTGATCGTCCGCATGCACGAGGATTTGCCCGACCTTGAAGCCGACCGTCAAGAGTGGGAGAAGGCTGCCCGTGAACGCATGGGGGATGATGCGTTTGAAGCGTGGGCAGCACAAGCCCAAGAACGCGGCGGGTTCGGTGCCCTGGCTGGCTTCGGTCCGCTGGGTGGGTTTGGCCCCGGTTTTGGACCTCAGGGCTTTGGGCCCCGTGGTTTTGGCGGCCCGGGCGTTGGCCGTGGCCGCAAGCGTCGTCGTCACGGTGGCCCCAAATCTCGCGGCGAGCGTGGCGAGTTCCCCAAGGGGTTTGAAGGTAAGCATCACCGCCGCCCTTCACCGTGGGCATCTTGGATGATGTGGTGACAATAGATGCCGGTAAAACCAAGCGGGGCGGCACCTGGGAACCTGTGGTGCATAATGGGGGCGTGAGTACTTCGCCCTCCTACCACTCTCGCGGCACAGATGAACCGGTGCTGCTGTATGACCCTGACTGCGGTTTCTGTGCGGCAGCCGCAGATATGCTTTCGCGTCTGGGGCCGCAGGTGCGCATTATGGCCGGAACCCCCGCGGCTCTTGAGTACTACGGGGTGTGCGCTAATAGGTTTGCGCACGCCATTCCGCTGGTGAATGCGCGCCACCACGCCATTTTCGGGTCGGATGCTATAGCGCTGGCCCTGCGCACCCACCGTGCACCCCTGCTGCGGCTGACCGGCTGGATGCTTTTGCGGGCGCCGGTTCGGCCGCTGGCACACCGCGCCTACAGGTTTATTGCGGAGAACCGCCCGCTCATTTCCCGGGCAGCTGCGAAGGCCGGTGCCCGCTGGGGTGAATCATGCTCCATTTCACCCCAATAGAGTCCTGAAATAGCAGGGAATAAAAGAATATATTTACATTATGCGCATATTATGCTTCTTTTATTGCCGCTGCCATTTCGGGATATTAGATATGGGGCAGCCAATAACCGGATAAATAAAGTGCATATATGCATTCACTCCCCGGAAAACCAAGAGAATAGTAACGCAAAAATATGCGAACCATCGGGCGGGTGCAGTAATGGGCCGAGCATTAGCGGGCACACAAAAATGAGGGCACCGAGTACCCATAACGCTCTAGATAAACCGCGAGAAAAAATAGACTACTCGGCTGCAATAACCGAGGGCTCAGCAACATCCATACGATCCAGCAGGTTCACCACCGTGGCCCGCGCCGCCTGTTCCTCATGCCACAGTGAACGCACAAGGGCGCGGCTAACCGCCTGGGTAGTAATACCAAGAGCCGCTGCTGCTGCCTTCTGTTGGCCCCGCACCCCCGGGACGAGCAGCCGCACCACGCGCCATTCAGCCTCCGTACGGTCAGCACATACCCGGTACAGCAGCCGCGCAGACCCTGTAGCCATCTCGGCGAGAGAGCGATCCCTAGCCATCACCGCAATACCGCGTGAGGGTGCGCCCCCACGGGCGTACTCAACCGCCAGCCGTGAAAACTCCAGGGCGTCCCCCGTGCAATCCGTAATGTTCAGCGCACCCAGCGCCCCGGCAAAACGAGGGAAAGTAAGCTCACCAGCGCCAATGCCCACCCAAAAACCGTGGGCGTGTGCCGCTAAAAGAGCCGCATGCAATGCATCAGAGGCGCTCTCAAAAGCCCCCTGAGCCTCATCAGGATATGTTTGTGCGAATGTGACCTGCGGATTAAGCTTCTCTAGCGATTCAAGAAGACTTGGAACTGATGCAGTATCAGATCGTTGTATAAAAGTTAGGACGAACACACTACCATTATGCCGCATACCCCTCCGGAAATGCGGGAGCTCGAAGGCCCAAGATAACGACATAATGATTTCGTAATATTTCGCCAGACCGAAAATATGCATAAAACCCACATACCACGCGGAAAGAACGGCCGGACACCCCATCAGAGTCATTCGCCACAGAAACCCAGATGCCCAGATGCTGGAACACGTCAACGCCCCAAAAACGAAACTCTAACCTTCCACTTGAGAGCTAATAATCACTAAGGTTGCACAACACCATGAAATCACCAAGAACCGCCAGCTGCTGCGCCGTGGCGGGCACAAACCGGTGGATCATACTCGAACACACCAGCACCGAACACCACTGCCCGCGTGAAATCGCCACATTCAGCCTGTTCGGCGACAGCAAGAACTCCGCCCCACGCCCCGAAGCCCCAGCATTAGAAGCCGCCAACGACACCACCGTCACCGGCGCCTGCTGACCCTGAAACTTATCAACCGTACCCACGCGCACACCGTGCCCCTGCGCATCCCGCAAACCGGCGCGTTCCAGATGCTGCACAATCGTATCAACCTGCGCATTGTAGGCGGCGACCACCACAATATCATCGCCCGTTAACGCCCGGACAACCCCATCACCAGCATCCCACCTGGCACCCACAAACTCCTGCGCCAGGCACACCACCTCAGCTGCCTCAACCTCCGAACGCACCGTACACCGCCGGTGAGACACCGGAACCACCTGCAGCCCCGGATCCCGACCCTCAAGATGCCGCAGCGCAGCAGCCGGTGCCGAGGCCAGACGCCCACCATAGCTGAGCCGAGACACCGGCGCACACAGCTGCGGATGCATCCGCCAGCTCACCGGCAAAAAATACCCGAAACGCTCATCCACAGTGGGAGCATCACCCGAAAGCCAGCTGAGAGTCGAAATATCCACCGGGTACGGGTGCGGGGCAGACGACACCTGCGGCAGCTGCTGCGGATCCCCCAACAGCAGCAGGTTACGGGCCGAACGGGCAACCGCCAGCGTATTCGCCAGCGAAAACTGTCCCGCCTCATCAACCACCAGAAGATCCAAAGACGCCTGCTCAAACAGAGAAGCATTCGAAAAATTCCAGGCGGTACCACCGAATACGAAACCCTCCCCATTAACGCCGCCCGCGCACTGCTGCTGAACCGTGGCGCGAGACCACTCAGCCCACGGAAAATCCGGCCTCTGGGAAGCCCCCGCCAATTTAGCGACCCGCTCAGCAGGGAACAGCCCGCGCTCAACCACCGCCGCGAGCATATTCTCAACCACCGCATGCGACTGCGCCACCACGCCCACCCGCCAGCCAGCAGCCACCAGAGACGCAATCACATGCGAACCCAAGAACGTCTTCCCCGAACCAGGTGGGCCCTGCACCGCCACATACGAAGAGTCCAGCGCACACACCGCCGCGTGCACCGCCCGCACCATCGGCAAATCCTCACCCGAAAAATCAGCCTCAGTCGGCAGAGAACCGCCAGTCACAAGGCGCGGCGGGCGGCGATACAAAATATCCAACGCCGCCGCCGAGACGCCCCCAGCCGCAGGCTCAATAGCCTCACCCGGTGAACCCTCAACCCCCACAGCCTCTGAGGCTGGAAGCACATCCGGCAGAGACGCATCCACAGAACGCGCAAAATCCTGCAGCGACCGCTCCAACGCCACCGTAGGAACCGTCGCCGCAGGAGCCAAAGCCACCGGCAGTGCCTCATGCGGTTCATCCTTCACCCGAATGCGCTCCTCAACCACGAGCACCACCCGGGCCAAACCATCCGCGCTCACAGGCTCTTCTGCAGGGGCCGCCTCCAGCAGGTGCGCCCCGAAAAACCCCACCCGCGCCACAGTACGCGGCACATACGCACCCGGGTTAGCGTGCCGGAACGTGTTTACCTGCGACTCCATCGCATCCACCGCCCGGGCGGGTGCGTGGGCGGCCTCATACATCACATACAGCGCCTTATCACGCCCTACTTTGAGTGCGCTGCCCTCACCCACAAGAGCTACCGCACGCAAAACCCGCACCTGCCCCGAACCGACCGTGGCCTTCTGCCAATCAGAAATCACCTGAACCGACTCAAATACCGCACAATCCCGCGAACCAGCCCACGACGCCACCGGCTCATACAGGCGCCGCATATGCTCACGCCAGAACGGGGCACGCTCACGGCGATGATAGTTTGTCGCCGCCAGGGCAAACGCCAGAGTACGCTCATCCTCCGTGAAATGAGCTGCATCTTTCGCTCTTTCCAGGGCCTGCAGGCGCTCATCCAGCTGCTGCTGGATCAGGTGCCGCTCATCCTCCGACTCAACCGGCGCGGGTACCGGGTAGCCGCCCTCGAGAGCCTCAGCGGTGCGATCCGGTTCTGCCGTGTCGGGTTCGTCTGCCTCAACCTGCTCAGGGGCGGGCAACTGAACCTCGGCGCCTTCCAAACGGGCGCAGGCATCACAAGTGCCGCAGGCAAACACATCCGGGATATTTTTTGAGTCTGCACCCTCACGAACGGCGCGGTCCAGCTGTTCGAGACGGGTGAGCATCCCATGAAATACCGGCAGGATACGCGCCGCCGCAACGCTCCGTCCCGAACCGTCCTGATCCGCAGCGTGAATCTCAAAAGTATGCGGGGCCGGGCGGCTGCCCAGCTCGGGGGCGTTACGCAGTAAGTGCAGCAAGGATGCGGCACCCAGCAGGTCACGTACCTCGTCCCCGCTGCGCTCAAGACGCAGCACGCCGCCCGGTTCCGTACCCAACACCCGGTTCACGGCCTCGAAGGTTTCATGTTTGCGGCGGGCGAGCTCATCCGCGCCCGGTGCGGGGCGTGCCCGCATGTCCTCATAAAGCGCGATTTCGCAGATATGGGTGCGTATCGCATCGTCCAGAGAATACATAAATGGTTCACTCGCTGCGGAGAACAGCCACAGGCTCACGTGCTACTTCCCCTCCGTCGGTGCCGGTTCGCCAGCGGGCGCCAACGTAACAGGAGCGTTCGAGGTGGACGTATCGGTGGCCTTCGGGGACTCTGTGGGCTTGGCGGACTCGGAGGGTGAGTGCTCCCTGGCAGAGTGCGAAGAATCCGAAGGGGACGGGGAAGGCTTAGGTGCCCGGTCGCTAATGACCGCAGCGGCAGCATCTGCCACCTTCTTCGCCTGCGGCAGCCCACCGATGCTGTCTGTATCGTTCAAAATCAGCGCAAATATAAGGCGTGTACCGTCTGGGCGGGTGGTGTACCCCGCCAATGCAACCGCCGTGAACAGGGTGCCGGTTTTTGCCCGCACATGCCCGCGTGCATCTGCGGCGTCGGGCTCGGTAAAACGTTCTTTGAGCGTGCCGGTTTTACCCGCCACGGGCAGCCCCTGCAGCAGCTCCTCGTGCCGGGGATGCTCTAACAGCTTGGCCAACGCCTGAACCAGCATACGCGCCGTCACCCTATTCTCCAGGGACAGCCCGCACACATCCGCCTGTTTCAGGTGTTCGGTAGTCACCCCGGCGGCCTCAATTTTTTCACGCACCAGCTTCTGCGCCTCCTCAGCGCTGCCCTGCCGGCCCGCCGCGATCACCGCGTTCCGGGTGAGCGCCTCAGCGAGGGTATTATCGGATTCGAGCATCATGTGCTGCGCCTGCTGCAGAGCCGTCGCCGATTCGACGCTGGCAATTTCGGTGGCATCCGACGGTTTAGTCCGCTTATCTTTACGCTCAAACGAATAACCATGAGGTTCGCCTGCTTTGTTTAGCGCATCCACAAACGCCTGCGCCGCCGCCGAGGCCGCATCGGTAGGCCGTGCCGGTGTGCCGTAGGGGCCAGACTTGCCAGCAATAGTGTGAGAATCCAGCGCAATTGGCGAAATCCCGGTTATTTGACCGGAATCAATATCTGGTTTCTCCCACCCCGGGTTCAGCTCAGGACCCGTATAGATGGAGGTGTCCAGAAAGACCGGGAACTTACCTTTTTCGGTCTTGGCAGACCGCAGGCTCTCAATGCACGCCCCCGCGAGCGTCCCCAGTCCCGCATAACCATTCACTGCATCCTTTTTGGAGTCACCCGCGCCCAGCATCGTATCCCCGCCCGCGATGAGAGTCAGCTCGTTTCCGTTACGCGCCACACTTGTTTTAAAACGCGTCCCCAGATCTATGCTGTGTGCCAACGCCAGATACGTGAGAACCTTCATGGCTGATGCGGCCGCGCGCGGCTCGTTCTCGCCCTCGTCGTACACTATGTTCCCGTCGGTGTGCGTGACCAGCGCCGAACGATGCGCCCCGGCACGATCCGCTAAAAGCTTCTGCAGCTGAGGAAACTCCGGGGTCGCGGCGGAGGTTTCGGGGGCAGCCGACTCCGCGGTGTTTTGCGGCGACTGTTCGGGCTGCTCCTCACGGGCGCATGCCGCCAGGGCTGCCAGCGGCACAAGGGAAAAAAGAACGGTGCGGCGGGTAGGGTGTGAACGGAGTGTTTGACGAAAGCGCATCTTTAGAGCATAACGCGCGCGGTACAATAGGTACGATTCCGGCGCACCGAGCGTGACGGAAAACAGCAAGAACACAGTAAGAGAGAGGTTCCCATGGAACTCGACGTCACCATTGAAATTCCCAGCGGCTCGCGCGTGAAATACGAAATAGACCACGAAACCGGCCGCCTGCGCCTGGACCGTGTGCTATTTACCTCAATGCAGTACCCCACCGCATACGGCTTTTTTGACAATACCCTCGGCGAAGACGGGGATCCGCTGGATGCGATGGTCATGATTGATGTTGACGTTCTGCCCGGTGTGATTGTTGAGGCGCGCCCCGTGGCCGTGTTCAATATGACCGACGAAGCCGGTGGTGACGCGAAGGTGCTGTGCGTGCCCTCAGATAAGCGCTACGACCACATTAAAACCCTGGCGGACGTGCCCGAGCAGCTCAAAGCCGAGATTCAGCACTTCTTCGAACGCTACAAGGACCTGGAACCCGGCAAATGGGTCAAGGGTGAAGGTTGGGATGATTTGCCTGCCGCGGAGAAGATGGTTCAGGAGGCAATCGACCGCTTCGCCGCAGAGTGCCACTAGGCCTCACGCGCGTTCCTCATAACATCTGGAGCGGAAATCTGCAGTCGCTAAGGGGTGCGCCCCGCTGCAGATTTCCGCTCCTGCTTTTGTGTGGGTGTTTTCCATTTGCCACACCTTGCATTTTTCCGAAGAATAGTTCGGATTTACTGTATTTTTAGTCTTCCCGTGGTGTAAAATTCTTAAAAACCGAACTATTATTCGTATTTTTAAGGGGGCTGCGGCCATCACGCCGCACACACGATGGCTTTCCACGCAGAAGAGTTTGCTCAGAACTTCGGGCAGCGAGTGCGGCGCATCCGTAAGGAAGAACGGCTGACCCAGCTGGAACTTTCCTATATGGTGGGTGTAAGCGATAAAACGATCCGCGATATTGAGCGCGGCAAGCCGGGACCATCTTTTGGGTCTGTGCTCAAAATCGCTGAAGTGCTGGGTATATACCTCGTTGTAGAAGGTGCAGATCATGCCTAATCCAGGGCTCCTCAGGGCAGACATCTATAAAGCGGGACATCTAGCCGCTCGGCTCACACGGCACAGCGATTATTCTGTTCACTTCGCTTACTTGCCGGGATATACAGGTGAACCTCTTGCCTGGTCTTTACCTTTAGGTATAGAACGGGTGACACCTCAGAGCACTCTTCCTAATTTCTTTACTAATCTCTTGCCGGAGGGATACCGCCTGAACGCCCTTGCAGCGAGCCTAAAAACCAGCAAAAGCAATGAATTGGGTCTTCTCCTAGCCTTGGGAGCAGATGTGCCGGGAGATATACAAGTTGTTCCTGCGGGCGAGGCACCGCTGGAAGTACCAGCTGTCCTTGTTACAGATGCTGAATCGGTGTCATTTCACGACCTAATGGGAGTTATAGATCGTAAAAGTTTACCTGGTGTGCAGACAAAATTCAGTGCCCGCGTAAGTACTTTAATGCGGACTCTGCCCGTGAATTGGCGCAGTGAAGAAGCTCTTCTGAAGGTAAGCCCTGAGCGTATACCTTACCTAGTCGAAAACGAGTATGAACATTTACGCGCCGCACATACTCTCAAAATTCCTGTGGCGCAAAGCGTGTTAGTCTCTGATCGAGAAGGTGTTCCAGGAATCTTAGTTTCACGATTTGACCGTGGGCCTTCTGGTGAACGCTACGCTCTTGAAGACGCGGCTCAAATTCTAGATATTCCCCCAGTCGCCAAGTATAGTGCAGACGGTGACGTTACCAGTGAATCTCTTCTGACAGCAGTGTCAGAACGCGCGGCATCCCCTGCGCTTGCTGCCCGTAATATATATGTGCAATTTCTATATGCCTGGCTTACCGGTAATGGGGATTTGCACGCCAAAAATATTTCTCTGCTCAAAACGCCAGAAAAAGGGTGGCATGTCTCTCCCATGTACGATGTGCCAAATTCGTGGGTTTATTTCAAAGACGATATGGCGCTCAGCGTAAATTCACGTGTTAAAAACTTGAAGAAACGCGATTGGGATGCACTTGCTCACTGCGCAGGAATCCCCGAAAAGATGCAGCGGTCTCTGCACAAAACCGCTCTGAAAGCGGCAGCTGGAGTGTTGTGGGACCGGCTACCGTTCACCGGCTCACAACGGTATGGGGTGGAACGGGAGCTGAGCCATCGTCGGTGGGAACTTGAGAAGTATCTGTGATGCCTCGGGCGTGCGCTCAATAGGCTAACCTGTGAGCAGATAAGATTTTCCTACCCCCGAGTTCAGTTTTCTTGCTCACCATTGTTAGGGGAGCGGGGCGCACCGTTGCCTCGTGAGAAAAACACGCTCGCCGTGAAACTGCTGGCATCAGCCCCGCCGCAACCAGCGGCGGCAACTACACTGTGCATATGAGTGAGAACAGCATCCAAGACCTGCTGAACCCCGAGGCAGTCACCAAAATTGTAGGCACCCTAGCACCCGCCGGGCCACGCATCGCCCCCGACAAGATGCGGCAGGCGGTAGAATCTATCCGCGCCGCAGCCGAAGCGTCCGTCGATCACGTGCACCGCATCACCGGGCTTGAAGCTGCTCACAACCTACGCGACTCGCAGGTGCTCGTGACCGACCGCAGCACCTGGGCGAAAGCTAACGCGCAGGCGTTCTCGGTCATGCTCGAACCCGTCTTACGTGCCCCGCTGGAAAAAATAAGGCAGAAAAACCCTGCCGCGCTCAGCATCACCGGGTACGGTATCGCCACCGAAGTCGGCAGTATTCTTGCGTACCTTTCAACCCGCGTGCTCGGGCAGTACGAGCCGTATGCGGCACTCGCCGGGTATGGCGCTGCGGGCGGGCGTCTGATGCTGGTGGCACCGAATATTCTGGCGGTTGAAAAAGAGCTCAATGTTGAGCCCGAAGATTTCCGTTTGTGGGTGTGCCTGCACGAGCAGACGCACCGGGTGCAGTTCGCCGCCGCGCCGTGGCTGCGTGACTACTTCCTGAACAAGATCGCGCAGCTTGGTGATAGCGTGAGCACAGGCTTGAGCATTAAAGACGCGCTCGTCGCCTCCAAAGGCGCCCGCACCGATGAGGCTGATAACGAGCCGCAAATTGGTGAGCAGCTTGCCGCCCTGGCAAAAACACCCGCCCGCGCCAAACAGATTGCCAGCGAGATCACCGCCGTCATGAGTCTCCTGGAGGGGCACGCGAACGTGATCATGGATGCCGTTGACGCCGAGATAGTGCCGACCGTCAAAACAATTCGCCGCCGGTTCAACCGGCGCTCCGAGACGCAGAAACTCGTAACCCGCCTCATTTCGCGCCTGCTTGGGCTGCACCGCAAAGCCGCGCAGTACCGCGACGGGCAGAAGTTCGTGCAGCATATTGTGGATGCGGTCGGCATGGAACGCTTCAATACTGTGTGGGAGCGGCCCGAGAACCTGCCGACCGAGCGGGAGATTCACAACCCGGACGCCTGGATGAAGCGTGTGTTGGACGAGGGGTCAGAGGTGACCGACATGGTTAAACATGGAGAAATCACCGAGTAGTCCCAGAGCAGGTTATGCGACAAAACCGCGCGTTTCGTGACAATTTTTGTCACATAAAATGTCACGAAACGCGGGTGCGCTCGTGGGTGTATAAACCCATAAATCCCCGGTATAAAGCGGGACTAGCCGCCGTGAGCTTTATATTTATGTGACAAAATTACGTGACAAAACTTTAGATTTACATGACATTTTGTCACGTAAAACCCTTTTACGTGACACTTTATGTGACAAAACACCCTGTTATGTGACAAAATTTGTCGCATAACATGTCACGTAACGAAAGCCTGTCAGCGCTAGGGGAACACCAGAACTATGGAATGGACTGCAGAACATATTACGACAGCCCTTAACGCTCTTCGTTCTCACGGCGGTGACAGCCCCTACCTCGAACTTAAAAAAGCCAGTGGCGGCATACCCCAAAACCTGGGGCCAACCCTGTGTGCTTTCGCAAATATGCCTGACGGCGGGACCCTCATCCTCGGAGTCGATGAGAAAGATGATTTTGCTGTCACGGGAGTTGAAGAACCGGCACAACTTCAGGCAAGTATCGTATCGCTGACCCGCAATAATATTTCCCCATCACCGTACCTTGAGTTTTCTGCCCCGGTTCTTGACGGCAAAACCGTTCTTGTCACCGAAGTACAGGGGTTACCCATCGGTGATAAACCCGCCCTTTACAAAGGTAAAGCATATTTGCGGCAGGCCGATGGCGATTACCCCATGAACGATGCCGAACTGCGGATGCTCGAAGTCGCTAAACTTCACGCTGACGAGCAGGTTTCTTATGATGAAGCCCCCGTACCCGGCACCAGCGTGCAGGATCTCGACCAATCGCTCACACAGGAATATGTGGGAGCCATCCGCCAAACAAGCCGCCGCCTGCGGGAGAAGAACGATACTGACATACTGCGCCAAACAAGTGTGACGACTGCATCCGGTGAGCTTACCCTTGCTGGGCTTTATGCGCTCGCAAGTTACCCGCAGGGGTCACGCCCAGCGCTCGCTGCAACCGCAGCCGTCATCCTTCCGGCAGATGCTCCCGGGCGGCACCAAAACCTGCAAACTTTTGATGGGCCCCTCCCCGAAATGCTCAGTGATATGCTCCGCTGGACGGAAAGGAATCTGCCAACCACCGCATACTATGGGGACGACGGCAACCTCAGGAACGCTCCCATCATTCCACTTGCTATGGTGCGAGAGATTATCGCTAATGCGCTCGTGCACCGGAACTTAGGGCCCTACACCTTAGGGCTGGGTAAAAGTATTCAGATGCGAATCCTGCCGGATCGCCTCGTGATCGAAAGCCCCGGAGGTGTTATCGGGCTGTCCATACACCAGCTGGAAAGCTCAGAGCATGCGCAAGCCGCAGTGAACCAGCGTCTCTACAATATTGTGCGTCATCTGCGCACCCCCGACGGAGCCCAAGTGATTGAGGGCGAAGGCGGTGGAATCCGTGAGGTTCTTGAACTTGCGCGCGCCTATCAGCTTCCCAAGCCGCAATTCATCAATACGGGCGTCAAATTCAAGGTCATTATTTTCTTTCCTGAAACACCACTCAGCCGTGTGATACCTGAAGTATCTCGGCGCTCGTATAGTGCCCCTGATACGGCAACAGAACTTCCCCGGCCCCACGAGCCAGAACCTGGCGCTGTATATCCAACACTAAAATCGCTGAAGAACGCCCAGGTGGTCATGGATGCTTTTGCGGGGCATGACCGATCCGTCACCGAAATTTCGCGGCTCACCGGACTAACGGCGCGACAGGTACGCTACGTCCTTCACGCACTTATGCGTGAAGGATACGTGGAAATGGATGCATCGGCGGGCCCACGGAACACGGTGTATCGTCTCATCACACCATAACTACCGTGAATCGCCCTAGGACGGGTTTTCTGCGGAAATGGCTAAACGACAGCATACAACAGAGAAGGACAACACATGCAACATGGACGGCAGGGGCGGCTGCATCCGGCAGTGGGGAAGGCTCGCCGGGAACTGGCGCGCGCGCTGACGAACCTGCTGGGTGAAGGCACCATCAAGGGGACCGGGCGTGCGCGACGAGACTCGACCGCATCGCAGCAGGGCGCAGAAACCGAGAAGCCCCTCGTGCTGGTTGCATGCAGCGGCGGGCCAGATTCGCTCGCGCTTGCCTGTATTGCCGCGCATTTTGCGCGTCGTTCCGATGTGCGTGTGGGCGCCGTCGTGGTCGATCACGGACTGCAAGCCGACTCCGCCGAGGTTGCCGCATCCACCGTAGAAACCCTCACGAACCTGGGGCTGCACCCTGTACTCACGGAGCGTGTGCAGGTTCCGCAGGGCAGCATGGGTCCTGAAATGGCGGCGCGAACCGCCCGGTACGGTGCCTTTGAACGTGCGGTGCAACATACCGGTGCACGGGCTGTTCTGCTGGGTCACACCCTTGACGATCAGGCGGAAACCGTGCTCCTGGGGCTTGGGCGCGGTTCGGGCACACGCTCCCTCGCAGGAATGCCGCCCGTGCGCATCGAAAACGGGGTCACTTACCTGCGCCCCTTCCTTACTATGCGCCGCGCCGATATGCTGAATATTTGCGAAGCCGAAGGTGCCGCCCCCTGGAACGACCCCACCAACACCGACCAGACTCTCATGCGTGCGCGCATTCGGCACACTATTCTGCCGTTCCTGCAAGAGCATCTTGGCGGGGATGTGGCACTCTCCCTGGCGCGAACCGCTGCAGTTGCCGGGCCTGATGCCGAATATTTGGATGCGCTCGCCGCCGCCGAGTACGCCCGCCTGAAGCTGCCCACCGGGGTTCATCTGTCGGATATTCCCAGGGCTGATACGGTGCCCGGCGACCACTCCACGGAGGCTGTCTCTGAGAAACCTGCTCCCACAGTTATTGCCCTGAACCGTACGGAAACGGCGGCGCTACACCCTGCCCTCCGGATGCGTGTGCTCGCCCTGGCGACCCGCGCCGCGCAGGGGGAGAACCCCGGGTTTGAGCGGCTGCAGGCGCTTGACGAGTTCGTCGCCGAGCACGCCACCGCCGGTCCAGTGCAGCTGCCCGGGCACGTGAGCGCCTACCGCCGCCGCAAGGTACACGACCCCCGCACCGACACCCGCGTGGATGCGCTCGTGCTTCTGGGGCGAAGCGCCTTGTGAGTGGCTCATCGGCCCCGCCCAGGTACGGTTTCTCGCTGCGGAGGTTGGGGAATTTGTACACCCTGAAGATCATGAGTGGCTATACCTTACACTCTGCAGATGGTGGCCCTACCAGCCAAGCCCTGGTACTTGGCGTGTTTGGCGAGGTGTGCTTAACCAGTAGGGTTTAAGTAATACTTAAAGCGAACCAAGAAAATATACCCACCTTGGGGTGCAACCTCGGGGCGGGTGCGGCGTGAAGACGCCCCGGCGAGAAAGAAGAATCCGTGCAGGCTCAAGACGTGCAGGACGATCTGAAGAACGTACTCTTCACAAGGGAAGAGATTAATGCGAAAGTTGCCGAGTTGGCGGCGCGCATCGACGAAGATTACGAAGGCAAAGACGTGCTCCTTGTGGGGGTTCTCAAGGGTGCCATTATGGTGATGGCAGACCTGTCCCGCGCGCTCAAGGGGCATTACACGATGGACTGGATGGCGGTTTCCTCGTATGGGTCCGGCACGAAATCCTCGGGTGTGGTTCGTATTCTCAAAGATCTTGATACCGATCTGACCGGTCGTAATGTGCTGATTGTTGAAGACATTATTGATTCCGGGCTGACTCTTGCGTGGCTGCAGCAGAACCTGATGTCCCGCGGCGCCGCATCCGTTGAAATCTGCGCCCTGCTGCGCAAGCCGAAGGCGGTTAAGACCGACGTAGAGGTCAAATATGTGGGTTGGGATATCGACCCCGAATTCGTGGTTGGTTACGGGCTTGATTTCGCTGAGAAGTACCGCAACCTGGACTGCGTGGCGACCCTGCACCCGCACGTATACTCCTAAACCCGGTTGTGCGCGGCGTGCGCACAAGATTTTGGTGCCCGCGCATCCTAATGAAATTCTGGATGCGCGGGCACGCTTATGTCTGCACGCAGAGCTTCTTGAAACCGTGCGTCACCGCTTAGCCAATCCGCAGCCAGGGGTAAAGGTCTCTCTTGATGAGCTATGAGTTAGAGTTCGACCCGCGTGCTCTTCAAGAATGGCGGAAATTAGATTTCGTGTTTGTGCGCATACCCCATCCCCGAGCCCTTTTAGCCTTGAGGGGAACTGCCGCTGATGCGGGCGTTCCTTGACGGGGGTACGGTACATTTAAAGTTGCATCTTTTTACCGTCACGGAATGCTCCGGTATGCTGTGGCGCGTACACGGCAGCCCTAGCACATGTAAGGATTAAGCGTTGGCGCAAAAACCCAATAATTCCCCTGAGAATCGGGACGGCTGGCTTAATAAGCTGATCTTCACCCCATGGTTGTGGGTGATTGTTGGTGCCCTCATTCTTGTCGCGATTTTCGCGCCGTCAACCTTCGGCTCGGGGAGCCGACAGGTTGATACGAACGTGGGTATTCAGCTGTTAAACGAGCACAAGGTCAAAAGCGCAAAAATTTATGATGGCGACCAGCGCGTAGACCTGCAGCTGCATGAAGACTACAAGCAGGGCAGGGATAACTACGGTAAAACCGTCAAGTTCTACTATGTGCAGCCGCGCGCCCATGACGTAGTGAACGCCATGAACGGTGCCGGGCTGGAAAGCTACACGGACCAGCCGGTGGAGAGTAATTTCTTCGGTTCTCTCCTCTCCCTGTTCGCGCCTCTGCTGATTTTTGGTTTATTCTTCTGGTTCATGGCTGGGCGCATCGGCGGCGGCTCATCGGTGCTGTCGTTCTCAAAGTCGCGCGCGAAGAAGTTCAACAAAGACAACCCGACCGTGCGTTTCTCCGATGTTGCCGGTGTTGATGAGGCACTGGCCGAGCTTGAAGAGGTGCGCGAGTTCCTTGCGGAACCCGAAAAGTTCACCCGGCTAGGCGCTAAGATCCCTAAGGGTGTGCTGCTGTACGGCCCTCCCGGCACCGGTAAAACCCTGCTCGCGAAAGCTGTTGCGGGCGAGGCCGGGGTGCCGTTCTACTCGATTTCCGGTTCTGACTTTGTGGAGATGTTCGTGGGTGTGGGTGCATCCCGTGTGCGTGACCTGTTCAAGGAAGCGAAGTCTAACCCCGCTGCGATCGTCTTCGTGGACGAGATCGACGCTGTCGGTCGCCGCCGCGGCGTCGGCATGGGCGGCGGCAACGACGAGCGTGAGCAGACCCTTAACCAGCTGCTTGTTGAGATGGACGGCTTCGACGGCAACTCCAGTGTGATCGTGATTGCCGCGACCAACCGCCCGGATGTGCTCGACCCCGCCCTGCTGCGTCCGGGGCGTTTCGATCGCCAGATCGGTGTGGATGCGCCCGATATGAAGGGCCGCCAGCGCATCCTTGAGGTCCACGCCGCCGGTAAGCCGATCGACCGTCGCGTCGATTTGGGGCAGGTCGCTAAACGTACCCCCGGTTTCACGGGTGCAGACTTGGCGAATGTGATGAACGAGGCGGCCCTGCTGACCGCCCGCGATAACGGCAACGTGATTGATGACCGCGCTATTGATGAGGCTATCGACCGTGTAATGGCTGGGCCGCAGCGTGCTTCGCGCATCATGAATGAGCACGAGCGTAAGGTGACCGCGTACCATGAGGGCGGTCACGCTCTCGTGGCTGCCGCCCTGCGCAACTCCGCGCCGGTTACCAAGATTACGATTCTGCCGCGTGGTCGTGCACTGGGTTACACGATGGTAATGCCGCAGGACGATAAGTACTCGACCACACGCCACGAGCTGCTGGACCAGATGGCCTATGCGATGGGTGGCCGCGCAGCTGAGGAAATTGTATTCCACGATCCTTCTACGGGTGCCGCGAACGATATTCAGAAGGCGAGCGATACCGCACGCAAAATGGTAGCCGACTACGGTATGAGCGCCCTGCTGGGTTCGGTAAAGCTTGGCAGCGATGACACCGAACCGTTCATGGGCGGTGATCCTTCGGCGGCACGTAACTACTCTGACGCGACCGCCTACAAGATCGACACCGAGGTGCGTAAACTTCTGGAAGAAGCTCATGATGAGGCCTTCCAGATTCTCGTGGAAAACCGCGATGTGCTTGACCGCCTGGCGTTCGCCCTGCTGGAGAAAGAGACCCTGCTGGAGAACGAGATCGCGGAGATTTTCAAGGATGTGCGTAAGCGCCCCGAACGTGAGCACTGGTACTCCAAGGAAGGCCGCGAACGCACCGATATTCCGCCGGTGAAAGCCCCGAGCGAGCTCAAAGCCCAAACGGAAGCACAGCAGAAGCAGCAGGAACATACCGGCTCTGCCCAGGAGCCTCCCACCGCCCCCACCAAACAGGCGGCAGCAGGTGACACGCCTGTGACTTCAACCGCGCCAGCAGACACCCCCAGGCCGGATAGCTCACCGGAAGAAGACCCGACCGTGGCCATCCCCCCGCAGCGTGGACAGGGCCGGGGCGGGGCGTCTCAGCAGCCCCCGTACCGCAGCCCGTACAACCCGCAGAACCGACCTGGGCAGAACGGCCCGAACCGGCAGAACCCCCACGGAGGCTCAGATGAGCGAGGCTAACGGCTCGGCGGTGGATAAGCCGCGCATTGAGGCGGCGGTGCGGGAAATCCTGCTGGCAATCGGTGAAGACCCTGACCGTGACGGTTTGCAGGACACCCCGGCGAGAGTGGCTCGCGCCTACGAGGAGTTCTTCTCGGGTCTGCACGCCGACCCCGCCGATGTGCTGGGCACGACCTTCGATATTGCCCATTCCGAAATGGTGCTGGTGAAGGATATCCCGTTCTATTCCACGTGCGAGCATCACCTAGTGCCTTTCCACGGGGTGGCGCATGTTGGGTATATTCCCGGGGCTGACGGCAAGGTGACGGGGCTGAGCAAGCTGGCGCGGGTGCTTGAGGTTTATGCGCGTCGCCCCCAGGTGCAGGAGCGGCTGACTACGCAGGTGGTGGAGGCGCTGGAGGAGCACCTGAGTCCGCGCGGCGCGATCGTTGTGATTGAGGCCGAGCATATGTGCATGTCGATGCGCGGTGTGCGCAAACCCGGCGCGAAAACCGTCACGAGTGCGGTGCGCGGGCAGCTCAAGAACGCGGCAACTCGTGCCGAGGCGATGAGCCTAATCTTCTCGAAGCAGTAGCTTCCTAATCCGTGAGCAGGTGGTTTTTGGCCCGAACAGGTAGGAAAATACTACCTTTTCGGCCAAAAACCACCTGCTCGAATTGAAGACAGAAGAGTCCCTTGGCTTTGAATCATTCTCACGTACAATAAAGGCTGTAGGGGGAAATATGACTCATATACTCTCTGGTACTCGCATTACCGCATCCGAGGCTGAGGAGAATCAGGCTTTTGCAGATGCAGCTTTGGCATTAGCTGGTCATCATGTCACTGATCCTGTGCTGAAAGATATTGTGGCTCGCGCAGCTCATCATGACATCACTGCCGATGAAGCTATCGCAGAGATCCGCCGCCATGTGCAAAGGGCATCGTGAGAGACCACGCTACCTTTCACAGCTGGGATGATTACTATATTCCCGGCACTAGGGTGCTGCGAAATAAATTCACCACGCCAAACAAGCCCTTTGGCGAGACTGACCCAGAAAAATTGCGGGTTATGGAAGAAGCAATTACCAGCCTGAGGATCCGGGAACTTCGTGAGAACCCTGTGCTAGGTAAATTTGACTATGAACATATGAAAGCAATCCATTACGCCATTTTCCATGATATATACGAGTGGGCAGGGCAGGAACGGGTTGCACCAGTGGGGCAGTTTATGTCTAAAAACGGACATGCTTACTATGGGGCTGGCCCGCATCTGAGAGCAGCTGCAGAAGCCGAGTACGCAAAGCTTGCCCAGAAGAATTTTCTGCGAGATTTAGACCAAGATACTTTTGCAGCTGAGCTCGCTGAAAGCTGGGGCGAGATTAATGTAATCCATAGTTTTCGTGAGGGTAACACTCGTAGCCAGTTTGTGTTTTTCTCATACCTTACCGAATACGCAGGATACAGCATTGATACCAGCGCGTTCGCCCCCGATAGTCCCTTGTGTGAGGAATTCGTACAGGCGCGTTTTTATAGTCAGGATACCGGACGAAACGACAGGTTGGCTGCTGTTCTCAGGCAAGTAATCACGCTCTGAGGACAAGAACGAGACTTAATAAAACTAAAAGCCCTATAACAGTCTTACAAGGATGTATATGAGACCCCCTAGAATCCTGCCCGAATTCCTTGCATGGGCAGATGAGATTGATGATGCGGGCAGAATTTCCGATCAAAACCATCTAGAGGCCGCACTAGGCTCGCCGTGGTTACCCGGGAGGAGCGGGTACCGGAAGATCGAAGAGTTTTGTGCCGCAATGGGTGCGGGGGAGAAATCGTGCGCAGTAGAGGAAGGTTTTGCGTGGGTGAGGCCTGAACGGCTGATGCGACTTGTGCAGTCGCTGGCCTACGCTATTCCGCAGCATGTGCATGGTCGTTGGGTGAACGCCCGGCTGATGCACTGCCTGTTCAACCCAAGCATCGACAGCTCTTTAGACCTAGCACAGAATGTTCGCGATTTTCACGAACGGAACAACAGACACCCGGATCGCACCCTCAACTTTTCTGCTTTTTATGGCACCAAGACGCAGAGTTACGACCTGACGCCAGATGACGTACTAAATCACGTGATGTGCCCTGAAAATATTCTGTACCGCGAACTCAAAAACATTATTGGACCTGATATAATCGACCAAGAATCTTTTACCCGCACAGAGCGTTATTATCTGCGTAATTATGATTCAGCGCTTCTGGTCAATGACGTTGATGGCCAGTATTATGAGGCCTTTCGCAAGCTGCTCCTTAGACACTACCGTGCGGGAACTTTGGGCGATTATGTGCATCAGACTGTTAAGAATCTGCGTACCTGCAACGTGGAATTGTACCCGTTTCGTTCATCGTGGGTGAGCGGGGTTGAAGATTTACAGAATGTCTATTCGGATTTTAGCGCCCGATTGGTGTTATACCGTCTGGCGCGTTATCTGCGCGATGAGCAGGAAAGCGAGCCCGGATTTTGGCTTGTGATGCGCAGCCGCGGCGCTTGGTATCGGCAAATTCAATCCGTGCTCACGAACCCTGAACCACGTTATGGGCTAAGGTTTGACCCTCAAGATGCGCGCGAACTCGCAGACTGGATCTTCACGACCTATGCGTATGAGCATTCTAGCCGTTCGGCGATCATGACCCCGCAGAATCTCAGAAGCCTCACTCCCAAAGCTAACGGGTCCCTTCAGAAAGGCGAGCGCATGAGCGCTGACGAGTATACCCGCCTGAAGCGAGGCATCCTGCCGGGGTGAAACTATGCTCTGCCCCCGCAAGATGGGCATTCCTGCTACAGATGCTGTTTTATGCGGCTGCTTCTAATGCTTGCGAGACATATTGGTTAAGGCTCTGATGCGCGAATGCTGCCTGCTGGCTGAGTTTACGATGCAGTTGTGGGGATACCCGCAGGTTAAAGCGTCCCGAGAATCGTCGTAAATGATAGGGTTCTGGCACCGGTTTTCCTTCTTCCTCCAAGATATCGATAGCCTGGAGCACTACCTGCTGAATTCCGGATAAAGCCTCCAAAGAGCTATCAGCTAGGCAAGAGAGACTAGGAAACTCTGCAACGGTTCCCACAAATTCTTGGTCTTCTTCAGACCATTCGACGCGGTATGTGTATAGTTCTTCCCGAGGAATAGACATTTTATTCTGCCTCCAATTTTTCAATGGCTGCTAGTACCTGACGCACCTGATATGGCTTAGCGGATCCATTTCGGCCCTCTTGTAAGTTAACCAGCGGATCGCCAATCCAAGGTGTCTTGAAAAAGTGATGAGATCCGTGAATACGCGGCTCTCCAAAATATGCTTTACTCACTTTGATGAGATCACGAAAAGCGATATTCTTCGGATTATTGCGCATTTTCTGTAGGATCGTAGCAACACTAGGTATAACAAGTATAGTACCAAATATAGTACCGAAATACTGGAGGATACAGTCATATGCACACAGCTGCATATACAGCTTTAGAGGACGGAGCATGCGCGCGGTACAGGGTAAGGTAGTAGCAATCGGGTGAGCACCCAGTCTGCTAAAACTCTGAGTGCCCACCCTGTGAGGGCGTTATACTAGCCCGCAGCTAATAGCGTCGATTAACTTAGCGACCGCCTCGATGAATCGTGAACCTGCGTCAACAAGCCGCACGATCATCCGGGCGGTTTCGCATTTGTCCTTCGACATCCGACCCTCACCCCCTTCCCGCTATAAACCCCTCACGCGACTAAACAATAGGAACGTGAGACGCGGGGGTATAGCCGCAGGGGTATTTATGGTGTGCAGCGGCTAAGGGTGCAGGTGTGCAGGTAGCTCAAGAATGCGGCAACCCGCATCCAGACAATGCACCTGTGTAGTTTTCATCTTCATGCGTGCAGGCTGAAGAACCTATTCTTCTCCCTGAGCTTTCGCGTAAAATGAGGTAGGTAGAAGATAGGTGTTGGGGGAGTGCTGATGTCTCAGAGCGATATGTTTGATCTTGATAAGCGGTGGCCTGATCTTTTTGACAGGCTTGACCCCGCACAGCGCCGCTCAGTAATACAAACCTTGGCGAGTTCCTGGCTTGAGGGGGATCGCCCTGACCGTGAAGATGTCAAGGATTTTGTTGACCTATCCTGTGGTGCTATTAGCGAGGAAGAGTACTCAAGGCGCTCTCTTGAAAAAGCACGTCGCATTGAGGCTAAGAATAAAGCAGAGAAATTATCGTGACAGTTTTTGATACCTGGGAGTCCTATCTTTATCCTCCGCCAGATGACAAGACGCTACGAAATTTGGTGGGGATTCGTGATCCTCAAGCACTAGAACAGTATGAGTACCGAGAAACACGGAAGCGTGGAGAACAGCTAAAGGCCGACCCCTCCCTCATTGAGCACACCTATGATGCTGACCATGTGCGCGCTATCCATAGGTACCTTTTTCAGGATGTGTATGAGTGGGCTGGGGATTACCGCACACAGAACATGTTCAAGGGCGGGCGGTTTGTCCCATTCGCAAGCGTGAACGGGGGCGAAATAGACCGGTATCTCAACACAACGCACCACATTGTTACCACAACTGACTGGGCACAGTTAGACCGTGACGAGTTCAGCCACGCAGCCGCCGCAGTTTTTGCGAACCTGAACCAGGCGCACCCTTTCCGGGAGGGAAACGGCCGAACGTCGCGGGTTTTTATGGACCATGTGGCTCAGAATTCTAAGTTTGATTTGGACTATTCGCGTGTGAGCCCTAAAGACTGGAATATGGCGTCTATGTTGAGCGGCCCCGACCTGGGTAAGTATGAGGTGGTGCCGGGATCGCTGGTTCCTGTTTTTCAGGCGATAGCTACCAGGCGCGAACCGGAGGTTTCCGCACCGTCCGAGACGAGCACCGTAATGCGGCAGATGCGCTCGAAAATAGGTGAGGTGAAGAAAGGGTATGCCCCCATCACCTCAGGGCCAACCGCAGAAAAACCAGCAACGCCAGACCCCGCAGCAGCCGTACCAGCCTAAACGCGGGTATGGTGATTGGCGTCCAGGGATGGGGCTGTAGATAACACGTTGAGGCTGTATAAGTAAGTATTTTGCTAGTAGTTCCCTCGTTTGCGGCAAAATCGCTGGAAATAATCGGCGATATAGCCACAGTGAGCAAGTTACGCCAATAAGGGCGGGCACAGCTTAGAGGCAGATAGCCATTTCCTGCTCATGTAGCTCCGGCCCAAAGGACCGGTCTACCTTTGTTTCACCCGTTAGCTGCCAGCCCTGCCGCTCGTAGAAGCTGACGGCGCGAGAATTTCCCTCTAAAACCCAGAGATGCGCGCGCTTGCATCCCCACGCGGTAAAGGTGCTGAGCGCATGGTTCATGAGGGCGTGTCCAATACCCTGCCCGAGGGCATCCGGACCCACATAAAGCGAGTGGATTCTTCCGATCATCACCCTACCCAGAACAGCCCTTTCGGGGCGGTCAGCATTGTTGGGTGCCGCGCTGAAATGGCAGAATCCCAGTACAACATCGTCGCGTACCGCGAGCATGAATAAACGTTTTTCATCGCCGCTCGAACCCTGCACGGACGCCAAATTGTTGGGCGGCAAGTTTTGGGGAAGCTGACTGAGGTACCCGCGCATCCTCTCGGTGTTTTCCGCGATGCTGAGCGAATCGAGATAACCCTGCGGTACCAAACCCTGATAAGCGAACCGCCACCCCAGAACACGGATGCGCGCTACTGCTTGCGCATCGTTGGGGGCGGCGGGTCGAATTGTGAAGGCATCCGGCATGGCTTAATCCTAACGGATGTGAAGATCCGCCTTCCCAAGCTGCCATAAAATGAAAGGCCCCAAGATACCGAATAAATCACCGTGCCCGGGGCCGTCATCAGTGCTTAATAATTGCATGATTTATACGGATTTAGTTTTGTTGTTTCTGCGGTGAGAGTATGCTGGGATTATTCGCGCCCGGCGCGGGTTTTCCGCTAACCGCGCCGGGGCGCGCATCACATGTGTACGTACAAGGGAGAATGCTGTGACTATGAAGACCGGCGCCTGGGTTTTAGCTCTATTCGCTATTGCGGGGCTGATCGCTGTTGTGCTCATTGACGGGCCGCTACGCTGGCTTGCGTTCGGGGAAACCCTCATGACTGGGTTTATTGCCCTGGGGCTGGTAGTGGTTTTGGCGCTCGGCTGGGGCGAGAATAAGCCCGCAGAAATCAACGATTAGGCGCCCGTTTAGGCCGCGAGAGGCGGATATTATGCCGATAGAGGTGGTCGGCTGCATCCGCTTCTCGCGTGATAGCTGAAAGCGGGGGGGGGGCGGCTGGTACGCATCCGTTAGGATTGAATCATGCACGCAATGATGAGCCCGCAGCCCCCCGCACACCTGCCCTGCGACGCCGCAGCCGCAGAGCGAACCCTGGTGATGGGAATCCTGAACGTCACCCCCGATTCCTTCAGCGACGGCGGCGAACACTACGCCGCGAACGACGCTCTCACCCACGCGCAACGCATGATCGCGCAGGGTGCAGACATTATTGATGTAGGCGGCGAATCCACCCGGCCCGGTGCAGTGCGCATCAGTGTTGAGGAGGAACTTCGGCGCATCCTGCCCGTGATCGAGGGGCTTGCCGAAACCGGTATCACCATCAGCGTAGACACCATGAACGCAGCGACCGCCCGCGCCGCCGTAGCCGCCGGGGCGCACATCATTAACGACGTTTCGGGCATGAGCGTGAGCGAGGAGATGGTACAGGCCGTCACCGAGCTGGGCGTACCCTATATTCTGATGCACGCGCGCGGCACCTCAACCACAATGGATGCGCTCGCCGCCTACCCGCGCGGCACCGTCACCGAGGTGCTGGACGAGCTTGCCGCCCTGCGTGATCGCCTAGTTGCCGCCGGGGTTCATGCCGAGAACATTATTCTTGACCCCGGGCTGGGGTTTGCGAAGGGCGGCATGCAGGATTGGGAACTGCTCGCCGCCCTTGGGCAGCTGCACACGCTGGGGCACCGGGTACTAATCGCCGGTTCACGTAAACGTTTTCTGGCGAATGCGCTGAACGCGGCGGATGCGGCGCACACCAAAACCCAGAATCCCGCCGCGGGCGCGAGCACCGTTCCCGACCAGATACCGCCAGCACGCGCCCCCGAAGACCGTGATGCCGCATCCGCCGCTCTCTCTGCACTCGTGGCGGCCCAGGGAGTGTGGGGGATTCGCGTGCACAATGTGCCCCCCACGGTGGATGCCGTGACCGTAGCGAATACTTTACGCACTGTTACCCGCACCAATCAGACCTAAAATTATGTACTAGTATTCACATCAACTAAGGAACACCATGCCAAACCAAGCCCACGCCTATGCCTCCTGCGACCGCATTACCCTGACCGGTGTTGCCGCCGTGGGTTTTCATGGAGCGTTTGATTTTGAGAAACGTGAAGGTCAGCCCTTCGTGGTAGACACGGTTTTATACACCGACTTCACGCAGGCTGCCGCGACCGATGATCTCACCCAAACCACGAACTATGCGGAAGTTGCCGAGATTATCCGCACGCATATTGTGGGGGAGTCCCTCGATTTGATTGAGACTCTTGCCGTGCGTATCGCCCAGAACATTCTGGACGAATGCGCGTATGTGCATGCGCTTGAGGTGACCGTCAATAAACCGAAGGCCCCGATTGAGGTGGCCTTCGGGAACGTGGCAGTGACCGTATTCCGGGAGCGTGAAGGCACCCAGTCTCAGGGCGGAAAGGGTGCATGCGCGCGTGGGTAATGTGCCAAACGCGAACCAATCGCACCACGCGCCCGGCATGGACGCGTTAGCGCATACGGCGGTGCTGGCCCTGGGATCAAACCTGGGCGAGAGCGAAACTACGTTAGAGCAGGCCGCCGCCGACCTCGTGCATCTTAGCGGGGGTGCAGCGCGGCTAGTGCGCGCCTCCGGGCTGTATGTGACGGAACCGGTAGGCGGCCCCGCCGACCAGCCGGACTATATCAACGCCGTCCTTGAAGTGCACACAAGCCTTGACCCCTACGCGCTGTTAGCGCTGTGCCAGCAGGTGGAGGCGCATCACCACCGGGTGCGGCTTGTGCGATGGGGCCCGCGCACTCTCGATATTGACGTTATTACCTATGACGACCTCGTCAGCGACGACCCGGCTCTGACGCTGCCACATCCGCGTGCGCATGAGCGTGCCTTCGTGCTGGTTCCGTGGGAACAGGCAAACCCGCAGGCGCAGCTGATGGTGCGCACCGCATCCGGCTGGGCTAATAGGGCGGTTGCGGAGCTGGCGTGTGAGGTGAGTGCGGCTGACTCGCACGCCAACGTTAATGCTGTCAAACTGCTGCGGCCCATGAATTTTATGCCGGAGGAAGCCTGAACCCCCTCAGACGGGCTACCCTTAACTAAGGAGAGTCGCCGCCTAGAGATGAAAGTGAGGGTCTATGAAGCCTATCCCTCTGCGGATTATTCTGCTGTGCGCGGCGCTGGGAGTGATAGCTGCCGTTGCTGTGAACAGTATGCTTGTGAGCTCCGGCGGCGGTGAGATTGTGATGTCGCCGGTGGTGATCGTGGTGTGCCTGTGCATGGGCGGCGGCGCCCTGTGGCTGGGGTTTCAGGTGGCCCGCTGGCGCAATATTGAAACCCGCGCGAAAGCGAAAAACATGAACCCGGTGGCGGCTGCCCGGGTACTGGCGTACGCGCAGGGCTCAATTCTCACGGGTGCCTCTCTCACCGGGTGGATGCTGGGGCTTCTCATCTATCAGCTTTCGCTGGTGAGTGCGCGCGGGGTGACGGGCGTTTTGTGGGTGACGGGCGCGAACCTTGTGGGCGCCGCAGCGCTTTTAGCGATGGGTATTTGGGCGCAGTACCTGTGCCGTATTCCGCCGGATGATCCGGACGGTAATTCGTCTTCGGGCGGGTCGAATTCGGGTAAGCTTGCCGCCGACGGGTACTCCCGGGTGAGCGATCAGCAGTAGAGGGTATGTATGGCGCAGCTTCCGCACTTTGAGAGCGATTCTTCCACGCACGAGGGCGAAGGAATGGTGACCGCGACCGAGGGTGAGTGGGTGCGCGCGCATCCTTCGTATACCAAGATTCGGCTGATACAGGTCGTAGGGCTTTTTATCACGCTGGTAGGCGTTTTTACGGCGCTGACTGTGATGTTTGAGATGATGCGTTCTTCCGATGTTCTGCCCAAAACCACGTGGTTGTCCGCTCTTACTGGGGCGATCGCCGCTGTCCTGGTGGTGTGGGGCATCTGGTGGGCGGCGCTGCTTCCGCGCCGCACCCGAGCGCTGGGTTATAGCCTGCGCCCCAACCATCTGATGGCGCGCCAGGGTGTGCTGTTTCGGCATGTGACGTCCATTCCGTATGGGCGCATCCAGTATGTAGATGTAGATTCCGGTCCCTTGGAGCGTGCTCATCACCTGGTGCGTCTGACGATCCGCACCGCTGGGGTGACCGCTTCTAAGGTGACGCTGTACGGTATTCCCACTGAATGTGGGCAGCAGCTGCGCGAGCTTTTGATACGCCGCGCCGATGAACGCATGGCGGCGCTGTAATGACACAGGAACCTCGAAACTCGAGTAACCAGGACGTGCGGTCTGTCGAGTCTTCTAACACTTCTGAACACCAGATAACCCCGGATGAAGCTGCGGAAACCCTCACGTGGTGGCGTACCGATGTGCGCACGTTCATCATGAACATATGGGTTTTCTTTGCTTTTATTATCTATCTCGCGTGGGATTATATTAAGAATTCCTTCAACAATAATGCCGAGAATGATTACTGGAATATTCTGCGGCAGCTGCCCGAATATCTGCTAAACCACGTTGGACATAACCCGGTAATGCTGTATGGCTACGGTGCTGCGGCGGTCCTTATTTTTGGCGGAAGTATTCTTTCGTGGGCGTTTACCCGCTACAGCGTGAGCGCGCATTCGGTATACTGCCACAGCGGAATATTTTTCAAGAAACAGCGGCAGATTCGCCTGGAAAGCGTGCAAAGCGTCGATATTTCACGCTCACTTGTCGCCCGTATTTTGGGGTTGTCCGAGCTTCGGCTTGAGGCTGCGGACGGTGCCGAAGAAGCCCTGCATATCAAATACCTCTCGCATGTGAAAGCGCAGAATTTGCAGGAACGTCTGCTGCGCAGGGTGAGTACCCTGCGTGCCGCCAATAGGTCTGAGTCCGCCGATGCTGTGAGTACTCCGTCTGAGAAAGCTCAGGAGGCGGACCTTGCAGGAGAGCAGCAGACAGAAGCAGGTCACAAGCCGGAACGGTTGCTCTTCAAAGTCCCCAATCTGCGGGTTCTTGCCGCGATTGTGCTCAGTTCGCTCCTGTGGGCACTCCCGGTAGCGATTATCTGGGTAGGCGGTACGATCATGGGGTGGTTGATGAACCCCCAAAAGGAGTTGGGGCAGATATCGCAGTTTATTTTTCCGTCCCTGATTCCAATTCTCGGTTTTCTCTGGCAGCTGTGGAGAAGCTTCGATCAGGGAGCAAATTTCACGGTGGAGCGCATCCGCCAGAACACTTCGGATGCGCGCGGCGACAGCCTGCGTATCACATACGGCTTCACGGGAACGCATACGCAAACCCTGTTCCCGCAGCGTATTCAAGCCCTCAAGGTTGAACAGCCCCTGCTGTGGAAGCCCTTCGGATGGTACAGGGTGGTGGTCAATATTGCGGGCGTGGCGGTAAATACGGAGGGTTCCTCCGACGACTTATTTACCCGCAACACCGCCTTGCCCGTGGGTACCACCCGCGAAATGCAGCGGCTTCTTCACTTGCTGCTGCCGAGTGCGTCACCGCATAGCCTCGAAACCGTGCAGGCGGTTATGGAATCATCAAGGTACAACCCCGCCGACAGCGGCGAGTTAGGCGTAGTGACGGCACCGCGCCGAACACGCTGGCTTAACCCGCTCACCTTCCGGCGTGACGGCTTCGCGCGGGTGAATACCAAACATGCGAAAGCTGAAGCCGACCCGCACCATTCGGGACACGCCCCCACCCGGGATCTTCTGCTACTGCGTGGCGGCTGCCTGCTGCGGTTCCTCTCGATAGTCCCCGAACGGCAGGTGCTCGCGGTGCAATGGTCGCAGGGGCCGCTCAATCGCATCCTCAAAACCGCATGCATACATTTAGGCAGCGTTCCGGGACCGGTTAAACCCACCGTCCAGAACCTAGAGGTTCACGATGCCGAACGCATCGCCGCCGAGATCATCGCCCGCACTGACGGCACTCGGGCCTATTACACATCGCCTTCGGCATAATTCCTTGCTCAAGTCCGCCATGATCTTCGACGCACCTGGTGAACGCTGAAAAAACACGTGGATTTTGCGGTACCTAATATACTTAAGAGTGTGACCACGAATCATCTGAAACCCGCACGCTTGGGTATCGGTATTGTCAGTGCTGGCAAAGTCGGTGCGGTGCTCGGTGCTGCCCTGCGCTCGGCGGGGCACGCCATTGTCGGTGTGCGTGCCGAGTCTGATGCGTCGGCTGAGCGCGCCGAGAACCTGCTGCCGGGCATACCCGTGCTGCCCACTGAGCAGATTATTGAACGAAGCGAACTTGTGCTTCTGGCTGTTCCTGATGATGCGCTCCAACCTGTTATTGAGGGTATCGCCGCGGGGGGCATGGTCAGCCCCGGGCAGCTGTTTGTGCACACCTCCGGGCGGCACGGTGCCGGAGTGTTTAAGCCACTCACCGAGCAGGGGGCTATTGGCCTTGCCGTGCACCCAGCCATGACGTTCACGGGGCTTTCCCTTGATGTGCAGCGCCTCAACGGGGCCAGTTTCGCGGTGACCGGCCCGGCTCCTTTTATCCCTATCGCCCAAGCGCTCGTCGTTGAGATGGGCGGTGAACCCGTGCATATTGCCGAGGCTGACCGCGCCCTCTACCACGCCGCTTTAGCGCACGCTGCAAACCATCTGGTGACCATTATGGGGCAGTCTCAGCAGGCGCTGGCATCTATCGGTGTTGAAGACCCATCCCACTATCTGGGGCCGCTGGTGCGTGCCGCCCTTGATAATGCGCTCGCGGCGGGTGAAACTGCGCTCACCGGGCCTGTTATTCGGGGCGACTCGGGGACCGTTACCGAACATTTGCGGGCCCTGCGGGAGTACGCTGAACAAGAAAATACGCGAGATATAGCTGACTCTTACGCGGAATTGGTAAAATCGACCGCAAAAAGGGCGCATAATAGAGGTTTGTTAAACGATGAACAACTGGGGCGGGTTGAAAGCACCTTGACTGAGCATACCTCGTTCATGGATACCACCGACCCCGCCCCTCAGACAAGGAGTTCTCGTCATGACTGAGATAACGAAACCCCTGGTAGTGAAGACCATTGCAGAGTTTCGCGCCGCTATTGCTGAGGCGCTGGTTGCTGCGCAAGAGAAGCTGGATGCGCAGGCGCGGTCCGCGGCCGCCGAAAATGGTACTGCGGTTGAGTACACGGATGCGTCGCTGGGCTATGTGCCGACCATGGGTGCCCTCCACCACGGCCACGCTAATCTGATGCGCCGTGCCCGCGAACAGAACGAGGTGGTCGCCATCTCCGTATTCGTGAACCCACTCCAGTTTGGCCCGGACGAAGACTACGAGAAGTACCCGCGAACCCTGGAAGCTGATGTTGAGCTTGCCGCTCATGTAGGCGTCGATATTGTGTTCGCCCCTGAGGTTGAAGAAATGTACCCGGATGGTGAGCCGCTGATCCGTATTTCGAGCGGCGAGCTGGGGTCACGGTTTGAGGGCGCGACCCGCCCCGGCCACTTTGATGGTGTGCTGACTGTGGTTAATAAGTTCTTCAACATTATTGGTTCAGCGACCGGCGGCCACAGAGTGAACGCCTACTTTGGTCAGAAGGATGCGCAGCAGTTCTTGCTGGTTCAGCGTATGGTGCGCGATTTTAACCATGATGTGACCCTGCGGGCGGTCGCTATCGTGCGTGAGGATAATGGTTTGGCATTGTCCTCCCGGAACGAGTTCCTCTCGGATGATGAGCGTGAGGCGGCCTTGGTGATTTCCCGTACCTTGGCGCTGCTGCGTGAGCACTCGCTCAACCGCGGGTTTGAGGGTATTGACCTTGAGGGTGCCCGTGAACGCATTAACGCGACCCCTGGGGTGCGGCTGGATTATTTGGAGCTGGTGGATCCGAATAACTTTAACGCCCCCACCAGCGAGTCTGAGCGGGTGCTGGCCCTAGTTGCCGCATATGTTGGCCAGACTCGCCTTATCGATAATATGGATTTACGGTAGTTCAGTTTTTACCGCATCAGCCCACACAGCCCGTGTGGGCGCTTCGCGGTTTAAGCCGCAATATTTTCAGCAGAGATACAACAGGTAGGTAGTCCCCTTGAGTAACGAGCAGAACGCCGCACCGGCGATCGCAGATATGTCAGACCAGATGCAGATTCGCCTTGAGAAGCGCGCTAAGCTGCTCGAATCCGGGCGCCAGGCGTACCCTGTGGGCCTGTTGGATGCTCAGGGCGGGCGTATCGCACCGGACCATATTGCGGATGTGCGCGCCGAGTACGACCCGAAATTAGAAGCTGGCGAGCTCACCGCAGGGGACGAGACCGACCACGTGGTGAACGTTGCGGGCCGTGTGGTGTTCGTGCGCAATACCGGTAAGCTCTGCTTCGCGTCCCTGCAGGCGGGTACGAATGGTGACCGCATTCAGGCGATGCTCTCGCTCAATGAGGTTGGCGAACAGTCGCTTGCCGACTGGAAATCCCTGGTGGATTTGGGCGATCACGTGTATGTGACCGGTCGTGTGGTGGTCTCTCGCCGCGGCGAACTGTCGATTATGGTGCGTGAGTGGAGGATGGCCGCGAAGTCGATTCGCCCCATGCCCGTGCTGCACAAGGATTTGAACGAGGAAACTCGGGTGCGCCGCCGCTACCTGGACCTGATGGTTCGTCCCGAGGCACGTGAGCTGGTGAAGAAGCGCGCCCTGATTACCCGCACCGTGCGCCGCGTGCTGGAAGATCACGGCTATATTGAGCTGGAAACCCCGGTGCTGCAGCTGGTGCACGGCGGCGCGACGGCTCGCCCGTTCCGCACCCACCTGAATGCCTTCGACCAGCCTATGACGATGCGCATCGCCACCGAGCTGCCGCTCAAGCGTGCCGTGGTGGGCGGTATTGAGCGTGTCTACGAAATTGGTCGCGTATTCCGCAACGAGGGCGTGGATTCAACGCACAGCCCCGAATTTACAACCCTGGAATGCTACGAAGCCTACGCCGATCAGTACGTGATGGCCGAGCGTATGCAGGAGATTATCGTTGCGTGCGCACAGGAGCTTGGGGTTACCGCGATTGAGACTGAGGACGGTACGATCGACCTGGGCGGCGAGTGGGCGTGGCTGAGTGTCTACCCCGGACTGTCTGAGGCCGTGGGTGTTGAGATCACCCCGGATACTCCTGCTGAGACGCTGCGCGAGATCGCCGCCAAGCATGATGTTGAGGTGAATCCCGCCTGGGATGCTGAGAAACTTGTGATTGAGCTTTTCGGCGAAATCGTGGAGCCGACCCTGCTGAACCCGACCTTCGTGTATAACTACCCGCCCAGCGCCCAGCCTTTGGCGCGGCCAAACCGCGATGGTTCCCGCACGATTGAGGCGTGGGATCTGATTATTGGCGGTATGGAGCGCGGTACCGCGTTCTCTGAGCTGATCGACCCGGTGATTCAGCGCGAGCGTTTGACCGAGCAGTCCCATAAGGCCGCTGCGGGCGATGACGAGGCGATGGAACTTGATGAGGACTTCTTACGCGCCCTAGAGCACGGTGCACCGCCGATGGGCGGTCTCGGGCTGGGTGTTGACCGTCTGATTATGCTTTTGGCGGGTGAACAGGACCCTGAACGCCCTGGAACCGTGGTGCGTCAGCCGGGTATTCGTGAAACTATTCTGTTCCCGCTCATGAAGCCCGAAGCTTAAATTATAACTTTAGGTTTAATATTTAATTGAGCTCACATTCAGGGCGGCATTAATCCTGGAATGAGCGTTCTTAAACCGCCCGCACGAAATTTTGAAGACGTGCGGGCGGCTTTTTCTTGTGTGTGCGGGTATTCTGGACTCTAGAAAGCCAGATGAAGGGAGAGGAAATATGGATATTTTGATTGCGTTGGTTCCCCCGATTTTCGCCGGGATTGCCCTGTATTTTATATTGCGGTGGATTAATCGTGCGGACCGTTCGGAGCGTGCAGCGCAGCGTGAGGCTGAAAAAGATGCCCAGCTTTGGTATGAACGGGTAAAAAGTTCACGGGGGTCTGTTAACCCATTTACTGATGATAAACCGTAGTTGTATAAAATATTTCCCGCGAAAGTATTAAAACATATTTCGGAACCTTTATCTTTAGCGTTAAAGTCTGTTACTATGTATGTGCGATAGAAAATGTTTCATATAGAATTCTTTATATTTGAGTTTTCTCTAGCGCGTTCACATAACTACTAAGGAGATAACTACATGGCACAGAAAGTGCGCATCATTCTTGAAGACGATCTCGACGGCGGCCCCGCAGACGAGACCGTACGATTTGGCCTTGATGGTGGCCAGTATGAGATTGATTTGTCGAATGCTAATGCCGCTCGCTTGCGTGATGCTATCCGCCCGTTCGCGTCGAAGGCTCGCCGCGTACAGAGTACTTCGGGGTCCGGCCGTGCAGGTCGTGGCTCGCGTGGCGCAGCAACTGCTGTGAAGCGCAACCCCGAGACCGCTGCTATCCGTAAGTGGGCTAAGGAAAACGGTCATGAGGTTTCCGATCGCGGCCGCATTCACCAGGAGATTCAGGATGCGTACTACGCAGCACTGAAAAAGGAACAGGCATAAGCTACGTTTCTTAAATAAAAGACGGGAAGGCTTTTGAGCCTTCCCGTCTTTTATTTATGTCATTTTTCTGTCAAAGTGAATCTTGCCAGGTTGATTTGTGTATTGTGGCGGGCGGAGCGATAGGGTGAGGCTCTAAAGTGTGGTGGTGAACCTCCGTAAATTTGGTGTGACGAGGTGGTCTCCAGGGTGCATATAATGGTCTGTCCACATCAACTGTGGAATGTACGGCACATGTTAGTTGTGTAGGTTAATCTCACGATCATAATCGGTTGTTGTGGAGATGTCGAGAAAATATCCGCGATACTCCATCTCTATTTGGTATATTTCATGCATATTTTGATAGTTGCATTTTTGGAAAATTGTTTGAAGTGTTTTATTTCCTGCCCTTTGAAATGGATAGTACAGGGCGGGCTATTGGGTGGCGTAAGGAATAATTTCGGTGTGCCGAAAACATGCATATGGTTACCACTTAGAGAGAATTCATTCTATATTTTCCTGGTAAATAGTTGTAGTTTCTATAAAATAAATCAAGTCCTTGAGGTTTATTGCCGGGATTAAACGAAAGTTAAACTTTATTTAAGTCTCGTATATACATAAGGGTTACCGAAAGGTAAGCATTAGGTTCTCATAATCCCTCAGAATCCTCGTGCTGCCGAGCTCGCTGCGGCAGGTGATGCGCGCGTGACCCCGGCTGCGGGCCGGTGCGACCTTCGTCTCGCTAGTTCTTTCGATGGCGAACAGTCCCCACGTGAGGGATAATACCGCGTAGTCTTGTATCAAGTAGAAAATCCTAGGAGTACGCAATGTTTGAACGCTTTACCGACCGAGCTCGGCGCGTAGTGGTGCTTGCCCAAGAGGAAGCACGTATGCTCAACCACAATTACATCGGTACTGAGCACCTACTGCTCGGCCTAGTTCACGAGGGGGAGGGCATTGCGTCCCGAGCCTTGGAGTCGCTGGGTATTACGCTCAACAGCGTACGTGAACAGGTGCAAGACATTATTGGCCCGGGGGCAAACGCGCCCAGCGGGCATATTCCCTTTACCCCGCGCGCGAAGAAAGTGCTGGAGCTTTCGATGCGTGAGGCTATTCAACTTAACCATGGTTACATCGGCACCGAACATATCCTGCTGGGTATGGTGCGTGCGAATGAGGGCGTGGCAAACCAGGTGCTGGCTAAACTTGGTGTGGAACCGGCCGCCGTGCGCCAAGCCGTAATGGACCTTATCTCTGGGTACCCCGGTAATGGCGACTCGAAAGAAACAGCCGGTGTTGGCGCGGGCAACTCCCGCGAGGGCACCCCGGCGGGCTCGACGATTCTCGACCAGTTCGGGCGTAACCTCACCGCCGCCGCACGCGAGGGTCAGCTTGACCCAGTGATTGGCCGTCACCACGAGATGGAGCGTGTGATGCAGGTGCTCTCACGCCGCACTAAGAACAACCCCGTGCTTATTGGTGAACCCGGTGTTGGTAAAACCGCTGTTGTTGAGGGCTTAGCGCAGGCCATCGTACACGGCGATGTTCCCGAAACTCTTAAAGATAAGCACCTGTACACCCTGGATTTAGGTTCCCTGGTCGCGGGCTCCCGGTACCGCGGTGACTTTGAGGAACGCCTTAAGAAAGTACTCAAGGAGATTCGCACCCGCGGCGACATTATCCTGTTTATCGACGAGATTCACACCCTTGTCGGTGCCGGTGCCGCAGAGGGCGCTATCGATGCGGCCTCCATTCTGAAGCCGATGCTGGCTCGCGGTGAGCTGCAGACCATCGGTGCCACCACATTGGATGAGTACCGCAAGCACATTGAGAAGGACGCCGCCTTGGAGCGCCGTTTCCAGCCGATTCAGGTGGATGAACCTTCACAGGAGCTCGCTGTGCAGATTCTTAAGGGTGTGCGCGATAAGTACGAGGCTCACCACCGCGTGACTATCTCGGATGAAGCAATTGAAACTGCCGTAAACTTGGCGGCGCGCTATATCTCTGATCGTTTCCTGCCCGATAAGGCTGTTGACCTGATTGACGAGGCGGGCGCACGCCTGCGTATTAAGCGGATGACCGCCCCGCCCGAGATTAAGGTGCTGGAAGAGAAAGCAGGTAAGCTCAAGCGCGCGAAAGAAGACGCTATTCGGGAGCAGGACTACGAGAAAGCTGCCGGTCTGCGAGACGAGGAACAGAAGGTTCTTCAGGAGAAAGACCAGAAAGAGAAGGCATGGCGTGAAAACGGTGACGCCTTCGGTGAGGTGACCCCCGAGGTTATTTCAGAGGTTCTGGCGTCTTCAACCGGCGTTCCGGTGTACAAGATTACCGAAGAAGAGTCCTCGCGTCTGCTCAAGATGGAGGACGAGCTGCACAAGCGCGTGATCGGGCAGGAGCACGCTATTAAGGCGTTGGCCCGCTCGATCCGCCGTACCCGTGCCGGGTTGAAGGATCCGAACCGTCCGGGTGGCTCGTTCATTTTTGCTGGTCCGACCGGTGTTGGTAAGACTGAGCTTGCGAAGGCTTTGGCAGAGTTCCTCTTCGGCGATCAGGATGCACTGATTACTCTGGATATGTCGGAGTACCAGGAGAAGCACACCGTTTCACGCCTGTTCGGTGCCCCTCCCGGGTACGTGGGCTATGAAGAAGGCGGTCAGCTGACCGAGAAGGTACGCCGTAAGCCGTTCTCGGTGGTGCTGTTCGACGAGGTTGAGAAGGCGCACGCCGACCTGTTCAACTCGCTGCTGCAGATTCTTGAAGATGGCCGCCTGACCGATTCGCAGGGCCGTGTGGTGGACTTTAAGAACACCGTGATCATTATGACCACGAACCTTGGTTCACGCGATGTGAACCGCCGCGTTCCTGTGGGCTTCCAGGCAATGGATGATAACGCCGCTGACTACGAGCGCATGCAGGCCCGCGTCATGGAGAACCTCAAGGAGCACTTCCGCCCCGAGTTCCTGAACCGTGTGGACGATATTATTGTGTTCCCGCAGCTCTCCGAGACCGAGATTCTGCAGATTGTGGACCTGTTTGTTGGTCGTTTGGCAAAGCGTCTGGCGGATCAGGATATGTCGATCGAGCTGACGAATGCGGCGAAGGTTCTCATGGCTTCGAAGGGCTATGACCCGGCGATGGGCGCCCGTCCGCTGCGCCGCGAGATGCAGCGCAATATTGAGGACGCCCTGTCGGAGAAGATCCTCTTCGGCGAAATTAAGCCCGGTGAAAAGATTACCGTGGACGCTGAGGGTGAAGGGGATGACGCGAAGTTCACCTTCTCCTCCCAGCCGATGAAGGAATTATCCAGCGAGTACCTGAAGGATCTGGATTCGCAGTCGGTCGCTGAGGAAGAAGCGGTTGAAGAAGCTGAGCAGATCACCAATAACGCTGCCGAGTAGCTTCAGTCTCGGTTAGTGATCAGGCTCAAATGAGCGCAGAGCACCCCCAGTCTCCCGTATGGGAGGAGCTGGGGGAGTTTCTTTATGCCTGTGCCCTGCATGTTTGTCTGGAAGGGGTGCGCTGGTGTCGGGCGGGATACGGCGGAGGGATAGTATGCTTAGTACATGCCCGCATCATCGAAAAAAACTCAGTCTTCATTGTCTCGTTCGCGACCGGAACGGGGGCAGGACGCCTACCGTGCCGAGGTTCAGGCGCGGCTGGGGTTTTCCATTAAACGCGCCGAGCAGGCGATGATGGTGGCAAAATCTAAAGCTTTGCGGGAGTACGATCTGAGCGTCGCACAGTATGCCGCCATGCTTTCGCTCTACTATGCTCCCGGGCAGTCAGCGGCGCAGCTGGCACGCGCTGCGGCGGTGACCCCGCAGACGATGGCTACTGTTCTTGCGCGTCTGGAGGCAAAAAAACTGATTACCCGCGTGCCTTCAGAAATCCATAGTCGCGTGAATGTGGTGACCCTAACCCCGGCGGGGGAGGAGCTGGGGCTGAAGGCTGATGAGAAGGCGCGTGCCGTTGAGGACCTTATGAGCAGTGAATTCACCCCGCAGGAGCAGGAACAATTACGCGATTTGCTGGGCCGACTCGTTGAGGTGCTTGAGGGGTAGGTTCTGCCCCGTTGACGTGCGGGTGTTTATAGGCGCCCGCAAATAATCCGCTGCCTGAGGCCCAGGAACAACACTACCCTTAATAGCAGATGTCTGTTATAGTTCAGTGTGCGACTATAATTAAGGAGTATGATGATGAAGGCTGTCCAGATTACCAGCTACGACGGGCCCCTTGGCACCTTAGAATACGGTGAAACGTCCGACCCAACCCCGGCTGCCGGACAGATCGCTATTAACGTTCACTATGCAGGTGCTAGCTACGTGGAAGCACTGTTTGCAGGCGGATTCGTACCGACTATCCCTGTGCCCTGGGTGCCGGGGCTTGAGGCATCCGGCACGGTTCGAGCCCATGGCGAAGGGGTCACGGAGCACGACGGCCTTGAGATTGGCACTCCTGTTGCCGCCTTTACGGTCACTGACAGCGGAGGGTACGGGCAGATCGCGGTCACTAACGCTCACCTGGTCGCCCCAATACCAGAGGGGCTAGATGTTGCCACCGCAGCCGCTGTACCCGCAAACACTACGGCTGCGCTTATAGCCCTGGAACGGCTGGCTCAAGTACAGTCGGGGCAGAGCGTGCTGGTTCAGGCCGCCGCAGGTGGCCTTGGGTCTCAGCTTGGGCAGGTGGCGCGGTATCTGGGCGCCTCCCGCGTGGTGGGCGTTGTTGGTTCTGAACAGAAGCGGCACGCGGCATTAGAACTGGGGTATGACGAAGTAATCTTACGCGATGATCTAGCAGAGCAAGAGCCCGACCAATTCGATATTATTGTCGACCCGGTGGGCGGCCCAACACGCGCTCGGTGCGTGGACCTGCTCCGTGTAGGTGGTCGCCTGCTTGTAGTGGGCGACGCTGCTCAGGCGGGGGATCAGCTCATAAGCAGCAATGACCTGTGGCTTGGCGGTAAAAGCGTCATGGGATTCAATCTAGGGGCTTTAACGGCAGCACAGCCTGAGCTTGTGGGAACATACCTCCGGCGTGCGCTGCAGCTGGTCGCCGATGGGGAAGTGAAGGTGCAGGTGACGGAGGTCGTGCCTATTACCCAGGCCCCCAGCGTCCTGGCGAGGCTGCGGGCCGGAAGCACCGTCGGTAAAACCGTCCTTAAACACGAAGCGCTATAGTGACGCGCTAATAGTGATACCCTCCCTCCCGGCCTTAAATCAGCTGGGAGGGAGGGAAAGCCGGGTGATAGATGGGGCTTATTCAGTGGCTAGCCAGTCATTGAGTGTGGTGGGGTCGGTACGGTCTGCTGGGTCAGGGATTAACCCGCCCTTAGCGATAGCCGAACCAAAGTATGGCAGCTGCCACACCAGCTTGGGGTGTTTGCCGCCGATTTCACCGCGCGCCGCGAGGATACGCTTCACAAACTCGGCTGCCGTCCCTTCTTCGACACCGCGAATCGAAATAACGCCTGAATCGGGGATATTCATCTGCCCCTCAGCAATATCGCAGGCTAACTGAGCCACCGGCGCAGCCGGTAATGGCGACATCTTCATAGTGGGCAGCACCGATACGGGCCCAAAAGTGACCTGCTTTACGAGGGTGGGCAGAACCTCAAACCACTGCGCGGAGTGAATAATCACAGTTTCCACCGGTGAGGCCTTATAAGTGTTTTCCTGCACGGCCTTGCCGCTGTAGTAGCCGTATCCGCGGCATACTGCCGCATCCTGCACACCGGCAATCGAAATGCACACAATGCGCTTCACCTGGTTCTCTGCCGCTGCCTGCGCAATATTGCTGGCGGTGAGCTTAAAGAGTTCCTCGGCCTTGCGGCGATTCATGACCGTGTGGTTCAAGGCATCAATCACCACATCCACCCCAGCGAGTGCAGGGGTGAGGCTCTCAATCACTGAGGCATCTACCCCGGTGGAGCGGCTCAATGGCACCACCTGGTGCCCTCGCTTCTCAAGTTCGGTGCAAATTTTCGTGCCAATGGTTCCGGTTGCCCCTGCAACTGCTATTTTCATGAGTATCCCTCTTGAGTGAATAGTTGGTATTTCAAATACGTATTTTCTATTCTTTCAAAAGTTGGAAGCGGAAACAATAGGTTTCTGAATAAAGTATTTAAAAAATTTATATACTAAATTGTTATAAAAGCATAAAATATGTCTAAATAATTACGCGTTATAGTGAAACTAAATCATCTTTTTCACTCGCCAGACCGTCAGCAAGCAGCCCCTCATAGCAGCGTTGGATCTGCTCTTGAGAAGAGCCTAGCGTACGCAGCGACTTCACCACTGCCAACAAGTTTTTGGGTGCCACAATATCGGGGGAGAAGTTGGTAATAAGTTCCTTAGGGATGGGGTGGTGGGCCTCTCGAAGAACCGCCATCATTGCCCCGCGTAACTGCCGGTCTGTGCCATGCCAGCTTTGACCCCGAGGGGTGTACTCAGCTTCTGGTTTACCAGCGGCAACCCAGGCACATAAATGCCTAATTGGGCATATATTGCAGGTTGGAGATTTTGCGGTGCACACCAGCGCCCCAAGCTCCATTGTGGCGGCATTCCATAGGCAGCTAGCCTGCTCATCGGTGGGCATTAGCGCCTCGGCGAGGCGAGTTTCAGCCGCATTAAGCGACTTGTGTGGCAACCCTTTGCCGCTGATGGCACGCGCGTGTACCCTGCGAATATTTGTATCTATTACAGTTGCGCGCCGCCCAAATGCGAAGGAAGTAATCGCTGCTGCAGTGTAAGAGCCAACCCCTGGTAAGGCCAGCAGCTGCTCATAAGTACCGGGAACATCACCATGATGCTCTAACACAATAGCCTGCGCCGCCGCATGAAGGCGCTGCGCCCGACGTGGATACCCCAACCTGCCCCAAGCACGTACCGCCTCAGCGGACTCTTCAGCCGCTAAGTCTTTGGGGGTCGGCCAGCGGCGCATCCATTCTTCCCACACTGGAAGAACACGTTTAACCGGGGTCTGCTGAAGCATAAACTCACTCACCATCACACCCCACGCGGAACAATCTGCGCGGCGCCACGGCAGATCGCGAGCATTGGCAATAAACCAGTCACCCACCAGCTGGTGCAGCTGCTCTATCTGCGCAAAAGATACATGGGGTGCTGTAGAAACTGCCCTTGGGTTGGGAATGCGTGGTGAAGAGGTCATTGATATAGAGTAAAACACCCGCAATATATTCCAAAAATAATATATATGCATAATTCTCGTTAAGGAATAAAACGCTGTATTCTTATATGTATGTCAGAAGATATGGATTTGCCCCCTGAAGTATATCGCCGTCGACGCATTATTGCGGCAGTTGCGGCAATTATTATTTTGATACTTCTTATAGTAGGTATTACTTGGGCTGTTAATACCATTCAAAACCGTAATACGAGTGAAGCAGTCCCCAGTGCTACAGCAACAGCAGAGGCATTCCAAAACTTCACCGCCCGAGCCGACGTGACCGCCTCACCCACCGGCTCGGCAAGCGCCAACCCCTCACAAGCAGCCGACCCCAGTAAAAGCCCCGGCCCGAGCGCATCCACCACCTCGGCTGCTGTAGCTGCCTGCTCCGCACAGAACCTTAAAGTGACCGTGGCCCCCTCCAAAAAGCAGTATGCTGCGGGGGAAGCGCCTTCCTTTACCGTCACCTACACCAACACCTCTAAAACCCCCTGCGCCATCGGCGGAGATAAAGCAGAAAACGGCATAGAGCTGAACATTACCTCTGGTGCGGTACAAACCTACTCAAAGAACAAGTGCGCCCCTGCGCCGTTGAAAAAAGCTGAGCTTGAGCCGGGGAAAGAAGCCACCGGTGAGATAGCCTGGGACCGCAAATCCAATGCGTCAGGGTGCGAAAAAACGAAAGACGCCGAGAAAGGCACTTATTCGGTGGTTGCAAGCGTGAACGGTGTTGCCTCACAGGCGGTAAACTTTACCCTCGCCTGATAGTAACTATTGCGGCATCCGCGGTGCTGCCCTGAGGGAGGGGGCTTCTAAACGCACTCCCTCCCGGCCAGGGTGAGGCCGGTAGTTTCCCGTACGTAAAGCCGCCTTCAGAAACGCTCTGCACGGGCTAGTGTGCGGTTTACAGGTACTTTTCGAGGGTGCTCTCAGCCATGCGGGAGAGCGACTCACGCAGGGTGCGGGCGCGGTTGCCGCCGACCCCCTCCACGGCCCGCAAATCCTCAAGGGTGGCCGCCATAAGCGCCTGCAAAGTACCGAAACGTTCCACCAAGCGCGAAGAGATAATATGCGGGATGCTTTGAATACCATCCAGCAGGCGGTATCCGCGCGGCTGAAGCGGAGTGTCTAAATCATGCCCCTCAAAGCCGACCACCTGCGCAATAACCTTCAAATCGACAATGTTCATATCGTCCAGGTTCTCCAGAGCCTCAACAGCATCCCCAATATTCCTCGGGTTGGGGTTCGGCAGGTAGTCGAAGAGAATAATCTCGCTGCCGGGCATGTCGGGGCTGCGCAGTTCCTCAAGCTGAAGCGCCACCAGGCGGCCATGCACACCCAGCTCAAGCACATAGTGGCTAACCTCGGAAATAATACGACGCACCATCTCCATGCGCTGAAGGGTGGCGGCCACATCCCCCAGGGTCACGTGCGACTCAATTTCTAGAGTCGAGAGCGTCCCCAGCACTTTACGCAGACGTTTCTTGTAGCTTTCAAGAGTCTGGATGGCCTGGTTGGCGCGGCTCATGAGGTACTGGGTGTCCTGCACCGTGTAGCGGGTACCATCCACATACACCGAAATCACAGACATAGAGGCACTGACCGAAATCACCGGAAAACCAGTCTGGATAGCGATACGCTCGGCGGTGCGGTGGCGGGTACCGGATTCATTCGTCTCAATGAACGGATCAGGCATGAGCTGCACAGCGGCTTTGAGGAGCCGGGTGGCATCCCTATCGCAGATAATAGCGCCATCCATTTTGGCAAGTTCGCGCAAACGGGTGGCCGAGAATTCCGTACCAATATCGAACCCGCCGGAAGAGAGCGCGGCAACGGTGCGGTCTGAACCGAGCACAATGAGTGCGCCGGTACGTCCGCGCAGGATGCGCTCCAGCCCCTCCCGCAGTTCGGTGCCGGGGGCGATGCGAGCGATCGTTTTGAGAAGGAGTTCGCTATAGTCTGTTTGCACGTGCTCCATTGTAGCCTGTTTATAGTGTTATTTCGCCTTTGAGGGTTGAGCGCAGGGGGCGCGTAGTTACACGGAAAAATGCATAAATAAAGAGTGTTCGTTCTGTTTTAAGCGGCGGTTTGCCGCCAGCGCACGCCCTGACCGGGGTGCATCATCGGTATGGTGCCTTATGGGCAGCTGCAGGTCTTAAACCGTCAGGGTCGCCCGTACAATAAAAACCATGGCTGCACGCACAAAAACCACTAAAGGAACCCCCGCCTACCGCTGTACCGAATGCGGCTGGACCACCGCCAAATGGGTGGGCCGATGCGGGGAATGCCAAACCTGGGGGTCTGTTGAGGAAGCCGCCGGGGGCACCGTGGCGCGCACCCGTACCGCATCCAGCGTGCAGAAACCGGCGCAGGCGATCGGCGAAGTAGACTCGACAGTCGCCGCCTATATGAGCACCGGCAATCCCGAATTCGACCGGGTGCTCGGCGGGGGACTGGTGCCCGGTGCTGTGATTCTGATGGCGGGCGAACCCGGCGTGGGCAAATCTACCCTGCTGCTGGATGTTGCCGCCACCTTCGCGCGCGGATACACCCCGCGAACCCCCGCCGCTGAGCGTGCCCGTGCGAAAACCCGTGACGTGCTGTATGTGACCGGTGAGGAATCCGCCGCGCAGGTTAAGCTGCGTGCGGACCGCATCCACGCCGTTGCCGACACCCTGTACTTAACGAGCGAAACCGACCTGGGAACCGCGCTGGCGCATATTGAGCAGGTAGACCCGGCGATGCTGGTGATCGACTCGGTGCAGACCCTTGCCTCCGCAGACGTCGAGGGCAGCGCCGGGGGTGTGACGCAGGTGCGCGAGGTTGCCGCATCGCTGATTGCCGCCGCGAAAGCACGCAATATGTGCACCCTGCTGGTGGGGCATGTGACCAAAGAAGGCACGATCGCCGGTCCGCGACTGCTGGAACACCTGGTCGATGTGGTGTGTCAGTTCGAGGGCGATAAACACTCCAATATTCGTATGCTGCGCGCTATCAAAAACCGGTACGGACCCACCGACGAGGTCGGCTGCTTCGATATGCACGAGGACGGGATCGCGCCCGTGCTCGACCCGTCCGGCATGTTCGTTTCGCGCACGCCGCATCCGGTGGCGGGAACCTGCGTGACCGTGACAATGGAGGGGCGCCGCCCGCTCCTTGCCGAAGTCCAGGCCCTCTTGGATCAAGCGGTGGCACCCGCGCCCAGGCGCACGGTGGCGGGGCTGGACTCGGCGCGCATCCAGATGCTTTTGGCGGTTTTGCAGCGCCGTGCCGGGCTGAACGTGGGCAAACTCGACTGCTATGTTTCCACGGTGGGAGGCGCCAAAATCTCTGAGCCCGCCGCCGATCTGGCGTGCGTGATGGCGCTGGCATCGGCCGCGCAGAATAAGCCTCTGCCGCGTAAACTCGCGGTGTTTGGCGAGGTCGGCCTGGCCGGGGAGGTGCGTGCCGTGCCGGGTATTCGTCAGCGTATTGCCGAGGTCGGCAGGCTGGGGTTCACGCATGTGCTGGTGCCCGCATCCCCAACGGGCGTGGGGCAGGTGCCCGATGGGGTGACCGTGCGCGAGGTTGCCACCTTGGGCGAGGCGCTGAACTTGCTCTTCCCGCAGGATAAATAACTGCCGCACATCGTGATGCGAACCGTGAGCAGAGTATTTTCGGCGAGCAGATAACGGATTGCTATCTGCTTGCGCAGGCTAGGAGGTTAGCTCTGCACTTTCTCTTCCGCATGCTCATGTTTGGGGAAGAAGAAGGCAGCGAAAGTGCCCAGTACCAGTGCTGCCGCACCGGTCAAAATGGCTGGAGAAGCCGCATCCGTAAACCCTGTGGGCGTAAGGGTGCCGTCAAGGGCCGTAAAAATTGCGGTGAGAGTGGCGACCCCCAGCGCGATTCCTACCTGCCGTATGGTCATATTAGTCCCCGAGGCGGTTGCCCTGTCTTCAGGCGCCATACCTTGCAGGGTTGCGGTGGCGATAGGGGCAAAAACCATGCCCATACCCACCCCGGCGGCCATATAGAGAGGTACAGAGTAGATATATTCAACACCGGGATCAAGGATTGCACCGATCCAGAGCAGCCCAATACTCATGAGTGCCATGCCAACCACAATCACTGGGCGGGTACCGACCCTGGATGTCAGCAGTCCTGCAAGCGGTGAAACAATCAGGGGTGCGAGAGTCCATGGCATGGTCATCAGCCCGGCTTCGAGCGGGCTTGCCCCTTGGACCACCTGCAAGAACTGAAGCAAGATAAAAGTAACCCCAAAGGTGCCGAAGAAAAAGAGGAACCCTACAATATTCGCCATACTAAAACTGCGGTTACTAAAAAGACGCAGTGGAAGCAGAGGCGTGGCGGCGCGTGATTCCCACCAGATGAAAAAGACTAGGACGAATACTCCACCAATCAGAGCGGTGAGGACTTCCAGGCTAGTCCATCCGGCATCATTGCCGCGCACGATGCCGTAAGTTATGCCGAACAGTCCTATCCCCACGAGGGCCAGCCCAGGGAAATCGAGTGGCTCGGGGCGGCCTCGGGACTCTGGGATTGTGGTCCATACCAGGGGAATGCAGAGCAGCCCGAACGGTACGTTAATCCAGAAAATTGCGTGCCAGGTCATGCCCTCAACCACAGCACCACCGATAAGGGGACCGAGCGCTACACCAAGTCCAGCGACTCCTCCCCAAATTCCAATAGCAGTGGCACGCATCCGCTCGGGTACGGATGTACTCAGCAATACAAGGGAAAGTGGCATAACGGCAGAGCCGCCGATTCCTTGAAGAGTACGGGCCGTGATGAGGGTGCCAATATTATCGCTGATACCGCACCACGCAGAGGAAGCAGTAAATACAAAGATCCCCAGTAGGAAGACACGACGGCGTCCAAACCGGTCGGCCAGTGCCGAGGACATGAGAATGCAGGATGCAAAGGTCAGGGTGTAGGCGTTTACCGTCCACGTGAGTTCTTCCAGCGTGGCACCCAGATTTGTTCGAATAACCGGGAGGGCATTGGTGACGACGAGGTTATCGAGGGAAGCCATGAACATGGGAATGGACAGCGAGATGATGATGAGCCAGGCAGGGTGAGTACGGGTTTTTTCTGCCTGTTGAGTCTGTTGCATGGGAAGGTCCGTTTCGTCTAGCTTTAAGTAATCAATTGATTACTTAAAGCTAGGTTATCGGGTGATAACATGTCAATATGGCCGAGAAAAAACCTGCACCTGGGCAACGTCTCCCCGCCGCCGAGCGCCGTGAACAGATGCTAAACGCCGCCAGTATTGTTTTTGGTGAGCGCGGCTACGCCGGAGCTACCACAGATGCCGTTGCCAAAGCAGCTGGAGTGAGCCAGGCGTATATTGTGCGCACCTTCGGCTCTAAAGAAAACCTTTTCGCAGAAACAGCCAGCCGTGCTGTTGATAAAACCATTGAAATATTTCGTACAGCCGCTCAAGATGTGGAAAGCCCCCAGGAACTCATAAGAGAGATGGGGCATGCCTACGTAAAACTTGTAGCTGACCGGGGAATTCTGCTGACCATGATGCATGTCTTCACGATGGGGCATCATGAGCGGTTTGGTCGGCTCGCCCGCGACGAATTTATGCGTATTTACCGAGTACTGCACCACGAGATAGGGATGAGCCCTAAAGAAGCCGAAAAGTTTTTGGCGAAAGGTATGCTCATTAACACGGTTTTGGGGATGCGCTTAACCGATGTTATGGAAGCCGCCCCTGATGTACAAGAACTTTTGGAGTGCATATTCACGCAGGAAGAAGCTCAGACCGTAGCGGATCTGATTTCTGGGTATGAGCCGCTGCCTCCTGCGGCACGGGGACGCACATCATCCTAACGATGCGCGCAGCCGCCGCCTGATTGTCTTCCGGTGAGGCTACTCGGGGTGCTTCTCAAGCTCCTGGTCATGCAAGATGATGTTGATCGTGCGGCTCCGCAAATCTTCCTGCTCATCCTGGTTGCTATTAGCCTGCACAATTGGAATTTCGGAGGTGCGCGGTGCGTGCTCCGTGACGGCTTCACCCAGCTTCACCAGTGCCGCAGATGCCTGCTCGTGCCCCAGGCCGGTGGCTTCAAGCATATCCACCGTCATCAAGCGCAGCATGAGCACCAGCGACTCACCCTCAAATGAGGCCACACCCATCTGCCTCGGCTCCAAGGTGCCGGCAAGATCCACCAGACGTTCACGCGCAACCTGCATATAATGCGCCCGATCCTGCTCGGTACCCGAATACATGCCCAACCCCACGCTCTGCGTGGCAAGCGCCAGCGACTCCAAGGCCGCCGCTAACGACTCCAGGGCGGCTGGGCGCAGCTGCACGTGCGCAATCGTTGAGGCCATACGTCGGTTAAACACGCGGTCGTTACGGATCGCTAAATCAACGGCGTTGAGGGTCTGCGCCAGCCGGTCAAGTTCAGCCCGGCTCTTCTTGCCCACCCATGAGAGCTGAGCCATGCCGCGCGCCGTCACCAGGTCGTTGCGGCACGCATCGTAGAGCGGCTGCAGCTGGCGGGCGTCCCGTAAACTCTGGTACGCCTTCTCGTAGTTATACTCGCGGATCGCGCTTGCAGACAGAAAAAACACGTCAGAAAACGCGTCCATGAGCGCTTCGGCACGCTCCCGGGGGCTATTGCGGGGGTCCTTGGGCATGAGGAACATCATCAGAAACGCCGCCACGCCGCCCACCACGCCATCCAGGCTGCGGGTAAACGGCAGATCGGAGGTTGGCGGCAGCAGAATCACCAGGCACGACTGGGCGCTCATCTGAATCGTAAAAATAATGCCGTTATCAATAAAGCGGGCCAGAAGCACCGACAGGAACAGCGCCACCGCCGCCTGCCACGGCCCGCGACCCAACGCCATCAGCAGCAGTTCGCCCACCAGAATGCCGCACGTGACCCCCAGCGACACCTCCAAAATACGGCGGGAATGGGTGGATCCGCTCACATACCCCAGGGACACAATGGCGGCTGTCGCAGCGAAAATGGGTTCCTGATGCCCCAGCACATAGAACGAGAAAAAGTACGCACCAATCCCCGAAATCGTAATCTGCAGGGACTGAAAAAACCCCGTGCGCACACGGCGGGCACCCTCACTCAAATAGCTGCGGGTGTGCTTTCTCGCTGAGGTATACATGCCGGCCATATGTTTAGTGTACCGGCGTGCGGCCTGCTGTACAGGCCCACAAGGGGGTGGGTGTCTCATTCTGCACCCGCCCTCGGCCGGGCTTAACCTACCGGCGCAGGATACGCTTCAGCAGAGACCCCTGATACTCAGCCAGCTTACGCTCGGCAGCCTCAGCGCGCTCACGCAGCCCGGCTATCTCGCGGTCTTTCCCCTCAATCTCGTGGCGGCGGGCGTCCTCCCACGAGTGCATACGATCTGATAAGGCCCACTCATTTCCGGCCTCTAAAGAGGTGCGCCTCAGCAGCCGCCGCGCCGCACGGTTCACCCCGCGAAGCGGCTCGTTCAGCGCCTCCACTTGGTGCACCTTCGGCAGGTTCTGCGGCTCGCGTGCCTCGTCGTTGCCGCTAATACGCTCCCACACGTACTGGCGCCACTCGGCCAAAGCGCCCAGCACCTCGGCCCGGCGCGGTGCCTGCAGCTCGGTGAAGGTGGCCCCCAGCTCGGGGTCATTCAGCTGCACCGCCGCATCCAGCAGCAGGGAAGGGATGGCGGTGCCGAGCATTTCCAGCGGGGTGATGAACTCACCCACACCGTAATGTTTCATCACACCGGTGAGCCGCATTTCGGTGAACGCATCCGGTACCAATGCCACCACGGGCACCCCCACTGCCAGGCCGAAAACTGCCGGGTGGTAGCGGCTGGTGAGCGTTAGCGCAGCCCCCTGGTGGATGCGCACGGCGGCGTCTGCGTGCGTGATTGGTACTAGGGTCGCGGGGGTGTGCATCTGTTCGGCGATGCGCGCATGCACCTCATAGTCCCCGCGCTCACCCGCAACGGCTGCCTGGGCGGGGTTTCCCATGTGGCTGAGGAACACGGTGCTCAGGCCGTGCTCCTGGTAGGTGTACTCCAGTAGCTCCGCGAGGTTCTGGGCCTGCTCGTCGTCAGCATCATTAATGGTGACGCACACGTACCGCTGGGGCAGCTCAGGCACAGCCACTGACTCGGGGTATTCCAGCGTAAGTTCGGGGGAGTGCGGGGTGTAGTCGGTTGCGTCGTCGGCGCCAGCTAAGGCCTCAATGCCGCGTTCGGTGCACCAGGCGTATGAGCCGCGCTCACGCACCGCCACCGCCACCGCGCTGCGGAGCATACGTTCAAGCACCTCGGCATCGGTGTTCGAAAGTACCGGCCCAAGCGACTGGCCCGAAATAAACAGCGGAATCTTGCGGTATTCGGCGACGAGGGCGATAGCCGCCCGCTCGTACAGCAGCCACCCATACCGCGAGTTGAGGTTGCCGCCGCCGGAGATCACCACAGCATCTACCGCGCAGACCCCCTCAACGAAAGCCCGTATTTTCGTGGCATCCGGGGCGAACTCGGGCAGTGTGGGCATTACGCCGCTGCGCAGGTACTCTTCCAGTAACTCTAGGGTCTGCTCCCGCTGCGCCGGTGCCCACGGAAACAGCAGGTACGGCAGGTACTCGTACTCTTCACCCGCCGCCCCAGCGCCAATGAGCTGACGAGAATGCTCCTCATCGCGGGTTGCCAGGACGATGCGTGCCCCGCGTCCGGCAAAAAATGTGGCGGACGCTACCGTCATTGCTTCGTCGCCCACATGGTAGACCGGCTGGCCAATATCGCCAGCCACCAGAACCTTAGTCATTATGCACTTACCTTATTGTTGGTGTTTTTAACCGCGCTTAAAATATTTGGTGATGCGTTCGGCCCGTTCCCGCCACGATAAGGCCCGCTCGACCCGCAGCAGCCGCTCGTTCTGCTCCCGCTGGGCAGCCTCAATACGTTTCAGCTGTTCGCCCTGTTCCCGCTGGGTTGTCTCGATACGGCCTAATGTTGCCAGCACGTCCCGGAGCAGGTTGTGGTTTTCAAGAATACGCCCGTCTAGTTCGTTCGCCAGGTGCGCCTGGTACAGGTAAGGGCCAGCCGAGGAGCCGGAGGCAATATCCTTACGGATCTCTTCGGCGCGCACCTTCGAATCGTAGTAGCGGTGCTCAGCTTCACGGCTCACACTATTGGCGGCGGCGCCAGTGGCTTCGGGGCGCTGGCACCAGTACGCCAGCGGTTCGTCAATCGTGATGATTTCGCCTTCTGCGGCGGCGCGCATATTAAATTCCCAGTCGCCTACCACGGCCAGATCGTCCCGGTAGCCGCCGAGCCGGGTGTGCAGGTCGCGGCGGTAGATCACGCCAATGGGTACAGCACGGTTGGTGCGGTATAAAAACTGCAGCCCAACAACGGGCAGCCCCTCATGGAAGATACGTTCGTTGAGCACCTGGAACCCGTTGTCGGTTTCGCGTTCGAACCGTTCAACAATGCGCACGGTGCACATATTCGCCCCGGTTGAATCGAGGGCGGCGACGGTGTGTTTAAGAAATTTGGGGGCCCACAAGTCGTCGTCATCGTGCACGGTCACGTAGGTTGATTCGCTTTCACGAACCCCCAGGTTGGAAGCAGCTTCCATGCCGATGCCGTCGGTGTGCAGTAGCGTGGTTTTATCGGCCACCGGGCTTGCGGTAACAATGCGTTCCGCCTCGGCCCTGTCACCGCCGTCGTTGACCACGTACACGGCGTAGCCCTGGTAGGTTTGCTCCGCAATATTGGCTAGGGCGCGGGTCAGAAATTGTGGTCGGTTTTTGGTGCGCACAATAATGGCGACAGTGGGCGTCATTATTCTCCCATTCTCCCGGAAAGTGAGGCCGTAAGGCGCACATGCGCACGGCATGGTTGAGGCGTACCTAATTATTGTACGGGCTTTTTGCTACGCACAGTTTTAAAGCTGTCGGTTGGGCGGCAAATCCGCTGGTTTTCACTCGAAGAATAATCCGGTGACGCTCATCAGAGCCACCGCCAGCAGGAAACAGGCGGGAAAAGTAATCACCCAGGTGAGCAGGATTTGCCGCACCACGCGGGCACTGACAGATGCGTGCCGCTGGTTCACCCCCGCCCCGAGCGCCGAGGCGACCGCCAAATGCGAGGAAGAGAACGGCAGCTGCAGCACGAACTGCCCTGCCGCGAGCACCGCTGCGGTTGTTCCCTGGGCGATAGCCCCGCGGAGCGGGTCAAGGCGCACCATACGGTGGGTGAAGGTATACCCAATACGCCACCCGCCGGTCAAGGTACCCGCCGCGAGAATGGCGGCTACTAAGACGGCGCATACGATCATGAGAGTTGCCGAGGCTTTATCGAAACTGACTGCGGACGTGAACGGGGCGAGCACCCCAGAAAGCAACAGAAGCAGCAGGTAGCGCTGGCCGACCTGCAGCCCGTGTAATAGCGAGATGCCAGCAGTTGAGACGGCGAGAACTTCGCGGGAGGTACTATTGACCCGGTGCGGTGCGGTGCGTAATGCCAGCCGGTAGAACGGGAATACGAGCACCCAGGAGAGCAGGAACGTCAGCGGCGGCAGCAACAGTAGCGGGGCGAGGGCGGTGGTGAAGATGGTGTGCACAAACCCGTAGTTTTCAAACCCGTCGGTGTGGGCGTACCAGGCCACCCCGGCGAGCGCACCAATAAGCGCGTGGGTTGCGGAGGAGGGCATGCGCATCGCCCAAGTGATAGTGCCCCACGCCGCTGTGGTGGTTAGGGCGCACACGATACCAAGGAGGGTGGGTGTTCCTCCCGGGACAACAAGCCACGACGCCTCATATTCTTTTATCAGCATATACGCGAGGATGACCCCGGCGCCGTTAAAGAGCGCACTCACCACCAGCGCCGCCACGGGTGTCATGGCACGGGTACGTACCGGCACCGCGATCGCATTCGAGGCATTATGCACACCGGTGACAAAAATCGCGGCACAAAACGCCGCCACGCACAGCAGATACAGCAGGGTAGGCACGAGCTAGGACTCCTGCACAATAATGCGCCCAATTTCGGCTGAGACGTCGCGCATAGCGTTCGCGGCGGCGCTGAGGCGCGTAATGAACTTGGTGTAGCGGCGGTACCGTTCCATAGGGTAGCGGGCGGCCAGCTGCGCGTCGTACTCTTCGGCGGTGCGCACGGCTTGGCGGGATATGCGCAGCATGTCCATCCAGTAGGTGTCCAGCCCCCTGACGTCAATAAGTTTAGGGATCACCGCTTCGGTGAGCACCGCCTGCCGCTGAATAATGTCGAGAATGGCGGTGCTGTGCGTGGCGAACCCGTCAATACGGTGTAGATAGAGGATGTGCGCGGCACTGGTGAGCTCCTCCACCGCACTGGTGAGTTTACGGGCGAGCGTGTACAGGTCTTCACGCGGTAAAGGGGTGGCGAACGAGCTGCGCACAGAGGTGAGGGTCATAAAAAATAGTTCGGTGCAGCTGGCCTCGTGGGCGAGCATCCGCTCGAATAGGTCAGGGTAGTCGCTGGTGGGGGTGCCAACCATTTCCGAAAGGAGCGCCGCCGCGCCTGCAACCTGCGCCGAAATCTGCGCCAGTGACTGCAGTGAACTGTTTTCTTGCGGGAAGAGGCGTTGAAGCATATACCGATTCTATCTCTGTTGTGAACTTCGGCGGCTGGGTGTGGGTGCAAAAGAAGAGGCCAACGAATCCGCTGACCTCTTCGATACGTATGGGATGTCGGGTTGGGAGCGCCTCTCGGCGGAAGGCCGCTCGAAGCGGCAAATGATTTGGAGCCCGGGGCTACCTATTAGCAACCCGACATCTTGTAATCATTATCCCGCCCGTGCGGGGGCCTGTCAATGCCCAACACCGGTTTGCGGCGCATCGGGAAGTCTTACCTTTTTATGCTGCCAGCACCGAAAAATCAGCGTGCACGACCCGAAAAATATTAGAATCCTTCAAGTCCCCCATGTTGACGCCACAGCAGCGCCACAGCTTCTAAATCTTCAGCGATTTGCCCCAGCCTGCGCACCCGTTCGGGGATGCTTAACATGCGGTTCACGCCCTCGCGGCGCACCTCATGGCTGGGGGCGAGCGGTACATGCACTCCTGCGGCACGGGCTATGTCACCTGCGGCGTACTCGGCTCGTAAACCGAGCGCCACCACCCGCGCGAACGCGGCGAAACGCTCCAGGGCTATATCAACCTCACCCTCGTACACCCCCGCCAGGATACTGTCTGCTGTGGCCACTACCTCCCAGGCGCTGGGCGGGTCGGGCACGCCCGCGAGCACGTGTGAACGGTAGTCGTCCTCAAGCCCTTTAGCGAAGGCACGGCTAACCGCTGTTGCGTCACGGTGCACCGCATCCCGTAGCGAGTACATGCGCCACAGTGCCCCCGGTAAGGACTGGGCGGGGGCTGAGGCCCACATGAGCGCTAACGTTTCAAGCCCGTACTCGTCGGTGAAGTCCACGAGGCGTTGGGCCACCTGCGGGTCTGTGTTGGCGCGCCCACAGGCCAGTAAGACGCGCGCCGAGGCGTACGCCGCCTCATGCTGGGCGGCAGGGTTTTCACCACCGGCCTGCCGCTCAAAAATTTCGTGAGAAGCCAATACGGGCCGATGATAGCTGCGGGGCGTTGAAGAAACCATAGGTTCCTCAGTCTAACGCCGCAGCCACCGTGCGAACAGGGTCTTCGCTGACCGAAAACCTCACCCGAGGCCGTGTTTAGGGTTCGTCCGTGTGTAGTGTATAGTTGTACTGGAGCGCCTTTAGCTCAGTTGGTAGAGCTACGGACTTTTAATCCGCAGGTCGTGGGTTCGAGCCCCACAGGGCGCACTCTTCACCAGAGAACATCTGGTATGTCGCCCCTTTCGGTATGAAGCCGATAGGGGCGACTTTTTTCTTGCCTTACGTGTTCAAAGTATGAGGTTCCCTGTACCTGTAGTATCGTCACCAGAGCCCAATCAGCAGGAGGTGACCGTTTAAAAGCCCTCACCAGTGACTGAGCTACAGACCATGCCCTCTACCCAAACGGTTGCTGAGGCTATGAGCATTACCGGGGCGCTCGCTGGCCTGTAAGCGTCAGATGGGTTCTTTATAATGGCTTCAGCCCTACCCGACTCGACACACCGGCAGGAGAGCCTTGTGAGCAGCATCAGAAACCCCGAAAAAGTGACTATTCTGGCCACTGGCGGCACGATCGATAAGTTTTATTCGGTCGCGGGTACCCTCGATATTGGTGCACCGGCGGCCCAGAACCTTCTGGATCGGGTGATTACTGATATTAAGTTCGAGATCCGCCCGCTTATCGGTAAAGACAGCCTGGATATGACGGATGCAGACCGCGCGGAACTTGCCGCCGCCCTCAACGCGGTTCGTGATGAGCAGGTGATTATTACCCACGGCACCGACACGATGAGCGAAACCGCCCGTTACCTTGCGGAGCATGCGGATGTGGGACAGAAAACCGTGGTGCTTACCGGGGCTATGCAGCCAGCCGTTATGGCCCGTTCGGACGCCGGGTTTAACCTGGGTGCGGCACTGTCTGCCGTGAACCTGCTGCCGCCCGGCGTGTACATTAGTATGAGCGGACGTATTTTTCCCGCCGCGAGTGTGCGCAAAGACCGGGCCCGCGGAATTTTTGAGGGTTAAACCGCCGCACCGATGAGGCACCGGTAGGGAGGACCATGGCTGAGAACCCGCCAAGAATAACCCCGCCACAGGGAAACCCCGGGCGTACCTCACTTGATGAGGGGCTGTACGTGTTCCGGGTGGTACTGTTAGCTGGCCCGGCCCTGATCATGGCGTGGCAGGCCATCCGTTTGGCTGTGCCCATTATTGCTGCTATTCCGTTGGCGTACCTGGTGGGTCAAAGCTGGTGTGCGTGGGCGTACCATAAGGGGCGTTCGCCCAAGATCATTATGGTGGCGAACTATTTTAGTATTCTTGCCGCTCTTGTCCCCATGGCTCCGGTGGGGGCTCTGCTGCTGTCTCCTTCCGCCACGCAGGTTGTTCTTAACTACCTGTGGAGTTCGCCGCTGCTGGTGCCTTTGACGGTGGTGTGGATTCTCATAGAGCTGCCTATTGAGACCGTCTTTTCGTTATTTTATGCCCGCCGCAGCGGGCGCAGGCTGAGCATTATGGCTGAAGCGTCGGCTGCGTAGATTCGGTTGTTCAGGGGACGTGAACTCGGGGCTGTGCCGCGCCTCAAAGGTTGCTGTGTGTGGCCGCAATAGTGCCACGTTAAGGATACTGCCCGTGGTAGGGTAATGAGCATACGACGGCCTAGCGCCGTGTGAGGATGCTATACGAAAGGGGCGAGGGTGAGCGAAAACCCGCATTCCCATAATGATGAGGTTCAGGACTCCTCAGCCTCCGCCCCTGTGCATTCTACTGAGTATTCCCACGACGAGCAGACCGATGCGACCGTGCCGTTAACCCCCGAGTATGCTGCTGAGCTTCGGGAACCTAACGTCCCGGCCGATGCGGACGCTGCCGAGGTGACGGTCCCATGGGGCACCCACCCAAGCACCGACACCGCCGAGCGTAAGGGGGGCGAGGAGCCGGGCAGTGAATCCGCTGAGCTGGATGCAACCCGCCCGATGCCTCCGCTGCTGGATGAGCCGCAGTCTGGTGAACGTGGTGAGCTGGAACCTACCCGTGTTCTTCCTGCCGATACGAGCCTTGAGGACGTTGAGGCTGAGGCAACCCGGGTGCTTCCTGCGGACGGTACCCAGCCTCCGACGGACGCCACGAGGCCGCTGCCGCCGCACGGGCACCCTGACAGCACGGTAAACGGTGAGCTGGAGGGGCCTGCCGTAACGGGGGATCAGAATCAGGCACCTACCCGCTATCAGGCACCGGTGCGTCTGACGACCCCGCCACCGTTGCCGCAGCTGCCAGCGCCGATACCGCCGCACCAGGCGCCGCCGCCACAGCAACCGTATGTGCAGCATCCGGGGCCGCCGCAGTATATTCCGATGGTGCCGGTCATACCGGTGGTGCCCGTTATGCCTGTGGCGCAGTACCCTGCGGCGCTGCCGAATGTGTCCCCACAGGCGCTTGCCCGCGGGCAGCGGGGGTTACGGAACACCCTGTGTGTGCGCCTGCTGGTGCTGGCCGTGATCGCCCTGATTGAAACCTCAATTATTGCCCAGTACACGCGTGAGATGGCAATGGCCTTTGGGGTGCTTGCCGTGCTTTACGCCGTGGTGCAGGTATGGCCCTTGATACGCCCGCCCCGCAATAACTCTGATGCCTCCGTATATATTGCGTGGGGTGTTTTCTCAATGATTAGTTTTGTGGGGGTGGGGCTACTGCTGGCGCCCATTACGCTGATGCTTTTGGTGCTTGACTGGAGGGGTATTTCGCTGGGAATGGACCCCATGCTGATACTGTGTGTCTTGGCCGTGCTGTGGCTTCTTGAGGTGATCCTGTTATCGGTAACCCTCTACCGTTTTGGGAGCCTGCGCATGATGCTCACCCAGCAGGCGCCGCTCATGGACTACCTCAATACACATGGGCGGTAGATGCGTGCTCGGGAATCTCTCAAGTTATATAGTATTGAACACAACATAGTGCATGAATCCGTATTTTCGGATGTCTCTTGTTCTGTAGCCGCACTCTGTTAGAGTGAAAAGGTAATCATCTATAGGATGTGAGACGTATTCTGTACTCTATAAGAACCACGTCGGGATCGGACAGATCCCACACACCGCGAAAAGCACCGAGAAACCGGGGCTAAGGAGAACAACACCGATGAGCGAACAGTACGGCCAGGGCTCTGGCTCCCAGCAGTATGGGAACCGGGGCCAGTATGGGCAGCAACCACCTCAGTATGGGAGCCAGCCCCAGTACCAGCAGCAACAGCAGCAGGGGAACCAGGGCGCAAATAATGGGTACTCCCCGTACGCCGACCAGCCGACAGTGCCGCTAAGTTCCTTCACGTCGCAGGGGAACCAGGAGCAGCAGTCCCAGCCGGGTTCTGGCCAGCCCCAACAGCAGAGCCAGCAGGGCCAGGGGTATAACGCGTACGCATCCGGTGCGGGCGCCAATAACACTAATAAGCCGTACCAGCAGTCTCAGCCTTCGTATGCGGGGAACCAGCAGCAGGGCTACCAGCAGTCTCAGCAGGGGTCTGGGCAGCAGCAGAACCAGCAGGGCCAGTTCGCAGCCTCAGCTTACAATGCTTCTCCCGGCGCTTCAGCTTCCCCAACGGCACCGCCGCCGTCAATGCCCGGCAGCGTGAAAATGGCACGCACGTTTGGGTTTGTTGCGGCTGCCCTGGTGCTGGTAGACATTATTTTGGGTGTTGTGCTCAATACGATGTCTGCTTCATCAATGTTCATTGTTTCGCTCCTTCTGAATATTGTGGCTTTGGGCGGCCTCGTTGCTATGGCCGTGATGCTCCGTACCGCTAACCCGCTGATTCGGATCGGGTTGAGCGTGCTCTCGGGTATTATCGCGGGCGGGAGCTTGGTGAGCCTCATCATGGCGTTCATGAAGATCGGTGAGGTCAGCAACGCCTCGAATGAGGGGCTGCTCCCTGACGGTTATATGGCCGTGGCATACGGCAGCCTGGGTGTTGCGGTGCTCATTGTTTTGGCGAACATCGCGGTAATTGCGATGCTGTGGGTTTCTGGTTCTAGCGAGTTCTTCGCCCGGGGTGCGGCACAGAAGGCCGAGGCTCAAAACGCTGCGCAAGCTCAGAACGCGGCACAGCCTCAGCCGGGTTACCCCAACCAGCCGGGTGCCCAGTACGGTCAGCAGGGCCAGGCTTCTTCGCCGCAGGGCGCGCAGGGGCAAAACCAAAATGCGGGTGCACAGAGCCAGCAGAGTTCCGCTCAGCAGCAAGGTTTTGCTGCTCAGCAGGGCACCGCCCAGCAGCAGTATGGCCAGTCAGGTGCAGCGTCATCGGCGCAGCAGTCTAACCAGGCTTCACAGCAGTACGGTCAGCAGCAGAACCGCTACCAGGCACCTTCTCAGGGGGCCCAGCAGTACGGTCAGCAGTCATCATCTTCCCAGTCTTCGCAGGGGCAGTACCAGCCGCAGGGTCAGGGTGCTCAGTCGTCCCAGTCTTCTTCGCAGAGCGGGTACGCTGGCGGTTATGGGCAGGGTTCCTCCGGGCAGTCTCAGAATGCTCAGAGTTCCTCTTCTCAAAACACCCAGTCGCAGGGGTACGCTTCCCAGGCGCAGTCCCAGCAGCAATATGGCCAGCAGGGGCAGTACTCGGGGTATCAGAAGCCGCAGACTTCTTACCAGCAGTATCAGGCTCAGCAGGCGCAGTCAGCTTCGTCCTCACCCGCCGCTTCAGCCCAGTCAGCTGCCGCTCAGGACGATCCGGACGCGACCGTTCCACTGAGCCAGAAATCGTATGAGGCGTACACCTCTCCTCAGCAGTCGTCCTCTTCGTCTCAGCCGCAGGATAAGGATAAGGACCCGTCCAAGCCGCAGGCTGCTGCCGAGTCGTCTTCCTCCTCATCGGCGCAGCAGAGCCAGGGTGAGGATCAGCCGTTGGAGCCGGAGCCGGAGACTTCTCAGGTGCCCCTGCTCTCCCAAGGTTCCTCATCTTCGCAGAGCTCTGAGTCTTCCCAGAGTTCTTCGCAGTCGCAGCAGTCCCAGCTGCAGCAGCCGCAGAAGGACTCAGTATCTGCTCTGGATGCTGACTCGGATGCGACCGTGCCGCTGAGCCAGAGCTCCTATGACGCTTATAACTCCATTACCCAGCCGCACGCCGCTCCCCGGCAGTCAGCGGGTTCTTCGCAGGGACAGTACCAGCCGCAGGCTCAGAACCAGGGTTCGGCACAGCCGTCGCAGAACGCCCAGAGCCAGAGTTCGCAGCCTCAAGCTGCTCAGGGGCAGTCTTCTCAAGGGCAGCCGCAGCAGCCTTCGCAGAGCGGCTATCCTGCTGGTTACCAGCAGCAGGGGTACGCTGCTGCACAGCCTCAGCAGAATATGCAGGGCTACCCGGCGGGTCAGCAGGGTGCGCAGCATCAGCAAGGCTATGCTTCGGCGGCACAGCCCCAGCAGCAGTATGGCCAGCAGGGGCAGTACCAGGGGTATCAGCAGCCGCAGCAGTACCAGCAGCAGGCCCAGGCTCAGGCTGGCTACTACCAGCAGCCGTACCAGTACCAGGCACGTCCTCAGCAGGGCCAGTTTCAAGGGTACGGCTACCAGCAGCCGCAGGCTCCGCAGCAGCCCGGTTCCCAGCAGGAGCAGAAGAGCGGTGACACCAATCAGTCACAGCCCCAGCAGCCTGGGCAGACTTCTGCGCAGAACAACCAGTCGCAGGGTAAGTCTGAGAACGGCTAGTATGCGCGAAATAGCGTAGCGTCTTAAATTCCCCGCCCGTCGGATGACCGATGGGCGGGGAAATTTCGTGTTGTTAGGCAATAAAAGTATCGATAGTAGACATCGAGTTGGTACCCTAACTAACAGTCAGGGTATACAGAAACCTTAAGGAGTGGAGCGGTGCCGAATACGCAACCGGCTCAGCAGCCGGTGATCCCCAGCGGTGGAGGTCTTGAACGAGTCTACGCTTTACTTCCCGCGCAGCGCCCGGCACCGCTGATCCCCGTGTACCTTGCTGCGGCACTCATCGCCTGCCAGGTGGTGATGTGGCAGGTGCTGGCCTGCAATATTCTTTTCACAGTGCAGTACCCCATTAATGCCCTCTCCGAGAGTCAGGCGAAGGCCATGGAGCAGATCCAGCAGTATTACCCGGCACTGGTGACCGGGCTGGGCATTATGTTTATCACGGGCATGCACATGTTTCTTCTGCTGAAGTACCTGCAGGGTCACCGCTGGGCTGCCCTGGTGCTTACGGTGCTTGAGCTGCTTGGTATGCTGTGTGCCCTGTCGATGGTGCTCATCGTGGGTGTGCTCATGTCTCAGCTTAACGGTGCCTCGTCTGAGCAGGTGGATTATTTGCTGGGGTCTTCGTCCCCGCTGTACCTGCCCGTGTACGCCGGGATGCCGTACCTGGTGATGAGCGTTATCGCGCTTGCGCTGCTGTGGAGCAGGGCCAGCCGCGCTTACACCGATGCCCGTAGTGCCTGGCGGCTGCGTCACCGGCTGCGTGAGCTGGAGGAACAGTGCGACCTTCTGATGCAGGCGCAGGCTGCTCAAGCTGAGATAGCTAAAGATACGTAAAGATTTAAAACTATTTCAAACAATAACGTTAATATTCATGTGTTTAGAATCTCTCTGGTGGTAAAGTAAAGAAGAACGTGCCACCCATTGTGAATTTGTGCGGCATGCCCAACCAAGGAGAAAACACATGAGCGATCAGTACGGGAATTTCCAGGGGGTGCCGCAGACCCCGGCCCCTGCACCCTACCAGCAGCCACCGTACGGCAGACTGGACAAAGGCTACCCTGCAGCTGCGCAGAAGCCGCGTCCTGGTATCACCGTTATGTTGGCTCTTGCGGCCATACTGGTCTTGGTCGCGCTGCGAATTGTGGACTTCTTCCTTGCTGCGTCTATAGATTCTCTTGACGCATCAAGCTGGCGCTCTCTTCTATTCACAATTTTTTACATAGCATGCGGTTGCCAGGTGTATCTGGGGAGGCGTTCGGGCTCTATTGTCCAGACGATATTATCGGCGCTTGCAATCGCCGTGAATTTAACCTACCTGCCTGATGCGATAAAGGCTAAAGAAGCGATAGACATACTCGCTCCCGAGTATTCCGGCACGGTAACTATGGTTATTCTGCTGACGATTGTTTCTATGGTGTTCAGCGTTATTGCCATTGTTTTGCTGTGGCTTCCGGGTACCCTTCAGTACTATAAAGAGACTGCTTTGTACCGCCAGGCCCAAGCTGGGCAAGCAGCCCCGCAGTTTCCTGTGCAGGGGCAGCCGCAGCAGCCAATGCCTCCGCAGCAAGGATACAACCAGCAGTACGGGCAGCAGCACCCGAACCAGCCGCCTCAGTATCCTCAGCAATAATCTCACTATACAGGTGTGTAATATGCTCACACGTGGGCGCCGCCCTAATACACAGGGCGTCCACGTGTGGGGCTATGGCGGTGTGCACAAGCATAGGGTGATATGCAGGGGTGCAGCTGACATAATGAGAAGAGAATCCCCGTTGCCGTTGTGCACGAGTGAAAAGGAAAACTTTTGGAACAGCACCCTCCCCAGCCATCGGAATATCAACAGTACGCGTCGCAGAATGTTTACGGGTACCAACAGGTGGTGACCGAAAAACCGGAGCGCAATAAGACCGTTAATATTGGGCTGATGCTCCTGTACATCTACATAGGGATAACAGTTCTAAGCACCGCTCTTGAGGTAGTTATCTCGTTCGCCACCAACAGGTATGAGCATCTGGCTGAGCTTCAGAACTATGACAGTTATAGCAGCGGCGTCACCATTGATACTGGCACCTATACAGCTATGGTAATTACTATAACCATCATTATGCTGGTCGTTAAGGTCAGCCTGATGGTTCTGTTCACTCTCATGTACCGTGCTGGGCGCACATGGGCGCGCATATTGAGCGCTGTCCTTGCGATCCTTGCCGCATTGCAAAGCTTGTGGGGGTTAATCTCTATCCCATTTCTTGCCGCTGTTGACCCCGGCATTGTACCGGACTACATGCATTCTGCGGTGGTGGCGGCTAGGGACACTGCTATTTTCACTTTTGCTTTCAATGCTGTGGGCGGTGCCAACGCAGTCGCAATCGCCATTTTCCTGCTGAAGAAAGAAGCCTCTGAGTACACCGCACAGTACGCAGCGTGGCGCACCTACCGCAGGAGCGCCACCGAGCACGCTATCTACGGGTCGCAGCAGATGCGGTACTAGTTAGGCGCCGAGTCTTCTGCCGGTAACCGGCGGAAGGAGCTTCGCAGCTTTTTCGGTGCTTAAGAGAAGTGCCGCAGATGCTGGCTGCGCACATCTTGGCGGCAGGTACCTGCCTGGCTCAAGAGGCAGGGTTTGGTACGGTGGTAGGGAGAGAACCTGTAGCACGTTCATAAGGAGAGAGTCATGAGCCACGACTTTCCCAACCCGCAGAATTCTCACCCCCAGGCTCAGCACCACAGGGGCGCAGCACCCCACGGTGCTGCCGATTTAAGTGCTCTAGGCCCGCACGGGACACCGGAACATTACGAGACGCATCAGGTTTATGAGCACCTGCCCACTGAGCCTTCGCGGCCTTCCGCCCAGGTGCGGCTGAGCATAAAACTCATCTATGCGCATGCTGTACTCATAGTGGTGCACGGTGTGGTGAGTTTCTACCGTGACACGATCCCCACCAGCACTACAGTGTACGCCCAGCACGGCGCCGCAGCCATGGACGTCACGATTGGGAAGATTGCCGTTTTGTACGCGGTCATCACCCTCGTGCTGGTGGCCACCAATATTCTGGTGGGAGTGTTCTACTCGCGGGGGTACACGTGGGCGCGTATTACTGCGGCGGTGCTGGCCATACTTGGTGCCATGAATAACCTCCTCCTTGGCCTGCTAACCCTCATTGGCGTGTTCGAGCTTTTTGCGGCGCTTTCGCGGGCGTCAGATTCGGCAGACCCCGGGTACATTGAAGCGTACCGTTACGCCACCATTTTTGTGGTGGCTTCGGCGGTACTGTACCTGGTGGGGCTGCTGCTGTGCATCATTATCGCCGTGTACATGTTCAAGCCGCAGGCGGCGGCATTTACTACGAACTGGGGCATGTGGCGTGCCTACCAGAAGAACCCCAGCATGTACGTTCAAATACCGCCAGCGCATTTTTAGCACCTGGCGGGCCGGCAGCTAGGTGGGGTGTCTTCGACCCTGCTCTCACGGTGGCTGCGGTATCTGGTTTATGCATATGGGGCGTTATTTCCCCTTAGCGGGGCGGTATTTTTGGTAGGGTGGAGACGACAGTCACTACATTTACCCCGTGAAGGAATACACCATGAGCCAGTACCCGCCGCCCTACGGTCAGCCTCAACAGCAGCTGCCGAGTTATGCTCAGCCCCCCGGGTCTTCCGGGTATTATGGGGCACCGATCGGGCAGCAGCAGTTTCACATGCCTGTGCCGGATGAACCTCCGCAGAGCAATAAGAAGGTGAACTTCGGTGTGCGCCTTATCTATATCTATGTCGGGTGTCTGGTAGTGGGCCTGATCGTGGATTTTCTGCCCGGCTACCAAAACGATGGTGACCAGGTAGGGGAAGTAATATCACGCGGGGCGCCGCTCGTCGTTAATATGCTGATAACTGCGGTGTCGATTACAGTGGCGATTGTGGTCGCCACGTTCTATAAGAAAGGGTATACGGCGGCGCGGATCACAGCCGGAGTGCTCGCTATTGTGCAGGGGCTTTTCCTGCTTATGCAGGTAGCATTGGCTACAGTGGCGATTCTTGTGGCGTGGACGCTCATCTCTGACGCAGATAAAGACAATGTATTTAGGGTAGCATCCGAGAACCCCTTGGCTGTTGCTGCCTTCATAGCAGCGGTACTGCTGATGCTGATAAAACTGGTGCTGTGCATCATGATTACCTGCAGCGTGTTCAAATCTGAGCCCAGCAAATTCACTGCCGACTGGGGTGCATGGCGTAACTATCAGAACAGTGTGGCGCTCACCCAGCAGGTTCAGACATATGCTCCGCAGCAGCCCACCGCACCCGGGTTTTCTGCCCCTGCTGCGGCAGCGCCCAACCACTATGAGGCGTACAGCCAGCAGAACAGCCGTCACGAGAGTGACAAGAACGAGGGCCCTAAACTTAACTAGTGCTTGTACGCTTGCGGGTTATCGCAGGTGAGGTGTACCGCCTCCACGCCCACAACCGTTGAATGACTGGAGAAGGCATCAAAAAGGTGGCCTATGTCGCCGGTGAGCACCCACTGGCGGCCCAGGTGACCGCACAGTTGAAGAAGCCCATACACGTGGTGCTCCCAGCTGTGTATGGGCTGCTGAATCTCAAAAATATTCTTATCCCGCGCGGTGACAGTCAGGTTCAGCTCCGTGAGCTCTCGCCGTACCCTATTCAGCACGCGTTCGGCGGCCGCATCGGATGCGGCCGCTAGAAAGAACGTCAGCCGGGTAGTCGCTATCATCAGTGGCCTTACATCTGCGCGCGGCCCCCCACTGAGGAAATAACGAGAAAGTAATTCCCAATAGGGGCCGCCGCAAGTACAGCAGCAGCGAAAACTATTCGCTCAGAGCCTTCTGCTCTTTCTTACGGCCACGTATGTACTCAATAGCCACCGGAACCACCGAGACCAGCACAATAATCACGGCAAGAAGCTCAATGTTCTTGTGCACAAACTCGATACCGCCCAGCAGCACCCCGGCAGTCCCAATCAAGCCGATCCACAGCACCGCACCCAGAATATTCCACAGGTTAAACTTACGGCGCGGGTACGAAGAAATACCGGCCGCCAGCGACACGAACGTGCGCACAATCGGCACGAAACGCCCCAACACCAGCGCCACCCCGCCGCGCTTAGCGAAAAACTCCTCAGCCGCGTGCAGGTTCTTAGTGCTCAAAAACTTCGCGTCATCCTTGAACAGGTTACGTCCGTAACGGGCGCCCAACTGGTACCCCACCTCGCCGCCAGCGACGGCGGCAACAATCAGCACCGGGAACGCCAGCCACAGCGAAAGCCCCATACGGTCATGCAGCATGCCGAGAGCAAAAATAAGCGAATCACCCGGCAAAACCGGGAACAGCACGCCGGACTCAATAAACACGATGATCGCCGAGACCACCAGCACCCACGGGCCGGTGCTAATAAGAATATCCTCAAGATTAAAACCGAGAAGCGCCACGGGCATATGCGCAACCAGCGCAGAGGCGAGAAGAGACATCACAATCCTGAAACGTAAATAGGTCTATAAAAGTCAGTGTGCGCGGTGCGCAATAGCAACAGCCTAACCCCCGTACCTGAGGAACGGGTAACGGCACACTATGCGGAAGCTGTGTAACACTGTGCCCAATTCTACCTGTAGCGAGCAGGAAAACACATAACCAGTGTCCTGCCGCCACCGTGATACGCACCGCCTCAGACACAGCCAACCAGCTGACTCCCAAGCAGTAAAGACAGGTGGTGCTGGAAGCAGAACCCCGCACCAGCACCGCCCCATCAGCAAGGTGCCGCCCCGCCCTCAACAGACAGTAGCGAGCACCAATACCACTACAATAGAAGCCTTTTCTGACATGATGGAAAGACAACCATGAACCCGCACCCCAAGAAGGCACCGTGAACAATAACCACCTTGCGAGCCCACAGGCGCAGCCTCTGCCCACGCGCGCCCGCACCCTACTAGCTGCGCTCACCAACAACCCACACGCCGCCTTCCATACCGGGCAGTACCAGGCGATCGAAGCGCTCGTGGCACACCGCCGCCGCGTGCTCGTCGTCCAACGCACCGGGTGGGGAAAATCCGCCGTCTACTTCATCGCCGCCCTGCTGCTGCGCGAACAAGGGGCCGGGCCGGCACTCATTATCTCCCCGCTGCTCGCCCTCATGCGCGACCAAGTGGCCGCCGCAGAACGCGCCGGGGTGCGCGCCGCCATGCTTAACTCCTCCAACGTGACCGACTGGGACGACATCCGCACCCGCCTAGAATCCGACCAGATCGATGTGCTCCTCATCAGCCCCGAAAGGCTCAACAACCCCGCCTTCCGCGACGAATGGCTGCCGCAGCTCGCCCCCCGCCTCGGGCTGCTCGTAGTGGACGAGGCGCACTGCATCTCAGACTGGGGGCACGACTTTCGCCCCGACTACCGGCGCATCGGTCGGCTCATTGACGACCTGCCGCCGCGCATACCCGTGCTCGCCACCACCGCAACCGCCAATGAGCGCGTGGGCGCAGACATCGCAGAGCAGCTTGCTGCGCATCCGCCAACCGGCCGCACCCCAGACCCAGACAACGCCGAACCGCAAAAAGTACTCACCCTACGCGGCCCCCTCACCCGAGACTCCCTCCGGCTGGGGGTGCTGCACCTGAAGGAGCCCGCAGAACGCATCGGCTGGCTCATCGCGCACCTGAACACCCTACCCGGCTCCGGCATTATCTACACCCTCACCGTATCGGCGGCGCAAGACACCGCCCGCGCGCTGGCTAACGCCGGGTACCGGGTTTTGCCCTACACCGGCGGTATGGACGCTGAAGAACGCATCACCGCCGAAGAGGCACTCAAAAACAACCAGGTAAAAGCCCTCGTGGCGACCAGCGCCCTCGGCATGGGGTTCGACAAACCCGACCTGGGGTTCGTGGTGCACCTGGGGGCGCCCTCCTCCGCGGTCAGCTACTACCAGCAGGTAGGGCGCGCCGGCCGCGGGGCCATTAACGCCGACGTGCTGCTGCTGCCCGGCCCCGAAGACACCGCCATCTGGGAATACTTCGCCACCGCCTCAATGCCGGACGAAACCAACGCCCACGCCGTGCTCACCGCCCTCGCTGAAGAACCTGAGGGGCTCTCAATTCCCGCCCTGGAATCCCGTGTGCAGCTGCGCCGCACCACCCTGGAGCTGCTGCTTAAAGTGCTCAGTGTTGAAGGGGCCGTACACAAAAATAAGTCGCGGTGGGCCAGCACCGGTACGCCCTGGACGTACGATGCAGCCCGCTACGAGGCGGTGGCACGCGCCCGAGTGGCCGAGCAGAAAGCCATGCTCGCCTACGAAAACACCACCACCTGCCGTATGGTGTTTCTCGCCCGTGAGCTTGACGATAACACCGCAGAACCCTGCGGCACCTGCGATACCTGCACCGAACCCTGGTATCCGCGTACCGTCCCGCAGGAGGCGCTCACCGCCGCCACCGGCTCCCTCACCGCAGCAGGGGTGGAGATCACCCCGCGTAAACAGTGGGCCTCTGGGCTGAGTAAGCTGGTGGGGGATACCGCGCCCGCCGGAACCCGCATCCCCGCCGATGAGCAGGCAAACACAGGGTATGCGCTGGCCCGCCTGAGCGACCTGGGGTACGGGGCGCAGCTGCGTGAACTGTTCACAACCGACGCCCAGGGCACCCCGCACGACGCCCCCACACCCGCGCCCCTCGGTAAGGCGTGCGTGAATGTGCTCGCCGCCTGGGACTGGGGCGACACGGGCCGCCCCGCCGCCGTGCTGACCGTGCCCTCGCCGGTGCGCCCGCAGCTTGCACGTTCACTGGGGGAAGGACTGGCAGGTGTGGGGAAACTAGCCTACCTGGGAGAGGCCGTGCTCACCGACACTCCACGGTTTTTCGGCGGCAATAGTGCGTTTCGGTGCGCGGATGCCCTGCGCTGCTACACGCTGCCAGACCGGGTGCGTGACTACCTGCATGAGCATCAGGTGCCGGTGCTGCTAGTGAGCGAACTGGTGGATTCGCGCTGGGCCTTCACGGTGCTTGCACGCGAACTGCGGCGTGCGGGCGCGAGCGCAGTGTACCCGTTTGCGCTCGCCTACAACGGGTAAAGCCTATCGGATAGGGGAGTATGAGCTGTTATGGATGATGAAGAGTACGCGGTAGATGCCGGTGATTCCGCTGTTCTTAGCGATGCCCCGGCCCTGCCGGAGCATCAGCGGTGGATGCGCCTGGCCCTGGATGAGGCCCGCGCCGCAGCCGGTGAGGGTGAGGTTCCTATTGGGGCGGTAGTTATTGACCCTGCCGGGCGTATTATTGGTGCGGGGCATAATATGCGTGAGCGGCACCATGACCCCAGCGCGCATGCTGAGGTGCTTGCTATTCGTGCCGCCGCCCAGCAGCTGGGCACGTGGCGGCTGCAGGGGTGCACCCTGGTGGTGACTGTGGAGCCATGCCTCATGTGCGCTGGGGCGGTGCTCATGGCGCGTATCCCCACCGTGGTTTTCGGGGCCTGGGAGACGAAGACGGGCGCGGTGGGGAGCCGGTATGATGTGCTGCGTGACGCTCGATGTGCGCCGCCGGTGCGGGTGTATGCGGGGGTGCTGCGGCAGGATTGTGCGCGTGTCATGAGCGGTTTCTTTGCCCGTAAACGTGACTAGTGCGCGGGGCGGCTGGGGGAGCGGGCCTCACGGTGGGGCTGCTGCGGTTCGTGTGCGGGCTCTGAAGCAGTTAGCCCCCACGGTAGCAGTCTAATAGTATAGAGGTAATAGTACTCACAGGAGGGGAGGGCTTAGCGTTGCAGCGTCCCGTTGCCGAGGCCGCGACTCGTCGCCCCGGCCGCACCAGCAAAACCCAGCTGAAGCTTTTTAACGCGGCCATGGAAATCATGGGACAGCGGGGGCCAGAGTTCGCGACCGTTGAAGAGGTTGCGCAGCTTGCCGGCGTTTCGAAGGGCACCGTCTACTACAATTTCGGGTCGAAGAAAACGATGATCGACCAGCTTTTGCAGTACGGAACCGACCTGCTACTACGCCAGATGGAGGCCGCCGCTCAGATGCATAGCGACCCCCGTGAGGCGCTGAGGGCCAGCATCTACACGGCACTGAAATACCTTGAGGACCGCCCGGGGTACGCCCGGCTGTGGATCGCTGAGGTGTGGAAGAGCATGAACAACTGGTCGGAGAGCATGGTCGATAGCCGTCAGAGCCTGCTGGACTTCATTGAGGCCAGGGTGGCTGCCCTGAGCAAACGGTACATGATTGACAGGGCCCAGGATGTGCGTTCCACCTCGGTCGCTATTTTTGGTGCCGCCTATATGCTGTCAATGGACCGGGTGATTCATAGTTCGCCCCGCACCGCTGAAGACGCCACGCGCGCGGTCATGCAGGTGGTGGACGGGTACATCCGTAGGTAGCCAGAGAGCCGCCCACTTGCAGGCGTAGTGGGGACGAAAAACAGACCGCTATAGCGCGGCCAGCCCCATAGGCCCTGGCGGCTGCGGGGGTCTGAGGGGGTTTTGCGATGCCCCAGACGGTGCGTTAGAATAGCTTAAAGCTGGTGGTGTGTCCGAGCGGCCGAAGGTGCATCACTCGAAATGATGTTTGGTGTAAAAGCCAACGGGGGTTCAAATCCCTCCACCACCGCTTCTGAACCCGCCGGGTGTCTCGCACTTATGCGAACCCCGGCGGGTTTCTTGTGCAGAGTGTCCTCCCGGGAAGTCTGGGTGGGCACCGTGTTTCTACGCCTGTCTTTATGACGGCAGAAGACATGAGTTTTGATACCTGCAAAATTTGTTTGTATGGGTGAATCAAGGCTTATTGGAAAGAATGTAACAGTCTCTCCCCCGTCTCTGCGCCACACGATGTATGCGCCCTGAAGGGTCCCTCTTAGTTTGGTAAATGGATACGAGTGGCTTAGGTGATGATGCGAAGTATGTTCCAAATAAACCTGGATACAGAACAATTCAAGCCTCTAAAAGAATGACTTTAGAAAGATATAATCAAGCCTTTGAGTCTATAAGACGTAAGCCCACAAAAACGGATTCAATAATGCTCAGTGATTATGATAAAAAATTATTATCAGGAATAATAAAAAATCAGGAAACATCTCTATTGGAGATTAAAAAATATCTAGTTGATCTGCAAAATGAGAATGTGTCCCAAGATGAGTTATATTCATTTCTAGAAAAACTTCGCTCCGATGCAAAAACAGAAATCGAAGAAGACCGCATTTTAGAAATAATGGATTTAGTATGCGGATGGTGTTCTTTAGATTTACAAATCTAACCACAAAAATGATCGAGTTAAAAATTTGGAAGCTCCGGTTCGCAAAAATAACTCAAGAACATCTGATATATGCGTAATCTGGCATATTAATATACAATAGTTTCTGGACTCAGATGCTATAAAATATTGACCACACACATACCTGGAGGTTTTCATGGATTTATATCAAATAATTAAACACTATAGAAACTGTTTGTCCGCACTGCCTGACGCCCCTTTATATGGAAATATTCCTCAAGGGGCTGATAAAGTGAGTGGGCAACTAGACTCTTTTTTGACGTTGGAACATAAACAATTTTTATTATTGTGCAACGGAGGATCTTTCGGGGATATAGAATTGTGGAGCGCGGAAGAAATATTGGATAAACAATACAGGGTGCCAAAAAATTTACAAGATTCTATGTATGAAGCAGGGCAAGTTTTATATGAGCCAATTTTTTTAAATAGAATCAATAACCAGGTAACATTTAATGTTGATGGCGAAAAAATTGTCCCTTTCTCTTCGTTCATCGAGGAATACGTGTTTGGGGAAAAATACAAATATATATTTGATGATGCTGATATAGATGATATGTGGTACTTCTTCCTGCACGACAACCCTATTTAGAATCTAATCGCTCAAGCCATACTCCTCACCCCAAAAGGCAGTGCGTGCGGAACACACGCACATGGTTTCCCGCTTTGCAGGCGGCTTCCTTCCCCCTTATGGGGCCTCTGAAACCGAAACAAAAGGCGATTTTCAGACATGCTGAATGGGCGGGCAGTAAGGTAAGGAGCGAGACACCGTGTCATAATCCGACACAAACGACATAATGCTACGCGCACTTGGCGCATCCGGGGACCGTGGCACAGTATAGGGTTGAGTACCTCTGTTCCTCGACCTTGGCGCATCATTCGGCTGCGCTAAGCCAACCAGGAGTCATGCATGGCTGAACATACTTTCGGATTCCGCACCCGCGCACTGCACGCGGGCGGCACCCCGGACGCTGAACACGGCGCCCGCGCGGTCCCTATCTACCAGACCACCTCGTTCGTTTTCAAAGACACCGACGATGCCGCCAACCTTTTCTCACTGCAGAAATACGGCAACGTCTACTCGCGCCTATCGAACCCGACCGTTGCCGCGCTAGAAGAGCGCATCGCATCCCTAGAGGGCGGTATCGGGGCGGTGGCGACCGCATCCGGCATGGCCGCCGAGTTCATCACCTTCGCCGCGCTCTGCCAGGCAGGCGATCACATTGTGGCATCCTCCCAGCTGTACGGCGGAACAGTCACCCAGCTGGATGTCTCCCTGCGCCGATTCGGCATCGAAACCACCTTCGTGGAAGGCACCGACCCCGCAGACTACAAGGCGGCGCTGACCGAGAACACAAAGGCAATCTACACGGAGGTCGTCGCCAACCCCTCCGGCGAGATCGCAGACCTTGAAGGGCTCGCCGATGTAGCCCATGAGGCGGGAATCCCCCTCGTCGTGGACGCCACCATCTCAACCCCGTACCTGATTCGCCCGCTGGAACACGGGGCCGACATCGTGATTCACTCCGCCACCAAATTCCTGGGCGGGCACGGAACCACCCTCGGCGGCGTGGTTGTTGAGAGCGGACGGTTCAATTGGGCGAACGGCAACTTCCCGCTCATGACCGAGCCGGTGCCTTCGTACAATAACGTCTCGTGGTGGGGGAACTTCGGCGAATACGGGTTCCTCACAAAACTGCGCTCCGAGCAGCTGCGCGACTTCGGCCCTGCGCTCTCACCGCAGGCTGCGTTCAACCTGCTTCAGGGTGTCGAAACCCTGCCGCAGCGCATGGATGCGCACCTGGCCAACGCGAAAAAGGTCGTGGACTGGCTGGTTGAGGATGCGCGCATCGCCTACGTGAACTATGCCGGTTTGCCGGGGCATGCGCACTACGAACGCGCGAAAAAACTGTTGCCGTTGGGCGTTGGGTCTGTGTTCTCCTTCGGGGTGAAGGGCACCGAGAAGGCGAGCGGCCGCGTGGTTGGCGGCGAGTTCATTAGCGCGCTCGTGCTGGCATCGCATCTGGCGAATATTGGTGACTCGCGCACCCTGGTGCTGCATCCGGGTTCGACCACGCATCAGCAGCTTTCCAGCGAGCAGCTTGCCGCGGCGGGCGTGGGTGAAGACCTGATCCGTATTTCGGTTGGGCTTGAGGATGTTGAAGACATTATCTGGGATCTTGACCAGGCGCTCACCCACGCGACTGGTCTGAACCACGCGGGTGAACGTGTGAGCGAATCCAGCGCCGATAAGCTTGTTGCGGCGCAAGAGGCTCTCGCCGCTGAAGAGGCTGACCCGCAGCAGGGTGCCGCCTGTGCGCTGCCGAAGAGCGCCGCAGCTTCGGGCGCCTCAGAGCCCAAGGATGCACCCGCGAAGGAGGGCAACTAATGACTGAGAAACGTACCTGGGTAGGCCCGAGCGCCCCCGAGCGGCTGAACATTCTGCGCAATACCCGCACGATCGCGATTGTGGGGATGAGCGATAAGATTTCGCGCGCCTCAAACTTCGTGGCAACCTACCTGCTGTCTTCATCTCCGTATACGGTGTATTTTGTGAACCCGATTCTTGCGGCGAAAGGCAAAACTGTGCTGGGGCAGCCGGTGTACGCCTCGCTTCAGGACCTACCGGAAGTGCCCGATCTCGTCGAGATTTTCCGCCGCAATGAAGACCTCCCGGGTGTGGTTCAGGAGGCGGTTGATCTGGGCGCGAAAACCGTGTGGATGCAGCTGGGCTCGTGGAATGAGGAAGCTGCCGCTATCGGTGAGGCAGCTGGGCTGAACGTGGTCATGGACCGGTGCGTGAAGATCGAGCACGCACGCTTCCACGGTGGTCTGCACCTTGCGGGCTTCAATACCGGCGTGATTTCCTCGAAACGCCAAGTCACGGCGTAACTCGGCGACTGTCGCAGGCCTAATCTTCAAAGCGGCGGCTGTTTGGGAGCAACAAGCTTCCGAACGGCCGCCGCTCTCGTGTGATAGGGTGCGCATCTTCCTGCCATACAGAAAGGGGAGCGGTATGTTCCGCATCTGGGGTGCTTGGCTGGTTATCATCACAACATCTTCACGGCATCATTACAAAAAGTTGTGATGATATTGGGATGACCGAACAGTCGCAAAAACCTTGAAATATCAGGGGTTTTTCCCTATGAGCCGCAACGCCAACAAGCATCATAACAACATCATCTCAACACCTTCACAAAAAAGTTGTGATGATATTGAGAAGATATTGTGATGATGCTGTCCCTCTGCCAGCGGAAGAAGGCTGGATGGGTCAGAAGGGCCGAAAATAGGGCTGGTTGGGGTGTTTTAGTACGGTCGTATCGCTGCCGCAGCGGAGCCTATCCTTAGAAAATGGTGGGCATACGGGGTATGCTAATACGAGTACCTTGCGGCTAAAGGATTTCGCGGCGGTCGCAGGGTACTTTTGTGGCGGCGGGGCGTTTGGCACACATGAGCATCCCGCCGTCTTTTAGTTTTCGGGGCTTAATATGACGGTGTGCCTCTTCACGGCGTAAAGGTCTACGGTTTACCGCCGGGGCGGACAGGTTTGAGCGGACCGGTGGCTAGTCGCCGCGTTGTTCCCGTTCACGGTGCAGCTGCTCACGGTACGCCTGAATCTGGTCCTCTGTAATCACATCCAACTGGTTTGTGAGCGGAGTGCCCGGCGCCCAGCCCTCGTTCTCAAGGTGTTCGTGGTCGCGGCGGAATACGTCCAGCAGGCGCGGGCGCTGAACCTTCAGCGTGGTAGGCATCGGCAGCCGCCAGTCGCGCCACCGCGCCACAATCCCCAATACCGTGCAGGTGAGCACTGATACTGCGACCGCCACGTTAGGGCGTTCCAGTATCTTGAAACAGATTGCGGTCTCGGCGGCACCCACGAACGCCACCGTGGCGTAGAGCGAGTTCCCGCCGAAGATAGCGGGGATGCGGTTCACCATAATGTCACGGATCACCCCGCCGCCAACCGCCGTGGTCACACCCAGCGCGATAGCCGGGAGCCAGTGCAGCCCAAGGGTAAGGGACTTGATGGTGCCGGTAGCCGCCCAGCAGCCCATACCCAGAAAGTCCACGACCACTAGGGCGCGGGTGGCCCAATTCGAGCTCAGATCCAGCACATACGCCAAAGCCGCCGAGGTAATAGCACCCACCCAGTACCAGCCGTCGGTGAGCGCTATCGGAAGCCCCGCGTTCAGCAGCACGTCACGGATCATGCCGCCGCCCATGCTACAGACAACCGCCAACAGCAAGAAGCCCACCATGTCAAACCGCAGGGCGCGCGCCACCGCGCCGCCGAGCAGGCCGTTAGCCACCACGGCTGCAATATCTACGACGCGGAACAGCGTCTCGGGCTCGATGGTGCTGAGCACGGTCTGACTCCTTTCGGGGTGAGGTACGGCGAATAATATAGGTCGCATAAAGACGGATACGGCCCGCAGTTTTAGGCGCAACGTCTGCTATCTTACCGCGTGTGCTGCCGCTACGATACCCGCAGGTTTGTGGTGTGCCACATACACCGGAGCCGTGCGAGACAATGGAAGAAAGCAAACGCAGGTTGAAAGTGCTGAGAGGAACGCAATGGCGGTTTCACGTGAGCAGGTTTTTGAGGTTCTTCAGCGGGTGCATCCGGTGCTAGAGCGGGGTCTGCCTGGCTGGTCGGTGCGCCCAAATATTACGGGAACCGGCGCGGTGGGGCTGTATCTTGACGGTCCTGAGCTGCCGCTGATGGGCGTGAATCTGGCGGGCAAACCCGTGGCACGGCATCTGTGCGGGACGGTTCAGAGTGCCGACCGTGGGCTTCCCGATGAGCTGGGTCAAGTGCGGTATCAGTACATTCTGGGTGTGAGCGTGACCGAGCGTGATGAGGAATATCCCGAATTAACCGACCTGCCCAAGACGGGGGAGCCCAGCTGGATTAATGCTCTGCGGGTGCTGGATCAGCAGGTTCTCGCTAAACGCAGGGATGAATTTTTCATTAGCCGCGGCGGTTATGTGCCCGGTCGTCGGGCTTTGGGGAAACGCCGTGTGGCGCTGCGGTGCGAGTTCTTCCCCGGCAAACCCTGGCTGGGTCTGGGCACGATTGACTGGTGCGCGGGTGTGCGGTCCACTCCGGTCTACGCCGGTGAGCTGGATGCGCTCGCCGCCGCCGCGGTGCGCCTCGCCTCCACCTGGGATGCGGCGCTCCGGTCGGTCTAAAATTCATCTGACAAGTGGTTTTATAGGTGGCCTACCTAATCTATGCACAATATACACAAGTTATGCGCACCACCTGCATGGGGGAGTGGGGGGGGCTCTTAACGCTCGTGACGCCCGCAGTTTTCACCTGTGCGGGTAAAACCCCACAATACTCTTCTATCGTGCGTGATATGTACCAGGGCGTGCGTGCGGCACAGGTACTTTCTACTCTTGTGCTTATTATGGCGATTGCGCCGATTGCCGGGCCGCTTCTTGGCGGGTTTCTGGTGGTATCGGGTGGGTGGCGGCTGACTTTCTGGGCTATTGTGACCATCAGTGCCGTTATTCTGCTTTTGGTCTTTTTCCTGCCTGAGAGTCTGCCTGAGAATAAGCGTGAAAGTAGTACGGTACTTGCGGCGTTTAGAAGTTATCCGCTTCTGCTGCGCCGCCGCACTTTTATGAGGTACGTGCTGTGCGTGTGTTTCTTTTACGTGGCGATTTACGCTTTTATCATGGTATCGTCGAGTGTGTATATTACGCGGTTCGGGGTTGATCCGCGCTATTACGGTCTGCTTTTCGGCGTGAATATTATCGGGGTGATGGTGCTCAGCAGTTTCAATCGACGATTTGTGCAGCGCTATAGTCTGGATTTTCTGCTGCGCATTTCGACTGCGGTTGCCGGGGCGGCTTCTATACTCGCCGTAATAACGGCTGCTGCGGATGCGGGCGGCCTGTGGGGCGTGGCGATTCCGGTGTTCCTGGTGTTCAGTATGAACGGCATTGTTGCCGCCTGCACGAACGCCGCCGCCCTAAATTCTGTAGAACCTGCCATCGCCGGTTCCGCTGCGGCGCTCCTAGGTTCCTTCCAATATGGAAGCGGTATTATTTCCTCGCTCCTGCTCGCGGTAATTCCGGGGGAGAGGACGATTCTGATGGTCTCTATTATCTGTGCGTTCGTCCTGCTCTCAGCGGTGATGGGCTTCCCGAAAGCGCCTGAAGAAAAACCCAAGGATCAGTCGCAGAGGCACGAAGCGGCTTAGAATTTATTATCCTAGTTCGAGCCGTGAATCATTCTAACGAGTTAATGTGTTCCCGTTGCCGCTTTGAACATTATCAGAGCGGATCGCTGAGACTTCTTCTCCCGTGAGTAGAGCGAGGAATGAAAGTAAATTCTCCCTTTTCAGCTGCCTCCGCCATTTTTCAAAATATGTATCGTCGTAGGCAGTCACAGGTTTTAGCCCCTTCCCGGTCTGTGGCGTGCGCCAGCTTCTAAAACACATACTTCGCGAGGGTCACGCATCCGTTATCCTGCACCGGAGTGAAGCCGAAACGCTGGTAGAGTTCAATGACGGGTGTGTCCACAATATCCGTAGTGATGAACCTCTGGCGAATGCCTTCCCGGTCAAAATCGGCGATGATTTTTCCCAGCAGCGCCGACCCGATGCCGTGGCGCTGAGCCTGCGGGTGCACCAGTAGATCCTGGACATACGCAATGGTTTGTCCATCACCCACCGCACGTACCAGACCGATAAGCCGTTCGGCTCCTTCAGTCGTGTTCTCACGCGCCACATAGAGGTACCGCGACCCAGCTAGCATAGGGACTAATCGCTCTGGTGTGCGAGTGTAGACACTCCAGCCCACCGCATCGTACAGCTCAACGAGCTCTTCGGTGCTCGGCAGGGAATTCTCGGCGTTCAAAATACTGTACTGCATACCCACATTATCCTACGCCCGCGCACTAAAAGGCTCTTCTCCCATTAGCTTGCGTCAAAGACGCCGGTTGGTTCGGGAGAAGAGCCTTTTAGACGAGATGTCTGCGCTGTGAGGCCAACGGGGCCTGTGTGTTTAGCCCAGGGCTTCGGCCAGCTGGATACCCTGCGCCACGCCGCCCAAAGTTGCCGCAATGCGGATCAGGTCATTAACCTGCTCCTTGGAAGCACCCTCCTCGCGGATGGTGTGCTCGTGGGCAGCCACGCAGTGCGAACAACCGTTCACGGCAGAAACTGCGAGCGCCAGCATCTCAAAGTCGAGCTTGTCGATACCGCCATTTTTACCGATGATCTGCATGCGCAGGTTTGCGCGCTGATCGTCGTAGGCGCCGTCGAGGAAGCCGCGGGTGCGGTAGAAGATGTTGTTCATCCCCATGATGGTTGCCGCGCCGAGTGCCGCATCGAAGGCGGTGTCACTCAGGTGCTCTTTCGCCTCTGCTGCGATCTCAACGACAACGGAATCAACCTTGGTTGCCGCTGCGGTGGCCAGGATTGCACCCCAGAGCTGCTGCTCGGTGAGCGAGGTGATGCGCGGCAGCGAAGACAGGTTCAGGTTCATGTCCTTCGCGTAGGAAGGCAACGCGTTACGCAGGTTCTCGATGCTCATTACTTCATCTCCTTGAAGGCGTCGATGGTTTCTGCACCCTTCTTCCAGTTGCAGGCGCACAGTTCGTCGGACTGGAGCGCGTCCAGCTGGCGGAGCACTTCGTCGGTGTTGCGGCCGACGGAATCTGCGGTAATGGACACCGACTGGATGGTGTTGTGCGGGTCGATGATGAAGGTTGCGCGGTCTGCCACGCCGTCCTTGTTGAGGATGCCCAGGGCGCTGGTGAGCTCGCGCTTGAGGTCGGATGCCATGACGATGGGCAGATCTACGAGCTCTTCGTGGGAGCGGCGCCATGCGTAGTGGGTGTATTCGTTATCCACGGATACGCCGATAACCTGGCAGTCGCGTGCCTCGAATTCGTCGGCGAGCTTGCCGAATGCGGCGATTTCGGTGGGGCAGACGAAGGTGAAGTCCTTAGGCCAGAAGAATACGACGCGCCAGGTGTCTTCGTCCAGACCCTCGGAGGAAACGGTGGTGAAGTAATCTTCGGGCTTGTTTGCCTCAATCTCGGCGAGCTTGCCGGGAACAACGCCGGTCAGCTCGTAGGCGGGGAACTGGTCGCCAATGGATAGTACAGCCATTTATGCCCTTTCAGGTTGTGGTGTGAAGCTCCCGAACGATAGTGTGCGGTCTTTCGGAAACTGTATTTTTGGTGCCCTCGAAGGGGAAGTAACTCCATATTATTATGAGTAATTCATAATTACAAGGTGGCAAGGGCCTCTGAGTATGTGTTTTGTATCACTCTATGGTGTGTGTATACTCGTGCCATGAAAATTCCTGAACTCATCACCGAAAAATTCACCCTCAGGCCCCTGCGTGAAGCTGACCTCGACGAACTGGTACAGATCTGCACCGACCCCGAAACCGTGCGATGGACCACCATCCCCCTGAACTACACGCGCGACGACGCGCAAACCTTCCTCACCTTCACCCAGCGCGCCGCAGCAGCCGGGCGTGAACTCACCTGGGCCATTGATGACAGCGGGGTGCTCGCGGGGGCTATCTCCCTGCGCCTGCCCGAAGGCTCCGCAAACGCGCCCGGAACATATGCAGACTTAGGGTTTTATACGGCTGCCCAGATGCGCGGACGCGGCATTATGACCGATGCGGTACGCACCGTCCTCGGCTTCGGCTTCGACCCGCTCGGGCTGGGACTAGACACTATCGGATGGGCAGCACTAGTGGGAAACGCGGCATCCGAACGGGTGGCGGTAAAAGCCGGGTTTACGAATATTACCGACGGAACCAGCACCAGCGCGGCCCGCCCCGATAAGTACGGCAACCGGAAGGCTGTCGCCGTGCGGCAAGCAACCATGACCCGCGCCCAATTCGCTGAAATCTGGCGTGATTAAGGCATTTAGTGTGTGTATCCTGGCTTCTCGCTTTTTTGCCGCTATCGTTGCGTAAAAAGGCTCTTGACGTGAATAAAGCGTTGGAAGTCCCGCTTTATTCGCATTAAGAGCCTTCTTATTACTGCATATTTTCGGCAGGGCGGCGTAGGAGTGCCGCCCACAGCACAACCAGTACCACAAGCGCCAACGCCGGAATTGAGGTCACAAACATAACCGGCTGCTCATCCGCCGCCCGCAGAAGCAGGGTATGCGCATCCACTCCCGGATACCTGCCGGTGAACGGGTAAAAATCGACACGCCGCCAGAAACGCACCACGAGCTTTCCCCAGTCCAGAAGCGTATTAATCAGCATGAGGGAACTCAGCGCATAGCAGGTATAACACAGGATGCGCCCCGCACGAGAACGCCACCGTGCCGCCAGCGGCAAGAAATCGACCGCCGCGCACACCATAAAAATCGGCAGAATCACGGCGTGATGGAACCAGCTGATCGGCGAGATAAATACGGGAAGCAGAATCGCCAGCGAAATCTGCGATAGATAGAGTTTATGCTGCTCCATTGTCCGTAATGCGTACCCCGCCACCGCAATCAACACGATCGCTGTGACTGCATACAGCACCTTCAGCACGGTGCCATTCTGAAAGGTCATGCGCCCTAAAATGCCTTGAATCGCCACGCTGTTGCTCGATATTGGGTTGCCCACGCGTGATGGATCCCAGATGACGCTGCCCCAATAGGTGAGAGACTGCTGCGGAAGCACAGCAAACCCCGCCGCAATGGTGCCCGCAAACGAAACCCCCAATGCAATAATGGATTTCCACTCTTTACGCACTAGAAAAAGAATTCCTATGGCGAGTGGAGTAAGTTTAATGCCCGCAGCAATACCAATAAAAACGCCGCGCGGAATCCTGGTACCTGGCCGCAGAAGATCGTAGAGAATAAGCGCCAGCAGATACGGATTTATTTGACCGTACAAGAAATTGTTACGCCACGGAGCCGAAAGCAATATAAGTGCAGCACACAAAACAATAAAGGAAAAAGGCGAAAGGTATTTTTCAAAAAGCAGCCGAGAATTGCGCTTTACCAGATAGTCACGCAAAACTTTGGCGCAATAGAAGGCAATGGGCGTGAAAAATGCCAGATGAAGACCGATTGCTACCCGAAGGGGCAGGAACGATGCGGGAATAAAGAGGAGCGAGGCAAACGGCGGGTATGTAAACGCAAGCCACAGACCGCTGTCGCCGAAAATATATCTAAAGTTTTCTGCCCGCACAATTTCACGAAGAATATCGAGATCATAGAGGTCGCTGGGGTAATCAAGAAACCAGTTAATGCTTTTACCCCCGGCATAATAAACCAGATAATCATATGCCAGAAATTCGTGCAGGTTATAAACAATAACTCCGGCTAAGAAAAGAATGCAGGCACCGGTTATGCCCCAGCGATAGCGTGTCATCAAAGACCTCCATGAAATATGTGAATGATATGAGTGCGTAACTATTATTCCACGTTGCCGGGGTGTTTGGGGCATACTGCGGCACATCAAGAGCCTTTTAGCATGGGGAGTGGAGGGGCGCTACCGGATCCCGAACCCCTTGAACGTGCCCTGCGGTTCGCTGAAGGTGGCATCCACAAAGTCCACATGCCCAGCGGTATCACCCGAGTTGAGCGCATCCAGCAGGCGCTCGCAGGAGGCACGGGTTCCCTGCGCGATAACCTTCACACGGCCATCGTCCAGGTTCTCGGCGTACCCGCTCAAACCCATCGGTTTGGCGGTGCCAGCGCACCACCAGCGGAACCCCACCCCCTGCACCCGCCCGCTCACGTACGCGGTGAGCTGCGCCTCGGCAGGTTCGGGAGCTGTTTTATCGGTGAAATAGCTGAAGAAGCCCATACGGACGCCCCTTTACCGGTCATTACTCGTGCTCATAGCCATTATCTAAAACTGCGGCCCGGATTGCACGAATCCGGGCCGCCGCCTGCCACACATACGGGGACTGTATTAGCGCAGCTTATTGCTGTTGGGCGCCAATGCGAGAGCCTGAGCTATCGGGGTGGGCCCGCCAATAAACGGGAGCGCCTTCCCAACCGTGGACGGGTCCTCAAGAACCGCCGCCAGCACCTGGGCAACGGTGGCCCGCGGAGTATTAGATTCGGCGCCGGGCGTGTGGGCGGGCTCAATCCCCAGGGTAATGCCGCCTGCCTCCTCAAGGGTGAGCATCCCCGGCCCCAGGATCGTGTAATCCAGCCCCGAGCCGCGCAGGTACTCATCGGCGATCGCCTTCGACTCAGCGTAGGCGTAAAAACTGTTATCAGGGTCGATGCCGTGCCCGGAACCCGCGCCCAGGTACGATACCATCACGTACCGTTTAATACCCGCCAGCCGCGCCGCATCCATCGACCGGATCGCGGCGTCACGGTCAACCGCGTAGGTGCGTTCCGGCCCGCCGACGCCGCCCGCACCGGCGGACCACACCAGCGCCTCGGTTCCCAGCTCAGTCAAAAGCTTCGCCATCTCCTCGGTGCTCAACGCGGTAATGTCAGTGACCACCGGGTTCGCCCCGCGCGTGACAATATCCTCTGACTGCTCCGGCCTGCGAATAAGCGCATTGACCGTGTGCCCGCGCTCCACCAGCAGCGGCTCGGCCAGAAGCGCAACTTTCCCGTGCCCGCCAATAATCGTTACAACAGCCATCGTCTCCTCCGTATGTTGGTGAAAATAGCCTACATATTCAGGCTAGGTGCGCTGGGTAGTGATGTCTACACGCGCCTCTTCCGCGTAAAGAGAAAACGGGCGGATACGGCCTGCGCACACCGGAACAGCAGACTCGCTGCCGCGGGCGCGGCACGCCAGAAAGCACGTCTTCACCGGGAAGGCACAGATGCGAGGATCACCATCGCCTACTCGTTCGTGAACGCAAACAGAGCTATGATGAAGTGCTAGGTTTTTATCGCTCGGCGGTACCGCACAGAAGATGAGGCAGGGGATTTATGGCTGAAGAAGCCGCGCCGAAGAAGCGCCCACACACACCATCCATCGAACACGCCGCCGAGAAACCGTGGGTTGCCATGTGGTCACTCGTGATCGGGTTCTTTATGATCCTGCTCGATACCACTATCGTCACCGTGGCGCTGCCCCATATGCAGCATGAGCTCAACGCCTCGCTCTCCGCCGTGATTTGGGTGACCAGTGCCTACCTGCTCGCCTATGCGGTGCCGCTGCTGATTACCGGTCGCTTAGGCGATAGGTTCGGGCAGAAGCAGATGTACCTGCTTGGTATGGTGGTTTTCACCCTCTCCTCGCTGTGGTGCGGGCTCTCGCCCAATGTGGAGATGCTGATTGTTGCGCGCGTGGTGCAGGGGATAGGCGCCTCCCTGATGACCCCGCAAACCATGTCGATTATTACGCTCATGTTCCCGCCGCATAAACGTGGGGTGGCGATGAGCGTGTGGGGCGCGGCGGCCGGTATCGCATCGCTCGTGGGCCCTATCGCTGGCGGTCTGCTCGTGGATGGCCCCGGCTGGACGTGGATCTTCTTCATCAATATCCCTATCGGCGTGGTCGGCACCTATCTGGCGGTTCGGAATATCCCGCATTTTCCCTCCAAACAGCACAACTTCGACTGGCTGGGCGTGGTTCTTTCCGCTATCGGCCTGTTCCTGATGGTTTTCGGCATTCAGGAGGGTTCTACCTACGACTGGGGCACTATCACCGATTCGCTGTGGGGAACCGGAATCCCGGTGAGCGTATGGGGCATGATTATTGCGGGCATCATCGTGTTCACCCTCTTTATCGTGTGGCAGGCTGTTAACCGTAAAGAGCCGCTGGTGCCGCTGGGACTGTTTAAAGACCGCAACTTTTCGGTGTCTAATATTGCTATCGCGGCGATGGGTGCGCACACCCTGACGCTGGCGTTCCCAACTACCATTTACTTCCAGCAGGTGCGCGGTATGAGCCCCACCCAGGCGGCACTCATGACCGCCCCGCTCGCTCTGTTCTCGGGTGCTCTCTCTCCGCTGGTTGGTAAACGTTTGGGCACGTCAAACCCCAAATGGTACGCCGTTTCGGGGTTTGCCCTGCTGGTGGTTGGATTTATTGTTCTGCGCGCTTTGATGACGGCGGATCAGTCCCTCGCGCTTCTGCTTGTACCCTTTGCAATTTTGGGTATTGGCAACTCCATGATTTGGGGTCCGCTGGCGGTGACCGCAACCCGCAACCTGCCGCCTCGTTTAGCGGGTGCCGGGTCGGGCGTGTATAACGAGACTCGCCAGGTTGCCAGTGTGCTCGGTTCGGCGGGTATTGCCACGTTCATGGGCGGCCTGATTACCGAGCAGGTTACACAGGCCATGCAGCGGATGCGTCCCGCAGGTGCCGGTGCAGGCGGAGGCGCCATGAGCGCCCCCGCCGTCAGTGGTGAAGGGATGTCCGGCGGTCAGGTTCCCGATTTCCTGCGTGAACCTATTGCCACCGCGATGAACGATTCACTGATTCTGGCGCTGGCTCTGGCCGCCGTGGGTATGGTCGCGTGCCTTTTCTTCGCCAAGCCGGTGGATAAAGGCGCGTGGGCATCCGGGCAGAACGTTTCGGATGCGCCCAACAGCGAAAACACCTGTACCAAAAATAGCAGCGTCGAAAACCCCGGCGAGGCTTCCAGTGCGGAAGGCTCTAAAGCCACCGGCGAATCGGATCCAGAGCCCTCTGATGAAGGGGCTGAAACAGGCTCAAAACCCTAACGATACGCAACAAGACGAAAGCGGGAGCGGTTCCTTCATCAAGAAACCGCTCCCAACATGTAATGCGCTGCGCTTCTTATCCAGTATGCTCTCGAAAGAGGGGGCATACTGCGCGGGATACGCTCCCTACGCTGCCGCCTGATCCTCGGCGAACGCCTCTGGGTCTACTCGCCCGGTGTCCACGAGCACCTGTGCGATAGCGCCGAGCGCCTCCTCATTCTGAAGCGAAGAAATATCGCCCAGCTTATGCCCCTGATAGAGCTCACCCAGCAGACGGCGGGTAATCTTCCCCGAACGAGTCTTAGGAATATCGGCGACCGCGACCACATCCTTAGGCTTAGCGATAGGGCCAATATGCTCGCGCACATGCTCGGTGAGTGCCGCCTTCAGCTCATCTTCGGTAAGTGCCCGACCTTCGTCGGTGAGCGTCACATAGGCGACTGCCTGGTGGCCGGTTAGCTCGTCCTCCACGGGGCACACGCCAGCCTCCACCACGGCCGGGTGCGTCACGAGCGCAGACTCAATTTCGATGGTCGAAAGGCGGTGCCCAGAAATGTTGATCACATCGTCGATGCGCCCCAGAATGTACACGTTGCCCTCATCATCGACCTTCGCACCGTCACCGGCGAGGAACCAGCCGCGCGTACCATAGTGCTTCCAATAGGAATTCAGGTAGCGTTGCGGGTCGCCCCAGACAGTGCGTGCCATGGAGGGGCCGATCTTATCAACCACAATGAAGCCCTGTTTGCCAGGCTCAACGAAGTCACCGTGCTCGTCCACCACGCGCACCGAGACTCCGGGGACTTCGCGGGTGGCGCATCCGGGAAGGGGAGTGCAGTGCGGGGTACCTTCGGGGAAGGTCCCTTCGGGCGCGAAGGCGGGGTCATGCGGTCGCGGGGAGCAGATGGTCGAGCCGGTCTCGGACTGCCACCACGTATCGATAAACGATGCGGTACCCCCACCCACGTGCTTGCGCAGCCACTTCCACGCCTGAGGGTTAATGGACTCGCCCACAGACCCGAGCAGACGCACGGATGAGAAGTTGTATTTTCCGGGTTCGGGGCCGTCAGGAAAAGCCCCCATGAGGGAACGAATCAGGGTGGGCGCGGTGTAGTAATTGGTGACGCCATAGCGTTCGATAACCTCGAAATGACGACCGTAATGCGGAGTATTGGGGGTACCCTCGAAAATAACCTCGGTCACCCCGTTAACAAGCGGACCATAGATTTCATAGGTGTGCGCGGTCACCCACGCGAGATCGGCGGTACACCAGTGCACAGTCGATTCAACCTTCGCCGGGTCGTTCACGGCAGACAGTTCATCGGGGCGCAGCACCCCGTCGTCATCCACATAGTCCGGCATCAGATCGTACAGCAGTGCGTGGGTGTATGCGGTCTGCACCAAATACCCCGCCATCGTGTGCACCAGGCCCTTAGGTTTGCCCGTGGTGCCGGAGGTATAGATGATAAACAGCGGGTCTTCGGCATCGTGCAGCTCGTACTCGTGGGTATCGGGCTGATCGTCCACCAGGTCGTGGTACCAAATATCGCGCCCGGTCGTCCAGGGAACCTGCGCGTGCGCCACGGGGTCTGCGGCGCTTGTCCGGTCCACCACGATCACGTGCTCGATATTGTTCTCACCTGAGCATGCTTCATCGGCATTCACCTTCACGGGCACGACCTTGCCGCGGCGGTTCTGCCCGTCGGTGGTGATCAGAACCTTCGCGCCGGTGTCTTCCACCCGGAATTTCAGAGCCTCCGCCGAGAACCCGCCAAACACGAGCGAGTGAATTGCGCCGATGCGCGCGCACGCAAGCGTGAAGATAATGGTTTCGGGAATAACCGGCAGGTAGATTACTACACGGTCGCCTTTACGCACGCCGAGTTTGAGCAGGCCGTTGGCGGCGCGGGCGATGCGTCGCTGCAGTTCGGCGTAGGTGATAGCTTCACGGTCGCCGGGTTCGCCCTCGAAATAGAGGGCTACTTTGTCGCCGCGGCCCGCCTCCACGTGGCGGTCCACGCAGTTGTAGGCGACGTTAAGTTTGCCGCCCTCGAACCACTTAATCTCGGGTACGGAGTATTCTTCGATGCCCTCAGCATCGGTTCCGATAACCTGCGGTTTCTGGAAGGTATGTGCGTTGTCCCAGGCCTTGCCCCAGCTTAAGCGCTCGGCTTGTTTCTCCCAGAATGTTACCCGCGCCTCATCAGATTCATGCGCGGGGTTGGGGGTAGGGACTAGCGGGTTTGTGAACGAGAAGGGGCTGGGCAGTCCCACAGTATCTCCCATCGGTTGCTGGCGTTAGCACCTTCGGCGTTATGAAGGCGCATGATGCGCCACCGCAGGCGAGGTTGCTGCGACGTCGTCGAGCCAGGTCTCTCGGTCGCTCTAGATGGATTACCAATCTAGTAAACCCTGTAGCTGGCGCAGGTGCAAAGGCATCCCGTCATATTGCGTGTGTGCACGCCATGTTCGTAACATTCCGCAATATTTGTTTGATCCCGCACCCAGAGATTAGCTCTCGTGTCGCATACACCCCAGGCGTACAGCCTGCCAGGCGGAGAAACTCTAACCCGCAAATCTAATGAGCTTTGCCTGTGTTTAGACTTAAACCCGTTCTTAATCTTGCCCCGTAGGCTTGCATCTCTTGATAGGCTTCATCGTAAGTGCCTGAAGATTGAGCCAAAATAAAACACTCACGGAAGGGGCGTCTGATGGCTGTTAAGCGTATCGTTACTAATCTTGCCGCTGATAAACCTGAGTCAGCTGCTGCTTTTTACCGGGACATCCTGGGCCTGGAGCTGCTCATGGATCACGGATGGATACAGACTTATGGCAATGCGGAAACTACGACTGTGCAGGTCAGCATAGCTAGTGAAGGCGGATCAGGTACTCCGGTGCCTGATTTATCGGTTGAAGTAGATAATCTTGATGAAATCCTCGCCCGCATTCATACGGCAGGTATTACGCTTGAATACGGTGTTGCTGAAGAGCCCTGGGGCGTGCGGAGGTTTTTTGTTCGCGATCCGCTGGGGAACCTGGCGAATATTTTGCAGCATATATAGCGGATATCATCAAAACTATCACCAGAAGATGGGTTATTAGATTGCTATAAGAGCTGCTGGAAGCGCAGGGTCAGGCGTTATCCTACAGAGATAAATATTTGAAGCCTATAAAATTTGCGGGTAAATAATTGTTTTTTGAACTATAAAATAATGTAAAAACTCTTGTGTGATGCAGGGAATTTAAGCTACGCTACACCACAGTAGGCTAGAAGGGCCTATGCCCAAGAAATTTGGGCTTATGATGATTGGATAATGCAATGTACACCAAAGCAACGTTCACTAAAATTACCTCTTTCCGGGCCGCTACTCATGGATGGTACTGGGGGAATCGTCGTGATATTTACGGAGCCCTCCGGTACGCTAATAAGTAGTATCTTTGCCTTTGGGCAGAACCGGAATAACATACTTTTGATTTAGAAACTTCTGGAAATTCATGCACACATTGTGTAATGCAATATATTCCACATATTGTTTTTAGGGGCATAATGTATATTAAGCCAGAATTTAAAAAGATTTCCTCTTTCGCGCATATTACCCGTGGCTGGCTCTGGGGAAGTTACCGTGACGTTTACGGAGTATGGCATGGCCCCAGGACTAATTTCAACGGTGCCGGAGGCTCAAGCGGCTGGTAATAGAGGATAGGTTGAGGTGAAATTCTATGTACACTAAAGCGCAATTTACTAGGCTTGGCTCCTTCGAGGAAGCTACTCACGGCTGGTTCTGGGGAAGCTACCGAGATATTTTCGGCGCGCTCCGTGGATCTAACTCTGGGTTTGAAGGTGGCGGTGGCTTCACCGGCGGAGGCGTCAGTGGAGGCTCATGGTAGCTTCCCGCCAAGGCTTAAAGTGGGTGCCTCTTCTGAGGCACCCACTTTTCTATTGTGCTGCCAACCAATGTTTGCAGAGTCTGTGCCATTCGTAGCGCACTTTTTCACGCATCGGGTGCCTGCTATGACATTAATTGCTTCTGCTCATATGCGGGAATTACCGGCGCTGCTGGTGGCGGGCAGTTCGTGTAACCCCGCTATTTTAAACAGAAATACTTTCAGGAAAAATTAAAATAATCGTGAGAATCCCTTGCAAACCATACAATTTAGGGGTTAGGGTAAATCTGTGTAGATAATATATGTAATTTGAGAACTTTAAAATATTTAAGAAAAGGGGAAGAATATGTATATTAAGGCACGTTTTATGAAGATGAACTCTTTTGCAGATTGCACTCACGGCCTTATATACGGGAAATACCGGGATGTTCTCTCCGGTGCCCGGCTTGTGACTCCTCCTGAAGTTGCTCTATAAATAGCGCCCTGCGCGCCAGGTGACTTGTTTATTATTCGCAGAAATCCGCATAAAAGTGGGATGCGGTAAAAAATAATTAAACGAGCCCATATTTTTAATGCGGAAAGTGACGATAAGGAATCCTGTGGCAGAGCTATACACAACATCCGGTAACGTGCAGAAAATTTCTCACTTTCTTCGTAGCAGCTCGAACAATATAACTGTTCGCCCGTTACCCACTCATGACGCTTCCGCATCAAACACCGACTCCACCGCAGATAGCGAGCTGGTATCTTCCGTCTCGCGACACCGCAGCGTGTACCGTTCAAAGCTGGGGCCGGTGGACCTTCTGAGCACATCAGTAAAACCCCTAGTGGACGCCCTTAATCCCGCTATTAATATGTCTCGGGTGGCCCTCGGGCTATGCCGTAACCCGCCAGGGTGGGTACGCCGCATCTCCTACTGGGAGAACATTACGGCGCTGCCCCCAGCCACCACCGTATGCGAAGACGAGCACGGGTCTGTGCAGAACACCTCGTACTTCGCAGACGCCCTCAGCCTGCAGGACAGCACCCTATCTTTTTCCGATGTGTCACAGCACGTATACACCGTTTTGAACTCGGTTCTGAGGCGGCTGGCTGAAGGGCGCACCCACGTATCTGCCGACCTGTCCGGCGGCGTGGACTCCACGGTCATATCCGTGCTCCTCGCAGCGCAGAATGTTCCCTTCACCGCGTTTCACGCCGGGACGGACGATAAAGACAACCGCGACACGCAGCTCGCCCAGAAAATAGCCGAACACTTCACCATAGACCTCATTAAGCTTGACTCATTTACGAAAAGCACCGCAGGTTTCACCATCCCGGATGAGCTTCGCGGGTTTTCCGAGGCACCCCGCGCATGGCACGCTAACCTGCCGCACCTTACCGCCCTTGTGCGCAGCGCGCGGGAACGCGGCTCCAGCATCCACTGCCTGGGAATTGGCGGGGACGAGCTGTTTGAGCCCATGCCCGTTCAGGCGCTGCTCTACTTCAAACAGGGCGAGAAAATGCGGGCTATTAAAGCCATTAGCTCCGTCGCGGCCGCCGCCCGCTGGCCGAAAATATCGACACTACGTGCCGCTTTCTCCCCAGAAACGAAACAGCGTGAGCTGCAGCGGCGCCTGACCCGCAGGGGCCAGAACATCCCTGAAAATACCGATGCTTTCTCCTGGTTCCCGAACTTTACGCTGCCCTCCTGGCTATCCGAAGAAGCTACCGAGCAAGTCATTGAGCTCATAAAAACGACCCCCATCCCTCCAGAGGAAGAAGAACTGGATAAATACCGGTTCCACATCTACGGGTCCCTGGAATTTCAGGGGGAAGTGCTTCGGGGCATGAACGAGTATTTCAGCGAAACCGGCCTGGAATTCGCCGCCCCCTACCTTGAGGACGACATGATCCGCTCCTCCCTGGTGTACCCGGGTGCTCTGAGCGGGCACGGGATGAGCAAACCCGTCATCCTAGAAGCCATGAAAGGCACCCTGCCCGAGTTCTTCTACCGGGACATCTACAAAAGCGACTACAGCTTCGACCTGTACCAAGACTACGAACGCAGCAAAGAAAACTTCCTGAAAATGATCGGCGACAGTCTCCTGGCGGAGCTGAACCTTGTGGATATAGACACTGTCCGCACAATCGCAAACAGCCCCCTAGGCAGCTCAGAGACACTCTACGATTTTGAACGTATGACCCACATGGAGGTATGGCTACGTGAAAACTATGTATAAACGCTACGCGTCACTGCCCGAGAGGTTCTGCATCGCCGATGGCGTCAAAATTTCGGGCACCGAGTCCGGCATCGTGGTTTTTGTGCCCGCCCGAAGCGCCTATTTTCAAGGAAACAGCACCACAGAGCACATCTTGGACCTCGTGGAGCAGGGGCACCGCAACTCAGAAATCATTGACTCCTTCATTCACCAGTACACACAATCCGACCCGGACGAGATCCGGGAGGACCTTGAAGGCACCCTGCGGGAACTGTGGACGATGGGCGTCCTAGAGAAAGGCGAGGACCATGAGTGATAACCCCACCACCGCAACAGACGCGCACACCGTCAGCAGCACCAAAGCGCGCCTGGCGGTGTGTGCGGCAAAGATTATTGCGCACCTGCCGGTCACCGTTATTGTTCGCCTGCTGAAAATGTTCCGGCCCCTACAGAAAAGCTCATCCATTCAGCAGGCGCTCGCGGTTGATGCGAAAGTGCGTGAAGTTTCCCCACTGTGCCGTGGGGAGCGGGGGTGCCTGGCACGGTCCATCTCAACCTACCTTTTGCTTTCTCTCATGCGCCGGAAAGTGGTGTGGGCCTCCGGGTTCCGGGTGAAACCGTTCCTTGCGCACGCATGGGTCACCGTCGAGGGGGAACCCATTAATGAGCACCACGATGTGCAGGGGTTCGTGACTGTCGCATCCACCAACCCAGAAGCCCGCTAGCGCCGTAACCATTCAGGCAAAAACAGGGTGAGGGCGGCGGCACCCAAGAAGTGAGGCGCATGAGACTATGGTGAAAGCTAAAAATAATGGGAAGTCATCCTGGGGGGTAGTTTTTTCGTATCTATCCCCCTTTAAGGGGCTGCTGACCGTTATCTGTTTAATGAGTCTCACAAGCTCAGCCGCGTCGCTTCTGCAGCCGTTAATAGTGAACGATCTTGTTGATTCCGCAGGGTCCGCCCAGGGTATTGGTTACCTGCCGGTTCTCATTATTCTGGTGCTCATTATAGGGGCCATCCTCAACGGTGTTCAGCAGTATTTTATTCAGAAAGTCGCCGAATCGGTGGCCCGTGACGCACGCACGCAGCTCGTGCGGAAAATACTCCGCATCCCCCTGGACGCCTTAGAGAAATACACCAAAGGAGACGTCCTTTCCCGCGTCATTAATGACACGATGCTGCTGCGCCGCTGCCTCACGGAAGGGTTCGTGCAGTCGTTCGTGGGTGTTTTCACGCTCATTGGGGCGGTGATCGGGATGTTCTTCATCGACCCCCTGCTGCTCGCTATTTCCGCCGTCATATCCCTGCTGGCGGTCGTGTCCGTCACGATGGCAACCTCTAAGGTCGAAAAATCCAGCGCGCAAATGCAGCAGGCGGTGGGTGAGCTGAGCTCGGATGTGTCCAGCGTGTTGGAGGCCTCCTCACTCGTCCGGACGGAGAACGCGGCGGGGCACCAGTTTAAGCGGCTGCAGCAGAAAGTTGATAATGCGTGGCTTAAGGGGATCGGAGTGGCACGGCTTGTCGCCCTCATCACCCCCATCTCTGCGGTGGCCATGCAGATCACGTTCCTGGTGGTTCTTGGCGTTGGCGGGGTCAGGGTCGCGAACGGGATAATTACCGTCGGCAACCTGGTCTCGTTCGTCATGTTCCTGGTTATGATGATCATGCCGCTGGGGTACATTTTCGGCACCATGAGCAATATTGCCGAAGCCAGCGGAGGCATCACCCGCATCCAGGAGATCCTGGGCATCCCGGACGAGTACCCCGAACAGCTGGACACATACCACGAAAACCGTGATATCCGCTCCATCCTGCTGGATAACGTCAGCTTTAAATACGGTGCCGAACCTGAGGAAGGGGCCTCACCCTACCTGATTTCCGGGATGACGCTCAGCATCGCCCCGGGGGAGAAGCTCGCCATCGTCGGACCCTCCGGGTCGGGCAAGAGCACCCTGCTGCGGCTCATTGCCCGGCTTTACGAAATCTCAGGCGGGAACCTCCTCTACTCCGGCACCGCAAGCTCAGACATTTCCATCCCGGCTGTGCGCGCCAAAATCGGCCTGGTGCAGCAGGAATCCCCCCTGATTTTGGGCACGCTTCTTGATAATGTGTACATCTCGGGGCGCGGCACCGATAGCGCTGCCGCGCACCGCATCCTCAAAGATTTGGGGCTGGAAAAAGTGCTTGAACGTTCAGGGCACGGCGTGGACCTGAACATTGGCGGCAGCGGCACGTCCCTGTCCGGGGGCGAGAAGCAGCGGCTGGCCATAGCCCGCGTGATCCTGAAAAACCCGCAGGTGTACCTGCTGGACGAGTTCACCTCCCAGCTTGATGGCATTAGCGAAGAGCTGGTGGTGTCTGTGCTGAACAATAACGCCGCCCCCGAATCAACCATGATTATGGTTGCCCACCGCATGTCCACCGTCGTTAATGCGGACATGATTTACGTGATGGATCACGGCAGGATCGTCGCCCAAGGCACGCACGACATACTCATGGAGTTCTCACCCCTCTACCGGGAGCTTGTCTCTAATCAGCTCATCCATTAGCGGCGTGCGCAGGGCCTACGCGGGGGAGTGGGTGATAGTGGCACTGGCGGAAAGCCCCGCAATATTCTGCTCGGACGGGGCCGCACTGTTCACCGGCTCCAGCAGCAGGGTCGCATCCACCACGGTCACGGTTGTTCGCAGGCTAAACGACTCACCCACCTGGTCGTAGTACACGGGCACCTGGCTCAGCAGCACCTGGTTAAACACCTGCATCCCCTCAGCTGAGGCCACCGCGTCCTCAGTGGTGACAATGTCGAGGGTGCCGCGCCACTCCGTCCCGTAGCTGTCTGATTCCCGGAATACCGCGGTGAAACCGGCCCCGTTGAACGCCGCAAGCCGCGGGTTGTTCGACCGGGCACCACCGGCGCTTTGAGCGAGCGCAGCCACCTGCTGCTGTTCCCCGTCCTCCCACAGCAGAGGCGGGCGGGTCTGTATCTCGTCGGCGAACGTGAACGTGTACTCAATGCTGAAACGTGCCCCGGCGCGCAGGGTGGTGGTTCCCGTGTATTCGCCGGATGCTGTGTGCGGGGCGGCGAACCATAGCCCGGCACCCCCGTAGAGGCCGTTGCCGACGCTGCCGCCGGGGGTGAACGTGCCCCCGCCTGCGGCGAGCAGGCCCTCCCACTTGGTGGTGCGGGATGCGCGCGTGTCGGTGAGCTGCCCGTGGTACGAGTCGAGCCCGAAGAAGGTGCTGTTGGGGTTATCCATGGTGGTGTTAAACGCCTGAGTGAATACCCCGTAGTCGACGGCAACTACCTGGTCCGAGGCTGCGTAGGCTGGGGTCGTTGCGGATGCGGCGACGGCGGGGGCGGACCATGCAGCGCCAGCGAGTGCGCGGCGCCGCGTGAGGCCGCCCCTGAAGGGTGCGTGGGTCACGTGGACTCCTGTATGTATTTGAGAGAGTGTGAATGTATGCGATGTGAGTGAATACGACCTATCCAGTGTAGTAGACAAGTGTGCCTGCGCGCTGTAATGGCGCTATTATGTGTAGGAAATATTTGAAAATTTGTGCACTTCAACCCCGGACATAGCGGATTTTTATGCATTTTTGTGCTGGTGCGCGTCGCAGCGCGCCGCGCGTACCGCGTGTCGGGGGTGGTTGTGGTGCGCCAATTAGCTGTATTTCATTCACTCAATTCACAAGCATCCTAGGAGCCACAGTGGCATTCATGAAATCTGCGCGCCTTTTTGCCGCGACCGTAGTTTTAATCGCAGCCGGTGCCGTCCCCGCCAGCGCAAGCACCATCAACACGTACGATACGGACGGTGATGGTATCCCGAACGCATGGGAGATCAGCGGCTATGACGCCGATGGCGACGGCACAGTTGACGTTGACTACCCGGGTATGGGGGCCAACCCGTACCGTAAAGATATTTTTGTTGAGATGGACTACATGCCCGGTGAGCTCGCCACCGAAGCCGACCTTGACCGCATTACCGAGGTGTTTGCCTCCCTGCCGTTACGTAACCCTGACGGTACGCGGGGTGTGAGTATCCACCTGGATGCCGGGCCCGCCCGCAGCGCGAAGTACAACCTGGGCGGCGGGAACGAGATTCCGCATCAGAAGCTTAACGGTATGGGGGACTGGGCGGCACTGAAGAACCGTCATTTCGCCTCGGCCCGTGACGCTGGTTTTCACTACATGATCTGGGGCGACTATTACGGCAATACGAGCTCTTCGGGGCTGGGTTTCACGGGCGCTCGCGGGTTTATTGTGACCGTTGGGCACACCTACTGGCGGGGTGCCAACAGCGATATTCGGGTGGGCACATTCATCCACGAGCTGGGGCATAACTTGGGGCTGCGGCACGGTGGGGCCGATGAGGAGAACTACAAGCCGAACTATCTGAGCATTATGAACTACGAGTACCAGCTCAGCGGCGTGCCGCGCGCCGGGGGTAAGAACTACTTCGGGTATTCAACGCACGAGTACACACCGCTGGATGAGAAGAACCTGGATGAGCGGCGCGGGCTTGGGGCGAACGCCTACGGGTACTTGTATAAGGGTAAACCTGCGCACCGTAACGTGGATTTTAACAAGAACGGCGTGATTGATGCGCAGCCGGTTGCCGCTGATGTGAACGGTAACCGGCGCATGAGCACGCTGCGGGCGAAGAGCGATATGAAGACTCTGCGGTTTGCGGCCAGCGCGACGTCCCAGGGTGTGACGAGTACCCCGCGGACGGACCCCTATGAGGTTGAGGTGGACTATAACGAGGTAACCGCTGAATTCGCGCGGGAACGTGGCCTGCTGCCCTAACTGCTGTAGAGGATAGGCAGCTGAGTGGCGCCCCGGAAGGAATATCTTGGTCTGTACTTCACCAAGGTTTCCTTTCGGGGCGCCGCACGGCTAAGGCGCCTAGTTGCTAGGGTATTTTGCCTTCACCCAGCGCTCAAACACGCCAATGAGCGCATCTGTGAGCTTACCCAGCACCGCCAGCAGCACAATTGCCAGCAGCAGACGGTCGGTGCGCCCGTTGTTCTGCGAATCTGTGAGCAGGTACCCCAAGCCCATGGAGGCCCCCAATAGCTCGGCAGCCACCAGGAACAGCCAGGCCTGCGCTAACGCCAGGCGCAGCCCCGACACCACGGACGGCAGCACGGCGGGCAGCTGGACGGTAGTGAAAAGCTTAACGCCCCGGTATCCGAAGGCGCGTGCGGCCTCTACAAGTTTAGGATCCACGTGCGCCAGTGCCGCCGAGACGGTGGTGTAGACGGGGAAGAACGCGCCGATTGCCACAAGTGTTACTTTAGAGTTTTCGCCGATGCCGATCCACAGCAGCAGCAACGGAACCCAGGCGAGTGAGGGCACGGCGCGTAACGCCCCAATGGTGGGTGCTGCGGCGATGCGCGCGGGCCCCCACAGTCCGATAAGCGCCCCCAGAACCAGCCCCAGCACCGCGCCGATGCTGAACCCGAGTACCACCCGCTGGGTGGAGATTACCAGGTGGGTTGCTAGCTCGCCGCGTTGGGCCAGCTCGGTTCCGGCGGCTATGACGCGGGTGGGGGAGGGCAGCTGCACCGCGGTGAATACCCCGGCGGTGCTCAGCACGTACCACAGCGTGATGAGTGCTGCGGGCAGGATAAGCCCCACATAGTGTTTGGCACCCAGAGGCAGGGCGCGCTTTGGCCGGGGCTGGCCGCGGTGGGAGCTCGCCAATTGGGTGCGCCCGGCAGCGGTGCTGGCAGCTGCCGTGCGGGCTGCGGCGGTTTCTGCGGCTGCGGATTTCGTGTGTTTGGGGGTATCTGAAAGTTCTGGGGCGTTGGAAATTTTGTCGAGGGTTACACTCATGGCTAGCTCACCGTCTTCTTCACGTTCTCAATGGCGGCGCTGTCGGCTTTCTTGGCGTATGTGTCGTCCACGATGCTGCTCAGCGCCTTATCAATGTCTGACTGGTTGGGGACGTCCCCGGATTCGACGAGGATCGGGCCAACACCTTTGAGCACCTGCACCTGCTTGTCCCCTGGGATTGGGTCAATATTCAGGTGGGTTCGTTCCATCACGAGTTTGGCGGTTTCTAACTTAATACCGGACTCGTCGGCGAGAATCTGGGTTGCTTCAGCAGTGTTTTCCAGCGCCCATTTGCGTGCATACTCATACACGTTCACGATGGTTTGCGCCGCGTCCGGGTTGTCTTTGAGGAACTGCTCGGTGGCGTTGAGGAACCCGTACGTATTGAAGTCTAGGTTGCGGTAGAACAGCACGTCGTGGCTTTCGATTTCCGCGCTGGCCATAATCGGGTCGAGCCCGCTCCAGGCGTTGACCTGCCCGTTATCGAGGGCGGTCCGCCCATCGGCGTGCTGCAGGTTCTGGATGGTTACCTCTTTCGCCGCGATGCCTTCCTTCTTGAGCGCTTGGAGCAGCAGGAAGTACGGGTCGGTTCCTTTGGTGACCGCCACCGACTTACCCTTTAAATCTGATACTGCATGAATATTCGAGTTTTTGGTGGTGACCAGCGCCGACCATTCGGGCTGCGAGTACAGGTCAATCACCTTAATGGGTGAGCCGTTCGCGCGGGCCAGCAGCGCGGCAGAACCGGCGGTTGAGCCCACATCAATGTTTCCCGAACGCAGAGCCTCATTGGCTTTGTTTGACCCGGCTGATTTGACCCATTCTAGCTTTTTACCTTTTTCCTGCAGGGCCTTCTCTAGCCACCCTTTCTTTTTAATAACAAGGGAGAGCGGGTTGTAGGTGGCGTAGTCCACGGTCACGGTGTCTTTGCCTTTTGCGGCTCCCGCGCCGGGGGTTCCTGCGCCTTCTCCGGCGCATCCGGCAAGAACGGTGGTGAGGGCGCTGAAGGCCAGCAAGCCCTTAAGAGCTTCGGCTCTGGTGATGGCTGTCATGGGTAATCCTTGGGTGTCTGATGGGGTGAAGAAAACAGTAAATTGTGAATAATTATTCACTAAGAGGGGGCGCGCAGCGGCTCTGGGTGTACGCGGGAGGCTGTGCCCTGCCCTAAGCGGGAACCGGGGTGGTATCGGCTTTTTCCACGCCGAGCTCTGTCAGCAGCTCAGCCCGCAGGGCAGTTAGCTCTTTGCTGGCCCTATCACGCGGGTGAGCGTCGCTAATGGTGACTACACGTGTGATCGTTGCGGGCGCATTGGGCGCGAATTTGCCGAGCACAATCACCCGGTCTGAGAGGTACAGCGCCTCTTCCACATCGTGGGTGACCAGCAGAACCGTGGTCGGGTCTTGCCGGTGAATATCCAGCAGCAAATCCTGCATTTTAATGCGGGTCAGCGCATCCAACGCCCCAAACGGTTCGTCCAGCAGCAGCACCCCGGGTTCACGCGCCAGCGCCCTCGCCAAAGAAACCCTCTGAGCCATTCCTCCGGAGATTTCTTGGGGGCGGTGCGTGGCGTAGTCGGTGAGCCCCACCAGGCGCAGCAGCTCGCGGATGCGCTCCTGCGCTCGTGTCTTTGGGATGCCCTGCGGCAGCCCGAGCGCCACATTATCGGCGACGGTGCGCCAGGGCAGCAGGCGCGGCTCCTGAAAACCGATTGCCACCCGCTGATCAAGCCCGCTCACCGGGGTGTCGCCGATGCGCACCTGCCCGCCCGTAATGCGGTTCAGTCCGGCGGCGGCCCGCAGCAGCGTGGACTTGCCGCACCCTGAGGCACCAATGACCGAAATAATTTCTCCCGCGGCGGCGGTAAAACTCACTTCGCGAAGCACCTCGTGCGTGTTCTTGCCGGACTGTGGGAACGACTGGCTGACGGCGTCGAAAGTGATCGTCTGGGCGTTGGCGGGTAGCTGGGTGTGGTGATTCTGTGTCATGTTACTTCCATCGGTCCTGGCGTTAGCACCCGCTAGGGGTTGCTGCGACGTCGTCGAGCCAGGTCTCTCAGTCGCTCTGGATGGGTTACGCCTATAACCCTAGAGGAGCGTGCCATTGCAGCGAAAACACATGACGTACCGTGACTAACGGTGACTAAATATTGCATGATTCATGCGAAATATTACGGTGCGGAGTCACAAAAATTAATGTTCGTCATATACTGTTCACCCCCATCTGCGAGGGGATACACTCAAAACGCAAGGATTATGAGTCCCGGCGTAAAGCTCTGGCTAGCCGGGCGGCAACCCTCTCCCGTAGCGGGGTGCCCCAGATGATGATCTGGCTTCAAGGAACACGAAGCAAGTACGGCGCGAATGCGCCACCTGCACAACTTGGAACACCAAGAAGGCCACCACCTATAAGGAGGCGGCGCGCGGGGTGCAGGAACACCCTAACATTCGCGAAAGGATACGTAGATGGCTGAGCAGAAGAAGCGCATCGCAGTTAACGCATTCGACATGACCTGTGTGGGTCACCAGAGCTTCGACCTCTGGCGCCACCCCCGCTCCCGGGCTACCGAGTACAACACCATCAAATACTGGACTGACCTGGCACAGATCCTTGAGAAGGGCTTCTTCGACGGCGTATTCCTAGCCGATGTTGTGGGCATCTACGATATTTACAAGAACTCCGCCGCACCTGCTATCGAAGGCGGCGCGCAGGTGCCCGTGAACGATCCGTTCATGCAGATCTCCGCAATGGCCGCCGTAACCGAGCACCTGGGCTTCGGTGTGACCTCAGCCGTCACCTACGAGCAGCCTTACACGCTCGCACGCAAGTACGCTTCCCTTGACCACCTCACCAACGGGCGTGTGGGCTTTAACGTGGTGACCTCATACCTGCCTTCTGCTGCCGAATGTCAGGGCCTTGAAACCCAGATTGAGCACGACACCCGATACGAACTCGCCGAAGAGTTCCTGGACGTCTGCTACAAACTCTGGGAAGGCTCCTGGGAAGACGGCGCGGTCGTCAAGGATCGCGAGAAGGGCATCTACGCCGACCCCGCCAAGGTGCACCCGATTCAGCACAAGGGCAAGTACTTCAGCGTGCCCGGCGCGGGTCTGACCGAACCCAGCCCCCAACGCACCCCCGTGATTTTCCAGGCGGGCGCATCCAGCCGCGGGCAGAAATTCTCCGGCAAGCATGCCGAGGTTGTGTTTATCGGTGCGCTGCGCCCCGATCTGACCCGCATTATTACCGACCGCATTCGTGACCGCGCCGAAGAGAACGGCCGCGGCCGCGACGAAATCAAGGTTTTTGCGATGCTCTCCATCATTGTGGACGAGACCGAAGAGAAGGCGAAGGCAAAGTACGAAGAGTACCGCAAGTACGTGAACCTGGAATCTTCGCAGGCCATTATCGGCGGCTGGTCCGGCGTGGATCTTTCCCAGTTCGACGAGGACGAGGTACTCAACTATGTGAAGACCGAGTCGATTCAGTCCTTCCTCACTCCCTTCACCCTGCAGGCCAAGGATAAGCAGTGGACGCGTAAGGATATTGCCGAGCACTGCACTATCGGCGGTATGGGCGAGGTTATTGTGGGCGACCCGCAGCAGGTGGCCGATGAACTAGAACGCTGGATTGATGAAGGCGGACTGGATGGTATTAACCTGGCATACCACGTTTCACCCGGCTCCTTCGAGGACTTCATCGAGTTCGTGGTTCCTGAGCTGCAAAAGCGTGGACGCTACCGCACCTCCTACGAGGGCGAGACCCTGCGCGAAAGCCTGTTCGGTAAGGGACAGACTAAGGTTGCAGACTCGCACCCGGCCGCGAAGTACCGTGGCGCCTACGTGGGTAAGCCCTCCACGGCAGATACCCCGGCACGCGCTATCGCCAACTAAACCCGCTGCGCCTGCGCGCATGGTTGTAAAATCTTCCCTCCTGGGATGATAAAAAGAGCCTTTATTTGAATAAAGCATTAAAAGGCCGCTTTATTCGAATAAAGGCTCTTTTTCACGCATGTTTAGAATGGGGTGCATGAGCGAAACAACCCTGTACGACCCTCAAGCCCGCTGCCCCTGCACAAGCGGCGAGGTATACGGTGCCTGCTGCGGGCGGTACCTGGGCGAGTTTGCCGCATCCGGAACCCTGAACGCGCCCACACCGCTGGCCCTGATGCGCTCGCGATTTACCGCTTTCGCCCTGCACGATGCGCCCTACCTGCTGGCAAGCTGGCACCCGCATACGCGCCCCGCCGAGTTAACGTTGGATGAAATGTTGCGCTGGTACCGGCTGGATATTCTGGGCTCTTCGGGTGGTCCCTTCGATGCGGCGGGCACGGTCGAGTTCGTGGCGTACTACCGCTCAGTTCCCGGCACGTCCGCCAAAGAACGCGTGAAAGGCACCATGCACGAAAAATCTCGCTTCGAGAAAGTGCACGGCACCTGGTACTACCTGGACGGTGAGGTTGGCTAAGTTCCTCCCGACCGGGCAGTATGGCAGAAATATTCCTCTTATGGTATGTTTTTGCCATGATGTCAGTCGCGGAATATGCCCAGCACGCCGGGGTGAGCCCCCGAAGCGTGCGTGCACGCCTTGAACGAGGATCTTTGAGTGGACAAAAAATCGCCGGGCGGTGGATGGTTTCAGATAACCCGCACGAGCATCACTCCGCACATGGGCGCAAAATCTCGATGTCATCCTTCGATCAACTTGCCGCCTATCTTGACGGTAACAGTGCATCCCTTACCCCCGATGCACGCCGCCGTGCCAAAGAACGTGCACATAACCTCTCCGAACGTGGGGTAGAAGCTCTTAGGCAGTATGCAGTGCGTGCAGATGCGAAACTTCAATTCTATGCTGTGCCTTCTGCTGACCTGCATGACTTGATGGACGAACGAACATTAGCGCTTACGGGTGTCAGCCACGAATATTCGGAAATTTACGGGGCTACCGTAGAAGCATATGTGACTCCCCACAATCTCGAATCCCTGAAATTTATCTACGCACTGCGTGAAGTTCCGGCACAGGATGCCAACGTTATTCTTCGCGTAATCAAAGAGTTACCTAAGATTCGCCCCTTGCATGTTGCAGTTGATCTCCTAATTTCCAAAGACCCGAGAAGCGAGCGGGAAGCGGAACGCCTAGTGAAAGGACTCATAAGCCGTGCCTGATCAGAAAACGGTGAAAATCCCAGCCCAGGGCGCAGAGCTTGAATCCTGACTACATTGTGAGCTTCCTCAATGAAAGCCTCAAAAACTAGTCCTGTGTTTGCTATGTTTATGCCATGAGTGACGTTATCTCGCAGGAATCTTTCGACGAGCTCGCCCTCTATTTCAACGGGGGAGGGCACCTGCTTACCCCGGATGCGCGCCGCATCGCTGCTGAACGCGCCCGCATCCTCTGCGCTTGCGGGCTCGATGCGCTCCGGCAGTATACGCACCGCACAGGGATGATCGTGCACTACTATGTGGCACCCTACGATACGAGTGACCTGCTGCGAACGGGTGCAAATGCGCTCGCGCTCACCGGGGTTCGGCACGAACTTGCGGGGATGAAAACTTCTCTGATCGATGCCTATATTTTACCCAGTGACCTGGCAAAATTTGCCCCGAGTTGGGGCCTGGAACCTGCCCCTCCCGAGCGGGCGAACGTGATTTTGCGTGAGGTTTCCACCCTTCCACGGGTGCTGCGCCTGCATGTGGCGGCAGATGCCCTGCACGCCTATGAGGCTGGCGCCGCTGGCGAGAGTGCCCGAAAAGCAGCCCAGCGCATCCTGGGCGAGCTGTGCAGTTCTTGAAAGCTGCTGTCAGTTTTGGTGTGCACCACCGGGTAAATAGGGGGATTTACCGCGGAAATAATGATTACTCCGCGAACCTGCTTCGGCTTTGAGAAAAGTTTTGGAAATTATGATGAAGACCTATTGCGTGCTTCCCCGGCGGTTTGATACAGTTGAGGAGCTAGCCAGAGTCGCAATAAGTTTATTACAGGGACGAGAACTTATTGTGGGTGTTCTATTGAGGATGCAAAGAATGGATAGCATTGAGAGCTTCCGAAAGCTGATATTGGGCTCCTATTGTGTGATAGGAACAGTTTTACACTCTCACATATCCTAAGTTTCCATTTGATGTCGCACCACTTTGTGATGTGGTGGCCGTAGTATAGCGCTATTAATGCACAGAGCAAGTGTATTGTGGCGTGGTAGCTAGGTGATAGGCATCATCGTAGAGGAAATATACTTTGCTGACAAATATAGAGAGCTTAACTTTTTCTAGCGAACTCATTCTTCAAGTCTTTTAAAGATTAAGCGGCAATTATTTTCTGCTGCAATTTTTAATAGCGGAATGTTTTGGGGAACTGCTGGCTAGGTCTCTATTCTCGACCACCCAAAATGGTCATTAAAAACTCTATAAGTTTCCTTTTGAGGGGGTTGCACCCCTGCAATAAAGGAGGTGGGTTCCAAGCTGTCACCTTTGGAACGTTGTCATCTTGGAACCCAGCCAAAGTTTGATGGAAAACATCAAACTATTGATTAACCACAATCATTCCTGAGGCTATTCAGGAATTCATAAGGAGGATAACCATGGCTAAGGATACCATGTTCATGGAAGAACTGACCGACCAGGAGCTGGAGCAGGTTAACGGCGGCTGTTACAGCAGCTGTGGATACTACGGTGGCAGCTATGGCGGTAGCTACGGTGGCAGCTATGGCGGCAGCAACAGCAGCTACTACGGTGGTAGCTACAGCGGCGGCGGCTACTACTACGCTGCTGTTGGGTATGGCTACTCCTGCTAATAACAAAACATAGACAAGGGGAATACTGAGTGCTAATCAGGGAACTTCTTCCTGAGCTGGATGATGAACAGTTCCAGCAACTGGTGTCGGATGTGTCAGACGTTTCTTTACTCGACCGGTTAGACACCACCTCAGATTCCCCACCTGTTGGGCGGCCGTCAGCTCCAGTGCCTTCAGCACTGGGGCCGACGGCCGAACCTGCTATGTTTTACACGCTTTTTGCGTGGCTTTTTGAGAGTGAATATAAGCGCGTAGTACAGGCTGTTCGTGCCTCACACTATGTTGATAAAGAACACTTCCCAAACATTGTTGGTGGGCTCCTTGATGAGTTCACGGTGCGCCTGGCGAATTTCTATATTCGGCCGTTGGTCGCCCATATTAAGAAAGTTTCCTCTGAAGGGCTGCTGCAAGGGGGCACCCCGGAAGAGCGGTACATAGACTACTGCCGCCGCTGGCCTAAAGATTTCATGGATGGTTTCTATGCTGACTATCCTCTTCTGCGGCGGGTCCACAGTATTATTGTGCACCAATTCCACGCTATAGTGGCGGAGCTTTTTGAGCGAATCCAGGCCCAAGAAAGCGGCATTCGTGAGCTTTTAGGGGCGCAAAATGCTGAGTCCCTCACCCTTGAGTCTCTCACTATGGCGGGTGACTACCATAACGGTGGACGCACCGGCTGCCTGCTGGTGTTTAGTCAGGGGACGGTGGCTTATAAACCACGTAGCGTTGATGGTGAACGGGCGTTCTACAGGATCGTTCAGAAACTTGCGGAACAGGGCGCTCCCCGCATGCGTGCCGCCCGGGTCGTTCAGGGTGAAGACTACGGGTTCATGGAGTTTATTGAGAGAGAAGACGTAGACTTCACGGCCGAAAAATTCTTAGAGTCTTCGGGGCAGCTGTCAGCTCTTTTCTATGCTCTGCTGGGTAAAGATATGCACGAGGAGAACCTCATCCCAACGAGCGAGGGTGCTGTCCCTATTGACCTCGAAACAATACTGCACTGTTCACACCTTCTGAACGATGGTAAAGCAGACATGCCTGACAACAGCGCTTTGTTACATAAAGAACGCGGTATTTGCACCAGCGCTTTACTGCCCACCCGGCTGGTACGTAAAGACCCCTCAAAAGGGTATGTTGATATTGGCTTTATCCGGGGTGAGCAGGGGGCAAACCCCTTCAAAGGTACGGTAGTTGAGCAACCTTTCCGCGATGATGCTATTGTCCGGTCTGTCCGGTATTCTGACCTCGGCGGCCCTCAACAGGGCAACGATCCGGATACCCACACCCTTGAGAAACGGCGCGCCACGGAGGTCGCCCGTGCCCGCGGGTTTGTGTGCGGGTTTGAGCAAATGTACCGGTGGGTGTGTGAGCACCGTGACGCTATGCTGGAGCTGGTACGCAGCGAATGTGCTGCGCTGACTCTTCGGGCCGTGCTGCAGCCTACCATGCAATACGAGCAGCTGGTACGGATGCTCGGCAGCCCCGAGGCGTTATCCTCTAAAAGTGTTTTTGCGACAGTGGCGCTACGTACCGCAGCCTTTGACGACGATCGTTCCCTGGAACTGGTCTTAGCAGAAGTAGAGTCACTGTGGCAGCTCGATATCCCGTTCTTTAAACATCGGGCCGATCGTACCGCGATCATGACACCCGACGGGCAAGAGGTGGGCTTGGGCATTAAAACCAGCGCTCTTGAGGAGACTCTTAACCACATTTCCCACATGGGCGAAGACGACCTTGACGAGCAGCTGAACCAGATCTGGTCTGCTTTTATCTCCCCGTACCCTGCGAATACTCTAGCGGATGAACCGGCAGACATCCGGCAGGGTCGTGGGGGAGAGCGGGAAGAGCGTGAACTCAGCACCGCGATCGCCGACCGGCTGGCGGCTACGGTTCATTCAGGCACCGCCCCGGAGGATCCGTGGACGTGGGTTAGCCCTGTCCCGAGCAGTCAGCAGCATCATCATGGCATTTGGAATACTGATGTTTTGCAGACGGATCTCTACGGCGGCTCAGTGGGTATTGCATTGGCGTTAGCGCAAGCAGCACACGTGCTGGGGCACCAAGAATATGCTGAAACTGCTCACCGCGTATTCGACCCGCTAGCTGAGACTATTCTTTCAGAGGAAAAGCCGCTTAAGCTGCCTGAGTATATACGCGACATGGCTTTTGCCGGTGAACCCGGTATCGCTTTCACTCTTGCTGGTGCCGCCCGCTACCTTGGTGATACGCGGCTAAAAGATGCCGCTCTTGAGCTGGGGAACCAGGTGGCTGCACGTATAGCGAAGGCGGAGCACCCAACCCCCGGCTATCTGAGCGGTCATGTGGGCGCGGCAATTCTTCTGCTGGGGCATGAGCTGGCTACCGACCGTCAGACGCTGCTGGCTGTATTAGACCGGCACGCCCAGGACATTATTGCCGGCCGTATTGATGATGCGTGGTGGGCACAGAGCGGGTTTGCCACCGGCATGAGCTCGTCAATTTTCGCCCTCAGCCGGTGGAGCCAAGACATGCCCTCACCAGAGCGTGCCCGGCAGGCAGTCGCCACTTTGCTGAAGCGCTTGGATGAGCTTGATAACGGGGAATACTGGCAGATGCGGGTACCTATTGGGGAAAGCGCCCACGACGGCACCTGGTGCCACGGTAGCGCGGGTGTCGCCTTAGCCTTAGCGGCTGTGCACTGTTGGCTCCCTGAGCTTTCTAACCGCGCGAGCCTTGACCGTGCGGTCCAGCGTTCCCTGCAGGAGGGAACCAAGCGTAACTTCACCTCTTGCCACGGTGCCCTGGGAACCCTTGACGTCCTTGAATGGGTGGTCTCGCACGTCCCCGATGTGTCCACTGCAGAGGCCGTCCATAATGCCGTCAAGAACGGTTATAACGTTTCCCTGCTGCGTGAGACGCTGAACGATAAATCTGTTCGTTACTCTCTGACTCCTTCTCTGATGGTGGGCACCTCCGGGGTGCTGTCGTGGTTGACTCGCCGGGCAGGGGATACCCGCTTATATACCCCCATAGTTCCTGACTCGGCCGAGGCTCACTAATGGGCAGTGCTCGGGGTTATTTTGGTGTAACGGATAACACTTCTCATTGAGGGTGGAATACTCTGATTTTCCCAGAAAATCTATTGCACCTACCCCGGGGATTTGTTATAGTTGAGTAGCTAACCAGAAACGCAATAGATTTATTACAGGGACGAAAATTTATTGCGGGTATTCTATTGAAGATGCAAAGAATAGGTAGCGTTGAGAGCTTCCGAAAACTGATATTGGGCCCCTAAATTTGATAGGGAAAGTTTTACACTCTCAAGCATCCTAAAGTTTCCACATGACGTAGCGCTACTCTACTGTGTGGCGGCCATGTTGTTGCGCCAAAATAGTGCAGGCAGCATGTACGACGCAGTGTGTGGCGTGATCTGAAATTGGACTTTGCCTTACTGACGAACACATTTACAGCTCTTTAGAATACCTATTTCCGCTACACATTTCTTTAGCGATGGAATGTTGTCAGAGGTGACTGGTTAGTTTATGCATTAAAGCCCCACTGGGGAATTAAAACTTTACAAGTTTCCTTTTTATTTGGGTTACCTAACACCCAGATGAAAAGGAGGTGGGTTCCAATGTGGCGCCTTGGAACGTTGTCATTGCGGAACCCAGCTAGAGTTTGATGGTAAAACATCAAACTGACACCGATAATACTATTCCTGAAATTGGTTCAGGAATACATAAGGAGGATAACCATGCCCAAGGATATCACGCTTCTGGAAGAGATCTCCGATCAGGAACTCGGTCAGGTTAACGGTGGCGGCTCCCACGGTGGCGGCTACTACAGCTCCGTTGGTGGCGGCAGCTACGGTGGCGGCTACTGCGGTGGCGGCTGCGGCGGCTACGGCTACGGCTTTGGCTTCTGGGGCGGCAGCTTCTCCTAAATCCAGAGGATAAGTAAATACGATAGATAAGGAGAATTCAGGTGTTAATCAGGGAACTTCTTCCTGAACTGGATGAGGAACAATTCCAACGCCTAGCATCTTACGTATCTAGCACTTTGTTACTAGAACGGATAGGCACCACCGCATCCGAAGCGCCTGACTCCGATTTTATTGTACGGTTGTCGGCTCCGGTGTCTTCGGCACTGGGGCCGACTGCTGAACCCTCCATGTTCCACGCGCTCATCGCCCAACTGGCGGAGAATGAACGTGGAAACGTCGAACACGCCATCACCTCATCGGGCTACGCTGTAACGTCGCAGATCCCCCGTTTAACCAACCAATTCTTGGATAACCTAACGGCGCGTTTAAACAATTTCTACCTCAGACCACTGGTTGCCCACATTAAAAAGGCCTCTGCGCAGGGGCTATTGCAGGCAGACACACCGGAAGGGCGCTACGAAGACTACTGCCGCCGCTGGCACGAAGAACTAAGCGATGACTTCCACGCAAGCTACCCACTTCTGAACCGTATCCACCAGGTGACGGTGCAGCAATTTCACGCGATGATCGCCGAGATTTTCGAGCGTGTCCGCACCCACGAAAACGATATCCGTGAGCTTTTGAACACCACGGATGCCGCACCACTTCAGCTTGAATCTTTTGGGCTGCCCCGAACTCGTTACGGCGGCGGGCGTGCTGGCTGCCTCCTTAAGTTCACGCAGGGCACAGTGGTCTACAAATCACGCAACGTTGAGGGCGAGCGAGCATTCTGGCAGATCGTTCAAGACCTTACTGAGCAGGGGGCACCCGCTATGCGTGCCGCCCGGGTAGTCCAGGGTGAGGGTTACGGCTTCATGGAGTTTATTAAAGCTGAGGAGGTAGATTTCTCAGGCGAAGACTTCTTAGAAGCCTCCGGCCGGCTAGCGGGTTTGCTCTACGCATTGCAGGGCAAAGATATGCACGCCAAGAACCTGATCCCCCTGGACACCGGGCCCGTGCCAATTGACCTTGAGACGGTGCTTCACCCCATATACATCCTCGCCGACGACACCCCTCAACCGCCTGAAGGCAGCGCCCACCTGCGAAAACTCCGTGGGATTTCCAATAGCGCGTTTCTGCCCACCCGTATTACGCGCCGCGACGCCTCCCTGGGGTACCGTGACGTCGGCTTCCTCCACGGGGAGCAAGGGAATGACCCGTTTAATGAGGTCATTGTTGAGCGTCCCTTCCGGGACGATGCTGCCGCCCGGATGAACCGCGAACCGGCCCCAGCCCCGGAGGAGAACCAAGAAGCGGCAAGCATGGTGGCACTCGTCGGCGACGAATCCAGCGCTGAGGTGCTGGAAGAGCGGCGTCTCTATGAAGCTGCCCGTGCCCGTGCCTTCGCCCGAGGGTTTACGCAGATGCACCAATGGATCTGTGAGCACCGCGAGGCGATGCTTGAGGCGGTTCGCACGAACTTTACCGGGCTGATGCTTCGCGCCCTGCTGCAATCAACCAGGTTTTACACCCAAATCCTTAAGATGCTCAGCAGTCCTGAGGCGCTCGCATCCCAAGAAGTGTTCGCCACGGTAGGGCTGCGCGCCGCCACCCTAAGCCACAACCGCCCCCTGGATATGGTTGCGGCTGAAGCGGAAGCTCTCTGGCGGTTCGACGTACCCTTCTTCATGCACCAGACGGATGGCTCTGACATCGTATCGTTTGAGGGCAAACCGGTGGGGCTCAGCATTAAAGGCAGCGCCCTGGAAGAAACCCTGCGGCATATTGCCGCCCTTGACGAGAATGACCTAGAGGAGCAGCTCCAACAGATCTGGGCCGCCTTCATCTCACCCTACCCGGCGAACACCCTGGCCAATAGCCCGGCAGAATTACTCTCCGCCGGGGAAGACGAACAGCACGAACGGGAGCTTTGCACCGCGATCGCAGACCAGCTGACGGGCACTCTGCGCCTAGGCGGCAGCGAGCAAGACTCCCGGACGTGGCTCGCACCTAACCCCGGGCTCTGGCAGCAGCATATTGGTGCATGGCAAACCACGGTTCTTGGGATAGACCTGTACACCGGGTCGGTCGGGCCTGCGATGGCCCTAGCCCAGGCAGCACACACGCTAGGAAACGCGGAGTACGCTAAGGCTGCGCACCGTGTGTTAGACCCGATAGCGCAGGATGTCTTCGACAAGAGGCTCTTTAGCATTCCCCCGGAGACCTGCGACGGTGTCTCAGGCGGTGAGGCGGGTATCGCGCTCTCACTTGCCAGCGCCGCAGAGTACTTGGACGACCCCCGGCTGAAAGAAGCCGCCATTATGCTTGGCGACCGGGTTGCCGCCCGTATGGAGCAGGTGGAGCATCCGATGCCGGGGTACCTGGATAACCAGGTAGGCGCCGCCACACTACTTCTGGGGTATAACCTCACCACCAACCGCACCGCCCTGCTGGAGGTACTCGAAAAGCACGCCCTGGATATTGTCGCTGGCCGGGTTGAGGAGAACTGGTGGAATGTGAGCGGGTTCGCCTACGGTGTGAGCGGGTCAATTTTTGCTCTGGCCCGCTGGGGGCAGGAGATGCCCACACCTGGGCGCGCTCAACATGCTGTGAAGATTCTCCTGCAGCGGCTGAACAGTTTCAGGTGCGCGGAAGGCTGGCGGGCCCAGCTCTCCGAACGCAGCGGCACTGGCGACGCGCACACCGGCGGCACATGGTGCTCTGGCTCTGCGGGTATCGCTCTTGCACTCGCAGCCGTACACGTGTGGATGCCGGAGTTCTCCCCGCGTACTGAGCTCGACCGGGCGGTGCAGTACGCGTTCCGTACCGGAACTAGGAGTAACTTGACGTTGTGCCACGGGGATTTAGGAACCCTGGAGGTGCTCAACTGGATTATTGCTCGCGTTCCCGATGTGCCCGGTGCCGAGGATATCCGTGCAGCCGTCAAAAACGGGTACGGCCCCTCAGTTATTCGCGCGACACTTGACGATAAGTCTTCACGGTACTCACTGACCCCGTCACTGCTGGTGGGTACCTCCGGGGTACTGTCGTGGCTGGCTCACCGTTTAGGGGGAGGGCGTTTATACACCCCCGTCATTCCTGACGTGAGTGAGGACCGGTAAAATATGGGGTTTCCAGCGGTTCTCCAAGCGGCTGCTACTGAGTGCGGGCTAGGTGTCGGCGCGTCCGTATTGCAGCATTACGGGCGGTATCAGACGATATCTGATCTGCGCCTCATTGCCGAACCCGGGCGTGAAGGCCTGAGTATGCTCCAAGTGCGCAACCTTCTCATGGTAGAAGGCATGGACGTCGGGGCGTATAAAGCTAACTCGCTGGAACAGCTGCGCGATATCGGCAAGCCAGCTATTCTGCACTGGAACAACTCCCACTATGTGGTGCTGGTACGCATCCGTAAAGACCGCGTACATATTATGGACCCCGCAACGGGGATGAAAGTTATCCCCCTTCAGGAAGCTGAAGGCTCATTCTCCGGTAGCGTGCTGGTTCCCACCCCCCGGAAAGACTTTAAAAAGAAATCCCGAAAAGTCTTCCAAGACTGGCAGCTGAACACGTTCTTCACGAAAAAGATGTTCGCCCAGTACGCGGTTTTCGTGGTGCTGCTGGTGATTACCTACAGTGTCACGTTCGCCGTGCCGGTGGTGATCCAAAGCGTGGTGGACGCCCAACTCAGAGGCCATGAGGATGCCATCCTCGTCGCAACTATCGGCGTGGTTGTTGGCGTGGCGGGCTACTACCTGGTGTCCATCGCCCGTGCCGCGGCTTTGGCTAGTATCGTCTCGTCCATCGGGTACCAGCTGCTGGGCGGGATGTTCAAAAGGCTGCTGAAGCTGCCGCTGACCTACTTTGCGCTCCGCTCCCCGGGCGATATTCTGTACCGTCTTTCCAGCGTCAATACGCTGCGGAACTTTCTGTCCACGAACCTGACTGAGCTCGTGATTAATATCGGTACGATGATCGTGATTCTCGTCTTCATCGCCCAGCAGTCACGCGAAATCCTCATTATCACCTTCGTGGTACTCGCCGTGCTGATGCTGATCTGGTTCGTGACGGCACGCCCCACCTCCCAGGCGCTCGACGCCGAATATGCGCACGCCTCAGAAGCCCAGGTGGTCGAACTTGATGCCATTAACACTGTGGCATCCATGAAAATGACTGGTTCGGCAAGCTCCACATATGAGACGTGGCGTGAGGCGTACAAACAGTCGCTTGCCTCAATGCGCCGCCGCATGGTGCTGCAGCAGGGTGTGCTTGGTTCCGCAGCTTCCGTGGTGCAGCTGGGCGGGCCGCTGATTCTGCTGCTGGCGTCGCTTCCTCTGGTGAATCAGGGTGTGCTCACGCTCGGGCAGGCTATTGCCACCGAGGGTATTTCTGCCATGCTGTTCTCCTCTATTTCGTCAACGATGTTCGGCATTATGAACATTATTGCCGTGGACCGGGCGGTGGCGCGTATCGTTGATATTCAGCGTTACGACCCTGAGCAGGATGGCGGCACCATCACTAAGCTTGCCAGCAGCGATATTGAGCTTGAGAACGTGAACTTTACTTACCCCGGCGGAACGCAGCCCGTGCTTTCTGAGGTGTCTATTACGGTGCCAGAGGGGCATGACATAGCCCTTGTGGGCTCATCCGGGTCGGGCAAGAGCACGTTGGCTATGCTGCTATGTTCGCTGTACAGCCCGGTGTCCGGCACTATTCGGATGGGCGGGATCAATGTGCAGGATTATTCCTTGGATGCGCTTCGCTCCCACATTGGGTATGTTCCGCAGCAGCTGCAGACAAGGGGCGGCACCCTGTATGAGAACCTCACGGCGGGGCTTGATGATGGCCGAACCCGCGAGGAGATCGAAGCGGATGTGCTGAGCATGGGTATTCTGGATTTTGTGAAGGGTCTGCCCATGGGGTTTGACACGATCATGTCCAGTGATGGTGAGAACTTCTCAGGCGGGCAGCGTCAGCGCATCGCCATTGTGACGGCGCTGCTGCGGCGCCCGCGCATCCTGGTGCTGGATGAGGCAACGAGCGCGTTAGATACCACCACTGAGCGTCAGGTGACGGAGCTGATTGCACGGTATAAGTGCACGAAGGTTGTGGTGGCGCACCGTCTTTCCACTATTCGCAACGCCCAGCGGATTATTGTTTTGGAGGGCGGGTGCATTATCCAGAGCGGAAGCCATGATGAGCTGATCCGGGTCCCTGGCCGCTACCGGGATCTGTACTACCTGGAGGACCCTGAAAGCATCGCACAAGAGATCCGCGCCCATGAGGCACCGCAGACTCAAGGGAAGCCGCAGGCCCAGGAACCCCAGGACGAGCAGCGGGAATACGAAGAAAGCCTGTATGACCATATGGCGTGGGTGGGGGTTGAATCTGCCCCGCGGTTTAGGTGCAGGACCTCATTCTGGAGCAGCGGCTCCAGGTACCGGGAAGCTACTGCGGCCAGGATGCATAAGGCCGCCGATAACTCCCGGTGGCTGGGGTAAGCCTGCCTTCCGGCGAAGAAATCGGTATGTGCAGGAATCTGCGGGGCATGTCAGTGAAACTAACGATACAGCTGCCATGGCATGACGGGTAAAACATGACGGCACATGCTCTCTAAACTATGGTGAACAACCTCTATGGGGGGTATTTCTGTAGCTTGGTCGTGTCTTCATGCAGCTTAGTCGATACCCATCCTGCATAGGTTTGCCGCATGTTAGGCTGTGCATGAGGTGATGTGGTGAAGCTGAGATTATGCGAGGATCCTGCCTATCAGGAACCTGAGGTGAGTATCGTTTATGCCCAGAAGGATGTGCGGGTCACTCGCATCGTCGATTTTGTGGAATCGGTAGAACAGCGGATTAAATGCGAAAACGGAAGCACCGACATCATGGTGAACGCTTCAGATATTTTCTATTGTGAAAGCGTTAAGAAAACAACGTTTGTGCACGTAGCAGGAAATACGTATAGGACCGACCATAGGCTCTACGACCTTGCGGAGAAACTTAAAGATTGTGGATTTGTGCGGGTGAGTAAGTCATGCATTCTCAACATTAACGTTCTTGAGAGTGTTAAACCGCTTTTTAATAGCCGCATGGAAGCCATATTAACAACCGGCGATAGAGTCTATATAAATCGCACATACCTCAAAAACGTCAAACAAGCGTTGAAAGGATACGGTGCATGAGAAAACTTGCTGTTAATATTTGTGCGACCACGGGTATCTCCCTCATTTTATTGGCCGTCATCGGTCTGTTATCAGGTGGAACGTATCTTTACCTTGTGGGAGTTTTCCAAGTCCTTACGACCAATATGATGATTCATGCGGGTATGCTGCTGGTTTCGCGCATGGCACTGAAATATCCCCTGCTGGAGGCGTTTGTCGATATAGCCCTTATTCTCGTCATGATCTGCGGCAGTGGGCTGGCGTTCGGCTGGTTCTCCAGCACACCGCTCTGGATCCTGTGCATTCTGGGAATCGTGATGTATGGCGCCTCAACCGCCCTGAATATTTTACATATGCGCCGGGAGGTTCAGGAAATAAATATGCTCATTGTTCGACGAAAATTTACTTAAAACCACTATCCCTGAAAACAAAATATTATTTTTGCGGTAATTTTTTGCGCCCTAAAACCACTATATTTTGCGGAGTATTTCGTATGCGTCTTGAAAAAATTAATGTTTTATACTGCGTGCTGGCCGTGTATTGTGTATGCTTTATTTTTCGCATATATGAGTATTTTGTGCTTCGTACCGATCAGAGTTTTTGGGGTGAAGCCTTCGTTCATAAGCTGATCGGTATAGGAATTTTAGGGTTGGTGATGCAGTCCTGCTCTCTTGGAGCCCGCAGCATTGGATTTACCCGTGAGCACATAATGCGCCCTATCCTTGCCGGGCTGGGTTTCGGCGCAGTAGTTTTCGCGATTGCCTATGTTGCTGAGATAGCGCTTTTACCGCCCACCGAATTTCGCTCCCTTGACGTTTATGTGAGCACTTACGCGGTCAGCAGCAATACGGGGCATCAGACAGCGCTCATATTCTTTGTGATCTGCCTGGCGGGGAACGTGATCAACGTGGTCATGGAAGAAGGAGTTTTTCGCGGGCTTTTTCAGAAACTTCTGGGATTCCGTTACTCGTTTATGGGTGCTGCAGTCATTTCTTCGGCGCTCTTTGGCCTGTGGCATGTGATCGCTCCTGTACGGAACTATACGGACGGAACCTCAAGCTTGGGCGGAGCGGTCATGAATGCTCTGATCCTGATGCTGACATCAGCCGTGGTCGGATTTAAATTTGCACTGATGACGCGCCTAACGGGCAGCCTCTATATGGCGATGGCAAACCACTGTGCAAATAATGTGATCGTGAATCTTGTGCATGTAACGTCGGTTTCCGGGGAGGATACGCTGATGTTCGTGCGGATCTCCATAGCGCAAGGGCTATCATTTATCGTGGTTGCAGTATGGTACCTGGTGGCTTCACGCCGCGGGAGTCTTCCTGCGGCAGGGATTGAGGGGGCGCCCGCGTCACATCCGCAGCCGTGAAATTTCTGACGTTTTCGAGCGCATATCTACCCCCCATAGGCGTATAAAAAGGCTCTTTCTGAATAAAGCGTAGTTTTCCGCCGCTTCTCTTCAAAAAGAGCCTTTTTACACCCGATATATACCCGGGATTTCAGCCAACGCTAGTGCGTGAAACCGTTAATAATACCCATGCCGAAGTAGATGACGAACACTGCGGACACCACGTACATGAGCCAGTGCACCTCGCGCCCGCGGCCCTGCACCAGGCGGATAAAGGCGTAGGAGACGAACCCTGCACCAATACCGTTAGCGATCGAGTACGACAGCGGCATGAAAATAATGGTCATAAACGCCGGGATGCCCAGGCCCCAGTCCTGCCAGTCGATATGCACGGCTTGGCGCACCATCAGGAACCCAACAACCACCAGGGCGGGGGCGACCGCCTCAAAGGGAACAATCGTCACCAGCGGCGAGGCGATAATCGCCACCAGGAACAGCACGCCGGTGACAATATTCGCCAGACCCGTGCGGGCACCCTCACCAATACCGGTTGCCGACTCCACAAAAATCTGGTTCGCAGAGCCGGATGCGCCGCCACCGACCACGGAACCGACCGCATCCACGAGCAGCACCTCGTTAATGTTCTCAACCTTGCCGTCCTTATCAATGGTGCCCGCTTCGGTTGCTAAGCCCACCGAAACGCCCATGGCGTCAAAGAAAACCGAGAGCAGAATAGCGAACACCAGCAAGGATGCACCCAGCACGCCGATAGCGCCGAACGCGCCGAATCGTGCAGACCCGATAAGCGAGAAATCGGGGGCTGAGAAGGAAAAGTTATTGAGCGCGGGAACGTTGAGCGACCAGCCGGTCGGGTTTCCCTTGCCGCTGCCGATATGGAAAACAGCCTCTAGGATGATCGCCAGTACGGTAGATGCCACCACGCCAATGAGGATAGCGCCGCGCACATTGCGAATAAACAGGGCGATGGTGAGGAAAAGGCCGAAAATAAACACGAGAGTAGGCCAGCCAAGCAGGTGACCGCCCACCCCAAGCGAGACAGGAACGGTGGTTCCTGCGGCATCCGGCATGCGGCGAATAATCCCGGAATCAACCAGCCCGATAAAGGCGATAAAGAAGCCGATTCCCGCCACGATCGCGGTTTTGAGGCTCTCGGGGACCGCTTCGAATACGGCGGTGCGGAAGCCGGTGAGCACCAGCACGGTCATAATAAGACCAGCGATAATCACCAGCCCCATAATATCTGCCCACGTCAGCCCGGGAGTGGTTGCGATCGTGGACGCCAGCAGTGCATTCACACCCAGCCCCGCCGCCATCGCGAAAGGTTGCTTGGCTATAACACCCATGAGGATGGTCATTACGCCGGCGACGAGCGCGGTGACCGCGGCGACCTGCGGCACGCCAAGGGTATTTCCCGCCGAGTCTGCGCCGGTGCCGATCACCAGGGGGTTGAGGACGACGATATAACTCATAGCGAAGAACGCGGCGAGACCGCCACGAATCTCGGCGGAAATAGATGAGCCTCGTTCAGTGATTTTGAAGTAACGGTCCAGTGCGCCGCCCGATGCGTTGGGCTTGTGTGCCTGGGGAGCCGCGGTGTTCTCAGAAGACATTTCGTTGAATCTGTAGATACTCTCGTGGGACGTGGGCGCGGGTTTGCGCCGCAATAAGAAAAGCGCCGAACCCCGGCGGGATTCAGCGCTGGTGTTACCACCCTATTTTAGGTGTTTTGTTTTTCTCCCGCATCCACCTGCCGAAAAGCCGCCGGGGTGCCTAAGCCCCGTAACGGACTTTCCGGCAGATGGAATGCTGGGAAGCTGCCTTTACCCGTGGGTGAAACCGTTAATGAGTCCGGTGCTGAAGAACACCAGGAAAACAGCCGATACCACGTACATGAGCCAGTGCACTTCGCGCCCGCGACCCTGCACCAGGCGGATGAAGACGTAGGAGATGAACCCTGCACCAATACCGTCGGCAATGGAGTAGGCGAACGGCATGAAAATAATGGTCATAAACGCCGGGATACCCAGGCCCCAATCCTGCCAGTCGATGTGCACGGCCTGGCGGATCATGAGGAACCCCACGAAAACCATGGCGGGGGCGACCGCCTCGAAGGGGACGATGGTCACCAGGGGAGAGAGGAAGACCGCGCCCACAAAGAGCGCGCCGGTGACCACGTTCGCCAGGCCCGTGCGGGCGCCAGCACCAATACCGGTTGCCGATTCCACAAAAATCTGGTTGGCCGAGCTGGAGGTGCCACCGCCCGCAACTGAGCCGAGTGCATCCACCAGCAGCACACGGTCGATGTTCTCAATTTTGCCGTCTTTATCAATGGTGCCAGCTTCGGTGGCTAGACCCACGGTAGTGCCCATTGCGTCGAAGAACGCCGAGATGAGGATGGTGAAGACCAGCATCGTGGCGGCCACACCGCCGATGGTGCCGAACGCCCCAAACATATCTGCTGAGAACAGCAGCGAAACATTGGGTAGGGCGCTGCCGCCGCCCCATGCGGGTACGTTCAGTGACCAGCCGGTCGGGTTGTCTTTGCTGCTGCCAATGTGGAAAACGGCCTCTAGGATTATTGACAGCACGGTGGAGGCAAGCACACCGTATAGGATGGCCCCGCGTACTTTCCGAATAAATAGGGCAATGGTGAGGAACAGCCCGACAAGGAACACCACGGTGGGCCAGCCAAGCAGGTGCCCGCCCACGCCGAAGGTGACGGGGACGGTGGTGTGCGCGGCGTCTACGGTGCGGCGGATAATACCTGCGTTGACCAGCCCGATAAAGGCAATGAAGAAGCCGATACCCACCACAATTGCGGTTTTGAGGCTCTCGGGGACCGCCTCAAAGACGGCGGTGCGGAAGCCGGTCAGCACGAGGGCAGTCATGAGCACACCCGCCCACACGACCAGCCCCATAATTTGCGGCCAGGTCAGGTTGGGGGTGCTGAGGATAGTGGTTGCCAGTAGTGCGTTCACGCCCAGCCCTGCCGCCATTGCGAAAGGCTGTTTCGCATAGATGCCCATGGCGATCGTCATGATTCCGGCGATGAGCGCGGTGACTGCGGCCACCTGCGGCACGCCGAGCGCGTGGCCGTTGGCGTCTTTCACGAGGCCGATAATGAGGGGGTTTAGTACCACGATATAGCTCATGGCGAAGAAGGTCGCTAAGCCGCCGCGAATCTCGGCGGAGATAGTTGAGCCTCGTTCTGTAATTTTGAAGTAACGGTCCAGGGCGCCCTGCGTTGTGTTGGTTTGGGGTGCCTGGGGAGCCGCGGTGTTCTCAGAAGACATTTCGTTGAATCCGTAGATACTCTCGTAGGGTGCGTGCCCACCGGTCGGGGGCGCGCATAAGAAAAGCGTCAGCCGTGCGGGGCGTGACGCTCTTGTTACCTCATTATTCTAGGGGGTAGCAGCGCGTGTGCGCTAGTTGCTTGATAAGGGGCGGTAGTACAGCCTGTGAGTGGGCGCGCGGTGGGAGGTTTTGGGCTTAACACAGTGGGGGAGTGAGGGTGAGGCGGGGCCTGGGCTGGCTGGTAAGATGAGGAATACCTTAACTTCCGTATTGGTAGGGCTACTACCGAGAATTTGAGAGGTGAATTGTGAGCGAGTATCCTCCCGCTGAGTCTTTGCCTGTGCGCCAGCGTGCCGTGGTTGCTACTGAACGCCCAGCCCGTTATGTGAAACAGCTAGGTTCGCATATGGGCCGTAAGATTGATACCGCCGAACTGCCGGGCGGTCTGCGGCTGACGTTTAACCGTGATGGTATTTTTCGTGGCTATGGCGATCTGCTGATTGATGAAGCTAATAACGCCCTCATTATGGAGGTGCGTGCTGAGGATGAGGAGAAGGCCACTAATATTGCGGGTGTGCTGGATCGCCACCTGGTGCGCTTTGGCGAACGTGACGAGCTGGTGGTTGAGTTCCGAAGGGTGTAGGCAGACGTTTTATATACTGCGGCACCTCCATGGGAAAAATGAGGGTGGATTTACCCCGGATATTTTCCCTAGTGCACTTCGCATTCGCTATCTTCTTTGCGGTGCTCTACTGTGTGGTGGCTGAATATTGGCCCAAGATTAAGCTCTGGCAGGGTGTGGCTTTCGGCATTGTGCTTGATATTCTTTTCCACGTCATCATTATGCCCGCAATGGGAATTGTGCCCGCCCCGTGGAACCAGCCTTTTGGGGAGCACTTCTCTGAGTTCTTTGGGCACATCCTCTGGTTGTGGTCGATTGAGCTGGTCCGTCGCGACCTGCGTAACCGCATCACCGGTGAACCCGATGCAGAGTACCCGGTGACTGCCCGCTAAATCACTGAGTGTATCGTAACCGGTATACGGCTGTGCCCCGCATGAGCGTCTCATGCGGGGCACAGCCGTATTGCCATATATAAGGAATAAAAATATATGAGCTATTGCTCGCTTTCCCTCTTTTTAGCCCATCCTAACCGCTGTGCCCGGTAGAATGAACGAGGACTAAAAAGAGAGCTCGCCGCCGCACCAGCCTGAACCGTGTACCGGGGCGAACTTTGAAAGGAAAAATACGTGTCTGAAGCTACCCGCCCCCTGCGCGTCGCTGTTATTGGCGCAGGCCCCGCTGGCATTTACGCCGCTGACCTCATCACCAAATCTGAGGAAGTACGCTCTGGAGCCGTTGAGGTTTCTATCGACATTTTTGATCGTTACCCCGCTCCCTTCGGGCTCATTCGCTACGGTGTGGCCCCGGATCACCCGCGCATCAAGGGCATTATTACCGCCCTGCACAAGGTGCTTGACCGCGGTGATATTCGATTCTTCGGCAATATCGAATACGGTAAGGATTTGAACCTTGCCAACCTGCGCGAGCACTACGACGCCATTATCTTCGCGACCGGCGCTATTCATGACGCGCCCCTGCCCATTAAGGGCATCGACCTGGACGGTTCCTATGGTGCCGCCGATTTCGTCTCGTGGTATGACGGTCACCCCGATTACCCGCGCACCTGGCCGCTGAACGCGAAGGAAATCGCGGTGCTCGGTAACGGCAACGTGGCGTTGGATATTGCGCGTGTGCTCTCCAAGCACGCCGATGATCTGCTCGTCACCGAAATTCCCGAGAATGTGTACGAAGGGCTGAAATCTTCGCCCGTGACCGATGTGCACGTCTTTGGCCGCCGCGGCCCCGCGCAGATCAAGTTCACCCCCTTGGAGCTGCGCGAGCTTTCACACTCCCGCGATGTCGATATTGTGCTCTACGAAGAGGACTTCGAGTTCGACGAGGCTTCGGATGAGGCTATTCAGACGAATAACCAGGTGAAGACCATGATGAAGACCCTCACCACCTGGCTTACCGACCAGGAGGAGGGCGAGCAGACCGCATCGCGCCGCCTGCACCTGCACTTCCTGCAGTCCCCGCACGAGATTCTGGGTGAGGACGGCAAGGTTGTGGGCATCCGCATGGAACGCAATAAGCTTGACGGTCAGGGCGGTATCGAGGGCACCGGCGAGTTCGTGGACTACCCCGTGCAGGCTGTGTACCGGGCGATCGGTTATTTCGGTTCTGAGCTGCCCGAGGTCGGCTATGACGCTGATAAGGGCGTGATTACTAACGTTGAGGGCCGTGTGGTCGATGAAAACGGCGAGCACGTGCCCGGCCTGTACGCTACCGGGTGGATTAAGCGCGGACCGGTGGGTCTGATTGGCTCCACCAAGGGCGATGCGCTTGAAACCATCACCCACCTGTTGGAAGACCGCGAGAACCTGTACACCGCTGCCGAACCGGACGCTGACACCTTCAGCGATTACCTGGACTCTAAGGGTATTCGCTACACCACCTGGGAAGGCTGGCACCGTCTGGACGATCACGAAAAGGCGCTCGGTGCGGCATCACAGGATGCAAAGGGTGAATCGCGTGAGCGTGTGAAAGTCGTTGACCGTGATGAAATGATTCGCATTTCACGTGGTGAATAGTTAACGGTAAACCATAACAATTCCCCCGCCCCTCAAATGCTGAGGATGCGGGGGAATTTTATGTTAAATATACGCTGCACATGCATAAAATATCGACTTATGGATACAAAAAACCCCGCATTTATCATAAAATGCGGGGTTCCGTTGCAGTTGGTTTTATATTGCCCACTGGAAAATGATGCTCGCAAGGAGAGCAGCATTCTAAGCGTGCACCTGGCAACTACGCCTAGGTTTTATGGTGAACTTACCATTCCTAAAAGTCCCGATATATTCCTGAAGTCTTTAGTTACTTCGGTAGCCTCATCGGTAGCGTCCCGGCTGGGAGACGCGCGGCCCTTGGCGCGCCTTTTGAGGACGCAAACAGGGGGATTCTTCAATAGAATCGGTGTGTTCACTTATCGGTGATATATATGTGCGGTGACATTACCTCAAGGGGCGGAAGATCCCCTCTTTTTTGGTTCCCTGGAGAACCTCACATCCCATATCTTAGGCGCTTTTTTAGGCTGATTTCAAGCGAATTTAAGGGGGTTTTGAAGGGCTTTCATATAATCCCTAGTCAATCCGATGAGGTATATGAAATCTTTATAAAACTTTTTCTGAAGGCTATAAAGCTACTCTTGTACCTCCGAAGAGAATCCCAATAAACCCACAAAAATACCCATATGCACTCAATGTATAGAAGATAAAAAGCATAAACATAAGATGCATAATTATTTCGACACTCACACCTCAGTGCCTGCCGGCCCCGTGTTTATATCTGTACGTCGCAGGGCGTTGCTGGCGGTCCTCCTGCTCTTGAAGCTGCCTGGGTATGCGTAAAAAGTCGCCGCAGTGAATAATAAACCCACATGGGTTGTTGGAAGGGCCTTGCTGAGATGGAGCTGGGGGTATCGTCAGCGAAGAAAAGGCCTAGCTGGGTATATATCCATAAAAATATTAAAATTTTTCTACCGTGCGAAAACCCCTTATATATTGCTCTGACAAGGAAAAATACTAGTGATGCACAACCCATTAAGGGGGCTTGTGAGACCCCGGGCACGCGGGAATCTCAAAACCGGTTTGCGCACCCCTCAAATCTGTCATAGACTAATTGAGGTTCGAACAACGGGATGAGAAATGAACCCGTTCGCATCGACTAGGCCCCCATCGTCTAGCGGCCTAGGACGCCGCCCTTTCACGGCGGTAGCACGGGTTCAAATCCCGTTGGGGGTACTTGCAAACCTCATGTTTGCAAAGCCAAGTTGAAGAAGCAGATACCTGCCGAATCCAACAAGGCCCCGTAGCGCAGTTGGTTAGCGCGCCGCCCTGTCACGGCGGAGGTCGCGGGTTCAAGTCCCGTCGGGGTCGCACAGGCCGCGTATTCAGATGTTTTATCATCACGAAGCACGCGGTCGTTGCGTATCTAATACGCAAGGCTCTGTAGCTCAGTTGGTAGAGCGTGCGACTGAAAATCGTAAGGTCACCGGATCGACGCCGGTCGGAGCCACAATCCGCCCTCCAGGCTTCTACAGTGGGGGCGGATTTTTTCTTTAACCACGGGCTGCTCCCAACCTGCGCACCCTATAGTCTGATACTTGCCCTCATACATGGGCCTGTGCCCTTCACCCCTCTGATCACAAGGTTCCTGATCTGAACGAAACGGCGAAAATACGTCTCATCCTAAAGGCTCCTTTTGCGCCGAAAGAGAAGAGGACTACGCCAAACAGGCTGGTAAACACGCTGGCTCGTTTCAATTTCCTGGAATTTCCGTTAGGGTGGAGACGTTGTGTTATTTGCACAACGTCTGTACACACGGCGGCAAAACCGGCGCATACGGAAGAGATCGAATGCCAGCATCCACTCCCCAAGACACCATACCGTCGAACTCCGCGCAGGCAACACGCACCGCGGGAATCGAATTCTCCCAGGTCACCAAACGCTACGGCGCTAACACCGTGGTCGATAACCTGACTCTGAGCATCCCCGCCGGTGAAACCACCGTTTTCGTCGGTTCATCAGGATGTGGTAAAACCACCACCCTGCGCATGATCAACCGCATGGTAGAGCCGCAGGAAGGTACGATTACCATCGGCGGGCAAAATATCGCAGACCAAGACCCCTACAAGCTGCGTCGATCCATCGGGTACGTCATGCAAAGCGGCGGGCTGCTGCCGCATCGTACCGTGCTTGAGAACGTGATGACCGTGCCCCTGTTGAATGGCACCTCCAAACCGCAGGCGAAAGGACGTGCTCTTGACCTTTTGGGTACCGTGGGTTTGGATGCGTCCTTAGCGCAGCGCTACCCGGCTCAGCTTTCCGGCGGGCAGGCCCAACGTGTGGGAGTCGCGCGGGCTCTCGCAGCTGATGCCTCTATTTTGCTCATGGACGAGCCTTTTTCTGCGGTCGATCCGATTGTGCGCACCGAACTGCAGGAAGAACTTTTGCGTCTGCAGGGCGAGCTGCATAAGACCATTGTTTTCGTAACCCACGATATTGATGAGGCCCTATTCCTCGGCGATAATATTGCGGTCTTCGCCCCCGGTGGCAAGCTCGCCCAATATGGCGCTCCCGAAGAGATCCTGACGAATCCCGCTAATGATTTTGTGGAATCTTTCGTTAGCCAGTCCGTGGGTGCCTTGCTGCCTGCCGATGTGATGCGCCAGGTGCGGTATATTCGCCGCGAACGCTACCGCCGCACACGCGAAGCCGCAGTATCGGGTGAGGGCGCCGCATCGACCTCTGGGCGGGGATAGTATGGACCTGTTGTTGGCAGATTCGATGCACTGGGACTGGTTGGGAAATAACATCCAGCGCGTCCTTGATTTGACCCTCAATCACCTGTACCAGGGCATTATTCCGGTACTTGTGGGAACCGCCCTGTCGATTCCGGTGGCGCGGTATGCGAGCCGCCGCCGCGCGCGGGAAGATGACGCGAAAACTCACCGGAGTGGTGCGTACACCCTGGTGCACGGCTTCGGGTTGCTCTACACAATCCCGTCAATCGCGTTCTTCGTACTCATGCCGCTGATTCTGGGAACCAGCATTATTTCGCCGGTGAACGTGCTTGTGGCCCTTACGATCTACACGATGGCGCTGATGGTGCGTTCAGGGGTAGACGCCTTTAATGCGGTTCCCGAGCATGTGGTGGAGTCATCGCGCGCCCTGGGATACACCCCGGCTCGTGCGTTTTTCACAGTGGAATTACCGCTCGCTTTACCCGTGCTTTTTGCCGGTATCCGCGTGGCGACGGTGGCGAATATTGCGATGGTATCCGTGGGTGCGGTGATCGGTGTTTCTTCGCTTGGCACGCTTTTTACCGACGGACTAGCGCGTAACATCCCCGCCGAACTTATCACGGGCGTGGTGCTCAGCGCCGTCCTCGCCTACCTCGCCGATGCGCTTCTTGCCCTCACGGCACGGCGCCTGACCGCCTGGAGGACCGCATGAATGTTATAGAACGTACCTTCGCTTTTCTGGGTGATGGTGCCAACTGGCAAGGGTCTCAGGGCATTTTGGTGCGCACCGTCGAGCATCTGGGCATCACCATGTTTGCGGTTGCGATTGCCCTGGTGATTGCCGTGCCTTTGGGTCTGTGGGCTGGGCATACACGCCGCGGCGGGCACGCTCTGCTGGGGTTTACCGCCGCTTTGCGCGCTCTACCCGCCCTGGGTTTGTTGACCCTGCTGGCTCTCTGGTTTGGGGTTAACGCGATTCCGCCGCTCGTGGTGCTCGTGATTATCGCGGTGGCACCCCTTCTGGCGCATACCCTTGAAGCCGTGACCGGGATTGATCCGGATGTGGTGGATGCGGCACGCGCCCAAGGCATGACCGAAGGGCAGATTCTTCGCCGGGTTGAGATTCCTCTGGGCCTTCCGGTGTTTATGGGCGGTCTGCGCAGCGCGGTGCTGCAGGTGATCGCGACCGCGACTATTGCCGCCTACATTAATGGGAATAACCTGGGCCGGTACCTTTTTGATGGGCTCGCGGTGCGGGACTATCCGCGTATGCTCGTGGCAACCCTGCTGGTAGCTGTGCTCGCCTTCGTGGTGGATGCGATTATGGCCCTAGCGCAGCGGGCCGTGACCCCCGTTCCATTGCGGGGTGGCGGAGCATCCAAACGTCATGGGCAACCGAAACACGAGAGCGCACTGGATGCGGCAAACTCGCACACGGAAGGGGCGCACGCATGAGCCTGGTACATCGCCGAAACACGAACGATCGTTCTTTTCTTTCCGGAAAGAGCGCGAAAAGCCACGGAACGGCGGAGACCGGAATGGCACGCGGCGTTACCAGGCGGCGGGCATTGGGTGTCCTCGGCGCCTTCGGGACGTTAGGAGCGCTGAGCGCCTGCGGGCTGAGCGGTGAAAACGTTTTCGGCGGTGAACACGACGGTATTATCGTTGGGTCAGCAGCGTTCGCAGAGTCGCAGATTCTCGCCGAAATATACTCCCAAGCACTAAATAAAAACGGGTTTAAATCGAGCACTCAGCTGGGGATTGGCGCGCGTGAAGCCTACTTGGGGGCGCTCACCTCCGGGGCTATCGACGTGGTTCCCGAATACTCGGGCAACCTGCTGCTGTATCTTGACGAGAATTCCACAGCGCAGACTAAACAAGAGATTCTGCAGGCGCTCGGTAGGGTGCTTCAGGACAACCTCAAGGCGCTGGATGCCTCGCAGGCGGAAAATAAAGATACCCTAGTCGTCACCCAGCAGACCGCCCAAAAATACAATCTGCGCACCCTGGATGATATGGCGAAGGTCTGTACCGAACTGAAGATTGGTGCCGCTCCCGAATTTGCCGAACGCGCCTACGGAATTCCGGGGCTCAAAGATAAATACGGGTGCGTTCCGGCGGAATTCGTCTCGCTCGCGGATGGGGGCGGGGCACTCACCGTCAAGGCCCTGCAGGATAACACCGTGCAGGTTGTAGATTTGTACTCGACCACCCCGGCAATTACGCAGAACAATTTTGTGATGCTCGAAGACCCGAAAAACATGATTCCGGCGCAGCAGGTACTGCCCATTATCAATACCAAACGGGTTCCCGAGGATGCGCATGCGGTGCTGAACCGCATTAGTGCGGTGCTGACGACCGACGATTTACGCTCGCTCAATGACGAGGTATCCGGCGATAAGAAACTAGACCCATCCACGGCAGCGGCACACTGGCTCAAGGATAAGGGGCTGTTGTAGCCTTTCTTCCTTTCTGCGCTGGGCTCTGAATGCCGCTAGGTTCTGGTGCTCAGCATATGCGGTTGTGGAGATGAACGGAGAGGAGTCTAAGCGACCGGAAGTTCCGTGAGGGAAAGGCCCACCCGCAGGTCACCGAGCGCATCCGTCAGGTATTCGATGCCAGCCTCTAAGGAATCCAGCACATCCTCGCCCGCGCTAGAGACTACCACCGACGTCACGATACGCCAACCCGCCTTACCCTTCAAAGGTTCGCTGAATCTGCCTGAACCAACAGTCTGTGCTCCCTCATGGCTGCTGGCGAGCGCCACCCTGCCCCGCCCGGATGCAGGCACCACGCCCACCGTAAACCCGCCCGCATAGTAGGGACGCGCAAACCCCAGAACCGGGTCAATCGCGTGCCCATCGGCGGAATCGTCATGAGTAAGGGAGCCCAAGAAGGAGCGTACTGCATCCAAAATCTGCCGTTGGGATGCGCCGCCCGGCACCCGCGCCACATCAATACGCACGCTCAGAAGCAAGTCAAGGTCGGCACGTTGGAAGGTTTCGGAGGGCATGTAATCAAAACTCATGCTCCCACTTTAACTGCGTTTTAAACCGCGAGCAGGTCGTTTTTGCCGAACAGGTGGAAAAAACACACCTGCTCGCGCATGTAACCATACCTGTAAATGCCCATGTAACCGAGCAATTAATCTGGCGAGCTAAGAAGAAACGATGGGCTCTTCCACGATCAAAGCCAGCGATTCGTAGGGACGCAGCGTAACCTCAACCTCGTGGGGATCGGGGCCGGAAATACCGCTAACCTGACCCAGCGGATTCTTGTAATTACACAAAAGCACCCGCGCAGACCGTGCATCCGCTGGAGCTTGCGAGCCTTCACAACCTGCGGGCGTATCCATAACCTCGCTCGGTATGAACTCGGTGGGAACACCCACCGCCGTCTCGTCCCCAAAGAAATTATTGAGCACCAACAGCCTCGTGCGCTTGCCCTTGGCGATATGTTCGCGCAGGTACCCGAAGACCCGCTCATGGTCGAGCGTATAGGGCGCATAACTGCCCTCAGAAATCACGGGGTACTGCCCGCGCAGGCGAACCAGCTCGCGATAGTACGGCAAAATCACGCCGTCACGTTCCTCATCCGCCACCGAAATACCCGCGCCGGTTGCCGCATCCACACTGGGCGCGGGCGCCAGCCAGGGGGCGGCGGTACCAAAACCAACCGCGCCGCGTTCCCCACCGGCACCAGACTCCCACTGCATGGGAACACGCGAATTATCCCGTGCCTTGGCGCGCACCACCTCAAGCGCCTCGCCTTCCGAGAGTCCCCGCGCACGCAGGGTCTTAAAAGCGTTATGGGCCTCAACGTCCACGTAGTCGTCAATCGAAGAATACACCGGGTCAATCATGCCGATCTCTTCGCCCTGATAAATATAGGGAGTGCCGCGCAGCAGGTGAATCACGGTTGCCAGCATGGTCGCAGATTCCGCCCGATACCGCTGAACGTCGCCAAAACGGTTGAGTGCGCGCGGCTGATCATGATTATTCCAGAACAGCGCATTCCATCCGCCGCCCGCCTGCATGCCCAGCGCCCAATCGTTGAGCAGCCCCTTCAGCTCAGCAAAGCGGAACGGCGCCTTCGACCATTTCTCGCCGTCCTCATAATCCACCTTCAGATGGTGAAAACTAAACACCATGTCGAGCTCGCGGTTCTCGGGGTTGGAGTAGCCCACGCAGTTCTCGATGCTCGTCGAGGACATTTCACCCACGGTCACGGTATCCCCATGCTGCCCGAACGATGCGCGGTTCAGCTCCCGCAGACGAGTGTGCACGATAGGCGTGTCGGTGTATAGGGTCTTATCGACAACCCCGGCGGGCGCATCCTCAAGCTCTTCGGACTTGCCGATCACGTTAATGACGTCGAAGCGGAACCCGCGAACACTCTTGTCATACCAGAAATTGACGACCTTACAGAGCTCCTCACGCACGGCGGGGTTGTACCAGTTCAGATCAGCCTGTGTGACGTCGTAAAGGTGCAGATAGTACAGCGGTGCCCCCGATTCGTCCCGATAAACCTCACCCGCCGTATCGGTGAAAGGCGCCCAGGCCGAACCGCCAAATTTCGATTCCCAGTTCGTGGGCGGAACCACCGTGCCGTCAGACTGAACCCGCCCCGGGCGAAGATAGAAATAATCCCAGTACTCGCGCTCGCCCGCCTGCGCCCGCCTAAACCATTCGTGCTCGGTTGAAACGTGGTTGAGCACCATATCGAACATGACCCCGATGCCGTGCTCTCCGAAAGCGGCGATCATCTCCTCAACATCTTCCATCGTGCCCAGCTCGGGGTTAATGGCATAGTAGTCGGAAATGTCGTAGCCGTTATCGTGCTGGGGCGAGGCGAAGAACGGGTTGAACCACACCATGCCCACCCCCAGCGATGCCACATAGGGCACCTTCTCGATAATGCCGCGAATATCACCGGTTGGCCGACCGTGCGTGGAATAGAACGACTTTGGGTAGATCTGGTAGATCACGCTGTTACGGAATGACATGATGCCTCACGTTTTTATCTGCATTAGAAGGCGGGGTGCCGAGCCTGGGCACCAATTTCGCCGGATTTAAGGGGCTGCGCGTTCACCCTGTGAAAACTCTGGTGCCCACGATTTTCCCCTACCAGCTTAGGGGGCATAATAGGTAAACATCTGAGAAATACGGGGTGGTACCCGAAAATGGGGAAATCTGCCGCAGATCCGGCATCGCCTCACCCGCACACCAGGGCACCTACCGCGCCCGGTGCGCAGATGCGCCCCACGCCCGCTCTGGCTGCAAACCAAAGCTACCCTTCGCTGAAGAGACGTGCAGTGCGGGCGTAAAATCTATTGATGCATCACAACGGAAGGTAGAGACAATGCCCGAATTACGCTCACGCACCTCAACTCACGGTCGCAATATGGCGGGTGCCCGCGCTCTATGGCGTGCAACCGGCATGGGTGATGATGATTTCGGCAAACCGATTATTGCGATTGCCAACTCTTACACCCAGTTCGTGCCCGGTCACGTGCACCTGAAAAATATGGGCGACCTGGTGGCTGGCGCTATTCGTGAGGCTGGCGGCGTGGCGAAAGAATTCAACACCATTGCGGTTGATGACGGCATTGCGATGGGCCACGACGGCATGCTCTATTCCCTGCCCTCACGCGACCTCATTGCCGACTCGGTCGAATACATGGTGAACGCTCACCGCGCGGATGCGCTCGTATGTATCTCGAACTGCGACAAGATCACCCCCGGTATGCTCTTGGCGGCGATGCGCCTGAATATCCCCACAATTTTCGTTTCGGGCGGCCCTATGGAATCCGGCGAGGGCGTTGAAGGCGTTGTGGAGCACCGCCTGGATCTGGTGGATGCGATGGTCATGGCGGTGGACGATTCCGTGAGCGATACCGCGCTCGCCCAGATCGAGAAGAACGCCTGCCCCACGTGTGGTTCATGCGCGGGCATGTTTACCGCAAACTCCATGAACTGCCTGAACGAGGCGATTGGTCTGGCACTGCCCGGCAACGGTACGACGCTTGCGACCCAGATCGCGCGTAAAGAGCTGTTTTTACAGGCGGGTAAGCGCATTGTTGGTCTGGCGAAGCGCTACTACGAGCAGGATGACGAGTCCGTTCTGCCGCGCTCTATTGCCACCAAGGAAGCCTTCGAGAACGCTATGGCGTTGGATGTGGCTATGGGCGGTTCCACCAATACCGTGCTGCATATTCTGGCGATTGCCCACGAGGCGCAGGTTGATTTCACCCTGGACGATATCGACCGTATTTCGCGCCATGTGCCCTGTCTGGCGAAGGTTGCACCGAACTCTACGAAGTATCACATTGAGCATGTGCACCGTGCGGGCGGTATCCCTGCGCTGCTGGGTGAGCTGGACCGTGCCGGGCTATTAAACAAGAACGTTCATTCTGTTCATGCTGATTCCTTGGATGAATGGCTTGGCGAGTGGGATATCCGTTCCGGTACCGCGAGCGAGCAGGCTCAAGAACTGTATCTTGCTGCACCCGGCGGGGTGCGCACCACGCAGGCGTTCTCGACCGCGAACAAGTACGAATCACATGAGACGGATGCCGAAAACGGGTGTATTCGCGCCGTGGAGCATGCCTACACGAAGGACGGCGGTCTGGCGGTTCTGCGCGGCAATATCGCCCAGAACGGTGCGATCATCAAATCCGCCGGTATTGATGAAGAACTCTTCCACTTCGTGGGTAAGGCATTTGTGGTTGAGTCGCAGGATGAAGCCGTGTTTGAGATTCTGTCGAAGCACGTGAAACCCGGCGATATTGTGGTGATTCAGTATGAGGGCCCGAAGGGCGGTCCCGGCATGCAGGAGATGCTGTACCCCACCTCGTACCTGAAAGGCCTGGGCCTGGGCAAAAGCTGCGCACTCATTACCGACGGGCGTTTCTCGGGCGGCACTTCGGGCATTTCGATCGGCCACGTTTCGCCGGAGGCTGCCGCCGGTGGTGCTATCGGCCTGCTGGAAACCGGCGACGAGATCGAGATCGACGTGCACAACCGCATCCTGCGGGCGAATGTGCCGGACGAGGTTTTGGAGGCGCGGCGCAAGGCGAAGGGCGCCCTCCCGTGGAAGCCCACCAAGCCGCGTGAACGTCAAGTCTCGAACGCGCTGAAGGTTTACGGGATGCTGGCCGCCTCTGCCGATAAGGGCGGGGTGCGCATCCTCCCGGAGGGGTGCTAGAACATAGAGTAGAATAAATCGACTTGGGGTAGTCTCTAGGAATATCTAGAAACTACCCCTTCGGTTTTTGTCCGCATTTGTATATGTTGATGGTCAAGTATCTAAAAGCTGTTGTCCACAAGAACTCAAGATATTATTGAGTCTCTGGCTTCTCATCATTATTTTGGGGCATTGAGGGAGAATGTAGGCGTCTCATGAAAGTTATGAATACTATTAAAGCAACTAGGAGGGAAACTCCAAGATACCAGTTTGAGCCTATTGCGTCATACAAGTTCTCCCGAACACCTAAAGCCATCTCGTCTACAGAATCTGCAGCGTCTGGCCATATATAATTCTTGAAGATTGTGGCGATACGAGTGCTGTAGGCCGGAACGGAACCAAGTGCTATCTTCTGTGAAACTAATACGCTAGATACAACGTCTAAAATAAATAGGATAGAAAGCCATTTTTTTGCTATAACTATGGAAGAGACTTTTACAACCTTTGGGAAATCCCAGTATATCGTATAAAAAAGACGTGTTACTACGAATACGGAAGAAAAGGTAACGATAACCCATATAGGGTCATGTTGGAGGGAGATTGGGGAAATAAGTAAGTATATAAGTGCGGCTAGCATACCCCAAACACCCCAGGGTCCTACTTTTTGAGGGATTTCGGTCAGAAAATCTTTCATCAAGATGGATCTATCATGGTACCAAGCCTGAAGAAATATAATGTTCACGAGAAGGACGCAAGCGGTTGCTATAATTGAGGAGACTGCGAAAAATAGGAAAAACTCATACGTGACAACGAGTTCGTTGCTTTCCGTATTGTGGTGCCCTACAACGAGGCCTCCGATGAAATATAACGCAGGAATAGAAAGAACAATCAGCGCCAAGGTTCCTGCTACTCTGCGCCGTGATCTTTCTCTCACTGTACCCCCTTCTTCGCGCTCCTGACAAGGTTCTTTATCTATACTGTTTTTCTTCATATGCAACTTATAGCATGTAAACTTGCCTACTGCAACGCCTATGAGTTTCTGAAGGTGTGTAAGAACGCGGTAAGAAATTATCGAGTATCAAAATGGCCGATCCTTTCTAAAGTCTTTTGTGGTAATGGATTACTTATCATCTTATGGTGTTAATAGGGGTGTAATTTTCTGGAGCTTGGCCGCACAATCGTAGAATTTATGTGATAAACATCTCTATTCTGGGTTTGTTGCGGGTACCTTGGCGCCTGCTTACAGCTGGTGTGCCCACTAGTTATGCTTATATAGTCGTAAACACCACACTAACGGGTTGAACCACCAGATCGACTGCGCTCTAGACGGGGTACTACTGGTAAGCGGCAATCCTATTGTTGGTGCGCCAAGACAGCTTTTGTGTACCAGTATCACGATTTGGATAGGTTTATGGTAGAAGAAAAAACGTTGGCGAATAAGGGTTACCAAGGGCTATATCTGACCATTCCGGGGGCACTGGGTAGGAACCCTGCCACCATGAACTAGAATCTGAGCCAGCAGATTAACTATCACTAGGCGGTGGGACATGTGGTCTCTCAGATCAAGTGCTGGTGGGTTCTCCTGTATACATATCACAGACCTCCCAATTCCTGCCTCAAGCTGTTCTTGGTGATGCGGGGACTGGTTCTCTGGATGTGGGAGACCCCCTAATGAATAACCCTCCTTACATTTAAAGTTGGTAACTAAAAAGAGCCTTTATGTGAATAAAGCGGCGAAAAACTCGCTTTATTCGTATAAAGGCTCTTTTTTAGCAGGGGGAACGGAGTTACATTTCGAAGATGCGCACATCCAGCTCTGCGGCGAGCAGCGGCTCCCAGGTTTTCACAGCAGTCCCGAAATGCTCGGTCGCCATATGCGCTTCGAGTGCCTGCTGTGATTCCCAACGCTCAATAAAAGCGAAGACGCGCGGTTCGCCCGCAGGGGTCTCACCGGTGGCGGGGCCGAAATCGTAGCTGATATTGCCCGCATCCTTGCGTGATGCCTCCACCAAAGCGGGGGTAGAAGCCAAAAACTCTTCAACATGCTCAGGCTTAACGGAAACACCTGCATAAACACCAATCATGGGGTTCTCCTTCATGTGATAGCACAAAGTGGTTGTCCCTCAACTGTACCCTGTTAGGGCACATTAGGGGATGGGATTGGGAAGGGGCTACGGATCCATACCCATGCCCTCAGGGCTCACGGTAAACCCGCCCTTTGCCCCCACACAGTGCATAGTTGTGCCGCTGGAAGCCTTGCAGGTCATACCGTAGTAAGTGACAGTTGATCCGGTTGCTAGGGTCTGGTAATTATCAAAATTTGTAATCCCACCCGGATCATTACGCCCTTTAATTTCGTAGTTAGGTACGCTGTTTGTGCTCATGGTGACGCGGCTCTGGGCCTTGCCGTGGGTTGCCTCATCCCAGTTGTTGGGGTTAGTGGCGCGTGTGCTCTGGCACATAAGGCTTCCGCTTACATCAAAGCGGCAGGCGGCGTTACCGTTTGCGGTAATAATTGCTTGGGAGCTGGAGGAGGTTTCATTGGTTCCTGAAAGCATGGGAACCCAGCTGGGACGGACCGCGATCTTAATACCTTTGCTCTCGTTCTCGCAGACAGTGATGAGAGAACGTTCTGTTGAAGAGGCCGCGGTGGGGGATGAACATTGATACCCATGCACAGTTGCGTGGGCGGCATTACCGCCGGTGCGGTTAGCTTTCAGCTCAGCTTCATAGGCGTCGATTACGGTCTGCGCTATATCGCATGAGATCTTATTGTCGGCTTTAGCGATATACACCATGGAGTTAGCAGCGAGGGTATTGCTCCCACACGCTGTGCCCGGTGCCGCAGCTGAGGCATCGTTCTTATTTGAGTGGACTACCGCGTCTAAGCCGGGCGGGTTTTTCGTGGCCTGGTAGCTTGGGTCCATCCCGCCACGTCCGGCCGTACTGCCGTCATTCTTGCTCGGTTCTGCTTTCTTTTCCTGTGGCTTAGCCGACTCACTGGTTTCGCTTGGCGACGGGCTTACGGATGTGATGGTGTTGCCTGTGGGTGTTGCAGCGGGGCTAGATGATCCGCTGGGGCTTGCTGAGGCAGATGGTGAAGCGCTTGAGCTTGAACTTGGACTGGATGTCTGAGGTGTTTGATGTTGGGCGTTGCTTCTTGAGCTGTCGGCCCCAAATGGGTTACCGCAGGCGCTTAGCGTCAGAAGCGCGACCATTAGGGGTACAACTAATTTAGGGCGGGCCATACCGTACCTTTCGTATGTGGTTGGTGCAGTTACCGGTCATGTACCTCTTCTAGTCTCTCATATATGTGTCCCGCACGCCGTAGATTCGCCTTGTGGGCGTGGCATCAGTTTTTTAGGTTTCGCGTGCCGATTCGCTCACCGTAAAACCCTGCCCTGAACGTTTGCGTGCCCGAATCGGGCGACGATATAAAGGAATAAAGATACACGAATACCTGAGGGGAGAATCATGAGTTTAGGGGGTGTGGGCACATGGCTATTACACCAGCGAACATTAAGCGGTGCACATTAACGTGGGATGCGCCGGATTACAGTACGTCGTACCCCGCAGGGTACACGGAGCGCGGGGTGGCGGTGATCGCTGTTGCGGAAGAAGCCCAACAGGCGCAGGGGTTTTGTTACAGCTCAACCGCGACCTTAGTGTATGTGTCTAAAGAGAGCGGGGAACGTATCCCCCTGAATACTGAACCAATTTTGGGTGAGCATGCCCACTCCCTCATGGAGCCTTGCGAAGTGGTGCACACCAAAATGCTGGGCCGTGCGGTGCTTGAGGCGTGGGAGCTGATCCCCCCGCCGCTGACGGAGAACCTGGTGACGGTTGCAGCGGAGAGGCGCTACCTGAAGCAGCTATTCCGCCAGTTTGACCACCTTAAATGCATCCTGGAATACCGTGCGTTTGAGAAGGTTCTTGACCCTTACGATAATCACTCCTTAGGGGAGGTCCATGTGCGGCTCGCGGGCACTGCGGCGGGTAAACTCATGGAGGGTTTTATTGAGGTAGCCAGGCGCAATACGGAGTGTATGCTCACCGATTCGCTCACCGAGAAACCGGAAGAGCAGCTGGTGGAGTATAACGTTTTCACGGACTGTTCGTTCCGTTCCACCCATAATAAGAAGTACTCGCGCGGCGGCCGGATGGGTATTGCGGGCGTTAGTGAAGACGGCTTCTATTTTCATACTCATTATGACGCGGTGAACATTATGACCGGGGAACTTTCGGCGATGCTCACCGCGTTTCACGTATTTTATACGGGCGGACGCCGCCTAGTGATTAATACTGATTCGCTGGGTGCGCTCACGTTTGTGCTGCGGCTGGCTCATAGCCGCTGGAGCTTTGAGAGGTGGGCCCGTGAGGGGGTTCAGGATGAGCGGGTTATCACTGAGATGACGCGCCTGACTGAGGCGATCCGCTCGCGCCGGGTGATTGTGAAGCACGTGCCGGGTCATACGGGTCATGGGCTGCAGGAGAGCAGCGATTCGGTGTCGAAAATGCACCGGCATTTTCCGGGTCAGGTGGTTGATAAGCGGCATATTCTGGAGTTTAATCAGCGGTGCGAGTCGATCATTACGGCCCTGTCTGGGTGCGATAAGGCTGTACGTCTGCCCAGCCCCGAATGGCTGTACGTGCGCCCTTCAACTATTCACATGGGTAATCGCTTGTGGCGTTAAGCTGACACGCCGTGCAGAACGGGAAATTGGCGTGGCGGGTCTGTGCCGCGGTGTGATTACAGCAGCGATGACCAGAGCCGGCAAATATTTTCGGTGACTTTAATGCGCTGCGGCCGTGCAGACCACGGGCCGTAGCGCACTTCCGTGCAGATACTTTCGTAGGTTCGCGCAACATCGGCGAGCGCATCCACCATGGCAGGGTCTGCGATAAAGGTTGATACTTCGAGGTTGAGCGAGAATGAGCGGGGGTCCATATTCGAGGAGCCGATAAACGCCATTTCGTGATCCACGTACATGAACTTGGAGTGCAGCACCGTGGGGCTGGGGTATTGCAGAATGCGCACCCCGGATTGCAGCAGCGTCTCGTAGTAGGAGCGCTGCGCCATATTGGGGAGGAACTGGTCGCCTTTTTCGCAGACGATCACGGTGGTTTCGATGCCAGAGAATGCGGCGTTGGTGAGTGCCTGCAGCAGGGTTTCGTCGGGTACGAAGTAGGGTGAGCAGATGGTGATGCGTTTTTCTGCGTTGTAGATCATGTAGTTGATCAGGCGCAGGTTGTTTTCTGTCTCGAATCCGGGGCCGGAGGGAACCACTTGGGCGCGCATCGAGCCGGGAACGTAGGGGATTTTCGCCTCAATTTCTTCGAGGATCAGCTGGTTTGTTTCGGAGTACCAGTCGGAGACGAATACCGCGTTAAGTTCTTCGACGATGGGGCCGGTGCACGAGAAGGTGAGGTCTTTCCACTCCCGCCCTTTACGCACGTTTTCTTTGAGGTCGTAGGAGCGGTGGATGGCGTTTTGCGAGCCTGAGAACGCCGTTCTGCCGTCAATCACGAGGACTTTACGGTGGTTGCGCAGGTCGGGGCGCTGCCATTGCAGCCGCCAGGGTTTGATAGGCAGCATCAGGCGCCATTCGATACTCGATTCGTTGAGCATTTTTGTTAGCAGCCGGTATGAGGGGTATTTGCGTGAACCAATATGGTCGATGAGCACGCGCACCCGCACGCCGCGTTTTTGGGCGGCGAAGAGGGCGTCCCAGAGCACTTTGGAGGCTTCGTCGTAGGCGGTGATGTAGAACTCGAAGTGAACATACCGCTGGGCTTTGTTGACTTCCTGCGCCATGATGCGTATGGCTTCGTGGTTGTCGTTGTGCAGGGTGAAGGAGTTCCCGCCGACAAGGGGGAGCGAACCGAGCTTGTAGTTGAGTTGGCTGGCGACGAGGGTTGCTTCGTTGAGTCCGTCGGAGTCGGTGAGCTGCGGGGTGTCTCCGGTGGTTTCTCGGATCAGGTCGTTCATGGCGTGCTGCCTGGCGCGTCGGTATTGGGGAAGGTGTGAGGAACCGAAAATCAGGAAGGCTAGGAACCCGATGAACGGGATGAAGAAGATGGCCATGAGCCAGCCGAGTGCGACCACGGGCTTGCGGTTGTAGGGCAGCCAGAATAGGGCCAGTACACGGATGCTCAGGTCTGCGAAGAACAGAATGATCCTGAGCCAGTCCGGTAAAAAGTCCAGGTACGCGGGTGAAAATATGCTCACCTTACCTATTATGCCTACCCTCTTGTCTTCTGTGGGGGAGAGGCAGGACACGCCGCGTCGCCCACATAATGCAGTTGTGCAAAAAGTGCATAAGTGCAATAATTGCAGTTATGCAAAAATCTGAGCCGAGTCGCGCCGAGACAAGCCTGCGTGAACGCCGCCGCGAACGCACCTGGGCGAACATTCACGAAACCGCCCTGCGCTTAGCCCGCCAGCACGGCATGCGCGGCAGCACCGTCGAAGATATCGCTGCGGAAGCCGGAATCTCGCCCCGCACCTTCTTCAACTACTTCGGAACCAAAGAAGATGCAGTGCTCGGCCTGCGCGCCCCCGCCATCACCGACGAGCTGCTCGCCAGCGACCGGGCACACGAGAACGACAACCTCATCGTGCGTATCACCCATCTGCTGCTGTACATCGTGCGGCACAGCTTCAACTTTGCCGATCACGCAAAATTCCGGGAGCGCATCGACGAATTCCCCGAATTCAGGCACCGGCTGAAGGTGCACCATATCAACTGCGAACAGGTGCTCATCGACTACCTCAATACCGTCGATTGGGAGGCCTTCAATGCCGCAGGAAGGCGCGGCCCTTTGATAACCCGCCCCGAAAATATGCCGCTGACAGAAACCGCCGAAGAACGCACCCGTGCCACAGTCCAGCTTGCATCCGCGGTGCTGCGGCAGCTGCACTTCGCCAAGGATATTGCCGACGAAGACGAGGTCGAGTGGCGCATCCACAACACCGTCAAAACTTTTCAAGCCCTGCTGAAGGAAAACTAGGAATGACGTCGCACTCAGACAAACCCGCTGAAGCCGCCACGGCTGAAGCTAAAAAACATCAAATAGCGCTCATGTTCTCCGGCTTGGTCATCGTGATGCTCATGTCGGCACTGAACCAAACCATCCTCGCGCCCTCCCTGCCGACCATTGTGGGCGAACTGCATGGCGTGGAGCATATGAGCTGGGTGATTGCCACCTTCATCTTGCTCTCCACCATCACCATGCCGGTGTACGGCAAACTCTCCGACCAGTTCGGGCGTAAACCCTTCCTGATTTTTGCCATCCTCTCCTTCATGACGGGATCTATTATCGGCGCGCTCGCCCCCGATATGACCTGGCTGATCGTCGCCCGCGCGCTCCAGGGAGTCGGCGGTGGCGGTCTCATGATTCTCTCCCAATCCGTGGTCGCAGATGTGATCCCCGCCCGCGAACGCGGTAAATACATGGGTATTATCGGCGGCGTCTTCGCCTTCTCCTCGGTCGCCGGGCCGCTCATCGGCGGGTGGATCACTGAGGGTCCCGGCTGGCGTTGGGCATTCTGGCTCAACCTGCCGCTTGCCGTACTCGCAATCTTCGCCGTCATTTTCCTGCTCCCGCACACCGCGCTCAAAGACCGCGAAAAGCGGCAGATCGACTACCTGGGCAGCATTATTCTCATGGCAGGAACCAGTGCGCTCGTGCTCGCCACCATCTGGGGCGGCAATCAGTACGCCTGGAACTCCCCGCAGATTATTGGGCTTCTCATCGCATCCGTCGTCGCGGTTCTGATCTTCATTCCGGTTGAAAACCGCGCCGCAGAGCCGATTATGCCCATGTACCTCTTCACCAACCGCAACTTCCTGCTCACCCTGGGCGCATCTCTTGCCCTCGGTGTTGCCATGTTCGGTGCCGTTGAGTACATCCCCACCTACCTGCAAATGTCCCTGGGCGTGAGCGCAACCGTGGCGGGTCTGCTCATGATTCCCCTCATGGGTGCCCTGCTCGTGGTCTCCATTATTACTGGACGGCTGGTCTCTGCACGCGGCAAATACAAGGCATATGTGGTCATCGGTACCGCACTCGTGGCGCTCGGGCTCTACCTGATCTCCACCATCACCCCGAGCACCCCCACCTGGATCTTCTGTAGCTACATGGCGGTCATGGGTGCGGGTCTGGGCATGTCGATGCAGTTCCTCACCCTCATCGTGCAAAACGCCTTCCCTATCACCGTCGTAGGAACCGCTACCGCGGCAAACAACTTCTTCCGCCAGGTCGGCTCAACCGTGGGTGCATCGCTCGTGGGTGGTCTGTTTACTTCGCGCCTGAGCAGCCTGCTCAGCGAACGAATGCCCGCGCAAGCGGCGGCCTCGGCGGGGGAACACGGAACCTCCTCGCTGACTCCCGAGCTCGTCAGCCGGATTCCCGAGCCGATTCACGGCATTATCGTGAACGCCTACAATGATGCCCTGATCCCGCTTTTCCTCTACCTGGCACCGCTCGGACTAGTCTCTGCGGCTCTGCTTCTCTTCATCCGTGAGGATGCACTCGCCACCACCATCGAAACGCACACCACCACCGATGTGGCGCGTTCGGCAACCGGTGCTATCGCCGTGATTACGCCTGAAATGGCGGCGAAAGATGCCGAATGCCTGAAGAAAATGCAGGGTGAAGCGCACACCGTGATCGACCCGGAACTTGCTGATAGCACATCCGATGCACCGGCGAAAACCGAGCTTCGTACCGAGGGACAAAAGAATACGGATGATCCTTCGCGCGGCACCAAGCCCTAACGGCTTCTTAGGTAACCCTATACAGTTATTCCCCTCTCACGCTATGCTGGAGGGGAATAACTGTTAACCCCCTCACACGGGATGCGGGTCGCCTTCGTCGCTGAACGCCAGCCCGCATGCGCCATCCACAGGAGGACCTATGAAGATTCTGCTCCCTACCTCAATTACGCTCGACGAAGAGAAACTAGGGCTTGAACCCGGCGATATTGTGCGGCACTACAACCCCACGGAGCCTATCGCCGAGGAAGATACCGATGCCGAGGTTCTGATTGCCTGGGCGAATACCGCCGATCAGCTCGCGGATTCCGCCCGCCGCATGAAGAATGTGGGGCTTATCCAGGCACTTCTTGCGGGGCCAGATGCGGTACGCGCGGCGGGCTTCACCCCCAATGCCGCCATCTGTGCAGGTGTGGGTCTGCACTCGAAAACCGTTGCGGAACATGCACTCGCGCTGACCCTGAACTTTGTGCGTTTCTTGCCGACGTTGGCGCAGGCAACAGTCGAGCATCGTTGGGCTGAGGAGCTAGGCGGCGCGCAAAAACTTCATCCGAAAGACCAGGTCACAACTCTGCTTGATGCCAATGTGCTCGTGTGGGGCTTCGGCTCGATTGGCCAAGAGACCGCGCGGCTCTTCAAGGCTTTCGGGGCGAACGTAACCGGCGTTGCGCAGAGCGCGGGGGAGCGTAACGGATTCCCGGTGATTGCGACCGAACAAATCGATGAGTACCTGCCGACTACGGATATTCTCGTGATGGTGCTTCCTACTAGCGATTCGACTTTCAAGGCGCTTGATGCCCATAAGCTGCAGCTGCTGCCCAAGCGCGCCTACCTGGTTAATGTGGGGCGCGGTACCACTGTTGATGAGGATGCACTCGTCGCCGCCCTAAACTCCGGCTCGATTGCGGGCGCTGCGCTGGACGTGACGGCAACCGAACCGCTCCCCTCCGATTCGCCCCTGTGGGATGCGAAGAATATCGTGATTACCCCGCATGCCGCCGGTGGTCGCCCCGTAAATCCGGAGGAACTGATCGCCCACAATATTCGTGCCTTCCGCACCGGTGCTGCTGCGAGCGAGTACCGTAACCGGTTCTGAGTTCACTGCTGGGAAGTACAGCCCCGTAGACTCTGCCCTACACCGATGATGAAGAGTTTACGGGGCTTCCCATATCTTAGGTTCTCCTAAATTTCAAGGGGTATGCTGTTACAGTGTCGTGGTTTTCCTCTTTTTTAAGTGGGAATCGGTGGATTTTTGGGGTGTTTTGGACCTTAAGACACGCTTTATGACGGTCGAAAACCCGCAATATGCATTATTGTGTAAATTTTTCGTAACAATTTTTAACTCCGCTAGTTCTGTGGGGAAAATCGTTGCTGCATCACCCCAAGGAGCCTCCGAACACTGCGGTGGCGGTGTAAAACACAAATGTGGGTTTGGTGGATAGATAGCGGACTATATAAGATAAAGTAACTGTAATCCTAGTGACAACAGTCACGGGGTTATTTTGACATTGGAAGTCATTACACACATGCCTACGACACCGAATATTCGAGGAGGGGAGCCGTCCCATGTTTAGGTACGTCCTCCAACGCTCGCTCACGTATCTCGTCATGGTGTTCATTACTACCACGATGGGCTATTTCGCGGCGGTTATTACCCTTCAGCCTGCGCTGCTTGAACAGGAAAAAATTCCCAGGCCGACCCCAGAGCAGGTTCAACGTAACTTTGCCTCTTTGGGCCTTGACCCGAGCAAAAGCGCTTGGGACCGTTATATCGAGTGGTTAACCAACGTTGTGACCAAATTCGATTGGGGCCGCAGCCCCAACGGCGCGTATGTGAACGAAGAATTCGGTCAGCGCGTCTGGGTTTCTTTCCGCCTGATGATTGCCGCAACCATTTTGACGATTGTTATTGGTGTGGCACTTGGCGTATTCACGGCAGCTCGCCAGTACAAGCTCTCTGACCGTGTGATTACTAGCTACTCCTACCTGGTGTACATTATTCCCGCGCCTGTGGCGTACTTTTTGGTGCAAACCGCTGCGATTCAGATTAACCAGTCCGCAGGGGAGACCATTTTCTACGTAACTGGTATTTCCTCTCCCGGTGTGACGGGCTTCTGGAATACCATCATTGACTTGGCGGAACACTACGCGGTACCCACCTTCTGTATGACCGTATTGGGCTGGTCAGCCTACCAGATCGCTCAGCGCCAGTACCTCTTGGATAACGTCAATGCCGACTTTGTTCGTACTGCCCGCGCGAAGGGCCTGACCCGTAACCAGGCGATTACCCGCCATGCCCTGCGTGTGTCGTTTATTCCCGTCGCACAGTCCATCGCCTACCAGGTACCCGCGATTTTTGCCGGTGCTTTCTTCGCCGAGACAGTCTTTGCTTGGCCCGGTATTGGTAAATGGTCGATTGACGCCATTAGTCAGCAGGACGTGAACGCCGCGACCGCAACGTTGGCTTACGGTTCCGTTCTCTTCGCCATCGGCGCTATTATCGCCGATATTGCCACCAGTATCGTTGACCCCCGAGTGAGGATCTCATGAGCCAGGTAACTGAAACTCACGCCATTCCGGTGGTGAAAGGCGATGACTTTAAAGTCATCAATAAGAAGGTCATTATTCTGCGCCGTTTTATGCGGAACAAGCTGGCGGTGTTTGGCCTGGGGCTTTTCGTGTTGATGTTCCTGTTCGGAATGTTCGGTCAGTACTTCACCTCGTACACCCCCACCCAGATTGACTATCTGGCTTTGGGGGAGGAGCCCAGTACTACCCACTTCTTTGGCACCAACGCAGCTGGCAACGACCTCTACGCCCAAATGGTTGAGGGTGTTCGTGTTTCGCTCTTAATCGGTGTGGTTGTGGGTACCGTATCCATTGCTATTTCCGCAGTATACGGCTGTATTATGGCGTACTTTGGCGGCTGGATTGATAAAGTCATGCTTTTCATTCTGGAAGTCATGATTATGGTTCCTTCGCTGCTGATTCTGGCAATTGCGATGAACAGTGGTATCGGTAAAGAGATCCAGAAAAATGTTCCCGCGTGGATCGTGCTCTCTGCTGTGCTCATTATCTTTAACTGGATGTCCCCGGCTCGTCTGATTCGTGCAATGGGCCAGTCTTTGATTGGGCGTGACTACGTCAAGGGTGCTCGGTATATGGGTGTTCACCCGTTCAAAATTGTGCTGCGCCACCTCATCCCGAATATTGGTTCGCTGCTGGTGCTCGAATTTACACGTGGCATTATGTACGCTGTGCTGGCTGAGGTTGTTTACTCCTTCATCGGTATCGGCATTCGCTACCCGAACTACTCATTGGGTTCGCTTATTGCCGAGGCAGCAGCACAGATTAACACTCTGCCGCACATGTTCTGGTTCCCCATTATTTTCTTTTTCCTCATTGTGGCCCCGTTGGCGTTCATGAACGATGGTTTGCGTGATGCCTTCGACCCGACTTCCATGTCGGTCGGTAAGATCAAGAAGCCAAAGAAACCTAAGAGCCAGAAATCGGCATCTACGGTCGAAGACGCGGAGGCTCAGGAAGCCGACGCTGCAGCACCATCAACCGACTCCAATCCCGATGCTCAGGCATCCGTCCAGAGTGAGGAGGCATAAAACTCATGAGCACTTCTCCCGTTCTGAGTGTTAAAGACCTGCATGTTAGTTTCAATACCGAAAACGGCGTGGTGCACGCGGTGCGCGGCGTGAATTTTGACCTGTATGCCGGTAAAACCCTCGGTATTGTGGGTGAGTCTGGTTCGGGTAAGTCAGTGGCGTCGATGGCGATTATGGGCTTGCACCCTACGACAGCTGATATCACCGGGTCTATTAAGTACAACGGCAACGAGCTGCTGGGGCTGAGCGATAAGGAAATGTGTGAGTACCGTGGCAAGCACATCTCCATGATTTTTCAGGACCCGCTCTCCTCACTCACTCCGGTGTATACCATTGGGCAGCAGATCGCCGAGGTTTTGAAGATCCACAATAAGGGCATGAGCAAACAGGCGATTAAAGATCGCTCAATCGAGCTGATGCGTCTGGTGGGTATTCCTTCCCCAGCGGATCGTCTGCGTTCGTACCCGCACGAGTTTTCGGGCGGTATGCGCCAGCGCATTATGATTGCAATGGCCATTGCGAATGACCCGCGTGTTCTGATCGCCGATGAGCCCACCACTGCACTGGATGTGACGATTCAGGCCCAGGTGCTTGAGGTGATAGATAAGGCGCAGGACGAAACGGGCGCAGCAACCATTATGATTACCCACGATTTGGGTGTCGTTGCCGGTATGGCGGACGATATTCTGGTGATGTACGCGGGTAAACCGGTGGAAATCGCGAAGGCCGAGGACCTGTATAAGTACCCCAGCCACCCGTACACCATTGGCCTGCTGGGTGCGGTCCCACGTGTAGACCGTTCGCAGAAGATGTCGCTGGTGCCGATTGAGGGCACCCCGCCGAACCTGATTAACCCGGTGGAGCGTTGTTCGTTCCGCGACCGCTGCCCTGTGGCTAAAAGTGGGGGCCAGTGCTGTAAGGATGAGGCTGGCGAGCCCGAGCTGATGCCGCTTGACGGCGCGGGTGAGGGGCACCTATCATCGTGCAGCATATCCCAGGATCTGATCAGTAAGACAGCTGATGAGCTGTACTCGATCCCTGAGACCCCCGTGTCGAAGTTTGACGGTGTTCCGCGTGAAGAGCGTGTTCCGGTGCTTGAGGTACGCAACGTGAAGAAACACTTCCCGCTGATGAAGGGCTCACTTATTAAGAAACGTGTGGGCACCGTGAAAGCGGTTAACGGCGTTACCTTCGATATCCGTGAAGGCGAGTGCTTCTCTATTGTGGGCGAGTCGGGGTGCGGTAAGACTACCACCCTGCTGGAAATCATGGAGTTCAGCAAGAACACTGACGGCGAGATCCTGATTAACGGCACCTCCACGAAGGATAGTAAGTCGGCTAATGAGATCCTGAAACTGCGTAAGAACCAGCAGATGGTGTTCCAGGATCCCACCGGCGCACTGGATCCGCGTTTTACGGTGTACGAGGTGCTGGCTGAGCCCCTTGAAAACCAGGGGATGAAACGTGCGGATATTAAGAAGCGCGTGATTGAGCTGATGCGGACTGTGGGTCTGCAACCGGATCATGTGAACCGCTTCCCGAACCAGTTCTCTGGCGGCCAGCGTCAGCGTATCGGTATTGCCCGTGCGTTGGCCGTGAACCCGAAACTTGTGGTGCTGGATGAGCCTGTTTCAGCGCTGGACGTTTCCGTTCAGGCGGGTGTTATTAACCTGCTGGAGAAGCTTCGCGCCGAGCTGGGGCTCAGCTACCTGATGGTGGCCCACGACCTTGCCGTGATCCGCCATGCCTCTGACCGTGTTGCGGTCATGTACCTGGGGCGTATTGTTGAGATTGGTAGCGTGGACGAGGTGTTCGATAACCCGGTTCACCCGTATACCAAGGCTTTGCTGTCGGCTATCCCCGTGCCAGACCCAGAGGTTGAGGCGAAGCGTGAGCGCACTATGCTGGAGGGCGATCTGCCGACTCCGGTGAATGCACCGGTGGGCTGTGGCTTCTCTAGTCGTTGCCCTGTCTTCAAGCTGTTGCCTGAGGATAAGCAGAAGGTATGCCTTGAGAAACTGCCTGAGCTTGAGCCTGTTGAAGGTCAGGACCACGCATATGCTTGCTACTTCCCCGAGGGCGTTTCTCAGGTATCTCCTGAGGACGTTGTTCAGGCGGCGTAGCTTTAGAGTCGGCTTTGTCGTAAGCCGCATGTGAGCTGAGGGGCGGACACCAGATGGTGACCGCCCCTCGGTGCGTTTTCAGCATGGGATAGGGAAGAGATGCCAGAAATGACGGTACTGTGACGCTGAATGAGTGTTCTTTGGGCCGCTGAGGACACTAAGAAGCAGCAATAATTACGTCATAAATACTGATAACACAGGAATCTTGTGAATATATATGCGAAATGTATATTTTTTTATCTATTAAGAGGCAATCCGTGTTCCCTCAGGGCAAAATTGTGGTGTAAGATACTAGACTAAGACCAGGTACTGTAGTTCAGCACACAGAACGTGCACCTGGTTGATTCGTCAGGCACTCGATGGTACGAGTGCATTAGTGAAAGTTGGGCGATAACTATGGAGAAGCAGTATATCTTCAACCGCCGCACCCTGCTTGGTGGCGCGGCTGCAACAACTACTGTGGGCCTGTTGGCTGCGTGTGGCGGCAAGAAAGAAGAAGAAAAGGTCAAGTCTGCTGGCAAGGGAGCTAAAGTAGAAGACCTGTACGATATCAATGCCCACCCGGTCTCAGATTTGAAACAGGGCGGGGAAGTTCGTCTCCCCCTGGGCTCTATCGGGCCTGATTTCAATGTCTACTCAACCGGCGGTAGTAACAGCGATACGTATGCTGCAATGAGTACACTTTATGCGGCTGGCTTGTGGTCTTCGTTGCCTAACGGCACTCTCGAACTGAATAAGGATTTTGCTGTATCTTTCGACCCGAAAGAGGAAAACGGTAAAACCGTTGTGTACGTGGCGGTGAACCCCAAAGCTAAGTTTAACGATGGTACTCCCATGGACTACAAGGCGCTGCAGGCAACGTGGCAGATCCTTAAGAGCACAGAGGGAGATTTCAAGATCGTTACCAGCGGTATTTATGGCAGCGTTGAGAAAGTCGAACGTGACGGCGATGACTTCAGGGTCAAGGTAACGATGACTTCCCCCTACTATCCGCTTAATGAGCTGTTCGCCTCTATTTTGCACCCCAAAATGGCTGACCCGAAAGTCTTTAATGATGGGTTCGTGCATAACCCGCACCCTGAGTTTGGGTGTGGTCCGTTTAAGCTCGCTGATAAAGGCTGGAACTCTACTGAGAACACTTTTACTGTGGTGCCGAATGAGAAATGGTGGGGCGAGAAGCCTGTACTGGATCGCATCATTTTCCGCACCCTCGAAGCTAGCGCGGAGCGTGCGGCCTTTAAGAACGGTGAGATTGATGTAGCCTCAGCACGTACGTCTACCGCATATGCTGAAGTGAAAAACGTTGCAAACGCTGAACTGCGTAAGGGACAGCGGTTGTTCTCAGGTGGGTTGAACCTGAACCCCAAGCGTATTGAAGATGCGAAGGTTCGTAAGGCAATTTTTATTGGCACCAACCGTGAGGCGCTTGCCAAAATCCGTTACCAAGGTTTGCCGTGGGAGGAGCAACTGCCAGGGTCAAGGTTGTACCTGCCTTTCGAGGAGTATTATGAGGATAATTTCCCGAAAGCAGATGGTGACGCGAAAGCTGCCGCCCAGAAAATTCTGGAAGATGCCGGATATAAGAAAGACGGTGAATTCTACGCCAAGAATGGTAAGCAGCTGAGCTATAAGATCTCAATCTTTGGCGACGACCCGGTGAATAACAGCATGGCTCAGACCTTCGTTCAGAATATGAAAGAACTGGGGATTAACTTTAGTGTAAATAGCCGTGCATCCAGTGAATTCTCGAAGGCTATCCCTGCACGTGACTACGATACAACGTTCTCAGGGTTCAGTATTAGCACTGCAGACGGTACTTCTGCTACCAAGCAGTTCTATTATTCGAAGGATAATGAGGGCATAGGTTCGGAAGAAATCGACAAGATGATTGAGAAGATGCTCGTCATCAAGGATGATAAAGAACGGAACAAGAAGTGCAACGAGATTGAGAAGAAGCACATGGATGAGATCTCGACTGTGGGCACTGTATTTAATGGTCCCGACTTTATGATGTGCAAGAAGGGGTTGGCCAACTACGGTCCTTCTCTTTTCCAAACCACTGATTGGGCGAAGGTTGGCTGGCTGAAGTAAACATCCAATAGCTCCATTTCATAGAGGGTGTGGTTTCCCATTTGTTGGGAATGCCACACCCTCTTGTGGTGTCTTGAACGTGTACTTTCTGCAGAAGATCGTGTGGGGAGGAAACAGTCCTTCGGCTACTCGGAGGATAGAAAAGCCAAAATATGCATACAATGAATATTGTAAATGAAGGAATATTACGTATAAATATTCATATATACTGTTAAATATCCCACAAAATCTGCTTTTTCTACCACAACCATAAAATGCGGGTGTAAGGTACTGAGATATGACCTGAACTTATAGCTTAACTTTGGATAAGTCCAAACCCGTAAAGCATATAAGCCGGGTGACGCACCGGAGCACTTGGTGCAGTAAATGAACTTGTAGACGTGAGGCGATAGCTATGCAGAAGCAGTACATCTTCAACCGCCGCACCTTGCTGGGCGCTGCAGCCGCAACGACTACCGTGGGCCTGTTAGCTGCCTGCGGCGGCTCGAAGAAAGAGGATAAGGTTAAAGCACCCGGTAAAGACGCTAAGTCCGAGGAACTGTACAATATCAATTCGCATCCGGTGTCTGACTTGAAGCAGGGCGGTGAGGTACGTATCCCCCTGGGGTCCCTTGGGCCGGATTTCAATACCTATTCAACAAGCGGAGATTCCTACGACACGCAGATTGCGATGAGCTCAATCCGTGCAGCGGGACTGTGGAATATTACGCACCTAGGAAAATACGAGCTGAATAAGGATTTTGCCCTCTCCTTCAAACCTGCAGAAGAGGGTGGTAAAGACGTCGTTTACATTGAGCTGAATCCCAAGGCAAAGTTCAACGATGGCACCCCTATCGATTACAAAGCCTTGCAGTCCACCTGGAAGATACGCAAGAGCTCTGACGGTGACTACAATATTGTCAGCTCAGGTATCTATGAGTATATTGAGAGCGTCGAAAACAACGGGGACAACTTTAAGGTAAAGGTCACTATGGCCAAACCATACTACCCGTTAAACGAGATGTTCGATGCGATTTTCCACCCCGGCATGGAAGACCCGAAAGTTTTCAACGACGGGTTTGTGAATAACCCGCACCCTGAGTTTGGGTGCGGCCCGTTTAAGCTGGCTGATAAAGGCTGGAACTCTACCGAAAACACCTTCACTATGGTGCCGAATGAGAAATGGTGGGGTGAGAAGCCCGTGCTTGACCGGGTGATTTTCCGGGGCTTGGAGGAAAGCGCGAAGGTTGCTGCCTTTAAGAACGGGGAGGTAGATGCAGTTGAGTCGCGCACCTCCACATCATATGCCGAACTGAAAAATACTGCGAACGCTGAGCTGCGCAAAGGTCAGCTGCTGTATGCGGGTGGTCTGAATTTGAACCCCAAACGGATTGAAGATGCAAAAGTGCGGAAAGCGATTTTCCTAGGTATTGATCGGAAGGCTCTTAGCAATATTGCCTTTCAGAATTTGCCGTACGAAGAAGACCCATCCGGCTCAATGCTGCACCTACCATTCGAGGAGTATTACGAGGATAATTTCCCGAAGGCAGATGGGGATGCAAAATCTGCTGCCCAAAAGCTCTTAGAAGAAGCCGGATACACGAAGGACGGCGAGTACTACGCTAAGGGTGGTAAGCAGCTGCGGTATAAAATCACCGTGTTTGGCGATGACCCCAGTAAGAGCAGCATGGCGCGTAGTTTCGCTCAGACGATGAAGGAGATCGGCATTAACTTTGAGGTCGAAACTCGCGGTTCTGCGGAGTTTTCGAAAGTTACCGGCTCTAAAGAGTACGACATTATAGTGTCGGGCTTTAGTCTCAGCAGTGCGGATGGCACTGCTGCCACTAAGCAGTTCTACTACTCTAAAGAGAACGACGGTGTGGGCAATGCCGAGATCGACGCAATGATCGAAAAGATGGCGGTCATTAAAGACGATGCGGAGCGGAACAAGATGTGCAACCAGATTGAGAAGAAGCACATGGCAGAGGTCTCGACCATCGGCACGGTGTTTAACGGCCCCGACCTGATGATGTGCAAGAAAGAACTGGCGAACTACGGGCCTACCCTTTTCAAACCCATTGAATGGGAAAAGGTCGGTTGGCTCAAGTAACAAGCTGTGTATTGCTTTTCCTGTAGGGGCGGGCTCTTCACCCATAGAAGCAGTCCGCTCCTACAGGTTTAACCTTTAGGCAGCTAACAGCCACTGAGGCGCAGCCCAATAGTGCGGATGCGGTTCCACATTGTTTCATACCAAAATCACCGAAGCTACTCTCATTAGCTTCTGGCGGGAGGGACCTCTCAGCGCCGCGTGAACGGCGGTGTGCGACCCATACGGTATATTAATATGCGCCTTGCTATGAACCTAAAGTAAACATTAAGAACAAAGTTTCTTAAACAAATCAAAACACAGTAAAGCGTATTTTATGCCCTTAAGATATGCATGGTTGTGTGAATAAATCGGCAGCCTGGGTGCGCCACAGGTCACTTTACGGCTAAAATTGCCGCTATAATTAACTCCAGGAACTCTACTTCTTTGGGGCACCCCGCCCCACATCAGGCTATCTGTGTCCTCAATGATGACAGGCTCAAAGTAGCTAGCAGATGCCTTGCCCTACTTCGAACGCTAGGAGATTCGATGACGAACATGTCACTCAATCGGCGCACCCTGCTCACCGGCGCGGTTGCACTGGGAACCGTCGGTTTGCTTGCCGCATGCGGTGGTAATAAAAAGAACGAGACTAACTCTGCGCTTGGTGCTGGGGACGATATCTCAAAGGCCGTATCATTTAACCCCAAAGACCGTTCGGAACTCAAAGAAGGCGGCGAGCTGCGTCTTGCTTTCAACGGAATTCCTGAAAACTTTAACCCCTTCAACACCAACGGCTATACTTCAGGTTCCATCGCTATCCAAGCCGCTATGAACTCAGCATACGCTGGCGGGTACAAGTATGACTATACGGGTAAGCCCAGCTTAAACACTGATTACGTTACAGAGTATAAAGCTGAAACTAAGAACGGCGTTCAGACTGTTACCTTCAAGATCAACCCCAAGGCAAAGTTCAACGATGGCACCCCCATTGACATTGAATCGGTACGTGCAGCCCACAAGATCTTTACAGCACCTGCTGGCGAATACCAGGTAACCGACGCTCCCATGTGGAAGCAGGTAAAGAGCGTTGAAGAGGACGGTGACAAGTTCTCGGTTAAGGTTACTATGGAAAAACCCTACTATCCTATTGACGGGGGATTCATTATTACCACCTTTATTCACCCTGCGCTGGTGGATAAGAAGCTCTTTAATGACGGGCTCATTAACAAGCCTCTCGATAAGTACTGGGCAGGGCCTTTTAAGGTTGAGAACTGGGACACTTCTCAGAAGTCCTTGATCCTGACCCGGAACGATAAGTGGTGGGGGCAGAAGCCTCTGCTGGAGAAAATCTCTATTCGTTCTCTGGGTGAGGCAGCCTCTTTGGCGGCATTCAAGAACAGCGAAATTGACGTAATCTCTGCCAGCGCGCAAAATGTCTATGCCGATGTATCAAAGATGTCAAATATTGATATCCGTAAGGGTACTGCGCTGGGTGTTTCAGACTATGAACTTAACCCGGATAAAATTCCGCTGCCCGTCCGCAAAGCAATTGTGGCGGGTATCAACCGTGAGCAGCTTCAGAAGATCCGATTCGAAAAGATCGGGTGGAGTGAGAAAGCCCCCGGGTCTATGTGTTTCCTGCCCCTGCAGGAAGGCTACAAGGACAGCTATCCCACGGAGATCGGCGAAGACGTGGCAAAGAAAATCCTGGAGGACGCTGGCTATAAGAAGGACGGCGATTTCTACGCTAAGGATGGCAAGAAAGCCTCGTATGAGCTAGCTACCTTTGGAGATGGCCAGGACACTAAGACGACTTCACAGTTCTTCTCGGATCAGATGAAGAAGATCGGTATTGAGATAAAGATCGTGACCTACACCGGTGAAAATGACTTGGTGAAGGTCTCAACCGAAAGGTCTTACGGTATTAAGTCTGCCGGGTACGGCATCACCACCAACCCGGTGGATTCCGCGTACTATTTCTACCGGTCCGAGATTAATAACGGACACGGTAAAGAACTCGATTCCCTTGCCGATAAGATGATGGCTACGGAAGATTATAAGAAACAGCTTGAGATAGCAACCGAGCTGGAGAAGCGTCACCTCGCTGAGGTCGCTATCTACATCCCTGTCTCTAACGGCCCCAACTACCAGGCGTGCAAGAAGGGGTTGGCAAACTACGGGCCTCGCCTGTTTGCTACTTCTGCATATGACCCGGATGTATGGATTAACGCTGGTTGGGAGAAGTAGCCTTTAGGCTAAGCACCTAAAACCAGCCAAGCGGGGTTCCACCATGTGTACATGGTGGGACCCCGCTTTATAGTGGGCCATTATATTCTAAGGAGGGCACTAGCGACCTTCTAGGGTTTCTTAGGCAACGGCCTCCACATACAGATAACGCCTTGTAAACCAACCCCGTGCGGCACAAGCACTTCCGTATCCTGCGTTGTGTGAGGTGGGAACCTCGGCTGCGATATGATAAGGATTTACTGCACATTCGGTTATCGATTCTCTGGGTGCTTCACAAGGCCTAGTAAAAACAGAAAAAGCCCCCGGCTATCCCCAACGGTAGGGGAAGGCGGGGGCTTTTATCGGGTCCGTAGGGCTACTTTGTAGTCACCCGAATAACTGTAGACTCAGGTGTTGCTGCGCCAGGCAAGCCTTCAACATCGGCGAACTTATTCGTATTCGTGATCAGTACCGGGGTAATGAGCGGATAGCCCGCCTCTTTAATGACGGTCGGGTCAAAGGTCAGCAGCTCTTGGCCAGCCTTCACGGAATCACCCTTAGCAACTTTCACCTCAAAGCCTTTACCGTCAAGCTGAACGGTATCCAGACCCACATGAACGAGCATCTCAACACCGTTCTCGAACTTCAGGCCCACGGCGTGGCCCGACGGCAGAGTGGCGCTTACCTTTGCATCAGCCGGAGCCACCACGGCGGTACCGGTCGGCTCAATGGCCACACCCTTACCCAGCTTACCTGAGGCAAATACCGGGTCAGGCACCTCTTCCAGCGCCACAGCCTTACCCTCCAACGGAGCAGTCAGCTCATACACAGTGCCGGACTCAACCGCAGGCTTTGCCGGGGCTGCCTTTGCAGCTGCTGCTGCGGTGTCAGTCTTCTTCGCGGTGTCTGCCTCATCGGCGCCAGCGGCCTTAGACTCACCCTCAGACCCGGTCTCGGCAGCGGCCTGCCCGTCTTTCTTTGAGCGCGACTCATACCCAAACAGCAGCACACCGGTCATTGCACCAAAGAAAGCAATTGCCAAGCCCAGAGCGTACAGTGCGGAAGGCTGCATCGCGGGGATCGACAGGAGCGAGGTGAAAGCGAAAGCGTGCGACTTGACATCCAGCAGTGAGATGGTGGCGCCGCCGACCACGGCCGGTACCAGAATGAGGGGGATAACCCGCTTGTAGCGCAGAACCACACCGTAGAGGGAGGGCTCGGAAATACCGCCGAGCAGACCGGACATAGAAGCACCTACCGCAGTCTGGCGAAGCTCCTTATTCTTTGAAGCCCTAATAGCAACACCGGTCACCGCGCCGAAGACGGCGAAGTTGTAAGCACCCATGGGGGACTGGATAAAGTCGGTGCCCAGGGTCTGCAGGTTGTTAATCATCACGGCGTTCAGCGGCCAGTGCAGGCCCAGCGGCACCATGAACAGGTACAGACCTGCGATCAGCGCACCCACGGCTCCCGGAGCTACACCGTTAACATTCTTCAGGAAGTCAGAGATACCCATAGCCACGCCAATACCGATGGGACCCACCACGAAAGCGGTTACGGGCACCAGAATAATAACGGACAGCATGGGGACGAAGACCATCTGCAGCATATTCGGAATGATCTTTTTCAACAGACGCTCCAGAGGCGCCAAGAGAGCAACCGCCAGCAGGGGCGGGAACACCTGGCCGGTGTAATCGTAAGCGTACAGCGGCAGGTGCAGGCCCATAATGGGCACATCAAGCATCCTAGTATGCTCGTCAGCAAGTTTGGTGAGGCTCTGGAAGGTACCGGTCATCAGCGCTGCCGGAATAGCAGCGCCAACCCACATATTCGCGCCCAAACGCTTTGCGGCGGTTGCGCCAAGCATAATGGGCATGAAGTTCAGTACCGACAGTGCGGCGGCCTTGAGGATGTACCAGAAAGCGAACTGCTTCATCCATTCGGTTTCGAGGCTCTTAGCCTTCGCGGCGGCGGCGGTGTCCTCAAGGGGAAATCGCGGCCCGTTCACAATATCAATGTTCACGCTCTGGCCGGTCGTCAGGTCAGTGTATTGACCGAAAAAGCCGAGCTGCTGCAGGAACACGATCAAGGTAAGAATCATGGAGGTGCCCAGCAGCGCCCACAACAGGGGACGGAAGGAGTCGGAAAGCACATCGAAAACATTTGTCAGCCAGCCAGCTTTTTTACCGCCGGATGATTTAGCCTTGGAGTCATCATCCTCACCCAGGTTCTTCATACCCGGTAAGGTCAGCATCTCGTTATAGACCGCCTCAACGCGGTCACCAAGTACCACCTGAGTCTGACCAGACTGCTCAATAATCGACAGCACCCCGGGCAGGTTCTCAATTTTGGTGCGGTCCACCTTCTCATTCGAAGATGGGGTAACACGCAAACGTGTTGCGCAGTGCGTAAAATGGGCGATATTCTCGGGGCCACCTAGGCCATCAAGAATCTTCTCGCCAAGCTCGTGGTTCTTCACGGTTCATCCCTTGGATAATTAGCGATATTGTCTGTGCGGGCTGCTGCTAAAAGATGCAACCTGGAAAACAAAAAAGACCCGAGTCAGCTCCTTCACCGTGCGCAACACCCGTATGAGGGTGCCCGAATACACGGGTGCCACCAACGTAAAATACGCCCCGTGGCGGAGTAACTCAGGTCTTGCCTGCCAAACCAGTAACAACCCTGTGCTAAAGGCTGTTTAAAACAACCTTAAGTTTTATCAGTACTGTAATCGGTTTTGCCTCAGAAAGCAAGAAGAACCAAAAACTACACACAGACCCACAGGCGCGGCAAAACCCAGACACGCCGTGCATCCGTGCACCCGCTAAGATGCACAAACACACGGCGTGCTCACCAAAGCCCCAGTTGCTACTTCTGCGGGAAGAACCGCAGAGGCGCCACCTCAAGGTCTGGGTAATGACGCTTCTGCCAGCGGCGCGAGCGGTGCGCATTCACCTCAATCAGCACCGCCCCTAAAACACCAGCACCCACCGACAGCCACAACAATAGCGCCGACGGAGCTTCGAACTGGTGGTACCGCACCAAAATCGGAACCAATAACGCCGCAAAGAATACGGCAAGCAGCGCCCCAAACAGCAAGATACGTGCCTTGTTAAACGGCCTAGCCACTGCCGCAAGGTTCCACAATCCCATAATCACCAGGGTGATAAAAGAAGCAGTCTGCACCTGCCGCATATCGGTTCCCGGGAACGCCAGAAGCGCCGCCAAATTCACGGTCAGAAGCATCGCCACCACAATAATAGAGTTCGGAACCGTATAGTTCAGCACACGGTGCAAAAACCCCGGAACATAGCGGCGTGAATTCGGCAGCAGTGCCAGCGCGAAAGAGGAAGCGCCCACAATCAGGAAATCCGCGGTCGAGTATTGGCGGGGTAAGAACGGGAAGATCAGCCCCATCAGACCGAAGACCACACCCAGCAGGATCGCAAAGCCGGTCTTTGTTAGGAACAGGTTTGCCACCATTTCGATATTCGCAATCACCTGGCGGCCCTGTTCCAAGGCAGCGGGAAGCGAAGAGAACTTGCCGTCTAGAAGCACCAGGCGCGAGACGGCTTTTGTTGCGGGTGCCGCGTTGCCCATCGCAATGCCGAGGTTGGCGTGTTTGAGGGCGAGCGCATCGTTAATGCCGTCGCCGGTCATCGCCACGACGTGCCCTTGCTCTTTGAGCGAGATCACCATGTTCTTCTTCTGCTCGGGCGAAACGCGGCCGAAAATATTGTGGGTTGCGGCAGCCTCGGCGAGTTCGGGGCCGTCTTCCGGCAGGGTAGAGGCATCAATCGCGCCCGCAGAAATATCCATACCGGCGGTCTTCGCAGCTGCCTGCACGGTGTACGGGTTATCGCCTGAGAACACCTTGAGGGTTACACCCTGGCGATTGAAATAGTCCACGATTTCAGGAGCATCAGAGCGCACATTTTCGCGGAAAATCACGAAGAGCACGGGAGTATGGTCGGCGGGGATGTGCTGCACCGGGTCTCCGTCATCGTTGCGCACCACGGCGGATGCATGCGCGAGCACCATCGTACGCAGACCCAATGATGCGAGCTCACGGGCCCGCTCACGTTCCTCGGTGCCCTGGTTCAGCAGAGCCTCGGGAGCGCCCAACAGCCACGCCCCTGATGAGGTGAACTCAACCGCGCTAAAACGCAGCGCCGAAGAAAACGGAACCACTCCGCTGGTCTTCTCAGCAGGCGCATCCGCAAAACCGCCGGTGAGTGCTGCTGCGGTCGGGTTCGCGTTCTCGTCGGCACCGAACCATGCCAGCGCCTCATCCCAGCCCTTCGGCAAGGACGCACGCCACTGGTCGCCCTCCGGTGCCTCGGTCTGGGCCGGGGTGCTCAACGGGCGCACCGAATCGAAAATCACGCCGCCCTCAGTCAGGGTCCCAGTCTTATCGAAGCACACCGTATCCACGCGGGCGAGCACCTCAACAGCAGGCTGCTCCTGCACCAAAATATTGTGTTTACGTCCCAGCGCCACCGCCGCCGCCGCGAACGCCAGGGTGGTCATGAGCGCCAAACCCTGCGGAATCATTGATGCCACTGACGAAACTACCGCAATGGCGACGTTCTCCCAGAGCCCATCACGGTTCACAACTTCAAGGCCACCTGCGGCACGCACCTGACCCCACAGCACGATCGGGATAATGACGGCAAGGCCGAAAGTAATCCACCGCACCACACGGTCGAGCGCATCACGCAGCTCAGACTGGATGCGGGAAAACTGGCGCGCCTCATCAGAGATTTTGCTCGCCCGCGACTGAGCCCCCACAGCCTGCAGCAGCACGCGGCCGGTACCGGCCAACACACTGGATGCCGAGAGCACCATATCGCCAGGACGTTTAGCAATCGGGTCATTCTCACCAGTGAGCAGAGACTCATCCAGCTCCATCGAATCAGAGGTCAGCACCACCGCATCTGCAGGCACCTGGTCTCCACGTTTGAGCACCACCACGTCGCCCTCAACCAGGGTCTCCATAGGGACCTCGGACAGCTTGCCGTCACGCACCACAGACACCGGGGCACGATCCAGCAGAGAAATACGGTCAAGCTCAAGTTTTGCCTTGTACTCCTGCACAAAGCCAATAATGACGTTCGCTACCACCGCGAATAAGAACAGCAAATCTGCCCAACGCTGGTACAGAATCACAACCAGCCCGCACAGCCCCAGCACCAGGTTAAACACCGTAAACAGGTGTGCCCGCATAATACTCCACAGGGTGCGGGAAGACTTATTGTTCTGTGTGTTTACCTTCCCTGCTGCGACGGCACGTTCAACCTCGGCCGTGCTCAGCCCACAGGATGCAAGCTCCGCAGAGCCATTATGGGCATCCGCCGAGTACTCGGGAACAAAACCTGCGGTCGCAGAATCCGCTGTTGATGTACTCTGCGGCTTGGAACTCATGAACCAGTACTCTCCTTCAAAGGCCACGGGCCTCTACCGACCCGCTACTCAGGCGGCAAAGCTTATTTTTCAGTCTATCGGTTCAATGGGCATAAAAGGTAATCCCGCTCCCTGTGTGTTTCCTGAAAACACGCGGGAAGTGGGGTATATTCCTTATGCAGAATAGATAATGTGGGGGTGGGCTCCTGCTACCTAAGTGGCAGAATCAACAAACGCCCCGTCACAGGATGCTTCAAAACCTCAATCGGATATCCATAAACCTCACTCAACCGCTGCGCCGTACACACCTGCTCAGGGGAACCAACACACACCACCCGGCCCTGCTGCAAAAGCACAATACGGTCAGAATATGCAGCGGCAACATCCAAATCATGCAGCACCGTCAACACCCCGGCCCCTTCCGACGCCAGGTCACGAGCACTTTTGAGAGTCTGCTCCTGATGCCTAATATCCAGTGCCGCCGTCGGCTCATCCAAAAGCAGCAGGGGAGTCTGCTGCGCAAACACGCGCGCCAGATGCGCCCGCCCGCTCTCACCGCCAGAAAGAGTCGTAATATCCCGCTCAGCGAACTGGGCCACCTCTGTGCGGATCATCATCTGCTCAATAACAGCTTCGTCCTCATCAACGCGGATGGTGCCGCGCCACGGAGTGCGGCCCATCGCCACCACCTCACGCACCGTATACGAAAACGCCACCTGAGTCTTCTGCAGCAGCATGGCCCGGCGACGCGCCATATCCCGCGGAGAATACGAACTCGTCAAGGCGCCATCAAGCTGCACCACCCCAGAATCCTGTTTCACATCCCCAGCAATTACCGACAACAAGGTAGACTTACCTGCACCGTTCGGGCCAATTAGTGAGACCACCTCGTTCGCGTGCACCTCAAATGAAATATCCTCAAGGATGCGCCGAGACCCCACCGAGTACGAAATGTTTTCGACTCGCAGCATCACACACCGCCCTTACGCATCGACCGGCGGAGCAAGAAAAAGAACGTAGGCCCACCCACCAGTGCCGTGAAAATACCGATCGGCATATCGGAGAACGGGATAAGCGTGCGCGCCACCAGATCAGAGAGAGACACCAGCAGCGCCCCGCCCAGTGCAGAAGCTGGCAGCAGCACCCTATTCGACGGCCCCAGCAGCAGCCGCAGCAGGTGCGGAATAATCAGGCCCACAAACGCAATAATGCCCGAATGCGCCACCGCCGCACCCGTCAAAAGAGCTGTTGCCGCGATAGCCAGCATTCTCAGATGCTCAACGTTCACCCCCGAATGCTGCGCTGCGCGCTCGCCCAGCGCCAAAAGGTCAAGTTTCCCGGAGATCATGAAACAGGCCAGTAGCGCCGCGACCACAACAAACCACATATTCGATAATGATGTCCAGCTGGCTCGGTTCAGCGACCCCATCTGCCAGAATACGATCTCGTCACGGCTGGTGCTGTCAGCAACATAAACACAGAACGCGATAGCCGCGTTCGCAACCGCTGTTACCGCAATACCGGTCAGGATCATTGACACCACCTGCGAGCGTCCACCCGAGCGGGAGAGAACATACACCAATACTGTGGCGGTTAGCGCCCCAATGAAGGCGAAGGTCGGTACTGCAAACGTGTCCCTCAACTGGGGTCCCAGCACAATAGCCAGGCAGGCACCTACAGCTGCACCTGAAGAAATACCAACCACTCCCGGCTCAGCCAGCGGGTTGCCAAACACCGCCTGCATAACAGCCCCCGAGCAGCCTAATGCAGCGCCTACGAACAGGGCTAAAAGCACGCGCGGGAAACGCACATTCCACAGGGTGCTGTCAGCGATTGCCCACTCCTGCTGTGGCGGGATGAAACCCCATTTGCGGGCGAACGAGGCAAGCACCTGGTCGGTGGGAATATTATATTGGCCCAGCCCGGCTGACACTATGGTGACAGCCACGAGGGTCACAACCAGTACCGAAAGCGTCACAACCGCGCGGGTACGTCGGGGGTTCGTGTATTTTGGGGCCCCAGCACCCACGGGTTTCTGCACCTTGGTGAGGTCCTCTCCGTCGGCTGGCCGCTGCCGGGCTGTTTCTGAGGTAACCGCTAAGTCCTCTGCTACGTGTTCCACTACTGTCCTTCTGGGGCGTAGATGGCTTTCGCCAGCGATAGCAGGACTGCTGGGGTGTTCGGGCCAAACGAGAGGATCTGACCGTCATCCATATCTACAATGCGCCGGTTCTTACCTGCGGTGGTCTGCTCCACTCCCGGGCGGGACACCAGCCCGTCCACGCCGCCAGTGGATTTAAGGCCGCGGCTCATGACCAGAATAAGGTCTGGGTTCAGCTTTACCAGTGCCTCGGCGTTGGCCATTGTCATCTCTTTAATCCCGTTCTCGGCGGCGACGCCTCGACCGCCTACGGCAGTGATCAGCTCATCTGCGCCGTAGCCGTCTCCAAGCACGAAGAACACTCCCGAGTTACCGCGCACATACAGAAAAGCCATCGACAGGCGCTGATCTCCCTGCGGCGCGACTTCCTTCAAGGTGGTGGTTGCGTAGTCAAGGTCTTTTTGGATGCGTTCAGCCACCGTATTCCCCGCCTCCTGCACGCCGAGGGCCTGCGCCACCAGCTTGAGCTGGGGAATAATGAGGTTCATTTTACGATTCGTGTCGGTCAGTACCACTGTAATACCGGAGCTTTCCAGTTTCTGTGCCGCATCACGTGAAGAAGCTGACGAGTCGAGGAACACCACGTCTGGTTTGGCGGAGAGAATAGCCTCAACGTTGAGATCGTGCCCGTTCTGAGTCATCACCGGAAGCTTCGAGAGCGACTGCTCCGTGTTAGAGACTGTACGCCCCACCAGTCGTCCGCCCAAGCCGAGAGCTATCACATCCTGTGCCAGAGTCCCGTACGTATCGAGGGCCAGGATGCGTTCCGCTGACTTAACAGTCACCTCTTTACCGGTGTAGTCCTTAAAAGTTACCGGCAGCTGCGGGGTGGGGGTGTCCACCATTGCCTGCACCTCGGGGGTGTTCTTTGCGCTTGAGGGGCCGGTCACTTCTTTCGGGTGAGCGGCCTTGCCGTCTTTAAGTTGTTGGGCTAGTTCAGCGAGGACAGCGCTGCTTTGTTCCTCACTAACTATCGTCTGTGATGAGGCGGCATTATTCGGGTTCTGGGTACCGATGCCGCACGCGGATAGGGTGAAAAGCAACGCCGCCATCATGAGGGCAGCAATTTTCTGTGAGAAACAGCTGGGGGCTTTGATGCCGCTCACTAGTGAATGGATAAACATACGAGTTCACTCTCAAAAATATTGCGAATAGTGTGAATAATGATGCGAAATAAGTTGAGGGGTGCGGCGGGCTTCTTCACCTTCACCGCACCCCAAGCAGTGCACGCTACGCCCTAGTTATCGGATGCCTGAGCACGTGAACGACGCACATAGAACAGTGCACCCACCCCGGTGAGCAACGCTGAGAAGCCACCGGCAACACTGCTCTGCACGCCGCTAGCACCCGTATGAGCCAGAGGCTTCTTATCGCACCCTTCACCCTCATACACGGTTTCGGTGATGGTCTTCTCGGCCGGCTGTGCTGCAGCGGGTGTGCTCGACTCGCCGCTCTTTGAGAGCGAAGCGTTGAAGCTCAGCGGGGACATGTCCTGCCCGGCGGAGTAGAAACCGGCGAATGATTTAGCCCCCGCCTCCGTCAGTTTGGTTGATGCACCCTTGACGGAGACCGACCCGTTAGAGGTCTGCAAACCGCTCAGGTCAACATCCAGTAAGGCAACTTCCCCGTAGCTGTTGGATTTGCCTTCCATATTGTTGCTGGTCAGGGTCGCGTACAGGACGCCCTTGGAGCCGTTAATGTCAAGGCGCGGGTTGGCAATTGTGCTGTCGAGTACGCCGTGGTGGCCGGTGAAATGGATTGAACCAGTAAACGATACTGAGCCCTTACCGTCTTTCACTGTTCCGGAGCCGCTTGACCAGTTGAACGTATTATGAGCAAAAGTGGTTCCGCTCAAATCCCAGTTACCGTTGGCGATACCGCCGCGCACATAGGAACGGAACGAATCTTTCACACCCCAGCCCAGTTCAGCCGTGACGACCTTACCGTCTGAGGCGGACGCCACGTCTTTTGCTGCGGTCGTTGGGGTGACCGCAACCTTACGGGTTCGGGTAACGGGCACGCATACCGGCTGGGCCGGGTTGGTGGAGATGGTTGTGCCCGAGCCTGAGCCGCCGCTGCTTAGGTTACTACTGGAAGAAGCGTCGCCACTACTTGAGGAGGAGTCGGAGGAAGATATCCCCGAACCGCCACTGGCTGTGCTGTCGCTATTATCACCAGCGCCGGGTAGCTGCGGGGTGTTGCCGCCGCCCTGATTAGCTTTGGCGATGTCAGGCTGACTTACGTTAAGATCCGTCAGCTGCTCCCCAAGCTTCACCGACAGGTTCAACGGTGCCATGGCGCGCTTATCAGCGTCGCTGTACTGGCCCGCAAAGAGAGCATTCGAACCGGCAACAGTCACGGTTACAGCCGCGTTCGAGAGCTTAAAAACGTTGTTCTCGTAGGAGGCGCCGCTCAGATCCACCTCGGCCATTATGAGGTCTTTGAACGTATTGTGTTCGCCTTTGAGGTTTAGTGCCTCGGCATCCACCACCAAATAGCCCTTGCCGTTGACAGCGACAAGACGGGTGTTGCTGAATGTGCTGTCGAGCTGCCCGTGGTGCCCGGTGATATGCACTTCGCCAGCGAACGAGATCTGGCCGGTTTGGGTGGCCGGATCGAAGGCCCCGGACGCCTTGGTCCAGTTCAGCCCGCCAGCATTGGTTTTCTCCATACCGCTGACCTGGATGCTGCCGCGTGCGAGGGTTGACAGGTAACGCAGGAAGGAATCACGGATACCCCACTGCATGGAGCCGGACTCAACCACATGCCCTTTGGCGGTGTTCGTGCTGTTATTGGGCAGGGCCGGGGCTGCGGGTGCTGGGGCTGCGGGTTTCTCTTCGGCCTTGGGAGCATCGGCAGTCGGTTGCTGGTCGGTTTTTGGCGCTTCCGGCTGAACGGTGTTTGTCTTAGGAGCCGGTGCCGGTGTGGTGGGCTTCTCGCTGGGTGATGGCTGGGCGGGAGTCTCTGTGGACCCCCGAGCGATACGCCCACTGAACGAGATAGCGTCTAGTTTCTGCCCTGCATCATAGAAGCCAGCAAAAACAGGGGTAGCCTCTTCGGCGAGGATTACTTTGGTTTTGTCGCTGGCGGCAAGAGAAATGTTATTGCCGTCGTGTTTGAGGTCTGAAGCGTCGAAAGTGCCCAGTTTAATATTCTGGTATGACTTCAGCGGCTGCGGTGTTGTGCCTTCGTAGGGGCGGGACTGAACATTGGCGCGCACCTCACCCTTGCCGTCTTTGCTGATAATGATACTGAAGTCGGTGATGATGGTTTCCAGCACGCCGTGGTGCCCGGTGTAGTGGATTTTGCTTCCGGTGTAGACGATCTCATAGCCGTCGTCGGTGACTCTGCTCTTGGAGGCGTCAAACTCGCCGAAAGTGTATTCACCCTTGGGGTTAGTGCCGACTCTGGCTAGCTTTTGGGTGCCTTGGGCGACTCCTCTCAGTAAGTAGTCGCGGAAGGAATCTCTGAGCCCCCATGTTGTTTCTGCTTGAGTGAAAGAATCTGCGGTGTTGTGCACCTGCGTTTGAGAGGCTACGGATGTGGTTGTGGTATCTGCGAATGCGACGGGTGTGGAGACGATACTGCCAAGGCCGACGGCGGCACTGGCTAAGAACGCCCAGGAGCGCTTGGCGCTGAGTGAGACAGACATGTGACTACTCTCTTTTCGAAAGGGTGATGTGATGTTCGCTTCCAGTCTAGACCTATTAGAGAAGATTTGTGTAACGTAATAGGTGTCTAAGGCGGCATGCGAGCTCTCTAAGGGTTACCTTAGCAGAAATTTTGGTAGGGGTATTGCCAAAACCAAGTTTTAGTGACAATATGTCATTAGCGAAACTTGATGACACGGTGTCAGTAAAAAATTTGGCGCCGCAAACCCTCAAACTCAACTAAGGAACCCGCTATGACTACTACCTGCGCACCTGAAACAACTAACGAACGTTTCTCTGCCCGCCTCAAAGCGGGCACCAAAAATGTGCACGACAATGCCGAGCACTCCACCTTCATGGAAGACCTCATGGGAGGTAAACTCGATACCGCCGCCTACCTGCGCCTGATCAACCAGTACACCTACATTTACGAGGCTCTGGAAGCGATCTCCGCAAACCTGCGTGAGGCAGGCAACCCCATCACCGACCCCTTCACCATTGAAGGGCTCGACCGCGCCGCGAGCATCCGCAACGACATCCGTGCACTAGGGCAGCAGGATATTGACGCGCCGCTGCCGGCAACTATCGAATATGTGGAACGAATTAACGCCACCGCCAACGTTCCTGAACGCTTCCTAGCGCACCACTACCTGCGCTACTTGGGGGACCTGTCGGGTGGTCAGGCAATCGCTGCACTGGTGGCGCGCCACTACGGCATTCCCGCCGAGGCGCTGAGCATGTACCGGTTCACTGAACTGCCCAAGCCCAAAATTTTCAAAGATGGTTACCGGGAACTGCTCGATAACGCGCCCCTGACCGAAGAGCAGCGGCAGGCCCTTATTGACGAAACCGTCGAAGGCTTCCGCATTAATGCATCACTCTTTGCGCAGCTGGGCCGCCTGTCCTAGCGGCAGCTAATAAAACAGCCTCCGCTGAGTCCATAAAATACCCGCCCTTCACGGGGCAGTTCGGGCTCGTGCGGCACCGCCGGTAGTGCGCTAGTTCGCGGGCGCACCACCGGCGTATTTCATACCTGCAGTGCTCCATCTTCTGCTCCACACTATTGCCTAGCCCACCAACAGATAGGTTATTAAAAACACGTCAGAATTACGGTTCCCCGCCGAAATATGACATAAAGACATGCTGCACATTGAAGGCTTGAGAACCGTCCAAAAGATAGGGTGTCGTGGTGTATAAAGTCAGCGCGATTATAGCAGGGACCTGCGCCGGTTCTTCAAAACTTTGAGAAGCTCCTTCATGCGGTGTGAATCGAATGGCAACTCTTCACGTGCTTGTTCGGCTAGGTGTTCGGTGCCTGTAAGAACTTCTTCAAGCACATGCTCGGCAACCCTGGACGACACACCTATGTTATGTGCAAATGTCAGAAACCTACGCCGCGATAAACCATCTTTTTTCCCGCTGAGAAGAAGCGCCATGCTTTTGTCCCCGTACGGGGCGGTTGAAGGGATATCGTAGATGGGGGATAGCTCATACTGCCCTTTACGATTCTCCACAATTGACAGGTTTTTGGCATGCAGATCGCCGTTTCCGGTAAGCCACGCATAGACAAACTGGCGGAAAACCTCGGGAGCTGCAATGCGGGGTGAAAACACCTGGGTCAGTAGGGCTTCAGAACATTGTTCTGCGGTTAAAAGGTATTTGTCGGAGGGGTAACGATTACTGAGTTGACATGCATCTTCGGCTGCAAGACGATGCGCTATACCATGCTCATCAATATAACGGTCAAAACGGCGTATTAGAATTCCTGAGCGGCCCGTTGCATCATGTACAAGACGGTGAGAGACGACTTGAGGAAAAGCGTGAATGCGGCTCGCTGCTTTTAGGAAGAAAGACTCATTTTCAACTACTTGAGGGTATTCTGGAGGAGAAATTTTAAGAAGGTAGAAATCCTCACTGCTACGTAGTGGAAGAGTAAGCATCTTTCCAGAGACCTTGTCTTGAACTCCCGGTATGGCCGCAGGGTCAATCATACTATGCCGGTTTATTAGCTCTGAAAATGTTATGGTCTGAAAGTCCTCACTTTGAATGAGTTCGCCTGCATCAGGAATAACTAGCTGAGCAGGCTGGGTGTTGGGAGAAACTATCTGTACATCTCCCACGGTGTCCTCCCCGACAGCAATGAGCATCCCAAGTTCATCATCTGCTGAAGTTTTGAGGTGTTTCCGAAGGCCTGTTAGACGACGTCCTTCGGGTAAAAGCCCGGTAAAAAATGGTGGTAGTGCCCCACCTTCCCTGCGGTACGAGTCTGTGGAGAGCGGCAGGGTGGGGGATAGGGGCTTGCTGCTAGTTTCCAGGTACGTACTCGCATAGGTGTAAGCTGTGGCTCCATCGTCGGTTCGAGAAAAGTGCCCGGCGAGAATCCCTTTCTTGTAAACATCTGCGAGGATTTCAGGCATTAGCGCTCCCTCAAGATGAGATCGATACCGAGGGTATCAAGTACGGTGATTACTTTACTGAAGGCAACGGATTCGCGACCCTTTTCGAGGTCTCGGATAGTACGCTCTGAGACTCCCGCAAGAAGTGCCAAATACTCTTGAGTAAGTTTGAGCTCACGCCGGTGCGCCCTCACCACTTGGGCAAGTGTTCCAGTGAGTTCTCGTGCCACTACCGCTCCTTATCTAACCCCGGTCAAACAAACCGGTGAAATACTGCCGATTTATTAGTATAGCGAATGAAAAGCTGGATTTTTTGGGTAAATCGGTAAAATATTGCCGATTTCAAGGTATGGAGTGACTGATAGGGAAGATAAAGCAGGTTTTCGGCAATATTCTGCCGTTTTTGCAGGGGTGTTGGGGAAAGTAAAGAAGCCCCTTGAGGCTCAATGCAACGGTGCAGCCCGCCGCTTTGAGCCCCAAGGGGCATGTTGCAGGTGCTCTAGCCCTGCGCCACCTCACCAAAGTGAGCTGCCATGGTGCCTTCGTGAGCGGCACGCAGCTCATCAAGGTTAATGGAAACCTCGTTTTGGAAGTCCAGCGCGTTCGAGAGCGCATCCACCACGCCGATGCGCGCGAACGGGAACTGCCGGGCGGTGCACATATCCTTGAAACGTACCTCCTCAGAGCGCGGGACGGAAACCACCACGCGACCTAAGGACTCCGAGAACAGCAGGGTGAACAAATCGAGCCCGTCGCGTTCGGCAACTTCGCCCAGCCCGATGCGCGCCCCGGTGTTGAAACGCAGGCAGGCTTCCGCGAGTGCTGCGGCAAGGCCACCGGCGGCAACGTCGTGCGCCGCATCGATCATGCCGTCACGCGACATATTCACGAGCATATCGCCAAGCTGACGTTCAACCGCCAGATCAACCTTCGGGGGCAGACCACCCAGGTGGCCCTTGAAACGCGCCCATTCTGAGCCGTCCAGCTCGTCACGCGTGGTACCCAGCAGGTAGATGGCCTGACCGTCGTGTTCCGGGGCCCAACCCGAGGGGGTGCGCCGGGTAACGTCGTCCATTACGCCCATCATCGCGACCACGGGGGTCGGATTAATGGCCTTACCGCCGGTCTGGTTGTACAGCGAAACATTGCCGCCGGTGACCGGAACACCCAGCTCCATGCAGCCGTCGGCAAGACCGCGCACGGCTTCGGCAAACTGCCACATGACGTCCGGATCTTCGGGGGAACCGAAGTTCAAGCAGTCCGAAACCGCGACCGGGCGGGCACCCACGGTTGCCACATTACGGTAGGCCTCCGCCAGGGATGCGCGTGCGCCCTCATACGGGTCAAGGTAGGTAAAACGTGGTGATGCGTCAGTCGCCAGCGCGACCCCCAAATTGGTGTTCTCGTCCACACGCACCACACCTGAATCGTCCGGCATAGAGAGGGCTGTGTTGCCCTGCACGTAGCGGTCGTATTGATTGGTGATCCAGGATTTGGAGCACATATTCGGGGACGCCATGAACGCCTTGATAGCCTCGCCCAGCTGTTCGCCGCGTGGGCGTGCATCGTCGGCAGCGGAGCCGGTGAAATGGTCTGCCTGGAGTGCATCCTGACCAGCCGGGCGCGCATAGGGGCGCTCATAGGTGGGGCCGTCGTGCGCCACAGTACGCGGGTCTACATCGACGATCACCTGGCCGTCCCATTCAATGATCAGACGGCCGGTATCGGTCACCTCTCCCAAGAAGGAGTACTCCACGCCCCATTTCTTCATAATCGCCTCAAAACGCTCGACGTTCTCGGGCGAAACGACCGCCATCATGCGTTCCTGCGATTCCGACATCAGAATTTCGCCGGGGGTTAAGGTGGGGTCTCGCAAGAGTACTTTGGTAAGGTCTACGTGCATGCCGCCCTCGCCGTTGGAGGCGAGCTCGCTGGTTGCACAGGAGATACCGGCAGCACCGAGATCCTGAATACCCTCGACCACGGAACCCTTGAAGAGTTCCAGGCAGCATTCGATCAGGACCTTCTCGGCGAAGGGGTCGCCTACCTGCACTGCGGGTCGCTTGGAGGGCTTGGTATCGTCAAAGGACTCTGAAGCTAGTACGGATGCGCCGCCAATACCGTCGCCGCCGGTGCGTGCCCCGAAGAGCACTACCTGATTGCCCACACCGGATGCGTTTGCCAGGCGAATATCTTCGTGGCGCATAATACCGACCGCCAGGGCATTGACGAGGGGATTTGCCTGGTAGCAGGCGTCAAATTCGGTTTCGCCGCCAATATTGGGCAGACCTAGAGAGTTACCGTAGCCGCCGATGCCCGCAACCACACCGCCGACCACGCGGGCGGTATCCGGGTGGTCGATAGCGCCGAAACGCAGCGGATCCATAACCGCGATCGGGCGTGCACCCATCGAAATAATGTCACGCACAATACCGCCCACTCCGGTTGCCGCACCCTGATAAGGCTCAACATAGGAGGGGTGGTTGTGTGACTCGATCTTGAAGGTTACCGCCCACCCGTCGCCGATATCGGTTACGCCAGCATTCTCTCCGATGCCGACCATCAGGTCTTTTTTCATCTCATCGGTAACCTTGGCGCCGAATTGCTTCAGGTGCACTTTCGAGGATTTGTAGGAGCAATGCTCGGACCACATGACTGAGTACATGGCCAGCTCGGCCGCGGTCGGGCGGCGGCCCAGAATCTTCTTGATGTCTTCGAACTCGTTTTCCTTTAACCCCAGCTCTGCCCAGGGGAGTTCAGTATCGGGGGTTTCCGCCGCGTGCTCGACGGTATCGAGGTTAAACTGCTTCTCGCTCATCGCTTGTGTCTATCCTTGTCGTCGTGCGTCTAGCGGGCGTTAATCAGGTTGGAAAGAACGGAGGTGAAGACGCCCAAGCCGTCGGCACCGCCTCGTAGTGAAACATCACCGAATCCGGAGGATGAGGGACCAAAACCGGGCTCAACCGCGTGTTCTGGGTGGGGCATCAGACCGACGACGTTTCCGCGTTCGTTGCTGATACCGGCAATATCGTGGCGTGAACCGTTCGGGTTGAAACCCACGTATCGGAACACCACGCGATTCTCGGCTTCGAGCGCCTCTAAAGTTTTGGCGTCCGCCACGTATTGACCGTCCTGGTTTTTAAGCGGAACAACAATCTCTTGCCCAGGTTCGTAAGAGCCGGTCCACGAGGTAGCGTTATTTTCGATGCGCAGGGTTTGGTCACGGCAAATGAACTTGCGGTGATCGTTCTTAATCATGGATCCGGGGAGCAGATGCGACTCAGTGAGAATCTGAAAACCATTGCAGATGCCCAGCACCGGCAGAGGAGCAGAGCCCGATGTTCCCGCTGCATTTGCTGCTGCGATGACCGAATGCATGACGGGTGCTTTCGCCGCGATAGCGCCCGCACGCAGATAGTCGCCGTAGGAGAAACCGCCGGGAATGATGACGGCATCAACGTTTTTGAGATCTTCGTCGTCATGCCAAAGTTCGACGACGGTTCCGCCCGCTAACCGTACTGCACGCGCCGCATCACGGTCATCGAGGGTGCCGGGGAAAGTAATAACGCCGATGCGCGCATCAGCAAATTCGGGGTTGGGTGCCGAGACGCTGAAGTCGCCAACAAGGGGAACTTCGTGTGCTGCGAGTGATTCTGCCATGCTCTTAGTCCTCCAGAACCGAGACGTTCACAACGTCTTCGATGACGGGATTTGAGAGCAGCTCTTCTGCCGCTTGGCGTGCCTGCGCAAGATGCTCTTCGGTAGCTTCGCCTTCGACGGTCAGCTCAAAACGTTTGCCTTGGCGAACGTCAGTGAAGGAATTTAGACCGATACGGGGCAGCTCGTGAGCGATAGCTTTACCCTGCGGGTCAAGAATTTCGGGCTTGAGCATAACATCAACAACAATACGGGCCATGTGTGGGCACTCCTTGGGTGCGTGAGTTTTGGTTGAGCCGTCTTTAATGGTACCGCAAGCCTTGAAGTGCCGCCGTGAAAAAGCACGCAGACATAACTCTATTTCACGGGCTGGTACGGCACGAGAACACCGGCAAAACTGCTTTCACAACAATGCCTGGCAGGCACCGCCAACACACGGTGCCGGGATGCAGCTAGATGTAAACGTGTAATTACAAGAATGTGTTTATGGTGGTCAGCAGACGTCGCCGCAGCGCCACTGAACGTTCCGACAGCTCGCGTTGATACTGCACATACTCGGCTTTACCCTCAGGGGTCTCTACCTTAATAGGCTCATAGCCCCAATCGAGAAGGTCGTACGGTGCGGCGCGCATATCGAGTTCGCGCGCATCCCAGGCAAGCTCAAAACAGTCCATCACGAGCGCTGAATCTATGAGCGGGATCAGCTTGTATGCCCACTTATAAATATCCATATTGGCGTGCAGGCAGGCGGGCTGCTCCATGGTGCGCTGTGTTTCACGGGTGGGCTGCAGCTCGTTCATGGGTGCCGCCTGAGGCATGAAAAACCGGAACGCGTCGAAATGCGAGCAGCGGATGCGGTGCGACTCAACCACCCGGTCGGTGCCTTCAGCACCCAAACGCAAATCCAGGTAGTCGTGACGAATATTGTTCTGAACTGATTTATACGCCATCGCCCATTCGTGCATACCAAAGCACCCGAAGAATGCCTTCTTATCGGCTGTGTTGCCCAAGATTTCGCGGGTGAACGTGAGGGCGGTACCGCGTTTGTCCACAAATTGGGGTACGTCCACGAGAACCGCGTCACCGCGTTCGGCATGGGTGTGTGCATCGTCGGGGGAGAGCCCGGCTAAGACGAGCTCGTCTTCGGTTGCCGCACGGTAGAATTTCCAGCTGACACGTTCGGCGGCATCCAGCAGAATGACACCAGCCCCAGGGTGCCAGCGTTTGAACTGACCGGGCTTGAGCGTGTAGTACGTAAACAGAAAATCCTCAACCGGATGCGCCTGCCCCTGCTCGCGCCGACGCACAAACGGGTCAGCAAAACGACCCGCCCGGCGCTCATGCTCCCTCGCATAAGTACGCCACTGCGGGCCATTAAGAACCTTCAATACCTCAGCCATCCTTCTAGATTAAACTATCCGCTAAATACGCTACAGACAATACAAAATTACTGGCTATAAAAGGCAACGCTTACCAAGTGTCGTGTATGGGGGTGTACTGCATCCAGAGGAATTTCGACTGAGAGTCTTCGGATGCCTGAGAGAACCTCGGAGCAGGATAAAAATAGAGATGCTAAGAAAAACTTGAAGTTTTTCTTAGCATCTCTATAGATCGGTAGAACCCAGGTTAGCGCCCGGTCCCGCCGTAGACGGTGGCTTCTCCTTCGGTGTCTAGCGCGAAGGCGGTGTGCACGGCACGCACCGCATCATCAAGCTTCGACAGCTCAGTAATCACCGAAATACGGATCTCGGAGGTGGAGATCATCTCGACGTTCACACCCGCGTTGCTGAGCGCCTCGAAGAACGTGAACGAAACACCCGGGTTGGTTTTCATGCCCGCACCCACGAGTGAAAGCTTGCCAACGGCCTCGTTATAGATGACCTCTTCAAAACCAATCTCTGCCTGCGCCTTCTCAAGCGCCTGCAGGGCCAGCGGCCCGTGCGCCTGGTCCAAGGTGAACGAAATATCGGTCACGTTCGGGCGGTCCGTAGAAACGTTCTGCACAATCATGTCGATATTGATCTTCGCCTCGTTAATCAGGCCAAACACGCGCGCCGCCGAACCGGGCACATCCGGTACGCCAACAACGGTAATCTTGGCCTGCCCGCGGTCGTGGGCGACACCAGAAATCAAGGGCTGTTCCAAGGGGATCTCCTTCAAGTGGGTGGGGGTGAGCTCCGCCGAGTTCTCCGGGATAACAATAGTTCCTTCAAGTTCAGAGAACGACGAACGTACATGCAGTTTCAGGTTAAACCGTCGCGCATACTCCACACTGCGCAGGTGCAGAATCTTCGCCCCGTTAGCAGCCATCTCCAGCATTTCTTCGCTAGTGACGGTGTTTAGTTTATGCGCTGTAGGGACAATACGCGGGTCGGCGGTGAACACGCCGTCCACATCCGAGTAAATTTCGCACACATCGGCGTTTAGTGCGGCCGCCAAGGCGACAGCGGTCGTATCCGAACCGCCGCGGCCTAAAGTGGTAATATCCCTGCTTTGACGGTTCATGCCCTGGAACCCTGCGACAATCGCAATGTTCCCGGCCTCAAGCGACTCGCGGATGCGGTCCGGCTTCACCTCAACCAGCCGCGCCGCACCGTGCACGCCGTCGGTGATCATGCCAGCCTGTGAGCCTGTGAACGATTTCGCCTGAACACCAATATCGTTGATTGCCATCGCCAGCGCCGCCATTGAGATGCGTTCCCCGGCGGTCAGGAGCATATCAAGCTCGCGTGAGGGGGTGACTGCGCTGGTTACTTCTGCGGCGAGGTCAAGCAGCTCATCGGTGGTGTCGCCCATTGCGGATACGACCACAACCACATCGTGCCCTGCCTTGCGGGTGTTCGCCACGCGGCGCGCCACACGCTTAATGCTTTCGGCGTCAGCAACGGAGGAACCGCCAAACTTCTGGACGATCAGGCTCATTAAAACTCCCCGGGTGAGGTATGCAGTGTAAACGCCGGGGTGGTCCCGGCTCCTAATCCATAGTAGACGCGTGCGGGACGCCGTGTGAATTATGTGGGTATGTGTATTAGAACATGAAATATGACGCAGTGTTACAGGCTGGGGGTCCATAAACACTCCTGTGCCTTCCATCACCTTTAAAAAAGTTTATACCGCAGCAGTGAACGCACCGTACGCCCCACCACTGGTGGTGATTGTGTATGTGGTGGCTGCGCTCGCCATGTTCTGCGCGTGGGTAGTAATGCCCAATATTTGGGGTCTGCTGGTGGGGCAGGCGGTGCACGGGGTGATGTACGCGCACATGATGGTCGCCATTGTCACAGCTGAGGGCGTTAAGAATAAGTCTGCTGAGCTGAGCAGCCACCTGGGGGCCGGGCAGCTTCTCGTGGTGGCGATGTTCCTGATCTGTGCTGTGACCGGGGTCCGGCGGATCCGCGCGGTTACGGGGGAGAAAGCCTCGGCATAAACACCTGCGTGCGCTGCTCATTCATAGAGACTCTTACTTTCACGGGGTGTCTTCACTGCAGCTTATGGGGCTGAGAGCAGGCTACTCCCACGGGTTAACATATTTAGTGCCCGGCAGAGGCGGCACCTGAGGGGTGGGGGTGCGCAGTGGCTCCTCCTGGATTTTGCGGATACGTTCCTCATAGTCCGCTGAGCGGTATGCGTCGGCACGTGTTGTTTCGACAGGAATTTCGGAGGTGTCACCCTCTGGTTTGGGGGCATGATTCTCGGCGGAGTCTCGCAGCACCTGCTCTATGAGAGCCTCATTAACGGTGGCCTGCTCGCCGTGCGATGGAGGGGCAGCCGACAGAGAATTATTGTTTTCTCCCTGCTGTTCATCAGTATCTTCAGGGTTTGAGGGGCCCGCCCCGTCCTGAGTATCGTCAAGGTCGTCGAACATGCTCCCGCTCCAGCGTTTGCGCGGCGCCTTCGGCTCAGCAGCCGCACGTTCACGCTCCGCCTGCTCTTCGTCAACCACCTGCTCAAAATCTTCAGCAGCATTCGCTTGGGCGATACCCGCGCCCTCACTGATTACGCGGCGCCCCTCAAGCGCACGCCCGAGCGTAATCTCGTCCGCATATTCCAGGTCGCCGCCAACGGGCAGACCGGAAGCCAGCCGTGAGAGGCGAATACCCAGCGGAACCAGCATCCGTGAAAGGTAGGTTGCGGTCGCTTCACCCTCAAGGTTGGGGTCCATCGCCAGAATAATCTCTTGAACACGCTCATCCGCCAGGCGCGAGACCAGCTCGCGAATACGCAGCTGCTCGGGGCCAAGCCCCGCCAGCGGGTTAATAGCCCCGCCCAGCACATGGTAGCGCCCGGTGAAGGAACGGGTGCGCTCAATTGCCACCACATCCTTGGACTCCTCAACCACGCAAATCACGGCTGGGTCACGCCGATCATCGCGGCAGATAACGCACTGCTTCGTCTCCGAAACGTTGCCGCATGTTTCGCAAAAGCTCACGCTCGATTTGACTGTTGAAATCGCCGTGGTCAGGCGCGCCATGTCTGAGGCGTCAGAGTTGAGAATATAGAAGGCGATGCGCTGCGCCGATTTGGGGCCCACCCCCGGCAGGCGACCCAGTTCATCGATGAGGTTTTGGACTGCGCCCTCGTACATGCTTCTCCTCTTATGACGCGCGTGGCAGGGGCAAAAACGTGCCCTGTAAACCTGTACCCGTACAGCATAGGGGATGTGCTGCTGCTGGTGCCCGCTTAACCGTCATTCTTCGCCGCAAGCTTTCCCTATCGTGCGGGAGCGGGCACCGCTTTCATCTGGTCAGTTTGCGGGCTTTGGCACGCTGGGTGCATCTATAGCGGCGTTTCGTCGATTAGCTTGCCGCCCAAGATTTTTTCAACCGCTTTGAGGCCCACATGAACGCTGGACTCTACCTGCTCATCATCCGCTGAGGTTTCAAAGTTTTCTTCCTCCTCAAAGGCGGCCGCAAATACACTTTTAGATGCCGGGGCCGTCGAATGCTCAGGCTCGCTGGGCTGCCCGTTGGTGGTTTCATCCTCTGAAGGCTCGGAGGCCGCCCCGCCGGGGAGGGTCTCGGCACCTACAGGAGCCCAATCCTGCCCGGGCTCGGGGGCGGAAAAAGAACCGAATACTTCTTCTTTTTCTTGTTCTTCTGCCCTGTTTTCCTGAGGTTCATCAGCTTTCTCAGTATGCACACCAGCAGGGGTGGAGGAGGCGAAAGAATCACGCTCCCCGAACGGCTGCTGCGGCTCTTGCTCGGTATCCTCGGGCGGGGTCTCAGCCGGTTCCTGCGGCCCCTGCTCTTCAGAGGGGTCTGAGAGCGGGGGTGCTGCGGCATCGCCTGCGCTGTGAGCGCCTGCACCATGCACGTCAGGGTCGGGGGCTGGCGGAAAGTAAGGGTCTTCGGGGGGAACATCGTGATCGTTGGGCACAGGGTATTCCGCCGGGGAATCAGCGTAAGCTGACTCGGCGAAGCTCTGAGAGGCCCCTTGTGCAGCCTGCTGGGGAGCAGTTCCCCTAGCGGGGGCTTGTGCCTCTTCGCCCCGCGTACTCGTGGAGGCTGCGGTGGTAGGAGCCTGCGTATGTGCTGCCCGGTTTGGCGCGGTATTGCCCGTATTCTTGGGGTGTCCCTCTGCCGCACCGGGCTCTTTAGGGTTCTCAGGCTCGGGGGTGGGGCTCGCCGGATCCTCCTGCGGGATGGGCGCCACCTGCCATGCCGATAGAGGGTCGTCTACGCTGGTTGCCGCCGGCTGGTCTTGTCCGATGCCCTGCGGCTGCACGGGCTGGCCGTGGCGGCGCCAGGCATCTTCACCCCCGCGCGGGCCGTCAGCAATCGCAGAGGTATCAGTACTTGTGGGCGTCTCAGACGGCACAGCGCCTTGGCTGCTGGGCGCAGCAGGACTGTTCCCCGTTTGGTTGCCAGCCGGTTTTACATCGTCACGCGGCGTTTTCTTGGCGACCTCAGCCCGCACCCGTACTTTCACGCGAAGGAATTCGCTCACGCGCTCACTGAGCTCAGCGACCGAAGCTTTGACGGCACGCAGAGTGGGCATATCGGCGCGCACATACAGCTCCCCATTGGTGTAGCGCACCGGTTCGAGGCGCAGCAGCTGTTCGGTTACGGAGCGGTCACTCACACGCCCCACGATCACACGCCAGTTGCCGCGGACCGATAGTAACGGGTCGGATGCACCCTCACCGTTACGGGCGGTCTGACGCTGCTGGGGGGCACCCGTGGTACGGTGGGCGGTTCCTTGATCACCCTGCGCCTGCGTAGGATGTGGGGGTTGTGGGTTATGTGTAGTCTGTTGCTGATGCTGCCCGTGGGATGGGGCGCTACCCGCCGTGCCTGCACCATCATGTGATGTGCTGGGCTGGGGCTGTTCATCGCTCGGGGTGGGGCTGCTAAAGACCGGGCCGGTGTGAACCGGTGCCTGCGGCACGGCGGGCTGAGGGCTCGTGCCAGATGGGCTGTTTGCTTGCTGTTCGGTGGAACCTGCGGTGCGTCCTGTGTTGTTCTGCACGGGGGCCATAGTCCGGTTGGGTGAGGGAGCAGCGCCCCGCTGTGCGGCGGGGGAGCTGCCGGTACCGCCTGCTGCTATGCGCTGTTCCAGGGATTCAAGACGTGCTATGAGGCTGGTGGTATCTTCTGCAGGAACCAGCAGCCGCGCACATAGCAGTTCAAGCTGCAGCTGCGGGTTGGTGGTACCGGTCATAGAGTTAAGCACTTCGTTTACGGTGCTCGCCGCGCCGGTTAGCTGAGCCGTGGCGAAGGCTTGCGCCTGCGTTTTGAGGCGTTCTATCTGGTCGGCGGGAACGCCTTGCAGAATCTGCGCGGCATTCTGCGGTACCGCCTGCACCACAATCAAATCACGCAGGCGTTCGAGCAGGTCTTCGACGAAACGGCGGGGGTCTTGCCCGGTCGCCACCACCCGCGAGACCGCCTCGAAGAGGGAAGGCGCATCCTGGGCGGAAAACGCATCAATCACGTTGTCGAGAAGCTGGGCGTGCGTGTACCCGAGCAGGGCGACCGCGCGGTCGTAGCTAATGCCGGATTCGGTGTTGGCACCGGCGATAAGCTGGTCAAGAATGGAGAGCGAGTCGCGCACGGAGCCGCCGCCAGCACGGATGACGAGTTGAAGCACGCCGGATTCGACGGGCACGTTCTCTTCGCCGCAGAGTTTTTCGAGGTAGGGCAGAAGAACTTCGGGCGGTACCAGCCGGAACGGGTAATGGTGGGTACGTGAGCGGATGGTTCCGAGAACCTTATTTGGCTCTGTGGTGGCAAAGATGAATTTGATGTGCTCGGGCGGTTCTTCCACGATTTTGAGCAGGGCGTTGAACCCTTCGCGGGTGACCATGTGCGCTTCGTCAATGATGAAGATTTTGTAGCGGTCGCGCACGGGCGCGAGGGTTGCACGTTCACGCAGGTCGCGGGCGTGGTCTACGCCGCCGTGGGAGGCCGCATCCATTTCGATGACGTCGAGGGAGCCGCCGCCGTCGCGGGAGAGTTCGCGGCAGGAGTCGCATACACCGCAGGGGGTGGGGGTTGGTCCTTGGGCACAGTTGAGGCAGCGTGCCAGGATGCGTGCGGAGGTGGTTTTGCCGCATCCGCGCGGGCCTGAGAAGAGGTAGGCGTGATTGACGCGGTTGTTGGTGAGCGCGGTAATGAGCGGCTCGGTGACGTGTTCTTGCCCGATGACTTCGGCGAAGGTCTCGGGGCGGTAACGGCGGTAGAGTGCTGTGCTCACGGGTGACCTTCTGGTTGACGACGCGGGGTTCTACACTATTTTAGTTCACGGATGCACGCATGGGGCTTGGTTTCGTTACCGGCGTGGGACTGAAACCGCGAAGCGTGGGCGCGCTATAACGGTGTGTTTCTGCTGCAAATGTTTTGGGCATAAAAAACCTCTTACGCACCCGTCATAGCTCGAATACCCTTGCTACCTTCCGGTCCTGGGGGAGTTTTCCAAGATAACGCCACGTAAGAGGCACGTACCAGTCTACCTGATTTTGCGGTGCTTGTGAATTTGGGTGTGTGGGGCTGGTGCGGAGGAGTTGAGGTTTTCATTGTGGGTAGTGTATTCTATTATCCGTTCGCCTTTTTGTAAGGTGTTCAGCTGGAGGATTCGCCTAGCGGCCTATGGCGCACGCCTGGAACGCGTGTTGGGTTCACGCCCTCGGGGGTTCAAATCCCCCATCCTCCGCTCTTCCCCCGGTCTCGATTTTTTGAGGCCGGGGATTTTTCTTTCTGGTGCTTGGGCGCGGCAGCTGCAGGGGCCCGCTTTTTCCTTGTGAGTCTTTGTTGTGGGCCGGCGCGGGCTGCCATGCTTGTTGTGGGGTAATTTGTGGGAGAACGAAAACGGACTGCTGTTCCGTGCCATTGGCGTAACGCACAGCGAACACACAGTATTTCCCCGTAAAATAGTGGGTATGATTTTCAAGAAAGTGGGTGCCCACCGGCCTTACCCCCAGCACGGTATGTCGAATGCCGACTGGGGGAGTATTCCGCCGCAGCAGGTGAGATTGGATTGGCTGACCACTACTCAGAAAACACTTGATCTTGAGACTCTGCTGGCGGAGGACTCCACCTATTTCGGTGACTTGTTCCCGCACGTGGTTAAATGGCAGCAGGAACTCTACTTGGAGGATGGCCTGCATCGTGCTTTGCGCACCGCGTTGCACAGCCGGTCTGTTATGTACGCGCGTATCCTTGACTTGGATACGCTTGACCCCAGGCTGCTGCCGCAGGGCGCTAATGCGCAGAACGGCTAGGCGACTAGCTTCCCTATAGACTCAAAGAACCCCCGAGACCTTGCGGCGGGGGTTCTTTGCTATCTGCTGTCAGTAGGCCGGAAACCTGCGAGGGGTTTACAGCTCACGGTTCGGCTAGGCAATACTCAGGTGCATCGACTCGCTGTTTGACTCGTCGTCAGAGTGAGCGTTGGCGGGTGCCTGGGGTGCACCGTCTAGCTTGATGGGCTGGCCGTCTGTGTCGAATCGTGCACCCAAGCCCATCTGGATGAAGCGGATGGTGCTTTGGATCTGCCGTTCACGGGTGTCTTCGTCGGGGGCGTCTTCGGTGCGCCCTGCACTGGAGGAGAGCGAACCGTGTACGAGCATCGCTAGTTCCCTGATGTCGTTTTCGGGGATGTAGTGTTCGGCGATGGCCGCTGAGAGGATATTTGCCAGTACCATCTGCAGCTCCCGCACGTGCTTGCCGAGTTTCGCGTAGGATTCGGGGGAAAGCATGGAACGCATGGCCGGCCCGGGGGGCAGGTGGCGGCGTGCGAGGTCTTCAATCTGCAGCCGAATATAGACGGCAAGCTGGTCGATGGGGTTGTCAACGCCTTCGAGTCCTTCATCAAGTTCTTTAATGAACCTTTCGGTCTCGTCTAGGGCGTAGGCTACAAGCAGTTCACCCATGTCGGCAAAATAGTTATAGACTGCGGTGCGGCCAATGCCAGCATTTTTGGCGACATCGGTCATGGTGAGGCCCGGCAGGCCGCGCGAGTACAGGAGCTTGCCAAAAGATTCGAGGATGGCACGTTTGGTGTTCTCACGCTGGGCGGCGTTAGTGGCTGCAGAAATACGAGGCATAGTGACACTTTACCGCAATGCGTCAGTAAATAGCGAATGGGTGAAGGTTTTTAACCTAAAAAGTTTAAAAAACCAGCAACTTTAGGGTAAGTAACGGGAGTATTACGTTCATCATCTGTGTTCTGTAAAGCTCGCGGCACACCATGCGGGTGAGTCGCACAATGAAATCAGCAGCGGGTTTGCGGACAAACTATGAGGGGCTACAGGTACCCCAGGCGGGTAGCCATCGCCAGGTCATTGCGCACCAACTGGGTGATGGGGTAGTTTCGGTGCCCTTGCCCCGGCATAACGTGCAGGGCCGTGCGTGCACCAAGCCTCGCATAGAACTGGCCGCCTTCTTGCGCTGCAACCTGTGCCGACCACATCCCACCGGATCGCGTGTCGTTCAGAAGCCTGGGGGAGCGGCCGTCCTTATCGCCCACATGCCAGCTCAATAATAGGTGGCTGAGGGATATATTGGGGGCACGGTGCTGGGTTGGGATGCCGTCCGCACCGCCGCCGCCAATGAGGGTGGCGCCTCCTCCTATCATTGCGTCGGCGGCGTGTAATAGCAGCTCGTAGGCAATGAACTCTGCGCCACCGGAGTAACCGGCAAGCCACACGCGGGATCGGTCGTACCCGTATCTCTCATGCAGATCTGCAGCGAGGGCGCGGAATACCCGGCCGTTTGCGCGGGCACGCACCCACCAGTTCGTGGTTGCCTCACGCAGCACACCCTCATTAACGGTTCCCGGTGCCAGCACGGGCACCAGAAGCATGCGGTGCTGATACGCGATATCCGATAGTTCTTCTCGCAGGGTGGAGGTGCGCCGCAGCAGGCGGCTGCCGGAGCGCAGCAGATAGTCGCCATCAAAGAAGAAAAGCACACCGGGAGAGGAACCTGCGCCTTCCAGACGGTGCGCATTCCCCACCCTGTAGTGCAGGGTACGCCCGTGCGCGGTAAACGGCAGATATCCCACCAGCTCGGAGGAAGAAAGCAGAGCTGGCTCAAGCATACGGCCCGCACGGCGTGCGGCGCGCATAGCGGCACTTAGAGGGGATGGCAGACGGGGGATATGCGCGGTATTTGTGTGTTTGCGCGGTTCCCTCTTGCTCATACCCCTATTTTACCGGGTGAATTGGAGGCATCGGCCAGAGCGTACTCCACGTTCGTGCCCTGCGTTAGGGGCCGTATCAAACCGCTGAACTTTCGCGCGGATTCTGAGTTTACCCCCTAAGATCGGTGTGTAACACCTGCGATGCCGGGTGAGAACCCGTCCACTCTTGCTGCTCGCGGGCCCTGTCGGAGAGCGAATAGAACCATTTAATGTGCTCACATACGCGCTCATAGGCGGCCTCTTCATCACGAGTGGAAATCGCCTCATAGATTCCCCGGTGCTGATCTTGCAGAGTCTGCTTAACCGTAGCCCAGTCACGCAGCAGCGGAACCGCCTCCTGCACGTAACTGATAGTGGCCATATGCAAAGAATCAATGACCGTATCGAGCACAATATTGCCGCTCAAGCGGGATAGCTCGTAGTGAAAACGTGTGTCGCAGAAATGGAACCGCTCATTGGAAATATCTGGCGAATCCATCTCCGCCAGGTGCTCGCGGGCGTTCTCTAAGGCGAGGTCACGCTCAGCAGAATCCAGGGCGTTCGCGGCGGCACGTGCAGCAGGCCCCTCCAGCAGTAAACGCGTGGAAACCACGTCTTTAACGGGCAGGTTGCGGGTGGCAATGTGCATGCGAAGCGCCCAACTGAGCGCATCTGAGGGCTCAGAAATAACGATAGCGCCGGATTTTGGGCCCGAACCGGTGCTGGAACGAATCAGCCCCAAAGCCCCCAAAATACGCAGGGCCTCACGCACCGATGGGCGTGAAATACCGTACTGTTCGGCTAGGGTGCGTTCAGATGGTAGCCTATCGCCCACACGCAGCTCCCCCAGACGCAGCCTGCGTTCAAAGTTTTCGAGCAGGATGCTGTAACTACGCTCTTGCATGATCGTCCCTGAGCCTGTTGTGCGCGTCATGAGTATGTCCCATTTCGTGTGAAATCTGAAAGTGACTTTTAGCTTGTGCAACTCTCCAGGGTGCAAAACCCTGTGGGTGGGTGCCTGAGGGCGTGTACGCCGCCTGGGTGGGTTCGTCACAGAACCACGCCCAATGTTGTGCTCTGCAAGCCTACAGTATTTTTATGATGCCCGCACTGCCTTCCGGTAGTGCAGCGGCGGGGCGGTGCACCCTGTGGTGCCCCGCCCCGCCAGCTCGCTCGTTACGGAACCCTAAGGGCTAGGGAACGAGGAACGAGAGGATATTGGTCTGCAGGAAGACCAGCAGGCAGACGACCACGAGCATCGCAAACGACCAGGGAACCACGGCCTTGAGGATGTCGGACTCCTTGCCCTCCATATCCACAGAGGTGGCTGCAATAGCCAGTGACTGCGGCGAGATCATCTTGCCGACCACACCACCGGTGGTGTTTGCTGCAAGCATCAGCTCAGGGGTAGCACCGCTCACACCAGCATGCTGCAGGTTCTCGGCAGCGGATACCTGTAGCTTGGAGAAGAGCGCGTTTGCGCTGGTATCCGAGCCGGTCACTGCGGTGCCGATCCAGCCCAGCACCGGTGCCAGTACTGCGTAGATGGTACCCAAGCCCGCCAAGAAAGTACCCATTGCGACGGTCTGACCCGAGAAGTTCATGACGTATGCCAGTGCCAGCACCGAGGCAATGGTCAGAATCGTCCAGCGCATACGGTAGATGACCGAACCGAACTCGGCGAAAACGGCGGGGAACTTGAAACCATACCGCCCCTTCTCGTTGAAGAAGAAGTAAACAACCGCAACGATCAGGCCTGAGATAATCAGCAGAGTACCGGGGTTTGAAAGCCAGGTGAAGGTGTAAGGGGCGTCCTTGACGGGTGTGCCGTCCTTGGTGACCAAACGGGAGCTGAGCGCGGGGATATTGATTTTAATAGCCACGGTCTTCAGCCATGCCTTCAAACCGGCATTGAGGTTCACGATGCCGAAGATAGCGACCACAATCAGGTAGGGCAGCAGAGCCATCCACACGCGCACTGCGGGCAGTGCCTCTTTCTCCTCAGACTGTGAAGGCAGGCCGTAGCGTTCACGTACGCCCTCAACACCGCGCGGCTTCCAGAAGCGCAGGAAGAGCACCGCGGCACCCATCGAAACAATACATGCCACCACGTCGGTGAGGTTGTAGGCGGGAGTTGCGGCGGTAATCCACTGCGCAATAGCGAAGGAAATACCGATAACGAAAGCGGGGAGCCACGCATCCTTAACACCCTTCATACCGTCAAGGATGAAGAGCAGAATGACGGGGACGAACATCGCCAGGAACGGTGCCTGGTGACCAACAATAGCTGCGATCACGTACGAATCTTTGCCGCCAACGTCACCAGCGGTCACAATCGGAACAGCAACAGCGCCGAACGCCACGGGCGCGGTATTAGCCAGCAGCACGGTAATAGCGGCCTTGAGCGGCTTCACGCCGAGAGCAAGAATCATGGTTGCGGTAATTGCCACGGGGGCACCGAAGCCAGCCAGAGCCTCAAGCAGGCCACCGAAGCAGAACGCAATGAGGATTGCCTGGATGCGCAAATCACCGCCGCCGAGACGGTCAAAGGTGCGGCGCAGATCTTCAAAACGCCCTGAGAGCACGGTGATCTGGTAGAACCAAATAGCCCCCAGAATCACCCAGCAGATCACCAAACCATAGATAGCTCCACGCAGGGCGCTAAGACCGGCCAGATCGAACGGCATCGTGAAGCCGAAGGAGGCAACAAGAATGGATGCTGCTAGCGCGACAAGGGCCGACCAATGGGCGCGAGCTTTGACGACCAGAAGCATAATGAAGAACGTAAGCAGCGGTATGGTCGCCACAAGCGCGCTCAGTGCGAGGCTTCCTCCCACGGCATCGGTGACGGCAGTGAACTTATCCACTGGTAACTCCTTTGGTACAGGAATAGATGTGTGGTCAGACCATTACCCGGTAAGGTTACCCGCTGCTGTTCCATAGACCGCAGAGGTATGTGGTCAGACCAATAAAGTGCTAGTTTGAAGAGTACATGATGCTGCTCACGTGGGGCAAGTAGGGTGGGGTGGTTGCAGGGTGTACATGCTGGTAAAACTGCGCTATGAGAAGCATATGGAAAATATTTCACGATTCGGCACGCGGCTTAATGTGATTGCAAGGGGCGGGGGGAATACCCTCGTTAGTCTGGGGAGTGCCTGTTTCAAGACGCTGGCAGTCAGGAAGAAGCGGTAGGGGTTTAGGCCCCGCTGGTGCGTTTGGGGGAGAAAATCTTAAGTCCCACCCTCAGAGGTAGGGTTGGCATGACCTTAAGAAGGGTGCGGCAACCCTAAAAATAAGGTAAACCTTAAAAATAATTTGGTGAAAAAAATGTGCGGTATTTAAATTAAAGAAATGCCCGACCGATAGTGTTAAATGTACTGTAAGAAAGAAAAGTTTAACACCTAAATTTTTCCGCCCCGCCTGCCTTTGTGACCCGGCATATCAAGGAACGCTAACACCTAGCAGCTATGCTGCCGCGCTGGTGCGAAACCGCCGCTACAACAGCAGGCGTCTTCCCACTTAAAGAGGCGGCGAGAAAAATTTAATTAACCAGGAAAGGAGCGGACAATAAACATGCGCATCGCACTTTTCTCAACATGCATTGTAGACGGCATGTATCCGCGCGTGGCACGTGCGACCGTCGAAATCCTTGAACGTCTGGGGCACGAGGTGGTATACCCTCCCGGGCAGACCTGCTGCTCCCAGATGCACGTGAACTCCGGCTACTTCGACGACGCCTACCCCATTGTCAAAAACCATGTTGATGCATTCTCCGCCTGGGATTGGGACGTAGCTGTGGCGCCGTCTGGCTCCTGTGTGGCTTCTCTGGGGCACCAGCAGCCCATGATCGCTCGCCGCAAAGGTGATGAGGCGCTTGCTGTCAAAGCCGAGCAAATTGCAGCCCGCACCTTTGAACTGTCCCAGCTGCTGATTGACGTTCTGGGCATTACCAACGCCGCCGAGCAGCTTGGTTCTTACTTCCCCGAGCACGTGACCTACCACAGCTCATGCCACGGTATGCGCCTGCTGCACCTGGGAACCCGTCAGCAGGATCTGGTGCGCACCGTTGAAGGCATTAAGTACACCGAAATTGAGGACCTCGACCAGTGCTGCGGCTTCGGCGGAACCTTTTCGTTCAAGAACGCCGATGTTTCCGGTGCGATGGTTGAAGACAAAGCAACCAACGTTGAGAAGACCGGCGCATCCGTATGCACCGGCGGCGACTGCTCCTGCCTGATGAATATTGGCGGCGCTCTCTCCCGTAAAGGCTCACCCGTAAAAACCATTCACTTTGCCGAAATCCTCGCCTCCACTAAAGCGAATCCGCTGAAGATTGACGGCAACGTAGAACTCGCCTTCGCATAGAAAGTAGGTTGATGATGACTTCCACCGCAATCCCCCTGGGTATGCCGAAGGTCGTGCACTACGGCGAAGGCAATATCTTTGAGAACGAACCGTTCCCCGAATACGCCAAGCGTGAGCTGAAGAATGACCAGCTGCGTAATAACCTGCGTTTCGTGACCCACGCTATTCGCAATAAGCGTGCCCGCGTCACCAGTGAGCTGCCCGACTGGCAGGAGCTGCGCACCACCGGCGAAATGGTGAAGAACTATGTGCTCTTCAACCTGCCCCAAATGCTGGAACAGTTCGAACGTAACTTTACCGCGCGCGGCGGCCATGTGCACTGGGCGCGCGATGCTCACGAGGCAAACCAGATCGCCCTTGAGCTGATTCGCGAACAGGGTGTGGACGAGATCATCAAGATCAAGTCCATGGCAACTGCCGAGACCGGTCTGAACGAGTTCTTGGAAGAGAACGGCATTAACGCCATTGAGACCGACCTTGCGGAAGAAATTGTGCAGCTCGGCGAAGATCGCCCCTCGCACATTCTGGTTCCGGCAATTCACCGTAACCGCCGCGAAATCCGCGATATCTTCCTCAAGAAGATTGAAGGCATTAACCCGGATATTACCGATGAGCCTGCCGAGCTTGCGGAGGCATCGCGTAACCGTCTGCGCGAGAAGTTCCTCTCGACTAAGGTCGCCGTTTCGGGCGTGAACTTCGGTATCGCTGATACCGGCACCATGACCATCGTAGAATCCGAAGGCAACGGCCGTATGTGCCTGACCCTGCCCGATACCCTCATCTCGTTCATGGGTATTGAGAAGCTGCTGCCCACCTTCCAGGACTACGAGGCATTCCTGCAGCTTCTGCCGCGTTCCTCCACCGGTGAGCGCATGAACCCCTACACCTCCATGTGGACGGGCGTAACCCCCGGTGACGGCCCGCAGAACCTGCACGTAATCCTCATCGATAACGGCCGTACCGCCGTGCTGGCCGATGAACTGGGACGCCAGGCGCTGCGCTGCATCCGCTGCTCCGCCTGCATGAACGTGTGCCCCGTGTACGAGCGCGCCGGTGGTCACGCCTACGGCTCCACCTACCCCGGCCCGATCGGTGCGATTCTTTCGCCCCAGCTTTCCGGTATTGAGGCGGCGCACAATAACTCGCTGCCGTACGCATCTTCGCTGTGCGGTGCCTGCTACGAAGCGTGCCCCGTGAAGATTAACTTCCCCGAGGTGCTGGTGCACCTGCGCGGTAAGGATGTTGAGGCAAAGCACGCGAAGAAACACGCACCCACCCAGATGGATGCCATGATGTACGGCGCTAAGAAGCTGTTCTCCTCGGGTAAGATGATGGCAGTCGCCGAGCGTGGTTTGCCCATGTCACGCCTGATTACCGGCAAGAAGCACAAGATCTCTAAACTGCCCGGTATTGTGGGCGGTTGGACTGAATACCGCGACATCCCCGAACCGCCCAAGGAATCGTTCCGCAACTGGTGGCGTAAAGAAAAGTCAGGCGCACCCGCCCGCGACAGCGCCCAGCGCGTGGATATTGCAGCCCTCATTGAAGCGAATAAGGGCAAGGCCGCTGAGGCTGCCGCTAACGCCAAGGCTGCGATGGACGCTCAGGCAGCGCATGACCCCAAGGAGAATGCATAAATGTCATCAGCTAAAGAAGACATCCTCGCCCGCATCCGTACTTCCCTCGCGGATGCGCCCGTGGCGCCGGAACCCCAGCGTAACTACCGCCGGGTGAGCCACCTGAACCAGGAGCAGACCATTGAGATGCTCGTGGACCGCCTCATTGATTACAAAGCGAACGTGTTCGAAGCGACCGAAGCGAATATTGCGGATGTGATCGCTGAGCGGCTGGGGGAGACCTCGCACTATGTGGTTCCCGTGGGCCTGAACCGGCAGTGGCTGCCGGAAGACACCCCCACCCGCACCTGTTTCACCGACTCCGGCAGCACCCTGGAGCCGGGTGCCCTGACGGTGCACCAGCTGGATGCTGTGGATGCGGTGGTCACCTCCTCAACCGTTTCCTGCGCTGAGACCGGAACGATCTTCTTGAACTCCAACCAAGATGAGGGGCGGCGCGCAATCTCGCTGGTACCGGACCACCATATTTGTGTGGTGCCCCGCTCTACCGTGGTTGAACTGGTGCCTGAGGCGATCGATCGCATCACCTATGAGCGCCCGGTGACCATGATTTCCGGCCCTTCAGCAACCAGTGATATTGAGCTGATCCGCGTGGAGGGCGTGCACGGCCCGCGTACCCTGGACGTGATTATTCTCGACTAAGCCCGTAAGGGACACTCATAAAGTGCTTATCATCCCCCTGCACCGTTCGGGTGCAGGGGGATGACTCGTACACATATTTATACTATGCGAATGGTTATCGGCAGACCGTGTTTGCGCTGTGCAGAGATACCTAAAGTGGGCGGGAGAGACCTCGAAATAACAGTATAAAAATAAGCTGTTATGAGTACAGAAGTGTCTCGGAAACTGCTACATTGACAGAAGAGTACCAACAAGAATATCCTGTTATGTTCCACAAAAAAGTGGAACGTGCACCCCCGTACACCCGTAATCCGGTATGGGCGCGGGGGAAGCGCCAGCCACCTCCAGCAAGGACTGGGGTTCAGTAGAAAGACAGCACCAATGGCACAGTTGCAGCAGGTCATCCTCCGCCGTACCGGCATCTACCCTCTTAATAGCGTCCTCGCGTCCGACCCTGTTCCGCAACATGAGCTGCATCAGCGTGTGCGTGTGCTCGCCGAGCTGGGGATGGTCCTCTCCACCGAAAGCCAGAAAACCCTCATGCGCATGAGTGAGCATGAGCTGGCCGATCTTATCGCAGATTGGAAGCACCTGCACGGCGGTGACCGGGGTGGGTGCGCCTTCCGTAAAGACTTCGACATTATCGAGCCCACCCTCACTGATACACAGAGGTACACGGAGCAGATGCTTCACTACGTTACCCGGTTTATGGGCCGCAGAGAAATGGCGAAACACGTGTGTCTGTACACCGTTGCCTGCCCCTGCTGCGACGCGATCTGGTGGTTTGCCAATAACCAACCCTACGGTGATATTCCCGATGCGCAGGTCATTACCGATTTCCGCCCGTACGACTGGCAGCTGGCGTGCGAGCGTGGGGAACTGTCCAACAGTGAACGGGATCAGCGTGAGGTGGTGCTGCTGCGCGGTGAAGGGCGCATCGTGCCGCTAATATGCTCGCTCTTCACCGAAATTGCAACCCAGAACCAGGTGTACAGCGAATTCGACCGGGCCGATCTGCTTACCCTCGCTACTCACCTGGTGTTTTACGATGCACTGCCCACCCTAGAGGGACCGTTCGGATTCCGTGAGAACCTGGCGTTTTTGGCGGCCGCAATATCCACCGATTACGCCCACCAGGCGCGCACCCTCAACGAGGTGCTGCGCATTGCGGTGGCTCTTAGCAATATTAACCTGCTGGGGACTGAAGGCGATCTGAGCCTGAGCGACCCCAGCCGGTTTAAGCTGCGCCGCCATCAGCGCACGTTCATAGCCCGGCTCATTAATACCCTCTGCGAGCGCGACTATGAGGCCGCCTGCTACGACACCGCCACGCACGCGGAGCGTTTTAAACGGCTGGCGCGCACTATCCACCCTGGGGAATACCCCTCCCTCGTGTACCTGAATGTGTGGGCTGACGCCCTCTACAACGGTGAAATGCGCAGTTATGAGTCTGAGGTGGATGCCGCCTACCGCAGCTGTGACGTGGATAAGGTAACGCGGGTGCTGTCCCGCCGCCCCGGGATGTTTGCGCGTCAGCTCAACCGGGCCTTGCGGTACTTCAGCGGCGATCAGCAGCAGGTTGCTGACGCGTTCTGCCAAGTGGCGCCGCGTGTGGCTGCGCCTCTTCTGGTGCAGATGCACAATATGTACACGAATATAGCTGCTGGTTCGGGGCAGCACCGCCTCGTGATTGATAAGGCAGGGGTGGGGTCGGTGGTCCCCGCTGGCTCGTACACCCAAAGGCAGCTTGAGTTGGGCCTGCACGCCGTGAAGAGTGGTTTGTCGGGGCGGCTGAGCGGGGTTCGTGTGCATGTTCCTCACGATGTGGCTTCCTTAGCCATGCCTCTGGGTAACCGTAACGCCAGCGAGTCTCTGCTGGGGCTGAGCCGCTACAACCGTGTGCGGCTTGACCCCCAGGCGATGCAGGCGAAAAGCCCCGCTAAGAACAGTGTGATACGGTTGTTCACCTACTGGAACTCACCCGCCGATGTTGACCTTTCGGTGCTGCTGTACGACGCGAAAGGTGCGCTGCTAGACCGCGTGTGGTACGGCAGTCAGCGGGCTAAAAAGTACTGCTACCATTCGGGGGACGTGACGAACGGAACCGGCGGCGCGTGGGAGTTTATTGACCTGAAAATTGCGCAGGCCCGTGAGGACCGGGTGCGGTACGCGGTGCCCACCGTGCAGCTTTACGCAGGGCACAGCGGGGAGAACACCCTTGCGGATGTGAACGACCTGTTCGCCGGGTTCATGCTTCTACCGCGTGTTGGCGTGGGTAAGAATGTGCATGAGGTGAGTCAGGTGCGCACCAAATTCACACTCACTTCGCGGGCGCGCGGTTCGCTGCTGCTGATTTTGGATCTGAAGGAGCGCACCATGACGATTACGGACGTGGGTATTCGTTCCGGGGTGAATGTTATAGAGTCTGGCTCCGTCGTGAAGGCCATGTTCGAGCTGTTCGCCCACTATGCACCGTTTACGGTGGCTGACTACCTGAACCTGACCGGTGCCACCGTGGTGGGGGAAGATGAGGAAGTCGATATTGTGCTTCAGCCGACGGTTGCCTCGCTCAGTCAGCTCTACCGGTATAAAGGGCTGTAACACAATAGCCCATGGGTCATACCGGGACTTCCCTGTATGGAGCGAAAGCTGCACATAGTGAGCGGGTTTCGGGGGTATTGAGTACACACAAGATCTGCTGATGACCGCGTGAAAGCGCCCCGTGCGCCGGTACTGTGACCGGTGCGCGGGGCGCTTTATTTTCACCCAGTTGGGTGCCTGCCATGGAACAAGCAGCAGGTAATATTAGGCGCGTGCGTCGAAGTGCTGCAGGCCGGAGTCTTCGCGGCTACCGCCCTGGCCGTCGCCAACGTCGCGGTAATCGCTGATCCATTCGACCTTCTGCACCCACTTGACCATCTTGTAGCCGTGCATGGAATCTGCACGCAGGCGCAGGGGGCCGCCGTACACATCCGGCAGGGGCTTATCGTTCATGCCCCACGCCAGGATGGTTTCGTCCTCCATTGCCATGGAAATGTCCAAGCACTCGTAGTAGGGCTCGGTCGGGCGGCCATCGTAGGTGTGGCCCACGTGCCCGTAGGAGGTGACCATCACGTACCGGGCGTTCTCGTCTTTCTCCACGAGGGCAAGTACGTCGCGTAGGCGCACGCCTTCCCACTTGGCGATGCCCGTCCACCCCTGCATACAGGTGTGCATCGTAATGTTCACTTCTTTGCCGAGAGCCTTCAAGTCGTCGATGCTCAGCGACTTCGGCTCCCTCACCAGCCCGCCTAGCTCTAGGCGGTAGTCCACGAATTCGTTCTCGCGCAGGCGGTTCCATTCGGTGCTTTCACGCTCTGTTGGCGGGCGGGTGTTCACCCAGTGGAACGGCGAAATATCGGCATCCGTGAAGGTCTTCTTCTTGACCTGCCGGGAGGTGATGCGGTCAAGGAATACGTTACGGACCGGCTGGGTCAGGCCCCAAATGAAGGTCTGGGTGAACCGCAGATCACGCAGCGACCAGTACGAGGCGCCTAGCCACAGAGCCACGGCTGCGACCACGCCAACGATCAGCATGGTGACTGCCTGGGCGAATTGGGCGGCGTCAATCTCGTTGTAGCTCTTATTCAGCATCATGTGTGCAATGTTGTATTGCGGGTGCACGATGAACACCAGTGCTACGTGCATGACCGTAAAGACGCAGTAGAACGCCATGCCCAAGAAGTGGATGGAGCGGGCGGTCTGGCGGTTGCGGAACAGCTTGACGTAGCCGGGGAAGCGGCCGCAGAACGCGGGGCTCATAATGGGCCCGGTGGCGATCATCAGCGGCGCCACAATGAACACCACGGTGAAGTACATGAGCTTCTGAAGGGCATCGTACGGCTGGAAGTGCTCAATGGAGGGCACTTGGAAGCCCGCGTAGATTGTGAGCGAGTGCCATGCCTCGGGGAAAATCTCCCAGGAGGTGGGTACGATACGCCGCCACTGCCCGGTTGCGAACAGCAGGGTCACATAGATCAGGCCGTTCACCACCCAAATAACCGTGGCTAGGGCGTGCCATGCGCGTCCCAAACCGATCTGAGCCTTACCGGGTAGCGAAATAAGAGGGGAGAGGCTTCGTTGATCGTCGCGAGCGGTGTATTCGCCAGGGACGGTCGAAACCTTGTCTTTTGTAAAACGGAGCCATTCGGAGCCCGGGGTGCAGTGATTATTCCAGTAAAAGCGCGGGTGGGAGGCGATAACTTCCCAGCCTGAGCGGATGAGGAACCCCATCATCAGAAAGTTAATGAAGTGCGTGATGCGCAGCCAGGCGGGAAAGTCCAGCTCAACACCACTCGAACTCACCATTAAAAGAGTGGTATGCATTTTTCTTCCTTCGATAAATGTACGTGTGTGCAGTGGTGTACAGGTGCGAGCGAGGGAACGGGACGGGGCTTGGTGTGCCCCGGAAATCTGTTTGTGTACCGCCTCCTTTCAGCCGGTGTTCTGCCTTGAACTTTATATGGCCTGGGGAGGGTTCCTGCGCGGGGTGCGCGATGTTTAGGCGCACCCCCGAACTGGTTATGGTGCAGGTCACAAAACCCGTATCGAATAATAGTACGATGCGGTTTTTATTCCCCATGTGCCCTTACATCCATATACTAACTGACAGGTTGTCAGTTACGGAAGATAAGCGTCGTAACACGCCGTAAAATTTGCTTTTAAGACGCGAATTTTTAGAATTTTTATAGGGTTATAGAGACATTAAGGCGGATTTATTAAGGATATCCTTATTGTATGAGATAAGGTATTTTTATAGTTACTTCATAAACTATTGCAAGTGTAAGTTTTTGATATTCCTGCGGTTTCTTGGGGACTTGAAACTTTATTCAGAAAATATAAAGATATGCTTTATTCTATAGCAGTAAAAATGTATATATTATTATATTTCTCGCCCATAACCCACAGTCAGAGAAGACACTTGCACACCCTAAGCCACAGGATATACGCCACCCACAGTCCCGGCAGGAGTCTGCGTCAAGCCACACAAAACACCACAGGTTCGGCAGCATGTGACCGCCCCCGGCGTATCCAGGCGAGCTGAACCCTATAATGAACGAGACACCGCCCCACCCAGCCTCTAGGAACAATAAATGAGCAGCGAAAAAGACCTCCGAGCCTCTTTCAACACCTTCATACAGGACCTGCCCCAGCTTGTTGCAGAAAAAGGCCTTAAACAGGTATACAACCTCTACAAAGCCAACGGTTACGACAGCTTAACCATAGGGGGCAGCCCCCAAAGCCAAGTGGACCTTCTGGCAGAGGGCATGATCCACTGGCACAATAACGGGTTCTTCCGTCTGGCCGAGCTCTACGACGGGGTGCAGCTGGAACACAACGACGACTACTTCCTGGCGCTCATGAACCTTAACACCCCGCTGCGGCAGGCACTGCTACGCCACGACCAGCAACTACGCGACGAACTGCTGTGGCAGCTGCTCACCGTAGAAGGCACCCCCGAGAACTCGCTCACGAATATAGATAAGTTCATGCCAGGAACCACCTGGCAGGAAGATCTGCTCACCGCCACCCACGAAGGGCTGATCCCCAAAGACCGCCTGCTAGATGCCTGCCTTGACGCATTAGCGCGGGACTTCGCCGCCTACCGTGCCGGATGGTTCTCCCGCATGTACACCACCCTCACCCCCACCGCCGCAGAATCCGCCCAACGGCAGAGCGAACTTGTGAACCTGCTCGGCTCATCAGTGGGAGCAACCGTCACCCTGGCGGTCAAGCAGCTCTTAGCGGTGCACCGGGCAGGGCTTCTCGATATTGACCGATTCATCCACGGATGCGCCCCGGCGCTTTTAACAACCAAAGCGAACGCATTAGCGGTACTGAAAATCCTGGAATCCGCATGCGCCACAGGCGGGGACGGGCCGGTCACCGAACTGGCTCTTACCGCGCTGGGACACACCCACCCGCAGGTGCAGGTGGCTGCCGCACAACTACTGGTACGGTGCAACGCAGCCGAAACACTGCACCAGCACGCGCAGAGCCTCAACCCGGTGGCTCGGCAGGAGCTAGAAGAGGCCGGGCTGCTGGCAAATACAGAAGAAGAAACCGCGCAGCATACGGCGGGCTCCGAGGACCCCTCCTATCCGGTGCCTGCCTCACCCGTGCAGCCAGTAACCCCATTCAGCCAGCAAGACGCCTACGCGCGCACCCTACACGCCATGCAAGAGGCCGTGCAGGGGCTGGAGAGCGAGCTGCTGTTCCACTGGCTCATAAGTGAAAACCGCGACACCTCAGTGCTGAAACCCCTCACCCGGCAGGCGGAAGAGAGGATACACGAGCACCGTGCAGGGCATCAGATCGCATACCTCATCCTCAGCGCCCTAGAGCCGGAAAACTCAGCTGTACAAGAATATGAGCAGCACCTAGCGCATGAAAAAACACCCGTGAACCAGCGCATCCGGGAAATCGGTGAGCACCTCCGCCAGAAACGCCCATACGCCCTGCTGGCCACCCCCACAGACACCCACGGGTGGGTAGACCCCACAATATTTATGCAGCGGCTAACCCACAACATTTCTACCGGCGCAGACATCCTGGAACAGGATTTTACGCAGGCAATGCTGCGCCTGAACCAGGGCGATCAGGCGACGCACCAGACACTCATAAACGCCCTGGAAGAAATCAAGCGCACCGCCGATGCTGCGGGCCGATACGCACCATACTTTGCCCGTGCCCGTACCAAACTCAAAGACGCGGGGAAGCCTCCTCACATTCTTGAGAACATCCAGGTGAGCTGGAGCTGCCTTGAAAGCGACACGAAACGCCCCAGCGGCAAACCCGAAGTCGTGTGGTGGAGCCCCACCGTACACCTGCCCAAAGTACGCGAAGAACACACACCGGAAGAAAAATATCTGCTCACCCTGCACTACGCGGTCATGAGCTGCGAACAGCTGGCCCTCACCTGCCCCTCCTCCACAGCACCCGTGGCAGTCGGCCTGCTAGAACAGTGGGTCTTCTTCAACGAAGAAGAAGGCCACCACTATAGGCACAATATGGCGCGCCTTCTGAGGAGCCACCCGGGCACATGGGACTCCTTGAGCGCACAGGCGCTCGCGGTACTGGCCAACTCAAAACACCAGGTAGACCGTGCCGGAGCCGCAGAGCTGCTGGCGGACACCCTCGGTGGTCGGCTCTCCTACCAAGACGCCATTGCGGGGTTCGCGCAGGCCGCCCCGGCGCTAATGTTCACCCGGTGGGCGCATACCTTCGAGGACATGGCGGCACTAACCCCGCGCATCACCCTGCGGTTCTTAGACGGGCTGCTGCCGTACTGTGAGCGCACCCAGCACGGGATGGGGAAGCTGCTGGGAGTATACGCACAGGAATACTTACGCGTTCACGGCGCGAAGCATAGCGCGAATAAATCCCCGCAGATAAGCCCCGAGATGACCGCATGGTTAAACGGTTTTAAGGGCTCCTCGCAGGCGGCGAAACACGCGCGCACAATCCTTAAAGCTGCTGACTCATAACAACCCCCGCCTTGAGGAATGAGGCGCAGCCGCGTGCCGTAGATTAGCCCGCCGGCGGTTGTTGTGCGGCACCGGGGGACCCGTCCTTTGGCGCGGTGCTTTTAGCCTCCTGCGCTGGCGGCACCACCGGCAGCATACCTGTTGTCAGGCGCACCTGCGCCGTTTTCTGGGCCTTTAACGCTGCGATCTGCTCCTTCTGTGACGGCTGCTGATCAGCCGATGCGCCCTGCCGCCGGAACGCCCTCTTAACGGCCGCCGCCCACAGCGGGAACAGCAGCACCGTAAACGCCCCACCGGCCACCAGCAGGGAAGCGGTCGCATCCTCAAGCAGCCCACTACCGGTAGCAATAGTTGTTACCGCCACAATAATGGGCAGGCCCGCCGCCGAATACAGGGCCAGCTCAATCTTCTCACTGGTAGAACGCAGCTCCGAACCGGTATCCGTGAAACGCTCAGCCACAAACACCGGCAGCCCGCGGGCCAGCAAAATACCCATCACAACCAGCAGCAGCACCAGCGGGAAACGCGCCACCACCGACGGGTCAATCGTCATGCCGCTCACCACAAAAAAGAGCGGAATCAGAAACGAAAACCCCACCGTCTCAAGGCGGCGCGTCATCAAATGTAACGCCCCCACCGGCGTGAGCGAACGCAAAATAATGCCCGCCGCAAAGGCCCCGAGCACCGCATCCAGCCCAAAAAGCGCCGCGAACATGATGAGGGTGGCCAGCAGAAACATGGCCAGACGCAGGATCGTCTGGCTGGTTGTATTCGCCTCAGCCGCCATAATCTGCCGCAGCCCCGGCACCTTCTCAAACAGGCGGTGCGGAACAATGGCAGTCACCACCGCAACCGCCATAAACCCCAGCAGAATCAGAATCGCCAGCCCCGGCGAATGAGAAGATAACAGCAGCGACATCGCAAAAATCGGGAAAAGCTCGCCAACGGCACCGTGCACCAGCACCGCATTACCCACCCGGGTACCCGCCGCACCATGCGACTTAAGCATAGGCAGCAGCGTACCTAAAGCCGTGGAACTCAGCGCAATACCCACCGCAATATAGGTGTTAAAACCCTTAGTGAAACCGGTAATGAGCGCCGCCCCCAGCACCCCCAGCCCAAAACACACGCACCAGGTGGTGATAGCGCTGCGGCCCTGCCGGCCGCGCAACGATTTCACATCAATCTCAAACCCGGCAATGAGGAACAGCATCCCCAACCCCAGCTCTTTCAGCAACGGAATACCGCCGTCGCTGCCAGAAGCCAGACCCAGCACATTCGGGCCGATCAGCATCCCAAAAATAAGCAGAAACACAACATCCGGGATGCGTTTGCCAATCAGCCGCGATATAACCGGGGACACCAGCGCCACAAGAGAAACCCAGAAAATAGAAACATACTGGGCGGTACCCTCAACACTGGTGCTTTCGGCGGCGGCACCAGAAGCCACCAGCACCTGCGAAGCACCCGTGACGCCGTGCGCAGCAGCACCGGCGGCGAGCACACCGACCGAGCCAAGCAACCCAGTAACGCCGAACAGCACAGACATGAAACCTCACAAGAAATAGGGCAGGGGGCAATCAGCCAGCCTTAAGTGTGGCACAGCCCCGGCGAGCATGCATATTTACGGGTGCCCCACAGCAGCCTTGCGCATCCGCTTAGACGCGGATATGCCTCAGGATGCTGAGCTAATATATCCTGACTAGTATCTTTAACCTTTAACCCGACGCGCAGCACACACAGCGCACCAGACTGGGCTGAGGCTCAGCATCAACGTTCTAGTTCGACTACACAGGCACACAGGAGGCAATATGCCCGCAGAAACCACCGCCAAACGCGAGGCTGGTGTAGATTTAGCTCGCGCATTCGCCCTGCTGCTGCTGGTGATGCCCGTGAGCGTAGCACTGAACCTGGTGCCGGCGAACCGGCTGCACTGGCTGGGCAGCGTGCCGCCCGCTGCGAATACGCTACTCGCCGCACTCCTTGGCATTAGCGCATACCTATACGCCAGGAGGGTAACGTTTCCCCAATTTTTTGCCAGCACCGTGGTGCGCGCCATCGCATTCTTCGTGCTCGGGTGGCTGCTCGCCCAAGGACGCGCCTACCAGCCGGTGGCAGCCCACGCCGAATTCCCGATCCTATACGACCTGCTCATCCCGTTCGCCGTGCTGACCCTGCTCACCACACTGTTCGTATACTCGCCGCTGTGGGTGCAGGCTGCGCTGACGGCGCTCGCCAGCCCCGCCGTTCCCTTCACCTACGAGCAGCTGGTAAACCGGGGCTGGGCCGCCGACGACTGGCTGAGCCGCACCATCCCCGCCCTGTTTAACGAGTACACCGGCACCGTGCTGCACAGCGGATTGAAGATGCTCTGGCAGGTGGGGCTGGGCATACTGCTGTGGCGCGCCTACGAGAAGCTGGGCCCTAAAATTGGGGTGCCCGTCGGCCTGCTGGGGCTGGGCGCGGCAGTGCTGTTCTGGGTGAACCCGAAGGCGCAGTCGGGGGTGCTGGCGTGGCCTACAACGTTGAGCATTGTGGGAGTGGCCGGGGTGCTGTACGTGTGCGCCGAGGCGGCGCGGGTGCTTGCCGGGCGCGGCGCGATACTTGAGCCGTTCGCACGGGTGGGGCGCATGAGTCTGAGCGCATCCATTGTGATACTTCTGGCGGCAGTGCATGGAGGCACCTACCTGGTGCAGCTGGTTGCCGGTGCTGAATACCGTGCCCCGCTGGAAGGCACATGGTTGACATACCTGTACTGGGTGGGGTTCTTAGCCCTGGCCTGGGGTGTGGGTGCGCTTTTCACCTGGCTGTGGCAGAAGCTGCTGAGCAACAGCACGATCTCACGCGGACCGATTGAATGTGTACTTGCCCTCATGAGCGGGCGGGGGTAAGGCCTGGACTCGGTGGCTACAGCCCCGACGACCTCAGCCTCATTCGCACAGACTGACCACACGCGCCCTCGACCCATAAGAGACCGAACGCCTCGATTCATCTGGATGGACGCCCATACAGCGAGGCCACTACGAGCACACCGTTACCTTCCGCCCAGGGCGATGACGAGCGTTGTTGCTGCCAGCAGGAGGCTGGTCGGTGTCATCGTCCAGCGTTCGGCGGGGCTGCGCGAGATCGCGTTGAGCGCCACGCTCGCGGCGAAGAACGTGAACGCCACCCAGGTCAAGACGATCACCGCTGCACTGTCTCCGTCCGGGAGAACGCCCGCACGGCTGAGCAGCAGGGCCGCCAGCCCCGCGTACACCAGCACCGACACCGCACTGCCGACGCGGAGCCCGCGCGGCAGAACGCGGTGCTGGCCGCCCCACACGAAACGACCATAGGGAAGGCCCGACGCGGCGAGGATCTGCAGGACGGCAAGCGCCGTCAGCAGTGCGAGCGCGACGACAAGAGCGATGGCGGTCATGCGGTTTCCTCTCGTCGAGCCACCGAATCTGCGAACGCCCGTGCCAGGTCGTAACCACTTACAGAACGGGCTGACAGCAGCCCGAGAATCGCGTGCTTCAACTCCATGCCATATAGTCTACCAAACACATATATGACTATGCACCTATGGTTTTGGAATCTACGAGTACACTGGTGCTGCAGTCACCTGTCCAGGGACGGCCCACCATAGCGTGGGCCGAGGTCTTGAGTCAGGGTACGCACACTTGGTGGTGTTGCCGTCGGACTGTCCGCGATGGGTTTGTTCATGGTCGTCGAGCGGCGCTCGGACTTACCTATGGTTCCGGGACGCCTGCTGACTGACCGGCTCTATGTGGTGAGTATCCTGACCGGCTTTGCCGTCCAGGCTGGTCTGGTGGGGCAGATGCCCTGGCTGTTGCTGTATGCGCAGAATATCTACTTGTTGTCACCCCTGCAGGCCGGACTCTGCTTCCTCCCGTTCAGTCTCTGTGCCATCGCGGGGGCGTGGCTTGGGAGGCTTCCGGAGTCCCTCGCACGCTTTCAGGCGGACATTGGTTCAATGCATATGTCGATGAAGCCGGCAAGGTTTGCTGGGCAGACGAACAATTGGGAGTAGTTGCAGACTGGCTACCACAGTATCCACAAGATATCTGGAGTATCATAGCCACAGCCCGTCAGTCACAAGACTCAGCATGGAAAGGAATAGATATTGGATAAGAAAACCGAAAAAGAGATCCTCGAATCTTTCTTTAAATGGTATTCAGAAACAATAGATCCGTCAGCAGAATTTGATCCAAATGCATGGAAGGTCGCCCCTTACAAGAGCGCCTTCATTGTAGTCCCCAGCGGGGGAGGATACGGGAACTACATGCACGTCATAAAAGGAGAAAACTGCATCGGATTCTCGCCAGCTCTAGCCACCCTCGAGTCAATCTATCAGAAACTCCTCAACCTCGAAAATAAGGAGGATGGAGAATGACGACACCAGAGAAAGCAATGCGGCCCGGAACCGCAGCCAAGTACGGCACCTTGAATAACTTCAAGAAAGCAATTAAGGATTATCCAAAAATCAATTGGGGAGGCTTCCTTTTCTGGGCCATCGGAAACAAGGATCTGACCTCCCGCGTCGAGATTGTCAACTGGATGCTCGATCATGGCGCCGACGCGGCTCAGACTACTTATCACGGCAACCTCAATGCGCTGCATATACTGTTCAGTGGGTCTAAGCATGACTACAGCATGGAGGCAAAGATGCTGCTACGACTTCTCGAAGGCGGAGCAGATATCAACCTCAAGGCGCAAAAGTGGGGGGTACCCCTCTTGATACTCATCAACAACCTGAATATCAAAGATAATGACCTCGGACCATTCTATGATGTAATTTTCTCTTGGCCGGGAATCGACTGGGAAGCCGGAGCAGGAAAAGCGTTCGGCAAACCCGTCACACTGAGGCAGGTCGTCGATCTCGCCGGAAATAGACTACCCGAGATGTGTCGACGAATGCATGAATACCTCGACAACGGCCCGTCTCAACGACCTAATTTGCTGTAACTTTCAATATTTCAGCGGTTCAAGGCCTGCGCAACGCAAAAGGCTTATTCGCGAGATATAGGTGAAGATATGTCCCGCGACAAATGGATCTGTCCAGATGCCGTAGAACCCATCCCAACACCCTTAGCGTCAAGGCCACGGAAGCCCGGCACCATTGACGCCACATATTGTGAACGCTTCACCACACCGATAACCTAAAAGAAAGACAAGCGATCGAAGCACCATCCCGAACACACCTTGAGGGACACGAGAAGTTGATGAACGCATTTACACGTGACGGTTTCGTGGCATGGATGGAACGGCTTGCCCATTTGCCGTGGCCGATGACCCTCGATGCTTTCACCGATCTTGCCCCGGAACTGGGATGGCATTTCACTGGGTATCAGTACAGCTTCACGGCAGACTTCGCAGCCGGAACACGAAAAGTGGTGGTCATCGACAACGAGGCAGGCGATGTCCACACGATCTCATTTGTTCTGGCCAAACCCTCTCTGGAAGGGGTGGAATTGCTCACCGAGCTGAACGATTTTTTTAGCAGCTATGTTGCAGCCGCCTCGGAAACTTGGGGACCGCCCATACGGACAGTACAGGGAAGAAACCCCGTAGCAGCGTGGACTCTCCCGCAAGCCTGCATCACAGAGATCACCAGAAGCGAAGAAAAAATCCATGCGAAATTTCTCACACCTCAAGGAGCAAGGTTCTACTAGACAACCAGCCCCTTCATCGCCTGCAAGCAGTATTTAGTGAGGTCTCATGATATGGCAAGAGTTTGAAGTACATCTTTTCTCCACAATAATAAATTTCACCGCTCGGACGATCTTGATCATTGGCGCATCAAACGAACAAGGGAAAACCGGAGTTCCCTTCGCGCAGTTCGCCGGAATCAACGCCCTGTATGGAGGGAATACGGATCTTGTGGCCGCGATTTGTGGCGAGAACGTCCCAGAGGACATGGCAACCTTCACACCCCAACAACGCGATGATCTTCAGCAGCTCGGCTTCACTCCGTCCGACGATGGGATGACATGGCAGCGAAGGCTTCCTTGGCCAGCAATGAGTCATGTCATTTGGGACACGGTTCGGGCAAGCACCCTGCGTCTACGAGACATTGGCGGCATCGAATCACCCGATCAGCTGACTTACAAGGCATGGCGCTACCCCAGCAACAGCACCAAAAATGAAAACGATATCGGTGACAAGAAACTCCGCATTCCCGAACTTGGAATCAGGCGAGAGCAGCAATAATTGCAACATCGCACACTACGGTTAAGCCTTACTCTCCTCCCCGATCCTCTGACGAGGACGGAGCCCACAGTGCGACCAGATTGTCTTGAACGGCTCACTACGGCACTCACCAATGCGGGCGTCGTCTGTATGCTTCCCATCCTCGCACAGGAGATCAACAGCCTCCTGACAGAAGATGGAGGAAACCTGCTCGACCGCCCGCCGCGCCCATCCGTATATGCTCTGAACCATTGCAAGTACGAGATCACCATGAGAATGAAACCGGACCCAGGTAGGCCCGAAATTAATTAAAGGAATCAAAACACTGATAAATGAACTAACAACAAGGGAATATGTGGCATGGATGGAACGACTGTCGCAGCTGTCATGGCCCATGACGCTTGACTCCTTTACCACGATGGCTCCAGAGCTGGGATGGCATTTCACTGGCTATCAGTACAGCTTCACGGCAGACTTCGCCGCCGGAACACGGGACGTGGTGGTCACCGACAACAGGGAAGGAGACGTCCGATCAATCTCCTTCATTCTAGCCAAGCCCGCCCTGGAAGGCATTGACCTGCGGGCCGCCCTGAACGATTCCTTCATTCACTACGTCACCTCTGCTTCACAGGTTTGGGGGAATCCAATCCGGGCCATCCCGGAGAAGAACCCCATGATAGCTTGGTCTCTCCCTCTGGGCGGGACAGCAGAAGTCACCAGGAACGCCAATAAAGTTTACGCAACATTCATCACACCACAGGGAACACCCCCTGCTAGCATTTACCCGACACGCCACAACCATTGAGAGCTTCCATGACCTGGTCAGATTTTGAAACACGCCTCTTCGAAATGATAACCGACCTCCCCTCAAGGACGGTCTTGATCATCGGCGCACGGGATGATCAAGGAAAAACAGGGCTCCCGTTCGTGCAGTTCGCTGGCCTTGATGCTCTGTATGGAGGAAATGCCGACATCATAGCTGAGATCTGTGGGGAAAACATTCCCAAAGACATGGCAACCTTCACAGCCCAGCAGCGCAATGATTTGGAACGTCTCGGTTTCACTCCAGCCGAAGATGGGTCAACAACGTGGCGACAGAATCTCCCTTGGCCCACCCCGAGCCGCATTATCATGAACACCGTTCGAGCAAGCACGCTACGCCTTCGAGATATCGGCGGCATCGAATCACCCGATCAGCTGACTTACAAGGCATGGCGCTACCCCGACAGAACACCAGAATTGGAGCACGACTCTGGGGACATGAATCTTCATATCCCCGAACTCGGTATTCCGCGAGAGTAAAGGATCAGGACGACTCCCAAGAAACCTGTTTTCCCAAGACTTCAACAGCAAACACCAAAGCTGTAAATGCATGACAACTTTGAGAGGGCATGACGGCGATGACGGATTATCTTAGCGGGTTGATCATATTCTTGTGTGAGGCTGAGATTCACGTTCACGGCAACAAAGGGCTTGTGAGTTTTCCCCGCACGCGAAACATCAACAACGCCTGCTTCTGGGCAACCAATGACACATGGAATGTGGGCTACTCACGCTGGCCCATGGATCCAACAGCAGTTCTCACCACTGCTGATCGTGATGTCTCACTGTGCTGGCTGATCTGCTGCACTGGCAACCTGTATCGCAAGAAGCAGAATGATTCTACCTCCTCCCTCTCCGAACCATTTCCGGATTCGCGAACGGCTGGAAAGTTCCCGAACCCCGCGACGGATAGGCACGTAACGGACTACTGCCGGATAGTGCGGGCGTATTCCTCCATCACGACGCCGGATTCAAAGCTTCGACAACTCACCAGATCAAAGTTCTGCACGACGGCACCAGCATTGCCGAACAGCCGGACACCATCACCAAGGACGACAGGATTGCGTTTGAGAATGAGGCGGTCAATCTCGGGCAGCAGCTCTCCTGCAAGATTTCCACCACCGCAGAGATAGATCGCAAGCCCCTCCTGCTGCTTCAGCTCACGCACAGTCGCGAGCGCGTCAGCGGTGAATGTCACGCCAGCTGGCGGGGTTGTCTCCGAGCGTGTTGCGACGAACTCGCTCAGGTGCGCATAGGGTCGTTCAATACCGGCCGCCCGCGCAATGTCATAACTTGCCCGTCCTTGAATGACCGTGTCGAAGCGATTACCCGGCGGATGCATATCGAGCGCCGCGAGTACATGGGCGGGGAGCGCATCGGCGAAGTCACTCAAGTAGACAGCCATATGGTCCCCTTCAACGGGGAAGGCATCGTAACTACCGTCCGGTGCGGCGATGTAGCCGTCGATAGACACGGCGACGTAGTAAACCAGTTCACGCATCATATCTCCAATCACTACTTTTGTCGTGGTTAACATGACTTTACCACGATATCAGTAGTACATGCGATAGCATGATCACATGGTCCGTAATGCTGAACGACGCACACTGCTCGCCGACGCCGCTGTACGGGTACTCGCTCAACAAGGCTCACGCGGTCTGACGCATCGGGCGATCGACGCCGAGGCGAAAGCACCCAGAGGTACAGCCTCGAACTACTTTGCCTCGCGCGATGAAATCATCGATGCGATCCTGCTTCGCATCAGTGAACGTCTGCAGCCGGACCCCGACATCCACGCTGACCTTGCCCAGCGACCTCCCAGTGTTGAGCTATTCACCGAGTACTTGCGCGACATTGTCCACCGGCTGACAGATAACCGTGATGCTGCGATAGCGCTTTTCGAGCTGCGGCTCGAAGCCACCCGCCGCCCGCGCGTCGCGGAGGCGCTCACCACCTGGCGGCGAGCAGGACTTCAAGCCGATATCGAGTTCAACGAGAAGATGGGCCTACCCGGTCGGCCTGCGGACATCACGCTTTTCCACTACGCCCTCGACGGACTGCTTCTTGACCATCTCACCGTTCCTGTGGATGAAACTGTCAACCCTGACGAGGTGGTGAGCGTGCTCGCCCACCGACTTCTCGGCAACTAAGGCAACCCAGCACTTTAAAGTCGCCAACACACTGGGGTCTCCCCAAGCCCTCCAGTTCAACTCTGCTCTGCCGCAAGTAGACGCAGTCTACCAACGATAGATCAAACTGCTGCATTTGGTGTCGCCGCTCAGGGCATGCTTGTCACGCAGATACTCCAGCGTCGGAACGAGGTTCTCAATGGGGCCACTGCGTGCTGCGCATAGGCGCTCGCCCTCATGAGCGGGCGGGGTTAGCCTGGCGGCGTGACGAATACGCTGGCACACACGGTGTCTCTCCGATAATCTGGTGCCTACCAGCCACCAACAGAGAGAAACCTACCCGTGAAGTACTTTGCATACATAGTAGTGGGAAGGACTGGATATGACGGATTCGATGTCCCCCAAACTCCACAGTCTTTCGCCGATGATACCGAGCAGCGCCTTACTGAGCCCGACTTTTTGGAGGGTTATAAACGTTATGCCCTCGTGGTGTGGGCGCTGCCTGAGGGCGTGGATCATGTGGATGATGTTCCACATGATTCTGTTGCGCTCTCCAACTATATGCAGTGCGGCGGTTCCACACAGGCGATGACGGTTGAGGTGCGTGTAACCCAGGAAGACGGGTCTTATGAGCATTATGTGGTTGCGCGCAAACCCGTGGCAGACCCGGATGCGTGGACCACTATCATGTATAACAATACGCCCTTACAGGTGCACCCCGAGGAGGTTTTCACCGGCGAGCAGGCGGCACCTGTTTTCCGCGCCTATATTGAGGACGGCGTAATTCCGCCGCGCGAGTTGCTGCGTACACTGGACATTTAGACTTTCGACTCGGCCCAGTGGAGGACCCGGGCAGAAGGCACATACAGCAAACCCCCTGAAGATTACTCTCAGGGGGTTTAGGGTTGGTCGGGATGACAGGATTTGAACCTGCGACCTCGTCGTCCCGAACGACGCGCGCTACCAAGCTGCGCCACATCCCGGGGTTACTTCTCGGTACAGCACCGTAAGCAACTCAATAAGGATAGCCCATACCCTCGTCAAGCGCAAACAAAACAGTAACCCCAGGACGTGAGACAGCGTGAGGCTACTTCACGCCGCGAAACCGGTACACAAACGCCGCCATCGCATCGCGGTGAATCGGCTCCACCGGGCGGAACGTCCCATCACCCCAGCCGCGCGTAATACCCTTCGACGCCAGCCACGTAATCTCCCGATAGAACGGGTCGGAGGGGCGGACATCCCTAAACGGTGACTGCTGCGGGGCGTTAAACCGTGGCGAGTTGGCGTAACGGTAGAAGAACGCCGCCATTGCCTCACGGCTCACCGGCTCGTGCGGGCGGAACGTCCCATCGCCCCAGCCGCGCGTAATACCCTTCGACGCCAGCCACGTAATCTCCCGATAGAACGGGTGTGACGGGTCCACATCCTTAAACGGAGACACCACCGGAGGCGTGAAATCGGGTGCCCCCGCCATACGGTAGAAGTAGGCGGCTATCGCCCCACGCTCAATATTCTCCCCCGGGCGGTAGGTGCCATCCGGCCAGCCCCTGGTAATGCGTTCACCAGCCAGCCACTCAATCTCGGTGTAGAACGGGTGGGCTGGGCCCACATCCCTAAACCGGTGAGAAGCCGGTGGGGCGGGGGCGGGGTTTGACGGCCCAGCCGAGCCGATCCTCGCCTCAAGAACCTGCGCCCGCTGAACCCGGGCGGAGGCCACCTGCGAGGTGTTCTGCGCCGCAGAAGCTGAGGGGTTATGCAGATGCAGCAGCAGCATCTTCGCGGAGGCGCCGCTGCGCAGGTGAGCCGTCACGGGTGCATCCGGTGAGTCCACGAACAGGGACGGGCCGGTGCCCTGCCCGCCGTCAAACCACAGGTTAGGGGTGTACGGGTTAAAACTCACCCAGTCGGTCTCGGAGACCGTCTGCCCCAGCAGCGGCAGGCTCGTGAGCACCCGGTACTGAAGAGGCTCAGAACCCTGCCGTGTCAGCCCCAGCGAAGAAGCGGCAACCGGTATGACCGCAACATTCGTATCGAACGTATTGGTGTCAATATCGCCCCACACACCATTGACCGGCAGCGCATCGACCTCATGGCTGGCACCCGCGCGGTGGGAGGAGAGCACCGCCACCGGGTAGTCCAGGCCTATCTGCCGTTTCACCTGAACCGAGTAATCCGCGTAGCCGTCTCTGTCTGTGTCAATCTCAACCTCAATGCCGTAGGCCGGGGTGAGCGCATCCCAGTTGCCTCTTGTGGCCACGCCGAAAGAAATGATGCCCCGGCCTTGGGAACTGCCCGAGGCACCCAACGCCGGAAGGTTAGAGGAAGCGCCCACGTACTGTACCGCCATTGCCCGCGCAGATGAGCTGCTGGGGGCCGGGCCAGACTCCTCATACCCCAGTTCGAAGGCGCCCAGCTGCGAAACGTACCCGTTATGCCGTACCGGTGTGCCCTCCGGCTTAACCCGGGCCGTCTGGGAGGTGCCAAACGTTAAGGAAGCTGAAGGGACCATGAGTTCCGACACCGGTTTTGGTGCGGCGTGCAGCGGCACCACCACGGTGGAGGAGCTGTCGGTGAGCGTCACATTGCCGCTGACTGAGCTAAGGTACTGGCGGTACCGGCCGCCCTGGTCCCGGGCCGTGCCCGCATCAAGAGTCTTCGCCAGCTTCTCGGGGTCAACCGTCACCGACACCCTAAATGTGGCCTTGGCGCCAGCGGCAACGCTCACGCTTTCGGGAGTGTTGACCTGCACCCCGGCCGTGGTGGTGCGCGCATCAAAACCAACCCGGAACGTGCGCTGCTGCCCGCCTGCGTTCTCCACGGTCACCTCTTTCGTGACTGTTTTCGCCCCGGTTCCGGGGGTCACCTCAATCACCCCAAAAGATAGAAAGACCTGCTGGGGGTTCTGGGTGTTGTATGCGGTGGTTCGCTCATTGACGGCCGCCTGCGCATCCACCCGGCCAGCACCCACACGGTCCACACCCAGCCGTTCGCCCGAGATGGTGCGCACCTCCTGCGAGGCGGTGTTCATGATGCGCGCCTTCACCTGCTGCTGAGACAGAAACGGCTCTTTGCTCAGGATCTGCGCCGCAATACCGGCCACATGCGGGGTTGCCATGGAAGTACCACTCAGACGGAACGGCTGGTTGCCGCTACCCGCACCTGCTGAATAAATATTCGTTCCGGGGGCGGCGACATCGGGTTTCACGAACCCGTCAGAACCGTGCACCCCGCGGGCGGATGAGGCAGCCAGCGTATCCGGGCCCTTCGCGGTAAGAGCCGTATTACGCCAGGCCGCCTCCAGCTCAACCTCCAGGGTTCCCGCTTTCACCGCCGGGTATAGCGTCTGGGCTGTTGCACGGCTTATCAGCACCCCCGGTATGGTGGTGCTTCCCGCGATGGGGCGGTCATCATTCTCCGGGGCCACCATGAGCACGCCTTTACCGTTAGCGGCGGCAACATTCGCGAACCGGCGGGCGGAATCGCACGACGCATCGGAGCCGGAAGCCTCCCAGTGAAGCATCACCCAGCGGCCGCCGAAATTCGTGCCCGTGAACGGTGCGCAGCCGGTCTTATTCGACTCGGGGGCCGCCGTGACGGTGCCGCTCACGCGCGCATTATTGGAGGCAAATGTATACAACGTGGAGTAGCTGCCCGCATAGGCCCCGGCAACAGCGGAGGGCCCCTTCACCTCAAACCTGTCAGAGCGGGTGAGGGCACTCTCCGAATTCGCCACAGTTAACGCCGAGGGGTTGTTCGCGGGCGCACCCATAATCGAGTACACGTCCCCCTGGCTCAGATTCGCCTGCGCGTTACCGGCGGCAACCACCGCCAGCACCCCCTTATCAATCAGGCGCTGCAGCATCGTGTTTTCGGGGTCATCCACCGTTGAGTAGTCGCTGCCGAGGGAAAGGTTCACAATGTTCGCACCATCCGAGAAGTCCCCGTCATTATTGGGGTCCAGGGCCCTATCTAGCGCCTGGCCGGTCATGGAGGAGCTGCCGCTGCACCCAAAGATACGCAGCGGCATCAGGCGCGCCTCGGGTGCGGAACCCGGCCCGATGTGCAGTCGCTGCACATCCGCAGATGAAAGCTTGGAATATTCGCCCCGGAACGTCTTGCCGTCCGCACCCACCCCGTATCCTGCGGCGGTGCCCGCCACATGTGTGCCGTGCCCAGACTCGCTGCAATCCATGGGGTTACTATCGGGTGCGGGGGCGTTATACCCGTTGTAGGCATCGCCGACCAGGTCGTAGCCGCCCACCACTTTCTGCGGGTCGTAGGAGCCTGCGGGCATCGTGGGGGAGGACTTTGCTTTATCGTAGGCTGCCTTGGTGCCTGGGCCGCCAAAATCGGCGTGCGTATAGTCCAGGCCGCTGTCAATCACCGCGATCGTCACGCCCCGTCCGGTCGCCCCCGTGCTGCGCCACGCCTCAAGCGCACCTGTGCCCACCACGGAGATTGCGTTCATACGTTCCTTTGGCACGATACGGGAGATACGCACCACCTCCGGGTGCCCTGCGAGGCCCCTGATCGCCTGCGCATCACCGGTGAGTGCCACACCCCGCTGCAGGTTGTGCGTAGTGTACAGCACCTGTGAATTAGAGGAAGCGGCTAATGACTGTGCGTTTGTCACCACCTGCGACTGCACGTGGTGTGCTGCGGCGACACTCTGCGCGGTGGGGGATACCTGGCTCATCGGGCTCACCCGGCGCCCACCCCCATCAAGAGCTAAACCGTAGGCGCCCTGGCCAGCCAGCTCCACATAAGCGGTGACGGTTCCGGTGGCCTCTTTCATGGAGGCGGTGACCACCTCACCCTGCCTAGCCCCCTCCACAGTGTCCTGAGTGGCGGGGCCCGCAGAGGCGGGGGCTGGCTGTGCCGGGGCCGCTAGGGTGGCCGGTGTGCCCAGCAGGGCGGTGCATACGCTGAGCGCGGCCACGCCCAACATGCGCGCACGGTGCGCGCCGTGTGGTTTGAACATCATGGTCCTTGTGAATAGGTATGAACTGGGTGAATGATTGGGGGCCAGTATGTTGTTGCGAAAATTCTACGGTGAATACCCCCGATAGAGAAGATTACTCCGCCCGCCTCCAAAATGCATCCGCGCGCCCGGTACCACCCGATAATGCATAAATATGTGATGCGCGGTGGGGGAGCGAAGGCCAATACGCCGCACACGCTCTTCGGTACGCCCCAGTTGGGAGACTATTGCTCGTTATTGAGTTCGTCCCATGAGGCGCGCATCGTCGCAAACCGCCCGCCGGCGGCCGTTAGCGCCTGCGGGGAGCCGTCCTCAACCACCTCGCCAGCATCAATCACCAGCACCCTGTCGGTGGCTAGCACCGTCGATAACCGGTGGGCAATAATAAACGCGGTACGCCCCGACAGCAACGTATTCAGCGCCCGCTGCACCGCCCGCTCACTCGGAATGTCCAAGGAGGCGGTGGCCTCATCAAGAATCACCACATTCGGGTTCGCCAAAAACACGCGCGCAAACGACACCAGCTGCCGTTGACCCGCTGACAGGTTCGTCCCGGCGCGGCCCAGCATGGTCTGGTACCCCTGCGGAAGGGCACTAATAAACTCGTGCGCGCCCACCGCTTGCGCCGCCGCAACAACCTGCTCGTCGGTGGCGTTCGGGTTACCCAAACGAATGTTCCCGGCGATCGTGTCAGAAAACAGGAACACCTCCTGAGTGAGCATCACCACTTCCTGCCGTAGCTGAGCGTCTGAGAGCCTGCGAATATCAACGCCATCAAGCAGTACCCGCCCGTCACTCACATCATAGAACCGCGACAGAAGCTTAGCGATCGTAGACTTGCCCGCGCCTGTAGCACCCACCAGCGCCACCCGCTGCCCCGCCGGTACGCTCAACGATGTGCGCTGCAGCGCCGGAGTGCCCTCCACATAGGCAAACTGGGCGTTTTGAAACTCGACCGCCCCGCGCGCGGCACCCTCAAGAACCTGCCGCTGCACGGGGTGCTCAGCCTCACGCACCTGCGGACGCTCCGCCAAAAAACCGGAAATCTTCTCTAGCGCCGAGAACGCCGACTGGAACAGGTTATAGAACTCGGAGAGCGTCATAATCGGCTCAAACACCCGGTTCGCATAAATAATGAGCGCCAGCAGGGTGCCCACCTGCATAGTGCCGCCCAGCACCGCATACCCGCCAATCACCAGCGACGCCGCCACAAACACGTTCCCGAAAAGCATGAGAGTGGGGGAGTAGATGCCGAACATCTTAATAGAGTCCATCACGCTCACCCGGTACCGTTCGGCCACAGCGGCGTACTCTGCACGCGCCGCCGCTTCCGCGCCGAACCCCTTGACCGCGCGAATACCGGTGAACGTCTCAACGAAGTGGGTGGTCAGCTGCGCAGACTCATTCCGTAAAGACCGGAAAATACGCGAAATACCGCGCTGAAACCAGCGGGTCAGCAGGTAAATCGGTACGCCCGTAAGCAGCAGAAGAACCCCAATACGCCAGTCCAGCACAAAAATGGCCACCACCGAGAACAGCATGTTCAGCAGGGTAGTCACCAGCTGGCTTAAACCGCTGCCCAAGAACGTGGCGATCGTCTCAACGTCGTTCGTCAGACGCGATATGACCCTGCCCGAAGTGTACGACTCGTGAAAAGAGACGCTCAGCGCCTGCGAATGTTTAAACACCCGGGTGCGTAAATGCAGCAGCACCCCTAAGGAGACGCGCACCGTATACGCCACATTCGCCCATGTGGCGCCCGCATTCACCAGCACACTCACCGCAAACACCGCTAAAAGTGTCAGCAGCGGGCCGGTGTCGCCGTGCGTGATTGGGGCAATCGCCGTGTCGAGCACCCGCGCTATGAGCACCGGCTGGGCTGCTGCCGCAACAGCCGCCACCAGCACCGAGACAACCGAAGCCGCCAGCGCCCCCATGTACGGCCGGAGCATCTGCCGCAGCAGCGCGAAGGAGCGTTTCCGCGCCTGCTTCTGCTCCTTAGGGGTCAGCTCCGTACGCTCGTGCGGGGCTTTAGCCCCGGTTAGCTTCATTGGGCGCCTCCGCCCTCCCCGGTGGGGGAGCCCTCACGATTCTGCGCGCTCTCAGCGGCGGCGGATACCTCACCCTCAGCAATCCCAAAGAGCATGTCCGCAATATGCGCCAAAGACGCGGGGGCCTCCGGTTCGGCGCTCATTAACGCACGGTATGCAGGGAGTTTCATCAGCTCGGTGTGCGTCCCGTCGGCAACGATTTTCCCGCCCTCAAGCAGCAGAACCCGGTCTGCTAAGGCCACCGTGGAGGGCCGGTGAGCCGTCAGCAGGGTGGTTGCCCCACCCAAGTTCCCCTCACCGCCGCGCAGGTTCGTGATGATGCGCTCCTCCGTACCCACATCCAGCGCCGAGAACGGGTCATCCAGCAGAAGCACCGCCGGACGTGCCGCCAGCGCACGCGCCAACGAAAGGCGCTGCCGCTGACCACCCGAAAGGCTCAGCCCCTCCTCGCCAATGACGGTATCCACGCCCTCAGGCAAATCCGCCACGAAATCGCAGGCGGCAAGTTCAAGAGCGCCCGTTAGGGTCTGCTCCAGCTCCTCTTCGCTGTATTCACCGCGCACACCCATCAGCACGTTCTGGCGCACCGTACCCGAGAACAGCACCGCCTCCTCAAACACGAAAGCGGTCTGTGCGCGCAGCACCGGCAGGGGCATGTCGGCAATATCTTCACGCCCCAAGAGGATGCGCCCGCTGGTGGGGGAGTAGAAACGCGGAACCAGTGTCAGCGCCGTGGACTTGCCGCTGCCGGTGGCACCCACCAGCGCAACCACCTCGCCCGCGAACGCCTTAAAACTCAGCCCCTCAAGCACCCCGCCCGGTGCGGGCGCATCGGTGGCGTGTTCTTCGGCGCTGTGTTCTTGGGGGCTGGGCTCTGGTGCGGGGTTGTAGGTAAAGTGCACGTTATCGAACGTCACCGATAAAACACCGCCGGAAGGGATAGGGGCCTGCTCGGCTGCCTCGTCGGTGAGTACCACTTCTTCATGCCCGTTTTCGCTCATTACTTCAACATGCCTTTCCATAGCTACCCGGTAGTTTAAATACGAAGAAATCAGTGTGGTTGAACGCAGAACGTGCCCCAGCACCACGGTCAGCACCGCAAAATAGGCGGTGAGCGACCCTAACGAAACCGCCCCCGAGGCCACCTGTGGAACCCCCACCCACAGGGCGATGAGGGTGCTCACCCCAACAATAACCCGCTGATAAAACGCCACCAGCGCCACCAGCATAGACCGCCGGTAATCCAGGAAGTTCAGCTCCTCAACGGCTGCAGTGTACTTCTGAATTTCTTCCTGGGAACGCCCTAAAGCTTTAATGACGCGGATGCCGCGCACCGACTCCTCAATACGGGTTGATACATCCCCGGTGAGCTGCTGAAGCTCCTTAGTGTACGCATTGTATTTACGCACATAGCTCACCAGGGACACCAAAAGTACGGGTACGGTCACCACGAACACCGCCGCCAGCTGCCACGAGGCGCCGAACATGAATGAGCTGCCCACCAGGAACATGACCGCCACCGAGATCAGCTGCACCAGCGCGAAGGAGAGCCACCGGCGGATCGTCCCCAGGTCAGACATTGACCGGGTGAGCAGCTGCCCGGATGACCAACGGTCAATCATTGACAGGGGCGCGCGCAGCAACTTGTCGAAGAAGTTCATGCGCATCCGCATTTCCATCGTGGAGGTCGGATCCACAATCAGCCACCTGCGCCAGTAAGCCAAGGATGCCTGCCCCACGCCGATGAGCAGCACCAACGACCCGCCAATCCAAATGCCTGTCTCGGTGGCGTTGCGGGTCAGCTCATCAACAATGAACTGAAGCATCTGCGGAACCGATATTTCAAGTACAGCAGCGCCGATCGCAACCACCAGACCCACCGCCCACCGGCCGCGTATGGGCTTCGTGTACGGTGCGAACTTTAGGGGTGCCCGCTCACCGGCCGCGTAGTCTACGGGCGCCGGGATGGGTTCGGGAGCGGTCTCAAGGAACGGGTTGCGCCGCCGGGAGGTGCTGGTGGCATGTGTGCGAGTCGTTGCCGGTTCCTCCTGATCGGTTGCGGGGTTGTTAACCCCTGCTGTTTATGGGCGGATGCGCCGTATCGGGCGCTATTGGTGATGTGAGCCTGAGGTTTCTATTATAGACAGCGGCCTCTTGCCGTCTGCCGCGGGCTTGCTCTGCTGTGGGGTGCCCGCCCCGAGACCCCGGCCGACAGTTGGGTGTTTATTCGCTCTTGGCTGTGAGGGTGACCAGCACCGCCTCTGGGGGGCAAAAAAGCCGCACCGGCGCGAACCGTGAGGTACCCAACCCCGCCGTGACCTGCACCGGCACATCCTGCTGGTAGCTTACGCCCTTAGCGCGTGAAGGCGGTAAATCGCAGTTGCTCACCAGCGCCCGCCCACCCGGTAAACACACCTGCCCGCCGTGCGTGTGCCCGGCGAAAATTGCTTGCGCGCCGTCAGCGACGAACCGTTCAAGGGTGCGCATATAGGGGGCGTGCGCAACCCCGATACGCACCCGCGGGGTGGATCCGGTATCAAACGCTTCAGGGGCGAACCCGGGGTGCTGATCGTAACGCAGGTGCGGGTCGTCAACCCCCGAAAACTCTAGGCGCAGCCCGCCGATGCTAATACTGTCATACCGGTTAATAAGTCCTGTCCAGCCGCGTGACTCAAAAGCATCATGCATTTTCCCAATGGGAAGCGGCACGCGTGAGCCTTCCTCAATTTCTTGGGGGGTGCGTGCCTGCCACAGGTACCGGGCCGGGTTCTTGAGCACAGGGGCGAAGTAGCAGTTCGACCCCGGCACGAATACGCCCGGGAAGTCCATGAGCGGGTCTAAAGCATCCAGCAGGGGCGGCAGTCCATCAATATGTGAGAGGTTATCACCGGTATTGATCACCAGATCGGGGTGTAACCCCGCCAGCGAATGCATGAACTCTCTTTTACGTGCCTGCCCCGGAATCATGTGTATATCCGAAATGTGCAGGATACGCAGATCTGCCGTCCCCGCTGGGAGAACCGGCAGCCGCTCGTGGCGTACCACAAAATTATTCAGCTCAATAAAGTGGCCGTACGCTGCTGCGGCGACCCCCAGAACAGCACCGGCGGCAACGGTCTTTTTCAGTACCGAACCGGTGCGTGCTGCAGGAGCCGCCGCTCGGAGCATACGGCGGGACGGGGCGGAATCACGCATTCCATCCAGCCTTTCGCTCATTCAGTTGTATGATTCACTCACCCGTAACCTTAGTTGGCGGTTGAGAGCACCTTCGCGCTGGGTTGGGTGAAGTTGTCGGTGTTGTACTTCGGTGCGACCGCCTTCATGTACGTCTGCCATTGCGCACCCGCGTAGGTTGCGCCGTCCACGTACTCACGTACCTGGCCGTTAATTGCCAGCCCGTTCATGGAGCGGAAGCCCTTTGCCACGTTACCAACCCAGGAGGTGGTCACCAGGCCGCGGGTGTAACCGGCAATCCAGGTTTGTGACGAGTTGTCGTTCGTACCGGTTTTCGCAGCGGACCCTTCGGGCAAACCAATCCCTCGGGTGGAGGCCGAGCCTCCCTGTTGGATCACGCCTTTAAGCACCCAGCTCACACCGTTAGCGATGTCCGGGTCAAGAACCTGTTCACACTTGGCCTGGTATTCCTTGAATACCTCGCCGTTGTTCTTGGTGACCTTGTTCATCGGGCGCGGTTCACAGTACTTCCCCTCGTTCGCAAAGACCGCGTAGGCTGAGGCCAATGTCAGCGGGGACACACCGTTTTTGGTACCGCCAATGTCAGTACCCAAATCGGGGATGCTGTGAAGCGGCTCTCCTGTGCCGTCGTACATGTGCAGGGTTTTAGACATTTCGTGCACATCGCACAAATCCAGCCGTGAGAGCATACCGTACAGGTATGAGTTCAGCGACTGCCGGATACCGTATGCCGCCGTGTTGTACCCCAGACCGCCGTTCACGGCGTTCTTGAAGGTCCACCCTTCCGGCTGGTTGCGGTAGTAGTATTTGCCGCCTGTCTCGTCGTAGCATTTGGCGTTCCACGCGAAACTGGTGGGGTACGACAACTGCGTACCATTGACCATGCCGTTGACGCCCTTGCCGTCTTTAATCCACTGGGCAAGGATCACCGGTTTGAACGTTGAACCGGGCTGGAAGCCATTGGTGCCGCCGTACTTGGCATCAACGTTGTAGTTGAACTGCGAGACCGAATGGTCATTGGCGTCCTTGGGGCTGCCCCATTCTGTGTTCTGCGCCATCGCCACCACATTACCGTTGGAAGGCTCGATGCTGGTCAGTGCGGTGTTAATGTCATTAGTGTTGGTTGCCCCAGGCTGAGTGGATTCAACTGCCTGCTTCGCAACCTTCTGTGCCTCCGTGTTCAGGGAGGTGTAAATCTTCAAACCACCGCGCTGCAGCATGGCATTGCGCTGAATATCGGTGGCACCGTAGGACTCATCCTGCAGGATATTATTCACCACGTAGTTGCAGAAGAAGGCGTACTCGCCAGCGTTGCTGCACCCCTTCTTCACCGGGTGAATGTCCAGGTTTACTTCGCTGGCCACTGCCTCGTCGTACTCTTGCTGAGAGATCTTCCCGTCACGCAGCATGGTGGAGAGCACCACGTTACGGCGTTCAACTGCGTTATCGGGGTGCTCGTCCGGCCGGTAGGTGTTGGGGGACTGCACCAGCCCGGCCAGCAGCGCTGACTGGGCAACGTTCAGGTCCTTCGCAGGAATACCCCAGTAGTACTGGGCTGCGGCCTCAACACCAAAGTTTGAGCCGCCCATGTTCACGATGTTCAGGTAGCCTTCAAGGATCTCGTCCTTGGACTTGTTCTGCTCCATCGAAACGGCCAGCTTCATTTCTTTGATCTTGGCGAAGTAGTTCTTGTTCCCGCCCAGGGTGGCGTTCGCGTCCTCACCGTTCTGCTCAGCAGCGTTAACGATCAGGTTGTTCACGTACTGCTGGGTGAGGGTGGAAGCACCCTGACGTTTGCCGGGGTTCATTGCGTTATTGAAGAACGCACGCCCAATACCGACGGCAGAGACCGCGCCGTGGCTATAGAAATCACGGTCCTCAACCGAAATGATGGCGTTCCGCATATGCGGGGAGATCTGGTCGAGCTTCACCTGTGTACGGTTCTCTTCGTAGAAGGTGGCCAACTCGGTCTTACCATCTGCGGCGTAGATCGTTGAGGGACGTGCCAGGGGCCCCTCTGAAATCTCATCCGGTAAGTCTTGGAACCAGCTCATGGATGCGTTCACCACTGAGCCAGCGCCTACGACGGGCGGCACAACAATGACCGCCACCAGAAAACCTGCAATGACGCTGTAAGCAATAAACTGCAAAAGGTCGCGGCCGCGACGTTTCTTAGGAGAAGCCATTCCCCCAGTTTAGCGGATATAACTGGGAACTGTAGCCGCCCACGTCAGCCTACTTTTCATGCCCGGCATGCCGCCGAACAACCTCCTTAGGGTGTTTTAATATTTGGTGTTAAACATGAAGGTGCCCGCTGTGTTCTGTCACGTACCCGTGAAATGACCGGCGATATTGTACAGTGCGCCCCCGAAGGACTACCCTAGGTGTATGAAGAAATGGGAATACGCAACTGTGCCTCTGATGATCCATGCTACTAAGCAGATCCTCGACAGCTGGGGCGAAGATGGCTGGGAGCTTGTGACGGTGCTCCCCGGTGCCTCTGCACCTTCCGGCCCGAACCCTGCAGGTAATATGGTTGCCCCTACGCAGGGCAACCCCATCGCCTACTTTAAGCGCGAAAAGGCGCAGTAGTATACGCACCGCCCGGTGACCGCCCCATCTAGGGGTCGCGGCACCGGGTTTAGCGTCTCTTAAACTTGTGCGGCCGCGGACAACCCCGCGAAAATATAACGCTTAAGGGCATCCTTAAACCAATCGCCGATCCCTTACCCACGGAGAGAGCATCATGACCGAACCCCGTATAGAACAACGTATCCGAGACCTTGGCTACGAGCTGCCTGAGGTTGCTGCGCCTGTGGCCGCTTATGTTCCGGCTGTTGTCTCCGGCAGTTACGTGTACACTTCCGGGCAGCTGCCTTTTACGAAGGGGGAACTGCCGGCTATTGGTAAGGTATCTGCCAGCGGGCAAGCAGGCTTTGTGGCACCTGAGGACGCTAAAAAATATGCCGCCATTTGTGTGCTTAACGCCTTGGCCGCCGTAAAATCTGTGATCGGCGACCTTGACCGGGTGCGCCGCATTGTGAAGGTTGTTGGTTTTGTCTCTTCTGAACCGAACTTCACCGGTCAGCCCGGCGTTATTAACGGTGCATCCGAGCTGCTGGGCGAGATTTTCGGTGAGGCTGGGCAGCACGCCCGTTCGGCGGTCGGCGTGCCCGTGCTCCCGCTCGATTCCCCCGTAGAAGTTGAGATTATCGTCGAATATGCGTAGCGAACTGTACACCGGCGCTATCCCCGTGGCGGGTTCTCCTCGCGTTTATTCCGGCAGGAAGAGCGCCCCCGCCCCGCGTACCGAACAGGTGCAGCGGCTGTACACTATCCCAGACTTTATGCGCACCGCCGCAGAGACGTGGGCAAACGAGCATTCCGGGGAGGCCGCCGAAACCACCGGGTGCGCCCTCAAGCACGCGGCCTCCGTTATTTTTGTGCGTGATGGCGACGACGGGCTGGAAACTATCCTTACCTACCGGCCCGGCTGCTCTCCTTTAGGGATTGTTGCTTTTCCCGGCGGTATGGTCACCGCAGAAGATGCGCAGAATATCCCCTGGTGTGGCGCGGATGCGGAGCATTGGCAGCGCACCTTCGCGTTCGGTGACGCAACGATAGCCCACAAGGTGGTGGTCGCTGCGGTGCGTGAAACCTTTGAAGAAACCGGGCTGTTATTGGCTGGTGAGGACGAGGGGAGCGTAGCCGAATACACCGCTGGCAGCGACCAGATGAACCACCGGGAAGCGATCTCGGACCGCGACGAAACCCTCAGCAAATACCTGGCGATGAGCGGACTAAAAATCCGGGCTGATCTGCTGCGCCCTGTGGTGCGCTGGCAGTCGCCGGACTTCTGCCACAAACGGTACGATGTCGCGTATTTCACCACCGCCGTGCCTGTCGGCCAGCAGGCAAGCCTGCTGAAGGATAAAGGTATTTGGGGTGACTGGGTGAACGTGCGGGAGCTGCTTGCAGGCCGGGCCACCAGCGACCTCGGCGACCGTATTAACCAGCCCGATACCGCCGGCAAAACCCTTGATGAGCTGGTCACCCCCGGGGTCATGTGTACCCTTGAATCCCTGGCGAAGGTCGGTACGAGCGTGGCCTGGTTGGCTAAGAAACGAACGGTTGAGGTGAAAAAACCCATCCTTGTTAAGAACGACGGACAGTGTATGCTCTCATTCACTGAGGTGGTGAAGGCCGCCCCGCGCACCGGAAAGTTTGGTGCGGTGGCTGCACCAGCAACCTCAGCCATTCCTACAGTCACCCCTTCATAAAAACGTGGAAGGCCGGATTTCCGCACAGCGCGGAAAATCCGGCCTTTGTTGTAGGCAGATAATCACAGTTTGAAAGAACGTATTCTCAAGGCTGCCCCGGCCCCGGTTACGAAAATGCTTGACTGCTACGGCGGGGAATACATTCCGTTAGGGGCAGAGCTCGGACTGAAAGGGTCCGCGATGGGCACGCTGATTCCTACACCGAAGGCGATGATAAAAGGCGCGCAGTTTACGGGGGCGCGGCATGCGCAACCCGGTGACCTAAAAGAAGTTGCTAATTTAGTAGCATCGGGAGATATTGACGTGACCTTAGCGCATGTGTACCCGTTCAAACTTGATTCCATCCGTGACGGTTATAAGGAACTGGGTACGGGGCATGTGCGCGGTAAACTTGTGGTCACTATTCCCTAACAAAAGTCGAAAACTATGAAAATTTTAGTATCTGGTGCTACCGGAAACGTGGGTCGTTTGGTCGTGGAACAGGCGCTTGCGCGTGGTCATGAGGTAGTTGCACTTGCCCGGAAACCGCAGAATCTTCAGTGTGAGCACCCGAACCTCACCACAGGCGCTGTAGATATTCTTGATGCTCAGGCCCTCAAACCCTGGCTTCAAGGCGTAGATGCGGTCATTAGTACCGTAGGGATTGGCACCTCGAAAACGCCGACAACCCTTTACTCTGCCGGGACAAAGAATCTTCTGGACGCCATGCAAGAGCATGGGGTATCACGTTTGGTTGTGATCTCTTCGGAGGTCGCCGAACATTGGGCTCATCAAGGGCTCTTCAAGCTCTGGGTGGTATTGCCGCTGCTGCAACACTTTTTGGGTGCAACCTACGATGATATGCGGCGTATGGACGTGGTGTTGTGGGAAAGCACCGCGCAGTGGACGGCGGTGCGTGCCCCTCGCATTCAGCCGATGAAACCCAAAGGCTCTTATCGGCTAGATGCCCACAAGCCGCTTCGACGCGGCTGGGTGATTACCCCGGCGGATATGGCGACTGCGTTGCTCGATATTGCCGAACGTGAGGATCTGAACCGGCAGCACGTCTACGTTGCTAACTAGGGGATACCTCACGGAGAAAAGGACACCTGTTGCCGCCTGTGTAAATGTGAAGGGAGCGGGTATACGAAAACCGCATCCGAAACCGTCGAATAACACGACGTATCGGATGCGGCTTTGTGTGTGAAGACTTCAGATGTCCTCAGAGAATTTAGCGTGAACGCTGACGCAGACGCGGCAGGTCGAGAATAACGACCGCGCGTGCCTCCAAGCGAATCCAGCCGCGGGAGACGAACTCGGCCAGAGCCTTGTTCACGGTCTCACGGGATGCGCCCACCAGCTGCGCAAGCTCTTCCTGAGTGAGCTCGTGGGCCACGAGGATGCCGTCGGTTGCGGGGCGACCGAAACGATCCGCCAGATCCAGCAGGGCCTTAGCGAGACGCCCGGGAACATCCGAGAACACCAGGTCTGCCAAGGCCTCATTTGAGTGGCGCAGACGGCGTGCCAGGGTCTTAATGACCTGGTCCGAGATGCTGGGGTCCTGCTGCTGGGCGCGTTTGAACGACTCGTGCTTAATAGCAGCCAGACGGGTCTCAGAGACAGCCACGGCATTGGTAGAACGCGGGGAGGGATCAAAAAGTGCCATTTCACCGAAGACATCGCCGGGGCCCATGATAGCGATCATGTTTTCACGCCCATCGGCGGCGGTGCGGCCAAGCTTAACCTTGCCGGAGAGTACGGCGTAGAGCTGGTCGCCGGGGTCCCCTTCGTAGAAGAGCACGGCGTTACGGGAAAGGTCGATTTCGGTAATATCGTCGGTGAGCAGCTTGAACGCGGCGTCATCGAGGGTCGCGAACAGCGGCGAGCGGCGCAGGATATCTAGATCCATTGTTTTGTTCTCCTTGAATAGGGGTGGGGTGCGAGCACCCCCTTGTGTGAGCATTCCGGCTGGTGCACCTGCTCGAACCTATGAGCTGAGGAGCCCAAGAACCGGATGTGATATATTCAACTTACTGTTATTGAGATTACCTCAAAAATCTTATTTATGCATCTGAAAACGGTTGGCCGAAAGCAAAACTTCCCTGGGAATTTTTTAAAAAACTAAAGATTTTCACAGCTTAACCCTTTAGCATCAGTACATGAGTGCGGCGTTTTCCACGCCATCATTCATTATTTCTTTATATTCCAAGAGAGGAACGCTTGTGTTTGCTAACCTGAGCCCCCTCGACATTATTATTCCCATCATCCTCGTGCTGTATTTCCTTATGGGCTTACGAAGCGGGTTCTTTACCACGCTCGGAACGTTCTTAGGGTTGGCACTGGGTGTGTGCGCCGCCGCATGGCTGGTGCCGCTGGCGGTTGCCGCCGTCAGCCCGCAGTGGATGCTTCCCACCGCTATCGGGCTTCTTTTGCTATGCCTGGTGATTGGGCAGTGGCTGGGTGTCATTGCTGGCAGGAGCATCCGTAAAGTAACAGATGTCACACCTGTAAAGGGTGTGGAGAGGTTCTTCGGCGGCGTGCTGAACGTAGCCGCCTGCGCCCTCGTACTCGTCGTCATCACCCTATCTATGCGCACGGTACCCATCCCGTCAGTGAACACGGCGCTGGGCGAATCGAAAACCCTCACCTGGATGGTTGAAGCAACCCCATCCGCCGTGAAAGACCGCATCGACAGCGTCCGCAACGATGTACTCACCGCAGGCAGCATCCCCGAAGTCAAACAGCTGCTCTACCCCGAGACGAACGCACCCACCCAGCAGGTTCAATCCGATGCACTTGAGAACGCCTCATCCTCGGTAGTGCAGATCCTGGGTGCCGCTGAGCAGTGCGGATACACCTCCACCGGTTCCGGGTTCGTCGCTGGGCAGGACCTCGTAGTCACCAACTCGCATGTGCTTTCCGGAGTTACCTCACCCACCGTGCAAGACTCACGAGGACGCACCTACCCCGGCACCGTGGTCTACAACAACCCGGCGCAAGATCTAGCGTTTATTCGTGTACCGCGTTTGCCTATCCAACCGCTGCAGGTGGCCAACACTAACTCCGAATCCGGCGAAACCGTGACCTTCATGGGCTACCCGAAGGGCGGCCCGTTCGCCGCGAAACCCGCCACCGTACAGGGCGTGGGCAACATTCAGACCATCGACTCTGAAACCGGTAAAGCCAACCCCACCCGCCAGGTGTACCAGATCGCCGCAGACGTGCAGCACGGTAACTCCGGCGGCCCGATGCTCACCCAAGACGGCACCGTAGTGGGCGTGGTCTTCGCAAAAGCAACCGAAGGCCAAACCGGCTATGCGATAACCGCATCCACCCTGAAACAGGCGTTGGCTGCCAACGGCAATAACACCACGCCCGTCTCAACCGGCCAATGTAAAGCACGCTAGGGTGAGCAGCACACCCTCATAGCCCGCGTACAGCGGACTAAAACGGGGCGCCCGGTACCGAAAAAGGTAGCAAGCCAGCCAGTTTAGATATGAGTCGAGTCTGGGCAACATTAGATGCTCTACCGGCTCAGCAAGCAGCGGTGGTGTTGTTGACCCATGTCAATCCACGCACAGTTTCGTACCAGCAGGCGTTGGATGCTTTGGAAGAGGGTCAAGTGGCGGTGTTTGAACATCCGGTGAAGAATCTTGAGGTTATTAAGACCAACGCTAATACGTGTCCAAAGAATTTGGGTGGTTATGAGTTGGTGGCGCAGGAGCTTATGGAACTGATAGGGGCTGAGGAGAAGTAGTAATGGTTGAGAAGAAGAACTTGATGCGTAAGCCTGAGGGGATCGGCCCTGTGAAAGGCGCAAATTTTGAGGGTGCCTTTAGGGTAAAGAATGATTCTGTGAAGAAACGGTTGACGTTGAAGATTGATGAGGATTTGCATCGGAAGGTGAAGATGGTGGCTGTGGAGCGTGGGGTGACGATTACTGAGTTGGTGAGCGGTTTTATTAGAAAACTGTAAGTGTATATTTACAGAAATACAGACTTATCCGATTCAATCCATATAATCGTGAGCGGTTGGTGCGTACTGGGTTTAGTTCTGACCCTGAAGGTTGGAAACAAACAAAAAGAGTAAAGGAACATCCCTGCCCATCAAATGTCCAACGAGACTCAATACCCGGGCCCTGTGTCTGCTGAATGATCATCTCGAAAACAATCCAGGCCAGGGCATCTACACTGCTTGTCGAGAAAATGGCATCCGCCTAGGCGTCAGTGCTGAAATCCTGTGCAGACTTTGATGGTTGTTGGAACAGTGAACGTCGTGCTGATTGTTTCTTCGATGGCTATCTAGCTTGAGCTCGTTCTTGCATAATTGGCTCAGGTAGAACAGTAGATGAGAATTGATGGAAACTGTAAAGGTGTCTCCACTACCGACGCATCGCTGACTCTTATGCTTTCATCCGTGAAGAGTCTTGTAATCTTAAACCAACGGTGTTAGTGTTCTATATTACAGGAGGAAGTGAGGTAAATCTCCTTTTTAGTTATCATTATCAATGGAGCAGACAATGACTGAGATTTACTCAACAGATACAGATTCAGGCACTATCTCGGTGCTCGAGAACGACGGTAAGTCAGTGAAAAAGATTGCCTCGATTCAGGTCGGCAATGCGCCGCGTGGTAGCGTCCGGTTTACCTCTGACGGGCGAGGTTACGTCTCCAATACGAGCACGAACACCGTTTCTGAGATCGACGGGTTGACCCATGAGGAGACCCGACGAATCCAGGTTGGCAATGGTCCGCGCGGCCTCTTCATTGTCGGCAAGGAGAAGTATCTACTCGTCTCGAATTCAGGTTCGGACACCCTGTCGATAGTCGATCTAGAGTATGGTGAGGATATTCGTCAGGTTGAGATTGGTCGCGACCCCCGCCACATGATTGTCGCGGACGGTTTCGCTTACATCTCGCTCTGGGGGGAGGATTCTATCGCAAAGGTCGATGTTAGCCCCCTCGATGGCGGCGACGTGGACGGGGTCAAAGTAGTCAACACCATCATGCTAGCCCCCGACACTTTCCCCTACAGTCTGAACATCGACAACACCCGAGGCCTGGCTTTCGTAGCGTGCAACGCGATTCAGAACATCCCAGTAATTGACCTGGCAACCGATCGTGTGTGTGCTGACATCCCTGTACGCGCAGGTGGAGTCCGGGCTGTTACATTCACACCGGACCATAAGTATGCACTGGCCAGCTTGGAGCGCGACAACTCAGTTGCCGTAATCGATATTGAGAGCCTGTCTGTGGCTCGCTACATCGATGCTGGCCCCGCACCGCGCGGAGTGGTGTCTGACTCTGAGGGTACTATCTATGCCGCGGCCTTCTCTTGGAACACTGTTATGAAGCTGGACATACCCGACTGGGGCAGCCACGGAGTCACCGTCATCAGGACTGCTGACGCCGACCTTTCTGACCCGAACAGCGAAGTAGCGACCGAGTCAGTGCCGGTAGGCTTTGGCCATGTAGCGTCTCGGTGTTTGACCCAGCAGCTGCGCGACTTGCGCGTGAGACGAAAATTTCGCAGGTGGTATCCGTCTGATATGTCACCAACAGTTGGCGATGCCGACCCTTCACCTAGTCCGGTTCGTGAACGGAAAGCGATGCATTTCAGCCAACTCTACCCATGGGCAATTCCTCCAACAAAGTACGAACTCAACCTATCCGCAGCGCGGGGAAAAAGGAAACTTTCCGCTGAGTCGTTCACTTATATCCGCGCAGAGCGGCAGCCAGAGTTCTGTCCGCCCTGGGTTCAGGGAGCCACCCTTGGATGGCGTATCAGCTCTCCAATCGATATTACCCTCTCCCCACTGCGCCAAGTCGAGATCACTGGAGGCGAGCAGACGAGCGAGTCTGCACGAGCTGTGGGCATGAATCAGGTCTGGATTCGTGACTCCGCAACACTGGCTGTCGAACAGCAGTCCTGGCTGACAAGTTATGAATTCGAGACCAGCCAGGGAAGCCAGACCATGTTTCTGCCCAACGGACTCGGTACAGTGGAGTGGCGTCTTGGCTGGTCTGCCACAACAGCTGACGACTTCGGGCTATTGGTGATTCCCTCTCCGGAGACACCCGACCTAGGAGTCCAAATCGGACTTTTCTCCTCGACCACTATTAAGCGACTCCACGGCACCGGGATGAGCATCGCGATCTCCCCTCGGCGTGAGCTTACTCTATCTCGAGGTGATGAAATCGCTCGTCTCGTCCCCATCTCCCGTGAGGCTCTAAACCTGTGAGTGGGTTCGCACGGCGAGGGTCAGCGACACCAGCCATAGAGACCTTTTCGCTTATGCATGCTCGACAGATTGCTGTCCGAGCACAAGGGTTAGAGATACATTCTGTGCAATCCCAGCCCATATCGGTTGCATCCGTGGTCGAGAAGGTGGGATGCGTCCAGCTAGACGCGCTCCAGCCGGTCCGTCGTTCTCATGAGCTGGTTCTCTTGTCTCGTGGCGTCTCAACTCGAGACGCCAACCTTGCGCATGACACCTCAGCGGGTCTGTTTGAGACATGGGGCCATGCTCATTCTCTTCTCCCACAGCGTCTGTGGCCTGTGTGGAGCTGGCGACGGCACCAAATCAAGAAGCACGGACTTACTGGCCCACAGCCCGACCTTCAGATAATTAAACAGGTACTGAACCGGATTGAAGAATCGGGTCCCTTAACCCTGAGCGATTTTGGGCGGAGCTCGGGGGTCGGCTGGGAACGATCCAGCCCTGTGAAGACCGCATGCGAGTGGTTGCTCAGCATCGGGGAACTCGCCGTGGTGAGTAGAGATGCCGGGTGGCGCCGGATCTACCAAACACCAGATCAGGCGGGGTTGCCCCACCCTGACCAGATTGACCCGGCCGAGGGTCTCAGACAAGCAGTATTGGTTGCTCTGCAAGCGCTAGGGATTTCAACAGCTAAACACGTACGGGACTACTTTAGATTTCCCCGAGATGTGAACATCGCCGCACTCGCTCGGAGTTATGGGTACGACGTTGTGCACGTGCATGGGAGCAATGAGGAGTGGTTTGTTGACCCCGACTCACTGGAGTCACTGACTGAGTGCACGCTGGATCCTTCCGCTGTCATTCCTCTCTCTCCTTTTGATTCGCTGATATGGACGCGTTCGAGACAACAGTTCCTGTTCGGAAAGATCTATCTACTTGAAGCATACAAACCCGCCAGCAAAAGGGAATTTGGATACTTCTCTATGCCTCTCCTACTCGGTGACCGAATCATCGGACGCGTCGCAGCTAGACGTTATGAAGGCAAGGTGGCAATAGAAAATTTTGAGTGCGACTCTGACATTGAAGAGGATGCGGTGCGCGCGTCCGTAGAACAACAGCTCAATCACTGGACGTTAGAAGATATACCATGACAAGTTCACACAGCTATCGAAGGCTGATTATAGATCGGGAGATAGGTCCGCTACTGTTTGCTGCCAACTTCGGTCGGCTCTCTGGGGGGATCGTTCCTTTTGGTCTAGTTGCCTTCTATAGCGACCGTCAGGAATACATCCACGCTGGGGTGGCGTCAGCGGTTCTGATGGTGGTTAGTTCGCTTACCGCCCCCTATAAGGGGCGATTAATCACAAGGTATTCTCCGCGAGCAACCATAGTGCCCATGTCACTCGTGTTTGCCCTTCTTCTAGGAACAGGGGTAACGCTGAACGCTTCCGGGGCATCTTTCGTGGTGGCGATGGCAGGCATTGTGAGCGGAGCCGCGGTTGCTCCCCCAACGCCGGCAGTCGTACGTGCTATCTGGACTAATGTCGCAGAGACACCTGCGACGAACCGGGCGTTGCATGCGTTGGACTCAACCACGGAAGAACTGACCTTCGCAATTAGTCCTTTAATCACGAGCGTGTTGTGGGCAACGGGTGGTGTCTTCTGGTCAATCCCGGTGGGTTTATGCGCTGGAGTGCTTGGGAATATAGCTATTGTCGTACTAGCATCCCGGAGGGAAGCCAGTAGTCATGCCCTGATGACTCGGCCACTATCAGGACCACCTGCGTCAAATGAGCTCTTCGAGTCGGTGAGCGTAACCTCAAAGAGGAGTATCTACTTCCAGCCGGCTGCAGTAGGTTTGTTACTACCAATGGTTGGTCTTGGAATTGCGATGGGGGGGCTGAGCTTGATTCTTCCCGCCTGGTCTGGGCAGAATCTTGGTGCCGAGGCGATATCAGGGGTGTTATTGAGTGTAGTCAGCTTTGCTGGGTTCCTAGCTGGCATCGCGTTCGGAAAACTCCCAGGTGGACGTGTAGCCGCTCGGCTTCAGTACCAAGGGGCTGTTGCTCTTGTAGCAGTTGGAGTGCTCCTCTTCATGGTTAGCGATGGGATTGTTCTAGCAGTTCTCGGAGCAAGCTGCGTGGGTGTGGGTATGACACCGATGTTCATTGCTTCATACATGATGGTGGGTGATTATTTCGCTGATACATCCCATACTGAGATAAACGCGGCGTTGGGGTCCTCTTTCAATATCGGTAGCGGCATCGCGACCACGGTCTGTGGTTTTGTCTTGGTCGTATTGGGAACTAACAATGTGCTCCTGGCGCTGACCATATGCACCATCGCCCTCGCGGCAACCTCAGTATTACTACCCCGTGTCACGAGCGCACAAACTTCCTTGAAAGGAGTGACTGCAGATGCGGGCAAAATTGACTCGTAAGTTCGTTGACACAGGATACGATGCGACGCCGATGGTGCCATGCTCCGAGCTCAACGATATCTTCGATTTACAGGGGCTTCCCGGGGCAGTCTTTTGCTCTCGAGAAGAAGAGGCTGTCGCAGTGGGAGCAGGTATGCACATTGCTGGACGACAGCCGTTGGTTCTGATGCAGTCCTCCGGACTGATGTCCTCGCTTAATACGGTCGGCTCGCTTCTCGTGGCCTATGCGCTGCCAGTCACCCTCCTCGTTGCCATGCGTGGTGGCGCAGATGAACAGAATCCCACACAGGTCCCGACAGGTCGTGCAGTCCAGCCATCCTTGGGAGCACTCGGTTGTGTCACGATCACTTACTGTGCCGGCACACTTCTGTCAACTCTGAGAACCATCCGGTTAAACCCCATTTCAAATGCTTCTCCGACAGTGGTTCTTCTGACATGAGCGACGGACAAGAAAATCTTGGGCTTGATCCAGCGGAAGTTTTCGCCCAGATTAATGCCTGTCCGAAGACGGGCCAGGTCATTTGTCATCTCGGACCCATCGCCCATATCGCTATGAGGGCGCTTGTCCCAGGGCGTCTACTGCCGCTGCTGGGCTCCATGGGAATGGTCCTCCCTCTGAGTCTGGGGGTTGCATTAGGTCGTACGGGGCGAGTCACAGCAGTCGAAGGGGATGGCGGCCTACTCATGTGTCTCGGTTCACTTTCGACCATTGCAAGCCAGGCCCCGCCGAACCTCATCTGCATCATCCTCGATAACAACGGATATAGGACAACTGGAGGTCAACCGACTACCCTGGAACCTGGCGGAGGGATTGAAAGGTTACTCATTGCATCGGGATTCACGAATGTGCGCACGGTTTCTTCCCTGGTAGATCTCGAGGCTGCCCTCAGTTGGGGATGCCAGCCGGGTCTGAGAGCCATTGTTTGCTTAACCCGTGACCCAGTTTACGTTCCACCAGCTCCTACATGCGATCCCCGGAGTTTAGCGCGCGAATTCATGCGATTCAAGTGCCTCGATGATTAGCTGATTTGTCGTATCGGGATTCTCTGTGCGCCGTCGTCTGCTAGCCCTAGACACTAAGTTCTCTCTGTCTGTTCAAGCTTCAGGACTGGGGCAACGTACCGGGCGCCCCGTTCGCTGATGCAAAGCCCCGTGTTAAATATCGTCTTTAAGGTACTCGGCAATAAAATCAATAGCCATCACATACCCATAAGCACCCGCACCACTAATCACGGTCGTGGCCTGCGGGGACACATACGAGTGATGCCTGAACTCCTCACGCCGGTAAATATTCGACAGGTGCACCTCGACGACGGGCAGCTCGGCGGCCTCCAGCGCATCGTGAAGCGCCACCGACGTGTGCGTGTACGCTGCCGGGTTAATCACAATCGCAGCCCCACGGGTGCGGGCCCGCTGAATCTCATCCACCAGCTTCCCCTCATAGTTTGTTTGCATAAACTCAACATCAAACCCGTGCAGGGCGGCACGCTCACGCACCGACAACTCAATATCAACCAGGGTGGTGTGCCCGTAGATTTCGGGGCGGCGGTGCCCCAGCAGGTTCAGGTTAGGGCCATTCAGCACAAAAATAGTTGCAGACATGCTTTTAGTGTGGCACATTGAAGCGTCCCCGCGCAGGATGCACGCCCACCAAACCACCCCGCCACCACTATTTAGGTTCGTGAACCAGCCGCTTGAGACTGGCGGCAGCAACACTGTTTCTGCAGTGACCGTGTAACTAGTATTGAGAAACCATCAGTATATTCTCATTAGCAGCGGCAAACGCGGGAAAACTGGAAAATTTCGGTTTTCCCGCGTTTGCTGCACATGTTTAGGGTGGAAAACCCTCAGGCATGAAGTGCTGAGAAACGGAAGCACCAAGCGGTTTAGCATAAAAACTAGTCTGACCCCAGACACTGAGCCAAGAAGTCTGCCGCCATCACCCGTGTGCGGGTATCTGCTCCTCCGCCCACTGAGCGACCGTGGGCCCAAGTAACTCTGCATTCTTAGGGGCACGCAGAACACCCTCAGCGAGCGCATCTAAGGCAGGATCTACAACGCTTACTTCTCGACGATCACCTATGGCGTGCAGGTAGGTTTGGGTCAGTTCTGGAAGCCAAATCTGCTCGGGCCCAGCGATCTGCCGGTTGCGCGGGCGTTCGGCTGCAGTTTGAACAAGTACCTTAGCCACAGTCTCCACAGCGATGGGTTGAATCAGCCAGTTTTGAACCTTCACGTTGGTCTCGGTCTGTGTGACGGCTGCAGGGTTAAGAGCAAACTCCATCCACTGCGCAGAACGGACGATGGAGTGCGGAAGGGAACTGTCCTCTAAAACCTTCTCCTGCGCTCGCTTGGCGAGATAGTAGTCAAAATCGTCAAATGCGGGGTGGTCAATATTGCAGATGGAAAGGTGAACCAGATGCTGTACCCCAGCATGCTGGCAGGCTTTCTCCAGGGTTTTGGTAACGTCTGAAAAAGTATCAACCAGGCTGGCCGCGGGGTCTGCAGGAAAAGCGTTGGACGTGTCGATGACCACCTGAGCGCCGTTCAGAGCCTCAGCTAGTCCTTCTCCGGTATGCAGATCAATGCCTGTGGCACGAGAGAGAGCAATGACCTCGTGACCTGCTTGCTGGGCGGCGTGAGCGGTGGCGCGACCAGCTGTTCCGGTGGCACCTACAAGAGCGATCTTCATGTGTCCTCCTGAGGAAATCTTTCAGAGGTGGGTACAACTCCCACTATGAACTTGTTAATGTAGATCGATTAATCGTAGTTACCCTCCCAGAGTCGAGCATGACTCATCTGGGGCGCGTTAGTATTATCAAAATAACGCAGATACCTGTTCCGGCTCTAGATGTTGCGCCAGGAATTCTAAGAATTGTTCAGAACAAAAATCGTTGCAGGCATATCCTGTGTATGGCATATTTACCCGCTCAAAAATGGTAGAAACCGTGCGGTAACAGCGAACTTCGGAACCCCTAGCTGGGAAAAGCAGACAAAAACCGGTAGGCTCGCGCTATGAGCGCATCCGCACCGAAAAGCACCACCGACACAGCCCCAGAGCTACAGCTCACCGAGGAAGAACGTGAGCTGCTAAGCATCCGCACCGTGCCCGAGTTTGAGGCAGCACAGGCGGCACGCCGCCGCGCGAAAGCACTCGCCAAAGCCCCCGAAAGTCACCTTGCCACCGTGCGCCGCGCCCGCAAAATTAACCGCATCCTGGGCGAAACTTACCCCTACGCCGTGGCTGAACTCGACTTCACGAACGCCTTTGAACTGCTGATCGCCACAGTGCTCTCGGCGCAAACTACCGATGTGCGCGTCAATCAGGTAACCCCGGCGCTCTTCGCCCGCTACCCGGATGCGCCCGCCCTCGCCGCAGCCACCGAAGAAGATGTCGAACCCTATATTCAATCCCTCGGGTTCTACCGCGCCAAAGCGAAATCTATCGTCAAACTCGCCCGCCAGCTCACCGACGACTACGACGGAGAAGTGCCCGGAACCCTCGATAAACTGGTGAAACTGGCAGGAGTCGGGCGCAAAACCGCAAACGTGGTACTCGGCAACGCTTTCGGGGTACCCGGGTTGACCGTCGATACCCATTTCGGCAGGCTCGCGCGCCGCATGGGATTCACCACCGAAGACGATCCCGTCAAAGTCGAACACGACGTTGCCGAGCTTATCGAACCGCGCGAATGGACCGACTTCTCACACCGCATGGTCTACCACGGGCGGCGCATCTGCCACGCCCGCAAACCCGCCTGCGGAGTCTGCCCCATCGCCGACCTGTGCCCATCCTGGGGTGAAGGCGAGACGGACGAAACTAAAGCGCGTAAACTCATGAAATATGAAATGGCACCCGGGCGTGAACGCCTGCACCTGCGCTTCCTCACCGGTGCCACCCGCCGCCAGCTTCACGCCGAAGGATACCCGCTGAGTGCCTAACACCCTGAACACCGCCGCCGAACAAGCCCGCGATGCACTCGCGAACCTTGCCGCAGGAAAACTCGATTTCAACATAGACTCCCTCATGCGGTACGCGCCCAACAGTACGCTCTCCAAAGAGGCAGCAGTGCTCGTTCTCTTCGGGGTACTCGATGATGAACCGAGCGCATCCGCAGACTTTCAGGGATGCCCAGAGTGCGTGGGCGAGAACCTGGACGTTCTGCTTTTGGTGCGGGCGGATACTCTGCGCTCACACGCCGGTCAGCCTGCATTCCCGGGCGGCAAAATCGACCCCGAGGATTACGAACTGGCGCGCCAGCAGGGAGTTCCGGTAGGGCGCATTGCCGCCCTGCGCGAGGCAGTGGAAGAGACCGGGCTTGACCCTGCAGGCGTTGAAATTCTGGGGGAGCTGCCGACCCTGCCGCTTGCCGTGAGCGATTTCAGGGTGACCCCGGTGCTGGGGTGGTGGGCTTCACCCACGCGGGTTGGCGTGGTCGATACGAACGAGTCTGCCCTGATTGCGCGGGTGCCCGTGCGAGATTTGCTCAACCCCGCCAACCGGCATACGGCATATGTGAAGCGCGGGCGCATAACCCATAAAACCCCGGCGTTTGAGGTCGTGCACTCTAGCGGTGATGCGCGGGTCGAGTTCACCGTGTGGGGGTTCACCGCGATCGTGCTCGATAAGATTTTTGATGCGCTCACCTGGACAGTACCGTGGGATGCTTCGGTACTTAAACCTGCGCCCGCCTTAAAATAAGCGGGCCGGGTACGCAGAAGGGCCTGCTCCCCAGAACCGCACAATGCGGGGAGCAGGCCCTAGCTTAGAAGTATTCGCAGCCGGAATTAGTGGCTGGGAACCACCGGAGCGGGAACACCCGGGTCATCCGGGTAGTCCTTATGCGAACCGCTCGGGTCGCACCAGATCACCTTAATACGGCCGTGACCGTTGGTGTCATTGGTACCAAAAGTACGGTTATTGTGTGCCCAGAACTTCCTACCGTTGGAATCCCACATTTCGATTCCCGGTGCCAGGTAGCTGCCGCCGGCACCGCCAGCACCAGCGGACGCGAAAGCACCCGAGTAACGGAACTTGTTCGAGCTGCCCTCAATGTCCTGTTCCTGATCCGGGGCAGTAACACGCACACCCTGACCAATGACGCTGCCGGAGCCACCGCCACCGTAGCCGCCGCCACCGCCGCCGGAGACCGCGTACACGTAGTAGTTGGCGTTGTCGTACCCGTCGGCGTAGTGGCCGCCATAGGTATCAACTGCACCCCAGGCACTCACACCGTCAGCACCGTTAACGGGCTCGGTGGGGTTGGAGGTGCTGTTGCCCTCTGCGCCTTCAAAAGCGGAGGCGAAGATATTGCCATCGTCTGAGTAGTTAATGTATGCACCCGTCGAGCGATCGAAGTGGGCGTAGCTCAGGTATTCCTGGGTGACCCGGTCCTGATCTATGGTGGGGGCTTCACCGCCAGCGCCACCGGTTCCGTCGCTGCCGCCTTCTGCGGTGCCGCTGCCCTTACCGCCGTAGACGGTCTGCTCGTAGTCGGGGTAGTTCTCCAGGGAGGTGCTCGCGCCGCCGCCGTCCATACTGTCCACATGCTGCACTACTGTGACGGTCTGGCCCTCAACGCTCTGGGGGCTCTGCTGCACCTGCATACCGCCGCTGCCCTGCTCACCGATGGTGAGAGTGGCAGTCTTGTAGCTGCCTTCCTTGGTGCGGGGGTAGTCGTTGGTGTTGTGCTGCACGGTAACACCCGCGCCGCCGCCGCCGCCAGCAATAGCGATAACTTCCTTAATGGTGAACCCATCGCTTTCCATACGAACAATAGCGGATGCGCCACCACCGGAGCCACCGTACTGGATCTTTGCGGGCTTCAACTTATCAAGGATGAACTGCGCCTGGTTATTGCGAATACCTACCTGAGAGTCGGTGGGAAGAGCAGCTGAGGAACCGCCGTCACCAAATCCTTTACCACCTTCAGCGGGTGTGCCGTCGAAGTTTGCGGTACCAGCTGCGCCGGTCACGAAGGTAAGGGTTTCGCCGGGGGTAACATCAAGGTAACCGGCTACCTCGGCGCCAGCGCCGCCGAAGCCGCCACCGTACTGGTCTTCGTGGGTGGACCCACCGGCGGCACCGCGCACATAGAACTTGATCTGGTGCACATCGGCGGGGACTGTCCAGTGGTCGTAGACCTTTTCGCGGGTGTTGCCGCGCGGGGGCTTAGCGTAGTGCTGTGAGTTAAACGTTTTATCTGCTACACAGGGCTCGACCGGCGATGTGGCGAACGCCGGGATGGAGCTAGAAGCCATGACCACGGGTGCCGCCCAAGCCGCGCCGGTAACAAGCGTGCGGCGTGAGAGTTTATTCTGCATGTTTATATCCTTGCGAAGTACTGATATACACACGCCGGTGCCCAGTACCGTACCCGCCCCTAGCGGAAAAAGGGCGGGGTACGTGAACACAACGAGCGTATATTGAGTGTTGTGATGCGCGGTAGAACCGCGTATACGGTGAATATTCTACTCGTAAAGTCTTTCATCTTCCATATATTCATGCATGTACTGAATGCCTTGCTGTAACCCTGAATCTCAAGCTATAGCTCAAAATTTACCGCGTGGATCCCATGTCAGTAAGTGAATAATTATTCTACAAATTATGTATTTTGATGCATTTTAATCATTTCGTAATAATTGGGTCATGCGCTGTGCCGCAGAAATATACGCTCACTCAATATTCAGGCACTCAAGCACCCTGGAAAGAACTCTAAGGTACCTTCTGAAACTTAATTGAAGCGTTAAAAATGCCAAAATCTTTTTAAGAGGCCCAAATCATAAAACGACACAGAAACTAAGTTTAACCTTATAAAATACTCACCTAAGACTCAGTATCTCTTCTCTTTAAGAAGACACTACTTCGCCTCCGCATAGTTCATCGTAACCGTCACAGACACTGGAAAGTCCACCGGGACCCCGCCAAAGAGCAGCTGCGCAGCCTGCTGAGCAGACTCCCGCACGATCGCCTCAACACGTTTCACCTCAACAGAAGGGCCGCACAATACCAGCTCATCGTGCAGAAAATACACAATCTTTGTGCGCATCGGGCTGCCGAAAACTGTTTCACTCAGCAGGCGCGAACGCACCCTACCCATCCAGCACAAAGCCCACTCCGCCGCCGTACCCTGCACCACAAAATTACGGGTCATACGGCCCCACGCACGAGACGCAGAAACCGCCCGAGCCTCCGCAGCACCCGTTGAACGATCCGCCACCGTGCGCAGCCACGCATCGGAAGGGGCAGGGGAGGTGCGACCTAAAAACGTTGTGACCTGCCCGCCCTGCTCGCCAATACGCGCCGCCCGCTCCGTAAACTCCATAGCGCGCGGAAAAAGCTGCGCAATATGCGGCAGCAGCGCCCCAACCTCGCCGCTGCGGCCCCCATACATAATCGCCAGCAGCCCCACCTTCGCCTGCGCCCGCTCAGTCAGCGCCAGCCCGTGAGAACGGCTCAGCTCGGCAATCCCCTCGTACAAGTCGGTGCTGTGCCCCGCAACGCCACGCCCCGCCGCAGCCAACGCCTCATCCCGGCTGAGCGCCGCCAGAATACGCGGCTCAATCTGTGACCCATCAGCCACCGTAAACACTTGATGCTGCGGGGCTATTATCGCCGAACGGATCTCCGCAGGCAGCTGCAAAGCACCCCCGCCGGAAGCACCCCACCGTCCGGTTGCTGCACCGCCCACCTCAAGATGCGGGCGGAAACGCCCCTGATGCACCCACGTATCAGCCCAATTCCAGCCGTTAGCAGTCCATATCCGGTACAGCTTCTTATACCGCAGCACCGGGTCGATCATGGCGTGCCTTTCCTGGGCCCGCGCCGGGCTCTGCTGCGCCCACGCCTTCAATTTCCATGAACGGGTGCTCTCAACCTGCGCGCCCGCACGCCGAAGCGCCCGCAGCAGATCCTGCGGGGAATCCGGGTTCAGCTGCGGAGCGAACAGCACACGTCGAATATGCTCAGCAAGCTCAACCATTTTCGCTGGATGCTCGCCCTCACCAGGGCGCGGCCCCAACAGCTGCTCCAGATTTTTATGGTGCTCCTGCGCATCGAACGGGATGCCCCAGTACCCAATCTCCGCGGCAACAAGAGCACCGGCTGACTCCGCATGAGCCAACAGAGAAAGCCGGTCAGGGTGCGCGGCAGCGGCAATAGCGTGCAGCTGCGCCGCGAACTCGCCGAACGTCGCGGCAATAAGCGGGGTACGTGATGCTGGGGAACTCGCATCATCGGAGCGCACCGCTGGCTCGGTAGAATCCGCTGAAGACTGCTGGGCAGCAGAAAAACTCAGATCATCAAAGAGCGCCTGCTGACCGCTCACCTGCCGTGCAGGCGGCAGGTACCCGCGCGGTGGTTCGTGGTGCGGTTCGTGCATCAGCTCAAGCACCGGCGAATAACGAACATGCCCGCCGGGGTGGGTCGCGGCAGCACTGAGAATACGCTGCACCAGCCGCAAATCATGGCATAGATGCACCCGTACCTGCGCCTCTAACAGGAGGGGGCCAAGCACACGCGTATCGGCCCACACCCACCGCACCCGCGCACTCTTGCGCGCATCAGCGCGGGACTCAACCTCACGCACATAGGCGGGCAGGTTCTCGGCGCTCACCCTGTGCGCACGCACAATACGTGGGGCCGTGCCGGGGGTGCTGGAGGTGACCGTTTCTTCCCCCGCACTGGCTGGCGCATCAGCAGAGTCGTTGGCGTGGGCCTCGGCGGCAGCCTCCACATGGAAAACACCCCAGTATGCGGTGGATGAGCCTCCCGCAGGGTTCTGAAAATGCGCAGGTTCCCCGCTGTTTGCAGCATCGTTCACTGTGTTGCGCACAGAGGCGGCGCCGGGGTTCTGGGCGTCGGCGTTATCTGCGGGAACAACGAGAATGTACACACTCCTATTATCGGTGAGAGAACCCCGAATATGCGAAGGCGACGGTGAACGAACCTGCATGTCAGGGCGAATTCGATGGCAGCAATCTATGCCCAAACCCCGCCGCGACAGATATTCTAAGAAGATAGAGAAGCGCTTTGTCGTTGAGACAAGACAAAGAGTGACACGAAGCACACTTAAGGCGGTGATCGGGCGATGGCTACCCCACACGAACAAGAGACGACCGCGTTCATATCCTGGTTCCGGCGAGGTCATCCCTTAGGGGACGCTCAGGTAGCCAACGTCGGCGGCAAGGGAGCCAACCTTATAACGATGCATCGCGCCGGTCTGAACGTGCCGCCAGGATTTTGCGTGACAACCGACGCCTACAGGGTAGCCGTCGCACCGATTGCTGAAGATATTATTCACAAGGCAGCCGGTACGAACTCTCACGCGGCACGAGAGCTGATCCTGAAACAGGAAGTCCCGCGCGCCGTGCGAGATGCCGTCGTCGAGGCTTACCGGGCGCTGGGCTCGCCGGTTGTGGCGGTACGTTCATCAGCGACAACGGAAGACCTGGACAGCGCGAGTTTCGCGGGGCAGCAGGATACCTATCTCGGTGTGCAGGGAGAAGACTCTGTTGTCGATGCTCTAAGGCGATGCTGGGCATCCCTCTGGACGGATCGGGCGGTGGCGTACCGCGCAGAAGCCGGGTTCTCCCACGAATCGGCGGAACTTGCCGTGGTGGTGCAGGAAATGGTCGCTGCAGACGTGGCGGGCGTCTTATTTACAGCGGATCCTATCTCTGGCATGACAGACCGGATGCTCGTCAGCGCCTCCTACGGTCTTGGCGAGTCCGTCGTCGCCGCCCACGTCAACCCGGATACATTTACGCTGGACTCACAGGGGCACACCGTCGAGACGATCATCGGGGATAAAGAGACACGCATCGACCTCGACCACACCGGCGGGACTAAGATAAGCCCGGTTCCACCGAATGATCGCGCGGCTTCATGCCTGTCAGACTCCGATCTTCGACGACTTCACGCTCTCGGGCGGCAGGTATCCGCCTATTACAACGCACCCCAAGATATCGAGTGGGGCATATGCGGCGATGAGCTCTACCTCTTGCAGACTCGACCAATTACATCTTTATCGAATCTGTCGAAAACCGACCCGGGACACGGACCCGCACAGTCAAAGATTCTACAGATGATGCGTGATGACCTGATCGAGCATTATCCCGCACCGTATCCCCTAGACATCATGCCCGTGCGCAAGGTACAGCAGGAAGTTCAACAAGTTCTCGGTTCTTTCGGCGTGGATACACCACCCGTTGATCGTGTGATCCGCATCAGCGATGACGGGATTGCGAGCATTCACGCAACGTGGCCGCGTGTTTCGCCGCGCATCGTAACGCACTTGCCGCGCACATTTAGGCAGGCATTCTCGGTAACGAATCCCGACTGGGATGCAGACTCGCTGGATTGGAAACATGAACTTGAAGCATTCCAGGCGGATAATCGGGCACTTGAGAGTATCACCGACCGTGACCTGATTGCGCGCAGTCACCGTGCGGTTGATGCGGCGGCTGAGCTTACGCGCGCTCGCTTCTCGCGCTACCTCATACCGCTAATGTTCAAACGTGCTGAGGCGGATATGATGATGAAAATTGCGCGGCTCGGCCCGAGCGTCACCACCGAGGATTTATTCGCGAACCTCGATTTTGTGACGGCACATATCGACCGTGAGATTTCGCGTCTCTGCGAGCGCGCCCGCGAACTCGGTCTCGATGACGTCCTTGTGGACACGGATAACGCGGTTGAATCTCTCTCGAAGCGTCCCAATGGGTCGACGTTTCTCGAAGAGGTTCAGCAGACGCTGTCGCGGATTGGGGCGCGCACACCGCGCATGTACCTGCCCTATTCAAGCAGGTCTTGGGGCGAGAACCCCGAGGCATTTTTCACACTGATTGCCGCCGGCATTCGTGGCAGGCACACCATGGATGCAGATCGGGCCGATAAACGTCAGCTTGTGCGCAGCCGACTGCCACGGTTCCTGCATAAACGTTGGGATAAGACGGTCACCGCGCTGCGGGCTCTGCATGTCGCACGTGAGGGCTCTCTGTATCTCATCGAAGAATGGTTTGTTGAGGCTCGTAGGGTCATGGACGAGATCGCACATCGACTCGTTGAACGCGGCGTCTTGGCGAATCCCTCAGATGTAACCTATGCGCTATTTGACGAGGTAGAATCTGCACTGCTTGCAGAAGAACCATCCTCCGATCTGCAGCAGAAGATTTCGCGCCGAAAGCAGAAGCGCACAACCGCTGAGACTCTGTGGTGGGACCGGGGGAATCACCGGTCTGAGACGGACGGCATCAAAGGAGTTGGCGCGAGCCCAGGGGTGACGATGGGCACGGCACGGGTTATCCACGGGCCGGAAGAGTTCGGGCTGCTGGAACCGGGCGAAATACTCGTGTGCCGGTACACCGATCCCACCTGGACCCCACTGTTCAATGTGGCTGCCGCCGTGGTGGCTGATACCGGAGGTCCGCTTTCTCACGCGGCCATCGTCGCGCGCGAGGTTGGGATTCCTGCTGTGCTTGGCACTCAGTCCGGTACGCAGGATATTGTGTCGGGTCAGACGATTCGGGTCGATGGGAACACGGGGCTGGTTACACCGGTCGAAAGTGAGTGAGGGCAGATGAATCGTCGTCACTGGTGTCTGGCAGCCGTGCTCATTGGTTCTGCTTCGGCTACGCTGATGCAGAATTTTATCACGGTCAGTTTGCCGACGATTGCCTCCGAGCTCGCTGGTCACAGCACCGTGGGGTGGGTTGTGGGTGCCTACATGTTAGCGTCCACCGCTGTGCTTCTGAACAGTGGTCGCTGGGCCGACCGCCAAGGACCGCGAAAGGTTTATGTTGTGGGTACCCTGCTGTATGCAGCGGCTACAGTGTTGACTTCGCAGTCTCAGTCGATGGTGCAGCTCATTATGTTCAGGGCGATTCAGGGTCTTGGCGCTGGCATCATCGTGCCCGCGAGCATGGCGGCTGTGACCCGGTACTGGCGTGATAAACGTCTTGGTAGGATTATCGGTCTGCTGGGCTCAATGCAGGTTGTCGCGACACTGATCGGGGCACCCCTCGGGGGCTGGCTGACCTCAGTTCTCGGCTGGCGTGTGGCGTTCGCAAGCCCCGCTCTTCTCTCTGTCGTGGCTCTTGCCCTCTCGTTGAGCCTCCCCGGAAGCCGGCCGCCGAGTGAACCCGCTGAAGCGCGAAGCCTCCTGTCTGTACTGGCTGAGCCGGTACTCGTGCGAGGACTGATCAGCACGGCGGGTTTGTCGAGCCTTGCCTTCGGTGCCGCCGTCTATCTGCCCATGTCAATGGCCCATACGCTGCAGGTTGATGCCGCAACTTTAGGATGGCTGGTACTGCCTCTGGTGGCGGGAAGCGGCATCGGCTCCGCAATCGGCGGACTGCGCGCGCATCATGCACGCACAGAGGTAATCGGGTGGCTGACGGCGACTATAGGCGTCCTGACGTGCCTGGTGCCTCATCTCTGGTCGCTGACTGTGGGAGGCGCACTCGTGGGAATTGGTGTCGGCATCGGTATGCCCGCGATCTTCGTGAGGCTCCAGGGTGCGATCGGCGGCGGAAATGAGGCCGTGACAAGCGGGTTTGTTCAATTCGCCAGGAATGCAGGTGGTGCTTTGGGGGTGCCCCTCTACGGAATCGGGTTGATGCTGCCCGTGGTTCTCTCCGTCTCTCTGCTGCTGACCTTCTCGTTCATGTCTGTCGCCGCGATTGGTGGACTTATCCTGTGCTGGGCGGGAATCATTGGTGTTTCTGCATGCAACCCGGTACATGAACCGTTACGTAAAGACAGGGTAACAGAGTAAGGGGATAAGAACCCTTTCCGGTGGTAAGGGCACTGTACCTTTGGTTCTTCCGCAGCAGTACCTATAAACAGTAAAGAGTACTAAAAGTATGATAAAAGACTTTATGAGTACTTAAAATCACAATACACTGTTTCATAAAACGTCATAGAAGAGCTCCATATGTGAATAATACGTATGAAACACTGTGAAAAAACGTGTGGAAAGCCGGGGGCACGGCCCAAAATGAAAAGTTATCCACAATATCGCAGAGCCCCGCCCCGCGTACGCGCAAAACCCGGTGAAATAGTGCCATGAACACCGCGCACCCCATAACAGCACCGAGTAACACCCCGGCACCGGCCCGGGCCGCTACCCACGCCGGTCACCCCGCGGCGGCACTCACACCCCGCCCTCACAGCTTCGCCGCCCCTGCCGCACCAGGTGTGGTAGGTGTCCACACAGGTAATGACCTATCGCCCCTAGCCCCGCTTCTGGTAAGCTCAGCCACCAGCAACCCCAGTGCGGCCGCACCCACCGGAACCATTACAGCCGCCCAGCCCACCACCCAAAACCCCGAAAAGCCAGCGGCAGAATCCCGCAACATGCCCGCCATCATAGGCACCGCCGAAAACCCCACCGCCCGAGAGATAGCCCTGCGGGCAATGCGTATCCTACTGGGCGAATCCTCAGAATACGGACGTGAAGCCTGCGAAAACGCGCTGCAGACCGCCATTGACGAGCGGGAAGAAAGCATTAGCGCCACCGTGACGCTCGCAACGGAACACCCCGCTTCTTCCGAGACAGCGCAGGAACCAGCGCCGTCAGCCCACCCCGAAAACCCGGACGATACCCCCAGCAGCACCCTGCACGACACCGCCCTGCGCTACCTGCACCACGAGCTGCACGGCATGGGGGCACTCGAAAACCTGACCGGCATACCCCACCTGAGCGATATATACGTTAACGGCCCCGCCGACATTTGGGTGCAGGCCGCCGGGCAAACCCAGCCAACGGCACTCACTCTCGGCAACGAGGCGCGGGTGCGTTCCCTCGCCCAGCGGCTTATCCGCGCATCCGGCGGCAGGCTCGATGCGGCCCATCCGGCCGCCGATGTGCAGGATACCCACGGGCGGCGCATCCACGCCGTTATACCTCCACTGGTGCCCCGCACCCATCTGTCGGTGCGTGTGGCGGCTTCTCGCAGGCAAACCCTGGAAGACCTGGAGAAAACGGGTATGTTCGACGCTGGCACAGCCGCAGAACTGCGGAGCATTATTGCCGAGAAGAAAAGCTTCATCATTAGCGGCGGCACTGGAACCGGAAAAACCACCCTGCTCAACGCGATGCTTGCCCTCTGCCCGGCTAATGAGCGGCTTCTCACCCTCGAAGACACCCCCGAATTAGCACCCTCCCACCCGCACGTGGTGGCTATGATGACCCGCGCCGCAAACACTGAAGGAACCGGAGAAATCAACCTGGGGGAGCTGATTGTTCAGGCGCTGCGCATGGCCCCAGACCGTCTTATTGTGGGGGAGTGCCGCGGGGCAGAAATCACGCACCTGCTCACCGCCATGAACACCGGGCACACTGGTGCAGGTACCAGCCTGCACGCCAACTCGGCGCGTGCCGTACCTATGCGACTAGCCGCCCTTGGGGCGCTTGCCGGGCTGGACGCCCGCACTGTTGCTCTTCACGCGGCCACCGCATTCGACCGTATTATCCATCTGCAGAAAGACGGGCCCACCCGCCGGGTGGAGGGGATCTACGAGCTCGCGCTTGAGCGTGAAGAGCTTACCGTCCGACCCGTACCCTCCCACATGGTACCCAAAATACAACTTTCAGAGTTTGAACTTCCGCAATACACCCCAGTCGGTGTTCCTTCACCTGCCGGTGCAGACACTACCCCTCACCTGAAACTTGCCACCGCCGAAGACCTCGCTCCATCCGAGCCTGTTATGGAAAGGCACCTCTATGTTGCCTAAACAGCCCACCCCAGAAGAACTTCGCCTCTGGCCTGATGCCCTGCGTGCCATTGCCGTTCAGCTTGATGCCGGGCTAAGTCAAGCCCAAGCTATCGCCGGTGCCCTCACCCGCATCGCCTCCGACCGCGCAGAGCACTCACCGGCCGCCCCCGCTCAGCTGTCCTGGTTTGCACGCCGCGGATACCGGCAGGCGACACAGGACATTGCCACTCTATTCACCGCCCTGGGGGCCAATGCCGAACTGGGGCTGCCTCTATCTCAAGCCTGTCAACAGTGGGTTCACACCCACACCGGCACCGCCCGCCAGCACAGTGTGCAGCGTGTTAATGAGCTGCTGGTATGTCTGCATTTGAGTGAGGCAACCGGGTCCGCATTATCGGCCACCCTGCGCCGTGCCGCCGAGCACGCTGAAGAAAGCATTGATGCGTTGCTGGGGCGAGAAAGCGCGCTCGCCGCACCTCGGGCCACGGGCCGGATCCTCTCGCTGCTGCCCTTTATTGGGTTGGGGCTGGGGGAGTTAATGGGCACTTCACCGGTGAGTGTGCTGACCGGTTCGATTGCCGGGGCGTGTGCCGGATTAGTGGGGGTTGGGCTTGCGCTTGCCGGAAGACGCTGGACGGCAGCCCTAGTGCACGCCGCAGAAACCGAGACCTTCTAAAACACCAAAGAACTACCGGAAAACCGTGAGAGGAGTGAAACATGGATGATCTGCTGATAACCGCCAGCCTATTCGCCCTGTGTGCGGCCTGCGCCCTGTCGATTGCACACCGTATTATCAACCGCAGAAATGTTCAACGTGAAACAAAAAAGAATAAGCATTCTTTATTTTCTGATAGGGTTTCCCGCTCTCACACTACGGCGCATCTGGACTCGCAGAGTGTAAAAACCCGTCTGCCGTTACTCACTCAACGCACCGGGCAGACTGCCGTGAAAAGCGCAGGGCCCCGTATCGACACGGCTCTTGCTCTCGAAATACTCGCCGCTCAGCTCGACTCCGGGCTGGGGCTGCACCAGGCACTCACCGCCTTAGCCGATGCGCTGCCTGGCACCCCGCCGCCGACTCAGCGAAAACGTAAACAACGCTCTGATAATGCCGCACCATCGCAGCCTCAGGGAACGCCCGGGCGGCTGCGCAGTATATGCGCTGCCCTCACCCTGGGGGCAGACTGGGATACCGCGTGGGCACCGCACACTACCGACCCGCTCTTAGGCGAGTTGGGGCGCATCCTCGCACCGGGTTACGCCTCCGGGGCACCCAGCGCCACCCTGCTCAGGCACCAAGCCGATGCGCACCGCACCGGTAACCGCCGTGCCGCCGAACGCGCCGCGGGGAAACTCTCCGTAGCTCTCGTGCTGCCGCTGGGGTTGTGCTCGCTACCGGCATTTATCTGCCTGAGCATCATACCGATTTTGGTGTCGCTGCTGCCTACCTTGGCAGGGTAAGACACCGCAACCTAATAAAAATCCATGAAAGGAAATAACCATGACCGCCGTATACCCCTCCCTTACCGCACTGGCAAACCAGGAATTTTTGGCGACCCACGACACCGGGTGCACCACCGAAATGTGCACACCCCTGTGCCGCCAAGCCTCCCAGTTCGCCCAGCTGCCAACCGGGATGATTGACACCGACCGTATTACCGCCGCGTACACCGCCACCGGGGCTAACACCGCCGCCCACGCCCCGGTGGGCGACCCTGAAGAAGGCGCCAGCACTGCGGAATACGGTATTGTGATGCTCGCTGCCGTCGGTTTCGCGGGGCTGCTGGTGGCCATCCTCAAATCAGATGAGGTACGTGAAATGCTGCTGGGGGTAATCCGTAATGCCCTCTCCATTGGGTAGAACTATGCGCCGCCGCCCGGGTGTTCCTCCTTTAGCTGGTGCACCCGGGGCGGTGTGTGATTTCCTGCTCTACCCGGTGGGAATTGCACGCCTTGGCAGCCATAATACATCAGTAAAGAGTGAATAATCATGCGTATACATTCGCCGTGGCGGGTGCGTGAACCCTCCTCAGCACCTGGCCCCTCAAAAATACGTTCCGCAGACCCCTCTGACGCTGAGCACGGGGCAGTAACCGCCGAATTCGCGGTGGTGCTGCCGGGGGTAACCCTTGTACTGGCCCTTTGTTTATGTGCCGTCGCAACAGGGGCGGCGCAGGTTCGGCTAGAGGATGCTGCGCGGGTTGCCGCACGCGCCGCCGCCCGGGGAGACGCCGAAGCCAGCATCCATACGGCCGTCTCCCAAACGGACCGGGATGCCGCCGTGAGCATTGCCCGCGAAGGGAACACTGTGCGTGTGAGCGCCGAACGGAAAGCCCCCGGGGTTATCGGCGCAACCACCGGCTGGACGCTCCGCGCGCAGGCAACCGCCAGCGTCGAAGGATCCGAGGGGCTGCAAGATACTGAGGAAGCCGCACACCATGAAGAATAAACATTCTGTACTACGTGCTAATGCTCCCACACCCCGCACCGCCTCGGCTGGGCGTGCCACAGAAGAAGGCAGCGGCACCGTGCTTGCCCTCACCATTATCGCCGGGGTGCTTATCCTCACGGTACTCACGCTCGGAGCGGCCGGCGCCTACACCGCCCACCGGCGCGCCGCCACTGCGGCTGACCTGAGCGCTCTCGCCGCCGCCGACACGCTCAGGGGCCTGAGCGAAGGAGAACCGTGCGCGAATGCTGCGCGCATCGCCCAGGAAAACGGGGCGAACTTAGCCGCCTGCACCGAACCTTCCCGCCCCGACACGATGGATGTGCGCGTCAGTGTTCCCATTACCGGCCCCTTCGCTTTCCTGGGCGACGCAAAAGGCCAGGCGCGAGCGGGGGCACCCGATGACACCGGTGGCGAGTAGCCATGTGCGGGCCATAACGGGCCCTGCCGCAAAGTGTTCACGGCACCTCGGTGCTGTATCAATAATGGTGCCGCTAGACGAGCCATCATCCCAGCACGGCACCTCGTAAAGGGCACGTCTGCCCTCACCGCGCCGGTGCCGCTACCCGGCCTCATCGAGTGAGTGCAGCATTGCCTGCAGCAGGTTTTGTGCGCCCGCCTTGGAGAGCGGTTCGTTGCGGTTGCCGCATTTGGGGGACTGTACGCAGGAGGGGCAGCCGCTTTCGCATCCGCAGGAATTAATGGCGTCCAGGGTTGCGCCCAGCCAGGTGCGAACCGCCTCAAACCCGCGCTGGGTAAAGCCTGCTCCTCCGGGTGCTGCATCGTACACGAAGATGGTGGGGCGTTCCGTATCGGCGTGGTACAGGGTGGAGAGTCCGCCTAAATCCCAGCGGTCGCAGGTCGCAATCAGCGGTAATAAGCCGATGGCGGCGTGTTCTGCGGCGTGCAGGGTGCCGGGTGCATCCGGCTCAGCTACGCCGGCGGCAAACAGGTAGCTCGGGTCAAAGGTAAACCAGATAGCCTCGGTCATCAGGATGCTCGGCGGCATCTCCATCGGCTCATCGCCCAGATACTCACTGCCGTACACCGAGAACCGTTGAAAGCCCATAACCTGATCGGTCACCTGAACCCGCCCGCGATGCAGCGTCAGACCAGCAGTACCGGGCTGGGCGCCGTCGAACTCGTACCGCACACCCGCCTTTTCCTGCAGAATCTTCACCTCGGTCGCCTCAATCGCCCGCGTGTAATAGTCGGGGTACACTCGCGAGAGCAGGATAACGCGTGCCGCTTCATCTAAGGACTCCACCAAATACTGGGCGTTCTGGTGAATATAGATAGCCCCCGGGTGACCCTGAGTCATTGCCTGCGCCGAATCCATCGTGCCAATCAGCGAACCATCCTCGGCATCAATCAACTGGTAGGGACCACCGCCGGTGGCACGCAGATCCACCAGATTCGTCGCCGACTCCGCGTGCGTCCAATACCAGCCGTCCGCCCGGCGGCGCAGATAATTCTGCTGCACCAGCCGGTTAAGCAGAGCCTCAGTATGCTCGCCGAACAGGGAAAGCTCCTCGGCACGTAGCGGAGATTCCGCCGCGGCAGCGCACAAATGCGGCGAAAGCACGTAAGGGTTCGTTGGGTCGAAAACGGTAGCTTCCACGCTCTGCCCGAAAATCGCCTGCGGATGATGCACCAGGTACGTATCCAACGGATCGTCCCCGGCGATAAGCACGGCGAGCGCATCCTGACCACCGCGACCGGCGCGCCCAATCCGCTGAATAAAGGATGCGCGGGTTCCGGGCCAGCCCGCTACGAGTACCGCATCCAGCCCGGAAATATCGATACCCAGCTCAAGTGCAGAGGTACTTGCCAGCCCGAGCAGTTCGCCGGTGCGCAGCCGATGCTCAAGCTCACGGCGTTCCTCGGGCATATACCCCGAACGGTACGCCGCCACCCGATGCGCCAGCCCCGCCTCGGTCTCATCAAGGTAGCGCTGTGCTCGCTGAGAGATCAGCTCGGCACCGCGCCTCGACCGGGTGAAGGCGAGCGTGCGGGTGCGTGAGAGTACCAGGTCGGTGAGCATCTGCGCGCCCTGTTCGATAGCGGAGATGCGCTGTGGTGCCTGCTTTTCCGTCTCGGAACGGGTGTCGAAGGCGCTCGCACCGGCGGCGAGTTTATCGGTCACCTGCGTATCGGGCAGGAACTCCGGTTCCCATAGGATGACGGTGGATTCTCCGCGGGGTGCGGTCGATGCGGTAATCGCGTCAATGCTCCCCTCGGGCACTCCAATGAGCTTGGCGAAAGACTCGGCAGGGTTCGCGCTCGTGGCGGATGCCCCGTAAAACACCGGATTTACGCGGTAGAGCGCGCAGACTCGGCGTAGGCGGCGCAGCAGATTGGCGATATGCGCGCCGAACACGCCGCGGTAGCTGTGCACTTCGTCAAGCACCACATAGCGCAGCCCGCGCAGGAAGTTCGCCCATTGCCGGTGGTTGCCCAGAATTCCGTAGTTGAGCATATCCGGGGTGGTGAGCACAAAATTAGCGTGTTCGCGCACCCACCGCCGCTCCTGCGCCGGGGTGTCGCCGTCATAGGTGGCGGCGTTGAGCCCGGGAAGATGATAGGCGGTGATGGCGTTGAGCTGGTCGGCTGAGAGTGCCCGCGCCGGTGAAATATATAGAACGTTCGCTCTCTGATGAAAACCTGTGGAACCTGCATTAGTGGCCGTGGCGCTGAGCGGTTCACGGCGCGCCCCGCGGTAGAGGGCGTCGAATGTGGGCATGAGGTAGCTCAGCGATTTTCCGGATGCGGTACCGGTCGCCACAATCACATGCCGCGCCGTTGTGCCCGACCCATCGCGCCCCTGCCCGGATGCTCGCCCGAAGGAGAGCCGGTGCGCGTCTTCGGCGAGTGCAGCATCGAATGCACAATGCGCTGCCTGTGCCGCCTGCACCTGGTGGGTGTATGGTTTGTGCACGCCCAGCGACTCGAAAGCCTCAATCACGCGCGGGTGCAGCCAGTGCGGCCACGGCGAATACTGCCCTTCACGTGCGGGAATGCGGTGCACATGAGTGATTTGCGGGGGCAGCGAACCGTCACCGGGAAGTTTGGGCACAAGCCTGCTCAGCTGCTCGCGAAGGTTCTCGTCGGGGCGCGAGGCAGGGGAGAATCCGGGGTGCTCATCAGCCAGGGAGTCGCAGGAAGGTTCGGGGCGCATCACACCATTGTAAAACCTCGGGTACGGTAAACCGGCGTTGGCAATCGCAGGGCGCTCGGTATGTTCCACTCGCCCCAGCAGGAAGGTATTCGCTACCAGAAAATGGCGAAATCAGCCGGTGCAAGGGGGCAGAAAAACGACGAGACATACCTCATGGTGAAGAAACCACATGCACCCCATCATCGCGGGCGCATCTCGCAGGAGAACAGGGATTATCGGCCACGTTACGGGACGAGCACCGCCGTCACGGCATACACGATGTACCTAGAAAGCGTAAAATAGGAGGGTGGCTCAGAATCGAATTATCTTGTATTACCAGTTTGCCCCCATAACCGACCCCGTGGCGGTCATGCTCTGGCAGCGTGCCCTGTGCGAGAAGCTCGGTTTGCGCGGGCGCATCCTCGTTTCCAAACACGGCATTAACGGCACGCTCGGCGGCGAAATCAGCGCGGTTAAGGCGTACACCAAAGAGACCCGCCAGTACCCCGGCTTCAAGAACATGGAATTCAAATGGTCTGAGGGCGGTGCCGAAGATTTTCCCCGTCTGTCGGTCAAAGCGCGCGATGAAATCGTGGCGTTCGGCGCTCCCGACGAGCTCAAAGTAGACGAAAACGGCGTGGTCGGCGGTGGTGTGCACCTCAAACCCGAAGAGGTGAACAAGCTCGTGGAAGAACGCGGTGATGAAGTCGTCTTCTTCGACGGACGCAACGCATTCGAGGCTAAAATCGGTAAGTTCAAGAACGCTGTGGTGCCCGATGTTCGCACCACCCACGACTTTATTCGTGAGATCGAGTCCGGTAAGTATGACGATCTGAAGGATAAACCCGTCGTCACCTACTGCACCGGTGGTATTCGATGCGAAATCCTCTCCGCCCTCATGAAGAACCGCGGATTTAAAGAGATCTACCAGATTGACGGCGGTATTGTGCGCTACGGCGAAAAGTACGGCGATAAGTCCCTGTGGGAGGGCTCGCTCTACGTGTTCGATAAGCGCATGCACATGGAGTTCACCCCGGATACCGTCACGATCGGCCAGTGCGAGCGCTGCTCGGCACCGTCCAATAAGTTCGAGAACTGCTCGAATGAGAGCTGCCGCGAGCTTGTGCTCCTGTGCCCCGAATGCGCCACCGATGATGCGAAACGCCGCTGCGTGCCCGAATGCGCGGCTGACCGCCAGAGCGCCCACGCTGGTATCTCATGAGTGATTCCGTGCAGGCGCCCGTGACGGTTTCACCCGCGCGCATTGAGAAACACGGTTCTTTGCTGGTTGCGGGAGTATCCCAGGTGTATAAGCTGGGGGATGATTTCACGCCGCTGTGGGATGAGCTGAATCAGAAGGCATCCCCGGCGATGCTCGATATTCTGGCGGTCACCCAGTACATTGGCGTGTGCACTCAGCCCAGTACCGACGGTTTCGTGCGCTACACGGCCGGTATTTTGGTTGATGACCGTGCCTCGGCGCATAAACTTGGGCTGGGTCTGCTGGACCTTCCCGCAAGCACCTACGCGGTGGTTGAGATTACCGGGCCGATTTCGCGGTCTATTCCGGCAGGTTTTGAGAGCTTTGAGCGTGAGTTCTTCCCGGCGCATCCGCAGTACCGCCCGTTAGGCGGCCTGGAGGTGTACGGTCGCGGCGATATGCAGGCGGCAGATTACACGATGGAACTGTGGGTGCCGCTGCTAGAGGTTCCTGCCTCGGCATAAAGCGCTCCGACTAGAACTCCTTGGTCTTCTCCCAGTCTTCTATTTTGCCTGGGACTACCTCGAACACGGGGTGCACTGCGGGCTTACCGGCCTGGGCGAATTTCGCGAGACGCTCGGTAAGAATAGGCTCCCAATCGGCATCTCGCCCGGCAACTTTGTGCGCCAGAAAGCTCAGCTCGTAGGCAAGCTGGCCCTCGGTCACGGGAATAGACTCCAGAATCTTACCCCGCTCAGCGGCGATTAGCGAACGGTTGAAGGAGTACCCGCGCAGCTGCGCCTCATCGGCGAGCCCGTGCAGATAAGCCCCAATAGCCTCCACCGGCTGCGAATGCGCACGAAATCGAATGAGCTGCGGGTGATTCGTGTACCCTCGGGTGAGCCCGCGCAGCACTTTCTGCGCAAGCAAGCTCTCACGCCAGCACGCGATCAGGGCGCGACGGTCAAGAAGGGACGGGTGGGCGGACCAAATACGCATCCACCCACTATACAGCCGCAGACCTGCAATCTTAGGTAAAACAACGGTTAACGGCCCGTCCAAAATATTGAGGCAGAATGCACCTATGGGGCGCTCGCATCGGAACAGGATGCGAGCGCCCCACAGTGGTGCAGGTGCCTTGAGGCTACGAGTTCCGCGCTAGCTATGCCCAGTATTCTGGGCTTTCGGGGGAAGGTGGGTCGGGCTGCTTATTCGGATCTGATGGGCAGAAAGAATACGTAATTGTGCCGTCCCTGATTTCTCCCCGCCATTCTGCCCCGCCTTCAGCGGTAATATAGGGGTTGAGTACATCGGGAGACACAAAGTTTCCGCCGCCGCCTCCTCCTCCCGAGGCAACGCCCACGAATGCGGCATCATCATACATATACACGGGATTTTCGGATGCGGCAGCCACCGCCGAACCGGATCCGCCTCCACCGTAGCCCGCGCCACCGCCTCCGGAAACAATGTATCCGATACCATTGCGGTCATCGCTTGTGTTGCCTGCAGTATTGAGCGCATACCCGTAGGCAACAACGCCGTCAGCCCCGTTGCCGGTGGGCCCAGAGCCCCCGGATTTGCCTGCGGTATTTCCGGTATGAATCTCTGTTCGTGAGGTTGAGGAAAAGGTCAGCTCTTTATCTCCCGTAATAGTGGCGAGGGCGCCGCCGGAGCCGCCAGCCGTGTTGCTGCCATTCGACCCGGATGGAATCAGAATCTCGGCGTCGTAGTGCCGGTAGTAACGTTCTCTTCCCGAGCGCCCCAACCCTTCGGGCACGTAGTCATCGCCAGCAGAACCTCCCTGACCAATATGCAGATTAAAGTTGTCATAAGAAGTTGGGTCGTCTGTTATCCAGGTTCCCCCGTAAGAAAGGACGTGTGTGAGCCCGCGTGCGCCTGCGCCTCCGCCGCCTCCGGCAACGGCGAGTACGGTTTCTTGGGAAGTTTTCGCATCGACCATGACGATTGCCGAAGAACCACCGCCGGAGCCCGAATAGACCGTAACCTTATTGCTGTGGCTGTTCAGCTTGCCCTGTACATCTGACCCCAGCGCGGTGGGTAGTGCCGCAGACGAACCGCCGTTACCGTACCCTTCGCCGCCTTTGGCGGGGCGGTCATAATATCCGACGCCGCTGGCACCCACATAGAATTTGATGCGCTGCCCGGGTGTTACCTTGACGGTTCCTTGAATATAAGCACCACCGCCTGCGGTTCCGCCGGTTCTGTTATATCCTGTGGCTTCCGAGTACCGCGCCTCCAGGCTACCGCCCGCGCCGCCGCTTAAATCGAAGCGCATATACGAGGCGTAGTCGGGAACCACAATTTCTTCGTAGCCTTTTTCACCGGCTGCACGGTTTTGCGCGGCGGTGCGCACATCCTTGGCGAAAATACTGTAGCTTTTATCGGGGTCTAGGCAGGGGCCGTCGTCGGCGGATGATGATGCGTATGCCGGAATAACGGCGGTGCTCAGCACAAGCGGCGCAGCCCATGCGGTTCCGGTCACCAGATCTCGGCGAGAAATGCCTCGTCTCATAGAAAATATCCTTGTGTTTGAAATTGTTGTGAGTGTTTACCGTGCACAATGATCCCCAAGGAACAATGCGCTGCACCGCCAGGTTAGGGCTGATGAGGCTTCACAATGCGTACGCGATGTCATGGACAGCGGTGCTATCGTGACAGAGGCAGATACGACGGTGGAGGTGAGGACGGCTGGTGCCGCCCACGCCGCACCGGCGACGAGTTTTCTGCGTGAGATACCCCGTGTCATGTGTGATGTAGTCCTTGGGTTGGTCTTGTGCTTGAGCTGAGAGCACCCGGCGCTTATGCGCCTCTCCCACGTAATGGGGGAGAGGCGCAATGGGGCTAGACTACTGTAGCTGAGTGAATACTTGAGTCTGCCGTACTGCCGCAGCAATGCGACCGGCGCTCCTTCATAAGTATGCCACATAAGCCCGATATTTAAGAATATATATGCATTTATGGTGCGGTGTGATATTGGCTTACTAAACCGTAAAGTCTAGCTTTATAAAGACTTTTTGGGGTGTTTAAGAGAAAATTAAGCCACTGGTCTTAGAATGCATTTTTATCCACTCAAGGTGGCGGGGAGGAGCAATAAATAAGCCGCACGGCACCGCGAACACCCAAGAGATAAACCCTAAAATAATCCCGGGTGCCCGCGTCGCCGTGCGACACGCTTATATATTTTTAGGCTAACCGGCCGATATGGGGGCCAGCTCAGCCGCTACTTGGAGACGCAGAATGCGTACTGGCCAATACCGTCACGGGACTCGCCGCGAACCGTGCCCTGCCCGCTTGAGCGCTGGAAGGTGGGGTTGATGACGTCCGCCGCGACAAAGCTGCCGCCACCGCCACCGCCACCGGCGACCACACCTGCACTCACTGAGTAGGCATCGCTTACGGTCTTCCCATCTCCCAGCACGTTAATAGTCTGTGCGCCAATAGCTGCTGCTGCGCCTGAACCGCCGCCGCCGTAGCCGCCACCGCCGCCGCCAGAAACAGCGTATGCGGTCACGTTGAACTTGTAAGGGCTTCCGCCGTCGGGCTGGTCGGTTTCTTTGGTGCTGATTGAGTAGGAGTATGCCACCACACCGTCGGCACCATTAGCTTTCGCGCCTGAACCGCCCGCAACACCTGCTACGGTGCTGGTGCGGATATTTGACTCGGTGGTGCTGGAGAAGGAAAGGTCCTTAGCGGTGCTGTAGGTGGCTTTGCTGCCGCCTGCGCCGCCGTTTGCGCCGCTGCCGGGGTTACCGCCGCGTACAGTTACTATTGCGGAGGGGTATTCGCTGTACACCTCGGTACCGTTACTGCCAGCCTGCGGGAAGTCGCTCGCATCGCCGCCATTACTGAGTACCGGGAAACCACCGTCAGTCTTCCAGCCAGCCAACTTGGTGCCGTTCAGAGTCTCACGTGCTGCCTGGGTCATGGCGCGGGTGCCACCGCCGCCACCGCCACCAGCAACGGCAAGCAGTTTTTCTTCCGAAGATCCCTTATCGCTAATAAGCACGGCGCTTGCGCCACCGCCTGAGCCCGAGTACACCACAATGTGGTTGTAGGTGGGGCTCTGCATTTCATCCAGGTCAGATACTTCTACACCGGATTCAAGAAGAGTGTTGGAGCTACCGCCGTTCCCATAGCCTTCACCACCTGCGGAAGGCTTGTCGTAGAGGCCAAGGCCGCCAGCGCCCACATGGAACTTCACGGTCTGTCCGGGGGTGACCTTAATGGTTCCTTCAATATCTGCGCCTGCGCCGCCATCACCGACGTTGCGGTTAGCATGGTCGACGCCGCCGCCGTAGCCGCCCTGGAGCTTAAACCACATGTAGGTGGCACCTTCGGGGACAGTTATTTCTTCGTAGCCCTTTGTATTATTTGCACGACCTGCGGCAACTGTCTGGCGTGCTTCGAAGTCATTGAGGTTTTGGCAGGGGTTAACTGAAGATGCATACGCGGGTATAGCTGTAGATGTCAGCACTGCGGGGGCGGCCCAAGCGGCGCCTGCCACGAGCGACCTGCGGGAAATATTCCTGGTCATGGTCTGCATGTCCTTGAGTGTAGTAGTTCGAGTGTGAACGTGTCACTGCGTGGGTATTGGGCGCGTGGTAGCCACAAGAGGGTGAATACTGCGTGCGGGAAATCAATACCTACTGATGACAGTTGAAAGCTGAGCGAGTACTACGGCACCTGAGAAGGCACCTCCCCTCAGTGTGCCCGCAGGACTCATAAAACTCAAGTAAATATTGACGATTGGGTAGATTTTTTCTTGAAAATATGATAAACAACCTATCCAGGTTGCATATACTCTACTTTTTGGTTGTACTTATTCCATCCCTTGATACGTTTTAATGTTTTACCGGTGTAGTAAACCGGTGACAGGTGGCTATTTTATGATGCGCATCGCATAAAAAACAGGTTTTTTGTGATGGAAAACACCTTAAAAATAGTGTCTTGGGAGCCATGAAAAGACAAAAAACGAACCCTCTCGTTTGAAAGTTAAACATTCAAACGAGAAAGTCCGTTGCTCCAACTATAGGTTTATATAAAGCTTTACCAGAAGCTCTATAGTCTGCTGTATTTCAGGGGAATCAAGGGGTGGGTGAACCCCAGGTACGCAGCTGCATTATTGCTGCTGTGCATCTGTTGCTAGGTGTGATGCTCCTGCCGTGAGATGGTGTGGAGAACATGGGCCGCTCCACTATTGACCGCGCCACCGCTAAATGCATAAATATAGGCTGTTCCAATCATGCAATCAGCTGCAAAAACACTAGCCAACATCGTCCACCGGCAGCGTGAGCACCGGTACTGACGGCATAAAACACGTCATTGGTGTATACCCGTATTTTCATGCCATTGGCTGGGCATGAAATACGGGTAGGATTGAGAGCTTCACGTGTGTGCGGCTGGAAGCCGCAGCTAGGGGTGCGCAGAGAGGCCTATAACCTGGTTTTATGACATAAGTTCATCATTAGGCCTAGGCGGGGAAACAGAAACCATATTCCAGGTACCCCGGCTCAAGATCAGTAGATGCTGTAAAATAGGTTCCGCCTATGTCTGGAGAAATATAAGAATCGCCGCCACCGCCGCCACCCATCGTGACCCCCATGCCAATGGCGTACACTTCGCCGCTGTGCTCATCATACTTTTGCATTCCAAGTGCGAGAACACCACCTGAACTGCCACCGCCCCAGCCAGCTCCACCACCGGGTGAAACCGCATACCCAGAGACGGCATGCACATATTCTGAAGCATTAGCGTCATCACCATAAAACTTATGGGTGCTGTAGGCATACCCATACGCTGCCACGCCGTCCGCTCCGTGAGCACGCAGACCGTCGCCTCCAATGCCCCCGGTGGTGCTCATGGTGCGGATGGTGACAGGTGTCTGTTCGACGCTCTTGAAAACAAACGGGTCAATAGTGGGGAGTTCGGCGGGTTCTGAGCCTTTACCCCCTATTCCACCGTATCCTCTTTTGCCTCCATGTACGAATAGTTGTTTCCCCTCGTAGAATCCGTAGTAATTACGGTAGCCGTAAAAGTTTCCATCAACGGACCAACCATCTCCACCGTAGTGTAGTGGATGAATTGAGTCTCCTCCCATCCCCATGTAGGGGGAACCGTAATTCTCCCATGAGGCATCCCTCTTATGATCAGATGTATTTCTGGAATCATCTGCGGTACCTCGGAGACCGGCGCCTCCGCCGCCGCCAGCAACAACAAGAACTGTTTCTTGTGCAGGATCAGCAGGATCAACCCTCACAATTGCTGATGACCCGCCGCCTGATCCGCCGTATATCACTACGTTGTCTGCTTTAAGGTCTGACAGGATCTTCTGTTCTTCGGCAGGTATAACCGATGAGGGAGAAAGCTTAGAAGAACCGCCTTTACCGTATCCAGCGCCCCCTTCTGCCGGTCGGGTACCGAAAGCCTCGCCGGAGGAACCCAAATAAATTTTAAAGATCTGACCGGGGGTCACCTCAAGAGCCCCCGAGACCTTTGCTCCATGTCCGCCGATAGCATACGATTCCAGGTACCCGCCTGCGCCTCCAACAAGTTCGAAGTACAGACTGGCTGCCCCATCAGGTACAACAATCTCGTGATAGTTTGTTTCTGCGGCGGTAATCCTACTGCTTTTAGGGCAGATGAGACGTGTCGATGATGCCGCATAGGCGGGTACTGCTGTGGAAGCTAACACTGCAGGTGCCGCCCAGGCGGTACCAACCACGACTCTCCGGCGTGAAATCTTCGAATTTTCTACCATAACAATGATCCGTTCTTGAATGTTGAAACGAGCAGAGTGCAATGTGGAACAGTATTTGGTGAGCTGTAGCGCTTCGGCACTTAACGCAACTTCTGCATCTTATGTGAGGACTTCCTCGCCCCAAATAATTTCAGAATCTGAAGGGCAGAAAGAGTACTCAATATATCCATCGGTGCGCCACCCCCGGTTTGTTCTTGAGGACTCTGTGTATATTGAAACGTCAATGACATCGCTGGCAACATAATTACCGCCGCCGCCACCACCGCCAGCGGTAGCACCAGCGCTCACATCATAGTACTGATGCTGGTCTGGGTCGAAGGTTTGTGCGCCCACAACGATTGCTCCTCCTGAGCCACCGCCGCTGTAGCCACCGCCACCGCCACCTGAGACTATATAACCAGACACATTACGTTGGGATGTGGCGTGATCCGTTGTACTAAACGCATACCCATAGGCGGCTACCCCATCAGCGCCGCGCCCTTTTTCTCCACCTTCACCTTGCACACCTGGAACGTTACTAGTGCGAATATGCATATCTGGTGTTGATGAGAAGGCCAGCCCTCGTGCGCTTACTAATTCACCCACTGGGGCACCTGCTCCACCCGATGTATTGTTACTTTCAGCAGTTTTTCCGCTGTGTACCGTTACTGTAGCGGAAGGGTTTAGCTCATAAACTTCCATCCCATCCTCTCCATCAACAGCTTTATTAACATTTGATGTATAACCCCCATCAGCGGCAAGGGGAGGTTTTGTGTTTTGCCTGTTGTAGCTTCGGCGTTTACCATCATCGGTGGCCCACACAGCAGGCTTCTTATACCTGGAAGTATCAGCATAATCTTCGTCCTGCGGGTTGTAGGGAAGTGAAGCCATGCCACGTGCCCCTGAGCCTCCTCCTCCGCCTGCAACAGCTATCAGGCTCTCCTTAGAAGGATCAGCGGGGTCTGACAATAGAAGAGCTGAAGACCCTCCCCCTGACCCAGAGTAAATAACAACGTGGTTATACACTGGGTTATTCATCTTTTCCCGATCTTCGGGTGCGATGACTGACTCGGGCAGCACACTTGAGTCGCCACCGTTACTGTACCCTTCACCGCCAATAGCTGGCTTATCATAGTAAGCAATCCCACCAACACCTGCATGAAGCTTAATAATCTGACCGGGTTTTACCTTGACAATTCCCTCAACGATGGAGCCACCCCCGCCTTTCCCGCCGCTATAGTCGCTGAAATCTTCAGGGCCGGGACTCCACCACGGAGGACGGTACGAATTGCTCCACCACTGGCCAGTATGAGCCGTACCACCTGAACCTCCAGCAATGACGAACCTTAAATACCGCGCATATGCTGGGACGGTAACTTCCTCATAGTATTTATTGGGGCTCTGCCAATCGGCGGAGACCTTACGTCTGTCTCGCTTGTGAATGGCATAGGACTCGATGCTGTCAAGGCACGGACCATCATCAGCATTTGAGGCTGCTAACGCGGGAGTGGTGACGGAGGCTAACACCGCAGGTGCCGCCCAGGCGGTACCAGCCACGAGTTTTCGGCGTGAAATCTCTTGGGTCATCGTATGAAATTTTCCTTGTGTTTGAGTGAATGTGAGTGAGCGTCCCGCCCAAGGCGCACATCACGCTGAGCACAGTATATGTAGCAGGTTATGAGGCCTGCCACGCAGCGGAATGCAAAAATATTCGTGCCCGTATGATAAGTCGGTCACGTAAGAAACGCCTTGAAGAGACCAGTTTATTATTCCACAGCAGAAGCAGTATTGAATAGTTTCTAAAACTCAAGTGAATAGTAAAAGATGCCCCTATTCGTTGGCGCTCGAATCCGCCCCTTGAACCCATTCACGCCAAAGAGAAAACCATCACTAAACCTATATGGGGATAAAAATTATCTGGGCCACACACGCTATACCCACAATTAGCGTATGGGGCCCAGATAAGTCTGTGTGCTGATCGCTTGTGCACCTTGGTTAAGGCCAGGGATACATTTTCCCGTCATGGTCGATCTGGTTGTTGCGTGACGGGCAGAACGAGTACTGTGCCGTACCGTCCGTGAACTCTTCACGGTTCTTGCCTCGGCTGTACCCAACCATCTCAACATGTGCGTCAAGCACGTTGCTGTTCACATAGTTGCCGCCCGCGCCGCCAGCACCAGAGACAGCGCCGGCGCTCACCGTGTACGTTTGCGGTTTGGAGTTATTCGCAAGCTGGTCGGTGGTTTGTGCACCAACCACCACGGCCGCACCCGAACCGCCGCCGCCATAGCCGCCGCCACCGCCACCGGAGACAATGTACGCCGCCACGTTATAGTCGTAGGTTTGCGCGTTTTCCGGCAGGGTAGCGGCAATATTCGTGACATACCCGTAGGCGGCCACACCGTCGCCGCCATGCCCGAAGTCGCCAGTGCCACCAGCAGCCCCGGCAACACCACGTGAGCGGATCTGCGACTGCGGTGTGCTTGTGAACGAGAGCCCGCGGGCACTCCTGAACGTGGGGTTGTTGCCGCCACGTGCGCCTCGGCCGATGTTCCTGCCTGCGGTAGCTCCTGAGGGGGCAATAATTCGGCCGGCGCCGTACTGGGCGTATACCTCTTCAGCGTTTTTGCTGGGTTTGCTGGCCTTCGATTCACCGCCGTCGCCGCCGTTACCCAGGTAGGGCGGGCTGTAGCGCGGAGCCCACTTGGGAACATCGGGGTCGAACTGCCGCCAGGTGGGCATTTTCGCCCCATCGGGCAGGTTCGTGCGGGAAGTGGCGATAATGCCGCGTGCCCCGCCTCCGCCGCCTCCGCCGGCAACGGCAATAAGGGTTTCCGCGTCACCATCAAGCAGCACCAGCGCCGATGAGCCGCCGCCCGAGCCTGAGTAGATGATCAGGCGGTTGTAGTCCGCGCTGGTCATGCGCTCCTTGTCGGAGTCTTCGTACACGTACTCCGGCATGAGCGCCGATGAGCCGCCGCGGGTGTAGCCGTCACCGCCGTCGGCGGGCTCATAGTAGTGGCCGATACCGCCAGCCGCCAAGTAGAAACGGTACTTCTGCCCGGGGGTGACTGCGATAACTCCGCTTACCTCCGCGCCGTAGCCGCCTGAGCCGCCGGAGTAGTCGTCCATATCAACCCCGCCGCCTTGGCCGCCTTCAATGTAGAACCGCATGTACGAGACACCGTCGGGGATGGTGATGTCTTCAACTGCGCGCTCGCGCGGGGTGCGTTCTGGGGCGACTTCGTGCATGTACTGGCGCAGACCGTAGGCGGAATCTTCACCGGGTTCGAGGTCAAAATGCAGACAGGGAGCGAGGTCCATGATGGAGGCGGAGTACGCTGGGATCGCGGTGGAAGCTACCACCGCGGGGGCGGCCCAAGCGGCCCCTTTAACAAGATTTCTGCGAGAAAATCCCCGGGTCATGGCATGTGTCCTTGAATATGAGCGTGAGTGATATGAAGGGTGTGAAAACTCAACACATTATTGCTGGCGCATATCTATACGCGACGTCGATAGTGTTAATAGGCGCGTGCTCTTCGGTGGGCGTCTGAGTATTCACCCGTCATTCTGCCATACGAAGGTGCAGAACTACTATTTGGTGACATTCAACTAGACATTTATTTTTATTTCAATATTTATGCGCAAACCCTTGAAAATCAACCGCGCAAAGTTGTATAAAAATAAGTAGTGTGATGAATATTTCGCGGAATATTTTTACTGTGGACACAAACCTTCATAAATACTTGACTTGTAAAGTAATTGGGTTTAGGGTAGGTGGGCATAACCGAGAATTAGAGATCCTGTGATAACAGCACACGGAACACACGGAAGGCAGCGAACAATGAACGCTCACAAAACAACTCCCACCCTCGAACACCTCCAACCGGCGCCCGGCACCAGCAAGAAGCTCGGCTTCCTCTCCTTTGGGCACTGGGCCGAAATTCCCGGCTCGCGCGTGAACAGCGCCTCCGACTCGCTGCACCAGGCTATCGACTTGGCGGTAGGTGCCGAAGAGATCGGCCTGGACGGTGCGTTCTTCCGCGTGCACCATTTTGACCAGCAGCAGGCCACCCCGTACCCGCTTCTGTCGGCGATCGCCGCTAAAACCAGCCGCATTGAGCTTGGCACCGGCGTGATCGATATGCGCTACGAAAACCCGCTGTGTATGGCCGAACTCGCCGCGATGTCCGACCTGATTTCCGCCGGGCGCCTGCAGCTGGGTGTCTCACGCGGCTCGCCCGAATCCGTTATCCGCGGTTTCGAGAGCTTCGGCTATTACCCCGCCGAAGGTGAAGATGAGAGTGCGATGGCACGCCGTCACCTCGACCTCTTCATGAAAGCAATTCAAGGTGAAGGCATGGCACCCTCTGCGCGAGTACAGGGCAAGTACGCCCCCGTGCAGCCGCAGTCGCCCGGCCTGAGTGAACGCATCTGGTGGGGTGCGGGGACCGACAACACCGCCGTATGGACCGCGCAGCAGGGCCTGAACCTCATGTCTTCAACGCTGATGCTCGAAGATAAAGGCATGCCCTTCGACCAGCAGCAGGCCGAACAGATTCGCCTCTACCGCGAGGCGTGGGTCAAAGCGGGGCATACCCGTGTGCCGCGTGTGTCGGTCTCGCGTTCGGTGATCCCCATTATTGATGCCGAGTCGGCGCGTTATTTTGGCCGCCGCGCGGAGGAAGATTCGCAGGATTACACCGGTATTATCGACAACACCTTCTCCCGGTTTGGGCGCAGCTACATTGGTGACCCCGACCTAATCGCCGAAGAACTAGCGCGTGACGCGGCTGTTCAGGCGGCAGACACCGTGCTGCTGACCGTGCCGAACCAGCTGGGCGTGGACTTCAACCTGCGGATGCTCGAATCCATTGTGAAGGACATCAAACCCGCACTGACGGTGAAGGCGTAACGCGGCTGAACGGTTGAACGCCCTGCCTGTGTGAGCCCCGGCCTGCCCCGGCAGGGCACGGCTGGGTAGTAAAGGATGGCTAGATAACGCCTTTGCGGTGGAGCTTACGTTCCACCGCATCGGGGCGATAACGCACATCCGCCCACGTGAGACACACAAAATCCCAGCCTTCGCCACGAATCGCCTCTTCGCGGGCTTTCTGGGCCGGGGTATCTTGCGGTGAAACATCCTGCGGCGGGGCGTGCCCCGGTGCGCCAGCAACCTCAACCACCACACCGTGCTCAACGAGTGCCGCACCCACCCGGAACGTCTGCAACGGGGTAGAAATCTGGTACTGCTGCACCGGCTCCAGCCCGAGGTTCAGAAGCGCCACCCGTGCCAGCGTCTCGGCGGGTGAAGCGGATAAGGGACTCATAGCGGCCGCCACACGGTGCGCATTCTTAGACCCCCGGCTTCTGCGCACCGCCATGAGGCTATCGTGCAGCTCAGCATGCGTGAGCTCGGGGAAGGAACGCAGGGTGCTTTCGGCAATCACCATGGCCTCCGCGAAATCCGTATCGCGCACGCTCCCAATGGTCGCTGTCACGGGGTCAACCACCCGCAAACCGCCGGGTCCGGTCAGTATGGTGGCGCGGTGGCTGGGCTCATCCTGCCGGTACTGCAGGCCACTGTTGGTTGCCCCGCCGCTTCCTAGTACCTGGAGTTTATCGGGGATGTTCAGCGTCTGTATACCGTGAATAATGGCCGCGCTGCGGTGACTAAAGACGGGGTCACGCAGCACGCGGGCGTGCGCAATAATACGCGCCAAATGCTTATCGGTTCAGCTCAGCCCACTCGGGGGCGCTCATGTACTGCCCCTGGGCGAGCCGAACCGTATCGCCGCCGCGCTGCCCACCGTGAGAAAGCTGGGGGTCAGGCCCTCCGCTAAGACCAGTTTTTATATTTTTTATTTTATTAGATAGTATTTCATGCTTTTCCATGCTGTTTATAAAAGCATTATGGCCTAAGGTTCGCTTCCCGGCGTACCCTAGCCTGTGGATAATAGCGGTTTAAACGGAAATATCCACAAGCTGAGCACAAAAACCCCGTCACGGCGCGTCACATAATCCGCCCACACAAGAAACCCGACCCAGACACACCAGCCCTGGGGCAACTACAAGAAACCCAAGAGAAGGGCGCTCCATCCGCGCCCGCAGCATTTTATAGAATGGGGAGCATGGCTGATGAACTGTACTCCCGCATCCCCGATACCCCTATAAGCGACGATACCGCCCGGCTTGAACGCATCCGGGGCGCCCTTGAAAAGCTTAACTACAGCTATGACGGGGTGCGTGAACTGCTGGGGGAGCGCGCCTTTGAGGCAATGGCGCGCGACCAGGTTGTGCCCGGCACCTGGCGGGTACAGAACATCCTTGATGATGCACACACCACCGACCCTGACCGCCGCCTGGCGCGCATAATCGGGTTTTTCCTGTTCGCACGCACCCTACCCCGCGCGGAACTTGCCGATGCGCTCGGCGGCGAACCCGCGCTGAACGACCTGATCGCGGCACACCTCGTGGAGCCGGCGGAGTCAGACAATGCCCGCACCCCAGAGAACCCCGGCGAAGAACCGCATTACCGCGCCGTGTTTGACCTGCGACCGCATTCGGCTGATGACGGCACCGAGCTGTGGGTGGCCTCCGATTTGGGGGCGCATCAGCGACCCGGGGTGCTGCGCAAGGACCACGTGCTGGGTATCGGGCAGGCATCCCTAACCCTGGCGCAGATTACCGAGCGCACCCCCGTGGCGCGTGCCCTCGATGTGGGGACCGGGTGCGGTATTCAGACCTTCCACCTGCTCGCCCACGCAGACCACGTGACGGCCACCGATATTTCGCCGCGCGCCCTCGCCTTCGCCCGGTTTAACCTGCTGTTGAATGCCCCCGCTCTGAAACTCGACCCGCAGAACCTTGAAGCACGCGTCAGCCTTCGACAAGGCTCTTTGCTGGAACCCGTAGCGGGGGAGCAGTTCGACCTTGTGGTCTCAAACCCGCCGTTCGTCATTACCCCGCGCCGCGCGAACGAAAGCAGCGACGACCAGTTTACGTACCGTGACGGCGGGCTGCCCGGTGATGATATTGTCAGCACGCTTATTCGGCGTATCCCCGAGGTGCTGGTGCCCGGCGGGCGCGCCCAGATGCTCGGCAACTGGGAAATTTACCGCGACAATACCGGCGAGGCGCAGCCCTGGGATGCTCGCCTGCGCACCTGGTTCGCCGAATCAGCCACCGGCACCCCGAGCGAGGCGTGGGTAATTCAGCGCGAAGTGCTCACCCCCGAATCCTATGCGGAAACCTGGCTCAAAGACGCGAGCGAAAACCGCGACCGCGACCACTACGAGAGCACCTACCGAGCCTATCTCGACGACTTTAAAAACCGGAACGTTCATTCTATTGGGTTTGGGATGCTCTGGCTCCGCCGCCCGGCACACACCACCGAAACCGCACCCCTGAACCGGTTCGAAGACATCACCTACCCCATAGCCCAGCCCATCGCGCAAAGCATCACCGAGGCCGTGGCACGCTTCGACCGCCTCACCACCCTGACCGATCAGGCGCTCACCGAAGCCCACCTCGTCGTCGCCGAAGACGTGACCGAAGAACGCCACAGCCGCCCCGGCGCCGAGCATCCGAACGTGATCCTGCTGCGCGCCGGATCCGGGCTGTGCCGCACAATCCTGCTCTCAACCGAAACCGCCGGATTCGTCTCCGCATGCGACGGCGAGCTGAGTATCGGGCAGATTCTGGGGGCGCTCGCCATGCTCCTGAGCTGGGAAGACTACACACCGGATGCGCGCGCCGCCTTCGGCACCGAGAACGAGCATCCGCGCGACACCCTGCTGGTCGCTGTCCGGGAACTCATCGAAAAAAGCTTCCTGCACTTCGCAGACGAAAACAGCTAACCCCACCCGCCCCATGCTAAAAAGGCTCTTTATTCCAATAAAGCGGTGTTTTTAACGCTTTATTGGAATAAAGAGCCTTTTTATGCCCCGCCCGGCGCACCCCCTACACTAAAAGAATGAGCATACAAGAGCACAACCAGATGATGAGCACCGAATCCTGCTGGGAAACAATACGGGAAAACACGCTCGGGCGTCTCGTTATCACCGACGGCCAGTTCGTAGACGTACTACCGGCCTTCTACGGGGTCACCGGCGACGAAATCTACCTGCGCACCACCCGCGGCGACAAACTCTCCTCCGTGGTGGTCAGCCGCCGCGTAGCATTCGAAATCGACGAGCCCCTGCCGGAAGGCATACGCACCGTCATCGTCCAAGGGGTGGCGCACTGGCTGCCCAACGAAATGACCCCGGATGTGGTGCACACTCTAGGGTTGCGTCATTTTAGCGACGGCAATAAGATGCAGTGGGTGCGCATTGAGCCGCGCAAAGTATACGGCCGCGAATACCGGCTGGTTGAAACCGACAGCGGGCAGTAGACACAGCCCACGCCACGGGCACCAGCCCGCAGGGTGAACCCGGCGCGTTGCCCCACCGCACCCTAACTTGCGCCCGCCACATTAATGGCTTTACATAGAGGGAACACCCGGCGCGTTGCGCCGCCAATGGGAGTTTCGGGCGCACTATGCGCTATTGTTGAATCGCATCTAGACTGAAAACCACCCCACACGAGGAGAGCCGTGCCCACCAAGGCAAAGAACGGAAAAGCCCTACTGATCGTTGAGTCCCCATCGAAGGTGAAGACCATCAGCGGTTACTTAGGCGGCGAATTTCTGGTGGATTCGTCCATGGGACACATCCGCGACCTGCCGCAGCCTTCCGAACTGCCCGAAAACCTGAAAAAAGGCCCGGTCGGCAAGTTCGCGGTCAATATCGACGACGATTTTGACCCCTACTATGTGGTCAACCCCGACAAGAAGAAAAAAGTCGCCGAACTCAAACGCAAACTCAAAGACGTTGACGCCCTCTACCTCGCAACCGATGGTGACCGCGAAGGTGAGGCAATCGCCTGGCACCTCAAAGAGGTTCTGAAACCCAAGGTTCCCGTCTACCGCATGACCTTTCCCGAAATCACCCGCGAAGCCATTGAACGCGCCTTCGGGGAACTGCGCGATATTGACCTGCACCTGGTCGATGCCCAAGAAACCCGCCGTATCCTTGACCGTATCTACGGTTACGAAATCTCACCCGTGCTCTGGCGCAAGGTCGGCCGCGGCCTATCCGCTGGCCGCGTACAGTCCGTGGCAACCCGCCTCGTTGTTGAGCGTGAACGCGAACGCATGGCTTTCGTCGCCGCCAACTACTGGGATCTGACCGGGCATTTCATCACCACCAGCAACGAGGGCTTTGACGCCAAACTTGTGGCGGTTGACGGCACCCGAGTAGCTACCGGCAAAGACTTCGCCGACGACGGCACCCTCACATCCACCAAAGTCACCCACCTCTCAGAGGCGGATGCACGCACCCTCGCCGAAGCCCTCACCGCCGCCCCCTTCGCGGTGCGCTCGGTCGAAACCAAGCCCTACAAACGCCGCCCCGCCGCGCCGTTCACCACCTCAACCCTGCAGCAGGAGGCGGCACGCAAGCTGCGCTTCTCATCGCGCGTAACCATGCAGGTTGCCCAGCGCCTCTACGAGAGCGGCTACATCACCTACATGCGTACCGACTCGGTGGCCCTCTCAGACCAGGCCGTGAAGGCGGCACGCCGTCAAGCATCCGAACTTTACGGCACCGAATACGTGCCCTCCGCGCCGCGCACCTACGCCTCCAAGAGCAAAAACGCGCAGGAAGCGCACGAAGCAATCCGCCCCGCAGGTGACGCCTTCCGCACCCCCGACGCCGTGCGCGGCGCGCTCTCCAACGACGAATACCGGCTGTACGAGCTGATCTGGAAACGTACCGTCGCCTCGCAGATGGCAGACGCCACCGGTTCGACCGCATCCGTGCGGCTAGGGGCAACCGCATCCAACGGGCGCGATGCCGAGTTCGCAGCATCCGGCACCGTTATCACCTTCCGCGGCTTCCTCGCCGCCTATGAGGAAGGGGTGGACGCAACCCGCCTGGCAGAACGCGACGCCAAGAACGCCGAGAAACGCCTGCCCGCGCTCGCCCAAGGCGACCCGCTCACCGCCGAAAATATTGAAGCCGCCGGGCATGAGACCCTGCCCCCGCCCCGCTACACTGAGGCTTCGCTCGTGAAAACTCTTGACGAGCTGGGCATTGGGCGCCCCTCCACCTACGCCGCCGTGATTTCAACGATTATGGATCGCGGCTACGTGCAGGTGCGTTCCGGCTCGCTTGTGCCTTCGTGGACCGCGTTCTCGGTGGTGCGGCTGCTTGAAAACAGTTTCGGCCCTTACGTGAACTATGAGTTCACCGCGCAGATGGAAGAAGACCTTGACCGTATTGCCCGCGGCGAAGAGTCGCGTGTGGAGTGGCTGGGTGCCTTCTACTTCGGTGGCGGGGCGCAGAAGAAACGCGGGCTCAAGCCGATTGTGGATAATCTGGGTGATATTGATGCTCGCGATATTAACTCGATCCGCATTGCTGACGGCATTGTGCTGCGCGTGGGTAAATTCGGCCCCTACCTTGAGGCTGAGGGCACCGTCAATACCGAAACCGGTGAGGTCTCTGACCCCGTGCGTGCCAATGTTCCCACCGATTTGGCGCCCGACGAGCTGACCGCTGAGAAAGCGAAAGAGCTGCTTGAGCAGGGCAAATCCGATGGGCGCGTGCTCGGCACCGACCCCGCATCCGGGAACCAGATTATCGCCCGCGACGGGCGCTACGGCCCGTACGTCACCGAAGTTATCGAAGAGATGACGGAGGAGCAGATTCAGGCGTACCTGGATGCGCAGCCCACCGAATACTACAAGAACGGCAAACCCAAGCCGAAGAAGAAGCCCAAGCCCGCTAAGCCGCGCACCGCATCGCTCTTCAAATCTATGGATTTGGCGACCGTAACCCTAGAGGATGCGCTCAAGCTCTTGAGCCTGCCGCGCGTGCTCGGCACCGATGCTGAAGGCAACGAAATCACCGTGCAGAACGGGCGGTTTGGCCCGTACCTGAAGAAAGGCACCGACTCGCGGTCGATTGGGTCTGAGGAAGAAATCTTCACGATCACCCTCGAACAGGCGCTCGATATTTATGCACAGCCTAAACAGCGCGGGCGCGCCGCCGCTAAGCCCCCGCTCGCCGAGCTTGGTGTAGACCCGAACAGTGAAAAGAATATCGTGGTCAAAGACGGGCGGTTCGGGCCGTACATTACCGACGGCGTTACCAACATTACGGTGCCACGCTCGGAAACCATCGAATCGCTTACCCATGAGCGCGCCGTCGAACTCCTGGCCGAAAAGCGTGCTAAGGGACCTGCGAAGCGTAAGACCGCGGCGAAAAAGACGACCGCCAAGAAGAGCACCGCGAAGAAAACAACCGCTAAAAAGTCCACTACCGCAAAGAAGACTGCGGCTAAGAAGGACTAGTCCGTCTGACGCTGGATGAGTGCGCATTGTGCCAGACTTAACGGAGTTGTATATTATCTCGGCACCTGCCGGGGGATAGGAGCGCGCCGTGCGCCTTGGAGTTCTTGACGTGGGGTCGAACACCGTTCACCTGCTGCTTATTGACGGGCACCCGGGCGCCCGCCCCGAACCGTACGCTTCGCATAAGATTCCGCTGCAGCTGGTGCAGTATTTGACGCCGTCGGGTGATATTTCTGATGAGGGCCGCGCCGCGCTGACCGAGTTCGTGAAGTCTGCCCGCGATTTCGCCATTGAGAACAACGCCGAGGACCTGCTCGCCTTTGCGACCTCCGCTATTCGTGAGGCCGGTAATGGTGCCGAGGTTCTGCAGCATGTGCGGCGGAAAACCGGGGTGAGCCTGAGCGGGATTTCAGGCGATCAGGAGGCGGCTATCACCTATTTCGCGGTGCGCCGCTGGCAGGGGTGGGGTGCGGGGCGCATCCTGAATTTTGATATTGGGGGCGGCTCGTTCGAGTTTTCCACGGGTACGGATGCCTTACCGGATGCGGCAATGTCGGTGCCGCTGGGCGCTGGCCGCCTGACCCGCGAGTTTTTTGAGGAGCAACCACCCGCACCGAAGCAGACGAAGCGGCTGCGCGGGTATGTGCGTGAGCAGATTGAGGCGGTGGCGCAGCAGCTGCTGGCATTCGGTGAGCCGAACATGGTGGTGGGCACCTCGAAGACGTTCCGTTCGCTGGCGCGTATTTGCGGGGCGGCACCGTATTCTGTGGGGCCGCATGTGAAGCGTGAGATGCATGTGACGGATTTGCGCCTGTGGACTCGCCGCATGGAGGCTATGGCTCCCGCCGAACGCGCTGATTTGCCCGGTGTTTCCCGGATGCGCGCCGACCAGGTTCTCGCCGGCGCGATGGCGGCTGAGGCCGCGATGGAGATGTTCGGTGTGGAAACGATGCGTGTTTGCCCCTGGGCGCTGCGTGAGGGCCTTATCTTGAGGCGCCTGGAGCACCTGGCGGAGGGCACCAGCACCCCGCTGGACCCGAAGACCCTGGTGGGGGAGTAGCGGCGCACTGCGGGCCACGAAGCGAAGGCTACTGCGCGGCCGGGCTAATGAGCCGCTGCACGAGGGCTACCATAAGGTCCTTTTCTTTCGGGCTACTCATGGCGACCATTAGGGTCATTGCCGCTAGGGCGTTGTTTGAGACGAGCGGTGTGCCATCGGCCGAAAACAGCAGGTTATTCTGGGCCAGAAACTCAATGAACAGGGCTGCGGCGCTGCGTTTATTCCCATCAACCAGCGGGTGGTCTTTGACCATGAGGTACAGTAAGTTCGCTGCTTTCTGCTCGGTGGTCGGGTAGAGGTCTTCGCCCGCGAAACTCTGGTAGATGGTTGCGACAACCGACTTGAGTTTATCCCCGTTTTCGATCCCGAACAGCCTATCCTGCGGGAATTCGCTGCGGGCGCGGGCAATGATCGCCTGCGCTTCGGCATGAGTGAGCTGCCACACCGGCGCGTTCCCGGTGGATTCGCTGGCAGAGAGCGTGCCTTCGTCGTAGTCGCGCAGGGCTTGCAGGCTCGGTAGATAGGCTGCGAGTACTTCACCAGTACCGGCCACAAGATGGTTATCTGCCCGCGCCATGACTTCTACGATCTGCCCGAGCTGCTCAAGCCGCTGTTGGTTAATGCTGTACCCCTGCACCAGGTATTCGCGCAGGCGCTTGGTGGCCCAGATGCGGAACTGCGTGGCTGTGGCTGATTTGACCCGGTAGCCCACGGAGATAATGGCATCAAGGTTGTAATGGCGCACTGATCGCCGAACCTGCCTGGTCCCCTCTTGACGAACTACCGAGAAATCCTCGGTAGTTGCCTCTTCTAGCAGCTCACCCTCAGCATAGATATTCTTCAGGTGGAGCCCAACATTGTCTGAACTGGTATCGAATAATACCGACATCTGCCGCTGACTGAGCCACACTGTCTCGCCTTCTATCCGAACATCAATAGCGGGCTGATCGGTATGTGGCTGGTAAATAATGATGGAGTTATTAAATTCGTTCATGTGGCACTAATTATATTTAAAATTGATTTATAACCAATTATTGCATGAATTCAGCCGGAATTGAATGCGCATAATCTGCCTGTACCTCGATGACCGCCAGGATAGAAACAACCAGGGCTGTGCAGTAGCATGTGAAAAGGCCCTGTGCTGACTTGTGAACTGGGCTATATCTATATTGAGGAGTTTCTGTGCCTATCTACACATCTGAAGAATACCCGGCCGTGATCGAGCGTATTAAGACTAAAATCGCTCAGAAGAATATCAGCATGGGACCTACCATTTCAGAGACGGAAATTGCTGCTTTTGAGAGTGCCTGCAACACCCGCCTGCCGCAGGCGTACCGGCTGTTTCTACAGGAGGTTGGTGACGGCTGGTGTGACCCGGCGACGGAGGGCATTAGCGCCAGTCCCATTCACCGGCTTGCAGAGATTGAGCACAAAGACCTTTCCCTCCCCATGACGCTCACGGACGGCTGGGTTTGGGAGGATGAGGAGGACGAAGAGCAGCTTAGCGACGAGTCCTTTGAACGTAAGCTGGGGAACCAGGGTGTTGAGCTCATGGATGAAGGGTGTGGCATAACCTATGAGCTGATTACCGCCGGGCCGTGCGCCGGTGAGGTGTGGAGCTTCTCGGATGTTGGCGTTAGCCCCTGCTGTGAGCGCCAGGACTTCCTGGGTTGGTTTGAGCTCTGGCTGGATAGCGACGGCGACCCCGACTATTTCAAGGATTATGTCTACGAAGAAGACGAATAGCATATGCCGCAGGGGTTTACCGGGGCCCTGCGCGAGGGCCTGATTTTGGTGCGGTTGAGGCACTTGGTGGAGTTGCTAGTACGCCGCCGAACCTGAAAACTTTGGCAGGGGATTAAGGGCGAGCAGCTGCATAAGCTACCGGTACTTTTGCGTACTAGGGAGAGTCGTAGAGCGTTGGGGGCAGTTATTAAAGAATAACTGCCCCCAAAACTCTGCGAGTTGATTAGCTCTCCGTATCTTCTGCTGCTACGTCTTCCACTTTTACCGTGGTGGCTTCCTCCCACCATTCATAGAGCTCTTTATAAAGAGACCGCAGCATGTCTGAAAGCCTAACTTTCTCCTCGTCATCTTTTGCCTCAAGAAGTTTATTATTCGTTTCGTCTATTTCTTGGAACTTATCTTCAAGGTATTCCTTCTGCTCTGAAGTAAGGAATTTGCAGCCAAGAGGTAAGCCTTCGGAATTTAGATTAATAGGATAACCTTTATCTATATCTACTGTGAAATCATTATTATGTGACCCAAAAAGTGTATTTTTACGGTTCTTCTTGCCATAAAATTGAGGGGCGTGGTTTGTAAAACAAGAAGAGCTGTTATTGTATTTGTCTTTACCAAAATAAGTTTCCTGATAGAAAATAGATCCACTAAAGTCAGTCTCATTTTCGTAGGTGGAGCGGCTGAAGTTAGCCCAGCCCTGGTAGGTGGAGTCGCTGAAGTTAGCCCACTTGTAGGTGGAGTTGCGGAAGTCAGCCCTGCCCTGGTAGGTGGAGCTGCTGAAGTAAGCCCCGCCCTGGTAGGTGGAGCCGAGGAAGTCAGCCTCGTCCTGGTAGGTGGAGCGGCTGAAGTGAGCCCAGCCTTGGTAGGTGGAGCCGCGGAAGTCAGCCTCGCCCTGGTAGGTGGAGCCGCGGAAGTCAGCCTCGCCCTGGTAGGTGGAGCGGCTGAAGTCAGCCCAGCCTTGGTAGGTGGAGTCGCTGAAGTGAGCCCCGCCCTGGTAGGTGGAGCCGGTGAAGTCAGCCCAGCCTTGGTAGGTGGAGCCGGTGAAGTCAGCCTCGCCCTGGTAGGTGGAGCGGCTGAAGTCAGCCCAGCCTTGGTAGGTGGAGCGGCTGAAGTGAGCCCCGCCTTGGTAGGTGGAGCCGGTGAAGTCAGCCCAGCCTTGGTAGGTGGAGCGGAAATTGGAAGTGCTAAAAGTAGCATCTTTCTCATAGGTAGAGCCGCTGAAATCTACCTTCTTGTAATAGTGCGATCCGCTGAAATTAACAGGTTTTTTGTAATAAGATTTTGTGAGCTCTACGGGGTAGAAGAATACGCTTCCTGAGAAGTTATACTCGAAATTTGACCATGGCCCCCAATCGTTTTCTCTGGAGGCTTGTATATGATCATGCATTTCTTTAATAATACCGAAGCGAACGTCTGCTTCAGATTCTAACACCGCTTTGTCTGCATAGAATTCTTCTTCTTTATCTTTATAGATTCCTTCAGATGTGGGGCTGGCCTGAGATAACTCATCATAATAAGAAGCAAGGGGAAACGGAGAACGGATATAGGCACACAGGTTATTGATAATAGCCTGCCCCGCTTTAAGTCTCTCATCATCAGATAGGCTTTTCTCTTCAAGCCAATCATCCACTAATCCAACAAGTGTATATACGCCACCCATGCGAACAGGGGCTTTTTCATCGCCTAACTGTTCTACCGCTTTAGCATACCTTTCGCGCCGTTCCGCCTTAACCCAGCGCTCATGTTCTCTATCATTTTTCTCTTTGTCCTGGTCGTTCTTGAGCTTGTCGTTATCATTCTTACGGCGAGTCTCACCGAGCGCAATAAGAGCAATAAGCCCACCTGTTGCCAGCAGGATTGCTTGCCGGAGCGCCGCCGCTCCACCAGAATTAACGCTGCCTTCGGGTAAGCTCATAACAACAGGTAGCAGGAACGCATATGAGCCACCCACTATGCCACTAGAAAGAATACGCGCGTGGAACCAGCGAGGATCGTTATCCTGTTTGGAATCTTTACCCTGCTTGAAGATGTTGAAGATGATAGGCCACAGAATCAGCGTCAGGTACCCAACCGATAGGATTCCAAGACCCACACCACAATAGAACTGTGCGAAATGCTCAGTACTAACGTGTGGGTTCCAGCTACACCAATGGAAAAATTGCGTGACTAGCCACCATAAACCCCACAGTACTTCCACTATGAAAGTACCTCCAGCGATCCAATCAATAGCACGCCATTTCCTCTTCTGCTGTGAAGTATCTGGCGTAGTGCTCTGTTGTGGCTTAGCCTCTACAGCTTTGCGTTCTTCTGGCATTGGCGGTCTGTTCCTCAGGGTGGATGGTGTGTGTTCCTTTTTCACCCTACCGCATCTTCAGCTTACCTTTCAGGTTTTCCTGAATTTTGGCTCAAGGTTTACCTGCATATCTTTGTCGAGCAGGCAGGTAACGGCTCAGCCCTGCGGGTATTCAGAGGTCGTTGCGGGTTGGTCGAAACAAACCAGTCACGCCAGCAGGAACAAACCCCTGGGGCAGGGCAAAGTCTGCTGCAGAATCTTAGTGATCTCGTGCGGTAGGAAGTGGAGGCCGTGAATCCCTCGGGCGGCTAGTTATTATCCTTTCCAAGTGCTGTGCCCTCCACTTTTACCGTGGTGGCTTCTTCCCGCCATTTATGGAGTTCTTCGTTTAGAGATCGCAGCTTTTTCGAGAGTTCTTCCTTTTCTTTGGGATCTTTCACCTCAAAAAGTTTATTCTTTGTTTCGTCTATTTCTTGGAATTTATCTGTGAGGTATTCTTTTTGTTCTGTGGTGAGGAAACTACAGCCAAGGGGTAAGCCTTCAGGACCACGGTAAATGGGGTAGCCTCTGCCGTTTTCGACTGTGAAATCATTATTAGGTGAACCAAAAAGCGTGTTTTTATGGTTTGTCTCATCATAGAACTGAGGGGCACAGTCTGTGAAGCGAGAAAAACCGGCGCTGTATGTGCTGTAGCCAAAATATATTTCACGATAAAAAACAGACCCGCTAAAGTCAGCCTCATCCTGGTAGGTGGATCGGCGTAAATCAGCCTCTTCCAGGTAGATAGAGTTACCGAAGCCAGCCCTGCCCCGGTAGGTGGAGTGGCTGAAGCGAGCCTTATCTTGGTAGGTGGAGCCAATGAACTCAGCCTTACCTCCGTAGGTGGAGTCGTTGAAGTAAACCTCATTTTGGTAGGTGGAGCTACTGAAGTAAGCCCCTTCCCGGTAGGTGGAGTCGCTAAAGTCAGCCTTGCCCTGGTAGGTAGAGTCGTTGAAATAAACCTCACTCTGGTAGGTGGAGTAGTTGAAGTTAGCCCAGCCTTGGTAGGTAGAGTAGCTGAAGTCAGCCCCTTCCCGGTAGATAGAGCTGTTGAAGTAAACCTCACTCTGGTAGGTGGAGCTACTGAAGTAAGCCCCCTCCCGGTAGGTGGAGCAATTGAAATTAGCCCAACCTGTGTAGGTAGAGCCGTTGAAAGTAGCTCCGTCCTGGTACGTGGAGCCGCTGAAGTCAGTCTCACTCTGGTAGGTGGAGTAGTTGAAATCAGCCCAGCACCGGTAGATGGAGTAGCTGAAATCGGCCCTGCTCTGGTACGTGGAGCTCTCGAAGTCGGCGTTGCCCTGGTACGTGGAGCCACTGAAATTAACGGGTTTTTTGTAATAGGAGTTTGTGAGGTCAACGGGGTAGAAGAAAGTACTTCCCGAGAAATCGTATTCAAAATCTGACCACGTCCCTGGTGTGTTTTTGTCAGGGTTTTGTAGGCGGTTGTGAATTTCTTTAATGATACTAAGGCGAATGTCTGCTTCAGATTTGAACTCTGCTTTATCTGTATAGAATTTCTGCTGATTATCTTTATAAATCCCCTCAGACGAAGGTTTATCTTCAGATAACTCATCATAATAAGAAGCAAGAATAAACGGGGAGCGGATATAGGCGCAGAGATTATTGACAATAACCTGTCCTTCTCTGACTTTTTCTGTGTAATCCAGGTTTTCGTCTAGAAGCCACTCATCCACGAGTCCAATGAGCGTGTACACACCACCCATACGAACGGGGGCTTTCTCATTGCCCAGTTGCTCTACCGCTTTGGTGTACCGCTCTCGGCGTTCTGCTTTACGTTCTTTGAGAACTTCCGCCTGGTGTTCTTGGTTTTTAAGGGCGGCCTTAATGTCTGCGTTTGCTTTAGCGCGGTCATTAGCATTCTTGCGGTAGGTTTCAAGTAGGACAAGCGCCGCCCCACCAGCCAGCAGCCACGGAAAAGCCTTCTCAAACCGTGCCATAAACTTGGTGTGCCGATATACCTCCGGGCTAGCAGACGATCTAGCCTCTATATTTTTGCGTTCTTCTGGCATTGGCGTTCTGCTCCTTAAGTGGCTGGTGCGTGTTCCTTTTTACCCTACCGCATCTTCAGCTTAACCGGGTGGCTAGTTATCCTCCTTTTCCGGCGCTGTATTATCCTCCGCTTTTACTGTGGTGGCTTCCTCCCGCCATTCATAGAGTTTTTCGTCAAGAGCTTGCAGATTTTTCGAGAGTTCTGCTTTCTCTTTGGGATCTTTCACCTCACGAAATTTATTCTTCGTTTCGTCTATTTCATGGAACTTATCTTCAAGATATTCTTTCTGCTCTGCGGTGAGAAAATCACAGCCAAGAGGTAAGCCTTCGGAATTTAGATTAATAGGATAACCTTTATCGGTATCTACTATAAAATTATTGTTAGGCGAACCAAAAAGTGTATTTTGATGGCTATTCTCATTATAAAACTGAGGGGTGCATTCTGTGAACCGAGAAAAGTTACTGTTGTATCTATCTTTGCCATAATAAACGTCACCGCAGAAAATAGACCCACTGAAGTCTGCCTTATCTTCGTAGGTGGAGCCGCTGAAATAAACCTCATTCTGGTAGATGGAGTCGGTGAAACCAGCCCGACCCTGGTAAGCGGAGTTGCGGAAGTCAGCCCAGCCTCGGTAGGTGGAGCCGCTGAAATGAGCCCACTGGTAGGTAGAGTCGTTGAAGTAAACTTCACTCTGGTAGGTGGAGCCGGTGAAACCAGCCCGACCCTGGTAAGCGGAGTTGCGGAAGTCAGCCCAGCCTCGGTAGGTGGAGCCGCTGAAGTCAGCCTTGCCTTGGCAGATAGAGTCGCTGAAGTCAGCCTCACTCTGGTAGGTGGAGTAGCTGAAGTAAACCTCATTCTGGTAGGTCGAGCCGCAGAAGTCAGCCTTACCCTTGTAGGTAGAGTCGCTGAAGTAAACCTCACTTTGGTAGGTAGAATTACTGAAGTCAGCCCAGCTTTGGTAGGTGGAGCTCATGAAAGTAGCTCCGTCCTGGTAGGTGGAGGCGCTGAAGTCAGCCCAGCTTTGGTAGGTGGAGCTCATGAAAGTAGCTCCGTCCTGGTAGGTGGAGGCGCTGAAGTCAGCCCAGCTTTGGTAGGTGGAGCAATTGAAGCCAACCCAACCTGTGTAGGTGGAGCCGTCGAAGGTAGCCCAACTCTTGTAGATGGAGCTACCGAAGTCAGCCTCGTCTTTGTAGACAGAGCCGTCAAAGCGAACCTCGTCTTGGTAGGTGGAGCCACTGAAATTAACAGGTTTTGTGTAATAGGATTTTGTGAGGTCTACGGGGTAGAAGAAGGTGCTTCCCGAGAAATCGTATTCAAAGCCTGACCATACCCCTGGTGTGTTTTTGTCAGGGCTTTGTAGGCGGCTGTGAATTTCTTTAATAATGCTCAGGCGAATATCTGCTTCAGATTTGAACTCTGCTTTATTAGTGTAGAATTTCTGCTGATTATCTTTATAAATCCCCTCAGACGAAGGTTTATCTTCAGATAACTCATCATAATAAGAAGCAAGAGTGAACGGGAAGCGAATATAGGCGCAAAGGTTATTAATAATAACCTGCCCTTCTTTGAGCCGTTCGCTATATTCTAAGTTCTGTTCTTCAAGCCACTCATCCACGAGTCCAACGAGTGTATACACGCCGCCCAAACGGACAGGGGCTTCTTTGCTTCCAAGTTGTTCTACTGCTTTGGTGTACCGCTCTCGGCGTTCTGCTTTACGTTCTTTGAAAGCATTTTCGTCGAATTGCCGGATTTGTTCTTTGAGAACTTCCGCCTGGTGCTCTTGGTTTTTGAGGGCGGCCTTAATGTCTGCGTTTGCTTTAGCGCGGTCATTAGTATTCTTGCGGTAGGTTTCAAGTAGGACAAGCGCTGCCCCACCAACCAGGAGCCACGGAAAAGCCTTCTCAAACCGCGCCATATGATATACCTCTGGGCTAGCAGATAATCTAGCCTCTATAGTTTTGCGTTCTTCTGGCATTGGTGATCTGCTCCTTAAAGTGAGGGTGCGTTTTCCTTTTTTACCCTACCGCATCTTCAGCCTAACCGGGTGGCTAGTTATTCTTTTCTTCCGGCGCTGTATCCTCCGCTTTTACCGTGGTAACTTTCTCACGCCAAACACGGATCTCACCGTTAAGAGATAGCGGAGTGTTGACAAGTATGGCGTTCCCCTCGGTATCTTTTACCTCACGAAATTTATTCTTTGTTTCGTCTATTTCTTGGAACTTATCTGCAAGGTATTCTTTTCGCTCTGTGGTGAGAAAATTACAGTCAAGGGGTAAGCCTTCAAGGTTACGGTAAATGGGGTAGCCCCTGCCGTTTTCGGCTGTGAAATTATTGTTATACGAGCCGAAGAGGGTGTTTTTGTGGTTTGTCTCGTCATAAAACTGAGGGGTGCAATCTGTGAAGCGAGAAAAACTGTCGCTGTGTGTGCCGTAGCCAAAATATATTTCACTACAGAAAATAGACCCGCTAAAGTTAGCCTCGCCCCAGTAGGTGGATCGGCTTAAATTGGCCCCTTCCTGGTAGATAGAGTTACCGAAGCCAGTCCTGCCCCGGTAGGTAGAGCCGCTGAAATCGGCCCCACCCCAGTAGACGGAGTCATTAAAGGCAGCTTCGCCCCGGTAAGCGGAATCGCGAAAGACAGCCCAGCCTTGATAGACGGAGCCGCCGAAAACAATCTTGCCCCAGTAGGTAGAGTCGCTGAAATCAGCCCCGCGCCGGTAGGTAGAGCCACAGAAATCAGCCTCTTCCCGATAGGCGGAGCCATTGAAAACAACCCAGTCCCGGTAGACGGAGCCACGGAAGAAAACCTCACCTTGATAAGTGGAACCGCTGAAGTTAGCCCCATCCTGGTAGGTGGAGCTGCTAAAGACAGCCTTGTCCTGGTACGTGGAACCGGTGAAGTTAGCCTGACTCTGGTATGTAGAACTGAGGAAATCAGCCCCACGCCAGTAGATAGAGCCGCTGAAATCTGCCCCGCCCTGGTAAGTGGAACCGCCGAAGCGAACCTCGTCCTGGTAGGCGGAACCACTAAAATTAACAGGCTTTGCGTAGTAAGAGCGTGTGAAATCTATGGGGTAGAAGAAGGTGCTTCCCGAGAAGTCATATTCAAAATCAGACCATGCCCCCGGCGTGTTTATTTCAGGGCTTTGTAGGCGATCGTGAATTTCTTTAATAATGCTCAGGCGAATATCTGCCTCAGATTTGAACTCTGCTTTATCTATATAGAAATCTTGTTCTCTATTTTTGTAAAGACCTTCAGCTGTTGGGCTTTCCTGAGTCAGCTCATCGTAGTGAAAGGCGAGAGCGAAGGAGGAACGGATATAGGCACAGAGGCTATTGATAATAACCTGTCCTTCTCTGACTCTTTCTGCGTAATCCAGGTTTTCGTCTAGTAGCCACTCGTCCACGAGACCAACAAGCGTGTATACGCCACCTATACGGACAGGGGCTTCTTTGCTTCCGAGTTGTTCCACCGCTTTGGTGTACCGTTCTCGGCGTTCTACATTATGTTTTTCTGGCATTGCTTATCGGGTCCTCTGTGCTGTGGTGACTTTTTCACGCCATTCATGGAGTGCTGCGTTGAAAGCCCGTAGCTTTCCTGGGAGTCTTATCTTCTCTTGGAAGCGTTCTGTGGTAAGAAGTTTTTCCCTCGTCTCTTCTATCTCTTTGAAGATACCGCTGAGGTATTCTTTTTCTGCTTCCGCTAGGAAACAGCAACCAGGGGGTAAATTTTCAATGCCACGGTAAATGGGGTAGCCCCTGCCATTTTCGACCGTGAAATTATTGTTATACGAGCCGAAGAGCGTGTTTTTGCGGTTTATCTCGTCATAAAACTGAGGGGCGCAACCTGTGAAGCGAGAAAAGCTACTGTTGTCTCCGTCTTGGCCAAAATAAATGTCACTACAGAAAACAGACCCGCTAAAGTCAGCCTCACCCTCGTAGACGGAGTGGCTGAGGCCAGCCCAACCGCAGCATATAGAGTCGTTGAAGTAAGCCCACCGCCGGTACGTGGAGCCACGGAAATCAGCCCAATACTGGTAGGTGGAGCCACCAAAATCAGCTGCGCCCTGATACATGGAGCCACGAAGATCAACCCAATACTGGTAGGCGGAATCGTTAAAAGCGGCCGCGCACCGGTAAACAGAGCCACGGAAGACAGCCTCACTGAGATAGGTGGAGCCGCTGAAGTACGCCCCTCCCCGGTAGGTGGATCTGGCGAAGCCAGCTGAACCCCGGTACGTGGAGCTACGGAAATCAGCCTCACCCTGGTAGATGGAACCATTGAAACCAGCCCGGCCCTGGTAGCTGGATTCACTGAAGTAAACCTCATCCATGTAGGTGGAGTAGCTAAAATCAGCCTCACCCCAGTAGGCGGAACCACTGAAATTAACAGGCTTTGCGTAGTAAGAGCGCGTGAGGTCTACAGGGTAGAAGAAAATACTTCCCGAGAAGTCGTATTCAAAATCAGACCACGCCCCTGGAGTGTTTTCGTCTGGTCCCTGCAAGCGGCGGTGAATTTCTTTAATAATGCTCAGGCGAACCTTCTTTTCAGGCTCTAAACCTGCTTTATCTATATAGAACTCTTGTTCTCTATTCTTGTAGAGACCTTCGGCTGTTGGGGCGTCTTGAATTAGCTCATCATAGCGGGAAACAAGGGCAAACGGGGAGCGGATATATGCGCACAGGTTATTAATAATAATCTGGCCTTCTGCGATTCGTTCGTTGTATTCTATGTTCTCTTCTCTAAGCCATTCATCTACTAGGCTAACGAGTGTGTACACGCCGCCCAAACGGACGGGGGCACTCACATTACCAAGCTGTTCTACTGCTTTGGCGTACCGTTCCCGGCGTTCTGCATTATGTTTTTCTGGCATTGCTTATCGGGTCCTCTGCGCTGTGGTGACTTTTTCACGCCATTCATTGAATTCTTTGTCAAGAGGTTGCCGCTTTTCTATGAGCCCTTTTTTCTCTTCATCATTTTTCACGGCAAGGATTTCATCGCTGGTTTCTTCCATCCTGCGGAGAATACTCTTCAGGTATCCCCTCTGATCGGGTGCCAGGAAAGCACAGTTGAGGGGTAATCCCTCAGGCGTAAGGTAAATGGGGTGGCCCCTACCGTTTTCGACCGTGAAATTATTGTTATGCGAACCAAAAAGAGTATTTTGGTGGTTTGTCTCGTCGTAGAACGTAGGGGTGCACTGCGTGAAACGGGAGGAGCAGCTGCCGTCTATGTCTTCACTAAAATAGATTTTGTCGTCAAAAATAGACCCGTTAAAGGCTGCTACACCCTCATAAGTGGATCCGCTGAGATTAACCCAGCCCTGGTGGATAGACTCGCTGTAGTCAGCATTTCTCTGGTAGGTGGACTTACTGAAATCAGCCCAGCTCCCATAGGTGGAGTTATCAAAGTTAGCCCATCTCTGGTAGATGGATCCGCTGAAGGTGGCCCATTCCTGATAATCTGAGCCGCAGAAGTCAGCCCCAGCCAGGTAGGTTGATTTGCGGAAGTCAGCTGCACCCCGGTAAGTGGAGTAGCTGAAGTCAGTGAGGGCTTGGTAGGCGGAGCCACTGAAATCAGCCTCTTGGTAGGTGGAGAAGTAGAAGTGAGCCTCATCTTGGTACCTGGAGCCGCTGAAATTAGCCTTACCCTGGTAGGCGGCGCGGCTGAAGATAGCCCGGCCCTTATAGACGGAATTACTGAAATCAGCTGTACCCGTGTAGCTGGAACCGCGATGATACGCCTCGTCGGCGTAGGTGGAGGCGCGGAAATCAGCCCTACCCTGATAGGTGGAATAGCTGAAATCGGTATCACTCCCGTAGTCTGAGTTGCTGAAATCAGCGTCACTTTTGTATGTGGAGGGAGAAATGAAATCGCTAAAAACAGCTTTTTGTTTGTAGGTGGAGCGGCTAAAGTCAGCCCGACCCTGGTAGGCGGACTCCCGGAAGTCAGCTTCACCCTGATAGGTGGAATAGCTGAAATCGGTATCACCCCCGTAGTCTGAGTAGCTGAAATCAGCGTCACCGCAATAGTGGGAGCCGCTAAAATTAGCCCAGGCTTTATACACGGCATTATCGAATGCGGCAGGTTTTGCGTAGTAAGAATTTGTGAGATCTACGGGGTAGAAGAAGGTGCTTCCCGAGAAGTCGTATTCAAAACCTGACCATGTTCCCGGTGTGTTTTTGTCTGGTCCCTGTAGGCGGTGGCGAATTTCTTGAATAATGCTCAGGCGAATGTTTGCCTCAGATTCTAGCGCTGCTTTGTCAGTGTAGAACTCTTGTTCTCTATTTTTGTAAAGGCCTTCGGCTATTGGGCTGTCTTGAGTTAGCTCATTGTAGTGGAAGGCGAGAGCGAAGGAGGAACGGATGCAGGCGCAGAGGTTATTAATAATAACCTGCCCTTCTCTGACCCTTTCTGCGTAGTCCAGGTTTTCGTCTAGAAGCCACTCATCCACGAGGCCAATAAGCGTATACACACCACCCATACGAACGGGGGCTTTCTTATCACCCAGCTGTTCTACTGCTTCTGCGTACCGTTCCCAGCGTTCTGCATTATGTTTTTCCGGCATCGTTTATCGGATCCCCTCTACCGCGGTGACTTTTTCACGCCAGTCGTGGAGTCCTTGGGTGAGAGACCGCAGCTTTTCTGAGAGTTCTTTCGTCTTGTCTGGGGTGTGCGGGGCATGAATTTTATCGCTGATTTCTTCCATTGCTTGAAACATTTTATCCAGATATTTCTTGTGCGCGGGCGTTAGGAAAGCGCAGCCGAGGGGTAAGCCTTCAAGGTTGCGGTAAATGGGGAAGCCCCTGCCGTTTTCGGCTGTGAAATTATTGTTGTGCGAGCCAAAGAGCGTGTTTTGGTGGTTTGTTTCGTTGTAGAATTCAGGGGCGCATTGTGTGAAACGGGAAGAGCTGCCGCTGTTTGTGCCCTGGCCACAATAAATTTCGTCGCGAAAGATAGACCCGCTAAAAGCAGCTTCGTCCTCATAGGTGGAGTTGCTGAGGCCAACCTGACCCTGGTAGATGGAGCCACTGAAATTAGCTTTACCCCGGTAAGCGGAGTTGCTGAACCCTATCCCGCCGACGTAAATGGAATTGCTGGAATCAACCTCACCCTGGTAAATGGAGTTGCTGAACCCACCCCCATTCCAATAGGCAGAATCACTGAAACTAACCACTTCCTGGTAAGTGGAGTCGAAGAAGCTAACCATATCCAGGTAGGTGGAGTCGGTAAAACTAGCCTCATCCTGATAGGTAGAATCGTAGAAATCAGCCCAGTTCTGGTAGATGGAGCGGTCAAAATAAACAAAATCTTGGTAAGTGGATTTATTAAAACAAACCTCACTCCTGTAAGTTGAGTCACTGAAGTAAACCACATTTTGATAGGTGGAGCTATTGAAATCAGCCCGACCTTGATAGATTGAGTCGCGGAAGTTAGCCCAGTTCCGGTAGGTAGAATCGTTAAAATCAGCCCGACTTTGGTAGATAGAGTTACTGAAGTCAACCCAATCCTGATAGGTAGAGCCGCTGAAATTAACGGGTTTTGTGTAGTAGGAGTTTGTGAGGTCTACGGGGTAGAAGAAGGTGCTTCCCGAGAAGTCGTATTCGAATTCTGACCACGCCCCTGGGGTGTTTTTGTCTGGTCCCTGTAGGCGGTGGCGAATTTCTTTCAGAATGCTCAGACGAATATCTGCTTCGGATTCTAGCGCTGCCTTGTCGATGTAGAATTTTTGATATTTGTTTTTGTAAACACCTTCTGGTGTTGGGCTGTCTTGAGTTAGCTCATCATAGTGGGAAGCAAGGGCAAACGGGGAACGGATATATGCGCACAGGTTATTAATAATAATCTGGCCTTCTGCGATTCGTTCGTTATACTCTATATTCTCTTCTTTAAGCCATTCATCTACTAGACTAACGAGCGTATATGCACCACCCATACGGACTGGGGCACTCACGCCGCCCAGCTGTTCTACCGCTTTGGTGTACCGTCCTCGACGCTCTGCCATACGCTCTCTGAAAGCATTTTCAAGACATTGCTGGGTCTGTTCTGCAAGAATTTTTATTTGGCGTTCATGGCTTTCAAGAATATCTTTAATAACTGCATAAATCTTGGCGTGGTCGTTGATGTTTTTTCGGTAGTCGTCAAGCAGAGAAAATGCTTCTCCCCCTGCTGGGAACCATGGAACCTCCTCCTCAGCCCGTTTCAACTTGGCCTGCTGAGGTGGTGCTCCTGTACTATTCGGCGAGCCGGGCGGTAATGCAGTGACTTTTTCACGCCAGTCGTGGAGTTCTTGGGTGAGAGACCGCAGCTTTTCTGAGAGCTCTTTCTCCACTTCATGATTCTTCGCGGCAAGGAACTCATCATTCGTTTCTTCTAGCCTGCGGAGGGTATTCCCCAGGTAATCCTTCTGGGCGGTTGATAGGAAGCGGCAGTCAAGGGGTAAGCCGTCAGGGGTAAGGAGAACGGGGCAGCCCTCGCTGTTTTCGACGGAGAAGTCATTATTGGGTGCGCCAAAAAGTGTGTTTTGCTGGTTTGCCTCGTCATAGAACGCAGGGGCGCATCGTGTGAAACGGGAAGAACCGCCGCTGCCTGTATCTTTACCAAAATCGATTGTGTCCCGAAAGATAGACCCGCTAAAAGCAGCCTCATCCTCGTAGATGGAACCGCGGAAGTTGACCCTACCCCAATAGATGGAGCAGCTAAGATCAACCCCCTCCTGGTAAGTGGAGCCGGTAAAACTAGCCTCATCCTGATAGGTAGAATCGTAGAAATCAGCCCAGCTTCGATAAGCAGACTCGCTGAAGTTGGCATCACCCCAATAGGTGGATTCGTGAAAGTCTACCCAGTCTTGATAAACAGACTTGCTGAGATCAACCTCAGCCTGGTAGATGGACTCGTGGAAATCGGCCCCGCCCCGATAGGTGGAGCCGCTAAAATCAGCCCGACCCCGGTAGGTAGAGTCGCTGAAACCAACCCAGGCCCGGTAGGTGGATCCACTGAAATTAGCCGAACTCCAGTAAACGGATTCACTGAAATGAACGGGTTTCGTGTAGTAAGAGCGTGTGAGGTCTACGGGGTAGAAGAAAATGCTACCTGAGAAGTCGTATTCAAAACCTGACCACGCCCCTGGGGTATTTTCGTCTGGGCCCTGTAGGCGGGCGTGAATCTCTTTAATAATGCTCAGGCGCACATCTGCTTCTGCTTGAAGCTCTGCCTTATGAATATAGAATTCTTGTTCTCTATTTTTGTAGAGACCTTCAGCTGCTGGGCTGTCCTGAGTCAGTTCATCATACTCAGAGGCGAGGGTGAAAGGGGAGCAGATGTAGGCGCAGAGCTTATTAATAATCAACTGCCCCTCTTTAATTTTTTCGTCTTCAGATAGGTTTTCTTCGTGAAGCCACTCATCCACAAGCGTAACAAGTGCGTGTACGCCGCTCACGCGCGCAGAGGCGTCCTTGCTGCGAAGCTGTTTTACCGCTGAAGATACCGTTCCCAACGCTCTGCCTTATGTTTCTCAAACGTGGTTTGGTGAGATACCTCTGAATTGTTCTCTACATTTTCGGGTGTATGCGGCATTGCTTTTAACGGTTCCTCACAGGTGAGTGGAGCGGCGTTTATTTCCTCCCCATCCTACAGCAGATACCCCGTATATGTAGGGGAAAGCGTCATCTGCTAGTTGCCACCAGGCAGAGCAGTAGCTTCTTTCCTCCACGCTCGTATATCTTGGCTTAGGCTCTCCATTTTCTCCCGAAGGTCTTGCCGCTCCTGCGGCACCTGCGAGTCATGAAGATGGGTCCACGTCTCGTGTATCTTTCGGAACTTTGCCGCGAGATAGTCTGCCTGTTCTGTAGACAAAAAGCTGCATCCCAGCGGAAGACCGTCAGCGCCGAGAGCTATAGAGTAGCCGCTGTTCGCAACCACAAAATTATTGCTAGACGAGCCAAATAACGTTGCCCGCGCATTCTTTTCAGCAACAAAACAGGGCGCACTCTGAACAAACCGCGAAGGATACGATTCCCCGAAAAAGTCGGTACCAAAATTCAGGGCACCGCAGAAAACAGACCCGTACAGGGAAACCTCGCCAGCAAAGACAGAATCATTCACAAAAACTGAGCCTTGGTACAGAGAGCCGTCGAACCCGGCCTCGCCCCGATAAGTAGAGCTATAGAATAAAGCCTCATCGTAGTAGAGAGACTGGTCGAAGAAGACCGATCCACCGTAAACAGAATCGTGGAAGGAAACCTCACCATAGTAAACAGACCAGTTGAAACGCGCCGAATCATGGTACGTAGATCCGCTCCACTGGGCTTCACCACAATAGGTTGAGTTGTTGAAGAAAACCCAATCGTAGTACGTAGAATCGCAAAAATAGGCGCTTCGTTCATAGGTGGAACCGTTGAATTCGGCACTGGTGTAGTATGTGCACCTGCTGAAATCAACGGAATTCTGGTACCAGGAATCCTTCATATCAACCGGGTAGAAGAAAACACTATTCGAGAAATCGTACTCAAACCCAGACCACGAGCCTTCTACATAACTCCTTCTGTCGTCCTGAGGAAAATGGCGCAACCGGCGGTGAATTTCCTGCAAAGCCTGCTGACGAACCTTTGCTTCTGCCAGAAGCTCCGCTTTGTGCATATAGAAATCTTGGTGGTTGTCCCCGTATACGCCGTGCTGGCTGGGCTTATTCTGCGAGAGTTCATCGTACCGAAATGCCAGCTCAAAAGGGTCGCGGATGTAGGCGCAGAGAACATCAACGATGCGCTGGCCCTCCGTGTGCTTTTCTTCTGCGGATAAGGATTCATTGGCAAGGTATTCATCCGCCAGCCCCACGAGTGCGTGCACCGCGCCCAGCCGTGTGTATGAGTGGACAGAGCTAAGCAGCTCAACGGCTTTCAGAAATCGCTCCTGCCGTGAAGCGTTCAATGTGCTTTTGTTGCTGGCGGTCATGGCGGGTGGCTCCTTGCGTGGTGGTTGGGGCGTGCCCCTTCACCCTACCGCAGCCGATCAGCAATACCATGGATTTCTTGGTGCAGAATGTGAAAACTATGCGCGTGTACCCGTAAACGTGGTTGAGCACCCGGCGGAACCAACAAACACCGGGTGCTCAACTTTTCTCTATGGGATTATGGAGGACTCTACCCAATCCTCCGTGCGGTGTACACGTAGTATCCAATGCACGCCGCGAATTCCAGGGGAACACCAATCAGCGCCCACAACGCATCCGGCGAATTAGCCCCTGACATTATCAAGTTCACCCACAGGGGAGAGACCGCCACACACAGCACCGCGCCCACACCATTTACGGTGCGAACCAGGGCGCCGCCGCGGCGGAAGTTGAAACAAATATTGGCGGTCACATGCGCCAGTGCATACGCCAGCATGAACTGCCCAATCGGGTGGAACATCACGTGTGCCCACTGCGAATAAAGGTCTCCACCCAGCACCGCTGCAAACGTAAATACGTACGGTAATGCCAACCCAATCACGCGCGCCGTGTACAGGACTGACAGTATCTTGGGGGAGGTGGTACGGTGACCCGCCGAAACCTTGGAAGCGCTGAACGAGGCTCGCAGGTTCGCCGGGCCGTCGCTGATACGGCCACCACCGATCTGGGCTGTTCTTACCTGTGTTGCGCTATTGCTCATTGCGTGCTTCCTCAGTTAGTCGAATTTCCAGCATACTCTAAGGTTTTTTGAAAACTGTCATACTTTCGGATGATTTATCAAATCTTTATATTGCTATGACGCGGAACAACACGAAAAAGCGAATAGGTTGCTGTGTGGGACAAGCCAAAAATGGGCCTTCTTTTTCTACCCGGTAAGCGCCAAGAAGCCCCAACTGTCTAATAATGACGCCAAAAACTGGGGGTTAACCCTCAAAACTTTGAACGTGTTTTGACGGGAAGGCCCTCCAAGAGGGCAGAAAGAGGTGTCCAATATATGAACAATATGCTGGGTTATATGACGATATGTTACAAACCAACCCTTCACGGGTGCGTTACATCAAAGAAGGCGGAATCTGCACCAGCAGACCCTGCGGGTGGGTTGGTTACCTGGCAGAACTCCGCCTCCTGCGATGGGCGCAGAACGACCTCTACTCTTCCTCTTCGTCCTGCCAGAACTGTGTGTGCTCCGGGGCTGCGGCTGTCTTTGGAAAATTCTTAAACGTCAAATAGAACAGGAACCCGCTGGTAATCAGCTCGGCAAACGGCACGGTGATCGTCCACCACCCCACGAAGGTTTCCCGCAGGTTCTGTGACCACGGCATGAACTGGAGCACAATGCTCATAAACACCACGGAGAGCACAACGCCAGCCAGGTAGCGGCCCAATAGGGCAATAAATGCTGGCTGTTTTCCGCTGTTAAACCACAGCACACTCAGTATCTCAAACAGCACATACAGCAGAAGGAAAAGCCCCACTGGGGAGAGCAGATCGGGGAACGCGTCAATAGTGATAGCGCGGCGCTCAACCAATAAAAAGAAAAGCGCCAAAGGAATAACCGTGTAGAGAGTTCTGCCCACCGCCAGGTATTTCACCAGGTTTTGGGTTTTACGTTTTTTAGCTGCTGCTTTTTCCGCCGCCGTTTGAACGCCCGGCACCCTCACAATCGGAATCATATTAGTGGGTGCGGGCAGGGTTGACGGTGTGCTCTCGCTTGGATTCTGCGGCTCCATCGCAACTGGCCTCTCTACTTGTCGGGTATAAGTAAGTATACCGTTGCCAATGGGGGAAAAGCGCTAGCTGAAGGAACGCTGAGGTTTATCCGCAGCTTGCCCAATGCTGCATCCCAAGGAATATGCGAGCGCACATAAAACCGAAGTAAAGATTTTCTATGCAGATAAAACTTCATTTTATAGGGGTGAATATGGGTATATATAGAATTTTTATGCTTCAAATATTTATGAGATGGGCAGAATAAAACCGGTCATTCGTCACTGTTTTTATCCGATAACACATACTCACAGAGCATTAGAAATGGCTGCACCGTCACCCCGTGGCACCATCAGGGCCGCCCCAACCGTCAGGGCACGATCGGCTCAATAGGCGCAGAAACCTCATCACACGCCCTATTAAGGACAGCCCGCCAAACCGGTACCGTACCCAGGAACGGCTGGTACCCTGGGACACACCCGAATCCGCTTCCACATAATAGGGAAAGCCATGAACGTAGAGTACCCGAGTGAAAACGACTGCTCACGGCTACTGACTGCCGCTGCACGCGCACGGCTGCAGCTGCAGCATATGGCGGAATCACCCCTGCAATCTGCCATTATTGAGAGTTTTTTCCCCGAGGTTATGGAGCACACACAGATTAAACGGGTAGTAGCCAGCGGATATATAGACTACTATCGCATTTTTGTAGACCGTCCTGTTTTCTCTGATCCCCCCAGCCTGCTAGATGCCATGAGAAAAGTGGCCCACTGCCTGGGGTCCGCCCTGACAGTCTTAGACGGTATGCGCGCTGTCCCTCCGTTTGGTGGGTCATCCCAGCGGGACAGTATTGCGCGGGCATGCGAGAAACAAACACACCGTGCGCAGCAGCTAACAGAGGACGCGCGGGCGCTTCAGCATCGAGTGGCGGGGGCGAGAACCACCGCAGCTGCCCTCGGGCGCGCAGGCACCCCGACTGCTACAGTGCCGCCGACATTCATTACGTACGCTGCGGCAGCCCAAGAGCTCGCCCACCGCGCCCTCACCCTCAGCGAGTGGGCAGACAGAAGGCTGGATGAAAGCAAATACGGCAATGATGCACCCGGCCAGACGGAGCAGCTGTGGCACCTTTGTCTTCAAGCTGATATGTACTCCGATGCCGCCGCACACCTTATAAAACCAGCGCTACAGTACATAGAGGAGATGGAAAAACATCTGACTGCAGAAACATATTTCAGCTGGTATGAGTATGCGCAAAAGGTGGTACGGACAATACGCACAAACCTGACGCACCGTAACGTTCCGATCATGGACAGGGCGTTAGAAAAACTCAATGCATTAGAGGCATCCTTATCTTTGAAAGGTGCCAATGCGGTGCCCGCAGCCGTACTTGTTCAGGAAGCAACCCTCCTAAGCGACGATGTATGCTACTGCATACTTCCCGATGACCCATCCGATGCCCTCATTGACTATATATTGGATTCTTGCGCTGAGGACGATTCTGACTCTTTCTCTTTACAAGTCAAAGAGCGATTCACTTACACGGCAAACGGATGGCTGCCCCTGCCGCCACGATATCAAGGGCGTTTAGAGTGGCTTCATCTAACCGCCTTTGACCGGCCTGTACTGCCTATTCTATTTCAAAATGTTTGTGAATACCGGCTAGCGGACCAACAGATACGTGAAGGCATTTACGCTGCCTACCCGCAGATACACGCCAACGGCCCAGACTCCCCGCAGGCCGTGCAGGCCCTCACCGAGGCGGTGCAAGCCCATATTTTCTGTCCGCTAGAGGCCCTCCGCCATGAGCACCTCCGGTTTATGCGCAAGTACAGCTAATCCTCACCAATAAGCTCACGCGCCCAGCGGGCGAACTCTTCCACCGCCTCCTCAGAGACCCGGTGCGGCAGGTGCGCATACTCCGCAGCCGGGCCGGGGCTGGCCGGGGCCACAAAAGCCGTGGGGTGAAGCGCCTGCCGGTGCTCCTGGAGCTCATCAAGTTCATCGAACGCCAGCGCGCGAGCACCCAGCGGAAGTTTCCCACTAAACCGGACAGGGGACTGGGCAGCACCCCGGTTAGTAAAAACATTCCGGGACGACGGGTTAAAGACGCAGCCCGTAAAAGAGACAGAAGCATTCCCCCAGCCAACACTGGTAAAGAGCACACCATCGAAGAAACCCGAAGCATCAAAAATAACGGAGCCGGTGCTCTCGCCACACGTTGAGTTACTAAAAGACACCTCCGCCGCATATATGGAGCCAGAATAATTGACCGTACCGCCAGTAAAAGAACAGTCCGAAAAATGCGCGGCACCATAATATTCACACCCGGTAAAACTGGTTCCCTGAGCAAAAGCGGAGCCTGAAAAATCCGCATCAGCCCAGCAGACAGAATAGCTGAAATCGGCTGCAGCCGCGTAGAAGCACCCATCGTGACGAACCGTATCAGCGTACCGGCCAAACCTAAAATATGCGGCGCCCTCAAAAACGGATCCGCTGAATATGGCAGGGCAGTCATACCCGGCACCGCCGAACTCGGCACCCGCACAATACACGCTATTACTGAAATCAGCCACCGTACCGCAGTAGGTGGACTCATCATACAGGGCCAGCCCCTTATAGGTGCACCCCCTGAACGAGGCATCGCCGCCGTAGTAGGTGTCTGTAAACTCAGCCAGCGCCCCGAACGTGCACCGGTCAAACCGCGCCCCACCCTTAAACGACGAAAAACCAAAAGAGGCGTCACCATAATATGCTGCACCAGAAAAATCGGTGCACTGAGCAAAATACGCATGGCTAAAGCAGGCTTCTTCCAGGAAAATGCAGTCCCTAAAAGCCATTTCTCCCGTGCAATATGACGCCTTCAACAGTACCGGGTAGAAAAATACGGCACCCGAAAAATCATAATCCAGCCCCGACCACCGGTTGCCCTCCGCCTCCTGCCGATCGGGGGTGCCCCCGGTGCACGGGGGAGTGCCGTAGTCTGACTCCTGCACGAATCGGTCATGGATAGCCTCAAGGATGCACCCGCGTACCAGCGCCTCAACCGTCAGGGCGGATTTCTCCGCCTGAAACTGCTCACGCTGCGTGCGGGACAGGCCCTCCGGGACGTCACCGAGCAGACGCATATAGTACTGCGCCAACTCTGTGCGGCTTGAGGTGCTACCCGCCGGGAAGGGGGAGCGGATATAGGCGCAGAGCTCGTGAATAATCGCCTGCGCCTCACGGGCAGGTTGATCTGCGGCGAGGCTGTCTGCTGCGGCTGGGCTGGCGAGCCATTCATCAGCCAGCTCTATAAGGGCCAGCGCCCCAGCCAGCCGAGTATCGGCCTCAGCATCAGATAGCTGGGATGCGGCCTGCGCAAACCTGATCTGCCGTTCAGCGGGTATGTGCTCCTGATGCTGCCTCACAATATTTCCTCCATAACAGCCTTAGTTCCTGTCATCTGCCCGGTAGCCCCGCCTCAGCTGGTCTCGTCCGCCCACACAGACCCCGAAAAATTGGCAGAACCGCCGTACGTACTATGCGAAGCCGCCACCGTAGAGCGATAAACACACGCCTGAAAATCAGCGTCCTGATCATACAGACACCTCTCGCGCCGAACAGGGCCCTCATAGAGGCTATGACTGAAAATCGCCGGGCCTCGGTAAACGCAGCGGCTAAAATCCACACGGTTGTAGTACACAGAATCCCCAAAGTGCGCATCTGCCAGATAGGTGCTGCCGCTAAAATCAACTGGCCCCACATACGTGCTGGTAAGAAAATTCGCGGCACCACGGTAAAGACACCGGCTAAAGTCCGCAGCAGCATGGCAGGTAATACCGTCAAAATCAGCCTGCGCATCATACCTGGCACCGGTGAAAACCGTACGACCATAGAAATCACAGTAGCTAAAAACCGCCGCACCGCGGCAGTGAATATCTCTAAAATCGGCCGAGGAATGGTACTCGTAGGCGCTAAAATCTGCGTCTTGGGCGAAAACAGAGCCGCTAGCATCAACCTCTTCACAGAATGAGCATTCGCTAAAATTGAGCGGTTGCGCCCAATAACACCCCGCCAAACGAACCGGGTAGAAAAATACGGCACCCGAAAAATCAAAAACTAGCCAGGACCACGGTCCGGAGGCAGGCCCATCTCCGACGGCACCCAGGCGGGATACCCGGGCAGACACCTCAGCAAGAATACGTTCACGAACCCGAGCCTCAGGTGATAGCTTATCCCGTATTTGCTGCATTTTTAGGTGCGCTTGTGGGTCGGTGTGGGCAGAACCAGCAAGCCGCCGGTACTCACTCACTAGTGGAAAGGAGGAGCGGATATAGGCGCAGAGCTCGTGAATAATTGCCTGTGCCTCACGGGCAGGCTGGTTTGGGTTGGGGTGCTTGCTGGTGATCTGGTCTGCGGCTGGGGTGGCGAGCCATTCATCAGCCAGCTCTATGAGAGCCAGCACCCCAGCCAGCCGAGTATCGGCATCAGCACTACTGAGCTGGCCGGTCGCCGCGATACGCCTCTGCCCGCGCCCCACACCCACGCTTTGCACGCCCGAGGGCTGGGCTGAATTGGGATACTGGGCTGCGGGTCTCATACGGTGCCTCTCTCAACAGGTCGGGCAACCCGGCAACGGGGAGCAAACATTTAGCATATGCGTGCACAAATAGCAGGCGCTCGCCCATCACCGGCACAACAGACACACACCCACATATTCACATGCGGGAGCATGCACGCGGTGCACCTGAGACTACACCGCTACCGGCTGTGCCTCCTCCTTCGGGGAGTTAAGGCCGCGTACCCACCGCGTGAACCCTTTATCCTCCGGGCCCACATTCGCTAGATGCTCCAGCTCAGAGACAGTCAGCACCCGCGCATTCTCGGGGTAGCCGTCCACCAGTTTAATGCTGTACTCGCTTTCGTCAGCGGTCGTAAAATCATTCGCCCGATCCGGGTTAAACACGCACCCGGCAAACGAAGGGGCCTGCTCCGAGAACCGTGCGCCCGCCACCGTCACATCCCCAAAATATGCGGCGCTGCTAAAATCCGGGTACTTCTTATACACGCACCCGCCCAAATTCGCCTTACCGCAGTAAATCGACTCATAAAAATTCGTGTAATTCGCGTAGGTGGAGCCGCTGAACGAAACAAACCCACGGTGCAGGCACTCGTTAAAGTAGGTGTACCCCTGGTAGTCGCACGCCTCAAACACGGCCGAGCCCTCATAGGTGGACTCGCTAAAATCGGCGTCGCCCCGGTAGCAGCAACGGCTCAGGTTCACATTACCTCGGTAGGTATTCCCCGAAAGGTACGCGCCCATCAGGTAGGTGCACCCGCTCAGGTTTGTCTGCCCGCCGTATACGCTATCACCCAGCACAACCGCCTTCTGGTAGGTGGAGCCGCTGAAATCGGTGTCCCGGTTAAATGTTGAACCGCCAAAATCGGCGCGCTCACGGTAGGTGGAGCTGGCAAAGTTCACGTTCTTGAAATACATGCACCCCGTCAGGCGGGCCTTACCGTGCCACACCGACTGCGAAAAATCGGTGGCACCCTCATAGATAGAGCCCGCCAAATCGGCGTTCTCACGGTACACGCACCCGCTGAAATCCGCGATATTACCCCGGTACTGGCACTCGCGCAGGCTCACATCCGCCGCATACACGCACCCGCTCAAAAGCGCCTGGTCACGGTACACGCACCCGCTCAAATCGGCGTGCAGGCCGTAAGTGGAGCCGCTCAGGCGCACCCGCCTCTCATAGGAGGCATTGGCGAACGTGACGCTGCCGCGGTAGGTTGAGCCGAAGAAATCGACGTCCCCATCGTACTGAGAATCCTCAAACCGAGCCTCACCCCCGTAGGTTGAACCGGCGAAGCTCACATACCCGCGGTAGATGGAATCGCTAAAACGCACCTGCTCACCGTACTTAGAGCCGCTAAACACGGCATCGGCGGCATACAGGGACGCCCCGAAATCTGCGTCAAAACGGTACGTGCACCCACGGAACGACACCTTCTCACCCCACGCCGACTCGCTAAAATCCACGGGGTAGAAGAACGTGGCACCCGAAAAATTGTAGGAAAGACGCGACCAGGCGCCGGTGAGCATATCGGCCTCAGCCGGAACCCGACGGGAACCGCCCGCACCGTCCCGCAGCTGCCAGCGCACCCTGTCATGAATCTCAGAGAGGATACGTTCACGCACCTGAATCTCGGCCTCAAGCTCGGCCTGCTCCGCACGGAACCGACGCATCTGCTCCAGGTCTTCGGGGGCATCCCCCAGCAGGCGTTTCTGCTCAGCCGCCAGGGGGAACGGGGAACGCACATAGGAACACAGCATGTCAATGACGGTCTGCGCTTTGCGGCGGCGCTGGGTTTTCGTCAGGTGCACCGCCTGCAGCCACTCATCGGCAAGCTCAATAAGCGCCAGTACGGCGCTCATACGGGTAATGGGCTGAACATCCCCAAGCTGGCTTGCCGCCGCTGCGTACCTATCGTGCCGCAGCGCATCCTCAAGAAGACGAGAGTCGCCAAGCGACGAGCTGGGTGTATTCATGGTTTACTCCTGCGTAAAAAGATGCGTGGCTGGGTGTAGGCTTTCAGCATACCCGAGGCGTGCCGGGCAACGCACACACTAATAACGAAAATAGATGAGTATAATGCGCAGCGAATATCTGCAGAAAACAAATAATAGACGGCCGGTACGGTGACCAGAACAAAGCTTTTACTATTTAATACGGGGGCGGTTTCTGGCTGTTGACATGCCGTATTTTTAGGGTTGTTCAGATGGGCGGGTGTAGTCTGCACGGTGACTGGTGCGGGCGCGCCGTTGGCCTATCAGCGAGCATATTATGCGCTTTTTGCCCCGATATTATCACGGTACGGCGGGTGTGCTCGTGGGGTGCGGTGGCGGCAGAACAGCTGCCGCGGGCCGGTGACGGGTGCGGTGGCAGAGCCATCACCGAATACGTTTATTAAAAGTTATGGGGAAAATATTCAAAAATATGAGGGGTAAAATGTATTTTTTATCAATGGTGAGAATACTAAAATAATGTTTTATGATATGTGCCACTGGTGGCCGGGGTGAATGTAACACTCATGTAAAGATTGTGGCATGGGGCACTGGTATTACGGGTGTTTACGCGTGTAGGGGCGGCAGCGGGCAAGCATGGGTGCAGTAAAAAGCCGTTAGTGAAGTACTGCATATGAAATATGGGATCAATGGTTGGGGTTTTAGAGGCTCATTCTCTATCGAAGAGTTAACCGCCCAAAAGGCATAACTGTATGCCCGGTATCAATAATGTAATGGATATTTCCCAATATCACAGGTATATTCCCAAGTCACCGTATTGATAACCTGGGTCGGGCGGTTGAGAGCACAGCTATATTCCTCTGATCTTTTCAAACCCGGGATGCTGGTAGCGCGGGTCTTGCATGGCGAAAACCCAGGCGTGCAGCTGCTTCTTGAGAACCCGCACCCGCTGGCGGGCAGCCTCAAGCACCTCCGGGTCATCAGCCGCCGGGTGGGTGAACGCCTGAACCTGCTGCCGGAAATAGTCGAGCCTGCGAACCTCCCAGAGGGCAAGCAGCCGCGACCCCGGTGGGGGAGAGGTCACCGGCTGCGGGAAAGCATACTGCTCACCCGGGGTAAAGATACACTCCGTGAACCCCGGAATCCCGCCGCTAAAATCGGCGGCACTAAAATCCGTCGAGGCTAAAAACGCGGACTCCTCAAATATGACCTTCTTGCGAAACACCGTCCCGGTCAGCGCCACAGGCCCTGTAAACACCGAGCTGGTGCAGTACGACTTTTTACCGCACTCCGAGCCGCCAAAATTAACCGGGCCGTGGAACGCCGACCCCGACACCGACAGCCCGCGCCGGTACACGCAGCCTCCAAAATCAGCGCAACCGTAATAGGCGGAGCACGTAAAATCCGGGTGATGGCAGAACACCGAACCCGCATGGGTCACGTCCCCGTAGTACACGCTGGCATCGAACCGCGCCTGCTCACCCGGGCACTCAGTAGCCGCAGCCCGCCCGTAGTAGGTGCAGCCGCTCATATCGGCGTCCCGCTCATACACGCACTCCCGCATGAACGCCGCCCCCTCATAGGTGCAGTGATCCAGCGCCGCCCGGCCACCGTACCGGGACCCCTGAAACATGGCATCCCGGTGGTAGAGGCAGCCGCTAAACACCGCATCTGCGCGGTACGTGTTATCGGCAAAACTGGCCCACCCACGGTAGATGCTGCCACTATAATCAACCGTATTCTTATGCGTTGAGTCGTGAAGCCACGCCTCATTACCATAGGTGCAAAAACGCCGGTTAACCGGCCCCTTATAGTGCCCCTGGGAGAAGTCCGCCACACGGTTAAACATGCACCGCTCAAAACTCACTTCACCCCGCCAGGCGCACCCGGCAAAGCGTGCCTTCCGGTGGAAAAACCCGCCCGAAAAATCGGCGGAACCATAAAACACGCACCCCTCAAAAACCGCCCTCCGGCCCCAGTACGCCCCCGAAAAATTAACCGGGTAGAAGAACACTGCGCCGCTGAAATCATAGGTGAGCGCCGACCACGAACCCGGCGCACCCCCGTGCTGCTGCGGCGTTTTCCCACCCGATACCGGTACCGTATCGGGGGTGCGCAGGCGCGCAGCAATGGCCCTCAGAATACCGCCCCGCAGGTGCGCCTCGGCTCGGAAAGCCTCCAAAGAGGCCCGCAAGCGGCGCTTCTTCTGCGCGGACCATGAACGCCGCACCGTACCGTGGGTGAGGCGCTGATACCGTTTAGCCCATCGAAACGGGGAACGAATATACATGCAGAGCGCATTAATGGCGGCCTGTGCCTGCCGGAGGCGCTGCTTGCGCGGCACCGAAGCATCAGCCAGCCACTCATCGGCCACCCCAATGAGTACTTCTGCGGCCTCCCGCCGCGCCGCAACCTGCGCATCCTGCAAGGCAGCGGCGGCGACCGTGAACCTAGTGAGGCGGTCAGCCTCCACGGAAGCGGGCAACACCATAATGGAGCTAAGCCGCCTCAGTGAACACGCCCGCAGAATCTGCCTCAGCCTCATCCGGGGTGCCGGCGACCTCATAGCGAACCCAGCGGATCAGCTCAGAGCGGGGCTGCTCAAACTCCCGCGCATTGGTCTCACGCCCCGCCCCGGCAGCCTGCAGCCGCTCAGCAAGCACCTGCCGCTCGGTGGCGGTCAGGGCCCGCGCCCCCTGCGGGAGCCCGTCCGCTAAAGGCAGTGGCTGCTTGCTCTTCGTCGAAACCTCAAACAGGTTCTCTGCGGCAGCGTTAAAAACACCGTCAGTGAACGCCGGAACCCGTGCGAAAGATGCACCTGAAAAATCGGCGGCCCCCAGCAGGCGAGTCTCCTCACAATCGGTTTTCTTCTTAAACTTCACTCCCGAAAAGTCGGCCCCGCCGAACCATACGCAGTTATCCAGCCACGCCTGCCCCGCAAATACGCACCCGCCAAAATGCGCCGCACCCCAGTAGACGGTGAACGCCAGGTTAGCGGTGCGGCGGAACACCGAATCCCCCAGGTACGCGGCACTGTGGTAGATAGAATCCTCAAACCTCGCCTCCCGATAATAGGTGCAGTGCTCCAGGTTCGCAGTGCCGTAGAAAGTGCTCTGCCAAAAATCGGCGTCCCCACGGTACACGGAATCAGCCAGGTACGTGTACCCGTAATAGGTGCAGCTGCTCAGATACGCGGCGCCCTCCCACGTGCAGGCGCTCAAATTAACGTTCCCCTCATACACGCACCCCACCAGGCGCGCATCAGAACCCCAGACGCATTCGCTCAGGCCAGCCCCCGCACGGTACACCGAATCGCTCAGAAACGCCTCACCGTGGTACACAGAACGGTCAAACAGGGCATCGGCCCCGTAAATGGAGCGGGTAAAACGCGCCTGGTCGCGGTACGTGCACCCCCGAAAATTCGCGCCCGCACCCCAATACGACTGGGTGAAATCCACGGGGTAGAAAAAGACAGCCCCCGAAAAATCAAACCTCAGGTGCGACCACAACCCGGCGGTAACCTTATCCGGGTCCGGGGCCGTATTCGTGGCGGGCTGCCCGCCATCGGACGGTTCCCAGCGCACCCGGTCGTGAATCTCAGTCAGGATGCGCCCACGCACCTGCGCCTCAGCCGCCAGCTCGGTTTTCTCGGCCCGGAACCGGCGCGCCTGCTGCGGGGTCAAACCCTGCGGCTGATCGCCCATAAGCCGCTCATAGTCGTGGGCGAGCTGGAACGGGGAACAAATATAGGCGCACAGGGTGGTGATAATCGTCTGCGCCTTGCGGCGCCCGTGCTCCTGAGGGTCGGTCTCATCGGTGAGCCAGTCATCAGCCAGCTCCACGAGGGCGAGCGCCCCACCCAGCCGGATAATCGCCTCAGGGCTGCCCAAAAGAGCGAGGGCAGCCGTGTACCGGTCATGCCGCTGCTGGTGGCTCACAGAAAGGTGCGCAGTTGCTCCGGGGCGAGGGCTCGACGGGGAAGGCGTAACAGGGTGCATGATGGGGTGTTCTTCCGGTGAAAGGTCTGTGTCTTGTTATGGTTCGTGCAGTTCTTGAGACGGTATCGATAAATCTATGTAGGTTGATTGCTTTAGTGTACCCCGGTTTGCTGTGCCGCATCAGTCTGCTGTGAGCCCGTGCGCCCACCTAGCGAATGCCTCATGCGCCTGCTCCAGCCGCCGCGCCGCCCGCCAGTGCGCGGCCGAACCAGCCGGTTTATCCGCGAGCTGTTCACGCCGTTGCGTCACCTTCTGCCGCAGTTTAGCTAACCGGGCCAGCTGGCCCGGGGTGAGCATATGCGACCCCACCGGGAGGCCGCCATCTAACACAATGGGGTGCCCCTGCTCGGGGGTGCGGGTGAACTCCTGCACGCTGCGGGGCGAGAAAACGCACCCGCGCAGCGATGGGGCGCAGTTCACAAAAACTGCGTCGGTAAAAATGGCGTCCGCCAGGTACGCGGCGCCGCTAAAATCAGCCGCCCCCTCAAAGACCGACCCCGAAAAGACGGTGCGGTCACCCCATGAGCCGCCGCCAAACCACGCATCCGCGAGGAACACGCACCCGCGCAGGCTAGCAGGACCGTAGTATGCTGAAGAGCTCAGGTCGGCATCCCCAGCGAATGTGCACCCGGTGGCGGTAAACGCGCCGCGGTAGGCGCTGTACATCATCACCACCGTACTGGCGAAGAAGCAGTCGGTAAAGACGGTATCTGCCCCGTAGCGGCACCCCAAGAAGTAGGCGCCAGCACGGAAAGTACATCCCGAGAAGTTGGCGGCCCCGCCCCATGTGCAGCCGCCAAAATACGCCGCGTCCTGGTAGAGGGACTCGCTGAAATCCGCCAGAGCGCGGTAGGAGGAATGGGCGAAGTTGGCGGTACCCGCAAAGGCGGAACACGAGAAAAGAGCGTCACGCATAAAAATACAGTCGCTGAAATCTACCTCATGCTCCCAGCGTGAACCGGTGAAATTCACGGTGCACACAAAAACCGCGCCCGAAAAATTGAACGCAAAACCCGACCACGCGCCCGCCAGGGAAGCGCCCTCAGCGGAAGCTACCGGGTGCTGCACCCGGCGGTGAATCTCCTCCACAATAGCCCGCTGGATGCGCCCCTGCGCCCCGGAACTCTCACCAGCAGGCCCATTGTCGGCTGCAGTATTGAGCGGGGAACGAAGATACGCGCACAACCGGTCAATCACCCCCTGAACGTGCCCGCGGCGCACACCCACCGGCAGGGACACCTCACCCAGCCACTCATCCGCAAGCTCCACCAGCGCATACACTGCACCCAAACGCCCCGCCAAATCACCGCCCATCAGAGCCGCGTACGCTGCATCCCGCCGAGCTTCACGGCCCCCTGCCCAAAGTCACTTGTACCCCTTTGACTCCCGTATCAGCTGCTATGACGCATTACACTGTGGGCCACCCATGCACCCCAAAAAACCATCGTCTAGCGTAACGGAAACCAGCCGCCAGCCACCAGCAGCCCCGCAACTTCCGAACGCTACACCCCCGCAAGCACCCGGGCGCGGTGCGCCTCCCACAGCCTCTTCACACCCCACGCCACCCCAACAGCTACCGCGAGCGGCACATACGCACCCCAGCTTTGCCCCGTAAAACCAACCACCAACGCCACAGAACTCAACGGAGCATCCATCGACAACGCCAAAAACACTGCGGCACCCAGCACCCCCGCCGCGCTCAACAACCCCGTCACCCCCAACGGAAACCCCGAAACCCACGGGCAAACACACACCAGCGTCCCAGCCACCACAAACCCGCCCGAGGCGCCCAACGCCACCCCCGGGGTGAGCGTGCCACCATACGACCCATGCCGCAAAGCAGCCACCACCAGCACCGCCTTAGCCACAAACAACCCCAGCGTGTACAACAAGGCGGGCACTGTGAACGACCCCACCAGCTCAGCCCGGTTAAACGTCTGCTGCACCAGCGCCCGGCCATTACCCATCACCTCCGGCAGCACCATTGACACCACACCCACCGCCGCAAACACCAGCGGAACCCGCCACAGCACGCTCCGGTTTGTGACCCTACCCCGCTGCGCCCACCCCAGAAGCCGCCGAAACCACAAGGCGCCGGGGGCCAACACCACACCCAGCAGCACCGCCAACGCAAGCGACTCCCAGCATGTTTGCACCAGCACCACCGGGTACGTAGCCTGATCAGAAATCGTCAGATGCGCCGTCGCAGTAGCCACCCCAACAGTGAACGCACCCACCAGAACGTTCTTCACCGACAGGCCCAGCCCCAGCGCCTCAAACAAAAACACCACACCCGCAACCGGAACCTGATAATCCGCCGCCAAACCAGCCGCCGCCGCAGAAGCTACCAGCGTGCGCCGCGTACCCTCCGGCAGGCGCCCCCAATCCGCAATACGCCCCGCAAACAGCGCACCCAGCTCACGCGGGGCAACCTCCTTACCCACCGGCGAGCCCGCACCCACCGCCACAATCTGCACCAGCGCATGAACACCCTGCCGCACAAACCCCGGGCGGCGCTCAGCCAACGACTGCGCCCGCACCATAGACTCCACCGAAGCCAACGGCCCGCCACCCCACCGCCGAGACTGCAGCACATACCAGGTAGCAGCAACACAAAAACCCACCACAACCAGCGCCACCACGCGCCGAGGAGTAGAAGAATAATACGTAATAATCGGGTGCAACGTCTCATCATGGCCGAACGCCACAACCTCAATAACCCCCAGCACCCAATGCAGCACAATAGCCCCGCACCCCGTGGCTACACCAACCAGCACAACCCACGCCAGAAGAACCGTATAACGCCGAAATGCTCTCATCATTCTCTTGCCGCCGCGCCTCATAACCATGTTGTGCACAAACGCCCGCAGGTTCCCGCGCACCATAGCGCTCAACAACCCGCCGGTTGGGGCAACCCGCACCCCACAGCCCGGCGCACAGAACCACGTGCGCACAAGCTTCTTCGGATGCTCGCGGCATCAGTCTGGGGCGTAAACCCAAGAACCACGTACACGCGGGCTCCCTACCCCCATTTTACTCTCGCGCAAGCCCACCACCCCTCCCCAGTAGGGCGCAGGTGGCTCATAATAGCCGGGCTGTATGCTAGATAACAAACCCTGTGGTGCGGGCGGCATGCGCCCCGCGACACGAACGAAGCAGACAGTAAGGATCGAAGATGACCGAACATATAGCATTCCTCGGCACCGGCTCCATGAACGGTTCCATCGCAGCCGGGCTCATCGCGGGCGGATACCCCGCAGAGGCTATCCGCGCCACCGTGCGCAGTAAAAACTCCATAGACCGCCTGCGCCATCAGTTAGGGCCTAACGGGCAAGATGCCGTCGTGATCGGATGCGAGCTCAATCCCGAAGCTAACCGTGAGGCGGTCAGCGGCGCATCCGTAGTGCTGTTGGGGGTTAAACCCTATGGAATCGTCGAGCTGGCGCGCGAAATTTCGCCCGCTCTCGCCCCGGATGCACTCGTCATTTCGGTGGCGGCAGGAGTCACCCTCGATACGCTGCAGAAGGCTCTTCCTGCGGGGCAGCCGGTGATCCGCTGCATGCCCAATACGCCCTCAAGCGTGGGTAAAGGCGTGCTGGCGATCTCTGTGAGTGAGGCAGTGACTGAGAAGCAGCTTGCGCTCGCCGAGAAGATCCTAGAGACCGTAGGCCTAGTAGTGCAGGTGCGAGAAGACCAGATGGATGCGGTCACCGCCGTTTCGGGATCCGGCCCCGCCTACGGGTTCCTGCTGGCAGAGACTATGGCGAGTGCCGGTGTGAAGCTCGGTCTGGATGAAGAGACCGCACAGAGGCTCGCATCCGCAACGATTGCGGGAGCAGGGTACCTGCTGGATAGTAACCCGGATGCCGCCGCCCTGCGCAAAGCGGTCACCAGCCCGAACGGAACCACGGAGCGCGCCATCAATACCTTTATCGACCAGGGACTTTTCGATCTCACCGAGGATGCTATGCGCGCCTGCGCCGCCCGCTCCGCAGAGCTGAGCGAACAGTACACGGCTGACTAGTCACCCTGTCTGAGCCCATCCCTGCCTCTATTCAGAAGAGTTTTTTGCATTCAGAAGAGCTTATCGCTTCTGAATGCAAAAAACTCTTCTATATGCGAAGGGTGGGCACCTAGTGGAGTAACCCAAAATCTCGTAGGGCTTGCTCAAGTACCACCGGGTTGCGAGAACTTACGTGATGCCAGTTCACCCGCAGAATTCTCCACCCTTTTCGTAAAAGAGCGTTCTCCCGCTCTTTCTCGCGGTCAATTGCCCAGCCGTCAGGATTCATCACCTGGTTTGTTTGCTTCACGCGCCCATCAAATTCGAGGATGACCTTCTGCTGTTCAAACCCAAAATCGCCAAAATACTCTCCCGCGTCGGTTCGCACCCGGTATTGTTCCTGGGGGTACAGCCCAAACTCATGCAACCTTAACCGTGTGAGGGTCTCTCCCGGTGAATCAGACTTATCGCTCATCAGCTGTGCGACCCTCCGTGCTTTAGCCGACCCTTTATGCGACAAATGGGTCAGAGCCTCATATAAGGCAGAACGAGTAACTCGGCTGCTTTTTCGTTGCCTGCTCAATGCCCCATCGGCAACAACCAGCGCTTCTTCTAGAGGTAAAGTTCGGGCGCACCCAATAACTGTAGAGAGCACATCGGTAGCTTTCACACCTCCGTAGAAGTAGGTGATGGGAGCCTCTAACGTGTGCCGATCTTGGTGGCTGGATATGCCTGAGTGCGGGCTTCCCGCCACTGACCTCACGTGAACTGTGCGCGGGATCTTAAGAACCGGTATCCCGTGCAGTATGGCGGCACTCAGATGCGTAAACACGGGATTTTCGCAAGATTTGGCGTACGCTATGACCCGTGCCAGGTGCTTCTCTTCCGGAGTCATCTTCTGCCACCGCAGGGTGCTCAGGTACTGGTTGTGGGCTAACCGGCGCGCATGCCCCTCACGAAGGAGCTGCTGAAGCCTCCGTGCCCCTATCCCTTCCTCTGATATTTGATAGCTGTTCTTAACCAGAGGGTATATACGTTCTAACTGTTTACAACGTACACTGCTTTTGCTCATGACATATAGAGGACACGAATCTGAGGGCGTTTTCGAGGCAGTCCTGGCCATCCTGTGGATAACCTGGGTGTTTACCTGCGCCTCTGCACTATCCACAGGGGAACAGTCTCATTTTTAGGGGATTTGTGGGGCGTATATGACGCAAGGTGAAGAGCCGTCTCATCCTATTCAGAAGAGTTTTTTGCATTCAGAAGCGATAAGCTCTTCTGAATGCAAAAAACTCTTCTGAATAGGCTTGGGGTTGGGACAGCAGACAATGATAATGGCAAAGGTTAACGGTGATATCGAGAGGCACGAGGGAAGCCGCAGAACCTACGGGCGGGCAGCAAAACGCTCGATTAGTTCCACCTGCCCCGAGACGATAAGAATATCCCGAGAGTGAATGCGCGTGGAGGGGTCTGCGTAGGTGAATTCCTCCCCGGGGGATTTAATGCCCACCACAGACACCCCGTATTTGGCGCGGATATCCGACTCCGCTAGGGTGAACCCGTGAGTTTCCTTCGGCGGGCGCATCTTAGCGATAGCGAAATCGTCGTCGAACTCAATGTAGTCCAATAGCCGCCCAGACACCAGGTGCGCGGCGCGGCGGCCCGCATCCGCCTCCGGGTAGACCACGTGGTGCGCCCCGATACGTTCCAGGATTTTGCCGTGTGATGGGGTGATTGCTTTCGCCCAGATACGTTCAACCCCCAGGTCAACGAGGTTCGCGGTGATAAGCACGGACGCCTCAATCGAGGTGCCAACGCCCACAACCGCAGACCCGAAGTCGTTTGCACCCAGCTGCCTGAGCGTATCAATGTCGGCGGCATCGGCGGCTACCACGTGGGTGAGCAGGCCCGACCATTTCTGCACCAGCTCGGGGTCTTTTTCAACGGCGAGCACCTCCTGGTTCTGGGCGTGCAGCTGCGCGGCGGTTGAGGCACCAAACCGGCCCAAACCGATCACGAGCACGGGCGCATTGTGTGTATTAGCCAATGATGGGCCTTTCTTCGGGGAACTTGTAAAGGCGGCGGCGGGAGCGCAACGCCAAGGCGGTGGCGGCGGTGATGGTGCCAATACGCCCAATGAACATGAGAGCGCTGAGCGTGTAAATACCGGCGGGTGACAGCTCGGCTGAGAGGCCGTTTGAGAGCCCGCACGTGGCGTAGGCTGAGATCACCTCAAACAGCACCCTGCTCAGGGGCTGGTCGGTGAGCATCAGAATAACACCGGACCCGGCAATCACGATACCGGCGCTCATCATGGTCACTGAGATGGCGATGCGCAGCACCGTGTCGGGGATAGTGCGGTTGAATGCCACCACAAACTGGTCGCCGCGTGCCTCCGCCATAATCGCCAGCATAATCACGGCAATGGTGGTGACTTTAATGCCGCCAGCTGTTGAGGCTGAGCCGCCGCCAATAAACATGAGCACGTCGGTAATGAGGCTGGTCACGGGGCGGATATCGTTCATATCGACCAGGTTGAAACCGCCTGAACGGGTCATGACGGAGGCAAAGAGCGCGCTGAGTATTTTATCCCCCGGGTTGTTCCCGCCGACAGTGCGCGGGTTATTCCACTCGGCCGCACCCCAGGCGGCAGCGCCCAGCACGAAAAGCACGCTGGTGGTGACGAGTGTGAGCTTTGCGGTGAGCGTCCACCGGCTGGGTTTAAGCGGGTGCTGCTGTAACGCCATGAGCACCGGGAACCCCATAGCCCCCAGAAACACGGCGATACACACGGGGATGACCACAAAAAAGTCGTGGCCGTACGGCACTATCCCGTCGGAATGCGGCGTGAACCCGGCGTTATTAAACGCCGAGATCGCGTAGAAAATACCGTGCCACAGGCTGGTGAGCGGGTCTTCGCCCAGCATCAGAAAACGCGGGGTCAGCAGTAACGCTATGAACGCCTCAATACTGGCGGAGGTGTAGGCGACGGTGCGTACCACGCTACCGACCTCACCTAGCCGCCCAATATTGAGTTCTTCTTGGGCGATGAGCTTGGACCGCAGCCCCATTTTCCGCCCGGTTGCCAGGGCCAGCAGCGAGGTGAGGGTAAGGGTTCCCAAGCCACCGATCTGGCAGGCGCACAGGATAATGACCTGCCCAAACATCGACCACTGTTCGGCGGTTGAGACGGTGGTGAGGCCGGTGACGGTCACGGCGCTGGTGGCGGTGAAAAATGCGTGATGCAGCGGCGCCATTTGCCCGTCATTTGAGGCGATCGGCAGTAAGAGCATGAGCGTGAAGAACACGATAACCAGCAGGAAGGTGCTGATGGCGGTTCGTGCGGGGGAGGAGAGCACTTTCGCGTCGATAAAATCGCGCAGGTTCTCGTAGGTGCGGGCATCAAGCAGTCGCGGCTGGTGCGTGCTTGCCCCCGGTGCGGACGCCTCAACGGTGAGTGCCCCGCGCCGGGCGGTGCCGGTGTGGGTGCTGCGCGCATCTGTGGTTTTTCGGCTTGGCAGCAGACTATCGAGCAGGCCGTGTTTTGGGGGCGCGGGGGTGGTGCGGGAACTGGGTGCGCCGGTGAACGGGGTGATGTCGCTGCTGTTCTGCTTGGGCAGACGCCACCTGCGTAGGGTGTGCTGGCGTTTGAAGAACTCACGGGAGGTGCGCAGGGCCTCGCGATTACGGTGGCGTTTGCGCCAGTGTGCGCGGATGCGTCGGGCGAGGCGTCCCATGGGTTCCTCCCTTCATGGTGTGGGTGGGTGCCGGTGTTAGGTGCGGGGTTTGGGCCGTGTAGGTTGTGTGGTTGGTGCAGGCCCCTGAACGTGGTGGTGCGGCCTCCTCTAGTGTATCCCCGATGGTGGTATTCGGTGGTGGTGTGGGGCGGTTTTTTCGCCCGCAACCTTCAACATGCAGTAAAACACATATTCTGTTTCAAGAATTTAATGGGCCGGGGTTGATAATGTCCAGTTAAGTGTGTGGTTTGGCGGCTATTGGGAACTGGCAAACTAGCGTATATATGACATAATCGATATATGCATGCAGATGTTTTTTCAGTGATTGCGGATTCGACCCGCCGCCGCATCGTGCGGCTGCTCGCCGAACAGACCCACACTGTTGGTGCGGTTGTCGAGAAACTGGGCATGAGTCAGCCAACTATTTCTAAGCACCTGAAAGTGCTGCGTGAGGCCGGTGTGGTGTCGGCCGTGGTTGAGGGGCAGCGCCGACTGTATTCGCTGAACCCCGAGGTTTTCACTGAGATTACAGACTGGGTGGATGAGATTTTGGAGGCTGCCCGCGCCTCAGCGGCAGCTCACGCCCCGGTTGCGCTTCCCGGTGGGGAGAGCTTTTCCCCCGCGTTCCCGGGCAGTTCCGTGGTGGTGGGCGGATTTACCGGTGCGCACCAGCATGAGGTGGTTGAATCCAGCGAGAAACTCGACATTCCAGCCGAGCTGCACATCCCATCCGATGCTGAGGAAGACAATGCTGAGGAACCCAGCGCGGAAGATAACGACGATACCGCCGCTGGTGGAAGTGAAGAGCTTCAGCGCCGCGTTGTGCCGTTGAGCTCGAATAACCCCAATATCCCGGCTGAGGACGAGCCCGCTGTGGAAGAAGGTGCTGACTCGCACCCCGATCCGGCTGTGGGTGTTGTGCTCAGCGCGAAAGCCCCCGAAGAGCCTGCCGAAACGGCAGAATCTGAGGGCCTGGGTGAGGAGTTGGCCGGGAGCGAACAGAACGCCAGTGCCACATTTGCTGGTACCGGTGAAGTGAGCGAAGGCGTGGTGCCGATGCGCCCCTTCACCCCCTCCGCCTTTGCCTCTGACGAGGTGCCGCAGCCTGATGAGGAGAAAGCACCCGTTGAAACTGCTGCGAAGGACTCCACGAACGAGACCCAGTCGGTGGCTCCTGTGGGGCGGGGTGAAGACGATGAGACAACTGAGGCTTCTGCTGGCGTGAGCCCCTGGAGTTCGGCAGGTGACGCCTCAGCCAAGCCTGCTGTATCGAATGAGCCTGCCCGCGGTAAGCATGAGGCTATTGACACTGACCCCGCCAATGAGCAGCCTGCCAAGAGTGAGCCTGTAAACGTTGAGTCTCAGGATGCCGTATCGGCGGCAGCTGACATGACCTCCACCACCGAGGATGCGCCCACGAAGAAGACGCACCACCACACGGGTGAGGACACAGCTGCCAGCGCTACCGAGTCTCGGAGTGAGCAGAAGACCGCCGGACTATCCGAGGTAAAAACCGGGCAGGATGCTGCCGATAGCCCGCGTATCGAGGCATCAACGGCGAAGGCAGGCCGGGATGCCGCATCTGTGGAAGCTGCCACCGTGTCTAAGACCGTGAAGAGCGATGAAACAACCCTGATGGCTGACCCCGCTGACGGCCCGGGCACTGATGATGCAGCAGTTCACGCGGATGATGCTGAACCCAAGAAGACTTACGCGGAGGGGAAGGGTGCCGACCCCGAAGCGTCTGAGGATACCGAGGCAGCCGACACCGATGGTGTCTCAGTAGCCGATACAGCCAATGCGGGTGCTGAACCCGAAACGGCCCAGACCGTAGAGCCCAAGGAGGCTCCCGAACCCACTGAGGAGCCGGTGTTCCGGCCGATCCCTCAGCCTGCACCGTATGAGCAGGTGACCGTTAAGGAGGAACCTCGTGGCCTTCTGGCGCGTGTCTTTGGTCGCCGACGATAGCGTGCCGCACCGGCGGCGCGCGGAGAGATAGCGAGTGGGGCGGGGCGTGCGCCCGTGTTCGCTTGATCATCAACTCATACACCTACCCTGATAAACCCTAATTTCCCGAAAGACGGAATCTACGTTGGCTATTCACCGTAAAATCCTCCGCTGGCTCGAGAACGAGCTCACTGAGGGCAACCTGCAGCTTGGCCAGGACTTGCCCGACGATCAGCGTATTGCCCGCGCGATTGGCTTGGGAAGAAGCCGTACCCGCGAGGGCTTGAAGACCCTCGAAGACATGGATCTGGTGCGCCTATACTCCGGTAAGGGCAAAGAGATCATCGCTCACCTGAATGAGGAGCCGGCGATGGCGGCAGCCGAGCCTCTGCGCCTGCATATGGCTGTTTCGCGCTACCCGAAACGTGACCTGGTGCAGACCCATATGCTTCTTGAAGGCTGGAGTGTTGCCAATATTGACCCCGGCGTCGCTGATTTCGGTGAAGTGGATGAGCTGTTGGAGGAGATGCAGGAGGGTGGGCACCCTATCCGGGAGTTCCTTGACCTGTACCTGGACTTTCACCTGGAGCTGAGCCGCCTTGCCAATAACGAGCTGATTGCTGGGCTGCTGATTGCTATCCGTCAGCCGACCTTTGATGCTCTGCTGTCGCTGGCGGGGCGTGTGCCGCTGTGGAGCAGCACCATGGAGCGCCTGAACGCTGAGAACCGCGCGGTTCTTGAGGCCGTGAAGGACGCCGATTCCGCGACCGCCCGCAACCTGATGATGAACCAGATGCGCGGCCTGTTCGATGAGGCCGGGGTGGATTTGGACGAGTCGGCGGTGGCGCTTACGGGCATGCCCGGAACCTCGGATCTGCGCATGTTTGAGCCGGTCGATATTGAGGACGATTTCGGCCCGTTCCCGGAGGAAGGCCCCAGTTTCGGGTGGGGCTTCGGTGCGGAGCGGTTCGGCAACGCCCCCGGCGGCGCGCCGGTGCCTTCGTCCGGCTCTCAGCAGGCTCGCCGTGATATCTCGCAGCAGTCTCAGCAGCACTATGACGGGCAGCAGGGGCAACAAGAGCAGCAGTCTAATCTGCCCTTGAGCTTTGGTACGGCCTCCGGCCGTGCGGCGGCGGCGTTTACCCGCCCGTCTGAGGGTGGTGCCCCCGCTGCTCAGGGCGGTAACAATGGCGCTTCGCAGCACCCCGAGAACGCATCTGGGCAACCGTATGAGGTTGATAATGCTGCCTCTGCACAGGCGCCTGACCAGTCAATGCAGCACGGCCCTGTGCCGGGTGGTGAGGAGCAGGGCGCAGCTCAGCCTACACCCGCCCAGGAGGTGCTGATTCAGGCCACCTCCGCGCTTCCGCTTCCGATTCAGCCGTTGCCGGTCGATCCTGATGCGTCTCAGCCGCTGCGTTTGACCGATGATGAGCCGCTGATTCAGGCCACGGCCGCTATTCCGCTGGATATGCGGGTGATTCCTGCTCAGGGCCTGCCCGAGAAGAAGCCCCAGCCCGCGGCATCGGGTGAGGACGCCTCGAAGGCGGCCGCTAAGCCCGGCGAGACGCCCGCAAAGGCTGAAGGTGAACAGGCCGATAAGGCATCTGAGGATTCCCGGAAGCAGGGGTCTGCGACGAAGGATACGGGCAAGAAAGACGCCGAAGATGCTCAAGCTCCAAAGGCTAAGGGCGGGGCGCAGCCCGCAGCCGGTGATACTCCGGCTCAGCCTACCCCCGGTGAGGATAAGCATGCCGAGGGGCAGAGCGGTAAGGACCAGCAGGCCCAAGATCAACAGTCTCAGGAGCAAGACCAGGCTAAGCAGCCCCATGGCAAGCAGGCTGGCGGCAAGCCGGGCGGCTCACCTTCGGGTTCCGGGCAGAAGGCCGGTGCCGCTAAGGACGAGCAGAAGAGCTCGGCTGAGGCTGGCCAGTCGCAGCCTGCGCAGGGCGAGCAGCAGCCTGCACAGGGCGAGCAGAAGGGGCAGAGTAAACAGTCTGCCGATTCCTCGCCGCAGGGCCAGAAGAACCAGTCTGACGGTGCGCAGCAGGCTGATGGTTCCGCGCCGCTAAAGGATGGCGGCGCGCCCAAGGATGCAAAGGCTTCGGCGGCCCAAAAATCCGCTCAGCCCGATGCCCAGAAGCCTGATGCTCAGACAGCTGGGGGTCAGAAGGCCGAAGCGAAGTCCCCCAAGCAGGGTGCTCAGGACGATCAGCAGAAGGCCCAGGACGCTCAGAAGCAGGGCGGTTCCGTCCCTTCTAAGGGTAAGGATGGGCAGAACGGTCAGCAGGCAGCCGACAATTCGGGCGGTTCGTCTGCTGCGCAGCAGAACTCTAAAGGGCCTGGTGCCGCGCAGAAAACACCGCAGCCGGATGCTTCAGGAGTGAACGGCTCCGCCGGTAAGGAGGCTGCTTCCCCCAAGAGCGGCGAGCAGAAGGCCGAGAAGGCAGGCGAGCAGACCCAGGGAACTTCAGCGCAGGAAAGCTCAGCACAGGAGAACCCGGCACAGCAGAAAGAACCAGCACAGAAAGAGTCGGTGCAGAATAAGCAGGACGCTAAAGCTAAAGCTGCACCCCAGAAGCCTGCCGCACAGGAACCTGACGCGCAGGGGCCTAATAGTGCCGCACCAAAAACTGATAATGGTGCGGGCGGCAACCGTGCGGATACTGCCGCCCAGAACGGTGTGAAGCACAACCCCGGCCCGCGCGATGATCAAGGCAGTGCTGAAAAAACCGGTGCTGCGCAAACTGATGCCGCTCAGGCTAATACTGCGCAGGGCAGCTCTTCACCGCAGGGCTCCGCCCAACAGGGCGGTCAGGCCCAAGGGCCGCAGTCCGCTCAGCCTGCTCAGGCCGGAAATCCTGATGGGAAGCCGCAGGAGTCTGCCTCGGGTAATGCCCAGCCTGCATCCTCGCCTGCTGAAGACTCGAACGGTCACGCTGGTTCCGCAGGCGCGACTAATTCCCAAGGGCCCGCTGCGAACGAGCAGACCGGGCCGCACCCTGTAGCGGGTCAGGGCACAGCGCAGGAGCAGCCTCAGCAGGAGGTGCTGGGAGCTGTGCAGTCGCTTGATGGGCAGCAGGCGCGCCCCATTTCGTCGCTGGAGAATCCGCAGGCTATACCCGCTGCACCGGATAACGGTAACGGGCAGGCTCAGCCGGATGTGCCGCAGCAGGTGCAGAACCATGCCCCCGTTCAGGAGGCACAGGGCCAGGAAACCGCACCGGACGCGCACAACCCGCAGAATCACTGGGATAGTGCTGCCCCGCGCACCGGTTCCACACCCGCCCAGCAGCCCCATAGTGGGCCTCACACCGGGCAGTTTGGGGTAAGCGGGCCTGCCTCGGCTGGTATCCCTATTCAGGGGCGTACCGGTCCGAAGCCCAAGCTTCCCGAAAACCCTGTGGAACGTAAGGATGCTGAGCAGCGCCGAGTGGCTGAGGAAAACTTGGCGCGCGCCGCTGAGGAGCGGGTGAAGGTGATTCGTGCCCATTCGCCCTCAGGGGTGGGCCGCCGTCACGGCCAGATCATCACGCCGGTGCGTGCTGCTGTGGCGTCTCCCTTTAGCCGCCCAGCCACTGGGCTGCAGTACCCGAGCGCGGTATCGTCACAACCGCAGCCGCAGCCGCAGCCTCAACCTCAGCCTGGCCCCGCAGCTTCGGCTGCTGCCGACACCGGTAATGCTGAGGCCCCGAACGGCGCCGTGAACAGCACGCCAGCTGATGCTCTTGGTGTTGAGCACGCTCCGGAGGCTCTGGCGGAGCGGCCGCTGCCGCCGGTTGAGGTGCTGGCGACCACTCCGATTCGTATCGTTCCCGCGAATACGAGCGGAACCCCTATGGTGGTCAAGGATGAGCGGTCCACGGATGAGCGTGCGCCTGAGGAGCACGCCAGCGCTGAACGTAAGCAGGGCTGGCTTAGCCGCATGACCCGCTATTTGGGGTTGAGCTCGCGCGAGCAGGAGCAGGCTCTTCAGCAGCAGAATAACCCGCAGGATTCGGCGCATCAGCAGAATACTGCGAACCACAATCAGCAGGTGTCTGCCTCCCCGCAGGGGGCTGCGGCAGATAACTTTGAAGGCGGCACCTCAGATGCCGCTAACCCTGCTGATGCGAGCCAGCACAGCCAGCAGTAGCTGGCGCAGGCAATAACGCAAACACGCGGGTGTACCCTCAAACTGGGTGCGCCCGCGTAGCGCGTTAATGCCCGGGCGTACCGGCATATTCTGGGGGGAGGTGCGGGCGTGCAGGAAAATCTTCTTGCGTGTGTGCAGGGGGTGTTACCGCCTCTGCGGGGTCTTTGGGGGATGGCTCCTCTTCTTTGGGTGCGTCGGAATGGTGCAATGCGGTGTTTCCTAGTACTCTAGGAAGGTAGCGTTCTCAAAACGCTGGGGCACTGCTGTGCCTAAAATGCCTTTTAGAGCGTTTATACCGGTATAAACACCCCGGGTAGCTACCGCACCGAATGGGTGCGGCCGGGTCTAGCAAAGTGAGGAAATCCTATGGGTTCCGTTATTAAGAAGCGCCGCAAGCGCATGTCCAAGAAGAAGCACCGTAAACTGCTTCGTAAGACTCGCCACCAGCGCCGCAATAAGAAGTAAACAGTAGCTTCTGTGCCCCGTGCCCGGTAAGGGTTGCGGGGCATTGTGCGTTAATGAGGGCTGACGTGGGCTATTAGCGGCGGCTGTTGAACGCTAGTAGACTGGGAGCCATGCCCCCAGCTACACCTGAACCACCTGTTATTGAGCTTTTGACCCGCCCCGGCTGCCACCTGTGCGATGCTGCACGGCACACGGTGGCGCAGGTATGCACCGAATTTGGGGTGCCCTACACCGAGCTGAACATTGAGCTGTACCCGCAGCTGTTGCAGCGGCACGCCACCGAAATCCCGGTGCTGCGCATTGACGGGCAGCCGAAGGATTTCTGGCGTATTAACCCTAAACGGATGCGTAAGCTCATTGCCGCACGCATGCCTTAGTATCGGCCGCCCCCGCTTCTGGCGAATTAGGGGCTATATGCGGCGCCCCTCGTTTTGGGGTAGCGTAGAAAATTTGAGAGACTGAGAGAATGACTACATCGGCTAAGGTCACGGTTCACCTGATGCGCCACGGCGAGGTGCATAACCCCGACCGCATCGTCTACGGGCGGCTACCCAACTACCACCTTTCGGAGAAGGGTCAGCAGATGGTGCGTATGAGCGCCCGGGAGTTTGCCCGGCGTCGGGGTGAAGGCGCGAACATTGTGCACCTGGTATGCTCCCCGCTGACCCGCACCCGCGAGTCGGCCGAGCCGATCACCGAGCTTCTGGGGCTTCAAGCCCACCCCGATGCGCGCGTGGTTGAGGCCGATAACTATTTTGAGGGCCTGCACGTGAACCGGCAGGAGCTTCTGAACAACCCGCGCCACTGGACGAAACTGTACAACCCGCTGCGCCCATCCTGGGGCGAGCCGTACATTGCGCAGGTGCGCCGCATGGCTCAGGCCATTAAGGATGCCGCCCGCACCGCGTACCAGCAGGGCGGGGCCGGGGCCGAGGCCATCATTGTTTCGCACCAGCTGCCCATCTGGGTGACTCGCCTGGCGCTTGAAGGTAAGCTATTGCAGCACGACCCGCGTGCGCGCGAATGCAACCTGGCGTCGATTACTTCGCTCACTTTCGATAACCTGTTATCGGGGAACCCGCCGCAGGTGAGCGGCTACACGGAACCCGCATCGCCCCTGTATTCGGGAGTGATTCAGCTGCCCGGCAGCTAAGACGCGGGTGTCTGCCGTTCAGCACCCCTTCGCACACACCACCGGAAGGAACGCATGACTCCCACCCATAACCACACCCGCCGCACCGCCCTGCGTGCGGGTATTGCGCTGTGCGCGTCAGCGGCCGGGGCGGGCCTGCTCGCTGCGTGCTCTGAAGACACCTCCCTGTCAAAACAGGCGAATTCGGGTGATAATAAAGGCTACATTGCCGGGGACGGGTCGGTGACCGAGTACCAGGAGGCTGAGCGCGGCGAGCCCGTTGCGTTCACCGGTGAACTATTCGACGGCACCAGTGTGAACGCTGAGTCGTTGCGCGGCAAACCTACGCTCTTGAACTTCTGGTACGCCGGGTGCTCTCCTTGCCGTGCCGAGGCTAAAGACCTGCAGAAGCTCTACACCGACTATAAGGACAAGCTGGGGTTCTACGGTGTGAACGTGCGGGATGAGAAAAGCACCGCCGAGGCGTTTGAGCGCAGCTTTGAGATCACCTACCCCTCGTTTAAGGACGCCTCGGGTAAGGTGCTGCTGTCGTTGAGTAAGTATGTGCCCGCCCAGGCAGTGCCGACCACCGTGATCCTGGATTCGCACGGTAGGGTGGCGGCACGCATCTTGGGTCAGGCGAACCCGTCGGTGCTGAAAACCCTGATTGAGACCGCTGTGAAGGGTGCCTAGCGTGCCTGCTGGAACCGGTATGATGCTCACCCCCGCCGCTGCGGCTGCCACGGCGGGCGCTGCGCCGTTGGCGAGTATCAGCTCAACCGTGTTGGATGGTTCCCTGTGGCTCTCCATCCCGTTGGCGGCGCTGGCGGGGCTGGTGTCGTTCGCTTCTCCGTGTGTGCTGCCGCTGGTGCCCGGCTACCTGGGGTATGTGGCGGGTCTTGCAGGCTCGCAGCAGCAGGCACCCGAGGGCTCCGCGGCCGCATTGTTCCAGGGGAAGAAAACGGTGGCGGCCCATAATCCCGCACCCCAAAAAGCCGCAGAAAACACCAAAAACCCGCCCGAGGCAACATCGGGGGTGGCTGTGGCGGACGCCCCCACCGACCCGAAAACCCCAGGTTCGCAGCCCGGTAAGGGGCGCCTTCACGCACAGCAGACCCGCCGCCACACCCGCCGGATGCTCGCCGGGGTGGCCCTGTTCGTACTCGGGTTCTCCGCAGTTTTCGTCACCCTATCGGTGCTGCTGGCCCAGGTGGGTGCCGCCCCCTGGCTGAAAGGGCAGGCGTGGGTGAATATTCTGCTGGGTGCACTCGTGATCCTCATGGGCGTTGTGTTCATGGGGCGGCTGAGCATCCTGCAGGTCGATAAACGGTTCCACACCCGCCCCGGCACGGGCCTGTGGGGTGCACCGGTGCTGGGAGTCACCTTCGGGCTGGGGTGGGCGCCGTGCATTGGACCCACCTTCGCCGCAGTGCAAACCCTCGTGTTCACTGGCGGGGCCGCAACCTTCAAGGCTGTGGTGCTCACCTTCGCCTACTGCCTGGGTTTGGGTGTGCCGTTCCTACTGGTCGCCTATTTCGCGGCGCGCGGGGTGAATACCACCGGGTGGGCGAGCACGCATAAACGCGGGATTCAGCGTGCGGGCGGGGCGATGCTCATCCTGATCGGCATCCTTATTTTGACGGGCGCCTGGAACCACCTCATGGCCTGGGTTCAGGCGGCGCTACCGGTTTACGAACTACCAATCTGACGGGGTACATATGGCACGCACACACACTGACGCCCCGGCGCTGGGAATCACCGGGATGCTCCGCTGGGGCTGGACGCAACTAACGAAAATGAACACCGCCTTGCTGCTGCTTCTGCTGCTGGCGGTTGCGGCGGTTCCCGGGTCGATGTTTCCGCAGCGCATTCAAGACCCCGCGAAGGTGACGGACTACATTAAAACCCACCCCGGCTGGGGCGAGTTCGCCGATAAGATACAGCTGTTTGATGTTTTCTCCTCCGGGTGGTTCTCAGCCATCTACCTGCTGCTGTTTATTTCCCTGATCGGGTGCGTTACCCCGCGCGCTATTAAACATGCCAAAGACTGGCGTAAACCGCCCGCGCGCACCCCCAAGAACCTATCCCGGATGCCCGTGCACCGCACGATCGATATTGACGCGGATGCGCTCACCCCCCAGGCCGCGATAGAGGACGCTGCGGCGATCCTTCGTAAACGCCGCTACCGGGTGCAGATCCGGGAGGAAGGAGACGGACAGTACTCGGTGGGTGCCGAACGCGGCTACCTGCGTGAGGTGGGGAACATCCTGTTCCATGTGGCGATGATCGGCATCCTGGTTGGGGTGGCGGTCGGCTCGCTTTTTGGGTACCGGGGCCAGAAAATCCTGGTAGAGGGGGAGACGTTCGTGAATTCCCTGATCGGCTACGACTCGTTTACACCCGGCACGAACTATAACCCCGACTGGCTGAGCCCGTATGCCGTGACGCTCAATAATTTTCAGGTGCGCTACGACAGGCAGCGCGACAGCCACACCTACGGGCAGGATTTGGACTATAACGCCCAGCTGACCGTGCAGAACCCCGGCAGCAGCCCTGAGCAGAAAACCCTTAAAGTGAACGAGCCGGTTGATGTGGGCGGCACCAGTGTGTTCCTCTCCGGCAACGGGTACGCCCCCATTGTGAAGGTGACCGATGGTGAGGGGAAAGTGGCGTATGAAGGCCCCGTGGTGGCCCTGCCAACTGACGGGAAGTACACCTCATCGGTGGTGCTGAAGGTGCCCGATGCCCGCCCGGCCCAGCTGGGTTTTGTGGGCATGTTCCTGCCCACCGGCAGCTATGAGCGTGGGGCGGGCATCCCGCATTCGGTGGATTCAGCCCCGGCGAACCCTATGCTGGTGCTGCAGTCCTATTCGGGGGATTTGGGTTTGAACTCGGGCCAGCCGCAGAACGTGTATGTGCTGGACACCTCTAAGCTGACCGCGTTGAACAGCATGGCGAACCAGAACGGTATTGTGCTGGATGCGCAGCACCGAACCGCCACCCTGCCGGAAGGCAACGGCACCATTGAGTTCATGGGGTATAAACGGTACGTGGGAATGGAGGTTCGCCACGACCCGGGGCAGAATATTGTGCTGTACTCGTTTGTGGTGGCTTTCGTGGGGCTGATAGTGTCCCTGTTTGTGGCGCGCCGCCGCGTGTGGGTGCGTGCCAGCACCAATGAAGGGATGCTCACCGTAGAGTACGGTCTGCTTGCGCGCGGGGAGGACCCGCGTCTTGCCGCCGAGGCTGAGCGTATTACGGATGCTTTCGCCACCCGGTGGGGGCTGGAATTTGCTGAGGAGCCCTCATCCGAGGAGCCGACTGAGAAAACCGAGGGGAAGTAGCCCATGCTGAACGAGACATTAGCGCGCTACAGTGAGCTATTCATGTATATTGCCGCGCTGATTTACACCGTGGTGTTCGTGGCGTTCACCTGGGATGTGGTGAAGAATTCGCGGATAACCCGCCGTCTGGAGGGTGCCGCGGCGCCTCGTGAGGCGGAGCTAGAGGAGGAACAGGCGGCTGAGCCTGTTACCGCGGGCGCGGCCACCACCGGTGCGGGTGCGGAGAAAACCGGCGGGAAAACCGCCGCGAAGTCGTCGGTTAAGATGAGCGCAAAAGCCACCCGTGTTGAGCGCACCGGCGGCGCTGAGACCGGCACGGGCGAGCGGGGCGCCGGGTACCGGGGCGCGGCGGCACGCGCGCTTGAGGGCCACGTGGCGGACTCATCAATGCTGTACACGGGCCAGAGCCGCCCGGCGGCGCGCATCGCCGTGATCGTTATGCTGATGGGGGCGCTGGTGCACGCGGCGGCGGTTATTATGCGCGGCGTGGCTGCGCAGCGTGTGCCCTGGGGGAACATGTACGAGTTCTGCACCACGGGCGCGCTGGTGGTGGTGACCGTGTACCTGGTGGCGCTGATCTTCCGTGACCTGCGGTTCGTGGGCACGCTCGTGTCTGGGCTGGCGCTGATTATGATGTGCGCCGCCACCATTAGTTTCGCCACCCCCGTGGGGCACCTGAAACCGGCGTTGCAGAGCTACTGGCTGGTGATTCACGTGTCGATTGCGGTGCTTGCCTCCGGGGTGTTTACGATTACGTTCGCGATGGCGGTGCTGCAGCTGGTGCAGACCCGCCGTGAGCAGCGCATCCTGAGCGGTAAATCGGGCGGGTGGGCGTTTATGCGCCTGGTTCCGAGCGCCCAGGCTCTTGAGAATTTTGCGTTCCGCCTGAACGCTTTGGCGTTTGTGATGTGGACGTTCACGCTTGCCGCTGGCGCGATTTGGGCGAGTCAGGCGTGGGGCCGCTACTGGGGCTGGGACACTAAAGAGGTATGGACCTTCGTGATCTGGGTGGTGTACGCGGCGTATCTGCATGCGCGTGCAACCCGCGGCTGGGCTGGCCCGCGTTCGGCGTGGCTGTCTATTATCGGCTATTTGTGCATTATTTTTAATTTCACGGTGGTGAATATTTTCTTCTCGGGCCTGCACTCGTATTCGGGGCTTTAGCTTTAACGGCGGAAACTAGCGGGAAGGCGTTAGTCCTGGGCGGTATTTATAAGGTGTATGGGCGAAACTGTATTAACCCCGCCCATACGTTTCAGAAGTGTGACTATACTTGAAGACTCAAAACATTACCAAGAAAGTAATTGTGGGTCATTAAAATATGTTGATCAATGTTCTAGGTTCTTGGCTGGTACCTTCGTATAATAGTGGTGCTGAATGATGTATGGTGTAGGCTTGATGACAACCAACCACTATGAACATTCTTAAGATGTTCTGAGATGTCTACCTGGTCACCCGCTGGGACGCTGCGGAATATGCCATGTGTCCAGTCCTTATTAGCTGGTGATAAGAGAAAGGTAGCTTATGCACGCGAATACCGACCCTGTTAAGTTTAATTTTGCAGAAGCCGAGAAACTTGAAGCCGCCTTCCGGGTTTGTAAAACAACGCTTGAAAACCAAATGCGGGAGCGTAATAAAGTTACAGAATATGCAAAAGAGCAACTTGAAGGCCCTTATGGTTCATTGTTTTCTCGTAATGCTGACAGCCTCATTGAGATGGGATCAGAGCTCATTGAGTCCCTTCGGAATGCCGAAGATAATATGAAAAAATATATTGCTGCTGCCCATGAGGAAGTTCGTATTCGTGACGCGGCGGCTGAATGGGATTCTATGAAACATTCCCTTGAGATTATCAGGCACAACTACAGGATGAATGATAATAAACCTGTAAAGCCGGAGCATCGCCATTTAAAAGCTACAGATACTATGCCTCCTCAGCCTGAGCCGCAGCCTCGTCCTCATTATGAAGTATATAATTCAACTTCTTTGGGGAAGTATAACGAAAAAGTTTCTCAAATACGGACTAATCTTAAGGGCGACAAAGGACCAGAAGCCGAGTCATTTGTTACATATAAGGCAAATGCAGACGATATAAATATGAGCGATTTGGCTCATGGTAAGGTTTCGGGTATTCCTGAGCACCTCATTAAATATTACAACGTGATTAAGGGCATGAGCCCTCGTGTAGAGCAAGACTATAATGCGATGAAGTCCTCTTACGAAACTTTTAAAAGCAGTACTGATTGGGGGAAACTTGACGCAACAGATCTCATCGCTGCTGTTTATGTCTGGTCTCAAGATAATCTTGTAGAGGCTTTTCGCGCCGGAAAAATTGGGGAAGAACTCTGGAAGGCTGGAAGTCAGGGTGAGCTTAGCAAAACAAATCCCAATCTTTCAGATCCGCGTGTTTTACACTCTGTTGAGAGTAGCGTATTTGTAAACGATAAAGATCTTAAAAAGCTTCCGACAAAACATATGCTCCCTTATGTGCCTTCGGCGGGTGTATTGGGCGCTTACCCTAGCTCAGGGTTTCGTAACGATCCGGTTAATATTGCGACGGGTAACTTTATTGAATACGAGCTTGATTTAGCGTTCGATAATACTGCCGCTACTGCTTTATCCTTGGAGCGCATGTATAACAGCTTGACGGTGGCACACCCAAAGATACTTCCTTCAGGAATTTTTGGGCCTGGGTGGTGTTCGACACTTGATACCCGCCTTAACTTCACCTCAGAAAGTGCTCAGTGGTACACCAAAGACGGTCGTATTCTACACTTTAGCCGTTCGGGTGACGGATATGACCGAACCCCGCAGGAGCCTTGGTGGCTCACCAAAGTACTGCCTAACGACGAACTGTATGAGTGGATCACGCAGATGCGGCTGCAGGCAGTTGAACAGGTGCACGACTGCAAGGCGGAACTTGCCCAAAATACCTATGAGGAAACAGGTTTCTCACAAGTACGTGAAGAATTGGCCTCCACGCCACATTACTGGATCATTGAAGACAATAAACACGCGCGTCACGTGTATAATTCGGCAGGTGCATGGGTTGGTACTGCGGACGGGCACCTGAGCGATGCGATGGTTCCGGTGTACGCTACCGCGATTATTGAGCCTGAGGGTGGATCTCAGCGTGTTATTACAGACCTCGTGCATCCTGTGGCACATCGGGCTATTCATCTGGATTATGAGCTGGATTCTGCTGGTGGGTTACGCCCTACTCAGGCTTATGCGTACAATACTGCGGGTGAGAGCACGGGTGCTCCCCAAGCTGCCGTTGGGTATTGCTATGTCCCTGAAGGGGAGAACGCTGCGGGTCACCTCTGCGCTGTAGAGAAGATGAATGGTACCCGCACATATACCCACACCCCGGAGCATCTGATCCACGAGGTGACTGATGTTAACGGGCATGTTGAGGTTGCGAATACCTACGACGGCAATGGACGTGTGATCCGTCAGCATACGGAATATGATGATGATATCTCGTATAACTACACATCTGAGGGTGTGACAACTGTTGCCCAGGCTGAGACCGGCCTGAAGGTGAATATTTTTTACAGCGACCCTAAGGGGCGACTCATAGGTGTCATGGATGGGAACGGAAAACGCTACAGTATTCGGTACGGGACTGGCGATAATCGAATCAGTATTACTGACCGTGACGGTTCTATTACCAACCGCTCTTTTGACCGGTGTGACCGCCTCGTCCGCGAGCGTACCCCAGAAGGAACCGACTACACCTATAGCTGGGACGAATATAACCGCATCACCGGGGTTTCGGTCTGTGATGCTCGGGACACCCTGAACCTAGGCACCCCCATCAATACTTTGTATGAGTATGCAGATTCGGTGAACCCCAATCCCTCAGCCGTGATTGCGGGTAACGGGGCAAAAACCCAGTTGATCTGGGACGAACACGGTCGTCTTATGGAGACCATAGACCCTACCGGAGTGCGCACCGTCATGACCTATGACATTCATGGGGATCTGAAGACCATGACGGATGGTGTGGGAAACACAACTACTCTGGTACGTGACGGTGCTGGGCGCGTAACACAGGTCATCGATCCGTTGGGTCGGTCTCTCCGTATCCAATATAACGCCGCTGGCATGATTTCCAGCTTCGAAGAAGCTACCGGTGCCCGGTGGAGTTTCGCATACCAAGAAGCACCAAAGACATCACAAGTACCTGCACTTTTGCGTGCTGCTCAACGTTTTGCCGCTCTAGAAAACACGGATATCACCGGCGATCAGGAACGAGGAAATCTGCCTCATACGGTGACGGATCCCCACGGAAATGTTACTACTCTGACCTATAACCGGGCTCGGGAAATTACCTCTGTTACCGACCCGTTAGGTCGCACTACCCAGAATATTTATAATCAGTCAGGCAACTTGGCCCAGGTTATTGAGGCATCAGGGGCAACATGGACTTATGAATATGACGGAATCCGCCAACTTATTGCCGCTATTGATCCTTTAGGTGGTGTGACTCGGTACACCTACAACCCTGTAGGGAACCGGACTTCTGAAACTGACCCCACGGGGGTTGAGATCAAGCAGGACATAGACCGTAAGCATGGTTTGGAAAGGACCACAAGCGCCTACGGTACCTCGTTTAAACAGGTTGATATTTTTGGTCGCGTTGTCGCTCAGAAAACGGGGGTTACAGTAGGGTCTTCTGAGAAGCCCGACGCTGAAGAATTCATCACTTACGATCACGCCGGTAACCCCGTTGAAATTGTGGATGCGAGGGGCGGCCTAACCCGCATTGTCCGTGATCTTGCGGGCCGCCCAGTGCGAGTGGTTTCACCTGCCGGGCGCGTGCAAATCTATGAATATGATGCTGCTGGCCGACTGGTGCAGTATGCGATGGGCCTTGACGAACCAACGGCATCGTCTGCTGAATTGCAGCAAGAATTTGAACCCACACAGTGGGCTGTCACGCGCCTAGTGTATGATGCCGCATCCCAGGTGGTGAAACGCATTCTGCCAGACGGCTCTACGGAACATATTGATTACGACGCCGCAGGTCGGGTTATCAAAGTGACGAAAGGTGCCCGCAGCGCCAGGTATGAGTATGACCTGGGCGGTCGTCTGGTGGGTCTGCGTGATAACACGTACGGTTATCGCCGTTTTACCTATGATGCTGCTGGTCAGCTGATTCAGACCGTTGATGGGCTGGGTAACCGCACCCATATGAAGTATGACGCTGCGGGCAATATTTCGCAGGTTATGGATTCCACAGGGCAGGTCACTCGCTACGAGTATGATGCTTTGAACCGTCTGACCCGCACCATTAACGCGGCGGGTACTGCGTATGAATATGGGTATGATGCGGCTGGCCGCCTGATCCGTGCTTTTGATGGCGTGCATGAGCGCACCTATGAGTACGACTACAAACGTGGTGGCGAGCTTCGGTATGCTTTCTGCGATGGTGTGCGTATTGCCCAGTATGGTAGTGAGAACCGGGGGCGCATCGTGTGGGTGCGTGACTACGCGACAGCTCAGGCTCTTGATACCAGCGCGCCAGCAGAAGCTTATGTTGAGCACCGCTACGAGTACGACTCCGCCGGGCAGCTCATCAAGCGTTCCCGAAGCGCAGTCATTGACCCGCAGGTACCGAATGAAGAGCCTAAGATATCTGAACTTACGGATGTTGAGAGCCAGGTACAGGCGCTCAACGCCTTTGTCTCAACGGGTGCCTACACGCTCACATATGTTTATGATGCCGATGGTAACCGCACGAGTACCGTGACCCCTTACGGTACCTCACAGGTGGTATACGATGGCGCTGGTCATGTGGTGAGCCGCGAAACCCGCAGCATAGGTGAGAGCGAGCCCATTGTTTCCACCTATTCCTATGACGTGATGGGGCAGCTTGTTCGTGCGCAGGTAGGGGATATTGTCTCTACCTGGCAGTTTGACGCATCGGGGCGGGTTGCAGAATACGGTAAGAGCTTGGTGGCTGAAAACGGCTCTAACGCTGTGAGCAGTACTAAGAATCAGGGACTCACTGTATCTACTGAGCGGACCCAGATCACCCGTGATGCTGAGGGTCGTGTTGTGGGGGTTCAGACCGGCGAATCCCTCGTGATGTACTCCTATGACGCCGCAGGTCAGCTGGTAGGTGCCCGCGAGGGTAACCATGAATATGAGTGGGCTTTCGACAACGGTCTGATGATGACCGAGAAGCTTTACCGCGTGGATGATCTGGAAGGTGCAGAGCCGCAAGCACGCACGCTCCTGAGCGAACGCTCCTTTGAATATAACGTTCTCAACCAGCTGGTTCAGACCGAGACCCTGGAGTACGCAGCCGCTATCGCCCCGGAGTTTGTGGGGCTGCACCGTGAAGTTATTAATCGCCTCACAACAACCTATGAGTATGATGCCGCCGGATACCGCGTACGTGAGCATACTGCCTCAAATCAGGGTATTCGCACTTCCCGCGAGTATGAGTGGGGAGTATGGGGCGGTCTCTCCTCGGTGACAACTACGTCAAATTCTGATGCCTTCCACACAGAGGTATTGGGTGTGCGCGGTGTGGCGTCCCGGGTACGTCTGGTGACTGATGCTGCGGGTGAGTTGGCGCAGATAACCGGTGCTGACAGGGCTTCGGTACCAGTGCTGTGGGATTCGCTCTCTGATACCCCACAGGTTTTGGGTGTGGGAGCTGTCACTGCCCCAGAAAATGACGGTGGGTTCTCCCAAGTAGGCGTTCCACAGGGGTTTAATCCATGGGGCGTGCCCGACCTCTCAGGTATGGCTCACATGCCTGGCTTCGGAAGTTCTGATCCGCTTAACCAGGTGCTGCCTGCCGGGGTTTCTTTCACGGGCGCAGGCAGCGTGCGGGTCGCTGGGTTAGACGTGATGGGCGCTCGCACTTTTGATGGAGCCTCCAAGCGTTTCCTTTCGACTGATCCGCTAGCGCCAGTAGCCGGTTCGCCGTGGTTCGCAGACGCATACTCTTTCGTGGGGTCTAACCCAATGAACATGGTGGATCCGTGGGGGACGACTGAGGTTTCTGTTGAACTCGCAAAAGACACGAGTTTTAACGGATGGCTGAGCAGGAACCGTCAAGAGGTATCACATGCGCTTATCGCGGTTGGCATAGTTGCTGCTGTTATTTCCATACCTATTCCCGGTTTAAGTGCAGCAATTGTAGCGGGCGTCGTATCCGGTAGTACTATAAGCGCCGGAATAACGTTGAACTCTGATGCTTCGTTGAAGAGCGACGGATATGTTGACACTGGTGATGTGGCCTTATCAGCCGTTGTTGGAGGCGTTTCTGGAGGCTTTACAGCCGCTGCTTCTTATGGTGTCGCCTATGGTGTTGAGACGTGGGTGGTGCCTAAGGTCGTGCAGGGAGCTTCTAAAGTTCGCGGTACTTTTGCGCCCTCTACGGCATCTGCGGTTCAGCCAAGTGAGCGCATAGTTGCTGCGGAGACCAAGTTCATTCCGCAGGGCTCTAAACTCATCAATTCTTCAAATACTGCTACTCGCGCTGCAGCCGTGGAGTCGAAACTTACTTCGGCGTCCCCAACGGCGGTGGCATGGGAAAATGTACCGGTAGTCGCCGCTGGTTCTAAGGGTGTTACTACCAGTGTAAGTTCAGGGATCCCTACGCGGACGGTAACGGTGTCCGCCAACCAAGGGAAAGCTGTTCCTCTCGTGGCCACCGGGCCGAAGGGTGCTTCAAGCGTGAGGCCTGTTGGCCCTGCCCAGGTAGGTAAAGTTAATACGCCTAGTGCTGCGTCGGCGGGTAAGTCTTCATCAGGAACAGCGAAACCTACTATAGGTCAACGGTTAAAGGCTGTGGGTGCTAACGCTGCGGTGAATGGTGCTACTGGTGCCGCCGTAAATGGCGTGTCGTATACAGGACAATCTTTGACGGGTCTTACTCCTGAGCCATTTAACGCTGGTGAATTGTTGAATCAGATGGGGACTGGGGCTACGGGTAATATACTGGGTGGTTCGGCGAAGCCTGCTGCTGGTTCTATCGGGAATTATTTGGGTTTCAGGCCTGGTGGTTATAGGCAGAATAGTTTGGAGGCTGGTCTAGCTGGCGGTATGAGTGTGGCTAATGGTGAGTTGTGGGCCAGCCTATCGGGTAAGCCTACATCGGGTGGGGATAAGGTGTATAACTTTGCCTCTGGCGCTGGTTTGAGCCAGGTAGGGAACATCGGCTCGAAGAACCGTAAATTGGAGAATGTGAAGGTCGGCCCTTTGGGGCAGCCGTTGAAGGCTCCTGGGTATTTGGGATCGTATCGGCAGATGGGGTTGGGGCACCCTGGTGTTGCTCATCCTTCGCCTAGTTGGAAGCCTTTAGCGTTCAATTCTACGGCGAATGCTGGTTTGGTGGCGTTGTCTGATGTGGCGAAAAAGTATGGAGTGGATAGGCTTTTGAGTTTTGAGGGTGCTCCTGCGTATCCTGTGCCGTCTCCTGGTCCTTCTCCGGTTCCTTTGAGCGTTGGTTCTGATGGTTTTGGTGTGTCTGGTGGCGAGGTTCAAGTTCTGGATCCGGAAAATATACGAGAGCCGGACAATGTTCAGACCTCTGAAGATATCCGTGTGCCAGAGAGGGTGCAAGAGCCTGATTATGCGTATCCCATTGAGGGTGTTTATATTCCTGCTGATGCACAGCCTGAGGAGGGTCTGACGCAGGGGCAGAATCTTGATGAGGTCGATGAGGGAGTGTCTGACGGTTTGTCTCAGGACGGCTGGGAGGTTGAGTCAGAGTAGGCTGTCGTCTTGTTAAAAGAGGATACTTGGGGATTATGAGTGAGATGTTTTTGGGTGTTCGGAAAGAGTGGTTGGCTGCGATTGATTGGTGGAGTTCTGGGATTTTTATTGGGATTTCTCAGTTTTTGATCGGGTGGCCTTTGCTGGGGTTTATTCTGCAGACCTCGCGGTCTCTTCCGGTGGGTGAGAATGTCTTGTTTTATGGGTATGTGCTGTTGTTTCCTGTGTTCGGGACGGTTTATACTGGGTGTCTTTTTTATTTTCTGAATGCTAGTACTGTGTCGCAGCTGATTTGGTTGGCGTCTCCTCATGTGGGGATGTTGGTGGTGGGGATTTTGCCGTATCCGTGGAATCTTCCGTCTATGTTTGGGTTTGTTGCTGTGGTGACGGGGTTGTATCCGGGGGTTTTGCTGTATCAGTTGTTGGAGTTGCGGCGTCGTAGTCGGATGTCGCCGGATGAGTTGGAGGTGTTTCTTGCGGAGCTTGAGGTTCGGGAGGTAGAGGCACAGGAACGGGAGCTGAGAACTGAGAGTATATTCACATTGTTTTTTTTCTTGCTTATGGTGGTTGTTTGGGATTTTATATCGGTGGGTATTCCGACGATACATTGGAAGTGGTATGACCCGTTGCCAATGTTTTGGCAAGCTTTAGTTTTGTCTGCTGTGGGTATGACGGTTTCGGTGTTGGTGAAGCGTGTGTTGGGGTGGAAGGTTTCGGGGTGGGTGTATGCTGTGTTGCTGGTGGTGAGCGTGGTGGGTGTTTTGTGGGTGTGGGGTTATCCGGTGGTGTTGTTGGTGGCTCCTTGGTGGGTTGGCTATGTCCTGGGCGTACCATGGGTGTCTGCCGTTGAGGATGTTATGCGTCGTGGCATGGCTCGTGCACAGAGGCTGCACAGTAGATAGGATTTTAGCAGTTTATAGTTTCAGGTTCTCGGGTATATTCAGGAATTGGATGATGTTTAGGCTCCTAAAAATGTTCGTAAGCCAGAGAACGTGCGAGAGCCTGAGAATGTGTATTCCGCCACGGGTGTTTATGGTTCTGTTGATGTGCGAGATTCTGAGGGTATTGTTTCGGATGAGAAAAAATTCTCTGGTGCCGATGGAGTTTCTCAGGATGGGGACGTTGACCCTGTAGAGGGTTCTGATGTTGATTTTGTGGGTGGTGAGTAGGCGTGCGGGTACGTATTCGGGATTGTGTGTATTGGGGTTGGGGCCCGTTTTGGGCTTTGGTGGTGCAGGTATTGATTTGGTGGCCTATTGTGGAATTAGTGGTGCGAATTGCGTCATCAAATTCTAGGGTAGGTTCTAACCCGCTATTTTATGTGGTTTTATTTTCTTTGCCGTTTATAGGTATTGCGGTTAATTTTTGTTTGTTTCGGTTTTTGCATCCGCGGCGGGCGTTAGGGTGGATGGTGCCTGTTGCGTTTGGGTTTATGTTTTTGTTTGGTCTTTTTCCGATGCCGTTTCGGGGTCTGTCGATGCTCGGTTTTGGATCTGTAGTGTGTGGGTTATATCCGGGTATTTTATTGAATAATTATTATGAGTTGTATCGTGTGGCGAATATGTCTCTGGAAGAGGCGGAGGCGTATCGGCTTAAGCTTGAAGTGCGAGAGAAAGAGATGCAAAAACGTGAGCTGAGAACTGAGAGTACGTTTATGTCCTTTGCCTTTATGGTGATGCTATTCATGGTTGGTTTTTTTGCGGTGGGTATTCCGGCGATGCATTGGAAGGGGTATGATCCGTCTCCGATGATTTTTCCTGTGGTGGTGGTGACGATAACCGGGGTGGCGGTATCGGTGTTGGTGAAGCGTGTGTTGGGGTGGAAGGTTTCGGGGTGGGCGTATGCTGTGTTGCTGGTGGTGAGTGTGGTGGGTGTGTTGTTGGTGTGGGGTTATCCGGTGGTGTTGTTGGTGGCCCCGTGGTGGGCTGGTTATGTTGTGGGTGCACCGTGGGTTTCTGAGGTTGAGGATGTTATGCGTCGTGGTATGGCTCGTGCACAGAGACTGCGTGGCCGGTAGGATTTTTCAGAAAGTTTGGGATCTTATCGGCAGATGGGGTTGGGGCATCCTGGTGTTGCTCATCCTTCGCCTAGTTGGAAGCCTTTAGCGTTGAATTCTACGACGAATGCTGGTTTGGTGGCTGTGTCTGATGGGGTGAAGAAGTATTGGGTGGATAGGCTTTTGAATTTTGAGGGTGCTCCTGCGTACCCTGTGCCGTCTCCTGGTCCTTCTCCGGTTCCTTTGAGTGTTGATTCTGATGGTTTTGGTATGTCCGGTGGCCAGGTTCAAGTTCAGGAGCCGGAAAATATACAAGATCCGGGCGATGTTCAGGCTCCTGGAGATATTCGTGGGTCTGGGAATGTGCGAGATTCTGAGGGTATTGTTTTGGGTGAGGAAAAATTCTCTGGTGCTGATGGAGTTTCTTGGGATGAGGATGTTGACCCTGTAGAGGGTTCTGATGTTGAGTTTTTGGGTGGTGAGTAAGTGAAGCGGGTGCGTATTCGGGATTGTGTGTATTGGGGCTGGGGTCCGTTTTGGGCGTTGTGGGCTCAGGTGTTGATTTGGTGGCCTATTGTGGGGTTGGCGGTGCGGGTTGCGCCGTCGCATCCTATGACGGGTCCTAATTTGCCGTTTTATGTAGTGTTGTTTTCTTTGCCATTTATAGGTATTGCGGTTAATTTTTGTTTGTTTCTTTTTCTTCGTGCAGATGTAGCTATAGGCCTTTTTTTGCCAGTTGCTTTTCTATTAACATTTTTGTTTATTATTTTCCCTATGCCCATACGTGCGTTGGGGATGTATATGTTTGGCTCTGTAGTTTGCGGGTTGTATCCGGGTATTTTGTTGAATAATTATTATGAGTTGTATCGTGTGGCGAAGATGTCTGATGAGGAGCTAGAGGAGTATAAGCTCAAGGTTGAGGAGGAACTAAAACGGATAGAGGAATCTAATAAAAAAGATGAGCTAACACTTATTGGTCTAATTGTTATTGGTATTTTTATGGTTAGCTTTTTTTCATTGGCTATTCCTGCGATGGTTCGACGAAGTTACGATCCGTCTCCGATGCTTTTACCAACAGCGATTTTAGTATTGTCTGGTCTATCTCTGTCTGTGATTATCACTCTTGTGTTTAAGTATCGGTTGTCAGGTTGGTTTATCTTGATTGTGCTTGTGGCTGGTGCTGGGGTTATTTATGCTGTGTGGGGATATCCAGTTTGGCTATTGATTTTCCCTTTTGTCGTTTCCCTAAGTTTTGGTGGTACGATGTTTTCTGCTTTTATTCGTTGGTATCATCGTGTTGTTCGGGAAAAAATGCGTTTTCGTATAACTCGTATATTACGGTAATTGTCGGTGTATGGGAGCCCGGCAGGTAGAGGTTGGGGCATCCTGGTGTTGCTCATCCTTCGCCTAGTTGGAAGCCTCTAGCGTTAAATTCTACGACGAATGCTGGTTTGGTGGCTGTGTCTGATGGGGCGAAAAAGTATTGGGTGGATAGGCTTTTGAATTTTGAGGGTGCTCCTGCACATCCTGTGCCGTCTCCTGACTCAGCCGGTGAGACTGCCGGTTTTGGTGCGCCTGATAGTGGGGCACAGGCTCGGGAACCTGGCGGTGTTCAGGTACCTGAATATATTCAGGAATTGGAGGATATTCAGGTTCCTGAAGATAGTTATGGGTCAGAAAATGTACAAGAGCCTGAGTATGTGTATCCCGTTGAGGGGGTTTATATTCCTGCTGGTGCACAGCCTAAGGAGGGCCTGACGCAGGGGCAGAATCTTGATGAGGGAGTAGTTGAGGGTTTGTCTCAAGACGATTTAAACACTGAGTTTGTGGGTGGTGAGTAAGTGAAACGGGTGCGTATACGGGATTGTGTGTATTGGGGTTGGGGCCCGTTTTGGGCTTTGGTGGTACAGATATTGATCTGGTGGCCTATTGTGGAATTAGTGGTGCGAATTAAGTCATCAAATGCTAAGTTGGGCTCTAATTTACTGTTTTACATAATTTTATTTTCTTTGCCGTTTATAGGTATTGCGGTTAATTTTTGTTTGTTTCGGTTTTTGCATCCGCGGCGGGCGTTAGGGTGGATGTTGCCTGTTGCGTTTGGTTTTATGTTTTTGTTTGGTCTTTTTCCGATGCCTTTTCGTGGTATGTCGATGCTCGGTTTTGGATCTGTAGTGTGTGGGTTGTATCCGGGTATTTTATTGAATAATTATTATGAGTTATATCGTGTGGCGAATATGTCTCCGGAGGAGGTGGAAGAGTATCAGCGTGAGCATGAAGCTCGGGAGGCTCGCGAGGAGCAATACGAAGAAAAGACGACTGATGTTTATGTATCATTATTATTTTTAATGTTTTTTGTAATCGTTGGTTTTTTTGCGGTGGGTATTCCGGCAATGCATTGGAAGGGGTACGATCCGTCCCCAATGATTTTTCCTGCGGTGGTAGTGACAGCAGCCGGTATGGCAGTGTCGGTATTGGTGAAGCGTGTGTTGGAGTGGAAGGTTCCGGGGTGGGCGTATGCTGTATTGCTGGTGGTGAGCGTGGTGGGTGTGTTGTTGATGTGGGGTTATCCGGTGGTGTTGTTGGTGGCTCCATGGTGGGTTGCTTTTTGGATGGGAGAGGGTTGGCTAGGGCTGGTTAAGGATACTATACATCGTAAATTGGATAATATCACAAGATAAGTCTAGAGTTGAACATCTGACGCATATTTTTAATGGAATAAAAATATAATATCTAGTTTTTACAAAAATGGCATGAATAGTTGGTTTATTTTTTCTAGAGCATACTTATTCTGATTAAATTCTAGTTTGATTTTTAGTAGGTTGATGTTTCTTGCTTTTAGCAATTGGTGTGATTATGCGGTTCTGGGGAAAATGCATGCTCGGATAACTTACTTGTAAGGTTTGCTGTTGGTGTAGTTGGGGTCTTATCTACAGAAGGATGGTGGAAACATGGTGGGGGAGGGTGAGATGTTTTTGGGTGTTCGGAAAGAGTGGTTGGCTGCGATTGATTGGTGGAGTTCTGGGATTTTTATTGGGATTTCTCAGTTTTTGATCGGGTGGCCTTTGCTGGGGTTTATTCTGCAGACCTCGCGGTCTCTTCCGGTGGGTGAGAATGTCTTGTTTTATGGGTATGTGCTGTTGTTTCCTGTGTTCGGGACGGTTTATACTGGGTGTCTTTTTTATTTTCTGAATGCTAGTACTGTGTCGCAGCTGATTTGGTTGGCGTCTCCTCATGTGGGGATGTTGGTGGTGGGGATTTTGCCGTATCCGTGGAATCTTCCGTCTATGTTTGGGTTTGTTGCTGTGGTGACGGGGTTGTATCCGGGGGTTTTGCTGTATCAGTTGTTGGAGTTGCGGCGTCGTAGTCGGATGTCGCTGGATGAGTTGGAGGTGTTTCTTGCGGAGCTTGAGGTTCGAGAGGCAGAGGCACAAGAACGGGAGGATAAGATTTCTGCTATTTATGTGTCATTTTTATGTCTAGTACTTTTTTGTATGGTTGGTTTTTTTGCGGTGGGTATTCCGGCGATGCATTGGAAGGGGTATGATCCGTCTCCGATGATTTTTCCTGCGGTGGTGGTGACGATAACCGGGGTGGCGGTGTCGGTGTTGGTGAAGCGTGTGTTGGGGTGGAAGGTTTCGGGGTGGGTGTATGCTGTGTTGTTGGTGGTGAGCGTGGTGGGTGTGTTGTTGGTGTGGGGTTATCCGGTGGTGTTGTTGGTGGCTCCGTGGTGGGTTGCTTATGGGATAGGTAGTGATTGGGTAGCTTTGGTTGAAGAAACCGCGCATAGCACTTTGAAAAGTTTACGTCTTTACACACAGAAATAATTTTTAAGAGTAGTTTTATATAATTTATTATTTATTAATTTTTTGTCATATTTTAGTCTAGGGATATTTGTTGTGAATGCTGGACTGTGACGGCGTTGGCTGACGGTTTGAAATCCAGAGCTATTTTTCGCCGTCAGTGTCGTCTGTGGCGTCGTCGCGGGGTTCTTGCCGCTGCCTGTCTCGTTTTTGCCGTTCTGCTTTGGCTTTGAGCCAGCGCAGGTACTCTTCATCGTCGTCGGGGGCTTTCGGCGCGGGAGGCACAGTACCCCGCCTGCCTTTCAAACCCCGGCCCGTATCCGCGGCGGGTGGCTGCTCGGCTGCACTTTTTTCGCTGCGGGCCCTGCCGAAGAACAGCCAGAAAACCGGCCCCACAACGGGGAAGAAGATGATGACAATAATCCACAGCCACTTGGGGAGGGTGCGCGCATCGGCGGCCGGTGTGCGGGCGGCATCCAGCAGGGTATACAGGCTCAACCCAATCACCAGCGCGAACGCGCCAATTATCATCATCGCTCGTGTCATGCTCTAAGTCTGCCACAGGAATCTTGGGGGCGCATCCATGCTGCGGCTAGACTGGTGGGTATGAACTTCTTCAAGTACACCCTGGTACGTTTCGGCTTGCTCGTGTTCTTCTTCTACCTGTATGAGCTGCTGGGGGCTGGGATTCTCGTCTCGGGGGGTTGCGCGATTGTTTCGGCTTTTGCGGTGGCGTATATTTTCTTTCCGCGTCTGCACGCGGCCGCCAGCCAGGATACGGCCCGGTTTTTTAAGCGCACCCCCAAGGTGAAAAATAAGGAAGAAGAGGAAAACCGCGCCATTGAGGATGAGCTGGTGGAGTCGCAGAAAAAAGAATCTGGGGAGGACTTCTAAACAGCTCCCGGCGCCTGCATACGTGACGGGCCGGGCCCGCCGCGTCCTTGCCGGCAGGTAGTGTGTACCCGCTGCTGTGCCCAGTCCACAGCACGCGCAGAAGGCTAGGTCTCTTATTCTGCCTAGAGAACCTAGCCTTCTGCGGACAGGTGGTGCGCCAGCTTACCCCTGTGCCAGGTATTCCAAGAACTGGTGGGTCAGCTGCGCATCGTGCGCCAGGGCGGTCCCGTTAAGCCGTGTGACGGGTGCGAGCAGCCGCACCGAGGATGAGAGCCACACCCCGTCAGATTCAAAGAGGTCCTGCGGGTACAGCGGGCCGTAGCCCAGCTCCCAGCCGTCGCGCCGCGCCGCCTCAAAAATAGCGCCCTGTGTGGTGCCGGGCAGTATCCCGTGGTTCGGTTCGGGGGTGTACAGCATTTTCTTCCCGTGCTCAATGCGCGCCATGAGCACCGATGAGGTTGCCCCCTCCAGAATGCGGCGGTTGTCGGTCATAAAAATCGCGTCGTCCGCGCCGTGGGAGTGAACGTACCGCAGCACCGCCATATTCACCGCGTATGAGAGGGTTTTCGCGCCCGCCAGCAGCCACGGGTATGCGGTGTTGTCGGCGGGGTCGTGCCCGCGCGGCAGCAGCATGGCCTTCACCCCGTTCTGCCGCTGGTTCACGGTAGTTTCGGGTACCGGGGACGCGATTAGCAGCGTGTACGGCCCGGCGGGCATTCCCGCAGAGGCATGCGGCAGCCCGCGCGAGATAATGATTTTGACGATATGCTCTTCGCCGAGTTCCGTGTGGGCGCCGGGCACGGCCTGGTCGAGGAGGCCCGCCAGCGCATCCCGCAGCTGGTGCAGGTCAGGTTCGGGCAGGTCGAGCATACGCGCCGAAGATTCGAGTCGGGTGAGGTGCATATCAAGTTTTCGCACCCGCCGATTGACGGCGAGCATGGTCTCAAAAACGCCGTCACCACGGGTAAACCCTTGGTCTTCCACGCCGATAAGCGGCTGGGCGGGGTCTACAGCAACGCCTTGCGGGTTCTCTGAATTTAGGAGTATCACGGAACTAGTCATGTTTCCAGTGTAGTGGCTCACGTGCCTTCACAGCAGTGTACGCCGAGCGGGCCCAGCTCCCAGGTGGCGTTTTCGGCGATAAAGTATATGTCTGCTTCGGCGATGTCCTCGAAGGTTTCGGGGTTGTCGTTGTCCCCCTCGATGTCGAGCCCGATTTTGCCGTCCCGTTCGAGAACATGAACTCCGCTGCATATGCTGATGAACGGGCCTTGCACCCGGTAGTCCGAAATATCTTCCAGGGTTACGGTGACGTACCGCCAGACGTCGTCGGTAGCGGCCTTCTCCCAGCCGCCGTCTACATGGTTCCGGTCCACCGCGCAGAATCGCAGACGAACAGCTGTTCCCTTTGCATAGGTTATGGTGATCGAATCCAGCCAGCAGTCGTAGAAGTGGTTGAACCGTTTGATGATCTCTGCACTTGTGAGGTTTTCGTTAGTGCTCACGGTCAGCCTCCTTAAAATCTTAGGATTTATCAGGATACCAGCAGCTAGGGTGATTACGAGGAGAAGCGGATTTTCGCTCGAAAAGGTGATATTTTCTCATCTTCTCGGCAAAACCCGCTTCTCACGCATCAGCGTGTTAACACGTGCAATGTAAGGAGAGGGCTAGTGCCCGCCCGCGCCGCCGTCTGCCGCGTAGTCGGAGTCTTTGCGCGGGGTTGAGAAGAGGGTGATCCCGGTCAGTACCGCAAACCCCAGAATTGAGAACGCCATCGGCAGGTAGGCGCCCTCACCACCGAGGGACACCAAGGGCGCGGCAACCCCGCCCAGAAGCGCCTGAATGGTGCCCATGACGGCGGATGCACTGCCCGCCATGTGGCGTGCCTCGTTCAGTGCTAGCGCCGAGGCGTTACCGAACACCAGGCCCACCGAGCAGGTGAGGCAGAACAGCAGAACCAGGGTGGGCCACAGCGAAATCCCGATGAGGAACGAACCGGTGAGCAGCACCGAAACAACCAGCAGGGCGCTCACACCAACATTCACGATGGTGCGTTGGGCGACCTTCCCCACCAGCGCGGTCGCCAGCGAGCTCATGGCCACAATGCCGAGGGAGTTCACTCCGAACGCGAGAGTGTACTGCCCAGCGTCAAGCCCCAGGATTTTCTGCAGCACAAAGGTTGAGCCCGAAATATACGAGAAGAGCGCCCCGAACGCGAAGCACATGGTCAGTGAGAACCCCACGTACCGGCGGATTCTGAACACCTTCGGAATCTCGGAGTACACGCTCAGCGCGGTGCCTTGGTAGCGTTTTTCGGTGGGCAGGGTTTCACGCAGAATAAAGATGACGGCGAGCATAAGGGCACCGGTAATAACAGTCAGCACGTTAAACACTGAACGCCACGTACCCCATGAGAGCACCCACCCGCCGAAGAGCGGCGCCAGCACGGGGGCGAACCCGTTAATCATCATCATGATGCCCATGAGCTTGGCGGTGGCCAGCCCCTTCGTGGTGTCGGCGACGATGGAGCGGGCCAGCACCGCGCCAACTGAGCCGCTGAAGCCCATCAGAAAACGTGCCGCGATGAACACCTCAATGGTGGGGGAGAAGGCGCATAGCGCCGTGGCGGCGAAACACACGGCTGAGCCGATCAGCAGCGGGGTGCGGCGCCCGGTTTTATCGGAGAGCGGGCCGATTATAAGCTGCCCAAGCGCCATACCAACCATGAAGGCGCTGAGGGTCATGGAGGCGGCGGCCTCGGTGGTGTGCAGCTCCTCGGCAATGGTCGGCAGAGAGGCGATATACATGTCGATGCCCAGCGGGGCGATGGCGGTGAGCGCCGCCAGGGTGACAATAGTTGCCGGAGAAAGCCCGAATGAGGGCTTCGCGTGGTTGGGGTGCTGAGTATTGGTCTGTGACGTAGACACTGGTGTACTGTATGCTTTCTAAATTTTGGGGATGCGTAACGGCGCCGGGGCCTGCCTGCTGCTTTGTGGGGCGGGCGGGTGCACCCGGCTAGAAACGCACTCATCCAGTCTAGCGGCGGTTACTCATGCACCGTAAGCCAGTGGATGCGTGACCTGCACCTCTTCCGGTGTGGTGGGGTTAGAGGGCGGAACCAGCCCAAGCCGGTTCGCTACCCGGTGCGGTACACCCAGTCAGGCCCCTCAGGCCAGCCGGGGCTGGTGGTGTAGTACGAGCCGTAATCCTCGAATAGTTGCTCTTCTTGCGCGGCCCACATGTTCCAGTAGGGTCGGTAGGTTTCCCCGTCGCGCGCCATCGCCCGCTCATACCGCACCCCGGTACCGGCCTGCACCAGCACACCGTAGCTGAACGCCCCGCAGAGCGCCCCCACCCCTTCGCACACGATCACCGGCGCGGCATCCGGGAGCACAGTGACTGGTGGAGCCGGGCGGTTCTGCTCCCAATCCCAGGGGGTGTAGCTGCCGGGCGTGTGCTTGGCCAGGCTGGCGCTGAGCCGCCCCCACTGCTCCACACCGGCCTCCAGACCGTCCCAACCGGGGTACATGTTCTCAAGGGATAGCTCCAGCACCGTCAGCGGCCCGCCCTGCACCGGGTGCTGCCGCAGGGTGGCGGCAAGGCGCCGCGCGAGAGTGGTTTTACCGCTGCCGCTGCGCCCGTCCACCGCAATAATGTACGGGCGCGGGCCGCTGATAATGCGGGGCAGCAAATCATCCGTGAGGCCCTGAAACTGGTTGCTCACGCGGCGTCACCCTCGGCGGCAAGACCCGCGATCAGCGCCCGCGCCGCGGTGTCGATAAGCTCGGTCGTGTACTCGAAGTCGCGCATCTGCCCGTACCAAGGGTCGTAGATGCCCAGCTCGTCCAGGTTCTTGCCCGCCATTGCGGGGTCGAAGGAGCGCATCATGCGGATTTTGGCTTTGTCGTCCTCGGTGCGCGCAAGCTGTTTCAGGTGCAGGTAGTGCGGGGTGTCCATTGCCAGAATCAGGTCGTAGCGGTCGAAGTCTTCGACTACGAATCTGGATGCGCGGTGCCTGCTGGGGTCGATGCCGCGCGCGGTGAGTATGCGCCCGGCGCGGGTGTCGATGGGGTTGCCGATTTCGTAGTCCGTGATAGCGGAGGACGCGACCTCAACCTCAAGCCCCGCCTGGCGCGCGTGCTCACGAATCAGGTATTCGCCCACGGGGGAGCGGCAAATATTTCCGGTGCAGACAGTCATGATGCGGTACATAGTTTTAAGTGTATGCCAGCGGCACCGGAAAGGCAGCGGTATGAGGGCTGCCTGCCGAAGCGTCGTTTCTATTCAGAAGAGTTTTTTGCATTCAGAAGAGCTTATCGCTTCTGAATGCAAAAAACTCTTCTAGATAGGCAGGCAAGTTTTGGCTGTTACACCTCAAAACGGGTTTTAGCCTCGCGCAAGTACGCCTCCCACAGAGCATAGAGTCTGTCGATGTTCTCTTGACGAGTGTACGTTGAAGGGTCATAGTCGGTCGGGGGCATGTATCGCACGAATGGGGTCACGTCCTCGGGGTAGCCAAAATCGGCGTGAAGAATTTCTACCTCGCCCAGCGGGTCGTCAAAGTTCTTGCGGTGCTCATACACATGTTTGAGCAGCAGGTACAGCCAGAGCGTATGGCGGGGGTCGGGGCTTCCGGGTTCAGGGTCGGTGAGTTCAGGGGAGTCTTCGTGTTGCGCGAGTTCGGCCAGAATCCCATCAATCCGGTAGGTGTGTTCGGGTTTGCACTGGTAGAGCTCGTATTCCAGGTCGCTGGAGTCTTCCTTCAGCCGGTCGGAGGCATACCGCAGAATATCTGCGCGGCTAATATATCCCTGCGCGAGCCCCCAGCGTAGCCCCTGCCAGGTGAGGGCACTCTTCCTGATGCCTTCATAGCCTATGTAATACGTGCCCAGCAGCATAGCGTTCACCTCCTAATCTTTGTAGCCCCACGAATAACGCAGCATGTGGCGTATGACCGGACCCTAGAGGGTGGGCGATACGCCCAAAGGTGCATTATTCGGATGAGTCCTGTGACGTACCCGAAGAATCCTGCCCCGGCACGGAATTATCCTTCAGCTTGGGCCAGAAAATGTAGGTGAATATGGCGCAGATGGTTGCAACAGCCGCGCCTGCCGCGAACCCCCGCCCGGAGCTAAAACCACCGAACAGGAGAGTACCAATGGGCAGGGCGAACATGAACACAATAACGGAAGTGTAGTAGCGGGTCATAGTGATTCTTTCTCGGTGTGTGCAAAGGGGTGTTGTATGATCGGCGTTACCTCAGATGGTACTAGACATCACGCCGTGCCGATAGCCTTAGCCGCCACTTCGGTACCATCGCATATTAGCGCTCGCCTCAACACCCGCCCTTACGTCAGCCCCGGGTGCGCCGGATTCGCGAATAACGCAGCATTTGGCGTATGACCAGCCCCTAGAAGGTGGGCAATACGCCCCAAGCTGCGTTATTCAAGGTGGACTTAGCCGCCTGCGGGCTCTGCCCACGCAAAAGGATTATCCGGATCAAAAAGCATTGCGTCCTCAGGGATGATAACTTAACGCCGTTATGCTCCTGTTCCCTAGTATCAATTTTGTAGGGACTTTTTGCCGCTGTCTTAAAGCTATAGTCCGCTGGGGCAGCCTTGTGAGAGAACTTCGCTTTATAGTTTTTATTCGGGGTATTTGCGAATTCTGGCTTACTGTGAAAAATGGTTCTAGAAAAATTAGTGGGTCCGTTGAATTGTGCCCCAGAGAAGCGTGTGTTCTCGGCAAATTTTGTTTTGAAAAAGTTAGCGCTGCTGGAGAATTTTACTTCGAAGAAACTGGTGTGTCCGCTGAATTTTGAGCCGGAGAAGTCTGCTTCCTTGGTGAAGACCGTCATAAAGAAGTTAGCTTCCTGAGCGAATTTTGCTTTGGAAAAGGCCGCGTTTCTCATAAAGAGCGCCCTGGCTAAGAGAAGGGGTCCATTGAATTTCGCTTTGTAAAAGGTTCCGTCTCCGGTGAAAGTCGCCTTGAAGAAGTCGGTACCTTCGGTGAAATTTGCCCGGGAGAAGTTTGCGTCCCCGGTGAATTTCACTTCAGAGAAGTCTGCTCCCTGAAGGAACGCCCCATCAAAGAAATTAGCCTCTCCGCCGAAGGATGCTTTACAGAAATCAGCGCGCTTGGTGAATTTTACTCCGTAGAAATCAGCATCCTGAATGAAAGTCACCTTGGAGAAGTCAGTCTCTCCAGCAAATGCCGCCATGAAGAAGTCAGCTTTCTCCGTGAATGTCGCTTGAGTGAAATCTGATGAAGCACCAAAATGGCTGTCACTAAAATCTACAGGGTAGAAGAAATATGTGTTTGAGAAGTTGTAATCAAAAGCTGACCAGGTGCCTGGTTCTTCGGCGTCGAGTAGGTGCTCGCGCATCTCTTTGATAATGTTTTGGCGTATCTGGCGTTCTTCTTCTAATGCGGCTTTATCTCGGGTAAAAGCTCGCTTGTCTGCATCAAATTTTTCTGTATCTCCACGGAAATCGTTCTGCAGGTCTTTCGTGTATTCCTCATCTAGCTGTTCGGCGCGTTCTGCAAGGGGAAACGGGGAGCGGATATAGGCGCAAAGACTGTTAATAATGGCCTGGCCTTCTTTGCGGCGTTCCTTATTGGTGAGAAGGGCACCGTCTGCGAGCCATTCGTCAATCAGGCCAATAAGCGCATAAACACCACCGAGTCGGGTTGTGGCGTTTTCCCTGTTGGAAAGCTGCTCGATTGCTGCGATGTACCGGCTGCGCCGCTCAGCATGTACCTGCCGTATATGGTTCTGCTCGTTTTTGGCCTTGTCTGCCTCGATTTTTTCACGTTCTTTTGCGATGGTTTCATTGAACTGACGGGCTTGTTCGCTGAGTGCTTTAGCCCTGTCCGTTGTATTTTTATGGCGTGTTTCCACGAGCCCCAGAACGGCAATAATACCGCCTGTAACGTAGAGGATGTGAAGGCGAAGATTCGTATCGGCCTCACCGGTTATGCCTGCAATGTAAAGCAGCCAAGGTACAAGGAATGCCAGAGCTCCGCCTCCAGCGGCGATCCCCACTAGAAGCCGTACAAAGTGCTCACTGACAAAACTCTCAAAGGTACTAACAGGGGCAGAAGAGCTGACCCCTGTATTGTTTCTTGATGCTTCCGCCATACTTGGGATCCTCCTTTACGCAGGCAATCAGATTTCTTTGTTTGCAAGGATAGAGGCTTTAAAGCGTCATTTTGCGTCTGGAAAAATTTTAATTGTCGTCGTTGTTGTCCTGCTCGGAAGGTTCGTCGGGGTCAAAAAGTTCTGCGCCCTCGGGAATAACGAACTTTATACCGTTATGCTCCTGTTCCTTAGTCTCAATTTTGTAGGGGCTATTGTGCGAAACTTTGAAGTTATAATCTTCTGGATCGGCTTTACACGAAAACCTTGCTTTACAGGTTTTATCGCCTAGCGCGCGTTCAAATATTGGTTTTTCTGTGAAGGTCGTCCGGGCGAAGTTAGCGTTTCTGATGAATTTAGCCTTGGAGAAATCAGCGTCTCCGGTGAAGGTCGCCCAGACGAAGTTAGCGTTTCTGATGAATTTAGCCTTGGAGAAATCAGCGTCTCCGGTGAAGGTCGCCCAGACGAAGTTAGCGTTCTGGGTGAAGGTCGCATTAAATAAGCTAACACGCCCTGTGAAAGATGTTTTTAAGAAGCCAGCGTTCTGGTCAAAGATCACTTCTAAGAAATCAGCGTTCTGGAAGATCGCATCGGAGAAATCAGCATCCCCGTTGAATTTAGCCTTGGAGAAATCAGTGCCCTCGGTGAAGGTTGCATTGGAGAAGCCAGCACGTCTAGTGAAGATCGTATTGCGGAAGTCGGCTTTCTGGGTGAAGGTTGTCCAGGAGAAGTTGGCGATATTGAAGGTCGTCGCGCGGAAGTTGGTGTGCTGGGTGAAGCGAGCATTGAGGAAATCGGCGTTCTGGGTGAAACGAGAATTAAAGAAGCCAGCATCCTGGGTAAAGATCGTCTGGGAAAAATCTGATGAAGCGCTAAAATAGCTGTTGGCAAAGTTAACAGGATAGAAGAAACGCGCATTTGAGAAGTCATAATCGAAATTTGACCAGGGGCCTTCTATAAGTTTTTCAGTGCCGCCGCTGAGTCGAGTCTTGATTGCATCTAAAATTATTAGTCGCAGTTCTTTTTCTTCACGGAACTTTGCCTGATCTTTGACAAATTGTTGAGCTCCACCCTCATAATTTTCTGGTGTTTGGTCTTGAGACAGCACTTCAGCTCTTGACGCAAGATCGAACGGGGATCGGATATATGCACATAGATTGTTAATAATATTTTGTGTTTCTTTACGGCGTTTCTTTTTATTGCGAAGAGTCTTTTCGTCTGATAACCACTCATCAGCTAAGCCTGCAAGAGTGTAAACGCCACCAAGACGAATAGAAATATTCTCATTGAAGAGATGTTCGATTGCTTTGGTGTATCGACTGCGTCGCTCAGCGTGTACCTGTCGAGTATGGTCTTGGTCGCTTTTATCTTTCTCAAGATTATTTTTGCGGTGTGTCTCTCCCAAGGTTATGACACCTAAGATTCCACCTACTGTATATATCAGTAGTTGGCGCAATACAGGACCGTCATCATCTTTGTTGAAACCCGAGTTGATAGCTATAGGCAGGAAGAATGCCCACGTGCCGCCGAGAATGGCAAGTGCTCCAATCCATATGTAAAACGTTCTCAGCCATTCAAATTTTTTTATTACCTTTTCGGGTTTTTTCATGTATCTCATGACTGACAGGGTTACAAGCCCAATAGCTATAATTCCCAGAGGGACTGTAACAAACCAGAGAATATTCTTTGCGTCATTAGAACTCATTGGATTCAACTCTGTTTCAACCTTCCTTCAACCTAGAGTGAACACTCATCCTCCATCATAGGGCGAGGGTGACCCTATGTATCGGATTTCCCGTTGTTAATCTCATATATCGCGTGAGGTAGAGGCAAGGTAGCTCCTAGTGATCGCGCGGATTATCGCCCGCAGAGTCCTTAGCTTTCGTGTCGTTTTCGCCCCAAGACCACCAGCACATCACCCCTTGCCACCCACCCCTAACCCCCACCCACTTCAAAAAGTTGAGTCTTTTTCACTCAAGTCTGTTGACATCCATCTAACCATGTGTAAAACTTGAGTACATGAGGCTCAAGGGGTTACTCGCTGGGCAGCAATCCAAGCACTTTCTACCGTGCATGCGCTCGGCCTAAAACCCCTCACGCCCCGAAAATCTAACCAAGGAACCCGCCTCGCCAAGAAGCGGGGCATAACACTAAGGAGTACAAAAACATGGCACGTGCAGTCGGTATTGACCTCGGCACCACCAACTCGGTCGTATCCACCCTCGAAGGTGGCGACCCCGTAGTTATTGCAAACGCTGAAGGCGCCCGCACCACCCCCTCCGTCGTCGCATTTTCCAAGGACGGCGACGTTCTGGTCGGTAGCGTGGCAAAGCGCCAGGCGGTCACCAACGTTGACCGCACCATCTCGTCCGTCAAGCGCCACATGGGCACCGACTGGACGACTGAGATTGACGGCAAGAAATACACCCCGCAGGAAATTTCCGCACGTATTCTGCAGAAGCTCAAGGGCGACGCCGAATCCTACCTGAACGACAAGGTGACCGATGCGGTTATCACCGTCCCCGCATACTTCAACGACGCTGAGCGCCAGGCCACTAAGGAAGCCGGCGAAATCGCGGGTCTGAACGTTCTGCGTATCGTGAACGAGCCGACCGCAGCAGCACTGGCTTACGGCCTGGACAAGGGTAAAGAAGACGAACTGATTCTGGTCTTCGACCTTGGCGGCGGTACCTTCGACGTCTCCCTGCTTGAAGTTGGCAAGGACGAAGACGGCTTCTCCACCATTCAGGTGCGCGCAACCAGCGGCGACAACCGCCTGGGCGGCGACGACTGGGATCAGCGCGTTGTGGACTGGCTGCTTGAGCAGGTCAAGTCCAAGACCGGTGCAGACCTCTCCAAAGACAAGATCGCTCTGCAGCGTCTGCAGGAGGCAGCTGAGCAGGCTAAGAAGGAGCTCTCCAGTGCATCCAGCACCAACATTTCGCTGCAGTACCTCTCGGTAACCCCCGAGGGCCCCATTCACCTGGACGAGAAGCTTTCTCGCGCAAAGTTTGAGGACCTCACCAGCGACCTGCTGGCACGCACCAAGAAGCCCTTCCAGGACGTTATTGCGGAAGCAGGCATTAAGGTGTCTGACATTTCCGAGGTTGTGCTCGTGGGTGGTTCCACCCGTATGCCCGCCGTGGCTGAGCTGGTGAAGGAACTCACCGGCCGCGAGCCCAACAAGGGTGTTAACCCCGATGAGGTCGTGGCAATGGGTGCAGCCCTGCAGGCTGGTGTGCTCAAGGGCGACCGCAAGGACGTTCTGCTGATCGACGTGACCCCGCTGTCCCTCGGTATCGAAACTAAGGGTGGCGTGATGACTAAGCTGATCGAGCGCAACACCGCTATTCCGACTAAGCGTTCTGAGACCTTCACGACCGCTGAAGACAACCAGCCTTCCGTGTCGATTCAGGTGTTCCAGGGTGAGCGCGAATTCACCCGCGACAACAAGAACCTGGGTACCTTCGAGCTGACCGGTATTGCCCCCGCACCGCGCGGCGTACCCCAGATTGAGGTCACCTTCGATATTGACGCCAACGGCATTGTGCACGTCTCCGCGAAGGACAAGGGCACCGGTGCTGAGCAGTCCATGACCATCACCGGCGGCACCTCCCTCTCGAAGGATGACATTGACCGCATGGTCAAGGATGCCGAGGCTCACGCAGAGCAGGATAAGGCACGCCGCGAGGCAGCCGACACCCGTAACGCGGCAGAGTCTGTGGCATACTCCGTCGATAAGCTGCTGAAGGAGAACGGCGAGAAGCTGCCCGAAGACGTCAAGACTGAGGTTCAGGGCGATGTCGATGCTCTCAAGAAGGCTCTTGAAGGCGATGACGACGATGCCGTGAAGTCCGCTCTTGAGAAGCTGCAGGCATCCCAGACCAAGCTGGGTGAGGCTCTGTACGCTTCCGCACAGGCAGAGGCTAACGCAGACTCCGCTTCTTCCTCCAAGGATGATGACGAAGATGTGGTAGACGCCGAAGTTATCGACGAGGACGAAGACGAGAAGAAGTAATCATGGCTGAACACGAAAACACTGCGGGCGACCCGCTGGAGGAGGCCTTCAACGCCCCCGCCGCCGAAGGTCACCCCGAGGCCGAGGAAGCCCCTGCCGCAACCGATCAGGCTGCGGCGGGGGAAACCCCCGAGTCGAGCGAGGAAGCACCCTCAGAGGATGCGAAACTCGCGGCAGAACGCCTGGACAGCCTGCTTCGCCTGCAGGCGGAGTTCACGAACTTCAAGAACCGTGCCGCCCGCGAGAAAGAGCAGCTTCGGGAGTTCGTGGCGAGCGATATTGTGAGCCTGCTTCTGCCGGTGCTCGACGATATTGACGCCGCACGCAAGCACGGCGACCTGCAGGAAGGCCCCTTCGCTGCGATTGCCACCAAGCTTGAGGACTCTCTTAAAAAAGAAGGCGTGGAACGCTTCGGTGAGGTGGGCGAGCCCTTCGACCCGAATATTCACGAAGCGGTCATGCAGCAGCCAACCAGCGAGGTAGAACCGGACCACATTTCGATGGTTCTGCGCTACGGGTACCGCGTGAAAGAGCGCGTGGTACGCACCGCCCAAGTTGCGGTGGCTGCCGCCGAATAAACACTCCATAGAGCACACAACGGGCGGGTTCTTGAGAAATTGAGAACCCGCCCGTTTGCCGCATATTTCCGCGGATTTTCTGGGATTTCTCTTCCAAAATTGAGTCTAGTAGACTAAACTTTATATAGGATTAAAAACTAAGGTTGTGCCCCTTTGGACGGGGCGTTACAAGAACCCCGGACGACGGGAAAGGAGAACTACATGGCAAGCGAAAACTGGCTGTCAGAAGACTTTTATAAAACCCTCGGCGTGAAAGAAGACGCCTCCGACTCCGATATTAAAAAGGCCTACCGCAAACTCTCGCGCAAATACCACCCGGACCTGAACCCCGGGAACGAGACCGCGGAGAAGAAATTCAAGGAAGTCTCCGAAGCCTACGACGTGCTCTCGGATAAGAAACAGCGCGAAGAATACGACCAGATCCGCAAATACGGTGCCGCAGGGTTCGGCGGCAGCGGTTTCGGAGGCGGCGCATCCGGGTTCGGGGGCGCTGGCGGCGGCTTCGGCGGCCAAAACGTGCACTTCACCACCGGCGGCGGTGGCGAAGGCTTCAACATTCAAGACCTGCTCGGCGGGCTCTTCGGTGGTGGCGCTGGCGGCGCGGGTGGTTCACGCCGTACCGCAGGGTTCACAAGCGCCGACTTCAGCGACGCCGGGTTTGGCAGCGGCGGCTTCGGCGGTGGTGGGCGCAAGCGCGCCCAGCAGGATAATAACCTCTCCACCAGCACCCGCATTACCCTGCCGCAGTCATACACAGGCACTACCGCGACCGTGTTCCTGCCGGACGGCACGAGTACCGAGGCGCGCATCCCGGCAGGCGTGAAGGACGGGCAGAAAGTGCGTGTGCGCGGTAAGGGCCGCCCCGGAACTGGCGGTGACCTGATCGTGACCGTGCGCGTCTCGGATGACCCGCACTACAGCCGTGAGGGAAACAACCTGGTGCTGCGTGCTCCCGTCACCCTGGATGAGGCAGTCAACGGCGGTGTGCTGGAGGTGCCCGTACCCGGCGGTAAAACCGTCAAACTGCGGCTGACCCCCGGCAGCGTGGGCCGTAAACTGCGTGCGAAAGGACGCGGGTTCACAACCAAGTCGGGCACCGGTGACCTGCTGGTGATCCCCGAGGTGCACCTGCCGCAGAACTTGAGCGATGAGGCGAAGGAAGCCTTCGAGAAATTCATTGCTCTGGCGCCGCAGGGGAACCCCCGTGAGGATCTTTTGAAGAAAAGTTAGGTAGCTTATGAGTGCCCATAATAAGCAGTCGTCGGCATCTGCCTACAGTGCCGACCGGCCGGTTTTTGTGATTTCGGTGGCGGCGGAGCTGGCGGGTATGCACCCGCAGACGCTCCGCCAATACGACCGCCTGGGGCTGGTACAGCCTTCGCGTGCGCCGGGTAAGGCCAGGCGCTATTCGCAGCGCGACGTGGATTTACTTCAGCGTATTCAGCAGCTCTCGCAGGAAGGCGTTTCGCTGGAGGGAATCCGCCGGATTATTGAGCTTGAAGAGATGGTGGAGGAACACCAGGAGCACATCGCCCGCCTGCAGGCTCAGCTTGAGGATGCGCACGCCAAGTTGGGGCTGGCGGAACGAGTGTTCGCGGCCAGCACCCGCGGGGATGTGGTGAATATCCAGCGGGGGCAGCGCCCGGCACCGCGCAAACGCTCCTCGGCGGTGGTGCTGTACCGGCGGAAATAGGGCTTGACCGCCCCAATACCTGCCGCTTTAAAACGGCAGCTGCGAGTATTTACTTACGCCTATAGGTCAGGTCGTGGGCGCGCCTTCCCGCCTCCCGGGCCTTCCTCTCAAAGCTGGTCAGGATGCGCCCCTCCCAGCGCGGCGCCCACCCGCCCACGGGGTCGTCCTCGGTAGCGCCTTCACCGGCATGAAGATTCTCGAAATCGGGGTGCGCCTCCATGACATCGCGCATCACGTGGGCGTATTCTTCCCAGTCGGTGGCTAGACGCCAGATTCCGCCGGGTTTGAGCACGCGCGCGACCTTATCGGCAAAAGCGGGGGAGACTAGGCGGCGTTTGTGGTGGCGTGACTTGTGCCAGGGGTCGGGGAAGAAAACCCAGAGCTCATCAACCGAGTTTTCGTCCAGCATATTATCGAGCAGTTCGGGGGCGTTAGCCTGAGCGACGCGCACATTCTCAACCCCGGCCTGCCCCATCTTGAGCAGCAGATCCGCAATGCCGGGGGTGTAGACCTCAACGGCAAGGAAGTTCGCCTCGGGCATTTCACAGGCGCGGTGCACGATTGCTTCACCCAGCCCGGAACCGATTTCGACCACCTGGTAGGCTTCGCGCCCGTAGATTGTGACCGGGTCGAAGGTGGCTTCGGGGGCTACAGAGGTATCTGCCCGCAGCCGGGGTATGTCGAGCACATGGGTGGGGGAGTACGTGTCCCACGCTTTTTGGCGGCGCGAGGTCAGGCGGTCGCCACGGCGCACGAAGGAATAAGGCTGGCGGAAGAACTCGGGTGGAACCTGCTTCTTACCGGGATCCTGCAAAGTTTCGGGTTCTAACGATGCGCCTGCGGAGGTGTTCTGCTCTTGAGATGACATACCTATCAGGATAACGTAGCGGCGCGCGGCGGCGGGTACTGTCAAAAATTCTGGGGATAAAAGTTTCGGGGGCAGTTTCTTCATGCGAATGAAGAAACTGCCCCCGCTTGGCCTTTACGACCGCACATTCGCCGTGCAGGCTACTTCTTCTTGCCGGAGAACAGCAGTGCCAGACCCGCGCCGAGCATCACGATGTTGTTGGCCAGCTGCTGCCCGTCCTGGGTGGGGCGGAAGGCTTTATCGTGCATGTCCTGGTTGCGGAAATACATGGTCATGAGGTTTGCGCTGAAAGCAGTCAGCCCGGCACCCGCCAGACGGCTGGGGATGAAAGGGGCCAGCAATGCAGGTGAAAATGAAGGCGCAGCCAGCGTATTGCTGTCGGCAGTACCGTGTATGGGTGCTGGGTCTGTCCCTGGGGCGGCCATTAGGTTGAAGCTACCCTAAGAAAGTGTATTATTATTCTGGTGAACGAATGAATATTTTTAAGTGTGCCGCAGGCTGGCGCATCATGCGAACCTTCCACTTGAATGTCTAATGTATCTCAATGTGTGGAATTACCTCAGGGCCCCCTTGCTTTTCGCGGTACTAAGGACTGTCTGTGAAGTCCTTACCATGACTTGCGACACCCCGCATCGTACCGTGTATGATATAAGACATAGATTTATAACACTCAACTTAAAAATAACTACTACATGCCGAATTAGTTATGTAGAATATATATTCAAAACATTGGTAGTTTCCTACACATCATGGGTTGTAACACCAAAGTTTGCCCCGAAAGTCGGGGCTGTCCCACGCCGAACCGGGATCCAACCACGAAAGAGGAACTGTGATGCAGCAACCTCACGAAAACGCCGCACCGGCGGCAGAGAGTACAGGCCAAGCTGAAGAACTACACCGCGGGCTGAGCAACCGGCATATTCAGCTCATCGCCATTGGTGGTGCCATCGGTACCGGCCTATTCATGGGCTCGGGCAAGGCAATCTCCAAAGCCGGGCCCTCTATCCTGCTGGTCTACATTGTTATTGGCGCCGCCATTTTCCTTGTGCTGCGCGCGATGGGCGAGATTCTTCTCTCGAACCTCAAGTACAAATCATTCTCCGACTTCACCGCCGACCTCGTGGGGCGACCAGCAGGGTTCTTCCTCGGCTGGTCGTACTGGTTTATGTGGGTGGTTACGGCGGTGGCGGATATTATCGCTATCGTAGACTACAGCCAATTGTGGTGGCCTAATTTACCTAAAGCGATACCTGCACTTATCGTCATTATCGCGCTACTGGCGCTGAACCTGCCCTCGGTGAAGAACTTCGGTGAGATTGAGTTCTGGTTCGCCATGATTAAGATCGTCGCTATCTGTGCACTCATACTGGTTGGTATTGTGATGGTAGCCACCAGCTTCACTACCCGCGATGGTTATCACGCACAGATCGCTAACCTGTGGGAGCACGGCGGGTTCTTCCCTAACGGAGTCTTCGGCTTCCTCGGTGCCTTCCAGATCGCTATCTTCGCATTCATGGGCTCGGAGCTAGTGGGCACCACCGCCGCAGAAACCCAGAACCCCACCGTAACCCTGCCCAAAGCCATTAACTCGGTTCCGGTACGTATCATTATCTTCTACGTGGGTGCGCTTCTGGTGATCCTCATGGTGAACCCCTGGAATGAGATTGACCCCGCGAAAAGCCCCTTCGTGACCATGTTTAGCCTCGCCGGGATAGCCATCGCCGCACACGTGGTGAACGCTGTGGTGCTCACCTCGGCAACCTCATCGGCGAACTCGGGTATTTTCTCCACCTCACGCATGGTATACGGCCTGGCGCAGGAGGGCGACGCCCCCAAGTCACTGGGTGTTCTCTCAGCCCAAGGCGTGCCCCGCAACGCACTATTCCTCACCTCCACGCTGCTGCTCTCAAGCATCGTGCTGCTTTATGCGGGCGACTCCATTATTGGGGCGTTCACGCTGGTGACCACTATGGCGGCTGTGCTCGTGATCTTCGTATGGTCCATGATCCTCATTAGCTACCTGTGCTACCGCCGTAAGCGCCCCCAGCTGCACGCCCAGAGCGTGTACCGCATGCCCGGCGGCGTGGTGATGTGCTGGGTTGTGCTGGCGTTCTTCGCATTCTCCGTCTGCATTCTGGCAACCGCTGAAGATACCCGCGCGGGGCTTATGCTGATGCCCATCTGGTTCGGCGGGCTCGCGATCGGTTGGTTCGTGAAGAACAAGCTGCACCCGGAGGTTCCCGAGACCAGTATCACCCAGTCCCACCCGATCGTGGATCTGAAACAAGCCTCAGACGACAAGAAATAGGGTTATAGCGCTCAAGCGCTCATAATGGCGGGGCCCGCGTACCCATCAAGGGATGCGCTGGCCCCGCCATTAGTGTGCTCTGCAGCCGCCGCTTACCCCGGTACACAGCAGAAACACGCCGAACACGCCGCCTCAAGTGGCAGAGAACCCCACGACGGTGCGAAACTAAAAGAATGAGCGCACAACGCCCCCACCCTAAACCCGCAAACAGCAGCAACCGTGACGGTGATGCCGCACCCCGGCCCGCACCTCACAACCCGGCGGACGGGCAGGGGACAGCATCGGCACCAGCACCGGGGAACCGCAGCCGCGCGCACAGCCTCCACCCACACAGCCCCCAGTCCCGCAACGGCACCCTGAACACATCCGGGGCAGGGGAAGAAGCGGAAAGTATCGCCGCAGAACTGCACCTTGCCCCGGCGAACGTTAACGCCGTTATTGCCCTGCTCGACTCCGGCGCCAGCGTGCCCTTCATCGCCCGCTACCGTAAAGAAGCCACCGGCGGCATGAGCGACATGAACCTGCGGGCCCTTCACACGCGCCTCACCCAGCTGCGCGCACTCAACCAGCGGCGAGAAGCCGTCCGCGCCGCCCTCACCGAACGCTACACCGAAGGGGCTATAGACCCGCTCACCTACGAGCAGCTGCTCGCCGGGCTTCGCGCAGCCCGCACCAAAACCGAGCTGGAAAACCTCTACGCCCCCTACCGCAGCCAGCGCATCACCAAAGCCCAGCAGGCACGCGCCGCCGGGCTGGACGCGCTCGTTGAAGACCTGCTGGAGGTGCCCCTCGCCGGTGTGTACGATATTGCCGCTGCCTACGTGAACGAAACTGGGGAGGGCGAAGAATACGCCATTACCACCGTTGAAGAGGCGCTTGAAGGGGCACGTGCCATTCTGATCGACCGCGCCGCCACAGACCCCGCACTCACCGGGCGGCTCTACGACAAGCTAGTCGCCACCGGCACCATCTCAACCCGGCTCATCGCCGGTAAAGACAGTGAAGGCGCAAAATTCGCCGACTATTTCGACTTCTCAGAGCGCATCCGCAGCATCCGCTCCCACCGTGTGCTTGCGCTGCTGCGCGCACGCCAGGCGGGAATCGTGAAACTCAGTATTGACGCAGCCACACCCCCGCCGCCGCTCAGCCACCTCAAAGGCGAACAGCGTGAAGCCGCCCGTGCAGCCGCCGAAAACTACAAGAACGCACGTTCGGTATATGAGCGGGAAATAGCCGCAGCCCTGCGCATCCCCGTGCAGGTGCTCAACACCGTCGACAGCGAAGACCGCGTGCTCGGCTGGCTCGCCGCCACTGTACGCGCCGCCTGGCGCAAACGCCTGCACCCACGCCTGGCCGAGCGCATCCGTGAAAACCTCTTTGAAACCGCAGAACGTGAAGCCATCGACGTATTCACCTCAAACCTGCGCGACATTCTGCTTGCCGCACCCGCCGGGCAGCGCACCACCCTGGGCCTAGACCCCGGTCTGAAACACGGCGTTAAATGCGCCGTCATTAATGGCACCGGGAAAGTGCTTGACGCCTTCACCATCTACCCGCACGCACCCCGCCACGACTGGGATGCTGCGCTCACCCGGCTTGAAAACGCCGTGCGCACCCACGGGGTTGAGCTTATTGCCATCGGTAACGGCACCGCCTCACGCGAGACGGACAAACTCGCCGCAGAACTGCTGGTGCGCCTGCGTGCTGGCGGGTACGAGAAAGCACAAAAAATCACTGTCTCTGAGGCGGGCGCATCCGTCTACTCGGCCTCCGCAACCGCCAGCGAAGAACTCCCCGAACTGGATGTGACCCTACGCGGCGCCGTCTCTATCGCCCGGCGCTTACAAGACCCGCTCGCCGAACTTGTCAAAATCGACCCGCAATCCATCGGCGTGGGCCAATACCAGCATGATGTGAGCGTTACCGCCCTGCGCCGGGGGCTTGACGCGACCGTCGAAGACTGCGTGAACGCCGTGGGCGTGAACCTCAATAGCGCCTCAGTCCCGCTGCTGGCGCGCGTAGCCGGGCTGAACCGAACCGTCGCCGAAAACATTGTTGCCTACCGCAACGAGAACGGCCCCTTTACTTCCCGAACCGAGCTGCTTAACGTGCCCCGGCTGGGCCCTAAAGCCTATGAGCAGGCGGCCGGGTTTGTGCGTATCACAGGTGGGGTGGAGCCCCTGGACGCCTCCGCCGTGCACCCCGAATCGTACCCCATTGCGCGGCGCATTATTGCGGATGCCCGCGCCCGCAACGGTGCCGTGTGGGCCGCCGGGGCGCTCACCGTGCCGGGAACATCAGAGAACGAGAAAGCGCTGATGGGGATGCGCCCTGCCGACTACATCACTAATACAGCGGGCGACTACACGGTGCGTGATATTTTGGCGGAGCTGCTGCGCCCCGGCCGTGACCCCCGCCCGGAATTCCGCACCGCACAGTTCTCAGAAGCCATCTCACGTATCGAAGACCTCGCCCCGGGCATGGTACTTGAGGGCGTGGTCTCTAACGTGGCGGCATTCGGCGCGTTCGTCGATATTGGGGTGCACCAAGACGGGCTGGTGCATATTTCGCAGATGAGCCGCCGCCGCGTGCACAATACCCATGATGTGGTGCGCAGCGGCGACATTGTGCAGGTCCGCGTGGTTGAGGTGGATGTGCCCCGCAAACGCATCTCGCTCTCGCTGCTGGTGGACGATACCCCAGATACCGAACCCGGCAGGCAGAAACAGAAAAAGAACAAACGTTCTCGATAGGGTGGGTTCTGTCGCAGAGGACAGTGGGCTTTCTGCAGAGCAGAAGGTTCCCTTGCTGTGAGAGGCTATGTACTCTCTCAGCGCAAAGGAACCTTCTACATGGGTGCGATCATCGGGGCCGCTAACCCCAGCTGCTAAAACTCAGGGTTCTGCGGGTCGGGGCCTATGCGACCATCCGCCCGGGTAAGCCCATCAATCGCCGCAATGTCTGCCGTATCCAGGGTGACATTAGCGGCCGCAAAGTTTTCGGCAATGCGCGCAGGAGTAACCGACTTCGGAATCGCCACAGTCCCCTTCGCCAGATGCCAGGCGAGCACAACCTGCGCCGGGGAAACGCCATGCTTACCCGCAATCTCAACGATCACCGGGTCTTTCAGAATCTCGCCACCCTGACCAAGCGGCGACCAAGCCTCGGTCACAATACCAAACTCACTGTGCACCGCGCGCATATCTTCCTGCGAGAAATACGGGTGCAGCTCAATCTGGTGAATCGCCGGGGTCACGCCGGTATCGGCGATAATTTCGCGCAGCTGAGCCTGCGGAAAGTTTGAGACACCAATCGAACGCACCTTACCCTGCTTCTTCAGCTCAATGAGCGCCCGCCACGACTCCAGATAGGTGCCCTGCTGCGGTTTAGCCCAGTGAATCAGATACAAATCCACGTAGTCGGTGCCGAGCCGCTCTAACGAGGCATCAAGCGCGGCAATAGCCTTCTCAAAACCCTGATCCGAGTTCCACAGCTTGGTGGTGAGAAAAATATCCTCACGCGGCACGGAGCTGGTCGCAATACCGCGCCCCACCCCAACCTCGTTCCCATAGATAGACGCAGTATCGATATGGCGGTACCCCGTTTCGAGAGCCGTGCCCACAGCATCGGCTGCACCATTATCCTCAATCTGCCACACGCCATACCCCAGCTGAGGGATGCTGTTGCCGTCGTTGAACGTGATGTTTTTGACCATTACTTCTCCTGAAATTTAATGGGGACTGACGCTTTCAACGGTACTCCCGGATGCGCCCGCACGCTAGAGCAGTGGGCGAATCCAGCCCAGCGCGAAACTGGGAATCCCCTCCCAGGAGCGTAAAAAGAGCCTTTATGTGAATAAAGCGTGAAAAGTCCCGCTTTATTTGTATAAAGAGCCTTTTTAGTGAGGGGAAATTAGGAGCCGGTCGGGGATAACAGCTGTCGCACCTGCTCAGCGCTGACCTTCGTTGAAGCAAACGAGCCGTCATTGACGACCGCCTCAAATAGGGCGGCCTTTGACTCTTTCAAATCCATGACCTTCTCCTCAATGGTGCCCTGCGCCACCAGCCGGTGCACGTGCACGTCACGTTCCTGCCCAATACGGTGGATGCGGTCCACCGCCTGCTGTTCCGCCGCCGGGTTCCACCACGGGTCCATAATGAAGCAGTGATCTGCCTCCGTCAGGTTCAGCCCGAACCCGCCCGCCTTGAGCGAAATGAGGAACACCGGTGCCACACCGTCAGCAAAATCCTTCAAAACCTGCGGGCGGTTGCGGGTGGCCCCGTCCAGGTACAGGTGCTTTATGCCTTCAGCCTCAAGCCGCCGCGAGATGGTGCGCAGGTACCCCGTGAACTGGCTGAACACCAGCACCCGGTGCCCTCCCGTCAGCAGGTCGGGCAGCTGCCCCAGCAGGTACTCTAGTTTGGCCGACCCCACCCCCTCATACTCCACCGGGTCGATCAGTGCAGCGTCCAACGCCAGCCGCCGCAGCAGCGTGAGCGACTGAAAAATGGTGAACCGGTTTTTATCCATGTCCTCCAGCAGGCCCAGCACCTTCTGCCGCTCACGCTGAAGCCGCGTATCGTAAATACGCCGGTGCGTGGGATTCAACGGAATATCAATGCGCACATCGTTCTTCTGCGGCAGCTCAGCAGCCACCACCTCCTTGGTGCGCCGCAGCATGAGCGGGCCCACCCGGCGGCGCAGGCGCGGCACCGCATCGGTGTCCTCCCCAGACTCGGCCGGGCGTGCGTACAGGTCACGGAACGCACGGGCGGACGGGAACAGCCCGTCTGCCACAATCGCCAGGATCGCCCAGAGCTCCATGAGGTTGTTCTCCATGGGGGTGCCGGTGATCGCCAGCTTAAAATCGGCTGGAAGTGCCCGCGCCGCCTTCCACGCGCGGGTGGCTGCGTTCTTCACAAACTGCGCCTCATCCAAAACCAGCGCGCCCCACCCGGCGGGCGGCACGCTGGCGGTTTCTTCGGTGGCAGCCTGCCTGCTGCGTTCCTGCAAGAGCTGCCCGTACTCGGTGTAGCCCGCCTCATCAATCCGAAAGAGGGCGTAACTGGTGACCACCAGGTGCGCACCAGCAACCATTTCAGCGATGCTTTTCCCGCTTTTCGCGGTGGACGCGCTCACCACTGCAACCTTCGCGTCGGGAACGAACCGTGCCGCCTCATTCGCCCAGTTACCCACCACAGAGGTGGGCGCGACCACCAGGAACGGTGCGAACGGCGGCTGCTCGCCATCCTGCGACCGGCCTGCCGTGGCCTGTTCGGCGTGCTCCTGCATGGCGTGGGCTAAAAGCGCGAGGGTCTGCACGGTCTTGCCAAGGCCCATCTCATCCGCCAGGATGCCGCCGAGGCGGTGCTGCCGCAAAAACGCGAGCCACCGGAACCCCTCCAGCTGGTAGGGACGCAGGGTCGCCTCCAACCCGGCGGGTGCCTGAAGGTTCAGCGCCGAGAAGGCGTATTCCCGCACCACCCCGGGTGTAGAATGCTCATTCTTTTTCTGGCTGTTCTGCGCTGTTTTTTCGGGGTTTTCCGTCCCTGAGAGGTCTTCTGGTGTATCCGTTTGGGTCTCGTCTAGAAGGCTGAGCAGGTTACGCACCTGCGCATCCCAGGAAGCCACCGTATTCACATGCGACGCCAGGGACTCAAGCTCATCCCACAACCCCACCTGGCGGCGGTTAATGCGCAGCTCAGTGCCGGAATCGTTGAGGGTGCGTGCCTCAGCAATGAGCGCCCGCAGCGCCGTGAATTCCGGGCGGTTCAGCGAAAAATAGGTGCCGTTACCCAGAAGAATCCTGTCTTGGGCACGATCGAGCGCCTCAAAAACCTGCGAGAACGGAACATGCCAGTCATTCACGCGGATAGCGATACCCAGCCCGAACCAGTCCCGTGAATTCCCCTCAGTCACATTCACCTCAATGAGCGCGTCGGTGGCCTCCGTAAACTCGGGCACGGTGCCCAGCAGCCGCACCCGAACCCCGGAAATCCGCCGCAGGGCGGGCAGTACGCGGGTGAGAACATCGCGGGTTTCCCAGCCCTCGGTACGTCCGCGCGTCAGCTCAATAGTGCCGGGCAGCGAACGCACCTTACGCAGTACCCGCGCCTCAAACCGGGCGTCACGAATGTCCCCGCCGGGTTCACCCGCGTAGCCAAACACCGGCAGGCGCGTGTACTGTTCACCGGTGCCCGTTTCGCTGTCGGGCTCATCTTCGGCGGTGGGGGCGCCGAGCGGGTTCAGTGGGTATTCCCAGTACCAGTCGGTGGTCGCATCGTGCGCCACCTGCTCATTAAAGGCCATTTCAAACACCAGGTGAGGCGAACGCACCTGCGGCAGGTTCAGCGCCGGGTCCGGGGTCAGCGCCGGTACTGTACGCGCTAGGGCGGGCAGGTATTCGCGGTGAAAATCTTCACGGGAAGCCCCGGGAACCTCAATAGCGCCGGTGGTGATAAATGAGTCGGTGGCGGCATCCAGCGGCTCAGCGAGGGGGATGAAGGCCAGCTGCAGTCCGTCTGGAATCTGCGGTATGTCGTCGTGGTGCTCCGCAGGTGCGGCACCGGCAAGCTCGGGGATCAGCTCACCCGGGGCAGGGCTACCTGCCTGTGATTGTTCCGCCGCCGCTGGCTGCTCCGCCTCGGCGGCTGCGAATTCGGCGCGGCACACGCGGTCGAGTGCACCCTCGCGGGTTGTTTTCCACCGCACCTGGGCTGCCGCCTGCTCGTACACCTGCTGCGCCAGCCCGCCAAGGGCGAAGAACCCAATGCAGCAGGTGCCCGCCCCGGCCCCGTTGTAGCCGCTGTTCGGGGTGCCCAGGGGGTGAGAGTTCGCCGCATCCACCCACACCTGCCGGATGCGCCCGTCCTGGCGGGTTTCCCAGCCGAGTATCGGCTCAAGACGCAGCCCGCCCTCCGCCGGGTCGCTCAAGGAGGTGCCGGGGAGCGTTGTGGCACGCATTTTTACGGTGGCTGGCGGCAGCACCGTCAAGTTTATTTCGCGCCCTTCAAGCAGGATCGGCAGCCCGATGCGCTGGGCGCGTGCGAGCACATCCCACAGTAGGGCGCTGCCGGATGCGCTGAGCGAGACCCAGTCTCGATGTGAGGTGTACATGGACTGCCAGGGCCGCACCACCGAGTAGAGCTCAGCAAACCACCGTTCGTGTTCGGGGTATATTTCGTGGCGCAGCACCGGCCCGCCTACGGATGAGGCGAAGGTTTCCCAGCTGAGGCCGCCCTTGACCCAGCGCCCCGTGTTGGAGCGCATGAGGGGGCGGGCGAGCAGGTTAATACGGGCGGCGGTTTCTGTGCTTGAGGGGCCGAAAGACCGGGCGGGTGCCACGCTGAAAGATAGGTCTAACGCCCCGGATACCCGGGCGGAGTCAATGCCGGTGGGGGTGCCGCCTGCGGCGAGCACCTGGGAGAGGTCGCGCCTCCAGGCGGGGATGCGTGAGGGTGCGTTCTGCGGGGTGTCGTCAGGGTGAGGGCTGCCGGGGTGCTGCGCCGTCTGACGGGTGCGGGTGCTGCGCTGTGGGGTGCGGCTTTCACCCTTGACGTCGGTTATTTTTTGGTCAGTCTCACCCATTGTGGCTGCGGTGCCCACCTCAACCCCGAGTCCTTGCAGGTCTCGCACAAGGTCTTTAACCTGCTCGGGCACCTGCGGCTCGTTATCTTCGGGTTCTATCCCCAGGGCGATACGGGATTGTTCCGCCCGGTCAATGGCGGTGAGCATGAGCGCGGCGGCGTGCTTACAGTTGAGGTCTACGGGGCAGGTGCAGTTCGAGACGAAGTGGTTATTGGTGGGGCCTTTGGGCCGGGAGAAGCGAACATATACTTCGTAGGGGGAGGGGGTGTTGCCGTTGACGAGGCCGTGCAGTTCGTTGGCGGCCGCGTCGTACCGGTAGCGTACAACCATGCCTTTGGCGGCGTAGTTGCGGGCGCGTTGGAAGGTTCGTCCGCCGACTTGTTCGAGTATCTTGTCTTCGGTGATGGGGATGCTGGGGAAGGGGTTCGGCTCGCTCACCGTTCCATTATCTCAAGGGTGTCAAAGCCTTGAGGCTGTTTTCGTCACTGCTGCTTTTCGGGCGGCTGCTTGTGCTGATCTGCCCTGAGTCGCCTGAGCTGTTCCTCCCGTATTTTCTTGTCTTCACGCACGGAGGTCATGATTTTTAGAAGCGCAGCAATAACCCCTAGGGGAATACCAATGCCCAGGCACCGGTAGCTAAGATCAGTAGTTGCTCGTACCAGTGGGCTTGTCCCTCCGGCGTCAATACCGCGCCACTCAAAAGCATGGTATTCCACCAGCGACCCCCAGCCCCCAAGGATCAATAGAATAACGCCAGCACCGAGGAATATAAGGGCTGCTATTCCGATAATACGTAGGGTGAGCTTCATACATAGCACCCAGCTTTCTGCCGAATCTTTACTGAAATAAAGGTAGAAATAGTCCCTTAAAATCCCAGCCTATAAGGTGCTGCCCCGTCCGTCCACTATGAAATTTGGAATTCTTAACTGGCGAGAAGACAGTGAAAGTATTGCTTACGGGTGAAATACTTAAAAAGTAAAGCAGGAGAGATAGGTGGCTGTCAGCTTGGGGTGCTGTGCAACCACAAGAATAGTGCACGCGGCCAGTGACCGCCTGCTGGTGCGAAGAACGGTCCGCACGGGCTATCCCATGTGCTTGTTACTCAATATCCTCAATATTCATATTGGCTGACATGATGCCTTCTTGTGTCTCTTTAAATAGGTCACCAGTGTCACTTACAATATAGGATTCTCCCCGTGAATATATTAGATTATAAAGCCCCTCATAAAACTTACCTCCGACATAATAAATATCGCCGGAATCGGGGATCTCATAGATTCTTCCCAGCTCATCAATTAAAATATCTCGACCCTCTTTAAAACCAAAATTTCTTATCTTTTTATCAATGAGATGTGGGCAGAAGTAGTCGGAGCTGTTTTCCTCTAATGAGTAATCTATTAATTCTTGGGTTGTTTCCCCAAAAGTATAAACCTCATTGTCAAACATAAACATTTCATATTCAACCGGAATGTACATATCCTTGGCTACTGAGATATACCATATCTCCCGTAAAAATTTCTTCACCAGATCAGGCAGATCTTCCAGGTGAGGCGGTAATTTTTCAAGCAGCACATCTCGTTCAAAATACCAGCCGGAAGATGTCATCTTTTTGAAAAAATCAGAACTTATTTCATACGGTTGCTTCATTCTAATACCTCAAGTTTCCTAATATTACCTATTTACTTTTAGTCTTTCCGGGGTATGGGTGCACCCCCATATCCGCAGCTGTTTCTGCAAGCGTGTGGGGTGATAGAGCTATCAGCCCCTACTCATCATACGGACAGAAAACGGGGGAGAAGGGCCTCCTCTTGGCGTATAGCAAAAGAAACAGAACACTTTGTATGTAATGTAAATCACTATAGCTTCCTTGGGGTGGTCGTTTACAGCCGCGCGGAATCTGCTGTAAGCTGTACTCAGCTTCAAGAGTTTCGACTGATAAGCTCCGACTATGGTCGAACGCCAACCCCATGTTCACGGGTGGCTCGGATGACGAAGCGGTTTGTATTCACCGCCCCGCACACGCGGGTCGGCAACCGGTACAGGCAAGAGCAACGCGAAAGGAACGCGCATCGGCGCATGGTTGTCAATGTACAACAGCTCTGCAGCATCTAATCACCTCACCCCCACCCGCACCTACCAGGAAAAACTGCGCGCCGCCGCAGTGCCAGCACGCGGAGGGTACACCGCGGTGAGCATCCAAGACTACACACGCATCTCATCCCAACGCGACGAATTCCTCAACTTTCTGTTGCTGCCCAACCCCGAAGGCATCCCCGCCGTTGAATATGCTGGTTTGCGCGTAGCATAGAGCGTATGAAAACCTCAGGCATACTCCTCGATTCGGATGTGCTCGCCGAAATACGCAAAGCCACCCCAGACCCCAGGGTCGTCGCTTTTCTGCGCCGCCGCGCCTGGAGGCACATGTACATTTCCGTGCTGAGCGTGGGCGAACTTAAAGGCCTCTACCCCTACCCGGAGACCGACCGGTGGATTGCTGAGCTCCTTGAACGATTCGCGGATCACGTGATTAATATTGACGCGAAAGTCAGCCTGGAATGGGCCGGACGCAACGCCCCAATCGGCTACCACAGTGTGGGCAGAGCCGACGCCGCACCGCTGCCAACTGCCGCCTTAGAGGGCCTGATCTGTGCCAGCGCCCGAGCCTATAACCTTGAAATTGTCTCTTCTAAAGCCGAGGTGTACCGCAGGTGGGAAGCGGTTGCCACCAACCCCTGGACCGAGGACTAAGACGGCTGCGAACACACACCGTGCGGAGGCCGGCCCAGGCCAGATATAGGGGCGTAATGGGGCTTGACTAAGATTCATGGCATGATTGAAGGATAATGAAAAGCTTCTCCCCCTTCTCACGGTACTCGGTCCCCATGCCCCTGTGGATGCAGGGCGCGGTTGAAATGCTCATTACCGCCTTCATCTCATTCGGTGCGGTATTCGTGCTGCTGCTGGCCGTCTGGCTTAATAACGGTTTCGACAGCGTCGATATTGCGGCGCTTTCCCGCCTGTCGGTGCACTTGTGGCTGCTCATCCACGGGGTTCCGCTGCATCTTTCCCAAGCATTCGGGCCCGCCGCGCCGCACGGGCTCATGACGTTCATACCATTGGGGCTCAGTATCGCCCCGGTGCTGCTGTGCTTCAGGGCGGGGCGGCGGCTGGCCCGCGCCTCCTACGAGGGGGAGTTCTTTATCCCGGTGGGGGCGGGGGCAGCCACCTACAGCCTGCTCTCTGCGGGCGCCTTCGCTTACGCCAGCGCCGAACACAACCCACTCAGCCTGCTCGCGGCGGCTCTCATACCGCTGGGATTCGTGCTGACGGGGCTTATCTGGGGCGGCTACTATGAGGCGCGGTCACTGGCCCGCATGGTCGGGGTTGATACGGCTGAACAAATCTCCCGCATGAGCCAGTATTCCCGCTGGGCTGGATCCTACGCGTGGGCGGTGGTGCGGGCATCCGCGGTTGCCGTTGTCGCCTTCGTAGCAGGCGGGGCGCTGCTGCTGTTCGCCTCAATTATGGTGAACTGGGCGCGGATTGTGAGCATCTACCAGAGCCTGCACGCCGGGGCGGTGGGGGATTTCGCGGTCACCATGCTGCAGCTGGGGTATATCCCCAATATGGTCATGCACTCCATGGCTTGGTCCACCGGTTCCGGGCTGTCATTCGGGGCGGGAACGAACGTGGGGCTGGCACATTCAACCGTGCAGGCGCTGCCCCTGTTCCCCTCGGTCGGAGCCATACCCCAGAACCTTGGGTTCATCGGGTACGGGGCGCTTATTGTGCCGGTGGGGGCAGGGTTTTTGGCCGGGCTGTGGTTCTTACGTGAAGGTGAAGACCACTTTGACGAGTGGGTGGCCCTCAAAATCCGGGTGCGCGCCCTTTCCCTGCCAGTATCCGCGGTGGGGCTGGGGGTGCTCGTTGGGGTGTTCACCGGCTTCGTATCGTTCATACTGGGCTGGCTGTCCAGCGGGTCGCTGGGGGCCGGGCCGTTCACCGAGATCGGGCCGCACCCCGCTAAATTCGCAATGTACACCATGATCCTGGTTGGTGCCGGTACCGCAGCGGGGAACATGATATCGCGCCTATTTGTTTCTGACAGCAGTCGTGAGCTCTCACGCTTTGCCGACGAGAAACCAGCGGTAAGCGAGCGCGTCAACGCCTACTTCGGGTTTGGGGCGCATAAAACCCGCGACGTAGCCCGGCAGGATTCCGCAGCGGATAGCCACGAGTCGCGCGCCGACAATCCGCGCCCGAAAACCCGGCGCAGCTGGGCTCTTTTCGGGGACGAATCTGATACCGATTTCCGCCCCTCTGCCAACGATGAACCTGCTACCGGTGGGCAGCCGGCAGGCAAAGCGGCCAGCACCGGTGAAGAGGTCCCCGAGCAGGATAGTAAGGCCGCTGCGGCGGTTGAGGACACCACCCCCGAGCCCAGCGCCGAACCCAAGAAAAAACTGTTTGAGGTTGATTATTCGGCTCATGATGCTGCAGAAACAACCGAGGTCATAGAGCCGGTGCGGGACGAAGAGGGCGGTGACCAAAATCACCCGCATAGTTCACCGATGGCCGCAATGAACCGCATCTTGGGTCGCCATAAAGACAAGGGTCACCACAAGAGCTAGGCGGGCTCATGGTTCCAATGGTTCTCCGTTCCGGAGGACACCCCGGAAGGAGGCTACGGGGATTGAGGGTTCAGCTGGGTGGCCTGCCGGTAATAGGTGTCCTGGCAGGTCTGCTGGTCGCTAACGGTCAATGACTGGTGCAGACAGTCCCGGTACTCCCAGTACGCGGGGGAGATCAGCATTACCAGGCACATGATGAGCAGGAAAAACTCTGTCAGAATCCCGAAGCTGGCCAGAACATAGAACACAATGGGGGAGCGTGTGAGCGCGGTGCGCACAATCACCACAATATTGAGCGCCAAACCCGCCAGCAGCACCACGGGCGCCAAAAGGAAAAACGGCATGGGGTAGGTCAGGCACACCAGCCCCAGGAAGGTGGAGACAACGGCTAAACCCTGGGCTCGGGCGATGCGCATTACGGTGCGGCGGCGTTCTTCGGGGTCTGGTGGCTGAGGTGCCCCCAGACGGTTCGGGTGTTGAGGGGCCGTGGGCTGCTTAGTTGGCTGGGGCGGGTTCTGCATACCCTTAAGGGTACTGCTTCTTTCGGTGGTGTTTTCGCTGGGCGCGTATCCTACATGCCCCTGTGGCGGTGCGCTAAACTATTGCTGTGCGAATTGTGATAACGGTCTCCGGGTCCGGTACTAACCTGCAAGCTATTCTCGATGCCGTGAGGGCGGGCGAGCTGAACGCAGAGATCGCCGCCGTAGGCGCTGATAAGCCCTGCACCGGTCTTGATCGAGCCGCCGCAGCCGGGGTTGAAACCTTCCTGATCGAACCGGCAGACTATGCTGACCGCGAGCAATGGAACCGTGCTCTCGAAGAGAAAATCGCCTCCTACACCCCCGATTACGTTGTATTCGCCGGGTTCATGCGCATTGTGGATGCGCAGTTGGTCGCCCGCTTCGAAAACCGGATTATTAACACTCACCCCGCCTTGCTGCCTTCATTCCCCGGGGCGCACGGTGTGCGGGATGCGCTCGCCCACGGCGTTAAAATCACTGGGCTGACGGTTCATTTCGTGGATTCCGGGGTTGATACCGGCACGATTATTGCCCAGGCCGCGGTGCCCGTCGAGGATGGTGACACCGAAGAAAGCCTGCACGAGCGCATTAAGGTGCAGGAACGTCAGCTCTTGGTGCGAACCCTTGCAGAATTCGCTGCCCTCCCCAAAACTCAAACCCCCTAGAACTTCCTGCCCGCACGGCGCCGCATCCCGGCGTATGCGGGCAGTAGTAAAACCCCGCCACGGGGTACCACCCATTCACCGAGCAAGAAGCAACGGAGTAATTAGTGTCTATGAAGAAGCTCGATCGTCTGCCCCTGCGCCGCGCCCTCATTTCCGTGTACGACAAAACTAACCTGGCGGAGTTCGCCCGCGGTCTGCACGAGGCAGGCGTGAAGCTGGTATCTACCGGTTCGACCGCATCCACGATCGCCGCCGCCGGTGTGCCCGTCACCGAAGTCACCGAGGTTACCGAGTTCCCCGAGTGCCTGGAGGGCCGCGTGAAGACCCTGCACCCGCGCATCCACGCCGGTATTTTGGCCGACCGCCGCAAGCAGGAACATATCGACACCCTTAACGAACTCGACGTTGAGCCCTTCGACCTGGTGGTCGTGAACCTGTACCCCTTCGCAGAGACCGTGGCATCCGGTGCTGACCAAGACGCTATTATCGAGAAAATTGATATCGGCGGTCCCTCAATGGTGCGTGCCGCCGCGAAGAATCACGATGCGGTCGCCATCGTCGTAGACCCCAAAGACTACGAGCGTACCGTAACCGCCGCTCAAAACGGCGGGTTTTCCCTGGAAGAGCGCCGCCGCCTGGCCGCCGGTGCCTTCGCCCATACCGCCGCCTACGATACCGCCGTCGCTACCTGGACCGCCGCGCAGTTCCAGCAGGATGAAGACACCAACTTCTGGCCCCCCTACGCCGGTTTAGGCTTTGAACGCAGCGAGACCCTGCGCTACGGCGAGAATCCGCATCAGCGCGCGGCTCTGTATGTAGACCCCGCAGCAGCCCCCGGTATCGCCCAGGCTGAGCAGATTCACGGCAAGGCGATGAGCTACAACAACTATGTGGATGCCGACGCCGCCCTGCGCGCCGCCTACGATTTTGACGAGCCCGCCGTCGCCATCATCAAGCACAACAACCCCTGCGGTATCGCAATTGCAAGCCCTGATGCCGCAGACCCGATTGCCGATGCGCACGCTAAGGCTCACGCTTGCGACCCGCTGTCCGCCTATGGCGGCGTAATCGCGGCAAACCGCCCGGTCACCAAGGATATGGCGCAGGCCGTTAAAGATATTTTCACCGAGGTTATTGTGGCGCCCGGATACGAGCCGGAAGCCCTCGAAATCCTGGAAACCAAGAAAAACCTGCGCCTGCTGGTACTTCCCGACGGGTTCGGGCGTGAGACTATCGAGTACCGTTCGATTTCCGGCGGCGCGCTCTTCCAGGAAGCCGACCGCCTTAACGCCGAGGGCGATAACCCGAAGAATTGGAAACTGGTCGCCGGTGAACCTGCCGATGAAGCCACTCTGCGTGATCTTGAATTCGCGTGGCGTGCCCTGCGTGCCCCCAAGTCCAATGCGATTATGCTCGCCGATAATGGTGCCGCCGTGGGTATCGGCATGGGGCAGGTTAACCGCGTGGATTCGTGCAAACTCTCGGTTGAGCGTGCCAATACGCTCGGCGGAGAAGGCCATGAGCGTGCCCGTGGTGCGGTTGCTGCATCCGACGCTTTCTTCCCCTTCGCGGACGGCTTGCAGGTTCTTCTCGATGCCGGTATCCGCGCGGTCGTGCACCCCGGCGGCTCGATCCGTGATGACGAAGTGATTCAGGCCGCGAAGGATGCGGGCGTCACCATGTACCTGACCGGAACCCGTCACTTCTTCCACTAATCTATGGCGTTTCCCGCGCCATGCTGGGGTAAGAACCGGGTCAAGCCGCAGCAATAACGAAGCGCACTTTATGTGAGTCATATCATATAAAGTGCGCTTTGTGGCGATAACCCACAATGCGCCCTCAGATTCGATAGGATTAAGACGTGCCTAAAGTCAGCGAAGAATACAAAAAGAATCGGCGCTCGCAGATTATTGACGTAGCTCGCGAGTGTTTCATTAAGCATGGCTACCAGAAAACTTCGATGAACGAGATTATCGCCGCCACGGGGCTCTCGGCGGGCGCAATCTATAACCACTTCGGATCTAAAAACGACATTATGCTTGAGGCGGCACGCCTGGATTTAGCCCCCTTCACGCGGGTACGCGCCGATAAACCCTGGGACTATGTGCTGGGGTGTCTGCGGCTGCTGGATGCCACCAAAACCCGCAGGTTCCTGCTGGCCACCTGGGGTGAGGCTGTCTCATCCCCCGATATTTCCGCCGTCGTCACGGAACAGCTCACCGACCTGCGCGATATGGCACTTGACCGCTACCGTGAATGGGGTTCACGCGAACTAGACTTCACCGAAGAAGAACTCGACGGGTGGCTTGATGTTATTGGCGCGGCGGTGCTGTCCGTACTGACAGGGTATGTGGTGCAAACCCAGCTTCTGGGGAAAGAAAAACGCGACGCATATCTTGAATACGCCTCCGCTATTCTCACCCAGTCATAAACATATGTACCCGGTGCGGGCAGTAAAGCCAGTGCTCACACCGTGAATACACCCGCAATATTGTCTGCTGATGTGCCCGCTATCCGGTACTATGAGAGGCACATCATAAATATCTAGACAGCGGTGCACAGCACCGCACCCCTAGGAGAAAAAGCATGACCGAACGCGCAACCGTGACCCTTGAGGTCCCCCTCGCCGAACTTGACCCCGAGGTCGCCGAAGCACTCGATTTGGAGCGTAAACGCCAGCAAAACACCCTGGAAATGATCGCCTCCGAGAACTTCGTGCCGCGCGCCGTACTCCAGGGGCAGGGGTCGGTGCTGACCAATAAGTACGCGGAAGGCTACCCGGGCCGCCGCTACTACGGCGGTTGCGAATTCGTCGATATTGTTGAAGACCTGGCTATTAAGCGGGTCAAGGAACTTTTCGGTGCCGAGCACGCCAACGTGCAGCCCCACTCCGGCGCCCAGGCGAATAACGCCGTCATGCACGCCCTGCTGAACCCCGGTGAGAAGATTATGGGCCTTTCACTGGCGCACGGCGGGCACCTCTCACACGGTATGAAACTGAACGTCTCGGGTAAGCTCTACGAAGTTGTCGCCTACGAGGTGGGCGACGACGGTCGGGTCGATATGGAGCAGGTGCGGCAGCTTGCGCTCGCCGAGCGTCCCAAGGTTATTATCGCCGGGTGGTCGGCATACCCCCGCCAGCTGGATTTCGCGAAATTCCGTGAGATAGCCGATGAGGTCGGCGCCTACCTGTGGGTTGATATGGCTCATTTCGCCGGTCTGGTGGCGGCTGGTTTGCACCCCAACCCGGTGCCGCACGCCCACGTGGTTTCCTCGACCGTGCACAAGACCCTAGGCGGCCCCCGATCCGGTTTTATCCTGTGCACCGAAGAGCTTAAGAAAAAGATCGACTCGGCGGTATTCCCCGGGCAGCAGGGCGGACCGCTCATGCACGTGATTGCAGCGAAAGCGACCGCGTTCAAGGTTGCCGCGACCGAAGAGTTTAAAGACCGTCAGAAGCGCACAATCGAGGGGGCGCGCATCCTGGCTGAGCGCCTAACCCACCAGGATATGCGCGATGCGGGAGTTTCCATCGCCACCGACGGTACCGACGTTCACCTGGTGCTGGTCGATCTGCGCCACCACGAGCTCACCGGTAAAGAGGCGGAAGACCTGCTGCACGATGCGGGTATTACCGTTAACCGCAACGCGGTGCCGAACGATCCCCGCCCGCCGCTGGTGACCTCCGGGCTGCGCATCGGCACCTCGGCCCTGGCAACCCGCGGTTTTGACGCGGCAGGCTTTACCGAGGTCGCCGATATTATCGCTTCGGTACTGTTGCCGCAGCACGATATTGCGGCCCTGCGTCAGCGCGTGAGCGTACTGTGCGAAAAGTACCCGCTCTACGTGGGAAGCGAAAACTGGTAGACCCCTTAAAGACCCCGCCACGGCACCTCGCCGGGTGGGGTCTTTGAGCACGCACACACAACCAGCTCGCCCCGGAACCACCCGGGACGGAACAAATAACCAAGGCACCGGCCTGCAGGCTGGTGTATAACACCGAGGAAGGAACTCATCATGCCACAGATTCTCGACGGCAAAGCCACCGCCGCGGCCATTAAGAATGAGCTGACTGAGCGCGTTGAGGCGCTTAAAGCTCGCGGCATCACCCCCGGTCTGGGAACAGTACTCGTGGGGGACGACCCCGCCTCCCACTCCTATGTGGGCGCCAAGCACCGCGACTGCGCCGAGATCGGCATTAACTCGATCCGAGTGGATTTGCCCGCAGACATCACCCAGGAACAGCTTGAGGCCGAGATTGATAAGCTCAATCACGACCCCGCCTGCACCAGCTACATTGTGCAGCTTCCCCTGCCTAAGCACCTGGACACTAACCGTATTTTGGAGAAGATCGCCCCCGAGAAAGACGCAGACGGGCTGCACCCCACCAACCTCGGCAAGCTGGTGCTGAACGTCTCAGAGCCGCTGGACTCGCCCCTGCCGTGCACCCCCAACGGCGTGATTGAGCTGGTGAAGCGCCACGGCATCGACTGGAACGGTAAGAACGTGGTGGTGCTTGGACGCGGTATTACCGTGGGCCGCCCGCTGGGGCTGCTGCTGACCCGCCGCGAAATCAACGCCACCGCAACCCTGGCGCACACCGGTACCCAGAACCTTGACGAGGTGCTGCGCCAGGCGGACGTGATTGTTGCCGCCGTGGGCGTGCCACACGTACTGAAAGCGGACCAGGTGAAGGACGGCGCAATCCTGCTGGATGTGGGCGTCTCCCGTGCCGAAGACCCCGAAACCGGTAAGAAGAAACTCTTCGGCGACGTTTCCCCCGAGGCAGCCGCGAAGGCGTCCTGGGTGTCCCCGAACCCCGGTGGCGTGGGCCCCATGACCCGCGCGGAGCTGCTCGTTAACGTTGTGGAGACCGCAGAACGTCAGGCAGGCTAACTGCCTCGCCGCATCACTCAACAGTTGTTCCTGCGTAATACTCCCACGGCCGGGGTACACAGCCCCCGGTAACGGGTATTACGCAGGAACAACGCGTGTGAGGGCTCTGCCGCCTACAAGCTGCGGCTGCGAAGAAGCTAAAGAATCATCTCGTAAAAATACGCTGCGGACTCATAGAGGGTCACACTGTACTCTACCGGTTCGCCTTCACCGGTGTAGCCGGTGAGCGTCACCTGCAACGCAGCGGCACCCACCGTGGGGAAGCCATTGAAGTCTGCGGCATCCTGCTCCGAGAACAGGGACGCCTCAATGCGCATCCGCCCGTGCTCCACCGTGTACTCCGAGCCTTCCTCCTGCGGGGAACCTCCCGCAAACGCCTGCGACACCGTCGGATCCAGCACTGTGCTGGCGGCATCAGGCACCAGGTAGACCCGCTCAAAGCCGATCGGGGTGCCATTGGCCAGCCGTAACCGCCGCGCATACAGCACCTGTGAACCGACCGGCACCAGCAGATTAGAAGAAATCCTCTCATCAGCCTCAACCCAGCGGGTAGCGATCATGCGCGTAGACGACTCCATGCCGCGGCGGCTCATATCTTCAGCGTACGAGCAGATACGCGGGATAAAGCTGGCCTGTGAATGGTCCGCGACATACGTGCCGGAACCCTGCTGGTTGTAGATCAGGCCCTTATCAAGCAGGTATTTGAGGGCATTACGCACCGTCTGACGGCTCACCCCAAACTGCAGCTGCAACGCCCGCTCAGTGGGCAGCTTATCGCCGGGGCTGCCGGGGATAATGTAGCGCTGCTCCAGCAGACGAATCACCTGCTCATACTTCGGCCCGGGCACGGGCGGCAGTGTCTGAGCCAGCAGGCCCGCCTCGTCGGGGTGTACAGGGTGCTCAGCCTCATCCACCGGGTGTGTGGTTTCGCTGTCGTGGGGGTCTCTGCCTGCGCCGAGGGCTTCGTTGGCGTCAAAGCTGCTGCCGGAAGGGTTAATCGGGATCATAAAACATAGTCTACCCTCCCCAGCAAATATTTACCCGTACAGCATCACGACAAAAATTGCTGCCCGAACCGGATGCACCGGTGCATTCCTGGCATAATGAATACTATGCTCACACACGACGCTCACCCCGATGTTGCCTCACAGGCATCTGAACGTAAAGCCATGATCGGTGCGGGGGTGGGTATGCTCATCCTTGTGGTGCTGTTGGGTGCCGCCATCGCAGCCGCCGATTCCGTGCTCGGCTGGGTACTTGCCGGGCTGATTCTTGGGTGGCTGGGGCTGGCATGCTACCTGGTGGTGGGGGTTCTCTCCGCGGTACGGGCGAATCGTGCCAGCTATAAGGCACTGGCACACGCTCGCGCTGAAGAGCAGGATGGGATGCTCGCCGATAAACTGTCACATAGTTTTCAGATTGTACTGGTACAGTCCCGGGAAATCAGCAAATACCTGGACGAAGACGGGGAACAGTCCCGCACCATGATTGAGCGTGCGCTGGATACTATTAACACCACAGCATCCAACGGGATGGGAATGGTCAACGACGAAATGAGGGGTGAAGAATGAGCCGCGCCGCTAAAACTCTGCGTGTCGCCAGCGTGAACGTCAACGGTATTCGTGCCGCCTACCGGAAAGATATGGCCACATGGCTTGCTGGCCGCGACGTTGATATTCTTTGCCTGCAGGAGGTTCGTGCCCCCGATACGATCGTGCGCGAACTTCTCAACGAAGACGACTGGAATATTCTGCACGCCGAAGCCGCCGCCAAAGGACGCGCCGGGGTGCTGGTGGCAACCCGCAAACACCCCAATGCGAACGGTGAGCTTCTGAAGAACCAGCCTGTCGCCACCCGCTCCACGATCGGCGACGACTATTTTGCGGACGCTGGCCGCTGGGTTGAGGCGGACTACACCCTGCCCACCGGCGAAACCCTCACCGTCGTAAGCGCCTACGTGCACTCCGGCGAGGTTGGAACGCCCCGCCAGGATGACAAATACCGCTTTCTCGACCGTATGCTCGTGCGTCTGCCCGAACTCGCTCAGCACTCGGATCACGTGCTCATTGTGGGAGACCTCAACGTGGGGCACACCGAGCTCGACATTAAAAACTGGAAGGCAAACCAGAAACGCGCCGGTTTCCTGCCCGAAGAACGCGCATATTTCGATAAATTCTTCGGCGATATCGGCTATGAGGACGTGGTGCGCAAACTCGCAGGTGAGGTGCCTGGGCCCTACACCTGGTGGTCCTACCGCGGCAAAGCCTTCGATAACGACGCCGGGTGGCGCATCGACTACCATATGGCCACCCCCGCGCTCGCCGCGAAAGCCGTGGAAGCGACGGTTGATCGTGCCGCCTCCTACGATGAGCGGTTCAGCGATCACGCGCCGCTGGTGGTAGACTACCAGCTCTAACCCTGTACCCGAACCCCGCATTTTCACCCCAGAAAGCTACAAGGATGACCATGGAAAACCTGCCTGAGGGCACCACGCCTCATACAACCAATATCCCTAACGCCTCTGCAGGACGCACCCGCGTGTTTTCGGGGGCGCAGCCCTCAGCGGATTCCCTGCACTTGGGCAACTATATTGGTGCGGTCGGTAACTGGGTGAAAATGCAGGAAGACCCGAAGAACGAATGCCTGTTCTTCATCCCCGATATGCACGCGATTACGGTTCCGCAGGACCCAGCGGCGCTGCGTGAGCGCACCCGCGTGACCGCCGCGCAGTACATTGCCGCCGGTATCGACCCTGCGCGGTCCCCGTTCTTTGTGCAGTCCCATGTGCCTGAGCACGCCCAGCTGGCGTGGGTGCTGAACTGCATTACCGGCTACGGTGAGGCATCCCGTATGACCCAGTTCAAAGACAAAGCGCAGAAACAGGGGACCGACAACGCCTCGGTGGGGCTGTTCACCTACCCGGTGCTCATGGCTGCGGATATTCTGCTGTACCAGGCGGATGCGGTGCCTGTGGGCGAGGACCAGCGCCAGCACCTTGAGCTCACCCGTAACCTGGCGCAGCGGTTTAACTCGCGGTTTGGGGAGACGTTTGTGGTGCCCGAACCGGCGATTCTGAAAGAGACCGCAAAGATTTACGATTTGCAGGAGCCCACCTCAAAAATGTCGAAGTCGGCAACAACGGAGAAGGGCCTCATTAAAATACTGGATGACGCTAAAACCACCACGAAGAAAATCAAATCCGCCGTCACTGATGATGGTTCCGTGATCGCCTACGATCGTGAGACGAAACCCGGTGTGTCGAACCTGCTGTCGATCTACTCTGCACTGACTGGTGAGAGCATTGACGCGATTGTTGCCCGGTACGAGGGGAAAATGTACGGCCATCTGAAGGTCGATCTGGCTGAGGTGGCGGTTGAGAAGCTATCACCCATGCGTGAACGCACCCTTGAACTTGTGGCAGACCCCGCTGAGCTGGATCGTCTGCTGGCTATTGGGGCGCAAAAGGCGCGTGAGATAGCGACCGTTACCCTTGAGAATGTTTATGACCGCGTGGGATTCCTGCCCGCGCTACGCGGCTAACCACGCAACCGGTTAATACGTCAGAAACCGAAGGAGCCCGACCGTGACCGCCGAATACACCGCCAGCTTGAGGCGTCCCTCACCGACGCTGAAAGAGGGGCAGCGCTACCTGAGCCTTATTGCGCATGTGCCCGACCCCTTGGCATCCCGCCTGCTGGGGTGGAAGCGTGAGCAGGACATCGCCGTGGGGCTCAGCGCACACGTGACCGTGTATGTGGGGCAGCTCAGTGAGCAGGTCGAGGCCGGGTGGCGCTCGGTAAAGTTTGCGCAAGCCCTGGGTGATACCGGTACGGTCAGACTGCAGGTGGGTGGGGTGAGTACTTTCCGCCCGGTGACTGAGGTGGATTACCTGTCGATTGACTGCGGCGCGGATGCGCTGCACCAGCTTCATCAGGTGTGCGTGCGGGAGCTGGGGGAGTGTGCCACGCCGTTCCCGTACGTGCCGCATATTACGCTGGGCCAGAACTTGTGCCCCGGGCAGGTGGCTGAAGCAAAAACTGTTTTTGATGCACTTCCTGCTGCTGAGCGTTCTTTCGCGGTGGATGCGTTGCACGCCTACGCCTATGACGGGGCGGAGTGGGAGCTGCTGGGAAGCATTGACCTGGCCATAGAATAACGGCTTCTTAGAACGTGGCGTAAAGAGCGGAAATATATTAGTCAGGCACGGGCGCATGCGCCCGTGCCTTTTTGGTGCCTTACCCTACAGCCATTTATGAGAGAGGTGGACCACTGTATAACCGTTTAGAAGAATGGTTCTCATTTATGTTATGGTAGTTCACATGCGCAACACACGTACAAAATTTTTAACATCCCTTAGTTGTTTCGGGGCGCTGTTTACCCTGGTAGTCAGCGGATGCTCCTCGGGTGCTAGCTCCACTAGTACCAGTGCCTCCAGCTCGGAAAGCTCATCGGCAAGCGCCAGCGCCTCCGCAGCCCCCATCGTCGAAAGCAAAGGCCCCTCCAGCCGTGTAGCTGTTACCTATGACGGCGGCGTGCTCGTATACGACGCTAAAGATATGAAGCTGCTGCAGGACATTAAAAAAGACGGGTTCCTGCGTCTTACCCCCGCCGGGGATAACCGTCACCTCGTGGTTGCTGATGGCAACAGTTACGCGTTCTTAGACACGGGGGCATGGTCGGTGCCGCACGGGGACCACTCGCACTACTACACGACTACCCCCACCCTCAGCTCCCTGTCGCTGGCTGCGGACCATACCGGGCATGTGATCACCGATAATGGTAAGAGCGCCGCTTTTGCCGACGGCACCGGCACTTTCGAGGTGTATAGCCCCTCCGACTTGACCGTGAATAAACGCACCGCCTCCGAGCTGAAAACCCAGCAGGTGAAACTGCCCGCACCGCATCACGGGTTCGCCATCCCGCTACCGGATGGGCGTTACCTGGTGTCGGTAGGGGATGAGAAGACCCGCACCGGTGCGGCTGTGGTAGACGCTCAGGGCAAGACCATTACTGAGAATAAAGAATGCCCCGGTGTTCACGGCGAGGCTATTGCCAAAGACGGTGTGATTACCGTTGGGTGCACCGACGGGGCGCTCATCTACCGGGATGGCACGTTCACCAAGGTGAACAACCCTGAAAACCCGTACTCGCGTTCCGGGAACCAGGCAGGCTCGGCCGACTCGCAGTATGTTTTGGCGGACTATAAGACCGATAAAGAAGCCAAACTCGAACGCCCCGAGAAGTTCGCCATTATCGACACTGTGGCGAAAAAACGCACCGTATACTCCCTGCCGCAGGGGGTAAGCTACACGTTCCGGTCATTAGGGCGCGGGCCTCAGGGGGAGGCGCTGCTGCTAACTACCGACGGTAAACTGCGTATTTTTGACCCGGCCACCGGCTCTGAACTCGGGTCGGTACAGCTCATGGATGCCTGGAGCGAATCTGAAACGTGGCAGGACCCGCGCCCGGCCCTGTGGGTGGATGGTAAAACCGCCTATGTGAGCGACCCCGCAACGAAAAAGCTGCACGCGGTGAATATTGCAGATGCTAAGGCCCCCAAAACCCTGGTGAGCGTTGAGCTGCCGCAGACTCCAAATGAGCTAAGCGGTACATCATCCTCGAAACCGGCCCCGACTCAGGACCACGGGCACGGTGAAAGCCATGAGGGCGATCATGGCCATTAGCCGCGAAGGCACTGACTGAACACAATAAGCTGAAGGCTCCCGCATCGGTTGATATGACCGATACGGGAGCCTTATGCATGTGCCGCTGGCAAAAGCGCGCGGGCACCCCGCACTGCTTTTCGGGGGGGGGTACCTGGGCGTGTTTTACTGAGTACGCTTTAGCCGGGCACACTTTCCCCGCGCACTTTTGCTGGTGAGATTTTAGAGCAGCTCGGTGAGTCCGCGCTCCTTGAGCTCGCTCACCGCTTCCTTGACTTTCTGTGCCTGCGAACGCGGGGCGACCAGCAGTGCGTCATCGGTGTCTACCACCACAATATCGTCCAGCCCAATCACCGAGATTTTACGGTCCGTTGTTGAGACGACAATACCGCTGCAGCCCTGGTTAAGAACATTCTGGTTATCGCCAAGGATAGTGAGATCCTCACCGGTTTTCTCCTGGTTAAGGCGCGCCACGGCGTCGAAATCTCCCACGTCATCCCAGCTGAATGAGCCGGGTACCATGGCAACATCGCCTGCTGCGGCTGCGGGTTCTGCCACCGCGTAGTCAATAGCGGTTTTCGGCAGGGTGCCCCACACTCGTTCCATAATGTCTTCGCGCTCCGGGCTGTCCCAGGCGTTAGCAATCTGCATAATACCCGCATGTAGTTCGGGCTCGTTGGCTGCAAGGTGTTTGAGCATGAGCTCGGCGGGGGCTACGAACATGCCCGCGTTCCAGGCGTATTCGCCGGAGTCCAGGTACTTCTGGGCGGTTGCCGCATCAGGCTTCTCAACGAAAGAATCCACGGCGAGGGCGTGGGGTGCCTGCTCAATCCCTAGCGACTCCCGGGCGTGAATATACCCAAAAGCGCTTGAGGGGTGGGTGGGGGTGATACCAATGGTGACAATTTTGCCGGTCGCGGCGGTCTCTACCGCTTCAATGACGACCCGTTGGAACTCGTCGACGGGACTGATCACGTGATCAGCGGCGAAGGAGCCAATGATCGCATCGGGTTCGCGGCGGTGCAGGATAGCGCAGGCTAACCCAATGGCGGCGGCGGAATCGCGCGGGGAGGGTTCAAGAACCAGATCGGCGGCGCGGAGCTCGGGAATCTGCTGAGTGACAGCGTTTGCGTGGGCGACCCCAGTGACCACCATGAGCGAGCCATTGCTCAAATCAATGAGTCGGTCATATGTTTCCCTTAAGAGGGAACTACCCGAATCCGTTAAATCGAGCAGAAATTTTGGGGCGTGTGCTCTGGAAAGAGGCCAGAGGCGGGAACCGACGCCCCCGGCTGGAATGAACGGTCGAAAACGCGAAAGTGTAGTATTCATCAATTACAGAATATCGCGGGATGCGTCATGTTCTCGTTTCTTAAACCTTTTTGCCAGCTGCTGATAGTAGATTTTTATCACATAAGGTTAAGGTTAGTTCCGCATGAACTCGCCGCAGAACAGGATATCGCTAAAGAGATATGACCTAATTAACCTGTCTAATATAGTCGACATTGTGTCAATAAGCCCTGCGCGAACCTGGTATCTTGTAAGCAACAATATGATTTCACGGTTGTCGCTGGGAGCGCTTCCCTCTGAGGTTTCACACAGACCCCGATGCTCTCCAGCGGTCTACAGGAGGTTATTCAGTGCCGAATATGTCTAAGGGCACCCTATACCGCGGCCGCTATGGAATGTGGTCGTGGGTGGCCCACCGCGTAACGGGTATCGCCATTTTCTTCTTCCTACTGGTTCATGTGCTCGACACCGCCGTGGTGCGTATCTCCCCTGAGGCATACAACAGCGTGCTGAGCCTATACAAGAACCCCATCATGGGTTTGGGGGAGACGGCCCTCGTTGCGGCTATTGTCTACCACGCATTCAACGGTATCCGCATTATCCTCATTGACTTCTGGGGCCCGGCCACCAACTCGAAGGTTGAGCACATTCAGAAGCCAAACAAGGACGGGATTATTGAGACCTCCGAGAAAGCAACCTACAACCACATTAAAATCCTGTGGGTTGTGCTGGTGCTGTGGGTCATTTTTGTTGCCGGTTTTGCGGTACGCCACCTGCCGAACGTTTTCGCCCACATTGGAGGTCACTAAGCCATGGCTACCCCGCTAAAATCCCGCGTTGCCATCCCGCGCATCCGCGATAACAAGATTGATGGCGTCAAGTACAACCGCTCCTCCTCTAAACGCAATAACTTTGAGATGTTCGCCTGGCTGGGGATGCGCCTCTCAGGTGTTCTGCTGGTGGTGCTGATCTTCGGCCACCTGTTTGTAAACCTCATGGTGGGGGAAGGTATCCACGCCATTGATTTCGGGTTCGTGGGCGGTAAATGGGCCAACCCGTTCTGGCAGGTCTGGGACCTGCTGCTGCTGTGGCTGGCGATGCTGCACGGCACTAATGGCATCCGTGTGGTGATTGATGATTACGCCGAAAAAGACCGGGTGCGCGTGTGGCTGAAGATTATTCTGTTCCTCGCCTCGGCGTTCGTGCTTCTGGTGGGAACCCTCACGATCTTCACCTTCGACCCCTGCCCCTCGGGCGCGGCATCCCACCTGCTGCCCAGCTTCTGCGCCGCCCGCTAACGACGGCCAGCACACGTACAGAGTTTTCGATACAAGAAAGAACATCATGCAGGTACATAAGTACGATGTAGTGATCGTCGGCGCCGGTGGTGCCGGGATGCGCGCCGCCATCGAAGCGGGCCAGCGAGTTCGCACCGCCGTGCTGACCAAACTATACCCCACCCGCTCCCACACCGGCGCCGCCCAGGGCGGTATGTGCGCCGCACTGGCTAACGTCGAGGAAGACAACTGGGAGTGGCATACGTTTGACACCGTCAAAGGCGGTGACTACCTCGTCGATCAGGATGCGGCAGAGATTATGGCAAAAGAAGCCATCGATGCCGTGCTCGACCTTGAAAAAATGGGTCTTCCCTTCAACCGCACCCCCGAGGGGCGTATTGACCAGCGCCGGTTCGGCGGTCACACCCGCGACCACGGTAAAGCAGCGGTACGCCGCGCATGCTACGCCGCTGACCGCACCGGTCACATGATCCTGCAGACCCTCTACCAGAACTGCGTGCGCCACAATGTGGAGTTTTACAACGAGTACTATGTGCTCGATTTGGTGATGGTCAAAGATGAAGAAGGCCGCCCCCGCCCCGCCGGGGTTGTCTCCTACGACCTGGCAACCGGTGAAGTGCACGTCTTCCAGGCAAAATCTGTGGTGTTCGCCTCCGGCGGCTGCGGCAAGATCTTCAAGACCACCTCGAACGCGCACACCCTCACCGGTGACGGTATGGCAATCGCCCTGCGTAGCGGCCTGCCGTTGGAGGACATGGAATTCGTGCAGTTCCACCCCACCGGGCTGGCCGGGCTGGGTATTCTGGTGACGGAAGGCGCCCGCGGTGAGGGCGGCATCCTGCGTAACTCTGACGGTGAGCGTTTCATGGAACGCTATGCACCCACCATTAAAGACCTGGCTCCCCGCGATATTGTGGCTCGTGCAATGGCGAATGAGGTGCGTGAAGGCCGCGGCTGTGGACCCAACAAAGACTATGTGCTGTTGGACCTGACCCACTTGGAACCCTCCCACATTGACGAGAAGCTGCCGGACATCACCGAGTTCGCCCGCACCTACCTGGCGGTTGAGCCGCACCACCAGCCGATCCCGGTGTTCCCCACCGCGCATTACGCAATGGGCGGTATTCCCACGAACAACGAGACCGAGGTGTACTTCAACAGCGAAGAAACCGTACAGGGTCTGTACGCTGCCGGTGAGGTGGCCTGCGTGTCGGTGCACGGCGCGAACCGCCTAGGCACCAACTCGCTGCTGGACATTAACGTGTTCGGTAAACGTGCGGGCCGTAAAGCGGCCGAATACGCCGCATCCGCAGAGTTTTTGCCGGTTCCCGATGATGCTGCTGATCGTGTGCTGGGTCTGTTGGATACCCTGCGTGAAAACAAAGGTACCGAGAAGGTCGGCGCTATCCGTGCAGACCTGCAGAAGACCATGGACGCTGACATGCAGGTGTTCCGCACCGAAGAGACCATCCGCCGCGCCCTGAAAGTCATTAGTGAGCTGGAGGAGCGCTACGAGAACATCTCCATCCAGGACAAGGGCAAACGCTTTAACCTTGATCTGCTGGAGGCTGTGGAACTGGGCTTCCTGCTACAGCTGGCGAAAGTCATGTCGGTAGGGGCCCTGCACCGCCAGGAATCCCGCGGCGGCCATTACCGCGAGGATTTCCCCAAGCGTGACGATATGAATTTCATGAAGCACTCCATGGTCTACCTTGACCCCGAGTCTGAGTTTGAGGGCGTGAAGGGCCTGCGCTTCGACACTAAGCCCGTCATTTACACCCGCTACGAGCCCAAGGAGCGTAAGTACTAAAATGGCCGAAAACGAACTTCCTGAACCGGAATCCGTCAAGCTTTTTGAAGGTATGACCGGCGGCGACGGCGGCGCTATCCCCACCTACGACGTGACTATTCGGGTGCGACGCTACAACCCCGAGGTCTCTGACGAGGCGTACTGGGACGACTTTAAGTTGCAGATGTACCGCACCGACCGTGTGCTGGATGCGCTGCACAAAATCAAGTGGGAACTGGATGGGTCCGTCTCGTTCCGGCGCTCCTGCGCGCACGGCATCTGCGGTTCGGACGCAATGCGCATTAACGGGCGTAACCGTCTGGCGTGCAAGACCCTGCTGAAAGACCTCGACATGACCAAGCCGATCACGGTCGAGCCGATTAAGGGCTTGCCCTGCGAGAAGGACCTGATCGTGGACATGGAGCCTTTCTTCCAGGCGTACCGCGAAATCATGCCGTTCTTCATTAATGACAGTAACGAGCCGGAACGTGAGCGTCTGCAGACCATTGAGGATCGCGCACGGTTTGACGACACCACGAAGTGCATCCTGTGCGCCGCGTGTACCTCTTCGTGCCCCGTGTTCTGGACGGACGGTCAGTACTTCGGTCCTTCCGCGATTGTGAACGCGCACCGGTTCATTTTCGATTCCCGTGATGACGCCGGAGACCTGCGCCTTGAAATCCTCAATGACAAAGAGGGCGTGTGGCGCTGCCGCACCACCTTCAATTGCACCGAGGCATGCCCGCGCGGTATTCAGATTACTAAGGCCATTGCTGAGGTGAAGCAGGCCATTCTGGCACGCTCCCTATAGGCGCCCTCACCCAGTCCGATGCGCGGCACCGGGTGGGAAGAAACAGCCCCGCTGCGGGGTGAAAGTTCTTCCTACCGGTGCCGCGAGGTGTTTAATAGTAAGTATGGTTTTCGCTAATTCACGTTACGATCTTTCAACCCCGGTGTTTGATGAGTGGGTTGCGCGCATGATGCCCACTCTGACCGAATTCCGTCGGCAGGTGCACCGCAACCCGGAGCTTTCGTTCCGTGAAGTGAAAACAACCGAGCGTATTATGAATCACCTGCGTGGTGCGGGCATGAGCCCTGTGGCGTGTGAAGGAACCGGCTGCTATGTGGACATCGGCAACGGCCCGTTCGCCTTAGCGCTGCGAGCCGATATTGACGCCCTGCCCATTGAGGAACAGACGGGCTTGGAGTATGCCTCAGCCGTGCCGGGAGTGATGCACGCCTGCGGGCACGATATTCACCAGACGATTATGCTCGGGGTGGCGCTTGCGCTGCACGAACTGAACGAGCGCACCCCGCTGGGCCGCAGCGTGCGCATCCTATTTCAGCCTGCCGAGGAACAGCTGCCAGGTGGTGCGGTGCAGATGATCGACCAGGGTCTGCTGCGGGGCGTGCCGCGCGCTTTTGCCCTGCACTGCGACCCGAAAGTTGATTTGGGGCAGATCGGCACACGTATCGGGGCGATCACCAGCGCCTCGGATACGATCAAAATTCATTTGAGCGGCCACGGCGGGCACACTTCACGGCCGCATCTGACGGAGGATTTGATCTACGCGATGAGTCAGATCGCGGTTCAGGTGCCCGCAGTGCTGACTCGCCGCACCGATGTGCGTTCGGGGGTGCTGGTCGCCTGGGGGCAGGTGAATGCTGGGGTGGCCCCAAACGCCATCCCCGCCGAAGGGTATTTGGCGGGGACTATGCGCTGCCTAGACGTTGAGGTGTGGCGCCACGCCGGGCAGCTGCTAGATGAGGTGATTGAGCAGGTCGCGGTGCCTTTCGGGGTGAACGCCCGGGTGGAGCATATTCGCGGGGTGCCGCCGGTGGTGAACACCGACACCGAGACGACCATGATTGAGAACGCCGCCCGGGCTGAACTGGGGGAGGACTCAATCGTGCTGGTGGAGCAGTCTATGGGCGGAGAGGACTTCGCCTGGATGCTGCAGGAAGTTCCGGGCTCAATGTTCCGGTTGGGTACCCGCGCCCCTGAAGACCCGACATATGATCTGCATCAGGGGGATTACAACCCCGATGAGCGCGCTATCGGCGTGGGCGTGCGGGTGATGGCTGCGACCGCTTTGCGTGCGGTGCGTTTTGAGCTGGCAAAAGCCGCGAAAGCCGCAAACCCGGTACGGGATGAGGCCCGGTAGAGTATATACACTTGTCCTGGTGGGCGGGCGTTTTAATGGTGAGGATGCCCCACTGGATTCTTTCACGGAACCAAGAACATATCAGAAAATAATTGCGGTTAATTATATTTTATGATGAGCTTTGCCTTGCGCCGAAAAATAAATTATTTAAAAAATATTTAATGAATTTAATTTTACTCAAGAGATTATTATATATACTTGGGGGAACGGCGGAGAAAATACTCATCTTTACTTAAATGCTGAACACATTAAACTAATTGCTGACATTGATACATATTTATCAATAATTCATTATAATTAAAACTGACATTGTAAAATACCCTGGTGCTATGAAGGTTATCCGTTAGAGGGTAGGCTTCTGCACATGCACCGGGCAGGAACCCACAAGTGACCTGCACAGATATATGTTGAGCTCCGGATAGGGCGGCATGTTCGTCTTATGGACTCTCATATGAAGGGGTAATGGGTGCAGAGAATATTACTGAATAAGCATGGGATGTGTCAGGGCTACCCGAGTTTTTATTAAGAGGGTGAATTGACCAGTTAGCTTTTTGCTATTTTCCCGCGTGATAAAGGTGAACTATTTAAGGCTCGTGATAGTGACAACACGGTAATAGCAGAACGTATCATAAGTGCCGCAGGTAGTGGATCTGCAATGTGCGGGAGTGCGATGAATGAGCAGGGGTGCGGCAGAAGATGCTGGCCCCCATGTAGCAAGAGACTCTCAAAACCCTGCCAAACGGCACATGCCCCAAGGATATGATGATCTTGAGATCAGACACTCGGCCCGTAAGTAACTAAAGTGTTTACACGCTCAACTACGTGAGTAGGCAAAGCTGCGGGGGATCCTTTACCCATCCCATGCTCTAGTCTAAAGACAATGAAAACTTACCAGTTTTGAGAATATGCTTCAGGCAGTTACCCGACCGTCATTATGCTGAATAACAATCGTGAGGCGGTTTTTGCGCTTTCCATAGTGATGAACGCACTGTCAAATTTGCTTCGGTGTGCATGGAGGCGGGTACTCCAGGTATGGTTTAGGTATTCCATTTATTGTATAAAATCCCACCCGGGCGTGCCTCATAAACGGCATGTGCCGCACCATTGAGCGGTTTTGCCCGCAGAAATACGGCGGTTCACCCGCATTTCTGCGGCCCTGATATACCGGGTAGGCGATAGAATGGGATGCAGACACACCAGACACACTCAGCTCTCGCCGTGTCCGCCGGGAGCGCCGACAAGAACTAGTGGAGGGGACCACAGTGGGAATCTTTGGAATCGGCAAGAAAAAATGGGAAGCACAGGTGCGCGCAGCTGAAGAAGCAGCCGCGGCGGAGGCGGAAGAGCGAAGCCTGAGCGAAAAAGTGATGGAACAGCAGCAGTGGGAGGAATCCCTCCGGAAATTTGTGCGCACCGAAAGCCAGCGGTCCCAGGGTCAGCGTGTTGTCGAAGAAAACGCACGCCACACCGCTGCATCTGAAGACTTCTTCGAAGAACACGACCAGGACTCCACCGACAGCGCGAACCTGGTGCACCCCGGCGCTGAGGAACAGGAACTAGAAGCCACAACCAGCGAATCCAGCACCCAAACGCAGGAACCCGAAGACGACTACGACACTGACGATGCGCCCGCCCAGGACCCCTACGATGATGAGGGACACGACGCCTCAGCCGAGTACGAAGACGACTATGATGACGAAGACGATGACTACGATGATGAGGACGAAGACGACGAGACCCGTCAGGCGCGCGTAAAAGACTATATGACCCGTCTCGGGCTAACTAACGATGAGAACGACCCCGAGCAGAAGATTGAGCTGGTCACCGACGAGACGGTGCTGCTGCACCTGCCCGACACCCCGGAAGAAGATGCCCACACCACCGTAACGGAACCTGAGACGTACGCGGGGGCGCTGCCGGTTATCTCAGCTCAAGATACGGGGGCGTCGGTGCAAGAAACAACCGATACCGGGCAGGTTGCTGAGTCGGACGATAGTGAGAACGACCCCGAAGATATCGAGCACTATGTGCCTGCAGGGCAGGAATCAGTGGCTGGTACAGGCACAGCACACCAGAGCCCCAGCATCGCCGATGAAGTTGCCTTTAATGCATCAGATAGCCTCGCCGAGGCCCCTGAGGGGGCCGCGAACAATCATCGTTCGGCGCGCCCGGAGAATGATGTTGAGCGGTTCGAGGAAGTCCCCATGATCGAGTTTGCCCCGATTCAGAACTCCCTCAAGAAGCCCAGTGAGAACCCCGTAGCGAGCGTTGAGGAAGAATCGTGGGAACTGCATCATGATGATGCTGAACCTCACGAAGAAGACACCCGAACCCCGGAAGATTCAGCCGCTGAGGCTGCTGGTGCAGACCCGTTAAGCAGCACCCTCACCCCTGAGCCTGCTGCCGTGGCCGCAACAACGGGCGCGTCTGCGGCTGTAGCAGACTCTGCGGGTCTTAGCGGCACCAGTGACGACACGCATCACGCACCGGAGCCGATATTTGATGCCCCCGACGCTGAAGTGCTGACTCCTGATAACCCGCTCTACACGCTTATTGAGACCATGCGCGAGCACGGTCATGGGCAGCTCACCTTTGACCTGCACCAGGTTAATGACGATATGAACTACCGCCTGTACTACCAGGGGGATGAGATTGAAAAGGGCGTCGTAGTGCCCGGAACCATCTGGTTCGATTCCGTAGCGGCGCTTTATGTTGCGGCACAGGATTCGGGTACGGTGTGGACCCGCGCCCTCGTGGCGGCCAGCCCCAGCCTGGGCGGGCGTGTGGCGGTGCAGGCCTCATACATGAGCGCTGCGGATTCCACGAACTGGGATAAGAACTATATTTTCCCGGCAACGGAGCAGGATAACGACGCTGCGGACACTATAGCGGAGGCAGCACCCGCTACGGCCTTTGCGGAGGGCACCGAACCCGGTGCCGCTCCTGAGCCGACGCACGACTACGACGCTGACCCGCTGATGCGCACCAACACCGAAAGTGAGCGGGACGAAGCACCCGGCGAGAAGACGCAGGATGGCTTTGAAACCGCCGATGAGGCAGAGCCTACGCATGATGAGGTATTGAACGAAACGGCAGACGCTGCGCCTCTGGCGGGCCTTGATGAGACTCAGGCGCCGGAAGAGCAGGAGACCGCGCTCCGTGAAAACACCCAGGATGAGCCTCTGCCGCTGGGCGGATACCCCCTCAACCTGGTTAAGGCAGATGAAGGCAGCGATGAGCCTGATGAGGCTGAGGAGCTGCTGAGCGAGGCTTCCGAGCGTGATGAAATGCCTCAGCCTGCAGCCGAAGATGCTGTGCTCTCCACCGAAGAGCCTGCGGACTCCTTCACCGAGGACCTCCCCGGGGAGGATGTTTCTCGTCAAGACACGCAACAGGACAGCGTCGAGCTGGATGACACCGAGCTGGATAATGCCAAACTGGACGGCACCGAGGAAGACAGTATTGCAGCCACCACCGATACCAACACGTCTGGGGACCGCAACCAGCCGGGTCAGGTGGGCCACGCCAGCCTTACCGCACAGAGTCTAGCTCCGCACACTGACACCACTGCTGAAGCTGAGAACACCTCTGAAGCCGCAGACTCCGGGGCCGAAGAGGAAGACATTGATGGGATGGCCGCTGCGCTCGCGGCGATTGTGGCCAGCGCCGAAAGTAAACTTCAGAAGCCTCAAACTCAAGCACCTCTCGCTGAGGATTCTGTGGAGGACAGCGCCCCCGCCCCAACGGTGCACGAGACGGTTGCCGCCCTCAATGAAGGTGCTGCGGCCCCTGACCTGGGCGAGGACGAGCCGGTACAGGCCCCTGACGACGGTGCGGCAGTTAACGACGATACCGGCCCTCTGCCCGCAGTCTCTTCCGACGCCTCTTGGCAGCAGGACGAGCCTGAGGACACTGTGGCAGAGGAGAAGGACAAGGAAAACACTGCCGCTGGTTCCAGCAAGATTGTGAACGTCACCTCTGCTGTTGCGGCAAATGATGCTTCAGCTGAGGCCGCCGCCGGGTTCTTACGCCCCGCCGATGCGCACACGACGAATCTTGTCGATGCTGCCGCTTTCACCCGCGCAGCGGATACCGGTGATGCTGGTACCGAAGCGGACCATACTGTTGATCCTGAAGCACAGGCCCCCATGACGGGCGCTGCGGACTTGGATACTGTGACTGCCGCAGCCAGCGAGGGCACGGCCCATCGCGGCCCTGAACTTCCCGAGCATGTGGATGATGAGGAGCTGGTACCTGCGGTTGAGAAGGAGTCTTTACTGGCTCCCGTGCAGCAGACTGCTGCTGAGACGGAGACAGAGCAAAAGCCTGAGTCCACGTGCTCGGATCCCGATACGCCCACGGTCTGCGCTGATCCGGATACCCCCACCGTACAGCCTGCCGCAGATGTGAGTGTGCTCTCCGATACGAAGCTCGCCGAGGGGAACCTGACTCTCACCGAGGCGCAGGTGGCGCATCGTCTGGCTCCCGTGGTTGAGGCCCTGTTTGGTGAGGGCGGCACGGCTACGGATGCCACTACGGTGCTGATTCGTGTGCGTGCCCTTGGCTCTTACTATGACGCCCTGACGCATGTGCGCCGTAACGGGTTCTGGGAGCAGGTGCGCACCTTCGACTTGGTGCCTGAGGAGACTCTGGATATTCCGCGGCTGAAGACCGATTCGTATAGTGAGGGTGAGGGGTCGCCGCTGGCGATTAGTCTCACGTTCACCCCGGGGGTTCCGGTACAGGCGGCGTTTGATTATTCGAGTGAACAGGCGTTTGTGCGGTATCCGCGCCAGCTTGAGGCGGAGCGTTATGTGGAGGAGCTGCGCATGTTCCCGCGCCTTGGCGCCAGGATTCCTGCGCATATGGCGGCTGCGCTGGCGCACTGGAATCTGTAACATCCGCTGGAATCTATAGGAGAATCTGCCTGTGAATGAAGATAAAGCGTCCGAGAAGGACGTAGCTGAGGTTGCCGCACGTGCGGGGAGAGCCTTCGAGCGTTTAGTGCACACGATGGCGACCCTGCGCGCGCCCGGCGGGTGTCCCTGGGATGCCGAGCAGACTCATCAGTCTCTCATCCGGTTCCTGATTGAGGAATCCTATGAGGTTGTGGAGGCTGTCGAAGCACCCGAAGGCACAAACCTGCAGCTTTTACGTGAAGAGCTGGGCGATGTCCTGCTTCAGGTTCTCTTCCACGCTGATATTGCGGCGGCAGAGCCGGGCGGCTTTACGATCGAGCAGGTGATTGAGGGCCTGGACACAAAACTTCACGATCGGCACCCGAATGTTTTTGGTGATTCTTCGGGCGAGTCCCGGATGACCGTCGCCGAGCAGCAGGTTTTCTGGGATGAGCTTAAGAAGAAGGAGAAATCCGATCGAGGTCCGCTTGACGGCATTCCTCCTCATCTGCCTGCGCTGGCCTTAGCGGCGAAGGCGATTGCTAAGGCTCGCAAGGCCGATATTGTGTTGCCGCCCGAGCCTACCTCCTTAGACGACGATCTTCCGTTTACCTATAGTGAAGAAGATTTTGGTGAGCTGCTTTTCTCCCTGGTGTGCCGCGCACGGCAGAATGGGCTGGATGCGGAACGCGCCCTGCGTACCTACACCCGTAAGTTCATTGAGTACAATTCCTAGACTGTAGTGGAGCGAACGACCCGTCTGCGCCGCGTAAGCGGCAGCGGCGGGTTGTTCTGTGCTGCCATGAGCACTTTCTGCAACGTACCCCCCACTAAAGGTGTTGGATACCTTCATGAATCGCAAAAATTCCTGTTGTAACCGGTGTGTTTATGTGGGAGTTTTGCTAAAATTTTAGTTGTATACGACTTGAGCAGGCCGCGCCTATCCCGGGCGTTGACGCCGAGTGAGCCGTCCACATCCTTTACATTTTCAAGGAGCATTTTCATGGCTGTTATTACCGCTGTTCACGCCCGACAGATTCTAGATTCCCGCGGCAACCCGACCGTTGAGGTTGAGGTTCTGCTCGAAGACGGCGCTTTCGCACGCGCTGCTGTGCCTTCGGGCGCATCCACCGGTGAGTGGGAAGCGGTTGAGCGCCGCGATGGCGACAAGTCCGTATACTTGGGCAAGGGCGTTCTGGGCGCTGTCAAGTCTGTCATTGAAGAGATTTCGGAAGAAATTATCGGTATCGACGCCGCCGATCAGCGCACCGTCGATCAGGCCATGATTGCTCTGGACGCCACCAATAACAAGGGTAAGCTGGGCGCTAACGCAATTCTGGGCGTTTCTTTGGCCGTCGCTAAGGCTGCCGCAGAGTCCGCAGACCTTCCCCTCTACAAGTACCTGGGCGGCCCCAATGCCCACGTGCTCCCCGTTCCCATGATGAACATCCTCAACGGCGGTTCTCACGCAGACTCCAACGTTGATATTCAGGAGTTCATGATTGCTCCCATCGGTTTCAAGAACTACTCGGATGCGCTGCGCGCCGGTGTCGAGGTCTACCACTCGCTCAAGTCCGTGCTGCACGACCGTGGCCTCTCCACCGGTCTGGGCGATGAGGGCGGCTTCGCACCGAACCTTGAGTCCAACGCTGCGGCCCTTGACCTCATTATTGAGGCAATCGAGAAGGCTGGCTACAAGCCCGGCGAGCAGGTTGCTCTCGCACTGGATGTGGCATCCTCCGAGTTCTACAACGACGGCGCCTACGAGTTTGAAGGTCAGAAGAAGTCCGCCGAAGAGATGAGCGCATACTATGCTGATCTTGTGGCGAAGTACCCGCTGGTTTCCATTGAGGACCCGCTGGATGAGAACGACTGGGCAGGCTACAAGACCCTGACCGAGCAGATCGGTGAAAAGGTTCAGATCGTCGGTGATGACCTATTCGTGACCAACCGCGAGCGCCTTGAGAAGGGCATCAATGAGGGTGCGGCAAACGCTCTGCTGGTGAAGGTTAACCAGATTGGTTCGCTCACCGAGACCCTGGACGCTATGGAGCTGGCACAGCGCAGCGAATACCGCTGCATGGTTTCCCACCGTTCCGGTGAGACTGAGGACGTCACCATTGCCGACCTCGCTGTGGCAACTAACGCGGGTCAGATCAAGACCGGCGCGCCCGCACGTTCCGAGCGTGTGGCCAAGTACAACCAGCTGCTGCGCATTGAGGAAGAGCTGGGCGATGCCGCTGTTTACGCCGGCAAGTCAGCATTCCCCCGCTTCAAGAAAGCATAAGTGCTCGGTAGCTTATAGGCTCATGTAGTAAGAGGGTGGCTATTCCCCGTGCGGGGGTGGCCACCCTCCGCCGTTGCCTGCACGGTTAATGCACGTAGCGGCGGGTACAGGATGCGGTGCCCGCCGGTAGAATAGAATGGTTACGGTCAGCGCGGTGAAGGGAGAGAGCAATGTCAGAACGGGACCGACAGAAGGATTCAGCTGCCTCGGCTTCTCGGGGCACACGACGCCCCGCTGGGGCAGGTCAACACGCGGCGAAAAACCGGCCGTCCCGTTCTGCCCAGACACCCGGCACCCCGAAAAATCGTGGACTGCGTAAACGCACCAAGTCGTCTCAGGCGAAGGGAGCAGGAACCTCCCGGAATAAGCAGGAGCAGCAGGACACGCGGCGGTCTCCCAGCACGGTAGGCACCCTCACCAGTGCCGTCATTGGGGCGGGCCGTTCTCCTCGGCGCGGTAAGGAAAGCCCGCAGTTGGCGCGCCAGAGGCGTATGATTCGTGAAGGCAGCAGCGATCAAGACCCGGATGAGCTGACACCGGTTGCTGCGCGCGGTTTTTCGGGTCAGTTCCTGATGGGGGCGATTATTGTGGTTGCCCTGCTGGTGGGAACCTACCCGACGCTTAATAACTATTTCACGCAGCTGCGGGAGATCGAATCAACCCGTGAGCACATCTCTCAGCTGCAGCGGGAGAATGCCCAGCTGAAGGTTGAGAAAACCTGGTGGGATGACGAGAACTACGTGCGTCAGCAGGCCCGCAGCAGGCTGTTCTACGTGAATGAGGGAGACACCCCATATGCGGTGACCGGCATTGACTCGAATAACACACAGGTGGACGACACCTCTGCCTCGGCGAAAAACGCCCCCGACGATTCGTGGACGAATAAGATGTGGAACTCGGTGGAGAACCCGCAGGGTGCACAGAAGAAGCGGCAGTAGATTTTTAGTATTGAGGATAAATGAGCACTAAAGAAGACCTGATGAACCGTGTCCCTGAAGGGGTTGGGGTGACGGTTCAGGCCCTCATCCCCACCGAGCAGGATGTGCGGGTGCTATCGGCCCAGCTGGGCCGTAAAGTGCGGGATGTGGTTGAGGTTCCGGCACGGTGCGTGTGCGGTAACCCGCTAGTGGCAGCCACCGCCCCGCGATTAGCAAACGGCACCCCATTCCCGACCGTGTTCTACCTGGCCCACCCGGTCATTACTGCGGCGGCCTCCCGGCTGGAGGCTGGCGGTCTCATGTACGAGATGACCGATGAATTGGCGCAGAACCCGCAGCTGGCGCAGCAGTACCGTGCCGCGCATGAGAATTATCTGGCCGAGCGTGAGCGTATCCGCATTATCAGCGGCACCGACGAGGTCCCGGAGATTGATGGGATCTCGGCGGGGGGTATGCCCACCCGCGTCAAGTGTCTGCACGCCGTCATCGGCCATACTCTTTCGGTGGGGCGCGGGGTGAACCCGATGGGGGATAGGGCTTTGGATGCGATTTCCCCGTGGTGGACCCCCGATACGTGTGCCTGCGACCCCGCGTGGCGGCACGCTGATTAGCTGCCAGCTGCTGTGCATACCACCTGCAACGCTCAAACCCGGCAAAACCTAGATTGGAGCCTGAGATGCGCATTGGCGCTATAGACTGTGGCACGAACTCGATCCGCCTGCTGATCGCGGATGCAGTCGTCGAAACTGATGAAAACGGCAAGGAAACCACCCGCCTGAAGGATGTGGTGCGGCAGATGCACATCGTGCGGCTGGGCCAAGGGGTGGACGCCACCGGCTGGTTGGCGCAGGAGGCGCTGGACCGCACCTTTGAGGCTGCCAGAGAGTACGCTCAGTTGCTTAAGGCGTACAGTGCAGACCGGCTGCGGTTCGTGGCGACCAGTGCCACCCGTGATGCCGGTAACCGTAAGGTTTTTATGGAGGGTATTCAGCAGATCTTGGATATTGAGCCCGAGGTGATTAGCGGCACTGAGGAGGCCTCACTCTCATTCGCGGGTGCAATGCGTGCCGTTGGTGCGGGGGATAAGAACACGCTGGTGTTTGACCTAGGCGGTGGCTCTACCGAATTCGTGCTTGGCGGCGGCAGGGGAGCTGAGGCTAAGGTGATTGCCTCCCGAAGCGTGAACGTGGGGTGTGTGCGCCTGACCGAGCGGCATATGGTGTCCGCGCCAGTCACCGATGAGCAGGTGCGGCGGGTTGAGGCCGATACGGACGCCGCCATCGAAACCGTTGTGAGCTCTGTGCCGTTAAACACCGCCACCCGCGCTGTGGCGGTGGCCGGTACCGCGACCACTCTCGCGGCTGCGGCATTGGGCTTAGAGACCTACGATTCCGAGGCGATTAACGGCACCTCATTGTCTCTTGAGACTGTTCAGCGTACCGCCCAGGTGCTGCGTAGTATGACCCGCCAGGAGCGCGCCGAGCTGGGGTATATGCACCCCGGGCGGGTGGATGTGATCGGCGCTGGGGTGACTATTTATGCGAGGATTCTCACGCGTCTGAATGAGATTACTGACGGTGTGATTAATTCCGTAACAGTAAGTGAACATGACATCCTTGACGGCATTGCACTTTCACAGTTATAGAGTGCAGAATACTTTACAAGGAGATCTAATTATTTAGGGAGGGACAATGGCGACTCACTGGAATAAGCGGCACGATGCGCAGCGGCCGGGCGCGGCACAACACGCCGAGACTCCCGCCTCAAAGGCACCGCGCCGGTTAGCACACAGAGCTTTCGCCGTTGTCGCCTCCCTCACCCTAAGCGTTGGGGTGGCTGCCTCCGGCGGGTTTAACCCGGCTTGGGCGGCCCCCACTCCGGGTTCCTCTGCAACCGCGTCCCCAACCCCTTCGAAATCGGCCCCAACTGCGCCTGTGGCCTCCGCACCGGCGGCCACAAACAGCACCAGCGCGGGGGATGATGTGCGCCAGCGCGAGTACTGGATTAACGATTACAAGTTCCCTGAGCTCTGGAATCAAAGCACCGGGCGCGGAGTGACTGTGGCAGTGATCGACACCGGCGTGGACGGCACCCACCCTGACCTGGAAGGGAACGTCCTGAAAGGCCATGATGCCTCCGGCGTTGGCAGTTCAGACGGCTGGACAGGTTTGGGAACCGAGCCGATGCACGGTACCGAGGTTGCCTCTCTGATTGCCGGGCACGGGCACAACACCACAGGTGTGGCCCCTATCGCCGGGCAGCCGGGTAAACCCGCCGGCATAATTGGTGTGGCCCCAGAGGCAAAAATCCTGCCAGTATCCCTGAGCATGGGCACCGGCGGCGGTAAAAGCATTGATGAGCAGCTGCCGGAGGCGGTACGCTACGCCGTGGATAACGGGGCGCAGATCATTAACCTGTCGATCGGCTCTAATAAGGCGAGCTGGCCACGCAGCTGGGATGACGCGTTCAAGTACGCTGAGGAGAAAGGCGTGCTGGTGGTGGCTTCTGCCGGTAACCGCGGCAGCGGAATCACCCAGGTGGGGGCGCCAGCTACTATCCCGGGTGTGCTCACCGTTGGTAGCGTTGATAGCTCCCGGCGGGAATCATGGTCTTCTTCCTCTCAGGGGATTTCAATCGCTGTTGCCGCGCCCGGGGTGAATATGATCGCTGCCGCCCCGAACAATAAGTACATGCTGTGGTCGGGGTCGTCGGCTTCTGCGCCGCTGGTGTCGGGTTTGGCTGCGCTCATTAAAGCGAAATACCCTGAGCTGTCGGCCGCCCAGATTATTCAGCGTATTATTACCAGCGCCGATGATGCCGGGCCTGCTGGCCGTGACCCGTTGTACGGGTTCGGCATTATTAACCCTACGGCGGCGCTCGCACAGAGTACGTCGTCGAATGCTGCGGAGAACCCCCTGGGGTCGATGAGTAACTGGATTGCGATCCATCGCAAGCAGGAGGTGAGCGCTCCGGAGCCGACGAGCTCCGAACCGGTGCACGAGGATGGGGAGAATATTCCCCAGGCTAAGGTGCCTGAACCGAGTGTGCCTGCTGAAGATTCGGGTGTTGTTCCGCCGCTGATTGTGGGCGGGCTGGCGCTGTGGTTATTGGCGATTACCAGCTTCACGGTGCACCGTCTGCATAAGATGCACCGGCATGTGCGTCGGCCGCATGTGCGGGATGAGAACTAAAAGTCGTCATAATTTTTTCGATTTGCCGTTTATTACAGGTTCATAAAGTGTGTGTTCACCTTATCAACCGCGTAGAATGATAGGTAAGTACAGAGTGCAAAATACGTACACCCGCAGGTTCTGTGTTCTGATCCTGCGCTGTTAGGTGCATGTGTTTTTGGCTTGTCTCGTGCGATGCGCTATGCGGCGTGACGTACGGGGTCTTTTCGTAGCCAGCCCGCCTGCGAGCGGCGGCAGAATATAACCTAGGAAGTAGCATAATATGGCATTCACTAAGTTGGCTCAGGATCGTCCGCGTATCCTCATTGTCGGTGGCGGCTACGTCGGCTTCACCGTGGCGAAGAAGATTCAGAAGGCGGTCAAAGCCACCGGCGGGGTAGTGACCATCGTTGAGCCTAACCCCTACATGACCTACCAGCCGTTCCTGCCCGAGGTCGCTGCAGGTTCAATGGAGGGTCGTAACGCAACTGTTCCCCTGCGTCAGCATCTGCGTGATACTGAGATCATTCCCGGCCTTGTGGTTTCTGTGAACCATGCGGCGCGAACCGCTGTAGTTGAGCCCATTGATAGTGGCGAACCGTTCGAGCTGCAGTATGACGAGATTATTCTTGGTGCTGGTTCCGTCACTCGTGCTTTCCCGATTCCCGGCTTGGCTGAGGTCGCTATCGGTATGAAGACCGTTGAAGAGGCCGTTTCGGTGCGTAACTGGGTGCTGGAGCGTATTGAGGTTGCCTCCGTTCTTGAGGACGCGGATGCCCGCCGCCGCGCCCTGACGTTTGTTATTGTCGGTGGTGGTTTCGCCGGTGTTGAGACCATTTCTGAGCTTGAGGATATGGCGCGTGAAGCGGTCAACCGTAATGAGCGTCTGACCCCCTCAGACCTGCGTTTTGTGATGATTGAGGCAGCCCCGCGCATCATGCCCGAGGTACCTGAAGACCGCGCTGAGAAGGTTGTAGCCGAGCTGAGGGCCCGCGGCATTGAGATTCTGCTCAATACCTCCCTCTCGGATGCTACCGGCGGTAACCTGCAGCTGATTAATATGGCTGATAAGTCTCCCGCTGGTGAGATCGATACCGATACTTTGATTTGGACCGCCGGCGTTGCGGCTTCCCCGATGCTGAAGAACACCGACTTCCCGATTGATGAGCGCGGCCGTGTGCGTGTGAACGCAGACCTGCGTGTTGCCGGGGACGCTGGCGTGGTTGAGGGCGCTTGGGCTGCTGGTGATAACGCCGCCGTGCCTGACCTCTCCGGCGGCGGTGTGGGCGGTTTCTGCGTGCCGAACGCGCAGCATGCCTCCCGCCAGGCTCTGGTGCTGGCTAAGAACATTCTGGCGGCACGGCGCGGTGAGCCGCTGACTGACTACTACCACGAGACGATCGGTGTGGTGGCTGGTCTGGGCCTGTGGAAGGGCGTGGCGAACTTTAAGGGTAAGACCTTCGCCGGTCCGTTGGCATGGATTATGCACCGCGGCTACCACGGTTCTGCGATCCCCACGACTGAGCGTACTGTGCGTGTTATGACTACTTGGGCACTCAACCAGCTCTTTGGCCGTGATACCACTACGATCCGCCGCCAGCGCACCCCGCGCCTGGCGTTCCAGGAGGCAACCGGTACCGCCCCAGCAAAGACAAAGGAACACCTCTAATACGGTTGCAGGTGTCTAGGATTTGATACTGGCCCTCACTTCGTGCGAAAGTAGTGAGGGCCGGTTCAGGCCCCTATAGCCCAATTGGCAGAGGCAGCAGACTTAAAATCTGCCCAGTGTGGGTTCGAGTCCCACTGGGGGCACTGCTACTATGCAGCACATAAGCCTCACACGTACCGCGGTTTACACCGTAACGTGTGGGGCTTTGCTGTACCCGGTGGGGCTCTGACCGGAGCCGTCTTTATAAATCAGTTTCTGCCCGGTCAAGATATACTGGGATGCGCTTGTCGTATCACCGGGTCTCTTGCACGCCTTGGAGGCGGAGGCATAGCAGCGCCCTGCCAGCGTGTGAGCGGCAGGGCGCTTTTAGGTAATAAATGTAGTTTGTGAAGGTTGGTGGGTGTGCCTTGGCGCACCCGGCTAAGGGGGCTAGCTCTTCTTAGCGCCGCGGTGGGGCAGGAGCGCATCAATGGAGTATTTGCCGCCGCCGACGAGGATAAACATAATGGCCGCCATGCCCAGTACAAAGACGTACTCAAAACCGGCCCCGGTTTTCGGGTCGATGATGAAGGGGGCATTGACGTGAACAAAGATGTAGGCGCCCGCCATGGCGATGGTGATGGCTGCTGCTGCGATGCGTGTTCCGATACCCAGCAGCAGCATAATACCGCCGATGAGTTCGGCACCAATGGTGAAGTAGGCTGATAGTTCGGGGGCTGGAATACCCATTTTGGCGAAGATTGCTCCTTGCGCGGTGGGCCCATTGAGGAAGGCTTTTTGGAAGCCGTGCATGATGAATGTGAAGCCTAGTGCTAGGCGGAAAATAAGAAGACCGAGTGATGCAGTGCTGTCTTTAGTCATGAGAGTACCTTGCCAGAAATTTACTTTCTTTATCAAGCAAATATGAAAGAAAGGCCTCTGAATACAGCTTATTCACAGCTAAATCACAGGTTTAGCGTGATGTGCATCTCAAAAATAGTGCGTGTATGAAGAAGCATGACATTTCATGAATAGTCACTCATGAGAGGTCGGTTCATACACGCACCAAAGAAGCAGCCGGTACTTTAGTGTTTCGTTGTCACCTCACAGGCCACACCATCACCATCTCGATCCAGCGCCGCCCGGTATCCCGGCTGTCCACGCCGAATAGGGGCTGCCCCGGCAGCCTGCGCCTCCGCACAGGTTTTGTAATACGTTCCTGCAGAATCGGGTTCCTGTGTAGGCGCTTGCACCCGAGCCTGCGGCGTACCCCGCGTGGGCTCAGTAATAGGGGAGGCCACGGGAGTGTGCTCAATGGTGCCGGAGTTTTCCGAGCTCACACAGTCATTGAGCACCCGTACCATCGCCTCCTTTTCGGCTGCCTTAACCCACAGCCCATACTTCGCCTTAATGCGCACCTGCTTCTCCACATAGATGCACCGGTACGCCTTATTAGCTGGCAGCCAGGTAGCCGCGTCTGCATCGCTCTTCTGCTGGTTAGCCGCCCCATCTACAGCGAGCAGATTATCGGGGTCATTGGCGAGTTCAATGCGCTGCTGCTTCGACAGCTCTTGAGCGCCAGTCTGCCACGCGTCAGACAGGGCTACTACGTGATCGATCTGCACCGCGCGGGAGGTGTCTTTTCCGCGTCTAAAGTGGATGCTCACCCCCGTATACGGATCCTCTAGGGTGCCGCTGAGCACTGTGCAGGCGCGTGTTCCTGGTTTAACCGTCACCTCGTACAGATCGCGGCGCAGAATATCGTTGCGGGTATCGCACCCGTTACGGTCGGTGTCTGTCCAGGCATGCCCGAACTGATCCCGCGAATACCCGGTTTTGGGCGCGCGGCCCTTGATCGGTAGGGACTGCAGGGTTGTTAAGGCGCTGGCTGCATCCGATACATTCGCAGCTGGCAGTGCGGTTACGGGGTTGGCTTCCTGCTCGGGAGAGATTCCGGTATCGTGCGTCTGCTCTTCAGCGTCCTCTTCCTGGGTTTCAAAGGCAGCGGCTGGGCTGACATAGGGGGTGCTGCTGGGTGAAGATAACTGGTTGTGGGGATTTGCTGCAGTGGGTGAAGCGCTTGATGCTGTGGGTCCTTCCACTGTGACAGTTTCGGTGGAACACCCGCTCAGTATCAGTGCACATACTACAGCGAATGAAGATATGGCCATAGTGGCCGGTTTTTGTGTGCGGCGAAAGCGCGCAGGCATAAGTTTTCCTTGAGTGAGTGAGCTATTGAGTGAGAGTGAGCTGGATGCCGTTCGCACCTGCGTGAGTTATCGGGTGATACAACAACGTATCGGTGCTAAAACATCCACATATATTATATAAAACCGACCCCGGCCCCACCGGCGAATTCGGTCACATGCGGAAGCTATTTTGAGTGTATCTGAACACGCATGAGTACCGTAGTGGGGAGTGCGTCTAAAGCAGCGGTGCACAAATGGCGAAACGGGATGTTTTTAGCGGGCTAAAGTTCTGATGGTAGCTTTCTTCATCGGCGAGAAACGGTTTATATGTATGTTTTACGCGGGGTTCCAGGGGCGGGGTGAGACTCCCGGCGGGCACGTAAGAAACAGGGCAAAAGCACCGGGTTTTGGTATTGCCGCTATTGGCCGTTGGTGGTGGTGATATGAGAGCCTTAAACTTATCCACCCTTCATGGAACGGAAAAACTAGTATGCCCGAAATCTTTGCTGCCTCCTCGCCCGCGAACCCCAGAGTCACCCCGCGTCTAATTGCTGTTGATATGGACGGCACTTTCCTGACGGACGCTAAAACCTTCGACACCGACCGGTTTGAACGTATTCTGCCTCGCTTACAGGCACACGGTATCTATTTTGTGGTGGCCAGCGGTAACACATACACCAAACTCACCGACTATATGAAAGGGTTTGAGAACCGGGGCATTATCTATATTGCTGAGAACGGTGCCTACCTTGCCGATGATTCGGGAGAGCTGGCCGTTCACCCTTTCAAAGAGGCAGATGTACCGCATGTGTATGAGGTACTAGATACCCTGCCGCAGATTGGTGTGATTCTCTGTACAACTGAGAGTATTTTTATACCGTACAACCGGCAGGGCGCTGTCACCAGTATTGTGCAGGACTATTTCGCTGCTCAAGGTCAGCCGGTTCCGCAGGGGCTTGACCCCTATTCTTTTGTTCTCATGTTCTACCCGAGTGCTGAGCGCATCACCGACTACTCTCAAGTGCGTGGGGAACTTATTAAAATCTCGGTGCAGACTGTTCGGGCTGATACCCACAGTGTGCTTGAGACTCTTCAGCGTGAGCTGCCGCCTCAAGTTATCCCTCTGGCCAGTGGCTTTGGTGCCATTGATCTAGTGCGTGAGGGAGTGAATAAAGCCGGGGGTCTGCGTGATCTATGCGAGCGTCTGAACGTACATCCGCAGGAAGTTCTAGCCTTTGGTGATGGCGATAATGACCGTGAGATGCTGGCTTTTGTTGGTACAGGGGTTGCGATGGGGCACGCATCACAGGCGCTGCGAGCGGTAGCCGATGAGGTCATCGGCTCGCATAATGACGGTGCTGTGCTGACCTACTGCGAAAAGCTGCTCGATATTTTAGACGCCCAAAGGGCGGATAACTGCATGCAGTTCTAAAATGCACGGTATGTCTGTTGTCCATGTACGTTTGGCTAAAAATATTAGCGTTCATCGCGGGTGTGATGCGGGCACCCTAGGCGTCGTGCTGCTGCTACGACAGCGGCGCGGCGTTTAGCATGTTCTTCTTCTGTCGGCTCACCGCAGAGCATGCGGGAAATTTGCGGCATGGCCGACCACCATCCCACGATGGCGAGAATAAAAAGCACCAGATAGGTGGCGTCTATATCATCTGTGACAGTTCCAGTTTCTTGTCCGGCGCGTACCGCTTCTGCCTTGAACGCATAGTGATTGCGTCGGTAGTGTTCGTTAGGAACTTCGCCATCAATCGTAAGGGATTCCCAGCGGAGCAGACGCATTAGATCGGGATTCTCGCGATGGTAATCGTACATGCGACCGGCATAATCACCTATATCTTCTGTTGCAAATGATGTGAGGCCAACGGTTTTGGCGATCTGTTCAAGTTCTTCACGCAGAATATTCTTGAAGAGTTCTTGCTTGTTCCCAAAATAGTTATAGATACGTTCTTTATTCACTTTCGCCCTTTTGGCGATACGCTCCACTGTCGTCCCGTCGGGGCCGTGTGCAGTAAATTCGGTAAGGGCTGCATTTTTGATCTTTTGTTTCGTATTTTCGGTATCCCAAGCCATACAACCGTTTTTCCTTTCATTGAATCCAACAATAGGGTTGCAAATTATTCCTCCATGGTACTAGGCTTAATTCCAACGCTTACGTTGGAAAAGAGGTGGGGTAACCATGGACCCTAAAAAATCGGGGATACATACCGTTGTGCAGGTACCATCCTCCCGAAAGTACCCAGCAACGGGGATGACTGTGGCGGTCCTTGTGACAACAGCGTTACTGGTGCTCACCCAGCTTTACTCTTCTATACCTCTGCTCCCAGCGGTATCTGAGACTTTTCACACCGATGCCACGTATGTGCTCTCTGTTAGTTTTAGTTTTGCGTATGCGATTGGGTTCCTCATATGGGGGCCCATTTCCGACCACTACGGGCGGGTCAAAGTGGTATGTATTGCGCTTCTAGTTCTTATATTCACCACAGCCGGGTGTGCTTTTGCTACCTCAGCTGGTTTACTTACCGTTCTTCGGGCATGTCAGGGGTTGGCGGCGGCTGGCTTCGCTCCAGTTGCTCTTGCCTATATGACGGAGGCGGTTCCGCCTGAGCACCGTGCTCGGGCTATTGGTGCTATATCAACCGCATTCTTGGCAGCAGGAATTCTGGGTCAGGTGGTTGCATCAGCAATCGTGCTGAGCGTGGGGTGGCAGTGGTTCTTCGGGATCTGCTCTCTCCTGCTCATGGGGACCTTTGTCTTGGCTCTGCTGACCATGTCTGAGCAGCCACGTTCAACACCCCGTGTATCATTACGTACACAATTTGCTACCTTAGGTGTGCTGTTTATTAAGCCAGTGTTTCTTCTCTTGGGTCTGGCCCATCTGACGCTTTTGCTCTCCTTTGTAGCGTTATACACAGGGCTGGGGCGGCACCTCAATACTCTGGGGGTCTCAGAATCCGCTATTATCCTGGTGCGTCTTGCCGCATTCCCTAGTATGTTCGTGAGTCTTGCCGCTGGGGCACTCGCCCGAAAATATGGGGTGTTGAGGGTTGCGCAGATTGGCTTTGGAATATCTTTGGTAGGTCTTCTGGGCGAGTTCTTAAGCACAAACGTGCTCGTTGGGATTATTCTCACCAGCCTAGTGTATGTGGCCGGTGTAGCACTTGCGATTCCTTCAATGATTACTCTCTACGGTGGGGCAGCTGCACCTCATCGTGCCAGTGGTATGGCAATTAACGGTTTTGTGCTTTTCGTAGGGGCAAGTGCAGGGCCTCTTATCGGGGCGTTGCCGGTTAGTTTCTCAATACTTACTCTGCTGCTTACTGGCTTAATGGTGGTGGCCTCTTGCGCGCTTCTGGCTATCTCATCTCTGGCTTTATTCAAGCAGGCCGTTTAAGGGGGTGGTGTTTTGGTGCAGAGTACGCTTCGTGCCCCAGCTTGTGAGCATTATTCTTTGGGATGACTCCGCCCTTCGAGAGGTGGACCCTATATCCTCTATGAATTCGCCTAGAACGTACTATCTGTAACTTCGGGAAGCTATTGGTAGGTTCTTTAGGTAAAATAGAAAAAATCTATATTTACCGGAGGGAAGAACATGGCGGGCAACCCGTTCATTAACTCAATCATTAAGAAAAACCGGCAGGGCGGTGACCCCCGTTTTGGCCGTTTTGGTGCCGGTGGGCAAGCTGCGCAGCAGAACCAGTACCCGCAGGGCCAGTACCAGCAGAACCCGTACGGGGCACAGTACTCCAGCGAACCCCAGCAGTACCAGGGCGGCTACCCGCAGGGGTACGGCCAGCCTGAATACCAGAACCAGCCGGGATACGATCAGCAGTACGCTCAGCAGCCGGGCTACAGCCCGGTTATTGAGGGCGAACGCCTGACCATGAACGACGTCATCATGAAGACCGGGCTGAGCCTGGCCGTCGTGGTGCTTGGTGCAGCGGTGGGCTGGTATATGCCCATTCTCCTGGTTGTGGGCCTTATCGGTGGGCTGGTTCTTGGGCTGGTTAACGGTTTCAAGCGTAAGGTGTCGCCGGTTTTGGTGCTGGCATACGCTTTAGCGGAGGGTCTGCTCCTTGGCGGTCTTTCCGGCCTGCTCAATGCGCGGTACCCAGGTATCGCTCTTCAGGCTGTGATTGCCACCGTCGTGGTGTTTGGCACGCTCCTGGCGCTGTTTGCAAACGGCAAGATTCGGGCCACCCCTAAACTCACCAAGATCTTCTTGGGCGCTTCGCTGGGGTACCTGGCGTTCTTCGTTGTCTCGTGGGGTGTTTCGCTCTTTACGCACACCTCCCTCATGAACACCAGCGTTGCTGGCCTGCCGCTGGGGCTCATCGTGGGCGTGTTTGGCGTGGCTCTGGCATCGTACTCGCTGGTGCTTGATTTCACTAACACCACTGAGGCCGTTGAGGCAGGTCTGCCCGAGCGTGAATCGTGGCGTTTGGCTTTCGGCCTGACCGCCTCCCTGGTGTGGCTGTACATTGAGATCCTGCGTATCCTCATGTATCTGGCAAGCATCTTTAACGATAACTAAATAAGATGTTCAACCGGCGGTGCTTACCCCAGCGCCGCCGGTTTTTCGTCTAAAGAACCCTGGTGGGGTACGGTTTATGGGGAGGGTACACCGTTCCATGATGTGCCCCGCTTGCGCTTTCGTGTAGCGAAAATAATTGAGGAGAGCCGATGGGCCAAACACCCGATACGAACGATACAGCACCTACAAAAAATACTACGGTTCCTTTTGCCCTTGAGACCGCCGCGGCCTGGTCGTGGCGGCTGTTGGTGGTTGCCGGAGCAGGATGGGTTCTCTGGCAGGGACTGGCGAAAGTATCCCTACTCGTTATTTCGCTCATGGTTGCGGCTCTGCTGGCGGCCCTGCTAAGCCCCGCCGTGTACGCCCTGCGTAAACGCGGCGTACGCGCAGGTGCGGCTACCGCCATCGCCGAAATCGGCATGATCGTGGGTCTGCTGGCGCTGGTGGCGCTTACCGGGCAGCAGCTTGCCCAGGGGTTCGTCTCGTTATGGGGTAAAGTCCTCGAAGGGTACAACGAGCTGGTGCACTGGCTCGATAATATGGGGTACTCGCTTGGGGCAGAGCAGCTGAACCAGCTGCTGGAGCAGGGCAGGAAACTAGCCTCTGAGAACCCCAGTTCCATTGTCCGCGGGGTCTCTGAAGTGGGCAGCACCGCCGCCGAGGTGGCGACCGGAACTCTTATCACCCTGTTCACCCTCGTGTTCTTCCTCATGGAGGGCGAACGCATCTGGCTGTTTATTGTGGGACTTCTCCCGCGGCGGGCACGCGACGCTGTTAACGGTGCAGGGCGCGCTGGGTGGAAGTCCCTGGGCGCGTATGTGCGGGTGCAGATTCTTGTGGCCGCTATTGATGCGGTAGGTATCGGCATTGGTGCCGCAATCTTGGGTGTGCCGCTGGCCATACCATTGGGTGTGCTTGTGTTCTTGGGGTCGTTCATCCCCGTGATTGGTGCTTTGCTCTCTGGGGCGGTGGCGGTTCTTCTGGCGCTGGTGGCTTTAGGGCCGGTGCAGGCGCTCATTATGATCGGCATTGTGCTGCTGGTGCAGCAGCTTGAGTCGCACATCCTGCAGCCGCTGATTATGGGCAAGGCGGTGTCTTTGCACCCGCTGGCCGTAATTTTCGCGGTGGCCGGTGGGTCCATGATTTTCGGGGCTACGGGTGCGCTGTTCGCGGTTCCTGTGCTCGCACTGGTCAATTCCGTGGTGCGGTACTTGGCCTCTCGCGGCTGGGAGAACGACCCGCAGCTACGTACCGAAGAGTTCCTTTTCCCGCACGAAGTGCGCCGTCGTGAAGCTGTCAAACGCCGCCGTGGTGCGGTTGAAGACGCTGCTGAGCGCGTTCGGGGGCGGGCACGCACAGCTGCTGTCCGTGACGAAGAACCCGCCGAGGAGCCTGCATCTGCAGAGCCTGCCTCCGCAGAAAATACTGATTCGCCCCAGGGTAAGAAACCCTCCCGGAAGCAGGGCAATAAGTAGCCGCTAATGTCGCGGTGTGGTGAGGCTTGTTCCAGTACTAAGCTGGGATGGGCCTCACCGTTTTATGCGGCGCAGGGCACGGTTTTGTGTTCTCTGAATACGGTATGCATCCACTAAAATAGTCAATAGATGTGCCCACCTGCGAATGGAACGGATTGAACGTGAACGCACCCCTTGATGACCTGCCTGTAACCCTATCTGAGATTGAGTCAGCAGCTAAACTGCTCACGGGGGTTATTGAGCGCACGCCGGTGGCGCATTCGCGGGCGTTGAGCCTCAAACTCGGTTCTGAGGTGTTCTTCAAATGCGAGAACCTGCAGCGTTCCGGCTCGTTTAAAGCACGCGGCGCGTATGTTCGTATGGCTAAACTTAGCGAGGCTGAGAAAGCACACGGTGTGGTGGCTGCATCGGCGGGAAATCACGCTCAGGGGGTGGCGATGGCGGCCGCTAAGCTGGGTATTAAAGCGCGCATTTACATGCCGCTGGGCGCTGCCCTCCCCAAAATTACTGCCACCCGCGACCACGGCGCGGAGGTTGAGCTGCACGGCACCACCGTGGATGAGGCACTGGCTGAGGCAAAACGCTACGCCGAGGCAACCGGCGCGGTGTTCGTGCACCCCTTCGATAATGAGGATATTATCGCCGGGCAGGGCACCATTGGGCTTGAGATCCTGGAGCAGGTGCCCGACGTAGACACCATCATTGTGGGCGTGGGCGGCGGCGGCCTGCTGGCGGGGCTCTCTACGGCGGTACGCGCTAAAGAAGCCCAACTGGGTAAGAAAATCCGTATTATCGGTGTTCAGGCTGAGCACGCGGCCGCATACCCGCTATCGCTGGCAGCAGATGCGCTGGTGCCATTGAAGAGGGTCTCTACCATCGCTGACGGTATTGCGGTGGGGCGCCCCGGCCAGCTGCCGTTCTCCATCATTAAAGAGCTGGTGGATGATGTGGCGACGGTGAGTGAGGACGACATCGCCCGTGCCCTTATCTTCCTCATGGAACGCAATAAGCTGGTGGTGGAGCCTGCCGGGTCGGTACCGGTGGCGGCACTGATGAACGGCAAACTCAAGGAAGAATACGGCGAGCTGGGCACTGTAGTGTGCGTGCTCTCGGGCGGTAATATCGATCCGATGCTCATGCTGAAAGTGATTCAGCGCGGCCTTTCGGCGGCAGGCCGGTACATGACAATTAAGATGATGCTCTCCGACCGTCCGGGCGAGCTGGCAACAATCTCACGCATTATCTCTGAGAACGATGCGAATGTTACCGGTGTGGACCACACGCGAGTGGGCGGATCCTTATCAATGGGCGACGTCTCGATCACGATCGATATGGAAACCAACGGCACTGAGCACTGCAACCGCGTCATTTCGGCCCTTGAGGAGGAGGGCTTCCGCCCGATTATCGTCTACTAAAGACCCGGGCGTGGGCTGCCCCCACACTATACCAACCGGTACCGTTGTGACCCTGTCGTTGCTGCAACGGGGCGGGGCTTGCATCCTGCCCGGGTGCCCGCCGTATTAGAGCAGGTCAAGAACCTTCACACTGTCCGTATCGCGTACAGTGAGGTCCTCCACCGGGATTTCCTTAAGGTAGAGCTTGTTCCCGCCCCGAATCTCGTACTGGTACATTCTGCGGTTGAGCGCATCAAAGACATACCCCAGATAGTGCCCTACCGCATGTTCCCGGGTGTCTTCGATGAAGTCTGTAATGAACAGGTGCTGTTTCTCCACCCCGATACGTGCGGCCATTTTAGCGAATTCCGCAGGAAAATCCTCCGGAAACAGCCGGGTGAGGTCCATAATATCCTGCAGAAAAATCTCGAGGGGAATATCGTCAAAAGCTACAGGTTCCATAGTTTTCCTTAAGAGGGGATATTGCAAGGGATACGCCCGAAACGGCCAGGGGAGCGGGCACTTGAAGGTGGGCGATAACGGTTACATAAAAACCCGGACTATACGAGTAGCCCGGGTTTTCACCTGAAACCTTTTGCGCCCAGAGCTTAGCCCTGGAACGGGGTGACTGAAATGATCTTAGCCACCAGATCGTTGCCGTTGGGTGCCTGGTAGGTGACCTCTTCACCCTGCTTGTGCCCCAGGATAGCCGCGCCCATGGGTGACTTTTCACTGAACACCTTCAGGTCACTGCCTTCTGGCAGGGTGCTTTCAACCTCGCGGGAGCCTAGCAGGAACTTCATGGGACGCCCAGCAATCTCTGCCTCGATCACCATACCGAGCGCAACCACCCCGTCGTCGCTGGGGGCCTCGCCCACGTTAGCGTTCTCTAGTAGGTGGGTGAGCTGCTTAATGCGGGCCTCATTCTTGCCCTGCTCGTCGCGTGCGGCATGGTAGCCGCCATTCTCACGCAAATCTCCTTCGTCGCGTGCGGCGGCGATGCGCTCCACGATCTCCTGACGGTACGGGCCGGAGAGGTGGTCAAGCTCTTCTTTTAGGCGGTCGTAGGCCTCCTGCGTCAGCCATGCACCATTGTTCTCGGTTGCTGCCATTGTTTTCCTTCGGTTGTGCGCCGGGCACGCCGGTGCGGGTGTGGGGCATACAGCCCCCTTTCGACTCTAGCCATTCTAAGACAGATACGAGTCAGAGCTAAACCGGGGCACTTTCCCCACCCCTGAATCCTGGAAGAAATGGTGTGCTGGTTGGGATAGCTGGGGGAGTCAGAAAGTAAGCTGGCGGCTACTTCTTACGGCACGAATCCACGGTCACGGTGGTCGCCTCAGAAAGGATACGTAAACTCACGCTGTGTCGGCTCACCCGCTCATTGCCCTGTTCGGCGGTATTCGGCGGAATCTCAACTTCAGTCCAGCCCACCGGAACACGCGAAGAGTTCAAAGCTTTGACCGAACAGATGGCCGCATCGTGCGGGTTTTTTGAGAGTTCAAACTCGCCGGATACCTCATCGTGACTCACCAGCGTGAACCCCGTGTCGCGGGCGCTGGGGCGTGCGGCGGCATCCGCCTGAACCCAAAACACGAAAGCCCCCGCCAGCAGGGTCACCACAACAGCTAGGGCCACCCACAGGCGGGTGGGAACTGTGCGACGGGGCCTGGGGGAACGGCCGTAACGGTCAGCCAGGTTTGGTGATGCCGGTGCGCCCGTAGCAGAAATTTTCGGGGTTTCCTCAACGGCGGGGTGATGACGGCGAGCGTCTGCGGTCATAAATACCTCCCAGCCGGTGCGTTAACAGTCATTGACGGGTTTCCTGTAACAACACGTTACAGCCGTTCATAAAGCGTCACGAGTACTAGGCACACGACGCGAATCTTCGGTACTATGTCACAACGAAGCGGTTATGTGCCTCTTCCATTTTAGTCCCTAAGCGGATACCACACAGACGGCACTAGATACTTGAAGGAACACACACGTGAGCGACGCTGTAGCAAGACTAAAAGCCCAGCTCCCCGAGCACCCCTCGGTGGATGAGCTAACCCCTCTCGCAGATGATTACACAGGCCTGCGTATTCTCGCAGTTCACGCCCACCCTGACGATGAGTCGTCTAAAGGTTCTGCCTCAGCAGCCGCATACACCGATAGGGGCGCCCGCTACATGGTCGCCACCATGACCGGCGGTGAACGTGGAGACATCCTGAATGAAGAGATTAAACACAGCCCCCGCGCCCACCGTGACCTTCCAGGGATGCGCCGCAGCGAAATGGCTGCCGCCGCGAAGGCGATCGGTATTGAGCACCGTTGGATGGGGTTTGTGGATTCCGGCCTGCCCGAAGGGGACCCTATGCCTCCGCTACCTTTTGGGTGCTTTGGGGTGCAGCCCCTTGAACGTGCGGCGGCACCGCTGGTGCGCCTGGTGCGCGAGTACCGCCCGCATGTGATGATCAGTTACGACGAGATCGGCGGGTACCCGCACCCCGACCATATCATGAGCCACAAAGTCGCTGTTGAGGCATACGAGAAAGCCGGTGACCCCGAAGCATACGTGGGGGAGGGACAGCCGTGGGCACCCCTGAAACTCTACTACGACCGTGCGTTTAATCCTGAACGGCTGGTTGCGGGACACGAATTTCTTATGGCTCGTGACGGGCAGAGCGTATTTTCGGGGTGGGTGGAAAACCTGGTTGATCAGGTCAGTACAGAAGGAATCCGTCACGAAAGCACCACGCGTATCCCCAGCTCCGCCTATTTCGACCGGCGCGACCAAGCGATGCTGGCCCACGCCTCACAAATCGACCCGAACGGCGCATTTTTTGCGATTCCTACAGAGGACGTGAAGAAGGTATGGCCGTGGGAAGACTACACGCTGATCGCCTCACGGGTACCGGTGGACCTGCCGGAGTGCTGCCTCGCCGACGGGCTGGATTATAAGGCGGCTGGCTAAAAGAGCCAGCGGAGGCACCCGCCCCAATCACGCCGCCCAGTACGAGCCGCCGAGGAGTATTGAACTTCAGATGATGCGCCGTTCGCCGCGCCGTCTGCCATCGGCTAACCCGAACCCTATTTTGGGGTTATTCCCAGGTGCCATATGTGCAGGATAGCTTGTGCCGCGCAATTGAGCGCGTAGAATGAAAGCTTAGACTTTATCCGCGCCGCACGGCTGAAGGCAACGCAGGAGAACCATGAGCCTTTTCGTTCTGAACGCTCTATTCGACGTCACACATGCCGTTCTGCAAGCTGCCCCCGAGGTAACTCCAGCTTCGAACCCTGACGGCAGTCCCGCCGGTTCCCCCGGTATCGGCGGATTTTTTGCGACCGCACTTTTGAGCCTGCTCGTGGTTGCCCTCGGCGTTGATATGACCCGCCGCACCCGCCGCCTCAGGTACCGTGCCCAGTACGCCGCCGCCCGGGAAGCCGAGCTAGCTGCCGCATCAGAACACGAGGGGGAAACACCCAACGAACCAGCTAAAGCTGGGGAGGATACCGCAACGGTAACCAAGGATGAGGTGGCCCGTGAGCGCCACTAACACCGCCATGATTCCGGTCATCACCGTACACGGCATAGCCGCAGAACCGGGCGTGACACCCGCCCCGAGCGTTTATGAACGTTCCCTCATTGACTCTTTAGCAGCACAGTCGCTGCCCGAGCACATTGGGGTGCTGGTGGACGGCAACCGCCGGTGGGCGGCCCAACGCGGGCTGAGTACCCGTGAAGGACACGCCGCAGGGGCAGAACGCATTATTGATTTTTTGGGGTGGTGCACCGAGCTGAACATCCCGCGAGTAACCCTTTACATGCTCTCCACCGAGAACCTCAAACGCCCCGCCGGGGAACTGAGCGGCTTAATCAGCGTGATTGACGAGTTCCTTAACCGGCTGGTGGCCAGCCGCGTAGGCCCCGTGAACGCAGTAGGAAACATCGCCATGCTACCGCAGAGCCTGCGCGCCACTTTAGAACAGGCTATAACAGCCACCTCCACGCTGCCCGGGGTGCAGGTAAATATTGCGGTTGGCTACGGTGGGCGCCAAGAGATCGCCGATGCGGTGCGTGAGCTGCTGCGTGACGCCGCCGCCGCAGGAACCTCCGTGCAGGAGCTGGCCGCCTCCCTAAGCGTGACCGACATTAACCAGCGGCTGTATACGCGCGGAATGCCCGACCCCGACCTGCTGATCCGTACCTCGGGGGAGCAGCGCCTCTCGGGGTTTATGACCTGGCAGAGCGCATACTCAGAACTGTACTTCTGCCGTGCCCTGTGGCCCGATTTCACACGCGTGGACTTTTTGCGGGCGTTGCGTGACTACGCGGGCCGTAACCGCCGGTTCGGATCCTAAGTCAGCTGCTGCCTGACCCCGTCAGGGGCTGTTCCGTACCGTTGCCAAGCATCAGGTACCGTTAATGGTTAGTGAGGTCATACCAGGGTAAGGCGGGCGCATGTACCAGGAAATCACCACCCTACTGCATGGCGGCGGCTGGTTAACCGTCGCCGCAGTGCTGCTGATACTGTACTGCCTGCACACCCTCATACAGGGGATACGGCTGTGGCGCGTGGACGTGCGTGAGCACCGCCTGCCGCGCAGTATCGTGTACTCAATGGTTCTGAGCACCTACACCGCCCTTCCCCTCGTGCTCCTCATGAAGGGCGATGCAGGTGCTATCGGCCGGGTATTCCTGGGCGGGGCGGTACTGTGGGTTTTCTACCTGCTGATGCGCGTCCTCTCCTTTGGGGCTCTTGGGCGCGGAGATGTACGGCTCGCTCTTGCACTCGGTGGGGCGCTCGCCTATTTTTCGATGGTGAACCTGGTGTGGGCTTCGCTCGTTACCTTTATTGTGGGTGGGGTATTCTCCTTGGCGCTGGTTCTGTTCGGTATGGCCCGCAGCGGCACGCGTGTAGCGTTCGGGCCGTTCATGCTTTTGGGGGCGCTCACCGGGTGGGTGTGGCCCGCCTACACCCTGTTCTAGGCGGCGCAGTAACCGCCGCACTATCGAGTTAAGAAGGAGGGCCATTAAGTGCCAACCCCCGAATACATCCTCACCCTGCGGGAGAAAATCGGTCATGACTACCTGTGGCTTTCGGGCGCTACGGCTGTTATCCGCCGCGACTCTGACCACCGTGTGCTGCTGGTGCGCCGCAGCGACAACGGCGCGTGGACACCCGTGACGGGTATCGTGGACCCCGGCGAGAACCCCGCACTGACATGCCTTCGGGAGGCGCATGAAGAGGCGGGGGTGGAGATTGAGGTGCTTGCGCTCGCGCAGCTCAAAGCCGACCCCGCCATGCAGTTCGGCAACGGGGACCGGTGCCAGTTTCTGGATCACACGTTTTTGTGCCGCTGGGTTGCTGGTGATGCGCGCGTCAATGATGACGAATCCACCCAAGTGCGTTGGGCGGATATGACGGACCCGACCGAGCGGGCCATGCTCTCAGAGAGGATGCTTGACCGTATTGATGCGGCCTTAGGCTATGACGGCCACTGCAGGTTTGGGTACGAATCGGTGTCACCGAAGGATTATTAGCCGCATTTTCGTGAATTTATCTGGGCCCAGGGCATAGCCTTGGGCCTTTTTGTTCTTTTGTGACGTCATCATACGTGTGAAGTATTTGGTTTGATTGTGTTTAATATGGATATTTGGATAAAAATCTGTCCTTGGGGTATTGGATTGGTTGGTTTTGGAGATTTTATGCAGATAAATTGTGATTCATGAAATAAAGAAGATGAAACATGAGATGCTTTATATATGACTCAAGTTATACCGGAAGTGGTGGCCCCTTACCAGTCACCCGAGAAAATTCGTCACGCCCAAGCTGTTTACAGTGCGGACCATCGGAGGTTGGGATTCTTCGATGGTGAGGTTCGCCCAGGAGAAGCAGTCTTAAAACAGTTTACAGTTCGTGCCTCCTCACGCCGTTTCTATATGAGCCATGGGCAGCGTCACCGTCCCCAAGTTGCTCCTATTGATGAGATTTTTTCTGAAATCCTCGAAGGATATGTGTTGGATTCCTCTTATGAGATTTATGTTCCAGTAGAAATTCGTTACTAATTAAAATGCCTACCCATTGTTGCAGTGGGTAGGCATTTTGGAGGGAAATATGGGAAACTATAGAAATTATATTTTCGGAACCCCAGGATATTTGTTGGATAGCCCGCGGGAAAGGGATAGAGTTTTTAAAAGCGGGGTTGATTTTAGAGGTTATTCAGTTGCTGACTCTGCTGATCCTGAAGTTCCTTTCGATATACGCTTCTCTTCAGGACTCTTTGGGCTCTTGTAGCGGGTCATCGTGTCTAGGAAGACATATTCTGAAAGGTGAGGTTCTTGCTCATAGGGGGTGGCTTGTTCGTGAGGATACAAGAGTAATTGTTAATATTATTTCTAGAAAAATTAAAATTCCGAGAACAACATTTCATTATTCCCCTTATAAGCATTTAAGGCATAATATTTCCTGTGAGTTAGGATTATCGTGCTCAGCGCGGATACTGGCTGCTATTCTCATGCGATCTAGAAAGGGGAAAGACATGATACATAAAATCCCATGGAGAATTTATGTAGCCCTCCTGGGTTCGTTAGTGGGTACAGGCATATATTCGTTCGCCTTGCCCATTGCCATCCTTGCTAGCACAGGCGAAATTGGTTTGGCTGGCATTATGGTAGTGGCAATGCAAATTCCCAATGTTGCTTTAGCCTATCCATTGGCAACACTATCTGATGGCCTGCCAAGGAAACCTATGATTGTGATCGCTGGTGCAGTTAATATCGTTAGTATCCTCGCTTTGACATTTATGGTTGAGTATCACCTGCTATCATGGATAACCATTGCGATCTTGGGCTTTATTAGTGGTGTATTCTCCGAGTTGGCTACGGCCTCAGAAGCTGGGTATATTCCGCAGCTTCTCGGAAAGGAAAATCTGCTATCGTATAATGCACGCCGTGAAATCTGTGAAGGAATATCTGCGATTATAGCGCCTCCGAGTGCAGGATTTATTGTTCTTGCTGCAGGCTCAACTATTGGTCTTTTGGTACCAGTAGCTCTATTCGCGATTGCTACTCTCGCCTATGCGACCTTGCCAGCTGTTGAGATGGATAAAACTACCACTGAGCCGAGTAAAACTACAAAACGTGGGTTTATTTATCGGATGTTTGATGGCATCCACTACATGCTCTCAGGTGCCCCACAGAAGCTTATTCTGATCTACACATTTTTTCTTGCTGCAGCTACGGCTTCGTATTCGCTCATTATTATTTATCGACTTTACAATGAGCTCTCTCTCGAAGCATCAGTAGTGGGCGTGATTATGGCATGCAGTGGGATTGGTGGTATCGCAGCAGCAATTATTATTGATCGTTGTCTATCCTTTGCCCATACACGAGGAATACTGCTTATTTCTAACATTATTTCTCTTCTAAGCATACCGTTAATATGTGTAAATGATAACCCTGTTATCCTTGGGTTTTTACTTTTTATCCTGGATGTAGGATGGGCATCAGGCTTTATCTTCTCAAACAACCTTCGTGATTGTATTACACCTAATGAGTTACTAGGACGTGCTAGCTCTCTCGATGGTGCTATATTTGGATTGGGAACGCTATACTCTATGTGTGCGGTAGCATTGATGCTTGATTACCTCGGCTCCTTTAAGGCAGCGCTCGTTGTTAGTATCCCAGCTGTAATCTGCCTTATCTATATGTTGATTCACTACAAAAAATTTAAAGTATTCAACATTGTTGACTAGTAGAAAAGAAAATACAGCCTGGTCTGAATGTAAGAGAGATATGACGGTACGGCCATCAACTATGTGTCAATATCGCCTACAGCAGAAGAGGCGACCTGCCGTAGCTGGCGGGTCGCCCCTTCTCTCATGGCTTAAGGTACGAACCTGACGAGAGGTTCAAAAAACAGATTAGATTCAGAAGTTTCCCAGCATCTTGGTGACATCCAGAGCTTCGTCGAGCTGAGCCTCGGTTACCTCACCGCGTTCAACGTAACCTAAAGCCACCACGGCATCGCGCACGGTGACCTTGTTCGCCACGGAATACTTGGCGATCTTCGCGGCGGCCTCGTACCCGATGAGCTTGTTCAGCGGGGTTACGGTCGAGGGCGATGCCTCCGCCAGGAAGCGGCAACGCTCCACATTGGCGCTCAGCCCGTCGATCATCTTCTCTGCCGCCACGCGAGAAACGTTGGCGAGCAGACGGATGGACTGGAGCAGGTTAGCTGCCATCACCGGAATGCCCACGTTCAGCTCGAAGGCTCCGTTGGTGGAGGACAGCGCGATGGTCGCATCATTACCAATTACCTGTGCCGCAACCATAATGGTAGCCTCACAAATCACCGGGTTTACCTTGCCGGGCATGATGGACGAGCCAGGCTGCAGATCGGGGATGTGCAGCTCGCCTAAACCAGTGTTCGGGCCCGAACCCATCCAACGAATATCGTTGCTGATCTTCATCAGACCGTAGGCGAGGGTACGCAGCTGACCGGAAACCTCAACCAGACCGTCACGGTTTGCCTGCGCCTCGAAATGGTTACGTGCCTCGGTCAGGGGCAGACCGGTTTCTTCGGCAAGCAGCTCGATCACGCGTGCCGAAAAGCCCGCCGGGGTATTGATGCCGGTGCCCACAGCGGTGCCGCCCAGGGGAACCTCAGCCACACGGGGCAGGGAAGCGTTCACTCGCTCAATGCCGTAACGCACGGTGGCGGCGTAGCCCGAGAATTCCTGGCCCAGGGTAATGGGGGTAGCATCCATCAGGTGGGTGCGTCCGGACTTGACAACGTCCTTGAACTCGGCGGACTTCTTTTCCAGCGATGCAGCGAGAACCTCAAGGGCGGGGATCAGCTCTTTGACCAGTGCCTCGGTCACGGCAACGTGCACGGAGGTGGGGAAAACATCGTTGGAAGACTGGGAGGCGTTCACATGGTCATTGGGGTGAACCTCAATACCTTGTGATTCCAGGGAACGGGTTGCCAATGTTGCCAGAACCTCGTTGGTGTTCATATTCGATGAGGTACCCGAACCGGTCTGGAAGACGTCAATGGGGAAATGCTCGTCGTACTCACCGGTTGCTACCAGATCCGCCGCTTCGCGGATAGCCTGGGCGCGCTCAGCGTCGAGCACCTGAAGTTCCTCATTGGCGGTCGCGGCGGCCTTCTTCACGAGGGCAAGAGCGCGAATGTGGGCTGATTCGAGGGTCTGCCCCGAAATCGGGAAGTTATCGACCGCGCGCTGGGTTTGTGCACGGTAGAGTGCGTTGGCGGGCACGCGAACTTCGCCCATGGTGTCATGTTCAATGCGGTATTCAATATTTTCAGCCATACCTCTAGGATAGGCGCAAAAATCATGCTGCCACTGCGATTTTGAAGATATTACATCCAGAAAATAGGGCGAAATTTTCCGCCTCAACCTTCAGAATGTAACGCCCCGCACCCTAAACGTTGGAACGCAATAGGGAGCGGGGTAAAGCCACAGAAAAATATGTGCTTATGTGGGGTTGTACACGGATGCTTGGGGTGCGGTACGCACCCGATCACGGGCACCCGGCAATAGGCTCACAACCCCCAGGGGGAAGCCTCGCCCCACGTTTCAGCGAAGACGATGCGCGGCTGCTGTTTAACGCTCACCGGCAGGGAAGCGGTGGTCGGTGACTGCCCCTCGCCAGTGGGGGTATTGGGCAGCGTCAAGTCCTGAGAACTAAACACCAGTTCCGCTTTACCGTCACGCAGGTGATAGAACACCCCAATCACGGCAACCTCGCCGCTGAGCACCGCATCCGAGACGATATGGGACTGCTCAGTAATACGCATGGCTGTCTGCCGGGTGTGCTCACGCACCATATCGTTCACGTGCGCGTGCGGCGGCAGGGAGGGGGCAATCACCGACGGCAGAATACGCTCCACCAGGTTGCGAATAAACCCCGGCGGCATATCACCCGTCTGGGCTGCGTTGCGGGCTGCCGTGACCGCACCGCACGAATCATGGCCCAGCACCATAATGATGGGGGTTTTGAACTCCTCCACCGCGTACTCAATGGAACCGAGCACACCGTTCTCGATCACCTGCCCGGCTGTGCGCACCACGAAGGCATCCCCCAGGCCCAGATCGAAAATGATCTCAGCCGCCAAACGAGAATCTCCGCACCCAAAAATACACGCAAACGGGAACTGCCCGCCTGAGAGCAGGGTACGCCTGCTGGAATCCTGGTTAGGGTGCTCACTGATGCCCTCCACGAAGCGCTGGTTACCATCTTTAAGACGTTTCCACGCCTGCGCCGGGCTTGGCTGAACCTGATCTTTGAGAGAACCCACCGTGCACCGTCCCCTTTCACAGTCATCCGCGGTTATTGCGGGGCCCGAATGGGACCCCGTTGAGAAACTACCTCTAGTGTATGCGCTCAGGCATCTTTTCGACGTACCACATGCCCGTGTCATCTCTCTGTTCTGCGAAAGAGGTACCAGTCATCCGTTTCCTACCACCACATTCTCATGCAACAGCGCGCTTGAACACACAGGGTCTTTACCGAATGGTGCTACCCGTACCGCTGGGGTCAGCCGTAGCGGTGGGGTTCTTCAAATAGGCGCTAACCGCATCTGCCAGCTGGGAAAACTCCGCGGGGTCGGCGGCTCCGCTGAGGATAATTGTGGTGCTCTGTCCTCCCGCAGAAGGCACGTGAGCCACATATGAGTACACACGCTCATTATTTTTCTTTGAGGTAGCCGCCCGTACTTCCCACTCCACCCCGGCTATCTGCTCGGTACCCTGTTTTGTGGCGTTATCAGTCTGCTGAGCCACCCAGGTAGGGTTTGTATCTTTCGCCTGGGTTAGCTCAATAAAGTGGTTCTTCCCGGTAACCTGGCCGCTTTTAAAAAACCCAATATTATCCGGTGTATTACCATTCCACCGGGCATAGTTATAGTGCCAGCCTTCCAGCTGCGGCACAGCCACCGGAAACCCTGCCTGACGGCTCGACTCAAACGCAACCTGCGCCACATTTACCTGCGGGCGGTACGGGGTTTTATCCGGGCGTGGCATAAGCCATAGCACCGGAATAAGGATCAGAATCATCGCAACCATCGAAATAATCATGTTGCGCGCCGGGGCGTTAATACGCTTCGACTGTTTAACGGTAATCTGCGGTGTCACCGTCTGCTCACCGTCCGGACGCTCGGCTGCAGTAAGGTCCTGCGGTAGCTCGGCAGCGGAAGAGCTGGAGGATGCATCACCCAGCTTCCTCACACCGGCGGGTGGGTTCTCGTCCTGGGGATTGTGTGCGTTATTCTGAGAATTTTCCACAGTGTCTATTCTCTCACACCGCTGCTGGAGCACCCGAACCCAAACGGCCACTCTATACCCCCCCCCAACACGCACCGGACGCACCCCGTGCCGCACCATTCACGTGAGCTGCGCATCCTTGCAAACCGCTAATAACCCACCAGAAAAACCGCTCAAAAGAACCACACAGTAAACAGCCCGCGTTATGCTAGATAACGTAGAGACCGCCAAACTATACGGCCGCCCGGCCGACTGGCCCAATCAACCCTCGAAGGTGAGTAATGACTGAGAACAACAATAACCACGGTAGCCGTAACCTCGCGCTGGAGCTCGTGCGCGCCACCGAAGCCGCCGCCATCGCCGCAGGCCCCTGGGTGGGGGCAGGAGATAAGAACGCCGCAGACGGCGCCGCAGTGGACGCAATGCGCTACCGCCTCTCCTCCGTGAACTTCAACGGCACCGTCGTCATTGGCGAAGGTGAAAAAGACAAGGCCCCCATGCTGTTTAACGGTGAAGTCGTTGGTGACGGCACCGGCCCCAACCTCGACATTGCGGTAGATCCCATCGACGGCACCCGCCTGACCGCACTCGGCATGAATAACGCCCTCTCCGTGATTGCGGTGGCCGATGGCGGCTCAATGTTTGACCCCTCCGCCGTGTTCTACATGGAGAAGCTCGTAACCGGCCCCGAGGCCGCCGACTTCGTAGACCTGCGCCTGCCCGTGAAACAGAACCTGCACCTGGTCGCCAAGGCTAAGGGCAAAAAGATCAACGAGCTGACCGTGTGCGTGCTTGACCGTCCCCGCCACGCCAAGCTGATCGAAGAAATCCGTGCCTGCGGTGCCCGTACCCGCATTATCCTTGATGGTGACGTCGCTGGCGCTATCGCCGCCTGCCGCGAAGGAACCGGTGTTGATGTGATGCTCGGCACCGGCGGCACCCCCGAAGGTATTGTTGCTGCCTGCGCTATTAAGGCCACCGGGGGCGTTATCCAGGGCCGCTTGGCACCCACCGACGAGGCCGAGCGTGAGAAGGCGCTCGCCGCTGGGCACGACCTTGACCGCATCCTCACCACTGATGATTTGGTTACCAGCGATAACTGCTTCTTCGCCGCAACCGGTATTACCGACGGCAAGCTGCTACGCGGTGTGCGCTACGGCAAGAACATTGTGACCACCCAGTCGCTGGTCATGCGCTCCTCCTCTGGCACTGTGCGCACTGTTGAGGCGGAGCACCGTCTGCAGCGTATGCAGGAAATTCTCGCGCACACCCACTAATAGCTCCTGCTCTGTTTCACAGGGCGTAAGACAATGCGGGGGAAGGCAGTTTTATCTGCCTTCCCCGCGTTTTCTTGGCCGCAATCGGCTACTTCTGCAAAACCTACGAGACTCTGACAATGAGATGGGATGGAAGGCAGGACGCACAGAACTCTCTCAAGGGGGAATAAGAACCTAGCCCCGGCACAAACGAATTATTTATGGGCGTGAGATCGGTACGTGCGTGTCATGACCGTCGAATAGTTTCACCACACTATTCCATAGGCTGCGCCCTTGATACCCCAGCACCAGGTCATCAAGAATCCCGTATATGTTTTCCTGATCGTCAAGGTAAAAAGTCATGGGGCCTGAGGGCATGATCGCCACAGGAACCAGCCCGCTCACGTGAAGTCGTTCCTCGTACCAGCTGATGTGCGCGCGGGTATTTAAAATATTAGTTTTTGCAGACTTACCCAGAACGTCGCGGAGGCAGAAGCTTATTTCATACGGAACATCCCCTCTGGCGGGGATAGACCCGTTCCGGTACTCAATAACCCTATCACCCACAACACCCATGAGCTCAACCACGCGGTCATTAATGGCGATACCAAATTTCTGGTAGAGGGCCTTAATCTCATTAAGCTCATAGTCCGAGACGGCGTACCGATGCGAGTACCCGGAGCTGTCCAGCACTTCTCTAACCCTGGCCGGTAAAAATATCATAATGTGTGCCCGTATGTCCTTATCTCTGTGCGTATACAGCAATACTGTGAGGTGCTCAGAGCGCCGCAGATCAGCAGCCGCACCGGTGAAGATATTTACGTGGCTAACTCCGCCCGCAAACACCCATACGACTGAATATCAAAGTGTGTACGGCGCAGTCCCGGCTGTTTGGGGCAAGGCCATAGCGGCGCCAAACAGCCGAAACCCAGGTGGTACGGTGGGCCGTTAAAACTTTTACGTAACGGTTTTATCGTTTCAAGAGTTTCTTCAAACGTGCGGGGGCGTCCTTCACGAGTTCTTTTGCCTGAGCGAGCGCCTGCTGTGCCTTCGGCCGCGCCCGGTATGCGGCGTCGTACACCTTGTAGCCCGCAGTGTTCACCGGAACATCCCATGTGCCCGGGTAGGTGACTGACTCACCACCAAAAGATTTTTTAAACTTCGTAAACCCGGCCCACTCGTGGTCCGGCTCATCCTCCGGGGCAATGCCGAACAAATCCACGTACTTCAGACCTTTAGCCTTCGCGTCTAAAATCAGGTTTGTCACCACCGGAATGCCTGCTGAAAGCTTACGGTGCTCAAATGAGGCCGCTGCGTGGGCGTAGGTGCGGGTATCGTCTGAGTCGTAGACAAAAGCTGCGGCAATCGGCTCCACCGTGCCGTCCTCATGCGTGAGACGGGCAATGTACAGGGAGGCAGCCTGAGCAGGCATGAGCACCCGTGCCACCTGCGACAGGTATTCGTCTCGCTGGCGGTTAAAACCGTTCCGGTCGGCAGTTGCCTCCAAGAACTGATACAGCACCGCCATATCCTCAGGATCCTCAGACACCTCAATGTTCACGCCTTTCTTGTGAATATTGCGGTGCAGGTTGCGGTTATTCGATTTCATCCCCTTGAGAATTTCATCGTCACTTCCCGAAAGATCGATGATTTGTGTATGCGCGGGCTGAACCTGACGGGGTGAAAGCACCGCCTGGCGTGAGGTCAAAAATGCCGCCGCATCACGTTCACCCCAGATCGCCGGGTTGGTGGGCTCGATTCGCACGAACAGGCACTTGTGTGCCTTTGCCTCAGCCTTCAGCGAGGTGAGGGCGGCATCAAATGTCTGTGCATCCTCGGCCACCGGCCCGTACGGGCTGTATAGGTACCTGCCGGTTTTACCGCCCTCAACGGTGGCGATATACGACCAACCCTCGCCGCTGCGGCGGATGACGGTGTGCCCGTTTGATTCTTGAAAACGCGCCCAAATCTCTGACTGAAGAATATTGCTCATGGGCACCATTCTATAGGGTTCATCCTGCGGCCGATGTGTGCTGTGTCAGTGCTTAACCCACCGAAACCGCAGGTTTTTACGGGAAAGAGCATAAATAAACACGCAGTTGCCGTGTACCCTGTGCGCTAGGCGTTCATAGGGTGCGCAGCAACTGCGTAATCATAAACGAAAAACCGAAAGGGTTTTCTGTGTACTGTGTTTTTACGGGACGTACGCTTGCGGCTCGCCGGGGGTGGTGGGCTGCTTAGGCTGGGTCGGTTCCGAGCTGCGGATGGTGGGTGCATCATCCTGCTGCTCCGCACGGCGCTCCTCTAGCTTGGCTCGCAACGCAGCGCCCTTATCGACCGCGCTCTGACGCAGGTTCTTTGAGAAATCCAGCAGGTCGGAATGCACCTGTTGCGCGAAGTCATCGGTGCCGCACCCTAAAATACGCAGAGCCAAAAGACCTGCATTACGCGCCCCGTCAATTGAAACAGTCGCCACCGGAACCCCGGCGGGCATCTGTGCAATTGACAAGAGGGAATCCATACCCTCCAGGTTCTTTAACCGCACCGGCACACCAATCACCGGCAGGGCGGTAACCGAGGCGAGCATCCCCGGCAAATGTGCTGCACCGCCAGCACCAGCAATAATCACGCGAATACCGCGGGTGTGCGCCTGCTGACCGTAAGCGATCATGTCTTCAGGCATGCGGTGTGCCGAAACCACATCGGCTTCATAGGGGATACCGAATTCTTCAAGTACCGTCGCGGCTGCTTCCATAACGGACCAGTCGGAATCGGAACCCATCACAATACCCACTACGGGGCTGTCAGAATCGTACGGGGAGGTCGTCATTCTCTTTCTCCTTCCACAAGGGACACATCTAAACCTATAGCGGCCTGCCATCACGCAGAATAGAGGCAGCATTCGCGGCAATATGACGCAGCTGCTCAAGTTCATGCGCACCGCCGGTAACGTTTACGTGACCAATCTTACGCCCCGGCCGGGGTTCTTTGCCGTAGAAATGTATTTTTGCGCGTGGCTCCGCACTAAAAGCCAGCGGATACACACCGAAAATGTCATCATGTTCCCCGCCCAGATAATTCTTCATCACACTCACTTCAGCGAGGGCAGATGCATCACCCAGCGGCAGGTCAAGCACCGCACGCAGGTGCTGCTCAAACTGGCTGGTGACTGCACCGTCTTGGGTCCAATGCCCCGTATTGTGGGGGCGCATCGCCAGCTCATTAATATAGAACCCGGATGCAGAACCGGGAACTTCGAACAGTTCGACAGCCATTACCCCGGTCACGCCCAGCTCTGTGGCGATGTGCACCGCTGCCTCAGATGCGGCTGCGGCCACCTGCGCCTCAAGGTTCGGGGCCGGGGAAATCACCTCATCGCATACCGAATGTACTTGGATTGTTTCAGCCACAGGCCAGGGGATAACCTGCCCGCTCTCACGGCGGGCCACCAGCGCCGACAGCTCGCGGGTAAACGGTACTTTCTCCTCCGCCAGAAGTGAGGAAAAATCGGTGCGTGATTCCAACTGGTCGAACCAGCTGGCGGCGCGTTCACGAGCGTCCCCAGCAGATTCGAGCACCAGCACACCCTTGCCGTCATAGCCTCCGCGCGGGGTTTTGAGCACCACCGGCCAGCCGGTCGCATCCCCGAACTCAAGTAGTTCGGTGAGCGTACTCACTTTAGCCCATCGGGGGTTCGGCAGCCCCAGCCGTTCGATCGCCGCGCGCATGAGCAGCTTATCTTGGGCGTACTGTAGGGCTTCCGGGCGTGGCTGCACATTCACGCCTTCTGCAATAAGGGTGTGCAATAGTTCGGTGGGAACGTGCTCATGGTCGAACGTAATCACGTCTTTACCGGCCGCGAACTCACGCAGGGTGTCAAGGTTTTTGTAATCGCCCACTACGGCGGTACGCACCGCAGCTACGGCACCCACCTGAGGGGTTTCGGCGAGGATATGCAGATTCAATCCGAGATTTGTTGCCGCCGGTGCCATCATGCGGGCTAACTGTCCGCCACCGATCACGCCAACTACTGGTCCAGTTACAGGGTAAGTCACATCACCTAAGTCTAGCGCTTAGCCAATAACAACGGTAGTAAGCTGCACATAGGCTCCCATAAAACTGGGAGTTGACTTGTAAAGGGGCAGCGGAGAAGGCATATTCGTATGTGGTGTACTACCATTTCAAGGTAGGTAGAAATACATGCGGCCCAGTGAACTATCCTCACCGGGGGCAAAACGAGAAGGTAAACATGAGTTCACTTCCCAGCCGAATCAAAGCGATTTGGAACACGTATGGCATTGAGATTGCCAAATTTTGCACTGTTGGCGGCGCCGCATTCGTGGTGAACTCTGTGGTGGTGTGGACGCTGATGGTGACCATCATGCACGACTCCCACACTAAAGCCAAGGTGATTGCCAGTATCGTAGCCACTATTTTCTCGTGGTTAATGAACCGGCTGTGGACGTTCCGTGAGAACCGCTCCGAGAACTGGAAGCGTGAGGCAATCGAGTTTGCGTTCGTAAATATTCTGGGAATCCTTGTTGAAGCCGGATGTGTGGCTTTCAGCACCTACATTTTGGGATTGCGAACCGCTCAGGCCTCGTTCATTTCGGGCACGATTATTGGCACTATTTTGGGTACTATCCTGAGGTATTTTCTCTACCGGTTCTGGGTGTACGGCAAACACCGCAAACAGGTTGCTGAGGGTGGGGCTACCGAGCATGAAGAGCTTGGTCATATGCTGGAAGAAGCAACCGAGATTATGACCCACGACTCTGAAGCAGAAGCTGTTATAGCGCAGGAGTCAGCTGCTGAGGCTGAAGTCTCGAACGGCAATAAAAATTAATGTATGACGGAATATGAAGGTGGCGGTCCATGATGTGTGGGCCGCCATCTTTATTTAACGCTGTACAGTGCAGCTTCGCAGGTGCTACCGCGTGGCTTCATCAACGTAGCAGTGTAGCTAATCTATTGCTGCTTAACCTGTAACAGTTATTTCCCCTGGCGGCGGGTATCTACAGCCCGTTCACTTGCAAGAATCGGTGCTATCTCTGCTGGGGTAAAACCTGCTGTGGGGTCGGTGATGAGTACTGCATAGCCAGCCACGAGAGCCCCGAGTACCTCGCAGACAATGGCGAGAGCATTTTCGGGTGTGCCAAAACTATGCTGAGAGTTAAGCAGGACCGCAAGGGCTGGCTCTCCGCTGTCAAGCCGCACCTGATGGGAGTCAAAGCTGCGGGCCTGCTTGAGTATTTCGGCGAGCACATCCGCATTGGTGACTCCGGCGAGCACCTCAGTGGTAGGGTGGGGCGGCATGCCCATGAACTGATCTGCCTCGCTGCGCACCAGGGCGCAGAAATCCAGGATTTCGCCGTCGTAAACATTAAAGACAGCTTCGGAATCACCCGTATAACGCATGGCCAGCGGCCCCCGGTCAATGAGCAGCAGAAAATCCGGGGAACGAGTAAAGCGTGCTGCGGTGGCAGCGTCTAACGCTACACCAACCTGCGGTTCATTACTGTTCAGCAGCGCACCTGCCCTTAATGCCGCCAAGCAGAGAGCAACACAGCGCCAGTGCACATCGGATTCTATGTGCAGGGTGCTGCCTTCTTCGACCTCGCACTCATTGAGGAGCAGGTTTGCGCTTTTATCAACCCAGTTCATGAGCACCCGCCCCGAAAGTTCGATCCGTTCCCCGCCGCGCGAATGCCAGATAATGGCCGGTGTTTGTACTGCAGCGAGATCATGAAAAACCTGGTTGAGAGAGCGTGTCGTTGAAAGTTTGGGGAGTAGATTTTCTGCCATTCCTCAACCATACCCTAGGCTCTTATTTGTACCCAGAGTGCGAATATTTATTTGTTTTGTAAACATTTTTCGTATCTTTTGCATGTATTTGTCGGTATAAAAGATTTATTTGCGACTATTCGATATATGTGGAATGAATTTATCAGCTGTAACCGCTTACTTGAGTTCCATGAGGTGTTTACACCTTTTGCAACATTAAGTCCAGTTTGACGAATAGGGCGTGTCGCCCGTCTAATGAATAGGTGGGGTTACTTCCGCCGATAGCGCAACCCTCCCGCAAAGCGCTACTTCTTCGGCATTCAATCCCACAGACCAAAGGCCAGTCACCCCAGTGTGTTGGAGACTGGCCCCGCAGACTCATTCACATGATGAGAACACGGAAGGGACGACCATGGGTTCATGCATCAGCCCCGAGATGTAAAACACTCGGGCTGGTGCCAGCGGCGACTGCCCGGGCTGAACCCAGCTCTACACTATGCAAATAATCCACGCAGTGCAATCACTGGAAGAACAGGCCAATGTGTTCCTTGCTGCCGCCGAGCTGAGCCTCGGCGCCGATATCGCGCCCGCTGCAGAATGCAGGGCGGCAACAGGGCTGCTGGCTTGTCCCGACGGTGGCACCGTCGACATTTGGGAGGCCGCAGCCGATATTTACGGCACTGGCGGCGAAGAAGGTGAACTTGCCTGGCAGGCTGAAGCACTTTGTGCCCAAACGGACCCCGAAGCCTTTTTTCCTGAGAAGGGCGGCTCCACACGTGACGCTAAACGCGTGTGCGGGGTCTGCCCTGTGCGCGAAGAGTGTCTAAAATATGCTATGGACAATGATGAGCGTTTCGGAATCTGGGGAGGACTCTCAGAACGCGAACGCCGGAGGCTGCGCAAGCAGGCAAGCTAAGGCTAGGAAGGTTACCCACCATGCAAACCGCACGACTGTGCTCTCGACAAACATGCAAAAGAGAAGCAACGGTTACGCTCACCTACTCCTACGCCGATTCAACGGCCGTCATAGGGCCGCTCTCGGAACATCGCGAGCCTCACGCCTATGATTTGTGTGATCTGCACGCTGAACAGCTGACCGCCCCACAGGGGTGGCAGGTGGTGCGCGTGCCGAGCCGTCCGCGCCCTTATAGCGGCGCATAGGTGCCACGCTGCGTGGGGGTTATCATACCGCTCATACTACGAACCTTCTGCAGCAGTACAGCAGAAGGTTCTTAGTATGTGAGAAACTGTGACATAGCAAATCTTTACAACGCACTCACTCAATTTATTCACCCGGAACGAGAACACCTACATGTCAGAGGATCGCCAGAACGTCGATACGGCCGCCGAGCCTGATGAGAAAGGCTGGGAGGCGCTACGCCCCGCCGTTAAATACCCCGTGGCTGAGGGCGCTTTAGACGAGGCCCCTGCCGCAGATTCGCCGCAGGAGGACGTGCAGGACACCCAGCCTGAGACGCAGACGGGGGCGTTTGCGCGCATCCGGGCCGAGGCTCCAGGTACGGCGGCTGAACCAGATGTGGCCACCGGGGCTGTACCCATTGCTCCCGCACGGAGCAAACTGGGGGAGCGGGGTGTAGGGCAGCGTGTGCGCACGTACACGAGTGTCTCGACCGGGTTCATCCCGTTGGTGCGTGAGGTTCATAATGCCCCCAAGAGTCCTACTCTGAGCGCGTTGAGCCGGGATGCGCGCCAGAAAGAGCAGGAGGAAGCGCTGGCGGCCGCCCAGTCGGTTGAAGAAGCTGAGGCTACTGAAGCGGCGAAAGAAAAGCCCCGCCAGAAGGAATACCGCACTGAGACGACCACCAGCAATAAGGTGGTGCGCGTCGCTGCGGACCCCGATGAGGTTGATATTCCCAAGGAATATATTGACGTTCCCAAACCGGGTAAAGCCGAAGCAGTCAAGGTTGCCCCTAAGGCTGAGCTGATAGTGCTCGATAAGCCGCCTCTGCTTCGTCTGCGGTCAACTATTATTACCCTCGCGGTGCCGATTCTGGTGATAATGATCGCGGTCCGTGCGGTGGCTTCTGACGCATTCCTGTGGCTTGAATACCACCGCCCCGGGTTCCCGGCAGATGCCTACGGGTTTGATACCGCTGAACGGATGCGGTTGGGCTCTTACGGACTTAACTATGTGACGAACTTCGCCCCCCGCTCATATTTGGAGAGTATCACCACCGGAGCGGAGCATAAATCTGCGTTTTTGCCCGATGAAGTGGGGCATATGCATGATGTAAAACTGGTCATCCTGTACTCCACCGCTGCGGCGGTACTGATGCTCATCCTAGCGTTCATTTCAAGCGCAACCCTGCGGGAGCGCGCCCCCGGTGTTATCCGCCGCAGCCTTTTCACCGGTGCGTGGCTGACGGTGGGGATTCTGGGCGTACTTGCTGCCGTTGGTATTTTCAGCTGGGATTGGCTGTTTACCACCTTCCACACCACGTTCTTCCCGCAGGGTAACTGGCAGTTCCATTTGAACGACACACTCATCCGCTTGTACCCGCCGCAGTTCTGGGTAGATGCGGCTATTGCCGTTGCGGCCCTGAGTATGCTGATTGTGCTCCTGCTGATGGGCTACACCTGGCCCACTCGCTACCGTAAACAGGTGGCCCTGCGCCGCAGTGCCGAACGGTTCGCGGCACTTCAAAAAGCTGATGCTCAGGTGCAGGAGGCAAAGCAGGTGAGCGCCTCCCAGCAGGCTTCCCGTTCCAACGGATAGGCCCATAATCCTTCGAGGAAGTATGCGGTGCCGACCTCAGCTATATGACGGGGTCGGCGCCGCACTTATATACTTAACATCCGCAGGAATTACCTAGGGCTAGGAAAGCATGGAAAAGATCCTAAGGCTGACTCCCTAGCTCAATGCCCCTCCACCGAGGATAGTGCTCCAGTGCGCTCACGCGGAAGTTTCTTCTCATAAGCAAGGTAGGTTGCGGCAATACGGCAGGTACGAAAAAGCGGGGGGTGGAAAAACCACTATTGGTTTTCCACCCCCGCTTCATATGACGTGCATTAAACGGTCTCTCACGCGGTTCGGTGACGAACAGAACAGGCTTTGACAGCGAACTGCTGGTGCCCTAAATCCAGAAAGAGAACCACATATGGTGCAGCCACTCGTTATAAGGGATAGTCTGCCCCGTCCATAGCGGCCAGAAGTAGGCACTCATCAGCAGTACCGCCACCAGGTACACGCCCGTAAAGTACAGGCCCACCCGTTTGCGTCGCACTGAGCTGCCCGAATGGCCCAGCACCAGCCCCAGCACACCGGCAAGTATCAGAATCAAAAACGGCTCGAACGAGAGAGCATAGAAGTAGAACATGGTGCGGTTCGGGTAGAGGAACCACGGGAAGTAACCCACGGCAAAAACGAAGAGCAAAGATGTAAACCGCCAGTCACGGCGCACAATGGTGACGATCAAGGCCACCAGGATCGCCGCAATAAAAGCCCACCAGATCAGCGGGTTGCCGATATTAAGGATCGCCTCAGAACAGGAAGAGGCGGTGCACCCCTTCGACCCCATCTTTGGCGACTCATAGTAGTACGAGGTGGGTCGCCCCAGCAGAAGCCACTTCCACGCGGGAGACGCATACGAATGGGGGCTATCGAGCTTGGAATGGAAATTAAACGCCGAAACATGGTACTCCCAGAGCGAACGCAGATCGGTCGGCAGCCACTGAACCCCCTGCCCGGGATTATCCTGCGCCCAATGCCGGTAGAAAGCGTTCGATGACTTAAACCAGCCCGCCCACGTGGACAGGTACACGATAAGACCCACACCAATCATCTGAACGAACGCGGGCAGGCCCTCACGGAGCGCACCCACAACCGCCCAGTTCTTCAGCCCCAGAATACGGCGTGCGTTCACATCCCAGAACACGGTCAGCAGCCCGAAAGCAGCGATAAAGAACAGCGAATTCCATTTCACGCCCACAGCCGCACCGGCGCACACGCCAGCCGCCAGCCTCCACAGATGCCACCCCGAACCAGGACCAAACACAAGCTGAGGCAGCGTGCCGCCGTTCTGCTGGGCCAGAGCCGCCACTTTACGTGCCAGCACCCGCCGCGATTGCTGCCGATCTAAGAGCAGGCACACAAAAGTCGCTAAAATCCAGAACATCTGGAAAATATCCAGCAGCGCCAGACGGGACTCCACAAACATGAGCCCATCCACGGATGCGAGGATCGCGGCGATAGTAGCCACCGTCATAGAGCGGAACAGCAGCCAGGCCGCATACGCCACCAAGGCCACCGACAACGTACCAATTAACGCCGCGCTAAAACGCCACCCAAACGGGTTATTATCCCCAAAAATCGCCATCCCGGCGGCGATCATCCACTTACCCAGCGGAGGGTGAACCACATACTCGGGGGAATCCATCAGAAGACCTGAAGGGCTCCCCGCCACGAAGGTTCCGTTCGCCTCCTTCGTCCAGTTCAGCTCATACCCGTAATGCAGGTACGAGTAGGCGTCCTTCGCGTAGTACGTCTCATCAAAAACAATCGCGTTCGGGTGTGCCAAATAAACAAAACGCAGTATGCCTGCGAGCACCACCATCAGGGCGGGCACAACCCACGCCCAGCGGGGCGCAGACACGCGGGCCACACCCAAGCGGGCGAGCATACTCAACTCATTAAAACGCTCGGACATTGATGAACGGCCCGAGCTTACGGGGGAAAGAATACCGGTTTGTAACGTCACCTAAACATCGTAGAGGCTAATCCCCTCATAAAGCCATATTTCGGGCAGGTTAGGGGATTATTCTGCAAGAAATTTTATTCCGCCCAGCCCCGAACCATGGCCTACACTGGGAAGGTGAGCCGCATGAAACCACACAATAAAAACAACACCCCTATGCCCGAGGCTGAAACACCAGACCAAGCACCTGCTGAACACACCGGGCCGCACGCAGCAGCACATGGACCTGACGGCGGTGTCCTTATTCTCGGCGGGACCCCCATCGGGAACCTCTCAGACGCCAGCGACCGGTTACGGCAGGCGCTCGCTACTGCTGACGTGATCGCCGTCGAAGACACTCGAAAGCTCCGCACCCTCGCCTCCGGGCTGGGGGTGCACACCACGGGGCAGGTTATTGTGAACCACGACCATAATGAGGAATACCGCAGCACCCAGCTCGTGCAGGCGGTCAGCGACGGGAATACGGTTCTGCTGCTCTCAGACGCTGGTATGCCAACCATCTCAGACCCCGGCTATGTTGCAGCATCCGCCGTTGCCGATGCCGACCTGCCGGTGACCGTGATCCCCGGACCCTCAGCGGCGTTGACCGCGCTCGCGCTCTCGGGACTGCCCACCGGACGATTCACCTTTGAGGGGTTCCTGGCACGTAAAGGCTCAGAACGTACCCGAAGGCTAAACTCCCTGGCGGCGGAAGAGCGCACCATGATTTTCTACGAATCACCGCATCGTGTAGCCGCCACGCTCACGGATTTTGCCCGGGTTTTCGGGGAAGAGCGCCGTGCCGTCGTATGCCGCGAACTCACCAAATTGCACGAAGAAACCCTGCGCGGCACCCTGAACGAACTCGCCGACTGGGCACACGCAACCCAGGTGCGCGGAGAGATCGTGATCGTGGTCGCTGGCGCCGAGCCTGCCGAAACTCCGCAGGCGCAAGACGTGGTAAGTCTCGTTCTCGAACGGGTGGATGCGGGGGAACGCCTCAAAAACGCGTGCGCCGCCGTCGCCGCCGAAACGGGTGCCTCCAAACAAGAGCTCTACGCAGCCGCCATTGCTGTCCGAAACACCAAACCCTAAAACACACTTCAACACAGCCCGCAGGAGAATACCGTGTGCCAGAGCCATCCCGAGCAAACCGAACTCACCCAGGAATATTTAGATTCCCTCGCCGCCCTGGCACACTCTACGGTGCCGAGCAAACAAGAGCTGAGGGCGAGTGCCCTTCCACACGGCTGGCAGGTTGAAGAAGGGCAGACCCCTGCACCCTACCGCGCCGAGCTTTACCGGGATGAGACCGGGGGAGGGATAGCGCAGGAACCTTCGGGCGAAGGCACCCGACGCCGCTCCACGAAGGGCGATAATGGGCGGTCCCGTAACCTCGTGTTCCCGCCTGCGCCCGAGCCTTTGCCGTATGCCATCGTCGATAACCACACCCATATGGATCTGCTCGATGGCGAAGTAGAAATTACTGCACGGGACGCCCTCGATACCGGGGAAAAACTCGGCATAGGTGCCATTGTGCAGGTCGGCTGCGATATTCCCTCCTCGCTGTATGCGGTTGCCGCCGCCCGCGCCGACCGGCGGGTTCTGGCGGCGGTTGCCGTTCACCCCAACACCGCTCCCGAACTGGATTCCGCCGGTACCCTTGATGAGGCGCTGGAGACCTTGGATGCACTTGCCGCCGAGCCGCGCGTGCGAGCTATCGGTGAGACTGGGCTCGACTACTTCCGCACCAAAGAAGAGGGCATTGAAGCCCAACAGCGTAGCTTTCGTGAGCATATTCGCCTGGCGAAGAAGCACGGGTTGGCGCTTCAGATTCACGACCGGCAGGCGCACGATGATGTGGTGCGCCTCCTTCTCGAAGAAGGAGCACCCGAACACACCGTGTTTCACTGCTACTCGGGTGGGGCTGAGCTGGCGCGTATCTGTAATGAGCAGGGCTGGTATATGAGCTTCGCCGGAACCGTGACCTTTAAGAATTCGAAGGATATTCAGGAGTCGTTGCGTATGGCGCGTCCCGAACTCATTCTTGCCGAGACGGATGCGCCTTTTTTGACCCCGCACCCGTTTAGGGGCCGTCCGAATGCCTCGTACATGACGAACTATACGGTGCGGTTCATGGCGGCGCACCGTGAGCAGAGTCTAGAGGACCTGTGCCAAATGATCCGCGCGAACTCAGTGCGTGTGTACGGCAGCTGGGGAATTGAGGGGTTCTAGGTGATGGCAACGGTCAGTACATACGGGGGTATGTATCTGCTGCGACACCTTTACCGAAGCCTGCACGAGCTATCACATATATATGCTACTATGGTAGACGCTGTAGTTCACCTTAAGGCTTTACTTCATAATTTTCTGGAGCACATTTTGTCTTTGTGTGATGCGGCATCCCGATAAATAGCTTTCTGCCCCGTAACGTATCAATAGCATATTAATGTGAGAGAACTAGGGTAAAGCTGTGTCAATTATTTCTTTTTCAAAAAAAATAAAACATTATATATGGCTTAATTATGTCAAAGATGGTGCAGGGGTAGATAAGATACGCAGTTGGTATTCGCAGAAAAACCCGTACTCTTATGATCTTGAAAAATATACTCAGCGTATTAAAAATACCGCGATGCCTAACTCTAGTACGTTTATGGTTAATCATCTATTCTATGATTCTCAACTTCCGGAAGACAATCTTCAGAATGCCCCTAATCAGATATTTATTGTCTGGTTAGGGGATAACCAGATAACTCCGAACCGGCAGAAATCTATCGACCTTATCCGATCTGTTAATTCTGGCAGTAAAGTTATTCTGGTAACCTCGGATAATCTTGCGGATTATGTGCTTCCCGAGCATCCTTTGCACCCTTCCTACGAAAAGCTAAGTTATATTCAGCGTTCTGACTACCTGCGTGCCTATCTGATGCACCATCATGGTGGCGTGTATATGGATATAAAACCTATGGATAAGCCCTGGTTGCCTCTTCTTAAGGAACTTAATGCTACCCCAGATATGTGGGTTATTGCTCCGCATGAAATAGGCTCTTGGAATTCATCACCGGCAAGTGGGGTATTGGGAAAAGATCAACGTAACTATTATAAATCGGTCGTGAATATGTCTGCCTTTGGATGTAAACCGTATAGTAGGTTTACCGATGAATGGATTGCTGAAGTAAACCGCAGGATGGACTATTTTTCATCCTTGTTGGAGAGCTACGGAGATCCTCAAGCTTTTGGGTATATGCCGGAGTACCCTATTCCATGGCTTGAGTTGGCAGGGAGGATTACAAGCCCCTTAAGCCTTAAATATATTGACCGTATAAAAATTGTTAAAGATATGCAATTTGGGACATATCCTGGCGGGCACCGGTAAATTATTGCCGTTTCAAGTATAAAGAGGAAAAATGAAAAAATATGTTGTTTCTCTTAAAGGCGAAAATCGCCTTGAGTATTTCTTCAACGCCCCGGGGAGTGCGGGTTTCGATATATTTTGGGGAGTAGATGGGCGTGCTTTACCTACTCCTGGGGAACGCCCTGAATTTGATGCTGCCTATTTTGAGAAAAGAAAAGGCCGTCTAGCCCGTCCTGGAGAAGTAGGATGCGCCTTGAGCCATACATACGTGTGGCGTGATTTTCTAGAAAGCGGGGAAGAATGGGCGCTTGTTGCTGAAGACGATGCGTTGATCCACCCCTCCATTGATGAAATTGTCTCTCGGGTTATTGAAAAAACCCGCAGTATTGGTGTGGTGAATTTTGCGGATGGCTGGTCCACCCAGATGGGTCGTATGAACCCCCGCACCCCTTACCCCCGGTTGTCGCTGTTTTCTCCGTTTATTTGGGGCCGTCACCGTTTAGGGTATTGTGCTAATGACTGGACCGCCTGCACAGGACTGTATCTGATCTCTCGGTCGGCGGCACAGAAAATTATTGAGCAGATTGATGCGCGCGGCTCACAATACTGGCTAGCAGATGATTGGCCCCTTTTCGCCGCTGATTTTGGGGTGGATATTAAGGTGATGCAACCAGGGCTGTGCGACTGGACAGGAAATAGTCTTATTGAGGAAGATGGGACACACTTTGTGTACCGTAAAGCAAATCAGGCAAAAAACCAGCCGCTCCTCAATAAGCTGCGGATTTACGCCGCCCCCAAAGCTCGTTTAAAGAATGCCCAAAACATGGTCACATCGACTCTCTGGCAGGTACGGAAGAAACGCAGAGTTCTCAAGTAACTACCCGCACCGGTGAGTGGTGTCCTTCGACCTAAACCTGCAACCTTCCGTAGAATAGGTAGGGTGAGAGAAAATCTGAGCGATAAACCCCTGCTGGGTCCCCAAGAAATCCGCGACCTTGCCGCGCAGCTGGGCATTCGCCCCACGAAAACCCTGGGGCAGAACTTCGTGATTGATCCAAATACTATTCGACGCATTGTTGCCGCAGCGGATATTGCCGATGATGAGACTGTGCTTGAAGTCGGTCCCGGGCTTGGCTCTCTCACTCTGGGGTTGGCAGATGCCGCGCGTCACGTCGTCGCGGTTGAAATCGACCCGCCGTTGGCGCGGCAGCTACCGCATACTATCGCAAAATTCCGTCCCGACAAGGCACAAAACGTTCATGTGGTGCTCATGGACGCCCTCAAGGTGACTGAGCTTCCCCACAGGCCGGATGAGCTGGTCGCCAACCTGCCCTATAACGTTGCGGTTCCGGTGCTTCTGCACCTTTTCGCGCAGTTCCCGAGCATCCGCCACGCCCTCGTGATGGTGCAGGACGAGGTCGCCGATCGTTTGGCGGCAAAACCCGGATCCAAGATTTACGGGGTTCCTTCGGTGAAGGCAAGCTGGTACGCTGAGGTCTTTAAAGCGGGGGTTATCGGTAAAAACGTATTCTGGCCCGCCCCGAAGATTAACTCTGGGCTTGTGGGGTTCAGGATGCGCCCGCAGCCGCTTGCCGATATTGACCGCGACGAAGTCTTTACCGTGATTGACGCGGCTTTCGCCCAACGGCGGAAGACCCTGCGGGCCGCGCTTGCCTCATGGGCTGGTTCCGGCGCTCGTGCCGAGGCAATCCTGACCGAGGCGGGTATTACTCCCACTGAGCGTGGTGAAAAGTTAGATATTCACGGGTATATTCGGATCGCCCAGGCGGCGCATCGGGTGCCAGCTCTAGCGGCCGATGAAAACTAAGATTAAGAAACCGGGGACGGAAAAAGAATGCATGTTCTAGAAACTCAGGCAAAAGCGCCCGGCAAAGTGAATCTCTACCTCGCCGTGGGGAACCTCCGCGAGGACGGCTACCATCCGCTGGCCACGCTCTTTTCTTCGGTCAATATCTACGAAACCGTCACCGCCCGCGACGCTCAGGAGCAGGGAATTACCCTGAGCCTGAATATTGTGCCCGACTCCCTGGTTGATCAGCAGCACCGCGCCGGAGAATTTGACCCCGCCGAGGTGCCGTTGAACGAGAAGAATCTGGCGTATCGTGCAGCTGCTGCTATGGCGCAGGCGCACGGGCTCACCGTGAACGATCTCAACCTGCACCTGCATATTGATAAGGCCGTTCCCGTGGCCGGGGGCATGGCGGGCGGCTCGGCAGATGCCGCCGCCGCGCTTCTTGCGGTCGACCAGTATCTTTACGAGAAACGGCTGACTGAACGCACCCTCGGACTTGAAGAGCTGCTTGCCCTAGCTGCGCCGTTGGGGGCCGATGTGCCCTTCGTAGTGCGTGCCGCGTTCCCGCTGGGCGGGTTAGCCGTGGGGGAGGGGACCGGAACCGAGCTGCGCATTGTGGAGCTGCCTGAAGATATGATTCCGCTCGACATTGTGCTGGTCGCTGCCTCAGAGGGGCTTTCGACCCCGCAGGTATTTAGCGAGCTTGATGAGGGACGCACCGCCGAGCGTTACGCCGAAGCCGGTGAGTTGCAAGTTCCCTCCGGGCTGCTGCACGCGCTGACCCAAACAGAAACTCCCATTGCGCGCATCCACGAAATTGGCAGGCAGCTTCGCAACGATTTGCAGGGGCCAGCCGTGACTCTAGCCCCCGGCCTTGAAACTATTTTGACCATGGATAATGAGAGTATAGTTGAGGCGTTTGTCTCTGGCTCAGGGCCTACCGTGGCTATTCTCGTTGAGGACGCACCCGCAGCCGATGAGCTCGCCGCAGCACTTCGCCGCCGAGGCCGCCATGCTGTTGCTTCTCAAACCCCCGCGATGCTCTAACACTCGCTTTCAGGGGTATAAAACTCAGGTCGCAAAAGAGAGCCTTAAAAAGGCGAAAACCACGCTTTGTTCACTCATAGGGCTCTTTTTAGCACTCCTATAGGGCTTAAGCAACAGACAGAACACCCGCATACACACCATGAACCACTGATTTGCTTCGGGCGGGGAGCCACCCAGCCACCTATGAAGACTATGAGCGCACCGCAGAACTGGCTTGGCAGACGGGAATAACCTTTGCAGGGTGTCCTCCGTTCGGCGCTACCAATCACAAATCTGTCGAATCTTTGCGGCAAGCACTTGTGGACGCCAAGTGTTTGCTGGCTTTGAATACGTTGGTGAGCCGCTAATCGTGGACCTATCTGAAGATATGATTCCGCTTGACATTATGCTGGTCGCCGCCTCAGAGAGGCTCTTGATTCTGCAGTTTTTTGGTGAAATAGACGCGGGTCGTGCCGCCGGACATTACCCCGAATATGATACACTCATAGTGCCTTCGGGCTTACTACATACACTCACTCAAAATGAGGTTCCTATTGCACGTCTGCACGAGGTTGGTCGGCAGCTGCGTAATGAATTGCAAGCACCAGTTGTGACTCTGTCTCCAGATTTTCATATCCTGTTCGCAATGGATACTGAGAACATTGTTGAATATGGTCTCTGGCTCAGCGCCTACTGTAGCTATTCTTGTTGAGGGACGCGCCTGCGGCTGATGAGCCCACCGCAGTGCTTCGCTGCCGCAGACGTTTCGCTATAGCAACTCAGACCCCAGTGGAGATTGCCTAGGAGCTTCCCTATAGTACGGTAAGGATATAGGCCACCATGAAAATATTGTCAGTACTAGCAGAGCCGTTCACCCGGTACCAAGGGGATATCTATCTTACGGATAGGACATTGCAAAGCTTGGCGGAAACAACCAAACACATGGAGCTGTTAGTGACTTCTTCACAAGGTGTACAAGAATATGAAGGATCGATACTCCCTCATAATCTAGATAAGATAAATAACTATCTCCCAAGTAGCGATGTTTATTCTGAGTTAGCTACTCCTGAACTGATTAAGAAGGTCACCCCAGATATTATTAGTACTTTAGCCACTTCCCGAGTAAGATGGCTTGAAGAACAAAGCGTTCCTGTTGTCTATTCTGTAGAGAATACCTTAAAGACACGACTAGATATATATTACTCACAGTCAAACCTTAGTTTTTTGGATAAAGCGCGTATATATGTGGGTGAAATAAAACATGAGAAACGCTTTAAGCAAACTATCCGTAAAGCGGCGGGTATAGAAATTAATGGTGATGGCGCGTTTACGCACTATGGGCGTATTAACCCACATACGATTCGATACTATGACCATCGGATCTACCAGCATGACCTTGACAACGTACAGCTACCTAAGCACCCTAAAAATGGTTCAGTGCTCACTGTAGCGTTTTCGGGGCGTTGGATCGCTATTAAAGGAACCGATCTTTTCCTTGAGATCGCAGCACAGACATATGCTCTGAACCCTGATATCCAATTCGTTATTATGGGCGATGGTGAATACCGTAATTTGGTACAAGAATATCGGTACCCAAATCTGCAGAATTTAGGATTTGTAAAATTTGACCCTGAATGGAAAAAATATGTACGTGATTATGTAGATATAATGCTCTTGCCGCATCGCCAGAGTGACCCATCCTGCACATACTTTGAAAGCTTAGGGATGGGGGTTCCTGTTGCGGGCTTTTCCAATGATACTCTCACCCCTTTGGTGAAACAGGGAATGGGTTGGGAATTTTCACGTTTTGATGTATCCGCCGCTGCTCAGAAAATAGTTGAGCTAAACCGTGATTACGCCCTAGTTACCCAACGAGCTTTACGGGCACATAAATTTATGTCAGATAAAAGTTTTGAAAAAACTAGCCGTATGCGTGCGGAGCATATGATGAATGTGGTTCGAAGGTAAATATATTTTGTATGACAGATAGTTCATATGTGTAGGCGTCAGATCATGGCTATATAGAAGAATGAAGGTGACGAAAACGTTGCTGAACTTAATCCAAGGTACAAGGAGCGCTTTTGCCGGGCGCTACTTTTAGTGCCACTGCTCAGGGGGTCCATAGAGTCATTGAGAGTATTCATGGGTACCCTCCTTGGTCTAGCAAAAGGCTCTTGACGTGAATAAAACGTTGAAAGTTTACTTTTCACATCAAGGGCCTTTTTGGCAGGGGAGAGCAGGCTACCCAAGGAGTTCCGAGAGTTCCAGCCAGCGCATCTCTAGCTTGTCGATCTCATCCTGAAGCGCCTGCTGTTTTTGCCCTAGGTCGGCAAGCCCGGCATAATCGGCAGGGTCATGCATGCTCATCTGCTCGGAGAGCTTGCTCTGTTCCTCGCCCAATTTTCCGAGGCGACGCTCAATCGCGGCGGACTCCTTCTGTGCCGCGCGTGCCTGTGCCCCCGATACTTTCGGTGTGCTCTTGGGATCAGAGTTCGTTGATTCAGCCTGGCCATCGGAAACCGAAGAATCGTTCTTTTTAGTTGGGGTGGATGCACCGCCTGTAACACCGGCGGCAGAACCGCCCCGACCCGCTGCAGAAAGTGCCAAATACTCCTCCACCCCACCGGGCAGATGCCGGAACGACCCATCAATCACCGCATACTGCTGATCGGTTACACGCTCCATGAGGTAACGGTCGTGAGAAACCACCAGCAGGGTGCCGGGCCAGGTATCAAGCAGGTCTTCCATCGCCGCCAGCATATCGGTATCCAGGTCGTTTGAAGGCTCGTCCAGAATCAGCACATTCGGCTCGTCCAAGAGAATGAGCATGAGCTGTAGCCGTCGCTTCTGCCCGCCCGACAGATCTTTCACCGGGGTAGAAAGCTGTGCGCTTGTAAAACCCAGCCGTTCCAACATCTGCGAGGGCGACATCTCTTTGCCGTCGGCTATATAGCTGCGCTTCTTGCGGCCGATCACATCAGACACGCGGTCGTTCCCAACCTCTTTAAGCTCGTCCAGCTGCTGGGTGAGGGTGGCAACCTTGACGGTCTTACCGCGTTTCACGCGCCCCTCGGTCGGTTTCAAAGAGCCGGTGACCAGGGCGAGCAGGGTAGATTTTCCGGCACCGTTCACGCCCAAAATACCGGTGCGCTCACCCGGGGCAATCCGCCACGTTACGCGACGCAGCACCTCACGTTTACCATTGGGCAGCGAAGAATCCTCAAAGGTGACCGAGACGTTCTCAAGATCCACCACGTCCTTACCCAAACGGGAAACCGCCATCTGCTTGAGTTCCACGGTATTACGTACCGGCGGCACATCGGCAATCAGCGCATTCGCCGCATCAATACGGAACTTCGGCTTCGAGGTGCGCGCCGGGGCACCGCGACGCAGCCACGCCAACTCTTTACGCATCAGGTTCTGGCGCTTTGCCTCCGCGGCGGCCGCCTGCCGGTCACGCTCCACACGCTGCAGAACATAAGCCGCATACCCGCCCTCAAAAGGTTCCACGATATTATCGTGAACCTCCCAGGTGTCGGTACTGACTTCATCGAGAAACCAGCGGTCGTGAGTGACCACCAGCAGACCGCCCGCGTTCTTGCTCCAGCGGTTTTTCAGATGATGCGCAAGCCACGTAATCGCTTGCACATCCAGGTGGTTGGTGGGCTCATCCAGCATGAGCACATCCCATTCCTGTATCAGCAGAGCAGCCAGTGCCACGCGGCGACGCTGCCCGCCCGAGAGTGAAGAAACCGGCGCATCCCAGGGCAGATCAGACACCAAACCCGCAATAACATCACGAATACGCGGCTGCGAGGCCCACTCATACTTTGGAGTATCACCCACCAGAGCATAACCGACCGTGTGAGAATCGTTGAGGACATCGGACTGATCCAGGTACCCGATGCGCGTGCCACCGCGTGCTGTCACGCGCCCGGAGTCCGGCTCAAGACGCCCCGCCAGAATCTTCATGAGTGTGGATTTACCGTCACCGTTGCGACCCACAATGCCGATGCGGTCGCCCTCATTAATGCCGACGGTCACCCCCTCGAAAATAGTGCGGGTAGGGAACTGAAGGTGCAGCGCTTCGCCGCCAAGTAAATGTGCCACGTATCCAGGGTACCGCCACCAGCGGCTGAACGTATCCACCCCTGCATATAAGAGCACACGCCAGCCTGCTGTCTCTAGGACCGGTGGGGGCTAATATGCCCCGTGTTGGGATGCGACGAGTAAAGGTATTTTTGCTACACTTATGAGTGCCCCTGTCCCAGGCCGTAAACACGGTAATAGCGGGGGAAGATTCCGCCATGGTGTAATGGCAGCACACCGGCCTTTGGAGCCGTTTGTCTAGGTTCGAATCCTAGTGGCGGAGCGCAAAGCTAACACGCCGATTCAGTAGCGGCGCGTGGGCGGCAAACACCCCGTAAAGGAGTTAAATTAGGTGAACGCAGAGCTTGAGGGTTCCGAACATAAGGTACCGTCCGCGGTGATCGTCCTAGCAGCGGGTGCTGGTACCCGCATGAAATCCGCAACTCCCAAGGTGATGCACAGCATTGGTGGGCGCTCCATGGTGGAGCACGCCGTTGCTGCCGCCCGAGACCTCACCCCCGAACGTCTCGCTGTTGTGGTACGCCACCAGCGCGATAAAGTCGCTGAGCATGTACTTGCCTTCGACGAGCACGTCACCATCGTAGACCAAGACGACATCCCCGGAACCGGGCGGGCTGTTGAAGTGGGGCTGCTCGCACTCGATCAGCAGAGCCTTGTGGAAGGCACCGTGCTCGTCACCTACGGGGACGTGCCCTTGCTGCGGCCCGAAACCCTCCGCGAACTCATCACATTCCATGAAACCGACTCTAACGCCGTCACCGTACTCACCACCCACGTGGATGACCCCGGTGCCTATGGTCGTATTGTGCGCAACCAAGCTGGTGAGGTAACCTCCATCGTCGAAGCGAAAGACGCCACTGACGAAGAGCTCGCCATCGACGAAATTAACTCCGGTATTTACGCTTTCGACGCCACCGTGCTGCGTCAAGCCCTCGCGGAAGTAACCACCAATAACGCCCAAGGTGAGAAGTACATTACCGATGTGCTCGCTATTGCCCGTTCCAAAGGGTACCGCACCTCGGCGCTCGCTATTGAGGACCGCTGGGAAGTTGAAGGCGCTAACGACCGGGTACAGCTCGCTCAGCTGGGCCGGAAACTCAATACGCGCATCCTTGAAGCACATATGCGTAACGGGGTGAGCATCGTAGACCCGCAGAGCACCTGGATAGATGTGACCGTCACCCTTGAGAACGACGTGACCATCCTACCCGGGACCCAGCTGCACGGCGCCACTAACGTAGCCACCGGTGCGGTTATTGGCCCCGACACCACCCTCACCGACGTCACCGTGAAAGAAAACGCCACTGTCATTCGTGCGCACGGGCAGGGAGCCATAATTGGTACAGGAGCCACGGTAGGCCCGTTCGCATACCTACGCCCCGGCACCGTACTCGGCGAGGACTCGAAACTTGGCACGTTCTGTGAAGCGAAAAACTCCCAGATTGGTGACGGGGCGAAAGTACCGCACCTAACCTATGTGGGGGATGCAGAAATCGGCGACGGAGCGAACATCGGCGCCGGGTCTGTTTTCGCAAACTACAACGGGGTCACCAAGAACCGCACCGTTATTGGTGCGCACGCCCGTATGGGGTCCGGCGGTATCTACGTTGCCCCCGTGACCGTAGGCGATGGAGCCTACTCTGGTGCAGGCGCGCTTATCCGCAAGGACGTTCCAGCAGGTGCGCTCGCAATCTCTGAATTTTCCCAGCGCAATATCGAGGGCTGGGTGCTTAAAAACCGTGAGGGAACCGAACCGGCAGCGGCCGCGCAAGCCGCCAACGGGGCAGGGGATCACTGACAAGAAAGCGAAAAACCATGAGTCACGAGATTACCAATCCGGGTGTGCGTAAACTTGCGGTGGTTTCCGGGCGTGCGCATCCCAAACTCGCGGAAGAAATCGCCGCAGAGCTAGGACACCCGCTGCTACCAACCTCCGCGTACACATTTGCTAACGGCGAGACGTACGTGCGGTTTGAAGAGTCGGTGCGCGGTGCCGATGCCTTCGTCATCCAATCCCACCCGGCCCCCATTAACGAGTGGCTCATGGAGCAGATCATTATGATTGATGCGCTCAAACGCGCCTCAGCCCGCTCCGTTACCGTGGTGTCACCCTTCTACCCGTATGCTCGCCAGGACAAGAAGCACCGGGGGCGTGAGCCGATCTCGGCCCGCCTGATTGCTGACTTGTACAAGACCGCTGGTGCTGACCGCCTCATGTGTGTGGACCTGCATACCTCCCAGATTCAGGGGTTCTTCGACGGGCCGCTGGATCACCTGTTCGCCATTCCTGTGCTCGCTGAGTACATTAAGAGCCGCGTGGAAAACCCCGAGAATGTGACCGTTGTTTCCCCCGACACCGGTCGTGTTCGGGTAGCCGAGCACTGGGCCACCCTGCTCGGTGGCGCGCCGCTGGCATTCGTGCACAAAACCCGTGACATTAACGTGCCTAACCAGGCGGTCTCAAAGACCGTGGTGGGTGAGATTGAGGGGCGCTCCTGCGTACTGATTGACGACATGATCGACACCGGCGGAACCATCGCCGGGGCGGTCAATGTGCTTAAAGAAAAAGGCGCTAAAGAGGTCATTATCGCCGCGACCCACCCGGTATTCTCCGGACCCGCCGTTGAACGGCTATCTGGGTGCGGCGCATCCGAAGTGGTAGTCACGAACACCCTGCCCGTGCCGGACGATAAACGGTTTGAGAACCTCACCGTACTGTCCATCGCCCCGCTTGTGGCGCGAGCCATCCGTGAGGTTTTCGACGAAGGGTCAGTGACCAATATTTTCAACGACCACGCCTAAGATCCAGACTGTGAAAAAGCCGCTGGCCCTGAAAGATCGAGGCTAGCGGCTTTATCCACAAGGGACGTCCCGTGCACCACCGGAATAGGGGTGCACGGGACGTCCTTATTGCTGTATTAAAAGCTTTGGGTTACACGCGGGCCCGTACCAGCCACGGCAGAATCACCTGAAGCGACTGCTCCACCTCATCCACCGCAACGCGGCAGGCTGTGCGTCCCCGCCGGTACGGGTCAGCGATGCTGTCGGTATCGTGCGCCGCCTCAGTGTAGCCGTAAATAAACGAGATCGGCTCGGCACGGCGGCTGGCTTTCTCCCGAATACGCGCCACCTGCTTCATCAGGTGCACCTTCGTGTGGTACTGTGGCCATTCCCGCAGAATCCAGTCTGCATGATCCTGCTCAGCCACCAGCAGCAAGGTGGCCCGCTCAATCATGTCAGCGGTAAGCTGCTTGGCCCGGAATTGCGAAGGGTCATACCCGCGCCCTTCAAGTTCGTTGCCAATGTACTTATAAATAGGGGAGCCAGCCAGAGCTGCTGTCCCTGCACTGGTAAACACCCAGTTATCCTCCAGCCCGTACTGTGAAGCGAGAGACTGCGCGATCACTTCGGCGCTGGCGCTGCGTGCTACATTGCCGGTGCACACGAACACGGCCTCAAGAAGGCCAGCGCCCTGTGCCGGTGCCGAGACCCGGTTCTTCGCCTCACCCACGGACTCAGGGGATAAGCTGAACGACGCGGTGGTCACCTTACGGGGCTCCTGCTGGTTGGTGTCCTTCTCCTGAACGGGGGGCACCGGAGCAGCACCAGCAGGCTCAGACTCAGACTCAGCGGCGGTTTTGGTTTTTTCGGCTGCTGTTTTCTGCGCCGCTCGTTGAGCTTCCAGAGCCTCCCGAACGTGGATGGGGGCCAGCTCAACGGTTTCTTCTCCCGCGAGCATGTCGTGCTCACGCTCTTGTGATAGGAGCTGAGGCACTCCGGTTCGCTGCTGATGGGCTGCCGCAGGCTGAGCATGCGGGCCCGGGAAATCCTGCCGGGCAGCGGAACTGTCAGCGGTTTCTGCGGGGGTTTCGGGCACATCTAAACCGTAGACGCCACGCACCAGCGCCGGATCGGGTGTATCGGTATCGTCCTTCTGACCTGCGTCTCGATTATTGGGACTGGAGGTCGCAGATGCGGTGGGGGAGGGGACGCCGCGGGTGGGAGTGTCCAGGTTCTCCCCGGCTTCCTGAGGAACGTCCATCCCGTATACCACCCCCTGCACCAGGGTGACTTTTTCCGGGGTTTCCCCGTCTGAGGCTGTTGCGGGAGTCTCAGGCGCTTTGGCGGGTATCTGTGAGGTGTAATGATTAGTTGCCATCTCAGAAGTCATCACGTGCGGGGCCTGATGAGGTACAGCCTCCTGACCAGCGGCTTTGGCTTTAGACGCTGTACCGTCGGGAAGATCAGCAGAGTCGGTATCTGTTGGGGGAACATCCAACCCGTACGCGCTAGGCACCAGAACCACCCGCTTATCGGGTTCACCGTCTTCGGTGGATGGTTCGGAGGATACTATGGCGCCCAGTACGGGAACATCGCCACCAGTAGCCGGTGCCTGACGCTGGGAATCACCCTGAGCTTTCTGAGCATTATCCTTCGAAGAAGTCTTGCGCGGTGGCTGGGAGCCGTCTGAGCTATGGTGCTGATTCTTGGACGCAACATGGGCTGGGGTATCTGCAGGCTCATTCTGCGGGGCGGGGTCTTGGTCGGCGGCGGTGTTATGGTCAGCTGCGGTGGGTACGGGGGCGGTATCACCCGTAGGTTTAACGGTCACCACCTCAATGAGGTCGGTACCAGCGGCGGTGCTTTGCTCCAGCAGGGTCTGCACATCCTCCCCGACCCTTTTCTTCGGGTTCTTCGGAACCTGCGGAGGACGATCAGGCGACGTCTCCTGGTGGAAACTTGAATCACGGATCGCTGCCAGGCGCGACACGCCGCTTTTAATAGTTGGGTCCTGCTCGTTCGCCGAGGACTCTTGCCCCTGCCGCTTCTGGGTAGACTCAGTCGGCCCATTAGACAGATACCTGTCTTTGAGCGATTTAATGTTAAAAATTCCCATGTTTGAGCCTTCCTGACCTTCCCGCGCCGGAAGTAGTGACCTTTAAGCTGATGTGTCCATCCTTTATTCTACCCACTTTACAGGGTAAACCGTGATAGTTTCGCGTACACCTTTGATGAAGAGCAACCTCACGTTTACCGTCGAAGGGCAGGGGCAAGACTCAGATACCAGCCTCCGCCTGTAACGGGGGCCTGCGTGGTAGAATCTTACACTGTCTACTATCTGTAGTTACCCGGCGCGGTATCTGTTGCGCCGTATCTTGAAAGCACATTCATGAAAATCCTCTCAGCTCTACGAACTGAACTTGGGCAACTCAGTTACTCGTTTAAGGCCCGCATCTCGGCAGAATTCTGTGGAATGTTCGCTGCAGGAGCACCCCTTAGATGCCTTGACCGACCCCAGAACTACCTGAGGGGGGCGTCGTCATGAAAGAGGCCTACCATAAACTGAGAGTCTTCTTCCCCGGTAAGAAATTTAACCTACTAATCCTTAACGTGGTGGGTCTTTTTACAGTGTCTCTTTTCGAGATGCTGGGGGTAGCAGCAGTGCTGCCGATTGTGAACCTCGCTATGGGCGCCCCCATTGAGGGTTACCTGAAGCAAGTTGCAGAGCTTTTTGGTAATCCCGACCGCACCGCCCTCATCATTATCTTCGGTGTGGTACTTGTGCTGGCATTCATCCTTAAAGGAGCGTTCTCGCTCATTATTAAACGCTGGAGCCTGGGGTTTGTCGCAACACAGCAGAGTACCACTTCGGTTAATCTGCTGAACCGGTATATGCGTGAACCTTACCTCGCCCACCGCAAACGAGGAACTGCAAACATATTATCTTCTATTAATGATTATGCGCACCAAGCTTACGCCGCTTTTGTCAATGGGGTCATTAACTTCATTGGTGAACTGCTCTCTATAACAGTGCTTATGGTGATGCTTCTCGCCATTATGCCCATTCCTGCGCTACTCGCTTTTTCGTACTTTGGGCTGGTCGCATACGGTCTGCAGCATATACTTCGCAAGAAAAACCGAGAACAAGGCGCGATCGTGGTGGAAGCGACCCGAGGCGCAACCAATGCTACCCTAGACGCCGTCGATGGTTTCCGGGAAATTCGTATGCACAACGTCACCGACCGGTATCTGTATCGCTACCAGACCAAACGCATGGATGCGGTGAACGCTAGCATGCGCAGCACCTTTTTGCAGGACTTCCCCAAGTACTCCCTTGAAATTATTTTTATTATCGGTATTGCCGGGCTACTCGCTTTTATGAGTATTACTTCGGGTACCCAGAGCGCCCCTTACCTTCTTCTCTTCTGCGGAGCGTGTATCCGTATTCTACCCAGCTATGTTCGAATGGTCGCATCTTTGGGTAATGTTCGTGCTGGAGAGAAAGCCAGCAACGAACTTCTGCGGGAGATTTCTGAGCTGGATGAGCAAGGGCGTAAACTGCAGATGCCACCTGCTCCTGTGGCCCCTAAGAACCCCGAGTATATTAATAAGACTATTGCGCCTGTGCGCATCCAGCTGGAGGACCTCACCTTCAGCTACCCAGACAGCGACTCGCCGGTGCTAAAAAATATTAACCTGGATATCCCCATGGGCACCTCCGTGGCATTCGTGGGTGGCTCTGGTTCAGGGAAAACAACCCTCATAGACTTAATCCTGGGACTCTTCGCCCCGTCAAGAGGGCGGGTTTTGCGCAATGGTGAGCCGGTGCAGGAGGACCTGCCGGGGTGGTTCCAGAGTATCGGATATGTGCCGCAGGATGTTTTTATTGCGGACTCAACAGTTCTTGAGGCGGTCGCATTTGGTCTTGAACCACACGAGATTGATGAGGAACGGGTGCGTTACTGCCTAGAGATCGCGGAACTCACCGAAGTGGTGGAATCCCTAGATGAGGGGATTATGACCATGATCGGGCACAACGCGGTGCGGCTCTCAGGAGGACAGCGCCAGCGTTTAGGTATTGCCCGCGCCCTTTACCGCAACCCCAGCGTGCTTATTATGGATGAGGCAACCAGCGCCCTTGATAATGAGACCGAGCACAAGATCACCAAGGCGATTGAGAAGATCTCGAAAGATATTACGGTGATTATTGTGGCGCATCGCCTCTCAACTGTACGCCACGTGGACCAGCTGGTGTACCTGTCGCACGGTGAGATCGTAAGCTGCGGCACCTTTACCGAGGTGCAACAACAGAACGAAGAATTCGCGAACCTCGTGCGGCTGGGGCAACTGCCTGAATAATCCCAGGGAGCACTACAGGATTAGTTTAAATTACTACACACATACATATTGGGTATCTACCTCTCAGCACTCTCCAACCGGGGCGGTGTACGCCCCAGCAGAAAGCGGGTTTTCGTGTCTCGCACGATGAAAGTATCAGCTGTTATTCCCCACTACGGCGACCCTGCGCCCACGCTCACCCTCATTGAGGCTCTGCGCGCCCAGCAGGGTATTGCCCCAGATGAATTGGAGATTATCGTCTCAGATGATCAGTCTCCTGTGCCTTTCCCCGATACCAAGGGTGTGCGTGTGGTGCGCCGTGAAACTAATGGCGGGTTCGGCAGCGCCGTAAATTCTGGTGTTGCCGTGGCTACCGGGAAATGGTTGTTTATTCTCAATAGCGACCTGTCTATTACGGACACGTTCGTGGCCGATATGCTTTCACATATTGAGCACCGCACCCCGGCCCTGGCTAGCCCCCAGGTGGTGGGGCATGACGGTAAGCAACAGTGGGTTGCCCGTAAATTCCCCACCACCGCCCACATTGCCTGGGAGTGGTTCACGCCGCTGGCCCGGTTTAAACCCTCCAGCTGGTGGCACAGGGGAGTGGGGCATGATGTTGCCGCCTGCACGTCTCGAAACACTGTGGAAACCGACTGGGTGATAGGCGCCGCCATGGTGGTTCCCCGCGACATCTACAACCGGGTTGGCGGCATGGATGAACGCTTCTATATGAACAGCGAAGAGGTGGATTTCCAACGCCGGCTAGCTGAGGCCGGTGTGCCCCGCCTCCTCGTACCCCAGGTTCGGGTAGAGCATGAAGGCGGAGGCTCATCGCCCTCGGCACGCCGCCGCCAGTGGCTCACCACAGCACGGTTCACCTACGCCGATAAGTGGGGGGATAAAGCCACGCTCGGACGCACTCTTAAAGCCACCAGCTACGCTAACTTTCTGGTTAACACGGTTCGGGCTGCCCGGAATAAAGAGGTGAATGCGCAACGCACACTGCGTGAAGAGCTTGCATACGTCAAACGTGGCGAAAACGGCAAGAACTAGAAAGGAGCCACCCACTGTGAATATTGCGCGTGTGCTTACAGAAATAACACCATCAATACGCTGGCGAGCCGGTGCTATCACGTCACGGCTACTATACCGTCGAGCGTTTGCTGCGTTCGGCGAAGGAAGCGTTATTGTCTCCCCTTTAAAAATACTGGGTACCGAAAATATCAGGGTAGGAGACAATGTTGCTGTCTACGAAGGGGCTTGGCTGGCAGCCGAACAAGGGGGGCGCTTAACTATAGGGTCAAAAACCTATATTGGGCACAGAGCCCATCTACACGCTTTTGCTGATGTGACGATCGGTGACGAATGTGTCCTTGCCGATAATGTCCTGATTAACTCTGCCGCCCACGTCCCATTTGCTATTCAAGAGGTGCGCTCGGCAGGGACTATATCCATCGGGAATCGGGTATTTATCGGTCAGAATGTGAGCATCCTTGGGGGCGTAACTATTGGAGATGATGCAATAATCGGTGCCGGGGCTGTAGTTACTCGTAATGTGCCACCAGGATCGGTTGTTGCTGGTGTACCAGCGCGAGAACTGAGGTAAAAACACACCTTTAAGAGTTTCGCTATCTATGGTAGAAACTGCTCCTGTGAGCGACACCGACAGTTTTAATGTGCCCAAAAAGCGTATTGTTGTATAAACTTGAACTTAACACACTCGCTCTCATCCGGGCTTTGAAGCCCGCTCACGTCCATATCACGGTTTCCGTGTGGGCAGAAAGACACAAGTAATGAAAATCCTTATTACGGGTGGGGTAGGCTTCATCGGCCTTAAAACCGCTAAAAAGCTTGCCGCTACTGGGCATGAAGTTTACGCTCTCGACTGCCTCCTAGAGCAGGTACATCAAAATATCGAAGCTGAAAAAGCCGCATTCCCCGGCGAAATTTTTGTAGGTGATGTAGCAGATCCAGCCGCATGGCAGAACCTTCCACAGGCAGAGGCTATTATCCATCTAGCTGCCGAAACTGGTACCGCCCAATCTATGTACGAGTCGGAGAAACACCGGCGTGTTAATGTTGACGGAACCCGTCTCGCCGCAGAGCATTCCCTTGCTTGGGAGGCACCGCTTATCTACACCAGTTCACGTGCTGTTTATGGTGAAGGTTTTGCCGACCGGGGCACCCGTGAGGATGATGCCCACCGTCCGCTTTCGGTCTACGGCGAAACAAAGTCTGAAAGTGAACGTATTATCCGTGAAATATGCGGCGGCAAAATACCGGCGTCTATTCTGCGCCCGCAAAACGTGATCGGCCCGGGGCAAGCGCTCCACAATCCCTATACAGGCGTTCTCGCGGCGTTCCTGGCACGTTTACGCGAAGGTAAAAATCTGTCCGTCTACGGTGACGGTACCGCAACTCGTGACTTCGTACACGTTGAGGATGTTGCCGATTTCATTCTGTGGTGCCTGCATAACCCGCCTACACTTGAGGCCAGCCCACGCATCCTCAATGTTGGCTCCGGTCAACGTATTACCCTTGACGAACTTGCTCAATACTCCATCGATGCTGTCCCCGGCGGCTCTGAAGTTTTAATCGAACATGTGGATATTAAACGTGCTGGAGATATTGACCATGCACTTGCAGACATGAGCTTGGCATACTCTCTAGGAGCACCCGCCGCGAAATGGGGGCCCGGTGAGGCCATCGCTAATTTCATTCGGCAAAGCTGGGAAGCCCCCGGCGCCGATTCAAGCGCCTGGGACAGCGCCCTTAACGAACTCAAAGAACGGGGACTCGCCGAGTAACAATGAGTGCCCCCAAACTTCTTCTTGCTTCCCCAGCCTTTCACGGATACTGGAAAACCATCCAGGACTCTTTGGCACGCCTCGGCTATGAGGTGCGCACACATGTGTATGATGCGCCCGGAACTCTTATCGAACGGGTAAGTAACAAACTGTTGCATGATCTGCCAGAAAAGCTACGCCCTGCTTCTGTCGAAAACACGGTCACTGATAAGACCATCACAGCGTTCAAAGAGTTCAGACCTGACATTGTGCTCACCATTAAAGGGGATCAGCTTGGGTCCGCGTGGTGGCAACTGCTGGAAACCTCTGGTGTGCGCTACGGTACCTGGATGTACGATGAACTACGCCGTATGCGGTTTACTGATGAGCAGCTCCACGCCTTAGGGCCAATCGCAAGCTATAGTCCCGCAGACGTTCAAGACCTCACCTCACGAGGGTTTGAAGCTATTGATGTGCCGCTTGCTTATGATTCGCATCTAGACATTCGGCAGGACACGGTAGATGCCATTACCTTTGTAGGGGCGCGCTACGAAGGGCGTGAGAAAACCCTACGCGCCTTAGCGGCCGCAGGGTTACCTGTACGGGCCTATGGAAAGTCATGGTCACGCCACCCGTGGGATATCGTGCGTACTCGTGCTTTTTCCCACCCAGGTGTTAGCTCGGGCCCCGATCTTGATCGCGCCCATGCCTACGGGGTAATGGCATCTTCACCAGCTACCCTGAATATTCATGGGGATCAGGACGGCTTCACCATGCGTACTTTTGAAGCCCCTGGTGTGGGAGCATTACAGATTATCGACCGTCCCGACGTGTCACGCTACTATGAAGTCGGTAAAGAAGTTCTCGTATATGAGAGTGTTGAAGAGCTTATCGATATTTGCACCCGCGTTTTCCGCGACCCGCGGTGGGCGCACGCTATCCGCGAAGCCGGACACCGGCGCACCCTCGCCGAGCACACCTTCGATCAGCGCGTAAAAATTCTGGAGCAGCTATGGGCCTAAACTATCCGCTAGACATTGATGCCTGGTCGGCGTGGCAAAAGAAACAGGGGACTTTAAACTGGGCTAAAGTTGGAGCCGTTGGGTTCTTTGGAAGAAATCGCGGTAATACTCAGCAGGGCCCAGCCAGCGGGCGCCTATACGTTCGAGGCTCTGTGCCGCGCGTGTTGATTGTGCTTGACTCGTTCTCGCCCACCAGCTGCAGCGCCCTGCTGGAGCCCCTCAAATACCTGAGCATTATCGGGCTGGCCATCTGGTGCCCGAATACTAACGGCACACCGGCCGCACTCGCCGAATACTTAACGGATGAGTGGGAAGAGCGCAGCCTATCCGCCACCGAACTAACCAAAACCCTGCCTGGGGTGCGCATCGTACTTTCTGCAGGGCACTATTTGCCGTTGGGACGTGCCGCCTACCAGTATGCGCATACTGTTGGTGCAGAATACTGGGTGGTTCAGCACGGGCTGCTCGTGCCTGCCGCGCCGCCCCTGCCTGTGGGATGCACCCTGCTTGCGTTTAGCGACGAGGACGCCCAATTCTGGATGTCTGGACGTCGCGATGTGCGGCCCTTCACCGTCGGTTCCCAGCTGCTCTATAACGCAAACCAGAAAAGCCTTGGCGTACCCGTCGAGTCCTCCGGCGCCCCCATTTTCTTAGGGCAGATGCACGGGGCAGAGTTACCGCGCTCATCATACGTTAACGTCTCCTACAGATTCATTAAAAAACACAACGCCATCTACCGGCCGCACCCCAGCGAAACCGATAAGCTCTCAACCCTCACTCATGCGCTGTGGGAGCGCCAGGGCATCCCCATTGACCGTTCCGGGGTGCCCCTGAACGAGCTGCCCAATCCGGTGGTCTCGATCTTCTCAACCGGCGTGCTTGAAGCCGCGATCCGCGGTATTCCTGCCTGGGTGTACCACCCGAACCCGCCCGGCTGGCTTGAAGAATTCTGGAACCGCTACGGCATGGGCCGCTGGGGTGAAGACCGCACCCCCGCACCGCCGCAACCCGATATTGAGCCAGCTCGCCGCATTGCCGAGCTCATTATTGAACACAGTCTGGAGGCGTAATGCGTATTCTGTGCGTTATTCCCGTGCGCGGCGGATCCAAAGGCATACCACGTAAAAACCTGCGTGAGATTGCCGGAAAACCGCTGGTCGCGTGGACTATTCTGCAGGCGCTTGCCGCCCGTGACGAGCTGGCGGGGGAGCATGAGCTTCGGGTTGTGGTATCGACTGATGACCAAGAACTCGCCGCCATCGCCCGCCAATACGGTGCCGAGGTTCCGTTTATGCGCCCCGCACATCTTGCCGAAGACACCACCGCCACCGAACCGGTGATCGAGCACGCCATCGACTTCTACACAGGGGAGGGCTGGGCACCGGAGGCGGTCATACTGCTGCAGGCCACCAGCCCGGTGCGTCTGCCGGGCACTCTCGCGCGGGCGGTACGTCAGTTCGTTGAGAACGGCAAAGACTCAATGGTGGGGGTGATCCCCATGGGGCCGTTCGTGTGGAGATGGTACCCGGATGCTGAGCCCACCGCCGAATTTGAGGTGATGGCTCGCCCACGCAGGCAGGAGCTCACGAAAGAAACCTACCGTTACCGGGAGAACGGCTCCATGTATATCACTAAAACCCGTGTGTATACCGAGCATCACAACCGCTTGGCGGGGTATCCTGGAGGTAGCATTGATCTGTTTATTCTCGATGAGATTGAAGGCGTCGATATTGATGCCCCCATCGATTTCTCAGTTGCCGAGCATCAGCTGGCGCAGATTCTAGAATCTTAAAATCTAGCTCACTCAACTCACTCAAACACAACACATCGCAATTTAATAGGAACTACATACCGTGATTATCGAACGCAATATCGCGCCCTATGTGGTCTTCGCTGAAGACCCGATTCTGACTGCGCTTCACAAAATTTCTGCCAACGGTCAGCGCATTATCTTTCTCGTCAACGAATCCGGCATTTTGCGCGGTTCGCTCTCGGATGGGGACTTCAGACGCTGGCTGATTGCCAACCCCACCGCATCCCTAGAGACCAGCGCATTGGCGGCGGCGAATACGAATCCGCAGACCGCCCCCGCCGATAGCGACCCCGAATCTTTGCGCAGCTATTTCGCGCGCGGCATCGAGCATATTCCGCTCATTGACGAACGCGGCCACCTGGTGGCATTGGCAATGGACGAGCAGAACGTGCTGCGTATTGGAAAGCACACCATCAGCGAGGATGCGCCCGCCTTTATCATCGCCGAGATCGGCAATAACCACCAGGGGAGCGTGGACTTCGCGAAAGAGCTGGTGGACCTCGCGGTGGAATCCGGTGCGGACGCCGTGAAATTCCAGCTGCGCGATCTGGATGCGCTCTACCGCCAGCGCGGCGGCGCCACTGCGGGCGAAGACTTGGGCGTGCAGTACACCCTGGATCTGCTCTCCCGGTTCTCGCTGAGTGTTGAGCAGATGTACGAGGTATTCGACCATGTTAAGGAGCATGGTCTGGATATTTTGTGCACCCCCTGGGATGCGCCTTCCGTGCAGGCGCTCGTCGATTACGGTATTGCAGGTATGAAGATCGCTTCCGCAGACCTGACGAACCACGAACTGCTGCGCGATGTTGCATCACGCGGGCTGCCCATGCTGGTATCCACCGGTATGAGCCGCGAAGAAGAAATCCTGGACTCGGTGAACCTGCTGCGCAAGGCGGGCGCATCCTATGCCCTGCTGCAATGCCAATCCACCTACCCGGCACCCTTCAAAGACGTGAACCTGGCGTATATGGACCGTCTCGCCGAGATCGGCCAGTGCTTGGTTGGCTATTCCGGGCATGAACGCGGCTACCATGTGCCCGTGGCCGCTGTTGCGCGCGGTGCGAAGATTATCGAAAAGCATTTCACGACCGATAAAACCCTGGAAGGCAACGATCACACCGTGTCGCTGCTGCCCGAAGAGTTCACGGCGATGGTGCGGCAGATTCGTGACATTGAGGAATCCATCGGCACGGCCGCACCCCGCGAAGTCTCCACCGGTGAACTGATGAACCGCGTGAACCTAGCCAAATCACTGGTTGCGACCCGCAGCATAGCCAAAGGTGAGGTAATCACCGAGGCGGATGTGACCGTCAAGTCGCCCGGCCGCGGCCTGCAGCCAAACTACCTTCCGCAGCTGCTCGGGCGTACCGTCCAACGCGACGTTGAAGAAGGGTCGTTCTTTTTTGAGGGCGATCTGAAGGACGACCTCGTAACCCGCCGCGACTTCACCTTCGAACGCCCCTGGGGGTTGCCGGTGCGGTACCACGACTACAAACCTCTGATCGAAGAGGCAACACCGGATTTCCTCGAATTCCACTTCTCCTACAAAGACCTTGATATCAATATTGACGAGGTCTTTGAGAAGAAACTGCCTATGAGCTTCACGACCCACTTGCCCGACCTCTTCGCCGGGGACTTTCTGGTCGATCTGGCCTCCCGCGACCCCGAAGTCTGGGAACGCTCCATCGCTGAGGTGCAGCGCACCATCGACATCACCCGCGATCTGACCCGCTACTTCACGGTAGACGAAGACCCCGTTATGGTCGTCACGATGGGCGGCTTCACCAAAGATAAGCACATCCCGGCGAGCGCCCGTACCGCAAAGTACGAGCGCATCGGCGAAGCCCTGGGACGTCTAGATACCAGCGGAGTGCGCCTAGCGGCACAGACTCTGCCGCCCTACCCCTGGCTGATGGGCGGGCAGCAGTACCACAACCTCTTCCTTGACCCGCAGGACACCGCCGAATTCGCGCGCGCCTACGACAGCGCTCTCTGCCTGGACATTTCACACACCATGCTCGCATGCAACTTCCTCAAAATTCCGCTGTCGGAAGCGGTAGCACAGCTGGCACCGTACTCCATCCACCTGCATCTCGTCGATGGTATCGGCGTAGACGGCGAAGGTGTGCAGGTAGGCGAAGGGGATGTCGATTGGGCTGCGCTGGGCAAGCAGCTGCGCGAGCTGGCGCCGAAAGCGTCGTTCATCCCCGAAATCTGGCAGGGGCATATCAATAACGGCGAAGGCTTCTTCACCGCCCTAGACCGCCTCGAAAAGTGGTTGTAGGCCGGTTATGAAGAAGATAAGAACAATTCGGCGCACCCAAGAGCATAACGAAATACTTGATAATAGCTTTATCACCCCCGGACGGTTCCGCGAACTTGATGGGCTGCGCGGAATAGCAGCGTTAGCAGTAGTCATAGGACATTTTGGTGCGACTTTCAACCAGAACTATATACATTCTCCACAATCCCCATATTCTTTTCCGCTGGGGGAGATGGGGGTGCAACTTTTCTTTATTATATCGGGGTATGTTATTTTGCTAACTGCTATTAAAAGTGGATCGGCCCTGAAATTTATGATTTCTCGAGTAGCACGTCTATATCCTACATACTGGTTTGGAATTATAATTGCTACACTGGTGTATGTGCTATACGGTAACCCTGGGCGGCATATTACGCAGTTGCAGGTATTGTTGAATACCACCATGATGCAACGCTTTATTATGGTCGAAGATGTAGACAAGGTCTACTGGACTTTAGCTGTAGAGATGCAATTCTACCTTCTGGTAGCTACATATATTTTATTTCGTCGCGGGAAAATCTATCGGCGTGAAATCACTGTCGGTATTATTATCTGGAGTGTAATAGGCACCATATTATGTTTGGTTATTGGAATTCCGCATAATTCTCTCGATAAGATTGTATTATGGTCTGTGCTTGCTGAACATGCCCCGCTCTTCTGCTTGGGAATGGTTCTCTTTATGTATAGCCATGATCGTAGATTTACGTGGTTAATACCGTTACTGACTATTATGGCATCCATTAATACATATATTATGCGTGATATGTTACATGCTGTGACAATGCTGGGTATCTGTGTGATATTTTTTATTGTTGTGCACTGTCCCAAAGTGCCATTTTTAGCCCACGGGCCTATTCATTTTGTGGGAGTTATATCTTATCCATTGTATTTAGGTCATGCTATGTTGGGTTATATGATTATTAATATATTAAACCCATATTTAGGAGATTGGGGAGCTCGCGGTTTTACTATAATATTGGTAATTGTTTGGGCTTATATAGTTCATATCACAATTGAAACGAATGTTTCTGTAGCATTCCGCAAGTTGCTAACACGTGTTCTGGTAACTGGACGAAAGAAAAGCTGCGAATAGAGTAAAAATATGAGCAAGTGTATTTTTAAAGTGCTTTGGGTCGTTCCGGTTCCCGACTTCGGGGGAGTGGCACGACACACGCTCGATATGGCGCGTGCCGGTATTCCAGGTTATGAGCTGGTGGTGCTCGCCCCTGCGGGGGTGCTCACCGAGCGGCTTAAAGAACTGGGCGTGCGCGTTATAGAAGCTGAGTTCGGCCCACATGCCGGGTTTAAACGCTCATTCACCTCGCTATTACGCGCGATTGAGGACGAAAACCCCGCAATCGTGCACAGCCACCTTGCCTACGCGGATGTTCTTGCCGCAGCCGCAGTGAACTCTCTCAAAATACGGCGAGCGTTAAACCGTTCGCGGCTCACCCCCAAACTATTCACGACAGAACACGGCATCGCTGGTGACGATTCCGTGTATCACGGCACCTCATGGCGTTCTAAACTCATGGAGCAGGTACACCGGGTACGCCTGTGGGGCACAGATACAGCAATCGCAGTCTCAGCCTCCACTGCGGAGCAGATGCACCGCAAATGGGGTGCCCGAACCGTCGAACTCGTATACAATGGTGTGGATATTGATGCGGTTTACGCGCAGGTTGACGCCTATCATGTACCCGCTGAACCGGATGCGCCACGCATCCTATCCCTCTCACGGCTCTCACCCGAGAAAGGGATCGACGTGCTCATTGACGCCTTCGCCAGGCTGCATGAACACTACCCGAAGGCCCGCCTAGAAATCGCTGGTGACGGCGAGCTATCCGCAGCTTTGAGGGAACAGGCACAACGCCTCAATCTGGGGGACTCAGTCACGTTCAGTGGTTTTACAGATCCTTATCAGGCGATGGGGCGCAGCGATATGGTGGTGCAGCTCTCCGTATGGGAGAACTGCTCTTACACTCTGCTGGATGCCAAATCTGCTGGGCTAAAAGTTGTGGCAACCGCTGTGGGAGGCAACCCCGAGGTCGTCTCTGCTAGGGAACTGATAGAGCGCTCATCCCCGAACCTGACCGAGCAGGTGTTTAGCCGGATGCACGCCCTGCTCTTGGAAGGTCCCAGCGAACAGTTTACCTGGCCTAATAACGCAACAATGGCACAACAGACAGCCGCCCTATACACGAACAAGCTACCGCGAGGAGGTACCCGGTGAGCGTCACAAGCTCTAAAGCCGCTAATGGCCAACCCGCATCTGCCGCCGAGCGGATCCAGAACCATCTGGGCCAGGGGACCGAGTATCTGCGGCAGGGTGCGGGGAAGATACGTCTTCCCGAGTTTATTATGTTTTTCCTCATGATCTTCGGAGAAGCTGCGCCGGGTATAGGGCTTCCCTATAACCAGGTTGTCATTATCGTGGTTGTGCTATATGCCCTCATTAAACAACCGGTGTACGAGCTGGGAAAATTTCAGAATCTGGCGTTTGTTATCTTTGCGGTGCTGGGGTATTTGGCGTTTGTGTCCCTCACGCACGAGCCTAGTTCTGGTGCTTTTGACTGGCAGCGCCGTCTGTTGCGCCTGGTTTTGGCCACTCTCCTGCTCTGGTCTATTGTCTCTGGCAGATTACATATCCGCTCAATGCTGGCGGGATATATAACCGCTCTTTTGATGAACGTCCCTGCATACTATGCTGGCCTCGGATCCACAGAGTATAAGGGATATCTGACCGGGTTCCTGGGAGATAAGAACGTCTCCGGTCTTGCCTACTGTATTTTTGGTCTTCTTGCCCTCACTCTTGCGCGCCGCCGTGTCGAGATCATCCTTACGATTATTGTATTCGCGACTATCCTGTGGCTGACGGGCTCTCGCACATCAATGGCCGCCTTCGCAATGGGAATTATCTGGATTGTGCTGGCTAAACGTCTTCCGGTGTGGGGGCGCCTTGTCCTCGGCTTGCTCATCTACCTGGCCCTTGGCATTCTCACCGATGATTATTCACAGTCATCACGCTTCGGAGACCGTGCTGGTAGTGACTGGTTCCGAACCCAAATCGATGCGGCCTCCCAAATAAAAGTAGAAAATACCGGTATTTTCGGTCGTGGTTTGGGCGAGGCCTACGTGTATCTGCACCATGACAATAAAGTCTGGCTGTTCCATAACTCTTACTGGTCTGCACTGGTGGAAGGCGGCTGGCCCTGGATGCTGCTCGTAGTCGGCATCACCGTTTTTTGTCTGGTGCGTCCTTTCAGTAATGCTTCACGGTGGAGCCGTGATGAGGCCTATATTCAGGGTGCAGGCGTTGCTTTGCTGATTTGCGCCCAACGCCTGGGTGAGGTGTTCTACACCTGGATGTGGGCCGTCTGCGTGGGATACGCGATCCGGGCCATCATTATTTCACGGGCGGCGGGTACCATTCATGAGCAGCCGGGGGATAAAGACGGGATTGACGGACGTATTCCTCTCACAAAGAAAACAACGCTTCTTACCCCACCGGCAGCGGGCACACTAGAGGTTACTCGGTAAATTCAAACAGGAGGGTTCAAGGTCATGGCGCAGGAATTGTATATTGCAACCAATAATGGTGATATGGGCGGCGGCGAGGTCATGCTGCTCAATATTGCCCGTGCCGCCCGTTCCCTTGGCTACAGAGTCACTGTTATTGGCCCAGCGCACCCGCCGCAGCTGGTTGAGGCTGCCGCCGATGAGGGGTTTGCCCGTGTGGTACTTCCCGCCCGTACCCGCTCCCAGTACATGATGCAGCTTCGCGCCTGGCACTCCGCCCATAAGAAAGTACTGCTGTGGTGCAATGGGCTGGTACCCGCTGCCGCTACCGGCGGGCGTAAGAACCGGATTGTGCACCTGCACCAGATTCCAGAGGGACTCAACGCAAAACTAGTCCCCTTTGCGCGTCGTAAGGCGAGTGCGACCCTGGTGCCGAGCAACTTTATGGCCCGGCAGATAAACGGTGCACAGGTTTTGAGCAACTGGGTCTCTGAGGTACCTACAGACCTTAAACATGACAATACTGATGTCATACGTGTGGGATTTATTGGACGGCTGAGCCCCATTAAAGGTATAGTTCCGCTGTGTAAGGCTATTGCTACCCTCACCCAGGGAGGCGGCGCGTACCGCCTGGTGGTAGCAGGGGAACCCGTTTTCACCTCTGAGGTGGAACAGGAACAGGTTGACCGTTCCCTTAGCCGTATTGCAGAGCACACCGAGCGTCTGGGGTGGGCCACCCCTGAGGCGTTGTTTAACAACGTCGATATGCTGGTAGTTCCCTCACTAGTTGCCGAGTCTTTCGGGCTTGTTGCTGCTGAAGCAATGAGCGCCCGCGTGCCTCTTATTGTCTCCGATTCGGGGGCACTGCCCGAGATCGTGGGTGAAAACTATCCATATATCGTCCCCAAGGGGGATGAGGCCGAGCTGGCGCGTACGATCAGCATCGTCGCGGAACAGCTGAGCTCAGACTCTGAGAAGCTCACCAACACTGTATCTGACGCTTTCTGGCGCTGGCAGGAGCTGTACTCTCCTGAGGCCGGTAAAGAACGCGTGCGCGAAATCCTGGAACAGCATATTTCACCCGCATAATATCCCTCTACGGCGGCGCGAGCCGACCGGAACACAACAGAATCACACCATAAAAGCATATCGTTATGACTCACCTTACACATCACGAAGCTCACTCGCATAACGCCGACCACTACTACAAAGCGGCCGTCATTATCCCCTCCAGAGGCGGTGCACACCTGCTGCACTACCCGCTGGAGGCTTTACGTGCCCAAACAGAAAAAGACTTTCAGGTAATCGTTGTGCTCGATGGCGACATCGACAATAGCGAGGCTGTCCTGAAAAAATATGCTGCCGAGGGCGGACTGAACCTAAGCACCATTATTTTCCCCGAAAACCGGGGGAGGGTAGCAGCCCTGAACGCTGGGCACCGGGCCGCTAATGCCAAGGTACTCATCCGCTGTGATGATGACCTGCAGCCGGACGAACATTACGTAGCGAACCACCTTCGCCTGCACCAAGAGTACGACGGGGTTATCGGCACCCTTAACAACGTATTTCCTCAGACCCCCTACTCGCTGGTTTATGGCAACTACCGAGATAAAAAGTTCAAGCAGGGAGCGCTCAGTGTACCCCCACATGAGCGCTGGCATTACTGGAACGGTAACTCGTCCGTATCAGCCGAGTTCTTCCACAAAGTAGGGGGATTCGACCCCGCCTACCGCCTCTACGGCTGGGAAGACGTCGATATGGGGAAAATGATCGCCGACGCTGCGGGAAAAATTCTTATCTCTTCCGAGGTAGAGGCGAAACACCACGCAGAAGCAACCACCACCTCCGTACGCGCTCTACGTGCCCTGCACTCTGGGGCGGCGCGCTCCATTTTCGTGCGAAAACACGGCGAACAGGCGCACACCGCCCCAAACCCGGGCGGGATGTGGGGCGCAGCGGTCAAAACACTCGCATTATTCACCACCGAACGAACCATCAAAACAGTGGGGGACGCCAGCGATAGAATCCTGCTCAAACTCCCGGTAAAGTTCGCCGAGAAAATTGTGGCGCTACAGGTTGAAGCAGCCTCCTACGCGGGTGTGAAATACCCACGCCGCGCCCAGAAAGTATTCTAGGAACCACATCATGTTCGCACACGCACATCATCTGCTCAGCGGAGCACAGAAAACCGCTAAAAAATGCCTGCCGTTCTGGCGGGTGCAAGCTACCGAAGAAATCGCTATCGCGCACGACTACCTCACCCAAAGAGGAGGTGCCGAGCGGGTGGTACTTGCCATGCACAAGGCCTTCCCCGAGGCGACAATATACACCACTCTCTACGACCCCGAAGGTACTTTCCCCGAGTTTAAAGATGCAAAAATTGTCACCAGTGGCATTAACCGCATTGGGCTGTTCCGCCATAAACACCGTTTCGCGCTGCCGCTGCTGCCGTTCGCTTCGTCCCTGTTGAAGGTGCCCGCCCGGAAGGCGATTATCTCAACCACCGGCTGGGCGCACGGGTTCAGGTACGCCGGGCAGAGCTTCGTCTACTGCCATTCCCCGGCGCGGTGGCTGTACCTGAGCGACCAGTATTTGGGGAAGAAAAAAGACGGTGTTGCGGGGATTGCCCTGCGCACGCTTAGGCCCGCACTGAAGCTGTGGGATCAGCGGGCCGCCGCAAAATCCGAGAACTATGTGGGTAACTCCACCATCATTAGGGAGCGGATCCAGAACGTCTACGGTAAAGAGGATGTACCGATTTTTTTCCCGCCGCATTCGGTAGATATGGATTCCCCGGCCGAGCCGATTCCTGGTTTGGAGACGTTCATGGCCGACGGCGACTATTTCCTGATCGTCTCACGCCTGCTGCCGTATAAGAACATAGAACACGCGGTGGAGGCGTTCACTCGCATGGGAAAGAAACTACTGATTATCGGCCGGGGGCCGGAGAAAGATAGCCTTCTAAAACATGCCGGGCCGACGGTGCGTATCGCCTCAGATCTGCCGGATGCGCAGCTATGTTACGCCTACCGCAACTGTGTGGCGCTGCTGGCGATTTCACACGAGGATTTCGGGATTACTCCCCTAGAAGCGGGTGCAAGCGGTAAACCTGTGATTGCGTTCCGTGCGGGCGGTTTCCTTGACACCGTCGTGGAAGGGCGCACCGGTGTGTTTATTGATGAGCCAACCCCTGAGTTGATCGAGTCTGCCGTGTCCTCATTTGACCCGGCACAGTGGGATCCCCAGCAGATTCGCGCCCATGTTGAAAAGTTCTCTGAAGAGAGGTTTATCGCCCAGCTGCACGAGTATGTGGCCCAGCTGGGATAACGCTAACGCTGCACGATTTGGCTGTATTCACCGCAGTATTACGGGAAGGGCAGGTGGGGGAAGTTTCCCGGAACATGCCGCCTGTTTACAGCTCTTCCAGGTACTCGCGGGACACCAAATCGGTCACAAAATCCTGCACCTGCTCGGCGATAGCCGCAGGGTCCTGTTCCGCAAGCTCCGCGATCTCTTCAATAGCCTCCGGGAGAGTCAGCGGAACCTCAAACACGCCCCAAATAATGGATGCTGACCCCTCTAAGACCGCGATGCTGCTGGTGCGCAAATCAGCAAGATAGCTGGCGGTGGGGCTGTACTTGGCGAATTCGTCGGTGTGCACATAGGCGATATATTCGGGGATGCAGTAACGCAGCTGAGCCATTATTTGCCGCCTTTCGGAAATTTAATGCCGAAACGGCTGAAGAACTGCCGCCATATTTCGCTCCGGCTGGGTTTATGCCCCAGCGTCATTGCCAGGTGGTCTTCATTTACCAGCGCAATATTTTTGATAACCCGCGCCTTCTCGGCAATACCGCGTGCTGAGCGTACCCGTGCAAACCACAGCAGGTAGGGGGGAACTTTCGTCGAGACAGCCTTCCACAGCAGGTAGTCGCGGTGCCCCCTGTAGGCCGCTAGATGGCCCATTGCCGCCGCGTAGGCGATGCCGGAGTGCAGCTCTAAGGCCCTATCGTGTACCCGTTCCCATTCGCTGTAGCTCATGATTTCGTTAAGGTATTTGAGGTCGCTGCTGTATTTCGCGGCGGCTCGTGCACGGTGCAGCACCACAATAACTCGCGCATCCAGCACAGACGGTACGGTGCAGGGCCGGTGCGCTATATCGCGTGTGGTTCGGGCCAGCCACAGCTGCTCAAAAACCCGTTCATGGTTCTCGCCCAGGCCGGGGAAGAACCGGTGTATGTCGGTCAGCCCCCACGCATCGTGGTGAAGGGTCATGGCGTGCTCAAATACTGAGCCGGTTTCAAAGTGCGCTTGGATACTCCACCCCTGAGCTATAAGCGCCTGCACGAACCGGTCCACATGGGAGGGGCGTACCAGCAAATCCACGTCGGTGCTGTGCCGCTCGGGACGGTACACCTCCGGACCGAATGCGTACCCTTTAACGTGCAGAATATCTATGCCGTTGGCGTTGGCGACGCGCTGAAAGTAGGCGTGCGCCAGCATAATACGTGCTTTGAGCGGCGCTGAGGCGGCCTGCCGTTCAGTTTTTTCCACAGGGTGTCTTCCAGTTAGTTTTTGAAGCGTGTGCTGTAGCTACAGTATAGGGCGGGGACAAGGCGCAATGTCTTATCCCCGCCCCGGTTAACTGCTGCGGGCGGTAAACCTATTTCTTGGCTTTCTTCCGAGACTTCACTTTTTTCTTCGTGCCGTCTTTTGAGTAGCCGTAGTAGGTTGCGTACCCCACGTAGCTGTTGGCGTAGCCGAAGCCGTAGTAGGAGTTACCCAGGCCCTTACGCGGCGCACGGTTCAGCACCAGCCCGAAGAGGTTAGCATTCACCTTGTTCAGGTTATTGGTTGCCTCGGTCATCTGCTCGCGATGGCTCTTACCGATCGAACCAACCATAATCACGCCATCTACCGCGTAGGAGAGCAGTGAGGCATCGGTGACGGGCAGCAGCGGCGGGGCATCCAGAACCACCACGAACTCTTCGGATAGTTCCCTGACCAGCTGGCGCATCTTATCGGAGCCCAGCAGTTCTGAGGGGTTCGGGGGGATACGTCCGGCGGTGAGCACGAACAGGTTGGATTCCTCCAACTGGTACACGGCCTCAGCAATATCGACCTGACCGGCCAGCACCTGGGTGAGACCGACCTTCGCATCAACGTTGAGTTTCTTCGCCAGGGTGGGGCGGCGCAGGTCAGCATCGATGAGGATGACAGCCTGACCAGACTCAGCCATGGAACGCGCCAGCGACAGCGACACGGTGGACTTACCTTCACTGGGAACCGCGGAGGTGACCAGGAACGAACGCGGCGGCTCGTCAATATTGACGAAACGCAGGTTGGTGCGCAGCTGACGAATTGACTCTTGAGCGATATGGTCGTTGGAGGAGCCGGTAACAATGTTTTCTTCAGTGAGGTCATCACTGGTGGGCAGAACACCAAGGATGCTGCTGCCGGTGGCTTTCACGGCGTCATCACGGGTACGGATGCGCTGGTCCACGGAGCGGCGCAGGAAGATCACAACGTACACAAGAACGAGCCCGGCGACTGCACCGATGAGGGTGTTACGGGTGTAGTTGGGGGATACCAGCGGGGGGTTAATACTTGCGTTATCGAGAGGGATCACGCGGATATTATTCGCGGCGTTACCGCTAACAGCGGTGTTCGCGCTAGCATTAGCACCTGCAGTGTTGCCGTTCTCAGCATTGGGGGTGGCGTTATTCCCCCCATTGCTGTTGGCGGCGTTGCCGCTACCGCCGTTATTGCCTTCAATATTCTTAATGTATTCAGCGGTGGCGTGTAGCGCCGAGTTCGCCAGAACCTGCGCCTGCTCCGGTGTGGAGGCGTGGGCGCTGACTTTAATCAGCGAGCTGTTTTCGTCAGTGGACGCGGTAACACTGCCGCGGATACCGCTGACGGTCATCCCCATATTGGGGTTTTTCTCTTGAATGATTTTCGCCACAGCCTCGGAGGAGACGATAGCGGAGTAGGAGCGGGCGCGGTCTTTCGCAGCCGATGAGCCCGAGAGCACGTCAATGGTGCCGCCGCTGCCAATGGTGACGTACCCGGATGCGCTGGCCGCATACACCTTGGGCTGGGTGAGGGAATAGCCGACGCCTAAGAGAGCACCAATAATGATGCCGAGGATAAGCAACACGAGGTTTGCCCTCGTGGTGCGCACAAAGTCCAGTATGGTCATGGTCTGTGATTACTCCAGAATGCGTATGTGATGTATTTGAGCTGAGTGTAGTCGACCCGTGCCCGGGCACAGTTGAGCGAAGACGCCACCTTACCGTAGCAGGTTGAGAAGGTATTCGCCGTAACCGCTCTTAACGAGGGGGCCTGCGATCTCGCTGAGTTCCTGATCGCTGAGCCAGCCTGCGCGCCACGCAATTTCTTCGGGGCATCCAATGGAAAGACCCTGACGTTTTTGCACGGTGCGGATGAAGTTCGTGGCATCCGCGAGTGAATCGAAGGTGCCGGTGTCGAGCCACGCAGTGCCGCGCGGAAGAACCTCCACTTTCAGTTTACCCTGTTTTAGGTATACACGGTTAAGGTCGGTGATTTCCAGTTCACCACGCGGTGAAGGTTCAAGTTCTTGTGCATAGTTAACCACATCCCGGTCGTAGAAATACAGGCCGGGGATCACGTAGTCGCTCTTGGGGTTTTCGGGCTTTTCCTCAATGGAGAGGGCGTTGTTGTTCTCGTCGAATTCGACCACACCGTAGGCGCGCGGGTCAGCCACCTGGTAGGCGAAGACAGTTGCGCCGTCCTTCTGTTCGTATTTGGCCAACTGGGTGCCGAGCCCGTGCCCGTAGAAAATATTGTCGCCAAGCACGAGGGCAACGGGGCTATTACCAATAAAATCTGCACCAAGAATAAATGCTTGAGCCAGCCCGTCAGGGGAGGGCTGCGCCTTGTATTCGAAGTGAACCCCGAATCTTGAGCCGTCCCCGAGTAGCCTTTGGAACTGCTCCTGGTCGGCAGGGGTGGTGATAATGAGGATATCCCGGATACCCGCCAACATGAGTGTTGAGAGCGGGTAATAGATCATCGGCTTGTCATAGACCGGGGTGAGCTGTTTGCTAATGCCCTGAGTGATGGGGTGAAGGCGGCTGCCGGTGCCGCCAGCTAGAATGATTCCTTTCATAGTTTCTATATTGTGTCACGATTCTCGCCGTTTGTATGCATAAAAATACGGGTGTCGGGCGCTAAAATCTAACGTATGGCTCACATTCTTGTTACCGGCGGCGCCGGTTTTATTGGCTCAAACTTTGTTCATCACCTGTTGGAGCGCACTCAGCACACTGTCACAGTTCTCGACAAAATGACGTACGCCGCGAACGCGGCTTCCCTTGCGGGGCTTGATGAATCCCGCTTTAAGCTGGTGGTTGGCGATATTGCAGATCGTGAACTCACCGACGAACTCGTAGCGCAGGCGGATGCAGTCATCCATTACGCCGCAGAATCCCATAACGATAACTCCCTGGCGAACCCAGAACCTTTTATTCACACCAACCTGATCGGCACGTTTACCCTGCTGGAGGCGGTGCGCAGGCACGGAACCCGCTACCATCACATCTCGACCGATGAAGTTTTCGGCGATTTGGCGCTGGATGACCCCGCAAAGTTCACCGAAACTACTCCCTATAACCCTTCCTCCCCGTACTCTTCCACCAAGGCGGGCTCCGATCTGCTGGTGCGCGCCTGGGTGCGTTCTTTCGGGATTGAGGCGACCATCTCGAACTGCTCGAATAACTACGGACCGTATCAGCACATCGAAAAATTTATTCCCCGGCAGATTACGAATATCCTCTCGGGGCTGACCCCTAAGCTCTACGGCGAGGGTCTGAACGTGCGCGACTGGATTCACGCATCCGATCATTCTTCGGCGGTGCTGCGCATCCTTGACTCCGGCAAAATTGGTGAGACCTACCTTATCGGTGCAGACGGTGAGGAGAATAACATTACCGTGCTGCGCACTATTCTTCGCCTCATGGGCAAAGACGAGAACGACTTTGAACATGTGATAGACCGGCCCGGGCACGATATGCGGTATGCCATTGACGGCACCCGTCTGCGCGAAGAGCTCGGGTGGGAACCGCAGTTCACCGACTTTGAAGCGGGTCTTGACGATACTATCGCGTGGTATACCGATAACCGTTCCTGGTGGGAACCGCTCAAGGCAGAAGTTGAGGCTAAATACGCGAAGGCGGGGCAGTAAATGACGAAAGAACTGAACGTAAGGGCAACCGATATACCTGGGCTGCTCGTCATCGATCTGCCCGTGCACGGCGATAATCGCGGCTGGTTTAAGGAAAACTGGCAGCGTGAGAAAATGCGTGCCGCCGGTCTGCCCGATTTTGACCCGGTGCAGAATAATATTTCTTTTAACACCTCGGTAGGCACCACACGCGGTATTCATGCCGAACCCTGGGATAAATACGTTTCGGTGGCGAGCGGCCGAATTTTCGGTGCCTGGGTAGACTTGCGTGCGGGGGAGAGCTTCGGACGGGTCGTGACCGTCGAACTCGGCCCCGACACCGCTATCTTCGTTCCGCGCGGGGTTGGCAACGCCTTCCAAACCCTGGAGGAAAACACCGCCTACACCTACCTGGTGAACGACCACTGGTCGGCGGATGCTCTCACCGCCTACAGCTTCCTGAACCTCGCGGACGAAAGCGCCGCCATCGACTGGCCTATCGACCTGGCGCAGGCTGAGCTTTCAGAGAAGGACCGCAAACACCCGCGCTTACATGAGATCACCCCGCTTACCCCCGACCCTCTTCTGATTGTGGGTGCGGGCGGGCAGCTTGGGCGTGAACTCGTGCGCCAGCTGACCGCGCAGAATATCCCCTTTGAGGCGGTGGATCGTGATCAGCTCGATCTCGGTACCCCCGAAAAATGGCGAAACGCCTTCCGCTGGCGGTCATACCGCGCGGTCATCAATGCTGCCGCCTACACCGCAGTGGATAACGCCGAAACCCTCGAGGGGCGCCGCGAAGCCTGGGCCGCCAACGCTCACGGAGTCGCCGCCCTAGCGAGCGTCTGCGAAGAAGCGAATCTTCCTCTCGTGCACGTTTCCACCGACTACGTCTTCGACGGAACTCTGCCGGTAGGGCAGGAATACTCGGTGGAGCATCCCATCGCCCCGCTGAGCGTATATGGCGCCTCTAAGGCAGCGGGGGAGAGCGCCGCGACCGCGTGGCGCAAACACTACCTGCTGCGCACCAGCTGGGTGGTTGGCGAGGGCAAAAATTTTGTGGCGACTATGGCGTCTCTGGCCGAACGCGGCGTGAATCCTGCCGTCGTGGCGGATCAGTGGGGGCGCCCTACCTTCACCCAAGACTTGGCAGGGGCGGCACTGCATCTGCTGTTTACCGGCGCACCCTACGGCATCTACCATGTGTCAAATAGCGGCGAGGTTATCACTTGGGCAGATCTTGCCCGCGCCGTATACACCGGAACCGGTCACGATGCCGCCCGAGTAAGCAACACCACCACTGAAGAATACTTCGCCAACGCCCAGGTCTTCGCCCCGCGCCCCGCCAACTCTGCCCTGGATCTTTCAAAGCTTATTGCTGCCGGATTTACCCCGCGCGATCACCGTGATGCGCTCGCCGAGTACCTGTGCACCCTGTAGCTAGCCGTCAGGCTGGTGTGCGAGTCACTCTTGCTCGCATCTAGAAAATTTGTAAGAATATAGTGTTAGCCAAGGCGAGGGCAGACTCTGCCGTTATCGACGAGGTGGCGCATGGAATCCCATGATTCGCGCCATTATTCTCTTGGCGCATTACCCATTATGTATAGAGTGGAGATTACCATGTCAGAAATTAAGATTACCGCTGAGCCCCGCCCCGATTTTGGGAAGGGCTACGCACGCCGCATCCGCGCAGCAGGCAACATTCCCGCCGTTATCTACGGCAACGGCAAAGAGCCTAAGCACGTGATCCTGCCCGGCCACGAGACCACCCTGGCTGTGCGCAACAAGGATGCCGTTCTGGTGATTGAGGTTGACGGCGAGCAGTTCAAGGCTCGCGTGCAGGATATTCAACGTCACCCGATCCGCCCCGAGCTGCAGCACATCGACCTGCTGTTTGTGGACTAATCCAATAAGCGGCAGATAACCGTATTGGGCGCGACCCGCACACGAACCTACCGGGCTCGGTGCGGGTCGCACCGTATCTGCCGGAACATTTCACACCCACAAGGGGGCTGATTTGTCACTACTCACACGATTCTTGAAGGGGCGGGCTGATATGTCTGATGCGTGGCTCATCGTTGGTTTGGGAAACCCCGGCCCGCAGTACGCTAAAACACGCCACAATATTGGGCAGATGGTGCTTGACGAGCTGGCGCGTGAGGTAGGCGGAACCTTCAAAAAACATCCTAAAGCGTCCGCTGTCGTGGCTACAGGCCGTCTTGGTATGGGCGGGCCCAAGGTTGTGCTCATGAAATCGCTCGGGTACATGAACGTTTCGGGCGGTCCTGTCTCAGCGGTCGCAAAGTTCTACGGGATTGAGCCCGACCATGTGGTGGTGGTGCACGACGAGCTGGACATCCCCTTTGACACCATCAAACTTAAACGCGGTGGGGGAGAAGGCGGGCACAACGGCCTGCGTGACATTACTAAAGCGTTCGGCACTAAAGAGTACTACCGTGTGCGTGCTGGTATTGGCCGCCCGCCCGGTCGCATGAACACCGCAGATTTTGTGCTCAAACCGTTCTCCACGGCCGAGGCAAAAAACCTGCCTTTCCTGATCTCTAACGCGGCGGATGCGGTGCGTATGCTCGTTGAGAAAGGCCTAGTTGCGGCGCAGCAGCACTACCATTCCGCCTAGCTGCCGGGTACTGCGGCGGTGCTTTGGGAGGCGTGGTTGCTCACACCTAACTATCCTTCACCCCGGGTGGAGGAATAAGCTAGAAAAGTATGACGTTATGCCCTGCCGGGTGCTTGCACGCTGTGCGCCACGCCCGGTTTTGGGCGTCCTAGACGCTTAACATCCTTAAACTGGGCGTGCCCCACACGAGAGAAGAAGGTTACCGTGGCAGAATACTCGACCCCAGCGAACACGCCGTTGAATGACCAGCTGGTGCGTGATCTGCGCGCCGATTTCCCTATCCTCGGTACGCAGGTGAATGGGCACCCGCTGGTGTATCTGGATTCGGGGGCCACCAGCCAGAAACCCCTGCAGGTGCTTGATGCCGAACGTGACTTCTACCTGCACGCGAACTCTGCGGTACACCGGGGGGCGCACACGCTCGCAGTTGAAGCCACCGACTTGTTCGAGGATGCGCGAGCTACCGTTGCTCGTTTTGTGGGCGCCACTGATAAGGAACTCGTGTGGACCTCCAACGCTACTGAGGCATTGAACCTTATCGCCTACGCTATCGGGAACGCCTCTCAAGGGATTGGCGGGGAAAAAGCCGAACAGTTCGCCCTAGGTGAGGGTGATGAGATTGTCACCACCGAGGTGGAACACCACGCCAACCTGATTCCCTGGCAGATCCTAGCCCAGCGCACCGGCGCAACCTTGCGCCACATTCCGGTGACCTCCGACGGTCAACTCGACTACGAGGCTGCTGAACAGATCGTGGGGCAGAACACCCGTGTCCTAGCGTTTACACATGTTTCTAATGTGACTGGTGCGATCACGGACGTGCCGTATATGGTGGCGCTCGCGCGGAAGGCGGGCGCACTCACTGTTCTTGACGCCTGCCAGTCAGTACCGCATATGCCCGTTGATTTTCCGGGTCTTGGGGTGGATTTTGCCGCATTTTCGGGGCATAAGATGCTCGCACCCACCGGTATTGGCGCGCTCTATGGCCGTGCCGAGCTGCTGGATGCGCTACCGCCATTCCTTACTGGCGGTTCTATGATCACCCGTGTGGGGCTGGAAGATGCCGAGTACATGCCTGCTCCCATTAAGTTTGAGGCGGGCACTCAGCGGGTTTCGCAGACTGTGGCTTTTGCCGCCGCCGTGCGTTACCTTGAGCATGTGGGGATGGCCAATGTGCAGGCGTGGGAGCATGAGCTGGGGCAGCGCCTTGCCGCGGGCGTGCAGCAGATTGAGGGGGTGCGCCTGCTCGGGCCCGCCGACCCTGCCCGCCGCGCCGGGCTTGTGTCTTTGGCGATTGATGGGGTGCATCCGCACGATGTGGGTCAGCTTCTGGACACCTGGGGTATTGCGGTGCGAGTGGGGCACCATTGCGCCCAGCCGCTGCATAAGCTCTCAGGGGTCACCGCCTCCACCCGTGCCTCCGCCTACCTGTATAACACCACTGACGATATTGAGGCGTTCCTGGCTGCTTTGGCGAAGGTGCGCCCCTATTTTGGCCTGTAACCGCGCCGAACGCGCACCGTATCTACCTCTACACACTGCCGCAGAAATGGATGGATTATGTCTTTAGAATCGTTGTACCAAGAAATTATCCTGGAGCACTCCAAACAGCGTTCGGGTGAGCACCTCGTGGAGGTCCCTAACGGGCGTTGCAGCGCCGATAACCACCAGTACAACCCCACCTGTGGGGACGAGATTAACCTGCGCCTGGTACTTTCGGATAAGCAAAAAGACGGCGAAAAGGTAATCGAGTCAGTCTCTTGGGAAGGTGATGGCTGCTCTATCTCAATGGCTGCGGCGTCGGTGCTTTCAGAGATGGCACCGGGCATGACTGTGGGGGAACTGCAGCACCACGTGGATGTGTTCCGCCAGATGCTGCGTTCACGCGGTCAGATCACCCTGGATGAAGAAGAGTACGGCGATATGGCGGCATTCTCGGGGGTCTCAAAATTCATGGCCCGCGTCAAATGCGCAATGCTCTCCTGGGTTGCCGCCGAAGAAGCAGCCCGGGAGGCTGCAGGAAAACACGCGTAGTACGTTCTGGCGATGCCAACTGGTCAGCGGGGAATTTCTACCCCGCTGTATCAGTGGTGTATCTCTTGGGCACATACCAAACTGTTGCTTATGCTTTGGCGGTTTCATACCCGGACGATAGGAGCAGTACGGCAATCAAAGGTGCCTACTCGTTGAATAAATTCCACGCGTGGGGTGAGGGACCGTCGTAGAACATAAAATGATCTAATTCTTCCACCTCTATATTTTGGCAAAATAAACTGGTGTACATAATCTCAAAAAACTCTTTATAGGTGATTTTACTGTTGGGGGTTGGAAAAATACTTCCGCTATAAAAATTTAGTAAATCTTCCAACTGCGTCTCACTGCAGTTCGTAGTACAGTACAGAAAACTTAGCCGTATTTTATGCTGGTTTTCTGGTGAATAGTGCAATAGCTCAGGCCGTAGCAGGTCTTCGAGAATGATATTTCTGTCTTTCTCCGTGGATATATCCAAGTCAGCATACTGAGTTATGGATGTACCCGCGCATTCCAGAATTTCCCCGTCAAGTATAGTGAGTATATTAAGCGCGTAGAAGGTATTGATACGATTCTTTTTCATTATAGAAGTCCTAGGTGCATAAACTGCTCATGGGTAAATGGTGATTATCCGAGAAAACTTTTAAGATGCCGTTTGGGGGAGAATAGCCTAAGGATTTTTGGAAAATTCTCACGCATATAGTATGCCGATTGCATATCGAAGTTATTCACACTATCCCCTTCATTATTATCATAATTCTTAGTTTTTATGAGGTGAGTCGGTAAAAGATTACCCTCACTTCCTGCTGCTTGTGCTGTGACTGCTGACTAACAGAGGCCACTGAAGAGCGGGTATCCTTCCGGGGTGATTGGCGTGACTTTCACGATAAGCCTGCCGCGGAACTGAGCGGTGCTAGAATTAGGCTGGTGCCTGCAGATCACGGCTTTTCCCTCCCTAAATGCCCCTTGTTTTCATCCAAGAAACAGCGGAACGGACAAGCGCTAGAGGTGCCACCAAAAATTTCATTATTCAGTCACCCACGAGAGAACCCCATGACCATCGGATACGCCGCCGGCGCCTACGACCTTTTCCACGTCGGCCACCTGAACATCCTGCGCCAAGCAAAAGCGAACTGCGACCACCTCATCGCCGGGGTGGTTCACGACGACGTGCTGGAACAAACCAAAGGCCGCCGGCCCGTCATCCCGATTGAAGAACGCGCCGAAATCGTCAGCCACATTAGCTACGTGGACGAGGTGCATATTGAGACTAACCCGGATAAACTACATACCTGGTCTCAGAAGCCCTTTGATGTGTTCTTCAAAGGCGACGACTGGAAAGGCACCGAAAAAGGCATAGCCTTAGAAAACCGCTTCGCCGAAGTGGGGGTGCGCGTACACTACTTCCCGTACACCGAGCACACCTCAAGCACCAAGCTTCGTAAAGTTGTAGACCTGTTGGAGGCAGAACACGACGCAATCGAAGCTCTCGGGCGCATTATGCGCCTGCTGGACGACGAACAGCAGCACGGGGCCAGCATCAAAAGGGGTCTCATCGCTCAGGAGAACGACTAGACCAGCTGTTGAAAGCCCTCACCTGTTGGGGGGGAGGGCTTCTCTAAAAACTAAGCGGCAGGTACACCACGCAAGGGGTGCACCTGCCGCTTTACGGTGCTACACGGGGTAAGCCAATGTGGGGCGGTAACCGCCCGAACACCGTCACAGAACTAGTGTTACTGCTGTGCGGTCCACTTCTCAGCCGAGGTGCCCAGCACCTTCAGCACGCGGCCAACCTGCGGCTCAGCGGAAGCAGCAATCTTCTTGCCCACCAGCGGGATCGAGCAGGAAACCTCGCCGTTCACATCCACACGGGTCTGCTCGCCCTGGGATACCAGCGCCTGCGAAGCCTTAGCGTTCACCGGCATGCCGTTCACCTTCACCTCGGTATCCACGGTACGGGAACCATCAGCGGCGGGGGCGCTTACGCGGTCAACCTGAGTCATATTAACGCCATTGGACACAAATTTACGGGCAATATCGGGCACACGGTCCGAGGGGATGGTGCGCACAGTAGTCGCGGTGAACTCACCGGAAGCGTCGCCCTCAAGGGAGAAGCTTTCAAACTCAACGCCGACCTCAGAGCACACGAATCGCGCAAAGTCCTCGCTCGCGTAAGCGGTAGCGATCTGCTCAACGGTCACGTTAACTACGGTGGATTCCTGAACTGACATAGTTTTCCTTTCCAACAGTGCGTGGGTTATCCCAAAACGCACAAACCATATACAAGGCTACCGCGCCTCGGAAGTCAAAAGAGACCGGCGGCGGTAAAAATAGCTGAGAATATCCTGTGAGCTTCGTAGGCTATAAATTTAGAATACTGCTTATTTTGGGCACGGCAAACCAGGGCGGTGTGAACTTAAAAACACAATCCTAAGCATTAGGAGTTAAAGAGCTAATCCGAGCCATTTCACGTTTACCCAAAAAATGCGCCCGGGCAGCATTTTTAAAACGAGTCACATAACCCTCGGTGCGGTGCGAACGACCCGTAAGAAGGTCATGAAGAGCCTCAGAAAGCTGCTCAGCTGAGACCTCAGGGGCAGCAACATACGGTTCAGCAGAACGGAACAGAGAAGGATTAGCCAACGCCAAATTAAGCTTATCGAACAGCTCCGCGCGGCTATTGACCACCACCGCGTGGCCACGTTTTTCCATCAGATCAGCAAAGGGAACCTGGTGGTTATCGACCACCTCATCAAACTCCGCGCGGCGTGGTACCACCAGCGGAATAGCACCGGTACGGCGTGCATCCTGAATCGAACCGGGGCCGCCCTGAACAACCACCACAGAAGCCGTAGCATAGTAGCCCATGAGATCCCCAGCAGGCATGAGCCTTACATTCTCGCCACGCTCAATAGGTGCGGTATGACCGTGCTGCACCAGGCAGCTAAGATGCGGGTTCTCCTTAAGATACGCATCAACCCAACGCAGAAGCCTATCAAACCTGTGGTAATCAGTACCTAAAGAGATGACAAGGTCATATGTTTTAGTGGGAATATTAACCGGATCTGTATTAGGTGTGAGAACGGGCACGCCAGAATTAGCGTCGTTGACGCTAACATCCGGGAAATTGTGAATAGACATAGCCTATTCCTCTCTATGCTTTTATCGGTGAGGGTACTCAGCAAGCACATCCGGAAAATGCGCCGGTTTAGCCGAGGCGGAAAATAAAACCGGGTGAGGCAAGTACCCCACAGCTACGGTATATGTGTAGCGTCCTTTAAATATACCCCTAAAAAGGAACGAGGACGCGGATTAGCGGCGGTTCAACATGTGAGACGCGCCAACCCCTTAAAAGATCGGGTGAATCACCCGTGAATCGGGGAAATTCTTCTGCTGCTCATCGCTTTGAACATTGAAATCATCCGCGAGCACGTACAGCATTTTTCCCGTCATCGTCGGCAGGGTGGGGCGGTCGTAGCACTCAATGTAGAGGGTCTTAGCCCGGAAGAGCTTAGCCGCCACAAAGAACGGAACCGCCACCCCCGCCCCGGCAGAGACCACCACATCGGGCCTCTCCCGGGGGAAAATCTTGAACGCCAAAAACAGGTTACGGATGGCATTCTTCACGTTGCGGGTGGTGGGGTAGTAGGCCCAGTACACCTTCTCCTCCGCCAGCGCAGACTCAACATCGGGCTGCTTAAAACTTACCCACACACGCTCATAGTTCTGCCACGCATCAAACGTGGCCGTCAGATGCTTCAGATGCCCACCGCTGCTGGAAACAAGCAGCAGCTTCGAGGGCTTCTTACGCAGTCGCTCCATCAACCTTCTCCTTCTCAGGGTCGGTGTCCATAAAGATGGCGATGCTCACGGTGTTTTCCAGGGTCCGCAGGTGCGAGAACAGCTCACGAACCTGTGCCCGGGAGCTCAGCTCACCCACCGGCACTAAGCACACGCGGCATGCTTCGGATAAACGCAGCAAAGTAGACAGGGGCGCCTCGTCGGCCAAGTTAATGACCATCGGAATCTCATTACTCTCAATAACCTGCTCGGGCGAGTAATGCTCAAGCACCTTGCTCAAAGCCGGGTAGTCCGTAAAGTACGCCTTACCGCTGGGGATAGTACGGTATAGCTGCCGGTGCAGCTGATCCGCCAACGCAGGAGAATCCGAGACAATCACAATGCCCGAAATATTAGAAGCCCGCAGGTTGCCGTCAGGCGATCCGATACGGCGCATCAGCAGCAGCGTATCCTCATCAGAGGACCGCGGGCGCACCGTTTGCACCGGAATTCCCAGATCCTTCAAACGATCTGAGTACCCCACGGTACGCATCATACGGTCGTACACGTACGCGATGAGTACGCCCAGCAGCAGACCCGTACCCACGCCCGCCAAGGCAGTCTTCCGATGCCCCAGCCCGGTGGCTTTCTTCGGCGGCTGAGCCTCAGTCAGCACACGCCCGCCGACCGTGGAGGTCAGCTGGATCTGGTTACGACGCTCCCGCATCTGCGAAATTTTCGCAGAGTTCGCGTTTCCGTTATTATTCTTATCCTCATCTTCAAGCTGCTTAATCTGAGCGTCAAGCTTCTTCACGCTATCGGTGATGGTTTCCTTCAGGTTATTCTGACGAACCTCCAGGTAGGCCTTGGCGATAGCATTCGCGTACTGTGCGGAACGCTTAGCGTTGGAATCGCTCACCTCAATGTCAAGCACCGCAGTCTGCGAGGTGGGAACCACCTTAGTTGAGTTCATCAGCTTGTCGGTAAGCTTGGAGTCATTATCAACGCCCTCAGACCGCAGATTATCTGCGGCCTTATCAGCCACCTCACGCGACCCAGCTGCGCGGGACTCGGTAGAGATATCCACCTTCAGAGAATTTGCGTTACCGCCAGCAGCAGGATCGGTCACCAGCGGGTTCACCAGCACGCTCGACTTAGCGGTGTACTTAGGCGGAGCGAGGAAGCTAAACGCCACCGCTATGAGGGTGCAGACCACAATGGTGATAATCACAATCATCTTGTGGCGCCACACCCGGTGTAGCTGCTCCCGCAGGGACACCGCGGGGGCGTCCGTAGTTGCGGACAGTTTACTCATAGTGTTCTCTCCCTGTATCGATAGTTGATGTGCCAGCGCGGAACGCGTCCCAGCGCCCTTACCCCCGCCCTTGCGGGAGGCCAGGAACCGTTCAATGCCCAGCTGGGTTCGAAAATAGTACAGAAGCGCGACGTATGAAGGGGCCAACAATATCACATAGAGGACAAGCCCCAACAGGCCCTGGCCCACAATCGTTAGCACCACAAATGAGCATCCCAGCGGCACCAAAGCCCCTAGGGTGAGGGCAGGTGCCATCTCCGTCAGGCTGGTGCGGATGCCCACCAGGCGAAACACCTGGTAGCCCGCCAAGAAAGTATCAATCAGAAGCGCTGAAGCCCACGCCGTCACCGCGCCGTACAGGCCCCAGAGCGGAACCAACGCAACGTTGAGAATGATCGCCACCGCCAGTGAAGACAGCTTATTGAGCAGCTGCCAACGGCTTTTACCGCTCATCAGCAGAATAGACTGCACACCGCCTGCGCTCATTGAGAGCATTGCTGCGGGGCAGATAACCCACAGGATGCCGGCCCCCTCTTCGAAGCCCTTCCCGAAGAACCCCAGCAGGGTGGGGCCAAACGCCGCCAATGTCAGGTAAAACGGCCAGGAAATGGCGGTGAGTACGCGGGTGGTAGCCAGGAAGATCTGCCGCGCCCGATCAATGTTCTGGGTGGCCAGCGCTGCGCTAATGGACGGCCCGGTAACGATGCGGCCCGTGTGCTCAACCATCGTACCCACGCGTACACACCGGTTCACCGCGCCGTAAACACCACCGGCGGCAGGCCCCAGAACGGTGGTGACGGTGAGTACGTCAATCCATTCGAGGATGGTCTCAACAATGGTTGCCACTCCGCGCGCAGAACTGAACGTCCAAAATGAGTGGGCGCTCTCCTGCGGGGTGGTTGCGGCAGCCTCAGACTGCGGACGATCTTTACTGCGCGGCATATAGGATTCAACTACCCACAGAGTCAGCAGCGCCGTAGCCGCCACCGGAAGGGTCCACGCAAACACCAGATCCAGCAGGTGCCCCGAGGCGAATACCACCAGCGCGATTGCACCGAAGCGTAAGGTCGGCAGCAGAACGTTCTGCATGACGGTAAACGTGACTACATGGTTCAGCCCGCGCAGCGCCCCAAAATACACCGACATCACGGCCGCGACGATCACGAACAGGGCACTCATCCGAAGCGCCACTGCATACTCGTGCGGCATCGGCACCGCCACCGAGTAGATGCACGCCACGGCGGTGATGCCCAGCGACAGCGCCAGAGGCGGCAGCACCGCGTAACGGATCAGCCGGGGAATAGCGGAGTACCTGCCCAGTGCGTTCTGCGCCGAGATAGTACGCACCAGCCCCGTGTCGGCACCGAAAACAGCCGTTGAGGTAGCAATAGCAAACAGCGCCATGAGGCGAAAAAACTCGCCTGCCCCAGCCGGACCAATACCGTTTGATACCACCAGGGTCGTCCCAAACGCGATCGCGGCGCCATACATGACGCACAGCGAGGACAGAGAGCCGCTGCGGGCCAAGGACTTGGGCTTAGTCGCCGTCACAGTCCCTCCCCGTAATAATTCGAGCGCACACACAGCGCTGAACTCAGCAGCAGTACGCTCAGCTGAGTAATATCAAAACTGTAGAAAATGAGCACTACAAAGCAGCTAACCGGCACAGCATGAAGCCAGTACCCGGAGGCAGTGCTCACCCGAAGGCCTGAGAACACTGCGCTTGATAAGAAAACAAGGAACAGGCCCAGGCCCACAAAGCCAAAGCAGAACATGAGTGTCCACAGGTAGCCCTGGGTGCCCATCGAAACCCCCACACTGGGTTCCATACGGGGGGTGCCGTAGCCCACGATGGGGGATTGCAGGGTGGCCTCCCACGTGGATTTATACAGTGCGGCACGCCCACCGGTGGAGTCGGAATAGTTTTGGCGGCCTAGAATTTCGGCGACAGTACCGGTAGCAAAAAGCCCAATGACCCCCACAGCAGCCATGCCTACGCCGAATGCCACAGCACGCCAGTTACGAGCAAACAGCTGCCGCAGCAGAACATAGGCAACAACAATTCCTAAACCAATGAACATGCCTCGGTTACTGGTCTTCACCGCTGGGACGGTTGAGAGCAGCAAAGCAACCACGAGCCCCACCTGGGCCCACCGGTTCCGCAGACGCAGCAGGTACGCCAGCATGATTGGGGTCAGTAGTGTGTACGCCAGGCCCCAGCTATTCGCGTAGGGAAACGGTGCGGAGGGGCGGTTATATGCTTCGGGGGCACCCCACGGGCGCTGCACCTCCGCAAGTGGGGGAAGCATGTAATCACGCGCCAGAGGGTTCTGCAGAATTGAGGCGGGCATGATGAAACTCATGGGGGTTTGCAGCCTAAAATTAGGAAAAAGCACCCCACCCCAGCCGAGGATCACAAGAGTGACCCAGAGAGTCACCAACCCGCCCAGCAAACGATCCGGAGTGATCGCGGCGCGCGCATTGAAGTAGTAAAGCGTAAAAACACCCGCGCAAAAAACACCCGAGAACCGGAACCCCCACGCAATAAGGTCTGTGGGCTCTACCAGCGACACCGCACAGACAACCACCCAGAACGTGAGAGCACCCCACACCCACAGGGCAGGGTAGATACGTACCGACCCGCGCACCAGCATATAGCCGAGCATCACAAAGGCAAGGATAATCGGGGCAATCTGCAGCAACCCAAGTGCCCAGATGATTGGGAACCCATACAGCAGGGTGAGCAGCGGCCACGCTGGCAGAGCCGGGGCGTTCTGGTTATTGGGTAGGCCACGCCCAGCGGACATCGTCTCAATGTCCGCCTTTTTCAGAATCGTCAGGGCGGCCGTAACTGTGTTGGGCACGGTCTAAAGGCCCCTGCCTGTTTTCTGCACCGCATCCAGCAGGGTCTGCGGTTTTACAACACCAAGAGCCACCGGGTATGCGGCCCAGGCGCGCAGCTGCGTCTTATCGCGGTGCAGGGAAGAACGGGCAAACGCAAATGCCTCTTTCTTATGGCCCAGCGCTGCGTGCGCGAACGCCACCTGCCCGGCCACGCGCGCCACACCCTTGGGGTAACGCTCAAATTCAGGGAACTTACGCAGCAGGTAGGTGAGGCCATCAGCAATGTACTGCCACTGACCGGCAAAAAAGGACGGCCGATCCCACAGCACCCTAACCAGCGGTTGGGGTACGGAAAGAATATCGCCGTGCTTGGTAGCGCGCAGCAGCAGGTCATAGTCTTCCCCGTAAGAGGCAGGCAGCTGCTCATCCACCAGACCGACGGGGCCATCCACCAAGTCAGAGCGGGAGTACAGCATTGCGGAGGGGTGAACCTCGGTGATCCGTGAACGCAGGAAGTCATCGAAAGTAGCGCGTTCGGGGGCTAGGCGCACGATGTTCCGCCCGTCCGAGCGCACCGTAATACCAGATGAGATACCCACCGCATCCGGGTTAGCTCGCCACAATGCCACCTGTTCGGTGAGTTTGCCCGGCATCCAGGTGTCGTCATCGTCACAGAATCCCAGGATTATTCCTGTGGCCTCCAGAATGCCGCTATTGCGTGCGCCAGCTAGCCCGCCGGTACGTGTGTTTTCAATGATACGTAGTGACCGATTCTCGCTGATTTCAATATCGGAGAGCGGGTCAGGGGTGGCACGGTCGTAGACGATCACCACCTCAACGGGGCCCGGGTACTGCTGATCGAGAATTGCGGTGACTGCGGTGCGTAAGCTTTGCATGCGTTTTCCATTGGTGGCGATCACAACGCTGACGGAGGGGATGCGGGATTCAAATTGAAGCATAGTGACTCCTACTGGGCGGGTGTGGTTGGGGTTGAGAGAGTAACGTACTTGCGGCGCATTGAGAGCAGCACGGTTGCGGCGTTCGCGGCGAAAAGCAGGGTGTAGACGACCACGAAAAGCGGCCCGAAGCCCCACACGATAAAAATCCAGCAGAGGGTACCCGCGTCCATGTGCAGGTTAATGAAAGAACGCATTGTGCCACCGGTTGAAGGGGCAGCAGTTTTACGGTTGTTCCGCAGCTGTTCGGCAAGGATCTGGCTCATGAAATGCCCTGCGGTCAGCACGGTGAACGCCATGGGCAGCCACCATAGGCTCCAGCCGGAGGGGAAACCATCGGCAGCTCCGGTCAGGGAAAAATGCTGGGGGTAACGAATGAACCCTACCAAGGCGGCAAGGTGGATGCAGGGTACACGGATTGAATCAACCACATGGTCAAGCCATTCCCCGGCGGGGGAGGACGCCCCGGTTACGCGGGCAACCTGCCCATCGGCGGAATCCAGGCCGTACCCAAGGGCAAAGAGCAGCGCCACCGCTAGTGCTGTTAGCGCTGTGGGAGGCGCCAGTAGGAGAGTGAGAATACCCGCAGCCGAGCATACGGCACTAATAGCCGTCACACCGTTCGGCGTAATGCCCATTGCGACGGCCGCGGCTGCAAAGTAACGAGCAACGCGGCGATTGACCCAGCGGGTGTAGGCGGGTACGCCGTGCCCCGGCTTCTGGGCGCGCTCAAGCGCGGTGAGGGTTTCATTGAAACCCGGCCTGGTTGCAGGGCGAGCCGGCGTAGACATGTGTAAGTGTTCCTCTATATCGGTGTGACATTGTAGCTATGGGCGGTCACACGGCACGCCCTTATGTGCGCATCAACGGTACGCTAATACGCACATAATAAAAGCACAGTGCGGCCGGGGAAGGCACAAACTACTAATCCAACTATATAGATAAAGGACGCGTGGAACAAAGAAAAGAGGCTTAGATAACCGGAATCACATAAATGATAGGGTGAGTGTAAAAATATTAGTCTTGTGGTTATTGATACATGCCTGAGGAAGTGCCTTACCCTTACCCCCGTCTGACGGCAAGAGAGTGTGTTGTCAAAAAACTTCACTATACAACGAATGGCTTATAGATATTCCATAAAAGGAACTCTATAAGCCATTCATTAATGGGGGTATAACCCGCCTGCAACAGTGTTATAACACCTAGCAGTTAGCGTTATTTGGCCAGTCATGTTCGGCAATTTTCCACTTGCCGTCCACCTGTACCAGCGTGTAAATATTCAGAGACCGTTTAGGCGTATTGTCGGAAGGAAGCTCCTTGCCGTCTTTATCAACTGTTTTCACGTTGGAGGAGTCCACGCACACTTCCAAGAGGCGTGCAGGCTGACCCTTGTAGGTGGTTTCGGTCATGCGCGGGTTACCCACCACAGTACTCGTGCCTTCGGTGTGCGTGCCGGTCATTGCATGCTCGGCAGCTGAGGAGGTGTACTCGCCAGCAGCAGCACCAGTAGACATCTCTTCAATGGCTTTAATGGTGTCGTCATCAAGGGCCTGGCGGGCCTGTTCCTTCTTGCCGTTCTCATCATTGCTGCCCTCTTCATCGCCCTGCTGCCGCTGCGGCTCAGGGGCAGGTTTTACCTTCGAGAGGGTATTTTCGTAGGAGGAACGCAGATTATCGAGCTCTTTCACCTCAGGGGAATCAGCCGCAACGGTGGGGGCATCCTTAATCTTCTCAGCGCCTGCATAGTTCTCGTCTGGCTTGGGTCCGTTATCTTCCGGCTCTGCCGACGGGGTAGGCTCCGCCGACGTAGTAGTGGCGGACTCGGTAGGAGACTGCGAAGGGCTCTGAGAGGTTGAAGTGGCTGACGATGAGCTGGAGGAGGTACTGGCACTGGCTGAGAACGAAGAGCTCTGCGCCTCATTGTTGTTATTGTCTGTGTTGGAGCACGCCGCCAACGCAAGCAAAAGTGAACCAGATACAAGCACGCTGGTGAGCGCACGGCGAGCGGATAGATTTGTGGTGGGCATAGTAAACCTTACATCGGTGACTGGGATAACGCCCTGACGGGGCGCCTAGTGAGTGAATACAGTATGAAATTATGCGGCGGATGCCCCCAGCCTAACACAGCTGCATGGGTGCCGCCGACGGTAAAAACCACCCCGCCCGCCAAAGCGACGGGCGGGGCGATCTTACCGGCGTACAGTGGCGCGTGAACCCTGATTAGACGCGGGCTTCAGGGCTACCAGCCGAGTAGTTATCCGAGGCGTCAACCGCACGCACAGAGTAACGTGCGCCATCCTGGTGTGCTACCGAGTAGTTGGTGCCCGTCACGGTCGCAATGACGCGGCCGTTACGGATCACCTGGTAGCGTGCACCCTGCTCGGCACCCGACCAGCTGAGCTTGTCGTTATTGCCCGAACGCTGTGCCCTCAAGCCCGAAGGGGCTGCGGGAGGAGTCACATCGCGCGGTGCGTAACGTGCGAAGCCGACGGTACGCTGCTCGCCTTTCTCGCCCAGGGAGCGGTTAATATCGCCGCCAACCCACAGGTTGCCGCGGGAATCCACGAAGGACTCCCACACGCCGAAGCCGCGGGCACCCTTCAGAATGGGGTTGAACTCGCCCAGCATCTTGCCGCTCTCCCGGTCGAAAGCAGCTACGAGGCGGATATTGTGCACCTGAGAGTAATCCTGCCAGTAGCCGTAGTAGCTCTGCGAGCCCTCAAAGATGGAGTCGCCGCAGTGGCAGGCACCGTAGACCACATCACCGTTCAGGTGCAGATCCTGGAAGTCGCCGCCTTCACGGGTAATTGCGCTGCTCTTACGGGCGTAACCATTCTTGCTGTACTGGGCGATCATGTGCTCAGTACCGCCGGTCCACACATCAGCACCGGTATCCTGAACATCGAACTGGAAACCCCACATGTAGCGGGCACCGGGCTGTGCCTCCAGAGACGGCTTCCACTCCCAGTTAATGGGGGTTGCGTCAGCACCGTTCAGGGCTGCAAGCCGGAAAGCGCTGGAACCGCTCACCTCGGAGAAGTAACCAGCTGCGTGCACCGTCGAGTTATCGGCGGCGGCGTTAATGCCGTTCACAGTGCCGTTGAACTTAGGACGCCACTTCCAGTCGACGGAGCCGTCGCTGAGCTTAATGCGGGCGCCACCACGAGCGTAGGCGGCGTTCTTAGACGTATTACCCTTCACGTGGGTGAAGTTACCGCCGATGTACAGGTAACCGTCCTGCACCTGCAAGGTCTTCACCTGTGCTGCGGCGGAGCTGCGACGTTCGATCTGGATATCCCAGGTCTTGTCAATCTCGCCGGTGGTCGCATTCAGGATCACGAAGTGGTTAGCGGGCTGCCCGTTCACCTGGGTGAATTCGCCACCCACGGCCAGGCGGTTGCCCGGCAGAGCCTCAATAGCCTTAATCTGGCCGTTGAACTTGGGTGCAAACGAACGTACCAGCTCGCCGCTATCAACGTTATAACCAGCAAGGTACTGCTGGTTTACACGCTCACCATTGGCAGACTCAACATATGCGAAGTCGCCGCCGGTGAAGACGGTGTCACCCACCTGAGTAATAGCCTGCACGTAGGTGTTCATCTCGCCCACCTTACCGGATGCGGTCTGCTCGCTGGTGCGCCAACGTACCGGCATGGAGTAGCTGTTCGGCAGGGCGCGACGGTTACTTGCTGCCGCACCAACCTGGCCGAAGTTCAAATCACGCTGGGTCAGTTTAGGGCGCAGATACACCTGGGTGAAGGGGATCGCATTACCGTAGCTGCCGTTCTTCTGGTAAATGTACGAGCTGGAGCTCTCATTACCGCGGGTCACATCAGCACCATAGGCGAAACCAATACGCCACCCCTGGTCGCGGTTAGCGAAGAAACGTACCGCCGAGGTGCCGTATCCGGGGGCCATCTGGCTCGGCTGATCCCGAGGGGTGTATGAGTTGTTGCCGCCCGCACCCGAGAAGGTGAAAGGGCCCCAGTGCTGGGCGTAGCTCATGGCCCACGACCACTGTGCGGTCTGCAGGCGCGGGGTACGAACCTCCTGCCACTGCGTGCCGCTGGGATCGTAGGCACGGCGCAGACGCATACCATCGGGAAGATCCTGCGGTTTCGTGCCGTTCAGCAGAGCATCCACAGTATTTGAGGAAAGCTGAACCGGTTTAAACGCCGCAGAACCGGTGGGATTCTTGTGCAGCTGGTCAGCGTTACCAACGCCACCGTAGGATTCGGTCCAGCCCTCACGGCCGCGACCGACCATTACCCAGCCGCCGCCATCAGTTTCCTGGTCGCAGTAGAACTGCTGGGGTGCACTCATCTGCGGGGTGTACAGCCAGTAGGCACCCGACTTCGCGTTGGGATTCACCTGTTTAACCTCGTAGCAACTAGCTGCCGCTTTATCGCTACTGGTACCGTCGTGGGAGGTGTCGGCAGCTGAAGCCGCCGGGAAGGAAGACATCGTCAAAACGGTGCTTAGGGCTAGGGCTATAGAAGCCCAGCGGGTTTTGTGTGAAGTGGTTCTCATTGGTTTTTTCATATGTTCTTTCCAAAACCGGCCCCCAACGGTGGGTGCCAAAGATTGTGGTGAATACTGAGGTACCACTCGATAAAACCACTATCGTATGAGATAAGGGAGGTAAAACCTTGGGGTTTCACCCCCGGAAGCTATATGAAAAGTGATATATCGGTGTTAGTGAAAGGTTACCACGAAAAGGTTTTAATATTCGGGGGTATAGGCCGAAAAATACTGTTATATCCGCGACTTTTTATGTGCTTACCTGAAAAGCACACCGCATCCAGCATAAACCTGGGAATATGTCTAAAAGGTGCTGAGTGCCGCTGCGCACACCCCTTAACCCACGTCAAATACCGCTTAGTCGCCCCGTGCTGGTACTAAAATAATGGGAGGCCCTATAGCCGGGCCCTCTGCACGCGCCAGTACGTAGATACTCATCACATTAAGGTAGAAGGAGCCACAGTGAAACTAACCGGCCTGAGCAGGACGCTCTTGGGGTACCCCTCCTACCGGAACGTAGTTGCCGCCGCGCAGCTGCCCGCTACCGAACGCAGCGCCCAGACCCTCATCGGGGCGGTTCCAGGGCTGCACGCCCCGCTCATCGCAGACATTGCCGCCGCAATCCGTAACTCCACCCGCCGCGAGGGAGCCTGCAAAGAGCCCCTGACTCTCGTTATTACCCCCACCGAGCGGCAAGCCGAAGATACTGCCCACGCCCTCGGCGCCTATCTGCCCGATAACGACATCGCGCTCCTGCCCGCCTGGGAAACTCTGCCCCATGAGCGGCTCTCACCCCGCAGCGACACCGTCGGCCGCCGTCTCGGTGTACTGCGCGCCATCACACAGGCAGGGGAACGCACCCCGCTCGTGCTTGTTGCACCTGTACGCGCCGTGATCCAACCCATCGTGGCGGGCATCGAAAAACTGGTGCCCGTCACCCTTACCAGGGGTGAAGAATACTCCTTCAAAGAAGTCATTAAAGGCCTCACCAACGCCGCCTACTCGCGCGTAGACCTTGTGGCTAAACGCGGTGAATACGCGGTACGCGGCGGCATCATTGACGTCTTCTCACCCACCGCAACCAATCCGGTGCGCCTGGAATTCTTCGGTGACGAACTTGATGAGATCCGCTACTTCTCAGCCGCCGATCAGCGCACGCTCACCGGCGAAGGATCCCAGCCTGACCGCATCACCCTGCCGCCCTGCCGGGAACTGCTCATCACCCCCGAGGTCATGAGCCGTGCTGCCCGCCTCGTCGGGGACTACCCGACCGCCTCCGCCATGCTCGAAAAAATTGCTGGAGGCATCTACGTTGAAGGCATGGAATCCCTCACCCCACTACTGGTTGAGCGCATGAACACGCTCATCTCTCTCCTCCCGAGCGGTTCACTGGCGTTGAGTGTAGAACCTGAACGAATCGCCGCCCGGGCAGAAGACCTCGTAGCAACCAACGAAGAATTTCTCACCGCCGCATGGGACACCGCCGCTGAAGAGAACTCAGCAGCCCCCATCGACCTTGGGCAGCTGCGCATGAGTGAGGCAGGGTTCCGCACCATCACCGCCACCCGCACAGAAGCACTCGATGCGGGCATCGGCTGGTGGGAAATCACCGAACTGATCGCCAACGCCGAGCTTGCCGCATCCGTACCGGATGACCCTGCGGAAACCGATACTGCAACCGAAAAAACGGGCGCTCATTGTGCGCTCGCAGACGCCGTAGCGGATGGGGTAGACACCCTGGTGGTGCGCGCATCTGCGGCTGCATCGTTTACCGGCTCGGTGCAGCGGATGCTTGAAGAAGTAGGGGCACTGGTCAAAGACGGCTGGCGGGTGCTGGCGCTCACCAACGGGCGGGGCTCCACCGATCGGCTTATTGAGCTCTTTAACGATAGTGAAGTGCCGGCATCACGCCGCGATACCCTGGATACGGGAATTGAGCCTGGCATTATTGAGGTGTGTGAGGCCCCTGCGTCTGCCGGGTTCCTGCTGTCTCAGGAACAGTTGGCGGTCTTTACTGAAGGTGAAATCCTGGGCAGGCGCGGCACCTACGCCCCGCGCGGGGTAACTGGTTCAAAACTCAAAGCCCGCAGGCGCCGCAACGCGGTAGACCCGCTTTCACTCACCCCGGGCGACTACGTGGTGCATGAACGGCACGGCATTGGACGGTTCATTGAGATGACCTCACGGCCAGTGGCGGGGGTAAAACCCGCCGCCGGGCAGAACGTGCCCATGCGCGAATACCTGGTGCTGGAATATGCCCCCTCCAAACGTGGAGGAGCCCCCGACAGGCTGTTCGTGCCCTCCGAACAGCTGGATATGATTTCACACTATGTGGGCAGTGAAAAACCCACCCTGTCGAAGATGGGCGGCAGCGACTGGGCGAAAACAAAAAGCCGCGCGCGCAAGGCCGTCAAAGAAATCGCGGCCGACCTGATTAAACTGTACTCGGCACGGCAGGCCTCGCGCGGGCACGCCTTCACCGAAGACACCCCGTGGCAGCGGGAACTGGAAGAATCATTCCCCTACAACGAAACCCCCGACCAGCTGAACGCCATCTACGAAGTAAAGGCTGACATGGAGAAAGAACTCCCCATGGACCGGCTAATCTCCGGCGACGTTGGGTTCGGTAAGACCGAGGTGGCGGTGCGTGCCGCTTTTAAAGCCGTACAGGACGGTAAACAGGTGGCGGTGCTGGTTCCCACCACACTCCTGGCACAACAGCACTACGAGACATTCACCGAACGGTTCTCTGGTTTCCCGATCAAAATTAAAGTGCTCTCGCGTTTCCAGAAACCGAAGGAATCACGCCAGATCACCGAAGAAATAGCCTCCGGCGCGGTGGATGTGGTGATTGGCACCCACCGTATCCTCTCGGAGAGCATTAGTTTTAAGGACCTGGGCCTGGTCATTATTGATGAAGAACAGCGTTTCGGGGTGGAACATAAAGAGAAACTGAAACAGATGCGCACGAATGTGGATGTGCTGGCAATGAGCGCCACCCCCATTCCGCGGACCCTAGAGATGTCGCTGACGGGTATTCGGGAGACCTCGACTCTGGCAACGGCCCCGGAGGAGCGGCACCCGGTACTCACCTTTGTGGGGGCCCGTACCGATGCACAGATTACCGCCGCTATCCGCCGGGAACTGATGCGTGAGGGGCAGGTGTTCTTCGTCCACAACCGGGTGGCAAATATTGATAATGTGGCTGCCGAACTCGCCAAACTAGTGCCGGAGGCGCGCATCGCCACCGCCCACGGGCGTATGAGTGAGGCCCGGCTGGAGCAGATTATTGTAGATTTTTGGGAACGCCGCTTCGATGTGCTGGTATGCACCACAATCGTCGAAACAGGCCTGGACATTTCGAACGCAAACACCCTCATTGTTGATAACGCCCAGAATTACGGGCTGAGCCAGCTGCACCAGCTGCGTGGGCGTGTGGGGCGAGGGCGTGAACGCGCCTACGCCTATTTCCTGTACCCGCCGGGTAAGCCGTTGGGGGAGGTCGCGCTGGAGCGCCTGAAAGCGGTGGCAACCCATAACGAGCTAGGCGCGGGTTTGCAGCTGGCCATGAAAGACCTTGAAATTCGCGGTGCGGGGAACCTGCTTGGCGGGGAGCAGTCTGGGCATATCGCCGGTGTGGGGTTTGACCTGTACCTGCGCCTCGTGGGGGAAGCCGTGGCAGACTTCAGGGGAGAGAAAGACGAGCGTGACGTTGAAGTGAAGGTGGATCTTCCGGTAAACGCACACATCCCGCACTCCTATATTGATGCTGAGCGGCTACGGCTGCAGGCATACCGGCAGATTGCTGCTGCCGACACCGAGCAGAAAATGGCTGAAGCCCGCGAAGAGCTCACCGACCGTTACGGTGAGCTGCCCGAGCCGGTGCAGAACCTCTTAGCTGTGACGGCGCTGCGCCAGCGTGCGCGTGCGGCAGGTATTCGGGAGATCGTGGTGATGGGCCCGAAAGTACGCGTAGTAACCGACGAGCAGCTGCCAGATTCACGGCAGATGCGGCTGGGGCGCGTGTACCCGGGATCCTCGCACACCCAGCCGAAAGGACTGCAGACGTGGCTGACTCTGCTGCCGCGCCCAAAGAGCAGCCCAGTGGGCGGCATAGAACTGGTAGACGCGGCGATGCTTGAATGGTGCCAGCAGCTGATCGACACGATTTTCGCGGACGTACCGGGTGCATCGCGCTCCGCACCGGAGTAGGGTAAAAGAAACGGGCTGTGCTGGCAGCGCCCACCCGCGTGGCGGTGCGCAGACATAGCTGACAATGCGTAGAAAGAGGTAGTGATGATTCCGTTATCTCGCCGGGTACTCACCCCGCGCACCCCCGGCGGCTGGGCACTGTTTATAGGGCGTATCGTCGCCGCTGTGCTGCTGGTACTGGTGACGTTGGGTGCGTGCGTGTGGGCTTTCTTCGGGCAGGACGCCTTCATGGCGTACCTGGCAGTAGCGGTTTTTGCTTTAATTGCCGCCGGGTGCGGTACCTACGCGGCGGTATTCTTCCTCGCCCACCGCACCAAGGTGCGGAAAGGAGAATACGGCATGAGCGGCCCAGTACAGTTCCGGCGGGGTAGGTAGTTGGGTCAGCTCTCCCGCTAAAGAATATGTTTGAGGTAACAAGAAAAGGGCGGGCAGCTGCGGGAACCCCCGGCAGCTGCCCGCCCCATAAGACCCTCAGAGGCTACGCATAGTAATGCAGAGCCTGGCGGTGTAAAAGGGGCTAGTCCTGAACCTTGTTCACGTCTTTAATGACGCGGGTTGTCTTTGACGGCAACACGTGAAAAACAAGCCCGAAAAACAGCCCGTAGCACACTAGTGCACCGGCATACCAGAACCAGCCGTCATGTTCGCTAAGAATACCCAAGCCATCCGGGTAGGTACCCAGAAGGTAGAGACCCAGCAGCAAGAACACGAAACACCCGATGAAAAGGACCGCGTTTTCAAGATGTTTACCCTGCCCCGAATAGGTATGCACAGTTTTTTTCTCAGACATTATCTTCCTTATAGTTGGCGGTTAGCACCGACCGCTGGTGTGTGCTTAAGGATTTCCTGCCTCCAAGTATAGTTCGGTGCACCGACAAATGCACGGCCATATCGGTGCTGCCCTTGTGAATGTGGGAAGTTACGGCACATTGTGTGAGCTTTTCCGCTTGAGTCTGCCAGGGATATAGCTCACAATGAAAATGTGACTTCATCAGTAAATTACGCATCGCAGCGAATCGTGATACTCGGCGCGGGACCAGGTGGCTACGAGGCCGCCCAAGTCGCGGCATCTTCCGGAGCAGACGTAACCCTCATTGAGCGGAATTCCATTGGCGGCTCCGCAGTCCTTACCGACGTCGTACCCTCAAAAACTCTCATTGCCACCGCAGATATGATGACCCGCTTCTCAGACGCCGGGCGTCTAGGCATTGAAAACACCAAAGGCAAAGCCCCCATTCTGCAAGCGGACATGAAACGACTCAACGCCCGAGTGCTTGAGCTGGCCCAGCAACAATCCGCCGATATTAAACGGGCACTCTCGGCGGCGGGCGTAAAAATTGTGCAGGGCACCGGGAAGCTCCTTGACAGGCACACCGTTGAAGTGACCGACGAGGCGGGCCTGACTTACAACCTGCACGCCGACTTCATCCTCCTCTCCGTCGGTACGCACCCGCGCGAAATGGCGACCGGGCGTCCCGACGGGGAACGTATCCTCACCTGGACGCAGCTATATAACCTGCAAGAAGTCCCGAAAGAACTCATCGTTATTGGCTCTGGTGTGACCGGTGCCGAATTCGCCTCCGCCTACGAAGGGCTGGGGTCGCAGGTCACCCTCATCTCATCCCGCGACAGGGTGCTGCCCGGTGAGGATGAAGACGCCGCCCGTGTGCTGGAGGACGTTTTTGAGCGGCGCGGGGTGCGGGTGATGCCGCGCTCGCGCGCAAGCGCTGTGGAGCGCAGCGAGGACGGGGTGGTCGTCACCCTCTCGGACGGGCGTAAAGTGGCCGGAACCCACTGCCTTGTCGCTATCGGGTCTATCCCCAACACGGAAGGGCTTGGGCTAGATGCCGCCGGTGTTGAAGTGAGCGACTCCGGGCATGTGGTGGTCGATGGGGTGTCCCGCACCTGCGTCAACAATATTTACGCTGCGGGGGACTGCACAGGCGTGTACCCGCTCGCCTCGGTTGCTGCGATGCAGGGGCGCATCGCTATGGCGCATATTCTGGGGGATGCGGTCAAGCCGCTGCGCACTGACCGGGTGGCGGGCAATATTTTCACCACCCCCGAAATCGCCACCGTGGGTGTGAGCGAGAAAGACATTGAGGAGGGCCTGTACCGGGGCGACACGGTGATGCTTTCTCTCACTACCAACCCGCGCGCTAAGATGATGGCGGTCAGTGACGGGTTCGTGAAGGTTTTCGCGCGTAAACACTCAGGCACTGTTATCGGTGGGGTAGTGGTGGGTCCGCGTGCCTCCGAACTGATTTTCCCGATCTCGCTGGCTGTGGAAAAGAAACTAACGGTGGACGATCTGGCTGAGACATTCACCGTGTACCCCTCCCTATCCGGTTCGGTGTCTGAGGCGGCACGTAAACTGCACACCCGTGGTTAGCTCTGTAACAGCTGCGACCGTTTAACGGTTTAGGGGCACGGCTCTCATGTAAGAACCGTGCCCCTAAACTGTGGGGAGAGCCGTTATTTCTTGGAACCCACCGCGTTCATATCAACGTCGCGGGTCTCGTGGGTGAGCAGAATGAAGACGACGCTCAACGCCGAAGCTACTGCCAGGTAAACCCCAACGGCACCCACGCCGCCGAGCTGGTTCAGCCATACCGCCACGAACGGGGTAAGCGCCGCACCCAGAATAGATGCCATATTGTAGGCAATCCCGCTGGCAGTGTACCGCACGTTGGTGGGGTACAGCTCAGGCAGGTAAGCGCTCATCGAACCGAACGAGAGGCCCATCAGGCACATGCCGATAAACATGAACACGGTGACCGCAGCAGTATTAGCTGATGCCCCGGTACCCACCACAGAAGGGGCGATCATGAGCGTGAACATGCACCCGAAAAGCGCCATGCCGATCGTGGTCCACAGCTGCTGCTGGCGGCGTCCGAACCTATCAGCCAACCAGCCCGAGAGCGGAATGAAAAGGGCGAAACCGGTAATGGAGATCAGCTGAATAACCAGGAAATCACGGTACGCGATCCCCAGGCCGCCGTTTTCGACCTTGCCGATACCGTATGAGAGGATCCAGGCGGTCATCAGGTAGAACAGCACATAGCAGGCCACCATAATGAAGGTGCCTTGGATCATGGGCCACCAGGCCACCTTGAACGCCTCAACCAGGGGCGCCTTCACTTTCTCGTCGTTCTCCACGGCCTTAGCGAACACGGGGGTCTCTTCAAGCTTGAACCGCACGTACAGGCCCACTGCGACCATCACGATGGAGAGCAAGAACGGGATACGCCAGCCCCACACCAAAAAGGGGTGGTTCAGGTTTTTGCCGTCCACAGTGGAGTTGAACGTGATCCAGCTGGTCAGCAGCAGCATGAACCCATTGGCGAAAACGAAGCCGATAGGTGCACCCAGCTGGGGCCACATGGCGGCGCGGGCTCGTTTGCCTTCCTCCGCGTACTCGCTGGCGAGCAGGGCAGCACCCGACCATTCACCGCCCAGCCCAAGGCCCTGGCAGAAGCGCATAATCGTCAGCATTGTTGGCGCCCACAACCCGATCTGGTGGTAGGTGGGGAGCAGCCCAATGAGGAAGGTTGCCAGACCCATCGTCAGCAGTGCGCCCACGAGAGTTGCTTTACGGCCGATCTTATCGCCGAAATGCCCGAAAACAATCGACCCGAGAGGCCGGGCGATGAAGGCAACACCGAAAGTGGCGAAGGAGGCCAAAAGCTCGGTGGTGGGGTCTTTCGAGGCGAAAAACAGTGCCGGGAACACCGCGACTGCGGCGGTTGCATAAATATAAAAATCGTAGAACTCGATAGTGGTGCCCACCAGGGACGCCAAAATAACGCGACTACGTGGTGTAGCGTTAGCTAACGAGGTGGTATCCGGTGTCCTTTTGACGGGCTCGCCGGAGGCAGCGTGTGCTTGCGCGCTCAAAGCTGTACTCCTTAGTACTGTGAACGAGCCACACCCAAATACTGCGGGTGTGTGATAAACTCAACTTTTTACTGTACGCCTGCGGTGGTTACCTTGGCTAGGCGCGACCAGTATTCGGACCATCACAGCGGCGTGGCGGCGGTGCTGCCCACAGCACATGAATAGCCGGTGCAGCCGCCCCAGGGGAGCAGCCGCACCGGCTGAGAAAATGTGGCTACTGCCCGAGGCAGCCGTTACTTAATGGTTGCCAGCACCTGACCGGCAGTGACCGTGTCTCCAGCCTTCAAGGAGAGGCCCGATACCTTACCCGCCTTATGCGCGGTAATAGGCTGCTCCATCTTCATGGCCTCAAGCACCAGGACCAAATCACCCTCAGCGATAGTATCCCCATCAGCCACGGCAACCTTCACGATCGTGCCCTGCATGGGACTGCTCAGGTCATTACCGCCAGCTGCGCCACCTGCACGCGAGGAACGGGATTTACGCGGCTTCGTGGAAGTCTTCGCAGCGGACTTACCGGATGCGGCCCCCAGATCGGGCAGTACAACCTCCAGCCGTTTGCCGTTCACCTCTACCACCACGCTCTGGCGCTGTGCCTCATCATCATCCACATTGCCGGGGGCACCCTCATAGGGTTCAATGGTGTTCTTAAAGTCGGTCTCAATCCAGCGGGTATGAACCGTGAAATTACCGCCCGGGGCGGGGGTGTAAGCGGGGTCATCCAACACTACGCGGTGGAACGGAATCACTGTGGGCATCCCCTCAATCTGCAGTTCCTGCAGGGCGCGGCGGGCACGCTCAATCGCCTGTTCACGGTCTGCGCCGGTGACAATCAGCTTAGCGAGCATCGAATCGAAGTTGCCGCCAATCACATCTCCCTCGACGAATCCTGAATCCCAGCGCACACCGGGACCGGAGGGCACCCGCAGCTTCTCTATAGTGCCGGGGGCGGGCATGAACGAGCGGCCCGCGTCCTCACCGTTAATACGGAACTCAATCGAATGTCCGCGCAGCTGCGGGCTGTCGGGGCTGATCTGCTCACCGCGGGCAATACGGAACTGCTCACGCACCAGATCAATACCGGCGACCTCCTCGGAGACCGGGTGCTCAACCTGCAGACGCGTATTCACCTCCAGGAACGAGATGGTGCCGTCCGGGGCGAGCAAAAACTCGCAGGTGCCCGCGCCCTGGTAGCCAGCTTCGGTGAGGATCGCGCGGGATGCCTCATACAACCGTTGTGTCTGCTCCTCACTCAAGAACGGGGCGGGAGCCTCCTCAATGAGTTTCTGGTTGCGGCGCTGAAGCGAACAATCGCGGGTAGAAACCACCTGGACGTTTCCGTGGGCATCCGCCAAACACTGGGTCTCAACGTGGCGCGGGGAATCCAAGAAACGTTCAATAAAGCACTCGCCGCGGCCATAGGCGGCAACCGCCTCACGTACCGCCGACTCGTACAGCTCGATCACGTCGTTACGATCACGCACCACCTTAATGCCGCGCCCGCCGCCGCCGAATGCTGCTTTAATGGCGATGGGCAGGCCGAACTCGTCCGCGAATTTCAGCACCTCATCAGCGGATTCCACCGGATCTTTTGTGCCGGGCACTAGCGGCGCCCCTACTTTCTGCGCAATATGGCGTGCGGCTACTTTATCGCCGAGCTGCGTGATTGATTCGGGGGAGGGGCCAATCCAGGTTAGCCCCGCATCAATAACCATCTGGGCGAACTGCGCATTTTCAGAGAGAAAACCGTACCCCGGGTGCACCGCATCCGCACCGGCACGGATCGCAATCTCAAGAACTTTCTCCATGACCAGGTACGATGTGCCCGCTGTAGCACCGTTAAGGGCGTACGCCTCATTGGCGAGTTTCACATGCTGGGCGTCACGATCGGGCTCGGCGTAGATGGCGATGGTCTCTATGCCCTCGTCGCGGGCGGCACGGATCACTCGCACCGCGATCTCCCCGCGGTTGGCAATCAGGACTTTGCTGACCGGGCCCGTGTGGCGATTCGGTACCGCCGTAAATTTCTTCTTATCGTCTGCCGGATTAGTGGTCATGGGGGTGAGCTTCTCCTTATTTATCCTGCCGAAAGCATAGCGAGAAACGGCTGGGATAGCGAATATATTATGCGCCTTGACGCGAAAAACGTTAGAAAATCATGGAGTGAAAGGAACATGGGCACAGGTGCCTACCCCGCAGGTTCGGCCCAGAGGGCGCTCAGCGGTACCCCAAGCCGAGAGAGCATGTCTTTGAGCGCGTTCACTGACAGACCGATCACCGCATGCGGTTCACCGTAGACACCGCGAATAAACGCCGCCCCGTAGCCGTCTAAAGTGAATGAGCCTGCTACCTGTAACGGCTCACCGGTAGCCACATAGTCCTCAATCTCCTGCTCGCTCATCTGCGCAAAATGTACTCGTGCGCTGCGAAGCTTAGATTCGTGAGGGATCATACACGCCTCACACGGGTCGGCGTCTTCAGGGGCGGGCCGCAGATCCACTAGATAATGCCCGGTGTGTAAAGTTCCCATTTTGCCGCTCATTGCCGTAATCCGTTCACGCGCCTTCTGCGGAGTGTACGGTTTACCGTAGGCGGTGCCCTCGAACTCGAACACTGAATCGCACCCCAACACCAGTGTATCCACAACGCCTTCGTCTTCTAACTCGTGCGCAACAGCCCGCGCTTTTGCTTGGGCCAGCAGCTGCGCAGCCTGCGCCGGGGTGTGCTGATCCCCATCGGTTTTTGTGGCACGGGCAAGAACCGCATCCTCATCAATATGGGAGACGCGTACCTCAAAGACAATACCGGAGTCTTCTAGAAGCTTTTTGCGGGCCGGAGAAGCCGAAGCCAAAACCAGGCGTGGGATGCGTGCCTTAGCAGCGGAAGCATCGAGTGGTGCGGAAATCATACCCACCATTCTAGCCGTCTGCTCCGTACCGCCCTAAAACGGGTTACCGCATGCGTGTTGGGTTCGGCTGGGAGGCAACGAACAATGCCACTAAAACTAAGGGGTGGGCTCACACACATTTTCAGTTTGACCCCGTAGGATGGAGACAGACACAGACTTTGAAAGGCCCCAATATGTCATCATTATCTGAACCTATTGGCCGCCTCTACCTGCGGCCTATGCACCCGCGAACCCCGGGGGATAAAGCGCGCGCGGCATCAGCCGTGGAGCTTTTTTCAGACCTAGTTTTTGCCACCGCAATCCTGTTCGCCGGTTCACAAATACACCATGTGCTTGGGCAGGGTAACTTCGGCCATGGTGCGGTCAGCTATCTGCTGGTTATGTTCTTCATCTGGTGGACGTGGGTGAATTTCGCGTGGCTGTCCTCATCGTTTGAGGTTGACGACTGGCTCTACCGTTCCCTAGCCGCCATCCAGATGCTCGGTGTGCTGGTGATCGCCGGGGGAGTGGAGCAGACTTTCGGCGGCACCGTCAATGTGGCCCTCATCGGCTATATCACCATACGCGCGGCACAGATTGGCCAGTGGGCGCGGGCCTCCCGGTGCGGCGGGCCGGCCGGCCGTGCGGCGCTTATCTACGCAGTGGGTATTGCCGTGCTGGCTGTGCTGTGGGTTGTGTGCGCACTGTGGGTTCCATTCTTAGCGCTTCCCCTGGTTGTCGGGGAATTGGCTGTGCCCATTATTGCCGAACGTATTGGGCGCACCCCTTGGCATGCGCCGCATATTACCGAACGGTACGGGCTGCTGACCCTCATCGTATTGGGTGGCTCGCTCAGGGCCGCAGCTATCGCGGTCTCCCGTGCTCTGGGTGATCATGTGCCGGCCCTCTTCGGGGTCGCGGTTCTATCGGTGCTGGTGGCCGGGGGTATGTGGTGGATCTATTTCTGGGCACCCCACCGGGATGTGATAACCCCCAAACGTTACCTTTCCCCGCTCAAATACGGGTACCTGCACTATTTCATATTCGCTGCGGCGGGTGCTTTTGCTGCGGCCGTTGAGGTAATTATTGACCTATTGGCGCACGATAACTACCTGATGGAGCATCAGGCGGGGCTGATCCTGTCTATTCCTGTGGGGGTTTTTGTGGTGGCGGCCTGGCTTGCGGTGCTTCGGGAACACGCGCCGCTTCCAGTGAGTATTTCCCTGCCTGTGGCCGGTGTGCTTATTGTGCTTGAGGGGTTTCTGCCGTTCCCGTTCATCTTTATTGCCCTGACCGTGGTGATGCTTGTGACTCTGCTGGTGCTCTACCAGCCGGTTCCCTCGCGAGCTACCGAAGACCATAAAAGTGTTGAGGACACCGCCGACGTCAGCTGATGCGGCGGCCATTAATGTGTCAGATAAACATTCATCCCGCCCCGTAACTACACGGGGCGGGACGAGTTATCTGGGGGCTCTTTAGGCTCCGGTTGGCTGCTGTGAGGCAGCGGAAGGAACCGGTTCGGTGTGGGCGGTGTCCACTAGCGCTTGGTCGACGAACCCGTCAGCGCCGCGCGGGGCGTTATAAAGCTGCTCGTTCAGAATGCCCTCACGTTTAGAGACAATCGCGGGAACCAGGGCCTGCCCGGCCACGTTCAGGGCGGTACGTCCCATATCAATAATCGGGTCAATCGCCAATAGAAGACCCACCCCGTCAAGGGGAAGACCCACAGTCGAGAGCGTTAGGGTGAGCATCACGATAGCGCCCGTCGTACCTGCCGTAGCGGCAGAACCCAACACCGACACCAGAATAATCAGCAGGTACTGCGAAATATCCAGGTGCACTCCGTAGAATTGCGCCACAAAAATAGCCGCCAGCGCGGGGTAGACGGAGGCGCATCCATCCATTTTGGTCGTAGAACCCAGCGGCACCGCGAAGGATGCGTATGCACGCGGCACGCCGAGGTTACGTTCGGTAACGGCCTCAGTTATGGGCATAGTGCCCATCGAAGACCGCGATACGAAACCAAGCTGCACTGCGGGCCATACGCCCGAGAAGTACTGTTTCACAGAGAGCCCGTTGAACTTCACGATCAGGGGATACACCACCAGGAACACGAGGAGCAGACCCGCATACAGTGCCGCAATGAACTTCACCAGCGAGCCCATGGACGTCCAGCCGTAGGCGTAGACGGCGTGCCCGATCAGCCCGATCGTGCCCAGCGGGGCGAGGCAAATAATCCACCACAGCACCTTCTGAATAATGGCGAGCGCGCTCTTGACGATATCAATAAAGGGCTTAGCCGCATCGCCCACCTTCAGGGCCGCAATACCGATGGCCCCCGAAATCACGAGCATTTGGAGCACGTTAAAGGAAACCGAAGATGTTATACCGGAGCCGGTGGTTTTCGTGGTGACCTCAAGCCCTAAGAAATTGGAGGGGATAATCCCGGTCAGAAATGCTGTCCATGATCCCCGGGTGCTGGTGCTGCCCGAGGGGCTAACCTCGGCACCCACACCAGGCTGAACGAGCAGCCCCAGTACGATACCGATGGAGACCGCAAAAAATGCTGTAATAGCAAACCAGATAAGTGTCTTAACTGCTAAACGTGCCGCATTCGTCACCTGTGAGAGATTCGAGATTGAGGCAACGACGGCGGTAAACACCAGCGGGATCACCGCGGCTTTAAGGAGAGTTACATAGGACGTGCCGACAGCGTCTAGAGTGGCCATGAGCCAGTTGGGGTTGTTTTTCGCGTCGCCGCCAAGAGCTGTGGCGGCAAACCCTAACCCAATACCAATAAGGAGGGAAGCAATAATCTGGTTGCCAAAAGAGGCCGCCCAGGAGGGAAATCTAAATGTTCGTGTGTTAGCCATGGCGCTTACTGTAGACCTGTTGGGCGGGGCGGTCGAATTTAGATGACGAAGTATTGCAGGGATAAAGTTTCGAGTGGTCCTTCAGGCTCCCATTCCGCCTTGGTATGATGGGGTGTGCCCCGTAAATCCGCGACTGTAGGGTGTATAACCCTGAAGGAGACACCTCATGAGCAGTACCCCAGGTAACGAGAGTGCCACCTCAAAACTAGCGAATACGGCTGGTGAGGCTGCTGCTAATATCCCCAGAACAGGTGTTAGCGGTAAACGGTGGCTGGCTATTCTTGGGGCGGGTGCCCTAATTGTCAGCGGCAGCGTGTTTGCCTATAACTCATTGCATAAAGAAGAAGAGGCGTTTACCGCTGACGGTGGTGAAGAGTTTGCCCAGGTTTGCCAAGACGCAAAAACTGGGCGTCGGGTTGAAGACTCCGAATGTGAGAAGGCAGGTGAAGCCGCTAACTCCAGTGACTCCTCATCCAGCTCGAATAGTAATAACAGCAGCCACAATAACAGCGGGTCAAACTCAAACTCTGGTACGCACAATAACCAGTCCCATGTCACCAACGCGTTCCTGTGGTACTACATTGGCAGTCAGGCTGGCCGGAACGGGAGTATTCCCGCAGTAGGGTCGTCGCTGACGGGCGGCAGCACCTCCCGCCCCTCGTCCGGCACGGTCTATAGCGGTGTATCTTCTAAGGGTGGCGGGTTTGAGTCGTCTTACCGCAGCGCCAAGAAGACCAGCACGGTCGCTGGCGGTAAGGTCACGTCCACCACTAGCGGCGGTAAGAGCAGCAGCGCAAAGTCTGGGTCGAACCCCGGTTCGCGTGTGGGCAGTAATAAGTCGGGCAGTAACTCCGGCAGCTCCAAGTCAGGAAGCAATTCCGGGTCCAAATCAGGTGGCTCTAAAGGCGGCTTTGGCGGAGGCTCCAAGTCGGGTGGAGGCACCTCCGGCGGCTAGGACCCGGCCCCTGAGCAAACTCACCATTATCCCTTCATGAGCGAACGGACACCATGCGACGCGAAGAATTCCCTGCCCACCGCCCGGGGTGGGAACAGACAATTGATGAGGAAGGCCTCACCTACAGCATCGATTTCCCAGGCGACACCCATTACTGGAATGAGTACGCCGCCTACGTGTTCACCCCCGACGAGATGGACAGCATCAGGGCCCAGTCGGAACAGATACATAAGATGTGCCTGAACGCCGTAGAATACATGGCCTCCGGGGCGTTCGGCACCCTGGGGCTACCCGAACCTGCGTTTCAGCTGGCTATTGAGTCGTGGAACCAGCAGGACCCCGATTTTTACGGCAGGTTCGATTTCACGTACTCCGGTATCCCCGGGGACCCCCTGAAACTGCTCGAATACAATGCAGACACCCCCACCGGCATTATTGAGGCAGCTATCTGCCAGAAAACCTGGTATCAGCAGCAGCGTCTTGACGCGCAAGGCTACGGGCACTGGGGCGAGATAGGGGAGGCGTTTACCGAACGGTGGCGGCAGATCTTCGCGGCTGAGACCACCCCGCAGCTTCACCTTGCGCACGTGAACGAGAGTATTGACCCCTACCAGGAGGACTACAATAACGTGTGGCTTATCGCCCACGCCGCCCAGCTGGCCGGGGTTAAGACCAAGCTCATTCCCATTGACGAGATCATTTTTAATGAGGACACCAAATCGTGGTCTGACGCGGACGGTAAGCCCATTAATAACCTCTTTAAGCTGTACCCGTGGGAGGACCTGGTGACGGATTCGGAGTCCGGGTACGATAAGCTGCTCTTCGCCTACCACGGCTCGATCCGCCGCTGGGTTGAGCCAGCCTGGAAAATGTTCCTCTCAAATAAGCTGCTGCTGGCCGCCCTGTGGGAGATGTACCCCAACCACCCCAACCTGGTGCCCGCCTACGCCGGACGCTCAGGCGGACTGACGAACTGGGTGCGTAAACCCATTTTCGGGCGTGAAGGCGACGGCATTGAAGTGCATGCCCCGGATCACGGCATTTTCTCCCGCGATGAGGAGGATGAGCATTTCATTCATGCCCCCGAGAGCGAGTTCGTGTACCAGCAGTACATTCCCGCGCCCCTGTATTCTGGCCTCATGCAGCCCACCAACCACCCGATGCTGGGTGTGTGGATGGTGAACGGGCGGGCCGTGGGCATGGGCATCCGCGAATCGGACGGGCCGGTCACCGACTACTACTGCCGTTTCGCCCCACACCTCGTCAAAGAGTAGAGCAACGGTACGGGGCTGATGGTACAGGGCGCACCTCAAAACTGCATATGCTGTGCGGTGCGCCCTGTGCTGTTTCGCTGGGTTTAGTCGTCTTCGTCGTCCTCTTCGTCATCAGCCATGACCTCGTCGCTGAGCGCGCGGCGGAGCGTATCGAGCCCCACCGAGCCGAGCATGAGCGCCCGTGTGTGGAACTCCCGCAGCGTATCGCCCTGAGCCAGCGCCGCCTGCCGCAGCTGCAGCCAGATACGCTCACCCACCTTATAGCTGGGCGCCTGACCGGGCCAGCCCAGGTAGCGGATGAACTCAAACCGGATAGTGCCTTCGGAGCCTTCCAGGTTCTGCACCAAAAACTCGTACCCCAGTTCGGGGGTCCACACGGTTCCCGGTTCAACACCCAGACGCGGTGCCCACTCATCGGGTATCGGCAGTTCACAGTGCACACCGATATCGAACACCACGCGGGCTGCGCGCATCCGCTGGGCGTCCAGCATCCCCATCCGGTCCCCGGGGTCCTGTAAGAAACCCAGCTCGTCCATGAGCCGCTCGGCGTATAGGGCCCAGCCTTCACCGTGGCCTGAGGTCCACATCATGCTCGCCCGCCACTTGTTCATGGTGTTCGCCATCGCCGTAGCCACTGAAATCTGCAGGTGGTGCCCCGGCACGCCCTCATGGTACACGGTGGATGTTTCACGCCAGGTGGCGAAGGTGTCATCCCCTTCCGGCACGGACCACCACATGCGACCCGGGCGAGAAAAATCGGGGGAGGGCCCGGTGTAATAGATGCCGCCCTCGTGGGTGGGGGCGATTCGGCACTCAATGTTCAGCATCGGGCCGCCAATATCGAAATGGGTGCCCGCCAGCGCCTCAACGGCGGTATCAGCGTGGGCCTGCATCCACTCCTGCAACGCCTCGGTGCCGTGCAGGGCACGCACCGGGTCCATATCCAGCAGCTCTTTGGCACGTTCTATGCTGGCGCCCGGTTCGATCTCTGAGGCCACAGTGTGCTGCTCAGTAATAATCCGCTCCAGCTCCTGCACACCCCAGGCGTATGTCTCATCCAGGTCGATGCTAGCCCCCAGTGATTCACGCGAGTACAGGGTGTAGAGTTCCCGGCCCACCGCATCTTTGCTGGGGGCTTCGGGCAGCAGGGTGTCGCGCAGGTATGTGATGAGGGCACGGTAACCATCCTTAGCGGCCTGGGCGCCTTCGCGGGCTTGCTCCGTGATAGCGGGTGCTGCGGCGGTGATCTCCGCGGCCAGGGCATCAAAGAACCCGCCATCGGCAATGTACGCTTCGGCCTGCTCGATCACGATCTGCACCTGGCGGCGTGGGGAAACTTTGCCCTCCGCACGTGCCGCCTCAAGGGTCTGAATAAACCCGTCGATAGCGCCCGGAACGTTCGCTAAACGCCCGGCAATGTGCGCCCAGTCCCGCTCGTTCTCACGGCTCATAAGGTCGAATGAGGTACGGATCTGCTGGGGTGCACTGAAGATATTATTCAGCTGCCATCGCCCCAACCCTGCACGACGCATTTGACGGGTAAGCGTGAGCCGCTCCTGCATGGCATCTAGAGTCACCAGGTCTGTGTCATCAATGGGGATGACCTTATCCAGCTTTTTCAGGGTTTTTTTGACGAGCTTCGCATATGCTTCTTCACCGGCGGGGGAATAGTCACCAAAGAGTGTTTCAACACCTGTACGGCCGTGCTCGGTGGCAAGAACTGGGTCTAAATCAAGGGATGCTTCATAGAATTCATTAGCGATGCGATCAACGTCGGTCTGCGCTCGCTTAATGCGATAGATAGCCGGAAGTTCGTCGTAGATAGTCATGGTCTAATCCTATCCCAGAATGTGTTTTCTGTCGCATTTAGCAGGCGTTGCATGTGGCAGTATTCAGGGCCGTAATCACCCGCCAGCGCCGAGTCTTACCCTCTAGAATATCCATTGGATACCCCGAAATACTCTGACATATGTCATGTACTGCTGCTGAAAATGGCCCGCACACCGGTACGAGGTTCATCTGAGAAGGGCCATTTAAGAAAGAACCGGGGCAAGTTCGAACCTGCTTACTGTACTGCCGCCAGAGCGCGTGCAACGATACAGGCTGAGGGGACGTTGCTGTTACATAGGCCGTGCCCGACGCCATGACCCCGGCCCCGGTTTAAGGGAGGCGCCCAGCCACTGGCGGCGGTTAAGCAGGCGGGAAGCCGTAGCCAAAATCGGGTTCTGCTCCTTGGCGGATGCGCCCGCCTGCATTGCATACACCAGGGCGGTCAGCGCAGCCACTTCCTCATCTGTGGGGTTACCCTTTACGACCCGCAGCAGCGGTGCAGGGCTCTGCTGTGCAGCATCCTCAGCCTGCTGGTGCACAACCGGTGCCGCCGTACTAGTTGCCTTAGGTCCACCCGGTAGCCCCTGCTCTGTACTGCCCGCTGTCGCAGTTTCGGGTTCGGTGTTGGGGGTGGAAAAGGATGAACCCTCCTCCTTTTTCTTACCGAACGAGAAGTAGCTCAACGGGTTATAGGCCGCCATGGGCCCTCCTTCATACAAGTCGTCACTTAATACCCGGCTTAGAAGGCACGGATCATCTCAAACCGTACCAGTGCACAACACCTACAGCGGAATATTCCCGTGTTTCTTCGCGGGGGTGGCTGCGCGTTTATCGTGCAGCGCCCGCAGGGATGAAATAATGCGCACGCGCGTCTCGTGCGGGGCGATTACCTCATCCACGTACCCCAACTCCGCAGCCTGGTACGGGTTCAGCACCTCAGCCTCATACTGCTCAATTAGTTCGGCTCGGTGCGCATCAACATCTTGGCCCGCCTCCGCTGCGGCCGCCAAATCTCGACGGTGCAGAATGTTCACCGCACCCTGGCCGCCCAGCACACCGATCTGGGCGGTGGGCCAGGCCAGGTTAATGTCGGCACCGAGCTTTTTAGAACCCATCACAATGTACGCCCCACCGTACGCTTTACGGGTAATAACGGTCACCAGCGGCACGGTTGCTTCAGCGTAGGCGTATAACAGTTTGGCGCCGCGGCGAATAATGCCGTTGAACTCCTGATCGGTGCCCGGCAGGAACCCAGGCACATCCACAAACGTCAGAATCGGCACGTTAAAGGCGTCGCAGTGACGCACAAACCGTGCCACCTTTTCGGAGGCGGCAATATCAAGGCACCCGGCAAACTGCATGGGCTGGTTTGCCACGATTCCCACGGTGCGCCCCTCAACGCGGGCGTACCCGATCATGGCGTTCGGGGCGTACAGTGCCTGCATCTCAAGGAAATGCCCGTTATCCACCACCGACTCGATAACAGCCCGCATATCGTAGGGCTGGTTTGCGGAGTCGGGGATGAGGGTATCTAAATCAAGGTCGTCCACGGTGACCGTCGGCTCTTGGTCGTGATCCAGCGGCAGCGCCTCAGATAGGTTATTTGACGGCAAAAACTCCAGTAGTTCCCGCACAAAGTCGAAGGCATCTTCCTCATCTTCGGCCAGGTAGGTGCTGGTGCCGGTCACCGCATTATGCTGGCGGGCACCACCAAGAGTTTCCATATCCACCTGCTCACCGGTGACAGCTTTAATGACGTCCGGGCCGGTAATGAACATGTGCGACGACTTATCGACCATCACAATATAGTCGGTCAGGGCGGGGGAGTAGGCGGCACCGCCGGCACAAGGACCCATAATCACCGAGATCTGCGGAATCACCCCGGAGGAACGCACATTCATGCGGAAAATATCGGCAAACATTGCCAGCGACGCCACACCCTCCTGGATGCGTGCGCCGCCGCCGTCATTAATACCGATGACGGGGCACCCGTTCTTCAACGCGAACTTCTGCACCTTCACGATCTTCTCGCCGTTCACCTGCGAGAGGGAACCGCCGTACACCGTAAAATCCTGCGAGTACACGGCAACAAGCCGCCCATCAATAGTGCCGTAGCCCGAAACCAGGCCATCCCCCAGCGGCTTCTTCTTATCCATGCCGAAGGCGGTGGTGCGGTGCCGCGCCATTGCGTCAAACTCCACAAAAGATCCCTCATCCAGAAGCATGTCAATACGCTCACGCGCCGTCTGCTTCCCGCGCGCATGCTGTTTTTCGACGGCTGCCTCACCGCCGGGGTTAATGGTCTGCTCGCGCCGGGCAAAGAAATCGGCGAGTTTACCGGATGTGGTGCTCAGGTCAAATTCCTGCTGAGTCTGCTCAGACATGTGTTCCTCAATTCGGGCGGCGCGCAGAGAGGTCTTCTGCGGTTCTGGGTGTGCGCACAGGCGCAGCAGGCTCACCCAAGCTACGGCGAACCTTACCTTACAACTATAGTGTGAACGAGTATCCGGTGCCAGATAGGTTCCGGCGCGGCGTCATATTCGGGTGTGGTCTCCACGCCCCGTTAGCTGATTGGCAGTGTACTAATGGTGCGGCACCCGCTGTAGGGAAAACGTATCACCTTACCCGCGGCAGCTCACCCTAACCACCGGGCGCCGCACCAAGCGAAACGGTTAGCGGACGCTGCCAATCACCGGGTTCCACTCCTGCACTGTGTACGAGAGCACCGCCCCGCCAGTGTTCATAGGATCTTCCCGCACCAGAGCCTCGGCAGCATCAGCGGAGTCTGCGCTCACAATCAGAAGCGCCCCAGCGGCAGAACCGTCCCGCATGAGCGGGCCGGAGACAACCAACGGCCCCGACTCGGCCTGCTCGGCCAGGTACTGCCGGTGTGCCGGGCGGTGCGCATCCTGCTGCTCGGGCGCGGCATAAACATAGGTGATTGCGTAATAAGCCATTCGTCGGCTCCTTCCGGACGGGTATCGGGGGGTGGGAGTCACCTCCCGTTCCCCTTAAATCTACCGCACCCGCACCGTTCCACACCGGCTGCACATCTATATAATCAGCCCCCAAGGAATAAAAATTACAGTGAATACACAGCCAACAGCAGGCACATCCGGGAAGAAACCGGAGTGCATCCGTATTACCCTATAGTAGGAGGGCTGCCCGTGCTCAACACCATCACACAATGGGGCGGTCTAAGGGACGCAGCACCGGTAGCACCCGCCTGCCCTTGGGCGTAACTGGCGGCGAAAGAACGAATTCTAGGGTGAGAATAATGGGTAATAACACCATGAACCAAGAACGCGTACACAACGCGGCCGCACAGCACGGGTACCGTACCGTGCGCGTATTGGAGCACACCGGATCAACGAATGATGACGCGCGCCAAGTGCTCACCGACCCAAACCCCAGCGTACGGGAGCAGCTGGGGGAGCTCTCCGTCTTTGCCACGGACGATCAGCGCGCCGGGCACGGTCGGCTAGACCGAGCCTGGGTAACCCCTCCAGGTACCGCGCTTGCGGCCACCGTTGTGGTGCGCCCCCACGCCGGGATAGGGCAGGGGCTGGCACCCGAAAACTACCACTGGCTCACCCTCATAATGGGGCTAAGCGTGCGCGAGGTGCTGCGTGAACTCGGCGTAGACTGCGATCTGAAGTGGCCAAATGACCTCATCGCCGGAGGCAAAAAATGCTGCGGGGTGCTCGCCCAGCTCATCCTTGAGCCCGCGGGGACGAACCCGGCCGGTACCGCAGCAACATCAATGAGCGTGCTGGTGGGCGCCGGAATAAACCTGAACATGCTCGAAGAGCAGCTGCCCACCGAAACCGCAACAAGCACTCGCGTGCTGCTGGGGCACACAGTAGACACCGAACAGGTACTTACCCACCTGCTGGAGGTTTTCGCCCGTCGTTACCGTGCCTTCTGCAGTGCAGGCGGAGACCCCGAAAGCCCCGGTGGCGGCGAGCCGTCACTGCTGCAGCAAGCCCGCGAGCACACTCTCACCCTGGGGGCGCACGTGGCCATGCACCTGCCGGATGGACGGGTCATTACCGGTACGGCGGAAGATATTGACGATCAGGGGCGCATCCTGGTGCGTTCAGACGGGGCTCTGACCGCCTACTCGGTGGGCGATATAGAGCATCTACGCGCCGCCGACGGATCATACCTGGCGACCCGACCACCACAGGCCTAGCCCTTTACCACCGCCCCGTTACGCTTTCGAGAACATCACCGCCCGAGAGGACAACCCATGAAATTCAGGGGAAAACTACTACCGGCAGAACGAACGATCGTCATCACCCGAACCCACCCCATTAAGCTGCTTCCCGTGCTGGGGTACGCTATGCTCGCAGCCTGCGCCTGGAGCTTCGGCTCGGCTGCACGTTCATCGAACCTGCTGGCGTGGTTGGGCGTTATTCTCAGCTTCATAAGCATTATTGTGGCGGTGCGTAAGCTGCTGTACTGGCTGGGTCGGCGGTACATTGTCACCACCCACCGGCTTATGATGACCAACGGGCTACTGAGCATGCGCGCCACCCAAGGCATGCGGCTCGACCAGATGGGCCGCCGCTGGAAGAGGCAGGGGCAAATGGGCAAATGGCTGGGATACGGGTCGGTGCAGGTTGAACTGCTGGGCACCAGCATCCCGCTGACCTACGTCCCCGAACCCGACAAGTTTTTGCGCATTATGGAGCATTCAGTGCGCACCTACTATCCGCTGCGAGCAGGGTATATGCGCCACGGCTAAACGGGAGCTATCTCCCGGATAGTTGAAGGCGCCCGCCGTTCAGGGGGCGGGTGCAGGCCCGCAAGCAACAAGAAAATATCCATCGTTCTGCGGGTCTATTAAGGCGGTTGCCGCATAAACCGAGTATCCTATAGTGTGAAATAAGGCACGTGACACCGGTTTTACTGGGTGTCAACCACCAGTACATCGCCGAAAGGAGGGGATGCAATGGTCGATAGGAACGCTAGCACCAGCTCTCTGCCCGTAACCCACGGACCAGAAACACAGATGCTTAACCTGAAAATTCTGCAGAACCTATCACAGAGCAATATTTACCGGGACGAAAAATCCAAAGAAGGCGTGCGTTCCCTCGAAAAAACTCTTCTGGGTGAAGGCCCTCGATACACCCACCGGCAGGCCGCCTTAGCCGCCGGCATGGACCCGCAGAAAGCCCGAAAAATCTGGCGTAATATGGGGTTCTCAGACACCCCCGCAGAAGAACACTACTTCTCAGACCGCGATGTGCAGCTGCTGCGTACCATTGCTGAACTAGAACGTGAAGGCGAAGTTACTTTTGAAAGCGCCCAGTCGATCGTGCGCTCGGTAGGGCAGCTGACCGACCGGATTGTGGCCTGGCAGATCGAAAGCCTTGTTGATGATATTGTCGCCCGCGAAGGCGTCAGCGACGCGCAGGCCCGCCGCACCCTGCTCTTTAAACTGCCTAAGCTGATGCCCGCCCTCGAAGAGCTCGCCATGTACGGGTATCGTCGTCAGATGTACTCTGGTGTGCTGCGTCTGGCCCTGCGGGAAAACCGTGACCCCGGTGAATCACACAAACTGCCGCTCATGCGCGGGGTGGGGTTCGTCGATATAGTCTCGTACACTTCGTTAGTGCGCTCGCTTGATAAAGGTGAGTTGTCGCGTCTTATTAACCATTTTGAGCAGAGCTGCCTGGATGTGATTGTGCCCCGCCGCGGGCGCATTATTAAAACCCTGGGGGACGAGGCGTTTTTCCTCACAGAATCCCCCGAATCGGCTGCCGAGATCAGTTGCGAACTGGTGCGCTCATTTGACCGTGACCCACAGATCCCCGGGGTGCGTGTGGGGTTTATTTGGGGTGAGGTGCTGGCCAGCCGTGGCGATGTGTATGGTTCGAGTGTGAACCTTGCCTCACGGCTCGTGTCTATCGCGGAACCTGGTACGGCCCTGACAGATTCGGTAACCGCTGACGTATTACGCGAATCAGAGACTTATTTTAGGCTTACGGAACAGGGCACCAAAAATGTACGAAGTTTTGGAAATATTGGTACCGTAAGTGTTAGTCTCGGTAGCAATAATACGATGGAGAGTACACAGTAATGAGCACTAATCTTCACATGCGCACAGGCAGCGCTACTCATCGCGGCGTGTACCGGGAGAATAACGAAGATTCCATGATTGTGGCCGGGACGCTGTGCGTGGTGGCCGATGGTATGGGCGGGCATGAGGCAGGTGAAGTCGCTTCGCGCCTGTGTGTGCGGCAGCTGGCGTACTCTTCTTTTTTTACCTTGCCCGGGGGCATGAGCCCCGAAGAGCAAGAAGACTATGAGCGCCGCGTTCACGATGAGAACAAGGGTAAATCTAACCGCCGTAAAACCAGCGAACTGAACAATGAGATTTTGCGTACCTTAGAGCGGCTACGCAGCCTGATTGGTGAGGCAAATGATCAGATTAAGGGTGCACTCTCTAAGGCTGGGGGCACCACGGTTACAGGTGCCTGGCTCACACGTATCGGGGCTCAGCAGCTTTGGGTGATCTTTAACGTGGGGGATTCCCGTACCTACCGGCTGGTGCGTGAGCAGGAGGGGTTCCACCACTCCGAGATGGAAATGCTGCCCGGTAATGCCGGCAGCGCCTCGCTGGAGCAGGTGACTGCCGATCATTCGGAGGTTCAGTACCTGGTGGATGAGGGGCAGATTACGCAGCTTGAGGCACTAACCCACCCGCGTCGTAATGTGATTACCCGAGCGTTGGGTACAGGCAACTATTGGGAGCCTGACTTCTGGGTTTTCCCGGCGCATGAGGGCGACCGCGTGATGCTGTGCTCGGATGGATTATCGGGTGAGCTCTCGCATGAGTATATGGCGCGGGTGCTCACGTCGGTGCGGCACCCTCAGGATGCTGCGGATGTGCTGCAGTATGAGGCGCTACGTTCGGGCGGGCGGGACAATATTACGGTAATCGTGGCTGACGCGATCGTCCCGGATGAAGACTGATAAACTACGCTATCGCACGGCGCAGGTGGGTTTGTGGCTCGGTGAGCACAACCTGCTGGGGCTTACGCACTCAACGTTTATAGCCTGAGAATGTTGTCGCATGACCGCGGGCCTCTCACTGACCGAATCCAGCGGCTAGACTTGTTGGTGTGACTGAAAAAAACTCTTCTATTAGCCCAGAATCCGCGTCCGCTGAGGTGTCTCTCACCCCTGAAATCCGTGATGAGTATGCGCAGCTTATTGATGATGTGCGTGATGCTCGCCGCGCCTACTACACGGATGATGCCCCCACGATTTCTGATGCTGCGTACGATGTCCTCTACCGTCGTCTTGAAGAAGTTGAGGCGCTCTATCCCGAACTGGTGGCGAATGACTCTCCCACCCAGGAAGTGGGCGGGGAGGCATCCTCGGCGTTTGCACCGGTGACTCACCGCGCCCGCATGTACTCGCTGGAGGATGTGTTCTCAGACGAGGAACTGCGTGCCTGGCTCACGAAGGCGCAGGAAAACTCGCAAGCTATTTCGGGCAAGAACCCCACCTGGCTGACCGAGCTGAAAATTGATGGGCTTGCGGTGAACCTGCTGTACCGCAATGGTGCCCTAGTACGCGCAGCAACTCGCGGGGACGGCACCACGGGCGAGGACGTGACGCACAATGTGCGAACCATCGCCACCATCCCGCAGCGGCTTTCCGGGCAGAACCACCCCGAGGAGATCGAGATACGCGGAGAAGTGTTCATCTCGTCCGCCGATTTTAAAGCGCTGAACGAAAAGATTGTGGCTGAGGGCAAGAACCCGTTTGCGAACCCGCGTAATGCGGCGGCGGGCTCTTTGCGGCAGAAAGACGCGGCGGTTACCGCCCAGCGACCGCTGAGCATGTATGTGCACGGTATCGGGTCCTCCCAAGGGCTGGGGATTGAGACCCAGTCTGAGGTGTATGAGCTGCTTGCCTCGTGGGGGCTTCCGGTGAGCCCGTACACCGAGACCTTTACGGCAGTGGAGGATATTTTTGCCTATATTGAACGGTATGGGCAGCAGCGTCACTCACTGGTGCACGAGATTGACGGTATCGTCATTAAGATTAATGATTTCGCTACCCAGCGGCAGCTGGGGTACACCTCGCGTGTGCCGCGCTGGGCGGTGGCGTATAAATATCCGCCGGAAGAGGTAAATACTAAGCTGCTGGATATCCGGGTGGATGTGGGACGCACCGGCAGGGTTACCCCTTACGGTGTGATGGAACCTGTGCTCGTGTCAGGCTCAACCGTCGAGCACGCCACCTTACACAATCAGGATGTGGTGAAGGCTAAGGGGGTACTTATTGGTGATACCGTGGTGCTGCGCAAGGCTGGCGATGTTATCCCCGAGATTGTGGGCCCGGTAGTGGCCTTACGCGACGGCAGCGAACGAGAGTTCGTGATGCCCACGCTCTGCCCTTCCTGCGGTTCACCTCTTGCCCCGGGTAAAGAGGGAGACGTGGATTTGCGGTGCACCAACCCGCAATCTTGCCCGGCGCAGCTGACCGAGCGTATCTACTATGCTGCCTCCCGCGCGGCTTTTGATATTGAGGCGCTGGGGTTTGAGGCAGCTAAAGCACTCACCGCTCCCGCAGAGCCGGCGGAGCCGCCGCTGCGCAGTGAGGCGTTCCTCTTCGACCTGACCGAAGAGGACCTGCGTGAGGTCAAGATTGAGCGGGAGAAAAAAGTGAAGGGGGTAGGAACCGGCAAAACTGAGCTGGTGCCTTACTTCTGGAGTAAAGGGACCGCGAAAAGGCCCTCCGCACCGACGAAGAACACCCGCAACCTGTTTGTTGAGCTTCAGAAAGCTAAGCAGCAGCCGCTGTGGCGTGTGCTTGTTGCCCTGTCGATCCGGCATGTGGGCCCCACTGCGGCACGTGCGCTTGCCACCGAGTTTGGGTCAATGGATGCGATCCGTGCGGCTGACCGCGACCGTCTAGCGGCCGTGGATGGTGTGGGCGGTACGATCGCCGACTCGATTATTAACTGGTTCGCGGTGGACTGGCACGCCGAAGTAGTGAACCGTTGGGCACAGGCCGGGGTGCGCATGCAGGACGAACGTGATGAGTCCATCGAACGCACCCTTGAGGGTGTGACTGTGGTGGTTACCGGAACGCTGAACGATTTCACGCGCGATAGCGCCAAGGAGGCAATTATTGTTCGCGGCGGCCGCGCTTCAGGCTCTGTATCGAAGAAAACTCATTTTGTAGTCGCCGGAGCCTCGGCAGGCTCCAAACTTGATAAGGCGGAATCGCTGGGGATTACTGTGCTTGATGAGGATGGGTTTAAGAAACTGCTAACGCAGGGCCCGAGTGCTTTTGACCCGGATATTGAACAAGCGTAATGGCGGCGGTTAAGACAGACGCCTCTTTATCGCGGTTGAGCCGTCGGGTACCTGTGCAGTGGATAGCTTGTGAGCTGTCATTGTGCGGGTCCCGGCGGCTTTATGCTGGTGCTAAAACGTCCCAATTAAATTGGTACGGTCCCCGAACGGTAAAACAGGGCAAAAATCCCCTTAAACTTAGGTAACCCATACCGTATTTTGCACATAAAAACGTTAAAAACATGCTCAGGGCGAAGGGCCTTAAAAAATTTTTAAAAATTTTTTGGCGGATATATAAGGAGGATAGGTGGGGTGCCCAGCAACGATTTAAAAGAAGAATCTTTCTACAGCACTTCCCTGCCATAGCAGTTCAAAACCCGGGGGCAGGGGAGAGGTAAATGTCTAATTGAAACGAGTAAATAAGAACCTGGGAGTTTGCTGAAAGAATCTGAAATGTTCGCTGAAAGCGCTCAGATCATCGTTCTGAGGTTGGCATCTTAAGGTTTCTCCGTTATCTTTGTTTATCAGAAAGATTCTTTTCGGGATACGTTCCCGAACTGATGCCAGGTTCTACCGCACACCCCCATCGGGGAAATGCGTCCGACCCACAGGCCCATACGGGCATCCGGGCGCATGGAAACGATGGAACGCCATTCACGGGTAGAACCGCACAATGAGTAACCGACGTTAATCAAGGGTGAATGGCAACGCGTTAGAACTCCGGGGACGGAGTGAGCGTGGGTGGCCCTCTTGGAGCATTATGAAGAACACTTCCACCGTACGCCGTACCGCTGCCGCTCTTGCCGTTGGCGGTGCAGTCGCAGCAACCATGTCTGTTCCCGCAGCAAACGCAGCAGATTCCGCTACCTGGGACGCACTGGCACAGTGCGAGTCCGGTGGTAACTGGTCCATCAACACCGGTAACGGCTTCTACGGCGGTCTGCAGTTCACCCAGCAGTCCTGGAACGGTGTCGGCATGGCCGGCTCCCCCAACGGCGCTTCCCGTGAGCAGCAGATTCAGGCAGCAGAGCGTCTGCTCGCTGTCCAGGGTTGGGGCGCATGGCCCGCATGCTCGGCTAAGCTGGGCCTCTACGGCAAGGCTGGCGCATCCGCTACTGCACAGAACTACGAAGCACCCGCAGCTCAGAGCCAGGTAAACACCCAGGCGCAGGCACAGGAGAGCTACACCGCTCCCGCTGCGCAGGCTCCGGCAACCCAGGCACCTGCTCAGCAGGCTCCCGCAGCACCTGCTGCTGCTGCTGAGGCACCGGCTGCACAGGCTCCTGCCGCTCAGGCACCCGCAGCAACCTACGCCGCTCCCGCAGCACCCGCTGCAGCAGGTACCTACACCGTTCAGGCTGGCGACACCCTCTCGGGTATCGCAGCAGCATACGGTGTGCAGGGTGGCTACCCCGCAATTGCTGCCGCTAACCCCGGCACCATTGTGAACGTAGACCTGATCTACCCCGGCCAGGTGCTGAACATCCCCGCATAAGGCAGGGACACTCAATAAGCTTCAGGGGCTAAGCCCCAAGCATTAATTGGCTCTCATCTTCCCCTGTGGAAGGTGAGGGCCAATTTTTCTGCTATAAACCCTCGCATAATGTGCCCGATTAAACACCTGCACCCCGCCGGGCTACATTACACTAGAGAAGAGAATAAACCCCAACCCCTATTTGGAGAACTATGTCTGCCATCACCTTTGAGCAGGTTAAGCACCTGGCTGAGCTGGCACGCATCGAAATGACCCACGACGAGCTCACGGCTATGGCTACGGAGCTCGATATTATCGTTAGTTCGGTGGAAAACCTCTCAGAGATCGTTACCTCTGACACCCCGGCAACCAGCCACCCCATCCCTCTGACAAACGTTTTCCGTGAAGACGTAGTGGGGGAAACCCTCACCCAAGAAGAGGCGCTCTCAGGCGCACCCGATGCGCAGGACGGCAAGTTCCGCGTGCCCGCAATCCTCGACGAAGACTAAGGGAAAATAAGTGAACGAACTGATTCAACTTACCGCCGCTGAAGCCGCCCAGAAGGTAGCCTCGGGCGAGGTCAGCGCGGTAGAGCTCACGCAGGCACACCTGGACCGTATTGAAGCAACCGACGGTAAGGCATTGAGCGATAACCGCGCGGACGGCAAAAGCGGTCTGAACGCTTTTCTGCACATTAACGCTGAGCAGGCGCTTGCCGAAGCAGCCGCCGTGGACGCGGACCGCTCCGCCGGTGAAACCCTCCCGCCGCTGGCTGGGGTGCCGATCGGCGTGAAAGACCTGATCGTGACCAAAGGACAGCCCACCACCGCAGCATCCCGTATGCTGGAAGGCTGGATGAGCCCCTACGACGGCACCGTAACCCGCAAGGTGCGCCAGGCGCGTATGCCAATTTTGGGTAAAACTAACCTAGATGAGTTCGCGATGGGCTCATCCAACGAACACTCCGCGTTCGGTGTAGTGCGTAACCCTTGGGACCTAACCCGTGCCCCGGGCGGTTCTGGGGGCGGCTCAGCGGCCGCTGTGGCTTCTTTCCAGGCACCCCTGGCGCTTGGTACTGACACGGGCGGTTCTATCCGTCAGCCAGCTTCCTTCACCGGCTCTGTAGGCATGAAACCGACGTACGGTTCGGTTTCTCGCTATGGTGTAATCGCCATGGCCTCGTCTCTAGACCAGGTGGGCCCCTGCGCCCGCACCGTACTCGACACCGCGATGCTTCACGAGGTTATCGCCGGGCATGACCCCATGGATTCCACGTCCTTGAACGAGCCTGTGGGAGCCTACGCTGATGCGGCACGTGCCGGGGCGAACCCCACCTCCCTCAAAGGGCTACGTGTGGGCGTTATTAAAGAGCTGGGCGGCGGATCCGGTGAAGGGTTCCAGGACCGTGTGATTGGCAGCTTTACCGATTCGTTGCGGCTTCTGGAGGAGGCTGGCGCCGAAATCGTTGAGGTCTCCCTGCCCTCGGTGCGTGAGGCAATCAGCGCCTACTACCTGATCATGTCATCCGAAGTGTCTTCAAACTTGGCGAAGTACGACGGTGTGCGCTACGGCCTGCGTGTGGTGCCTGAAGACGGCCCCGTCACCATTGAGCGCGTCATGGCGGCAACCCGTGAGGCCGGGTTCGGCGATGAGACCAAACGCCGTATTATTCTGGGAACCTACGCCCTATCAGCCGGTAACTACGATGCCTACTATGGGGCGGCTCTGCGGGTGCGCACCCTCATCCAGCGTGATTACGCTGCCGCATTCGAAAAATGCGATGTGCTGGTGTCCCCGACCTCCCCCTCTACCGCGTTTAGGTTGGGGGAGAAAACGAAATCCGACGACCCCATGGCAATGTACCTGGGTGATATTGCCACCGTCCCTGTGAACCTTGCGGGTGTTCCCGCTATTTCCCTACCCGCCGGACTTGACCACCAGGACGGGCTGCCCGTGGGTATACAGTTCACCGCTGCGGCTCGGCAGGATGCGCGCCTGTATGGTGTGGCTGCGGGCCTTGAGACGCTTCTGACCGAGAAGTGGGGCGCCCCGCTCTACACTCGTGTTCCCGACACCGAAACCCTGATCCGCGACTTTGACTTTGGGGGTACCAAGTAATGAGCGAAGAAATCCTCAGCTTCGAAGAAGCAATCGAGAAGTATGACCCGGTGCTCGGGTTCGAGGTGCACGTTGAGCTGAACACCAAAACTAAAATGTTCGACGCCGCCCCGAATGAGTTTGGTGATGAACCCAACACGAATATTTCCCCCGTCTCGCTGGGGCTGCCGGGTGTGTTGCCGGTGGTGAATAAGGCAGCGGTCGAGTCAGGCATTAAACTGGGCCTGGCTCTGGGATGCGATATTGCGCCGCTGTCATATTTTGCCCGGAAGAACTACTTCTACCCGGACACCCCGAAGAACTTCCAAACCTCCCAGCATCGTGACCCCATTGCTGAGAACGGCAAGCTAGATGTTGAGCTGGAAGACGGCACCGTGTTCACCGTCGAGATTGAGCGCGCCCACATGGAAGAAGACGCCGGTAAGCTCACCCACGTGGGCGGTGCCGACGGGCGTATCCAGGGTGCGGCGTTCTCGCTGGTGGACTACAACCGTGCCGGTGTGCCGCTGATTGAGATTGTGACCCGCCCGATTGTGGGCGCGGGCGAGCGCGCCCCCGAGCTGGCACGCGCCTATGTTGCGGCGATCCGTGACATTGTGAAAAGCCTAGGTATTTCGGACGCTCGCATGGAACGCGGTAACGTGCGATGCGACGCGAACGTGTCTCTCATGCCTAAGGGAGCCGAGAAATTCGGTATCCGCTCGGAGACGAAGAACGTGAACTCCCTGCGCTCGGTAGAGCGTGCGGTACGCTACGAGATTCGCCGCCACGCCGCTATTTTGGAGCGTGGCGAGAAGGTGCTGCAGGAGACCCGCCACTGGCATGAGGATACCCGCGAAACCTCATCGGGCCGCCCCAAGTCGGATGCCGACGACTACCGGTATTTCCCGGAGCCCGACCTGGTTCCGATCGTGACGAATACCGAGTGGATTGAGAAGCTACGCGCAAGCCTGCCCGAGCCTCCCGCGGAGCGCCGCCGCCGCTTGAAGAACGAGTGGGGGTACTCGGATGAAGAGTTCCGTGACGTGGTCAACGCTGGCGCTCTTGACGTTATTGAGCAGACTATTGCCGCCGGGGCGAGCGCATCCGCTGCCCGCAAGTGGTGGATGGGTGAGATTGCCCGCCAGGCCAAGCAGGCCGAGGTTGAGCTGACCGCGCTGGGTATTGAACCTGTAACCGTGGTGGAGCTTGAGACCCTGATCGCCGAGGGCAAGATTAACGACAAGATTGCCCGTAAGGTGCTGGAGCATGTGCTCGCTGGCGAAGGTAAGCCTGCCGAGATCGTTGAGGCTCGCGGTCTTGCCGTGGTTTCTGACGACGGTGCGCTCACCGCCGCCGTTGAGGAGGCTTTGGCGGCCATGCCGGATGTTGCCGATAAGATTCGTGCCGGTAAGGTTCAGGCGGCTGGTGCGATCGTTGGCCAGGTGATGAAGGCTACCCGGGGCCAGGCGGATGCGGCTCGCGTGCGTGAGCTTATTCTGCAGGCCTGCGGCGTGGAAGGCTAAAACCGATCCAACCCAGATAAGGCTCTCTGTTTGAGGGCTAAAAAGGCTCTTTATGTGAATCAAGCGTTTGAAACTCCGCTGTATTCACATAAAGAGCCTTTTTATGTTGCAGCATGGGGCAATAGCAGATATGCGGTGCGTTTAACCCTATACGGTAAAGTAGTGATGAACAACATAGTGGGTGAGGGAGAGGAACACCAATGAAGGTTATGCGCAGCCTAAGACGCAGAACCCTTGTCATGCTTACAGCGTTGACCCTTATCTTGTCGGCCAGTTCGGTTCTTGAGAGCGTCATCATCAAATACTTGACTGATGCGGTCACATCTTATGACCGCGTCCTCTTTGCGTGGATGCTTGCGGCTGTGCCCACATATCTTGTTGTTGACGCGTTTCTCCGTTATGTACGCCAGTACCGTGCCGCTCTTGCCGGGGTGCAGATTCAGAATAATCTGCGTGCAGAACTGTTCCGCCGCATCGGACTTTCTCCCGTAGCGCGGCTGACGGGCAGGAGCTCCGAATACTATTTTTCGCAGTTCACGAGTCAGCTTGAAAGCATTAAAACCAACTATATTGACGTTATTTTCTGGGGCGGGTACCTCACCGCGCAGCTTATCTTCGCCATTGTGGCTGCTTTTATTCTGAACCCGTTCATGGCGTGCGCCGTTCTTGCGCTGAGCCTGCCGGTGGGGTTGATGCCGGTGCTGACTCGAAAACGTATTGGTGCCGTGACAAAAGCTTATGCATCTCAGGCCGACGCGTTGAATGAGGTCAGCGGTGATGCGCTCCGCAGCGCTTTGGGGTGGAAGATTCTGGGCGCATACTCATTCGTGGCTAAACGCTTTTCTGAAGAATTGAGTGAATGGTACGTGGCGGCGCGGAGCTATCAGCGCACACAGGAGCGTGTAGACGCCGTCAATAGTATGTTCACGAAACTTCTGTATTTGGGAACGTGGCTTGCCGGTGGGGCGTTGGTGCTCTCGGGGCTATCGAGCGTAGGCGAGGTGGTCGCTTTTGCCCAGTTGACCGGTATGATCTGTATGCCGCTGTTTATGTCTACAGGTTTGCTGACCCAGTATTATGCGGGTCGTGAGATTATTCACAAGATTGATGCGGAAGTACCCGCTGTGGAAGATGACCGACCGGGCGAGCCTCTCACACTGGACGCATTTACCTATCGTGACGTCAAGCCGTTGGGCGAAAAGTCGGCGGGGTGTGGTGTGAGCTTCATGTTTGAGACTGGTAAAAAGTATCTGGTGATTGGCGCATCCGGCTCGGGCAAATCTACGCTTTTCAAACCTCTTTTTGGAAATCACCCCGAATACAGCGGAACTATTGAGGTGCACGAATCGGCGCAAGTGCGCGATCTGCGTGAGATTGCCGAACAGGATATGCACGCTTCCTTGGGTCTGCTTGCGCAGGACAGTCATCTGCTGCACGATAGCCTGCGCGAAAATATTCGCCTGTACGATCCGTCGGTGCCGGATGTGCAGATTCTCAGGGCTTGTGAGCGCGCAGGTCTGGGCGAGTGGGTTTCCGCGAAGGGTCTTGATTATATGCTGAGCGACGATTTGAGGTCGCTTTCCGGCGGGGAGAAACAGCGTATCTTACTCGCACGTATGCTCCTGCACGAACGCTCTTTCTACATTGTGGATGAGCTCACCACTGGGCTGGACCACGCTACGGCGGGACGGGTTGAGCGTGCTCTTTTCGAGAGCATGGAAGGGTTTGTTTACATTACACACCGTACGGTTCCCGAGGTTTTGGCGGCGGTCGATGAGGTGCTTGTGATGGAAGACGGCGAGCTTGTAGCCTCCGGAACCTGGGATGATGTGCACGCGGCCGCCCTAGAACGCGGGCTTGTGGGGCATCCCTAGTGCTAGCCAATTGCTAAAAAGGCTCTTTATTCGAATAAAGCGTATTATTTGCCGCTTTATTCGAATAAAGAGCCTTTTTTTGTGCCCCGAGGAAGAGGACACATCGGAAGGGTATACCCGCTTATTCGGTAATCCCCAAGTCTGTCAGGATAAAGGCGTAATCCCAAGCAATCTCACGCCAGCGGGCTGGAGCATGCAGATTCCGAGCGCGCGAGGTACCAAATCTGCATGCGGAAGGGTATACCCGCTTATTTGGTAATCCCTAGGTGTGTGAGGATGAAGGCGTAATCCCAAGCAATCTCACGCCAGCGGGTATACCGCCCGGAACCGCCTCCATGTCCACCGGTCATGTCGATCTTCAACAGTGGGGTGGGGGATGACGGGTCGATGGTTTCGCGCAGTTTTGCAATCCATTTGGCGGGCTCCACATAGAACACGCGCGTATCGTGCAGACTGGTCACCGCCGCGATAGCGGGGTAGCGCACGGGGCGAATGTTCTCGTAGGGGGTGTAGGACTTCATGTACTCGTACACTTCCTTATCCTCAATGGGGTTGCCCCATTCTTCCCATTCCAAAGCAGAAAGCGGCAGGTCAGGGTCAAGGATGGTGGTGAGCGCATCCACGAAGGGAACCTGGGCGATTGAGACCGCATATTTCTCAGGAGCCAGGTTCAGCACGGCACCCATGAGCAACCCGCCCGCGGAACCACCGTAGCAGGCGATACGCGCAGGATCTGCCCACGGCTTGGTCGCCAGGTAATCAGTGACATCCACAAAATCAGTGAATGAGTTCTTCTTGTGAAGCTTCTTGCCGTTGAGGTACCAGGTGCGCCCCATCTCGCCGCCACCGCGAATATGCGCAATCACGTACACCACCCCGCGGTCCAGAATCGACAGTGTGGGGATGGAGAACATGGGGTCCATCGAAATTTCGTAGGATCCGTAAGCGTACTGAAGCACCGGATGGGGCTGCGTCAGGTCAAGATCGGCACGGTGAATCACCGAGATGGGGATGAGGGTTCCATCGGAGGCGGGTGCCCAGTCACGGTAGGCGCGATAATCCTCACGCTGATAACCCCCAAGCACCGGGGTCTCGCGGCGCAGAAGCAGGGTCTGCGACATGGGGAAATAATCGTATACACGGCGCGGAGTTAGGAATGAGGTGTAGGCGATACGGATAACCGGGGAATAGTTCTCGGCACGCAGCACGCCAGCGGTGTACAGTTCCTCATCGAACCCGGCAGGCTCCATGAACGTGATACCTGCGGGCTTCTTGCGGCGCCACTGCACGGGCAGCTGCTCCCGCGGGGCAAGGAACAGGCGGGTGGTTGTATCCGCGCGGGCGGTCACCACCAGGTGGGTCGCAGAGAGTGTGAACCCTTCGAGGCGAACATTTTCGCTGTGGCGAATCACCGGAACCCAACGCTTCGAATATTCCTCTAAAGATTCGCCGTCCTGCGGCATATCGGCGAGCACCAGCTCCGAGTTCAGCGCCTTATAGTCGTGCTGAATCAGCAGATGGGTTTCACCGGCAATCGTGATCGGCTCCGCCTGGTACTCAATGCGCGCATCCCTCGGAATGATCACGCGCGGCGTGCTCTTCGGCTCGGCAATAGGCACCAGGCTAACCTCGGTAAACTCGGAGTTGCCGCTGGAGAGCACGATGGACGAACGGTCGGCGCTCATTGCAGAACCCAGCCACATGGTGGGGTCAGTTTCCTCATAGATCAGGTGGTCTTTGGTGCCCGCCCCAATATCGTGCACATACACGCGGTAGGGCCGCCACGAATCGTCCGGCACCGTGTACACGAGCTGCTGCGCATGGTTAATGAAGAACGACCCACCGCTAATATTCGGGATGGTATCGGGCAGGAACTCGCCGGTTTCCAGGTTGAGGAAACGCTGCTCGTAACGTTCGTCGCCCTTCTCGTCCACAGAAATGCTCAGGAGCTTACCGTTACGTGAAGGCTGGAACACACCGAGTGCGAAGAACTCCATGTCTTTGGCATACTCATTGCAGTCAAGCACCACCGATTCGCCTTCCAGTGGCTCGCCGGGCTTAATAACCGGGGGAGTGTAGCGCACCACCTCGTCGCCCTCATGCAGGGCAGGGTAACGGTAGAAAATCGGGTACTGACCGCCGGGAACCATGCGGCTGTAATACCACCAATCGCCGATGCGATTCGGAACCGTCAAATCTGTGAGCAGGGTGCGAGACTTGATCTCCTCAAAGATGCTCTCGCGTAGCGGCTGCTGATCCGCTGTGACGGCGGCGGTGTAGTCTGCCTCCGCGTTCAGGTAGTCGAGGACTTCCTGGTCTTCTTTATCGCGCATCCACTCGTAATGGTCGATAAAAGTATCACCGTGATACTCACGAATATGCTCAACCTTTTTAGGGACGGGGACGAGGGGAACTTCTTCTGCCGGTGTGGTGTTCGATGCGTCGCTCATGGGGCTCCTTGATTCAGGCTTGATTATAGGAAATGAATCCTTTTTAGCTTGTTCTCTAGTGTAGCGACTTGAGAGGTGAATTACTGCCTAGATCTATAGAGTTTTGGCGTAATATCTCAGTAACCAACATGGGGTGTATGTAGTCATTCAGCCTGCCTTGGCAGTACGCGCCACGAGCAGGCTGAATCTTGTTGCGCCCCGTCGGTTTTAGCCGTGTGAGTTCCGTTTCCTCAGCGTCGGGCTGTCAGCCAGTTTGAGCCAGATAACTCCCGCGATAATGACGGCGAGCCAGAAGGCCTTTGCAGGAGTGAGCACTTCATCAAAGAACACCGGTCCCAGCAGGGCGGCTCCCACGGAACCGATACCTGCCCAGACCGCGTAGCCGATTCCAACATCGACCTTCTTTAACGCGACGCTCAGGAAGAATAGCGTGCACAGGAAGAACACTAAAGCAATGAGCGACCACGCAAGATTCGTAAATCCTTGGCTGCCGTTCACGCTCAGGGCGTAGCCAACCTCAAAACCGCCAGCCAGTAGCAGAGCGCCCCAGGCTCGACTTTTCTGCCGATTCTGTACAGAATCATCTGAATTTCGTGAAGTCATGAGAACACTTCCCTTCAAAGTCTAAAAATTTTAGAGAGAACCAGCGAGGTTAAGTCCGATGACGCCAGCAATGACAACCAAGATACCCAGGAGTTTGCTCCATGTGAGCTGCTGACCCAAAAATAGAGCCCCTACGACCACAATTCCCACCCCAGATACGGAGGTCCAGATGGCGTATCCTACCCCCACGTCAAAGCTCAGAAGAGCTAGACTCAGAAAATAGGTTCCTAATGCGCCAGCAATAAGAGTCGTGGCGGTCCAGGGAATGTTTTTAAAACCCTGCGCCTTACCAGCCGCGATACCTACCGTCACCTCAAAAACCACAGCAATGGCGATAAAAATCCAGCTCATGGATCAGTCCTTTCAGATATAACAGATAAAAAATTATTCGAGGTCGGATGTGTGCCCGCCCGAAATCTCTAAATACCGCGCAAAAGGTTCATACCTATCCGGAACCGGCAGAGCACGGTAAAACTGTGCTCGCATATCATCGGTGATGCCGAAAAGAGCGTAACTGGAGCGGTAATCGAACCCCCAGCTGGCAGCCTCTTCACGGTCTGCCGCAACGTATATGGCGTCAATCCCGCAGTTTTGCGCGAAACGGTAACACAGCCCGCAGGGCTCACCCGTGGCAAGAAGAACGGTTCCTGAAAGATTGGAACATTTGAGTCGTGACATGGCATCGCGCATGGCAACAACCTCAGCGTGAGCGCTCGCATCACCGGTTTCGTAGACACGGTTAAACCCAAAGTTAGAAACAGCGACTCCGCTCTGAACAACGACGCCTACAAAGGGCAGACCTCCGGAATCAACGTGCTGAATGCATTGGTGAACCGCCTCAACCATGATGGTGTGTAGCGTTGTATGTTTAGTCATTGCGTTTCTCCTGCGCGGGGTCGCGGCTACTCAATATATTGACGATTTTCTTAATCCGGGTGGCGCTTGGAACACCGACCACAAGATGGTCGTTAACTCGAAAACTAGGAACCGACGTAATACCAACCACTTGTGCAGCGTAGTTCTGATCAGCGGCGTGTTGGATCCGGCGTGCCTCATTCAGCAGAGCCTGTTGTACCTCATGGGCGGTGAGTCCGACCGATACGGCAGCGTCGATAATGACCGCATCGTCACCAATATTTCGGTCCTCTTGGAAGAATGCCTTGAATATTGCGTGCGAGTATTCTTCGCCAAGGCCATGTTCTTGGGCGAGCTGAAGAACCATGAAAGCCTTCTGTGTTCGTGGCTGCGGCGATACGCTGGGAAGAGAAATTGGAATGCCCACCTGATGCGACATCGGATAGACGGAATCCTTCCATATTCGCGGTAGATAATCGTCTTCCGGGCGCAGCGTGGGAATGGGCTTCGGGCGAAGCTCAAATGGGCGAATACCCAGGTTCACATCGCATTCACGTTTGAGTTCATCAATTGTGCCTTCCACCAGAAAACAGAACGGGCACACATAGTCTATGAAGACTTCGACGGTGGTACTCATAGCAGCTCCTTTCGCGGAAACACTCTTATAGATGTATGCACATACATGTATTTAGATAAAAATTACCTCACTCAGTAAAAGAAGTGTGTTTAGGCGATTAATCTGCCAACTTTTTGGAAAGCTGAGCTTAAGGACGGGCCCTCTAGATGAGGGAATTGCTGGGTGGCATCCTTCAAAATTTCTTGAATTTTCGCTTCGTAAGCCGTTTGGATGTGTGCTACAGTCTCAAGCCCGTGGTCGGTGATAACTGCAAAGATGCCGCGTGCGTCATCAGGACAGGTGTCTCGAAATGCTAGATTTTTATCCTCCATGCGTCCCACAAGGCGGGTGACAGAGCTTTGATTGAGACCAAGTTTCTGAGCGAGTTCTGTAATGCGCAACTCGTGCGTGGGGGAAGCGTTGATATGCTCAAGTGCACGATATTCGGTTAGTCCAATGTTGTGCTGCGCTGCAAGCCATTTACCGACGGAGGCATCAATAGCACTGACCGCTGCCGCGACTTGCTCCCAGGATGTCTTTAGAAGCGGCGATTGGTTACTGTGTGCCATGCGAACCTCCTTGAGCTCTTGGCTGTACTCGCCAACAGTACTTTTAATTCATGTACATACATGAATATACGACGTGTAGTTATATATCTCAAGAGAATTCTGAGAAAAATTTATTACCACCATGTGGGAGAGATGGAATTCATTATTGTTCTGCGACGAGAAAACAGAATTATAGTGCAGCGGCGTATCTGTCGATGCCGTTCTGGGGATGTGCGCAGTGCCCCTTGATAGACAGCTCAACTTCCATTTCACTATGCTGAAAGGTGATGCTGAACTTTCAGCGTCTTTCACAGCTCATACAAGGAGGAAAAATGGCACAGATTGCTCTCGTCACCGGCGCAAGCCGCGGTATTGGTAAAGCCACCGCGGTTCGACTGGCGCAGCTGGGGTACCACGTGATTGCACAGCACCGCGCGGAGAACCCGGACTTTAGCGAGGTAGAGGCTGCCGCATCCGAGCACGGAGTAAAAGTAACACCTGTACAGGCTGATTTCTCAGACCCGCAGTCCGTTTCTGCCCTCTTAACTCACGTGAAGGATGCGCTGGGCGCGGATACCCTCGACGTTGCGGTGCTCAACGCAGGTGTTGGCACGCAGGGAACCTTCCAGGAGCTCGATGGAGAGGCTCTGCGTAATCTGCTGCAGATTAATACGGTTGCCCCCTACGAACTTGCCGCCGGGCTGGTGCCGCTCATGAGCGCACCGGGCGGGCGTTATATTTTTACCGGCTCGGTGCTGACTCGCTACGCGTTCCCTGCCATGACGGGCTACGGCATGAGTAAGATTGCACTGGAATACCTAGTGCGGAATATGGCGGTTGAGCTTGGTCCTCAGGGGATTACGGTGAACCTTGTGGCACCCGGCGTGGTCGATACCGATATTAACGCTACCTGGCTGCGCGATAATGCGGAGGCAGCCGAATTCGTGAAATCCGGCAACGCGATGAAGAAGGTTACCCAGCCTGAGGACGTCGCAGAAGTAATTGGTCTGCTGACTCAGAACGCATCGCAAACAATTACCGGGCAGATTATCGACGTCTCAATGGGCGATAAGCTCTAAATCCTGACGCCCGCGAGCAGGTAGGATTTGACCGAGCAGGTAGAAAAATCCTACCTGCTCGTACCAAAAACCACCTGCTCGCGGCAAAACTTTATGGTGTGAGAGGCACACATCTTGAGGAGTCACACATGTACGACTTTAAACGCGAGGGCTTTCCCGGTTTTCCTCTAGGGCAGAAGATTGAATTCTACGGGCAGAAACTCCCGGAGCCGAGGATGGTAGTTACCGATCTGCCGGGCACAGACAGGAGCATCCGTACACTTCATAGTCGTCTCGCTCTTGAAGGCTCAGAACATAGTAGTATCGCATGCCAACTTGGAGAAGACGACCTTGTTTCTCTGATTGAAATTTCATGGGCTGATGGCGATGAATTCTCTTTTGAGGGGCTGCCTCTGGCTGGGCTTTCTGCCGAAGAACTCGTGGCTCAGCTGAGAGAACGGGGCATAGCGGCAGAGGTTGGTTCCGTGACGGTGGAACTGCCGGAATTTAATATTTCTTTCTTCTTTTTCGAGGATGTTCCCCGCACGATCTCCTGGCAGACACCTGAGGCTTTCTAGCGCCCTTCAATACTTTTGCGTCCAGATGCGCACGGTTTCTGCGCCCTCCCGAGCAGGTGGTTTTTGGCTGAGTGGATAGAATTTTCCTACCTGCTCTGGACAAAAACCACCTGCTCGCAGGAGGCGTGGGGTTTTATTCGCCAGTTTCCAGAACTCGTTTAAGGCCCGCCAGCACAAACGACCAGCCCCGAGGTGAGCCCACATTCTGCGCCGTAACGGGAGAGTCTTCTAGGCAGTCGTGGGTGACCGTGAGTTTTGTGGCACCATCCGTCCACGGCTCAAGCTGCCAGGTAACGCGGCTTGCCGGTTCGTGTGCCGCATCGGGAAGATAAAGCGAGCGCCACTCTACGACGAGAAGTCGCGGTGGGTCAGACTCCAGAATCGCGCCGTCTCCCCAAACTTCCTTCCCATCTGGGGAAAGGTAGCGCAGGCGACCCGGCTCGTCCTCGGTGACTTCAACCCGCGAACCAAAGAAATACTGAGAGGTGAAATCGGGCTGGGTGATCGCCTCCCACACGCGCTGCGGCGGGGTGTTTTGAATAATTACCGAGCTGATAATCCTCTGGGGACGTGGGGGAGTGTTTGGGTTATCGGCGGTGCTCATGATTCTTCCTCCTCTAAATTCTTCTGCAGGTCAAGAAGTGCTGAACTTTGGTGGGCGGTGTATTTATCGATCCAACGGTCGTGGATGCGGCGAATCGGCACAGCGTTGAGGTAGTGGAGTTTTTTGCGGCCTGAGCGCTGTGTGATCACAAGATTTGCTTCTTCGAGGATGCGCAGATGCTTGGCCACTCCGAAGCGAGTCATTCCCAGACCTTCTTCAAGCTGTCCCTGGGTGAGGCCGCCGGTGGTGTAGAGCTTATCGAGCAGTTTTCTGCGGGTGGGGTCTGCGAGAGCTTTGAAAACTGCATCATCCATAGCACGAGAATATGTGACTATATAGTCACCTGTCAAGGGTGGGGTTATTCCGGGTACACACAAGCAGCGGATTTTTGGTTGAGAAGGTGATTTTCTCACCTTCTCAACCAAAAATCCGCTGCTCGCGGGAGACATAAGACCTCAGAGCAGGTTCGTGCGTGCACCGGAGCGGATGCGTTGCGCAGCGGCATGCACTAGGACAAGCCCCGCAAGTGCCCAAAGTATGCAGACTAACACCTCAGTCACAACTGTTGAAACCACCACTTCAGAAGAGCCGCTCACCAAAGCAATCGTTCGTCCGCCAGGAACCAATGTACACAATGCCGCCAGCCACACCGGGTATGCATCTACCGGCACGATCACACCCGCACTGATAGGCAGAAGCGCTCCTAAGATAGTTCCTCCCAGGTATGGGTCCGAGAGATACAGTCCCAGCCCAGCGGCGAAAACACCCAGACATACGCCCGCCATGAGTGCCAGGGGTAAGAGCGTCACAGAACGCACAAGCATGGACAGGCTGCCTTCAAGGGAACCGCCGAAACCGGCATAGGCGGCTGCAACACCCAGGTTCGTGATGCCAGTGATCAGAGCCAAAAGCACGGGCATTGCAGAGACTCCCAGCCAATAAGCCGCATCAAACCGTCGAGCGGTGCACACCTGCTCGAACACTCCCAGCCAGCGGTCGGTCGCCGCGCGCGCCACAACGCCGACCGCCACGCCGAGTACCACGCTTGCCAGGGCAGAGGCGCATGCGATCCGCACCGGATCAGGTGCGGAAAGATCACGTCCTAGTAGAACGCTGAACAGCACGCTCAGCCCCGGTACGATCACGAGGGTGCTGAGTGCCGTACCGACCGTGGCGAAGGTGATGGATGAAGACCACCCAACCTTGGCGGTACTGTTCAGACGATAGAGAAAGTTCGTTCGTTTAAACATCGCAGCCTCCTAGATTGCGCCCAGAGTGCCATGCACCGTTGCCGCGTGTAGTGCTCGCCTACCCAACAGATACCCCGCGAGCATCCAGAAGACTGTGACCACACAGGTTTGCAGTACCACGCCCAGAAAGTCACCGAATGAGTTCACAGGCATCTGCCCGAGCAGAACCTTCACGGGTGCTTGAATCGGAATCAGCGTGCCGAGCGCATCAAGCCAGGCAGGCGCGGAACTCTCGGTAAAAAGCACCCCGGAAGCCACGAAAACCGGCACGAGAAGCAGCTCCTCATAGGCGATAGCGTTCGGGGTTGCCACAAAGAACCCTGCAATCACGAAGGTCACCGCCAGACACGAGATCCACAGCAGCGGAAGGCCCACCAGATAGCGTGCACCCACCTGAGTAAAGTCCGTAAAATCTACCGAGAAGGTGCACAGCGCCCAGAAAACCCAGGCCAATGGCAGGGCGGCAAGCCCAAAAATGGAGGCAGTTGAGACCACCGCTGCGAGCGCACGCAGCGGGTTCACGGCACCATTGAGCAGATACACGAACGTTCCCCGGTAGCGCTCAAAGTTGAGGATCCCGGCGGCAACGATGCACATGTTCCAGGTACCGATAATGCCCGCGCGAGTCCAGGCGAGGGTCGCATCTACTGGCCAGGCACCGGCGGCGAGCGCCTGCAGGGCCGTTGCTCCGAAGGTGCTCAGCAGCAGTAACTGCAGGAAGTAGGGAACCGTGAGGAATTGGCGCAGGGAAAAGGACATTAGGCGAAGCTGCCGGTTCATCGTTTCAGTCCTTCCGCCATGGCCAGATATGCCTCTTCGAGGGTGGCTGGGCGAGTATACAGCGGTGTGAGCATCTGAACCTCACGCTCAGCGAGAATACGGGTCAGTAGAGTCTCGGCGTGTTCGGTGCTGAAGGGGCGCGGCCCTTCTGAAACAGAACGTTCATTCCAGTACACGGTGATCTCCCACTCGCTGCCGCGCGGGGTCAGCAACAGTGTTCCCGCATCGCCCAAAGACAGGGCAAGTTCTTGAAGCACCGGCCCGGCATTCGCACCCACACGCCCAACGGTGGTAGCGGAGATCCCGGCATGCGCAGTAATATCCGCCACCGTGCCCGAAACCGCCACACGACCGGCACCGATGACTGTCACTCGATGCGCTAACTCCTCAATCTCGCCCAGCAGATGGCTCGTGAGTAAAATGGCGGTGCCGTCATCAGCGAGGGAGCGAATTAGCTGGCGTATTGTCAGCGAAATATCTGGGTCAAGCCCGTTCGTCGGCTCATCCAAAAGCAGCAGTTTCGGCTCGCCCAGCAGTGCCCGCGCGATGTGCAGACGTTGTTTCATGCCGCGGGAAAACCCCTGTACCTTCTTCGTGGCGACATCGGCAAGATCAACCCTTTCCAAAGCGCTCGCCACCTGGGCACGGCGTTTGCGCGCGCTAACCCCGGCAAGGTCAGCGAAGAAGAGAAGATTATCGCGGGCGGATGCTCGCGGATAGAACCCGGTATCCCCGCCGAGCGCAAGCCCTAGGGATGCGCGCGCACGCTGGGGGTGCGTAAGCGCATCCACCCCGTCGATGCGCACAGTTCCGCTCGTGGGGGTCAGCAGTGTTGCGCACATCTGCACAATTGTTGTTTTTCCCGCCCCGTTGGGACCGAGCAGAGCATGAATTTCGCCGGAGCTTATACTGAGCGAAACATTATCGACAGCGGTGAAAGCGTGTTCACCTTTGCCAAAGGTGCGGCATAGCTGCGCCGCGTCAAGAATTGTAGACATTGTGATAAAACCTTGCGGTGCTTAATCACCCGAAGCCGCTTGAGCATGGTGTTTGCACGCCTGCAATACGTGGGACGGGTGAGATGACTAGTCGTGAGAGAGGCACTCTTAGTGCCTGAATAATCCCAAGTCACCGACTGCAGGTGCGGAAGGTATAACAATAAAACCCTCAGAACTTTGGTGTCCCAAGCGCTCACTATGCGCCCCTGAAATGTATCAAACCAAAGCAGGGTTATTTCTGAAATTTTAGAGCCCACCATCTGGGTGGGCATTCCGCGAGCCGGTGCGACTTTAGCGGGAGGTCATACCTCATCACTCCTAGATTCAAGGTTTCCATCAGTGTAGCATGGCTCACGGAATGCTGTGATTAAATTTTTTTTGATTTTATTCGAAGAAGTTAAAACGATTCCCCGTTTTTCGGCCGGAACGCTCCGCCAAGTGCATAGACACCAAGAGAAATTGCGATTGCACATGCACTCATGACGGCTATACCGCTATATCCAGGAAACTGTGTGAGTAATGTACCGCCAACGGCACCGCTGATAGTTGTTCCAGCGTACATTGCCGTGTTTGAGAGGGATGATACAGTACCGCGAGCTATAGCGGTATGGCTTTGTAGCTCTCCCATGAGGACGGGGAGCATAATTCCGCCCAGGAAAAGTGCAAGAGTAAAAATACCTAAAGCAGTCCAGAAAGTAGCTGTCAATGACACTGAGAGATACACAATACTGAGTGCAATAAGCCCCACGAGCATAGTCTTTTGCATACCTATATATGCGACGAATCGTGACCCTGTGAGGGAGCCTAGAGCGTTGCCGCATCCGATTACAAGCATGGCGAAACCGATTGTCGTCTGCGATGCCCCAAAGTCTCGCGCAAACCATGAACCTATGAAAGATAGGGATGCAAATACTCCCGTCTGGAAAATCAGGTACGCCAGGAGGGACAGTAAAAGTGAAGGGGCTTTTAAAACGTGCAGGTAGGGAGTCAGAAAATTTCCATCTTGCGCCGCAGCCACAGGGGGAATGCTGGGAAAACGTGAATAGAGTATAACCCAGAGAAGAAGAGATGCTGTGGCGATTGCAAAAAACGGTATCTGCCAGCCATAAGTAGAGAGAAAGGAACCTACAGGAATACCTGCGATTTGGGCTATGGCAAGTCCAGCCGTTGCGTACCCCATAGTTTTAATAATGGCTTGTTTCGGCACCGTCATGGGGATAGATGCCCAAATCTGCGGTGAAATCAAAGAAGCGAACACTCCCGCAAGAAACCGGGCGGTAAAAAGAGACCAAAACCCCCATGCTAAACCGCATAAACCCGTAAAAAGCGTAAAGCCGATGGAACCAGTAAGAATAATGCGCCTGCGATCAATGCGGTCTGATAATGGGCCTGCAATGAGCGCGAAAACTGCATACCCTAAAGCGTATGCAGAGACGAACCACCCCGATTGTTCTGTGCTGGTATTGAACTCTTTGCTGAGTAGCGGCAACAGAGGGGCAGTGAGCAGAGTATCTGTACCGATGACAAAGAGAGTGCTGAATGAGACAATCCGCATAGTTGCCTCAGAAGTCTTAGGTAGCTGATGTGATGTACTGCGAGAATCCAAGGCGTACCTCCCTAGTATTATTTCTATGTTCGTCGAAATTAGAATAAATCCGCATTATGCTAAAGGGCAAGCTCAAGAGGTAATATTCTGTCACAGAGTCCGCAGGCTCAATACGTTATGGGAAGCACCCGGAAAGGCTGGTTATGGGTAAGGAACGGCTGCATCACCCCACTCCTGATGACGTGACGTTGGATCGTGTCCTTGGTGCATTGTCAGACCCCATTCGACGAGATGTTCTCGCACACATTGCAGACCACGGGCCGCAGTTCTGCGGTGATTTTGACTATGGAATCGCCAAATCCACGATGTCTTATCATTTCAAAGTGCTCCGAGAATCAGGGCTCATGCACACCGAAGTACTGGGAACGCACCGTAAAATTACCCGCCGAGACAGCGTGATTGAGAGTCTTTTCCCCGGTCTTTTACATTCTGTTGGACTGCCACCGGGTCAAGGGCAATGGGATGAGTCTGCTGCGAATACTACAGATACCTGAGTTTGGTCACTCCCCGAGCGAAGACAAAACTTTATGGTGCGGCAGAAGAGCTCAGACGAAGCAGACTTCTTAGTCGAGACAGGGATGGAAACAATTCACAAAACGTCATCTTTGCAACAATGCGCCGAAAACATGCACCCCGCTTGACCGCGCGCGCCTCCTGTGAAACTCTAGATGCAGGTCATGAGAGCCAGTGATAAGCCCCAGCTAGCTGGTCGGCAACCCTCCTCCGCGGTGGGGTGCCCTGGGTGAGGACCAGGCGTTACACACAAGTGCAGCGCAAGCGCGGGACCGATGTGCCCGATACCCGGTACATCGTTTTTTCGTTTGCAGAGAAGAAAACACAAGAACTCTGTACCGAAATCGGCATGCGGCCCCATAGTTACAAACCTAGGAGCCTCGCATGAGCAACAACACCGTCCCGACTCCCGCCAACCCCGCAGGGTGGAAATTTGAGACCCGCCAGATTCACGCGGGGCAGGCACCGGATGCCGCAACGGGAGCACGGGCGTTACCCATCTACCAAACCACCTCGTTCGTTTTTGAGAACGCGGAGCAGGCCGCTAACCGTTTTGCTCTCGCCGAGCTCGGGCCTATTTACACCCGCCTGAACAACCCCACCCAAGAGGTGATCGAGAACCGCATCGCATCGCTTGAAGGGGGAGTGGGAGCGCTGCTGGTGGCTTCGGGACAGTCTGCCATCACCTACGCAATTCTGAACATCGCTGGGGCGGGCGACCACATTGTTGCCTCCCCCTCCATCTACGGTGGCACCTATAACCTCCTCAAATACACGCTTGCCGACCTCGGCGTTGAAACCACGTTTATTGAGAACCCGGACGATTTGCAGCAGTGGCGTGAGGCGGTGCGCCCCAACACCAAGCTCTTCTTCGGCGAAACCGTCCCCAACCCCCGCAACGATGTGCTCGACATTGAGCTCATCGCCCAGATTGCGCACGAGGCAGGTGTGCCGCTGATCGTCGATAACACCGTACCTACCCCATACCTGGTGCGCCCCATCGAATTCGGCGCGGACGTGGTGGTGCACTCCGCCACGAAATACCTGGGCGGGCACGGCACCTCCATTGGCGGCGTTATCGTAGACTCCGGGAATTTCGACTACGGGGCAGACCCTAAAAAATTCCCCAAATTCAACGAACCAGCACCTAGCTACCACGGCCTAGTCTACGCACGTGATTTGGGTAAAGACTCCGCGTTCGGTGCGAACCTCTCCTATATCCTCAAGGCGCGAGTTTCTCTTCTGCGCGATACCGGGGCCGCGATTTCTCCGACTAACGCCTTCAATATTGGTATTGGGCTGGAGACCCTTTCCCTGCGCATCGAACGCCATATCGAGAACGCCACCAAGGTCGCAAACTGGCTGGAGGAACACCCGCTGGTTGATCGAGTAATTTGGGCCGGTCTGCCTTCCTCACCCTGGTACGAGCGAGCCCAGAAATACCTGCCGAAGGGGCCGGGTGCCGTCGTGGGATTCACCCTTAAAGACGCCGACCTGGAACAGACCCGCACCTTTGTGGACGCCCTGCAGCTGCACTCCAATGTGGCGAATATCGGTGATGTGCGCTCGCTCGTTATTCACCCCGCGTCCACCACCCACTCACAGCTTTCCGAGGAAGAACTAGAGGCAATCGGTGTGAGTAAAAACTTTGTGCGCCTCGCCGTAGGGATCGAGAATATTGACGATATTATTGCAGACCTAGAATTGGGCTTTGCAACCCTGCAACAGTAGATACGGCGCAAGCCCCGCCCCGTGAACCAGCCGGGGCGGGGCGAACCCCGCTCCACCCACCGGCGCCCCGCCCGCAACGCTAAGGAGAACCATGACCGGCACCCCCGAGACCGCCCAGGGTATCCTGCGCCACCACAGCATTGGTGATTTGCGCCTAGAGAACGGCATCACCCTGCCGGAGGTGCGCATCAGCTACGAAACCTGGGGCACCCTCAACGAAGACGGCGACAACGCCATCCTGATCCTGCACGCCCTCACCGGGGACACTCACGTCTCCCGCGGGAGCGCCCCCGAAGGCACCCCCGCCGATGTGGCCGCCGAAATTGAACGTGACGGCTGGTGGGAAGGCATCGTTGGCCCCGGCGCCGTGGTAGACACCAACAAATACTATGTGGTCGCCCCCAATATTCTCGGCGGATGCTACGGCTCAACCGGGCCTGCCAGCCTCATCCCTGCCGGGTACCCCGGTGAAGGGCAGCCGTGGGGCGGGGCGTTCCCACAGGTGAGCATCCGCGACTCGGTGCACGCCGAGGCGCGACTAGCTCAAACCCTGGGAATCACCAGTTTCCGTTACGTGATTGGCGGCTCACTCGGCGGGGCCCGCGCCCTCGAATGGGCAGCCACCTACCCGCACCTGGTGCGCGGATGCGCAGTGATCGCCTCCGGGCCAGCCGCCACCGCCGAACAGATCGCGTGGGCGCACACCCAGAACGTGGCTATCCGATCCGACGCTAATTTCGCCTCAGGCGACTACTATGACGGGCCCGCGCCCACGGCAGGGTTGGCGCTTGCGCGGCGTATCGCCCACACCACCTACCGCAGCCCCGCAGAACTGGAGCATCGTTTTGGGCGCAGCGAAAACCCCCATGAAACTGTTACCGGCGGCACGCTCGGGGCCCCACGCGGCCGGTACGCCGTCGAAAGCTACCTAGACCACCACGGGGATAAGCTCATAGAACGTTTCGACGCGAACAGCTACCTTGCCGTGAATGAGGCGCTTATCTCCCACGATGTTGCGCGCGGGCGCGGGTGCCTCACCCACGCGCTGGCGTTCAGCAACTGCGAGTGGACCATTGCCGCTGTAGACTCCGACCGGCTGTTTTTCCCGCATGAGGCGCAGCTGCTGGCCGATTCCCTCCCCGTACCGGCTGAGGTTCAAATCATTGAATCCGAGCACGGGCACGACGGGTTCCTGATTGAGGCGGCGCAGGTAGAACGTATTCTCGCGCACGCCTTGGGAGAGAAACCGCAGAGTACCCCACCCAACCTGAGCACTATAGGCGATAAAGAGCCGCTACCTGCAGCCAGCTCGCTCGCCCTCTAGATATCCCGTAAACGGCACGCATCGGCCGACACCTCAAGGCGCCACGTCCGATTACGCAAAGTAAGTCGCAGAACCTCACCTTCGTGGGGTCAGAAATTTTGCCGCACCCGCTTGACCCTCACGCAACGTCAGGGCCTACAGTGAAACCATGGACGCAGAAAAACCCCAAGAATACAGCGTGGGCGAGGTCGCAAAAATGCACGGTATCACCGTGCGAACCCTACACCATTGGGAGCAGAAGGGCCTGATCACCCCCGAGCATGACCCCGTCAACGGATACCGCTACTACCACGATCGAGACGTCGAGAAGGTCACCGCGATCCTTGGGTACCGCGCCATCGGCATGAGCCTTGACACCGTGCGCACCATCATGAATGAGGGCGCTCGCAATAGTGTGGAGCATCTACTCACCCAGCGTGAAATGCTGCACAAGAAAATACGATGCTACAAGCACATGCTGCAAACACTGGATCAACTACTGGAGGATGCAATGGCACCGACCAATGAACGGCTGACGGCCGCCGAAAGGGCCGAAATTATGGGGGAGGCGTTTAACCCCGAGCATGAGCGTGAGGCGCAGCAGCGCTACGGGCACACCGACGACTGGGCGGAGTACCGGCGCCGCACCGACTCCATGAGCCGCGCCGACTGGGCAGCCGCCAAACAGAACCTTGACGATGTTGAACACGCGCTCGTTGAGGCGTTCACCCAAGGGGTGAAGCCCGGCAGTGCAGAGGCGAACGCGCTGGCTGACCGGCACCGGGCCTCCCTGTTTTACTTCGACGTCACCCCCGCAAAACATGTGATTTTGGCGCGCGGCTATGTTGAGGATGCGCGTTTCGCTGAGCACTACGAGAAACTGGCTGAAGGGCTGGCCCCGTGGCTGCGGGACATTATTACCGAGAACGCCCGAGCTTACGGGGTGAACCCTGAAACCGTTACCTGGGGGTAGTACCTGGGGAAGCTGCAGCACCCATATGAGTTCAGCAGAGCCTCAGCGCTCACCCACAAAGTTATTGTGCGCAGAAAGTGACTTTTCGGCACGGAAGACAGCATGTGCTTTCGGCTGGAAAGTCACTTTCTGCGCGCCCAATGGCGTAAACCCGCAGGAGGCGACATCGGTAATATGGGGTGTATGAGTGAAAATACGTACATTGTCGAATATTCCCGGCCCGAGAATGAACGCGCCGGAACCCACCTGGTGCTTCTGCTGCACGGGTACGGTTCGCACGAGAAAGACCTGCTGTCGCTGGCTGAACATCTGCCGCAGGAGGGCATCACCTACGCGGGAATGCGCGCCCCGCAGCCGGTAGGCACCCAGTTTTCGGCGGACGCAACCGGCGCGCACATTCCCGACGAGGCCATAGGCTACCAGTGGTACCCGCTGGATCAGCAGCTCAACGCGGATGTGCGGACCATAGAACAGGCCAGCGACTACGTCCTGGAATGGGTCGAGCAGCACGAATCACACTATGCTTCAGTCGCGCTGGTGGGGTTCTCGCAAGGCATGGCGGTGGCTACTTCTATGGTGCGGCATCGCCCAGGAAAATTTGCTGCACTGGTGGGGCTCTCCGGATACGCGGTCGAATCAGACTCTCCTTACTTCAAGGACGACGAGCTCAAAGCCACCGAGCTACCCGTTTTCTTCGGCAGGGACCAGGAAGACCCTATTATTCCGCAGCCCTTCGTGGATTACACTTACGAGTGGATTCGCGCGTACACCGACGGCATCAAAGTTCTGTATGCGGGCGCCGGGCACGGGGTAAGCGCCCTGGAAATTCGCCATGTGGGCGAGTTCATCGACGTGAAGGTGCTGGGGCACGCGCCGCGTATCCGTGCCGAGAAGGTTACGGATGCTGCAGATAATGCTGGGGTGCCAGAGCAAGAATCTGCCGACTAAAAGAACCTGAATAACGCATCCTGGGTTGTATAACGCACCGCCGGAAGGTGAGTTATACAACCCAAGATGCTTTAAGGGGAGAGAGGGCGGGACCCTAGTCCCGAGCCACCTGCACGCTCACCCCGTTGAAACTCACCGTATCGCCCGGATGCAGCTGTTTGCCCCGCGCCTCCTCAATCTGCCCATTGACCTTTACCAGCCCATGCTGGATCACCTCGCGCGCCTGCGCACCGTCTTCGACCAGATTAGCCAGCTTCAAAAACTGTCCCAGACGAATCATCTCGTCACGAATATAGATTTTCTCCATGTCACCAGTGTATCGGCGCCCAGAAACTACACGGCAAGACGGGTACGCAATGATACCCTAGTATCTTGTACTTGTGACCGTATATCCCGGCGCTTACCGCGCGCGGAAGAACACTGAACTCACGCACGCCACAGCCGGTGGCGGGGCATAAAGGAGTAAACATGGCAGAAAAGTCCACTCTCGACAACGTTATTGCGCTCGCTAAGCGCCGCGGCTTCGTCTTCCAAGCGGGTGAAATCTACGGCGGTTCCCGCTCCGCATGGGATTACGGTCCCCTCGGCGTGGAACTGAAAGAAAACATCCGTCAGCAGTGGTGGCAGCGTTTCGTGCGTTCACGCGCAGACATGGTTGGGCTGGACTCTTCGGTAATCCTGCCGCGCCCGGTGTGGGAAGCATCCGGGCACGTGGCAACCTTTATGGACCCGCTGGTGGAATGCCTCTCGTGCCACAGGCGCCAGCGCCAAGACCACCTGATTGAGGCATTCGAAGCTAAAAAGGGGCGTGCACCCGAAAATATGGGTGAGGTTGTCTGCCCGAACTGCGGCACCCGCGGCGAATGGACCGAACCGCAGAACTTCTCAGGCCTGTTGAAAACCTACCTGGGGCCTGTCGATAACGAAGAAGGGCTGCACTTTCTGCGCCCCGAAACCGCGCAGGGCATCTTCGTAAACTTCAACAACGTGGTAACTGCGGCCCGTAAACGCCCACCCTTCGGTATCGGGCAGATCGGTAAGGCGTTCCGTAACGAGATCACCCCCGGCAACTTCATCTTCCGCACCCGCGAATTCGAGCAGATGGAAATCGAATACTTCGTTCACCCCAACGAAGCAGATAAGCACTTCAACGCATGGGTTGAAGACTGCTGGAACTGGTTTGTTGACTTGGGCATTAACCCCGAGAACATGCGCCAGTTCGATGTTCCTGAGGACGACCGCGCGCACTACTCGGCGGGCACCATCGACATTGAGTACCGTTTTGGTTTCCAAGGCGGCGAATGGGGCGAACTCATGGGTGTGGCAAACCGCACCGACTACGACCTGGGCGTGCACAATGAGCACTCGAACGCGAAGCTCGAATACTTTGATCAGGCCAGCGGCGAACGCTACGTACCCTACGTCATCGAGCCTTCCTTCGGCCTGACCCGCTCCATGATGGCGTTCCTCGTCGATGCCTACGTTGAGGATGAAGCCCCGAACACCAAGGGCGGCGTCGATAAACGCGTGGTTCTTAAACTCGACCCGCGCCTGGCGCCCGTGAAGGCCGCCGTTCTGCCCCTGTCGAAGAAACCCGAACTCTCCGGGCCCGCCCACAAGCTGGCAGAGGAACTGCGTGGCGTCTGGAATATCGACTACGATGAGGCGGGGGCTATCGGCCGCCGCTACCGCCGCCAAGACGAAATCGGCACCCCGTTCTGCATTACCGTAGACTTCGATACTTTAGAGGACCAGGCGGTCACCATCCGCGAGCGTGACACCATGAGCCAGGAGCGCGTGGCACTTGATCAGGTGAAGGCATACCTGGCGGCGCGTCTGGTTGCCTAAGCCTTTTTTACCATGTACATGGGCGGGGTTCTCTGCAATGGAGAACCCCGCCGGTATTTTCACGCACTCACTAGGATCTGGTGCAGAACCTAGCCGATACGTACAATAGTGAGAACCCTATCCTCGCGGTAAAACCCGCGCATTCTGCGGAAGAAAGGCACCCCATGAACACCTACGAATTTCGTCCCTGGCGCGAAGGCGACGATTTAGAGCTTCTGCAGGTGTGGGGAGATCCGCGAAGCGAGCAGGAGGCGCAGCAGCGCGCATCGTTCGGAGAAGCCTCGGATGCCCCTTTTAGCCGAACCCTTGTGGTCACCGACTCTGGTGTGCCGATCGCCGCTGGTGTGGTGACCGCCTCACTTCTGCACCCACAACGCCTGTGGACCTATCTTGAGGTTGCCGAAGGGCACCGCCGCGCCGGGTTAGGTACCGAGCTTTTAGACCGGCTGCGTGAGATCGCCGCCGAAAACGCGCAGGTTCCGAACGTCCGCGTGAAGCTGGCCCCATTTAGCACCGGCGAAGAATTTGCCCAGGCGAAGGGCATGAAAATGATTCAGCGCTCGCGTCTGGTTCATATTGATGCGGGCGCGATTCCGCCGGTTTCTCTGCGTGAGGATGAGAACGGCAAACCCACTCAGGCGATTGAGGATTTGGCGACCGGCTCGGTTGAGCTGACCTCGAAGCTCTGGGAGTTCTACCGCGATTCGCATGATTGGGATGTTCCTGCCGAGGTCGGGTTAGGGACCGTAAACCGGTATTTCCTCTCGGATGAGGCACGCGCCTTCGGGGCGCTGGTACTGCGCGATAACATTCAGCAGGCTGAGAAAGAGGGGAAGAAAGGCGAAATCATTGCCTTTGCGGTGAGTTATCACCCCTTTGAGACCGACCCCGCCGCCGCGCTGGTCGATGAGAATACCGCGACTGAGATTTTGCTCGGATATGACATGCAGAACGAAGGCGCGGTCGAGGCCATTATGCAGCTTCTTTCGCTGTTGACGGCGCAGTACCCGGTGGTGGTTGAGGTAGACGACTCGATGACCGCTCTCGTAGAGGTGACCGACGTTCTTCTGCGTGCTGGAACCGCGAGCGTGGAAGGCGACCCCGCCTATATTTACGCCAGCGATTATCCGGGTGCTGCCTCCTAAAGAACAAAGTGCCCAGAAGAGGCCCCAGAAAATTCGCAGCGTGAGGGCGTGACAACCTTATGAAATGCTGGCCGGTGCGCCTGTCGTGAACCGGGGTAGGTGCATCCGTGCCGATTTGCGTGTGTATGCCACAATATAGAGGTGAATTCTGAAGCCTCCCACCTGAAATTACCGCCGCTGAAACTCGGTAAACTGACCGTTGAAACGCCTGTGGTGCTCGCCCCGATGGCGGGTGTGACGAATAAGGCGTTCCGTCGTCTGTGCCGCGAGTACGGTGGTGGATTATATGTGACCGAGATGGTGACGGCGCGCGCCCTCGTGGAGCGCAAACCCGAGTCGATGCGCATTATCGAACACGACGCGGACGAACAGATCCGCTCCATCCAGATCTACGGGGTAGACGCGGTTAACGTGGGTAAGGCTATTCGGCTGGTCGTAGAGGAAGACCGTGCGGATCATATCGACTTGAACTTTGGGTGCCCGGCGCCGAAAGTCACAAAACGCGGCGGCGGTGCGGCGCTTCCGTGGAAAACCGATCTCTTCACTGCGATTGTGCATACGGCTGTTAAAGAAGCATCACGTAACGATATTCCCCTGACCATCAAGATGCGTAAAGGCATTGATGATGACCACATCACGTTCCTTGAATCCGCTAAGATCGCCCGGGATGCGGGTGTCTCTGCCATAGCCCTGCACGGGCGTACCGCTGCCCAACACTATTCGGGAACAGCGGATTGGGACTCCATCGCGCAGCTTCGCGAGGCGATTCCGGACGTTCCCATCTTGGGCAACGGCGATATTTTCGCCGCCGAAGATGCCGTGCGCATGGTCGAACAGACCGGTGTAGACGGCGTGGTGGTTGGGCGCGGCTGCCAAGGGCGCCCGTGGCTTTTTGGCGATCTGCAGAATGCTTTTGAGGGTAGTTCCGAGCGTATCCGACCTACTCTGAGTGAGGTGGCGCAGATGATTTATCGGCATGCTGAGCTGTTGGTGGAGACTTTTGCCGATGAGTACAAGGGACTGCGTGAGATTCGTAAACATGTTGCCTGGTATTTCAAGGGTTACCCGGTGGGCGGTGAGCTGCGTGCCAAAATGGCGACCGTACCTGATTTAGAGACTTTCCGTGAGCTGCTGGGGCAGCTTGATCACAGTATTGGGTATCCGGGGGCTGCGGTTGAAGGTTCCCGCGGCCGGGCCGGGAGCCCGAAGAAACCCCATTTGCCGGATGGGTGGCTTAACTCCCGTATTTTGGGGGACGCTGAGCGGCTTGGACTCGTGGAGGCAGAACTGGATATCTCGGGCGGATAATTGGGCAAGGTTTATCGTAGTCTGATAAAAACATTGCGTCTGGGCAAAATAGTGCTTATATAGGTAGTAGAAAGACACCAACCGCACCGGAAGCAGGAACGGAGGAGTGATGACTCGCCTTGCCGAGGAGGGACAGGAACGCTGGGAATGGAACCTGCCCGCAGGGTACACCCCCGACGACTCAGAACGCTGGGTGCCCGAAATACACCCCTTCCAGGACCGCACCCCCTTTGAACGCGATCGTGCCCGTGTGCTTCATTCCTCCGCGCTGCGGCGGCTAGGCGCTAAAACCCAGGTCATGAACCCGGATACGGACGATTTCGTGCGTACCCGGCTCACACACTCCCTTGAAGTCGCCCAGGTCGGGCGCGAAGTGGGCCGGATGCTCGGCTGCGACCCAGACGTAGTTGATACTGCCTGCCTCTCTCATGACCTGGGGCATCCGCCCTTTGGGCATAACGGCGAACGTGCCCTAAACAAGATCGCCGCCCATATGGGCGGGTTCGAGGGCAACGCCCAAACCCTGAGGCTGCTCAGCCGCCTTGAACCGAAAGTGATCGCCGAACATGATGTATCTGCGGGGCTGAACCTGACCCGCGCATCCCTGGACGCCACCTGCAAATATCCGTGGACACGCACAGACGCACCACGCCGCGCAGACGGCACCCAAACCCACAAATTCGGTGTTTACGAGGATGACCTGCCGGTCTTCGAATGGTTCCGCGAAGGCGCACACGACGCCGGGGTAGAGTCCCAGCGCAAATGCCTGGAAGCGCAGGTTATGGACCTAGCCGACGATATTTCATACTCGGTGCACGACGTCGAAGATGCAGTCTTCGGCGGGCACGTGCAGTTAGAACAGCTGCGCGAAGCAAAGCACCGGCAGGCCGTCTTCGACATGACCCGCCAATGGTATCTGCCAGCCGCTACTGACGAACAACTGGATGCGGCACTCAGCCGGTTAGAGACCCTGAACCGGTGGGTTCCGTGCATGACCGGTTCGCGCGCTTCCCTGGCACAGTTCAAGGGACTCACCAGTAAACTTATCGGTCGCTTCGCCTGGAGCGCTGTGGAGGCAACCCGCGAACGTTACGGGCGAAACACCCCGCTAACCCGCTACAGCGCCGAACTGATCGTACCGGAGGATACCCGAGACGAAATCGCCGTCATGAAGGGGATCGCAACCGCATTCGTTATGACGGTGCGCGACGCCCAACCCCACTACGAACACCAGCACGAAATACTGGGCATCCTCGTCGAAGCGCTCTACGAAGATTCCCAGCGCGCATACCCTCAGTACATCGACAGCATCTTCAGAACGGACTACGCGCAGCTGGGGGCTCATGACGACGACGCGCGCCTGCGCCTCGTCATTGATCAGGTGGCATCCCTAACCGACAGGTCGGCGGTTGCGCTCTATAAACGCATTAACGGGACCCCCTGGATGCTGGGGGAGAAGCCTCTATGGTAGCGCCGCCTTCCACACGGCAAAGACAAGACAGAGACCCCGTGCATAGACGGGCATGAAATACCTTCTAAAACTGCTATTACAGCACGGTGCAGCAGAAATGAGACGATGGCTGGACTAATCCGCAAAGAAGACATTGATGAAGTACGCGCCCGTACCGACATCCGCGAAATCATTGAGGGATATGTAACCCTCAAAGGTGCAGGTATCGGCGCGTACAAAGGGCTGTGCCCATTCCACGACGAACGCACGCCCTCCTTCAACGTGCGCCCGCAAATGGGAACCTACCACTGCTTCGGATGCGGAGAATCCGGTGACGTCTACTCCTTCGTCATGGCGATGGAACACACCGGGTTTACCGAAACCGTTGAACGCTTAGCGGCGCGTATCGGCTACACCCTGCACTATGAAGGCGGAAACCCGCGAGACAGGTACGAGGCAAGCCTGCGTCGTCGACTTCTCGACGCGCACAAAATCGCCGCAGAGTTCTTTGAACGCAGCCTCTACTCAGCGAACGCAGGGGAAGCACAACGCTTTCTCGGCGCTCGCGGGTTCGACCCAGCCGCCACCAAAATCTTCGGGGTTGGATACGCCCCCCGTGGCTGGGACAATCTGCTCAAACATCTGCGTTCCCAAGGATTTACCGACGAGGAACTGCGCGCTACCGGTATGTTCTCTGAAGGAAACCGCAGCCTCTACGACCGTTTTCGTGGGCGCCTCATCTGGCCCATCCGCGCCATAGCGGGCGAAACCATCGGATTCGGGGCACGCCGTCTCTTCGACGACGACCAAGGCCCCAAATACCTCAACACCCCCGAAACACCGCTATACAAAAAATCGCAAGTGCTCTACGGCATCGACCTCGCCAAACGTGAGATGACCAAAACCAAACAAGTCGTCATCGTCGAAGGCTATACCGATGTTATGGCGGCACACCTAGCAGGCATCAAAACCGCCGTAGCAACCTGCGGCACCGCCTTCGGCGCGGGGCACATCAAAGTGGTACGCCGCATGATCACCGATGACGGCTCCGGCGGAGAAATTATCTTTACCTTCGATGGCGACGCCGCGGGGCAGAAAGCCGCGCTCGCAGCGTTTGAAGAGGATCAGCGTTTCGTGGCACAAACATACGTGGCGGTCGCCCAAGAAGGTATGGACCCGTGCGACCTTCGCCTGCACAGGGGCGATGCGGCGGTACGATCCCTCATCGCCTCTCGCCGCCCGCTCTTTGAATTCGTCATTGACACAACCCTCAAACGCTTCGACCTGACAACCCTAGAGGGGCGTGTGCTGGCGATGCGCGCCATCGCGCCTATTATCGCCGGAATCAGGGACCGCGACCTGCGCCCGGCCTATATGCGTAAAGCCTCTGGACAGCTCGGTATGGAACTTGAGGAAATACAGCGTGCGGTCGCCTACGCCCAGCGTAACCCCAGCGGCAGGCGTTCCAACTACAATCAACGCAGAAACGACTCTCCCTACCAGAACGGCGAGACGCAGGCCCGACACCAGCCTGGGCCCACTGGTGCCGCCCACGCCCAGCAGCCGGCGCAGAACGCACCCACAACAGAACCTCAGCAGGAAGCTCCCCAGCCCGAGTTCTTCACCCCCAACCCCGCAGACCCCATTGCCCGCCTTGAACGCACCTGCCTGGAAATAGCGCTGCAGCACCCCAACCTCATGAGTGTGCCGCAATGGCAAGAATTTGCGCGTGTAAGCTTCCGCTACCGCACCCACCAAGAAATCGCCCGAGGTATTATCCACGCAGCCTCTCAGATAGCCCCGGCCCCCGGAGTCGCATGGCTCAACTATGTGCGTGCCGGATCCGCCGAGGAAGTCCACCACAGTATCGCCGAGCTGAGCGTAGCCCAGCTCCCTGTAGCCACTGCTGAGAAACTGCCGTACTACATTGAAGGAGTGCTGAACAGCCTCTTTGAACACCAGATCTCACGCCAAAAATCTGACCTTATGATGCGCCTTGAACAGCTCAGCTCCACTCCTGACTCTGAAGAATACGGGCGCATCCAACGAGAACTGCTCGACTTAGAAGTGCGCCGCCGCACCATGACGCGCCACTAAAAGCAGAAAGTGTGATATATCACAAGATGGGGATTTGCGAACCCCACAAACCGCCGGTATAGTTATTATTCGTTGCAAACAACACAAAAAACAACATAATCCCCCGTAGCTCAATTGGCAGAGCATTCGACTGTTAATCGAAGGGTTACTGGTTCGAGTCCAGTCGGGGGAGCTTATTGAAGGATCTCAGGCTCTGCCGGAGATCCTTTCTTTGTATGGTGACTGAATCCGAACCAGTAACCCACTTCGCTCTGCGGAGGCGCTGGGGCGCCTCCTATCGGGCTTCGTCTATTTCGAGTCCAGTCGGGGAGTATCTCTAAAGATTTCTTAGGCTCCATCTGTAGGGTGTCCTGGCTGTGTCGTCTTGAGGGCTCTTGCCGCAGCCGCCCTTGCTCAACAGTGAATACAGGCGCGCTATCCTCCTCCCGGTAAGCCCGCCCGCACCCGCGCCCACCAGCGAAAACCCGCAGAAACACTCGGAACCAAAGGTTCAAATTCAAAACTACGCGATTCAGTGGATAATAGAGATAGAATAGTACTTTACGGAGTGAAGTAAACTCCACGCATCAAAGTCTTGAGAGGTGGGCATGGCCACTAACACTAATCCCAAAGGCATTCGCGCCAGCCTAGTGGGGATTAAGAACGGCGTCATGAGCGTCATTGACGCTGGTAAAGTCTTCTCAACCTTGGGTATCAACCAGGTCAAAGACGAAATCCAGATTGCTAAACACGAGCTCAAAACCAAAGGCATCGCCGTTGGTAAAGGCGCGGCATTCCTAGCCATCGCAGCGTTCTTCGCGGCCCTATTCATTATCGCCATCGTCGGCGCTATTATCCTGGGTCTCGGCGAAATCATGAGGCCCTGGCTCGCCGCGCTCGTAGTAGCACTCATCTTCGCTATCGTAATCCTCATCACCGGTCTCATCGGGTACAAGAAAGTCAAAGCACAAATGCCGTTCGCCCCCGAATCGGCAGTCTTCGGGCTGCTCTTCGACCTGGGTGTACTGCGTGAAGGCAGCGCTATGACCGCGTCCCGGCTGAAAAAAGAACAAGCAGAACGCGCCGCCCGCAAACAGGCAGAGCGCGAAGCTGCTGCTGAGCAAGCTCGCCAAGAGGCCGAAGAACGCAAAGCACGCGGAGAAGCCGAACCGCAGCCACTCACTGAAGAGCAGCTTAGGCAGCGCACCAAAGAACGCCGCGAGCACCTGGCCGCTCTGCGCGATGACATGCAGAAATACAGTGAAGGCGTACAGGCAAACGCGCAGGGCATCATTGGCTCTGCCAAAGCTAAAGCGCAGCAGGCCCCCACAGAGGCCGTCAATGTTGGTCGCGGCTTGGCTGAGAACATCACCCAGCCCAACGTCGTCAAAGCACGCTGGAAATCATTCGCCGCACTCGGCGCTGCACTACCCGCGGCCCTGGTGTTCCTCCGCAGGTTCCTGCGCCGCTAAACACCACCCCCGCCGTACGGCGATGCGAAACACCGCGACTTGGCCCGCCACCTTCCGAAGGTGGCGGGCCAAGTCGCATCACCCCAACAACCCCACCCATCACCAATACGCCGCAAACTCACTGATTCTCAGAGAACTCTAAGGCTACCTACCTTCTTGTTAGGCTCTAGTAACGCACCCAAACCGATAAAATAGTTGAATTGGAAAAATCACCTCACACCCTGTGCCCCGTATCACCCTACGAGGCTCATAATGACCAAGGAGTAGAACCGCGATGAAGCAGGCCCACACCATCCTCATCGGCGCCGAAACCTACCCGCCAGACATTAATGGGGCCGCCCAGTTCGGTCATCGCCTTGCCACCGCAATGCTTGGGCGCGGGCACGAAGTGCATGTGGTTGCGGCCAGCCCCATGCGTGGACCCAGCTACCGCACCACTGTTGAGGGCGGTATTGTCGAGCACCGGCTGCGCTCACACTTACCCCCTACCCATGACACCAACCGCATCTGCATCCCCTGGGAAATCCACTTCGAAGTGGGGCATATTCTTGACGAAGTGAAACCAGACGTTGTGCACGTACAGTGCCACTACATTATTGGGCGGGCCCTCATCACCCAAGCCCATAAACGCGGTATCCGGGTGATCGCCACCAACCACTTCATGCCGGCGAATCTCGATCCTTTCCTGCCGGTTCCCACGCCTATTAAACGCGTCATCTCAAAAGCCACCTGGATCGATATGCGCCGCTGCTTCTCTCGGGCCGCAGTCGTCACCACCCCCACCCAGATTGGGGCTGACGCCATGAGGGACCTTGGCGGCTTCACCCGTCCTGTCATGCCTGTCTCCAACGGTATTGAAATCGGGGACTACGAACTGGCCGAAGGGGCCACCATTGATAAGGCCCCCGGTGAACTTCGCATCACCTTCGTGGGGCGCCTTGCCCAAGAAAAAAATATTGATGTGCTCATTGAGGCGCTCTCTCTACTGCCGGAGCACCTGAACCACGTGATTCTTGATATAGCAGGTGGGGGAGAGCTGCGGGAAGAACTAGAGAAAAAAGCCCATGACTGTGGGGTAAGCGAACGGGTCGTATTCCGCGGCTACGTGCCTGATGAAGACCTACCCGGGGTGTACCAGCGGGCCGATATTTTCTGCCAGCCCGGCACCGCCGAACTGCAGTCTCTCGTCTCCCTGGAAGCAATGAGTGCCTCAAAACCTGTGGTGCTTGCGAACGCTCTCGCGCTACCGCACCTTGTGGAAGACGGAGTGAACGGTTACCTCTTCGAGCCGAACAATGCCCGCGACCTCGCCCACAAACTCGCGGCGATCCTTTCACTTCCCGCCGCTGAACGTGAGCAGATGGGGCGTGAAAGCCGCCGCATCGTCGACTTCCACCGGGCCGATAACACGTGGCGCACCTTCGAAGAACTATACGTAAGCGATGCCCCCTACGACCGCTTCCGCCACAGCTGACGCCCCTATTTTCCTAAACCCGGTTCGTCAGGTACTCTGGTTAAGGTTCGTGTAGCACATAAGCCGCACAAGCCGTGGGGGGTTAGCTCAGCCGGTTAGAGCAGAGGACTCATAATCCTTTGGTCGTGGGTTCAAGTCCCACACTCCCTACATACCCCCGCTCGGTATGACTCTGTCTAGTAGTCGCCGAGCGGGTTTTAGTATGTGCATAGTGGTGCGGCAGAAATAAAAATAAGCAAAAATAAGCCGGGTCAATCTTCGTTAAACATGACTGAATACATGCCCCTTGGACGCAGTTTTAAGGTACTGTAAAGGGTAGTCTTCTGGCGGTCTAGTCTTAGCACCGCAGAAGGTTTGAATGCACGGCGCAACTGATGTGTCTACCCCCTTGAGACAAGGACCGATGATGAGCGATAACCTTCCGCAGCAGCCCGGGTACAACGGGTATGACCAGCAGGATCAGTACCAGCAGAATCAGCAGAGCCAGACTCCGGCCGCCCCTAATCATTTTGTGTTGGCGTTCAAGGGGGTGTGTGGGGCCTTCCTAGATATTTTTAAGAGCAACCCCACTGGCGCGCACGACCGTATGCAGCAGCACCCCCTGTGGAGCTGGCTTATTGCCTGCACATTACAGTCGGTTGTGGGTTCCCTGTTCATTATGGCGTTTTTGAACACCTATGCCGGGCAAATTTTCCGTGTCTTGTTTGTTGTTACTAAAGATACAGCGAAGTACACTTCGGGCGCGTACACCGCCGATGAGAGGTTCCTCCTATTCCTTATTTTCCTGCTCCTGATTTTTGGTGTGCTCGTGCTACGCGGGGTGGGCCTGATGCGTATCGCCCGCATCGGCAAGTCGCAGATGGGGTTTAACTCCGCGATGGCTATTGTGGGTACTGCTGTGCTACCACAGATTCCCGCTTTCCTAGTTCTGTTCGTCCTCTCATTCTTGCTGCCACATGCAAGTACTGTGACCGATACGTACGCCGTGTGGCAGCGCCCCATCTTGGTGATGATGATAGTCTTCGCCGTATTTAGCGTAATCGTTGGTGAATCCCTGCTGTACCTGGGACAGGCGAAAGTTGCCAACACCGAAAAATCGGTGTTCTTCATGTACGTGGTGTTAAGCACCGAATTCGTACTTGCTGGGATTCTGGTACTGTACTTCGGCTTCAGCGTATTAGCCCCGAACCCCTCCCACTAGCGGAACATCTCTGATGAGCATGACGCGTGACGACGCCCAGGTAACGCGCACCCCCATGCGTGTGCGTTACCTGGGCGTTCTACTGGTTTTGGTGGCGCTCGTACTTTCAGCATGCGGCGCCAGGGTTGAGACAGATCTGGGGTTGGAGAACGCCGAGAAAGGCTCCCGAACAATGTCCATCTCCTTCAATATGAAGGACAATAAGGACTACGTGAAGGGTGACATTAACTCGATTGATTCGTCGATTAAGAAGCATCTGCCTTCTGAACTGTCTTATGAGGGTATACAGACCGATGGTGATAAGGCGCGTGCCACCTTCAAACTCTCGTTTACGAGTATCAGCGAATACCGCACAAAAGTTGAGAACCTTCTGAAGCTTTCAGGATCCTCCACAACCCCCACTATCAGCATCTCAGACAGCACCACGGGGCTGGTTCAGGGTGTACAGGTGTCGGAGAACTTCAGCTCCAAAGAACTGCTGGGGTGGGTTCCCGAGAGCTTGGTAGTCGATGGTGTTATCGAGTCGAAGCGCAAAAGTAGTGTGCTTGGAACAGAAGATAAAACCACTGTCAAAATGGGCGATAGGGAGCTGAAAAACTCATCCTCGTCGACCCCGATCTCAGTGAAAGATATTAAAGATAACGGGTTCGGCTTCGTTCTGGTGGATACGCAGGTGCAGCAGAATGGCTCGTACACTGCAAAAATATTTTTTGTTGCAAAAGATATTATGGAGCCTGATAAAGCTAAGGCTGTAGACTCTTACCTGCAGTCGGCCACCCCCGAGGGCGGACAGGTATCTAAGGGCGTGGATGAGGCGAGCATTAAGAGCTACTACACCGTCTCTTCCAAAGCCAGCACCTCCGCTGGGAAAGAAGAACTGGGGCGTACCCTCACCTTTGAAGCCAGCAACTTAGAAGACATGAACTCGAAGCTGCAGAAAATCTTCGGGAATAAAAACACCGAACTGAAGCACGAGCAGGAAGTGACCGATACCTCCGGCAAGCTCATGGTGAAAAATCATATCAGCGGCCAGGTGGACTGCTCGATTGTATGCTCACCGGAAGGTAACGGAACCCTTTTCAAGCTCTCCGGCAGTAACGGTGCATACACCGAGCAGGGCAGCTCCTCAAATAGCGGATCGTCTAAGAACATCGTGCAGAATGTGGACCTTAGCTCCACCCAGGAAATTAAGGTTCAGGATGCCAGGACTTCTGTATCTTTGGGCATGGACGGCTCCGTTGAGGCTCGTTTCGAGTACTCAGTGAAGAACTCCGATGCGGCTTTAGCATCAGAGGCTCTTAAAAAGAAGTTCTCTCCCGGCGATGATATTGGAACCTTAGAGGAAGGGAACGACGGCGACAACACCGTCTATTCCACTGTCATTAAGGGGAAAGACTCGGCTGATTTTAACAATCGTTTAGAAGGCTACCTGCCCGGGTCGACATTCACTATCACTCACCCCGGTGGTTATAACCCTTTCGGCACCTCATACACGGTGGAACCAGCGTTTAATCTCAACTCACGAGTGGGGGATGGCTACTCAGGCAGCTACAGTTTCTCATTCAACGCACCGTTTATGAGCACGGTGGATCAGAAAAAGTTTGAGACGCAGAACTCTCTGCCTGAGGGGGCGAGAACTGAGGCTGAAGGGCGTAACCTGACGGTCAGCAACGAGCATGGAACATTTACTCTGAGGATTCCGGCCGCTGGCCTAACAATGAGCGATATGGTGATTGACGGCGTCATTGTGCTTCTGGTGTTGCTGATCGTCATGATCCTGTTGCTGTTCCGCAGGCGCATTAGCTCCTCACTTCGTAACTCCCGTGAACAGCGGGCAGCTCTCGCAGCCGCCCAGCAGGCGCAGGGGTACGGTCACGGCGGCAACCCTGAAACATACTTTATGAGCCGCTCTGGCGGAGGCCACCAGGCCCAGGGGTATAGCCCAGCCCAGCCTCCCTACTTGGAGGAAGGGACCTACCAGCAGGATCAGTATCCCCCACAGAAGTCGGGGTATGGCGAACCGCCAACTGTTCCTATTAACGATATGGGCTCAAACGGTGCCTGGGACGATGAGACCCACCCGATGCCCCAGTATGCACCGCAGGAAGGCATGGGAGAGCCCACTGTGCCCATGTCTTACCAGCAGGTAACGTATGAGGAACCTACTCAGGCGATTTCCGGGAACGGTGCAGTTCAGCATGAGCCTCCGACTCGACCGGTCTCTGAGCAGCCCCGTTCGGGCAGCTCTTCACAGCGCGAACAGGACTACCTGAAATAGGGGTGGTTCTGTGCGAGCAAGCCGTTGGCATACACCGCTTCTGCGGTGGAGTCAGCGGCTTTGCTGTACGCCCACTACACACTAACCTGCGGTAAAGCTCCCATCAACAGGCAACAGGATACTGGGCCGTTCGCGCCCCAGCAGGGTGAGCGGGTTAATGTACTCGGCGTTTTTGCCGCTTCCGTCTTCTTTGTCCCCGCCGCGTCGCACGCCCCAGTGCAGGCACGGCCCCTGCTCACAGTGGTGTATATCGGGGTCTAATGTTGCGATAGTCTGCCCGGCGGATACCTGTGTCCCTTCAGGAAGAGGGTCTTTTACTGGTTCAAAGCTAGACCTTAAACCTCCTGGATGTTCCAACACGATCACGGTGCGATCGACAACTTTGCCGGAGAAGACGACGGTTCCAGCAGCGGGGGCCTGCACCTGCGCATTGTCGCTGTCGGTAGCTAAATCAACACCACGGTGCCCCGCGCTCCACCGCTGGGCTGGTTTGCTGAACGGTTTGAGCACGCGCACTTTGCCGGAGGCGGGTGACCGCCATTTACTGCGAGATGCCGATACCTGCTGCACAGTGATGGCCTGGGCGGGTTCGGCGGCAGAGACGATAATGGGCGGGGTGAACAATATAAACGCAACACATGCAGCTATTGTTGGTAAGGTCTTCGACGCATGCGCGGTAAGGGAGAGAGGCATTATGTTTTCTCCTTAAGCGATTTTCTTGGGTCGGGGATAATATGTGGTTCTTTTGAGGAAACCAGAAAATTTTCAATCTTGAGGCGTCGTGTGCCAGAACTGTGGATAAAGACGGGGCGCAGTCACCTAATGGTGCTATCCACAGGTGCGCAGCGACAGATCTTTCGTGGGTACACTCGTGTGGCGGTGTTGGTCTGTATCTGAGTCAACGAGGCGAGGGAAACGTATTAGTGCCTGGAGCATGGTGACTGCCCAGTAGGGACAGAAACAAACTGCCTCATAAGCGGAACTGCCACTGGGGTGAGGTATTGAGGGCAGGGGCGCGGGCACGGTGAGAGAGCCGAAGCAGAAAAACCTGCGTCAATAGGGTACAATTTCGTATTGCAGTGTGCGCTTTTGCGTACTCTGACTACGCGCGGCGTGAGCGTCCGGTATCACAAGCCGGACGATAAGGAACCTTCGGTCCGCCCCATAAAACTAGGCGGTGAGGGTCTGAGGCCCGGGGCTACCCCTGGCTTAAGCGCCGCTAGGAGAAACCGATAACTACTATGCGCGCGTGCGGCTAGCCCGAGACGGGAGGTCGGCGCGGCACCCAGAAAAAGGAGACGACATGCCCGTCGTAACTATGCGTGAGATGCTGGATTCCGGCGTTCACTTCGGCCACCAGACCCGTCGCTGGAACCCCAAGATGAAGCGTTTCATCCTCACCGAGCGCAACGGCATCTACATCATTGACCTGCAGCAGTCCCTCGAATTTATCGACAAGGCTTTTGAGGCTGTGAAGGCAACCGTCGCACACGGCGGTAATATCCTGTTCGTGGGCACCAAGAAGCAGGCCCAGGAAGCTATCGCTGAGCAGGCTACCCGCGTGAACATGCCGTACGTGAACCACCGCTGGCTCGGTGGTATGCTCACCAACTTCTCCACCATCGCTAAGAGCATTGAGCGCATGAAAGAGCTGGAGCAGATCGACTTCGACGACGTCGCAGGTTCACGCTACACCAAGAAGGAACTGCTGCTGATGCGTCGCGAGTTTGAGAAGCTTGAAAAGACCCTGGGCGGTATCCGTAACCTGACCAAGGTTCCCTCCCTGGTGTGGGTTGTTGACACCAAGAAGGAGCACCTGGCGGTTAACGAGGCTCAGAAGCTGGGCATCCCCGTGGTGGCTATTCTCGACACCAACTGCGACCCCGACGAGGTGGCATTCCCCATCCCCGGCAACGACGACGCAATTCGCTCCGTGAACCTGCTCACCCGCGTGGTGGCGGATGCGGTGGCAGCTGGTCTGCTTGAGCGTAACGCTAAGAAGAGCGGCAAGGCGGAGACCACCGAGGAGCCCATGGCTGCTTGGGAGCGTGAGCTTCTGGAGCAGCACGAGGCCGCTAAGACCGAGGAATCCGCAGAAGAAGCTAAGTAAGCTTTAGCTCACCCGGTAACGGGGAGCTCACGGACGGTACCCACCCGCTCAGGGCGGGTGCCGTCTGCTCATAACTCATGGGCGTTATCGCGCCCACATCTTATAAAGGATAAAGAGGAGTTCACATGGCGAACTACACCGCAGCCGACATTAAGGCACTGCGTGAGAAGACCGGCGCAGGCATGCTCGACGTTAAGAAAGCCCTGGACGAGGCAAACGGCGACCAGCAGAAGGCCGCGGAGATCATCCGTGTTAAGGGTCTGAAGGGCATCACCAAGCGTGAAGGTCGTGCGACCGCTGAGGGTCTGGTTGCTGCCCGCGTGGAGAATGGCGTTGGCTACATGGTTGAGGTTAACTCCGAGACTGACTTCGTGGCGAAGTCCGACCCGTTCATTGCGTTCGGTCAGAATGTGCTGGAGGCTGCTATTGCAGCTGACGCTTCCACCCTGGAAGAGCTGCAGGCTGCATCTTACGAGGGGAAGACCGTTGAGGAGCTGACCACTGACGCAGGTGCGCTGCTGGGTGAGAAGATTGTGGTGCGCCGCGTGGCCCGTGTGGAAGGCGAGAACGTGGCAGTGTACCTGCACAAAACCTCCAAGGACCTGCCCGCACAGGTCGGTGTTCTGCTGGCTGTATCTGGTGCTAACACCGAGGAAATCGCACACGATGTTGCTGTGCACATTGCCGCTATGAGCCCCAAGTACCTGGATTCGGCGTCCATCCCTGCTGACCAGGTTGAGACTGAGAAGCGTGTGGCCCGTGAGACCGCGATCGCTGAGGGCAAGCCCGAGCAGATTCTGGACAAGATTGTTGAGGGGCGCCTGAAGGGCTTCTACAAGGAGAACACTCTGCTGGATCAGGACTTTGCTAAGGATCCCAAGAAGTCCGTTGCCCAGGTGCTCTCTGAGGCAGGCGCAACCGCAACCGGTTTCGCACGTTTCCGTGTGGGCGCATAAAAATACGCAGCCACTAATTTTGGTGCTCCCCTAACCCGGTGAAACCTGGCGGCGGGGGCGAGAAAACGAGGGGAGGTCGTCACACGGCGGCCTCCCTTTAACGTATCCTTGATAAAGACTGATGGGGCATACCCCGACCACTACTAACTAACCGTTGGAGGGTTCTATGAAAGAATCGATCGCACACCCCCTGTATGAGGACAGCAACCGGCATCGACGCCGTGTTTTACTCAAACTTTCCGGCGAAGTTTTTGGTGGCGGTGAAGTGGGTATTTCCACCGAGGTGGTGCGCAATATTGCTCGGCAGATCGCGGCAACCGTGGGTGAGGTAGAGACCTCCATCGTGATCGGTGGCGGCAACTTTTTCCGTGGCGCCGAACTTTCCCAAGCGGGGATGGACCGTTCTCGTGCCGACTACATGGGCATGTTGGGTACCGTCATGAACTCTTTGGCACTTCAGGATTTTCTGGAGCAGGAGGGTATTGATACCCGTGTGCAGTCTGCTATCACTATGCCGCAGGTTGCCGAAACTTACATTCCACGCCGCGCGATTCGTCACATGCAGAAGGATCGCGTGGTTATTTTTGGTGCTGGTGCGGGCTTGCCGTACTTCTCAACTGACACCGTAGCCGCCCAGCGCGCTCTGGAAATCCACGCGGATGAGGTGCTGGTCGCTAAGAACGGTGTGGACGGGATTTACACCGCCGACCCGAATAAAGACCCAAATGCTGAACGCCTGTACAACCTCACCTACGATGAGGCGATGCAGCGTAATATCCGGGTGCTGGATCAGACCGCGTTTTCTTTGTGCCGCGATAATAACGTGACGATGCGCGTGTTCGGCATGCAGGGTGAAGATAACGTGACTCGCGCCATTAAGGGTGAGAAAATGGGCACTCTGGTGACTCGCTAGGTGCCGCGCTATTTATACAGCGGCGTCTTGCCCCATCGCACCGACACACAGGCGCAAAGAGTCGCCGCGAAGGCCGTGGGGCGACTAAACTATAACTACAGGCATCGCTCAAGTACCCGGGCACCATCGTAGAGCCCGCCCGTACCGCTGGAAGCCGCCACGAAAATAATGTTCAGATTCGGCTCGCGCCGACTTCACCCCCCCAGAAGGAGATCCGAAGTGATCGAAGAAACCCTTGCCGAAGCCGGCGAGAAGATGGACAAGACTGTTGAAGCTGCTAAGGCTGAGTTCGCTAAGGTGCGCACGGGCCGCGTAAACCCGGGCCTGTTCAGCTCGCTCACCGCCGATTATTACGGGGCACCCACCCCACTGCAGCAGCTTGTTTCGTTCAATGTTGAGGACGCCCGCACCGTGAAAATCGTGCCGTTTGACGTGACCGCCCTCGTCGCTATCGAGAAAGCGCTACGTGAATCGGATTTGGGTGTTAACCCCAGCAACGATGGGGCGGCTATCCGCGTGGTGATGCCAGAAATGACCGCTGAGCGCCGTAAAGAATACACGAAACTGGTGAACCATAAGGCCGAAGAGGCCCGCATTTCGGTGCGTAATATCCGCCGTCACGCTAAGACCACCATCGATAAGTACGTCAAGGACGGTGAAATCGGTGAAGATGACGGGGCACGTGCCGAGAAGGAACTGGATGCCCTCACCAAGAAACATGTTGATACCATTGACGAGCTGTACAAGCACAAGGAATCCGAACTGCTAGAGGTTTAGCGGGAGCCGGTACCAACGATGACAGCAGAACCCGAAAGCACCGGGGAATCCCCCTCACTACCGCAGGTAAAGCCCACGTCAAAGGCTGGGCGGGACCTGCCCGCCGCCATTGGCGTGGGGGTGGCTTTCGGGATGCTTCTTCTCTTGGGGCTGTTCTTCCCGCCCGTGATGGTTTTTACTGCCGCGCTAACCGCTGGGGTGGGTGCCTGGGAAGTCGCTCATGTTTTGAACGATAAGCGCGGGCACGGCATCCCCGCCGTCGCGACCGGAGCGTTGACGGTGATGACCGTTGTCGCCTCATATATTCATGGGGTGCTTGGGCTGGTTATATGTACTGCGGTATCGGCAGGTATTCTGCTGGTGTGGACCCTGCTTCTGAGCGGACGTAGGCGCACCGCAAACATCCCGGCGGCCACCTTTGGGGTTCTTGGGACCCTACTGTGGGTGCCGGTGCTGATGAGCATCCCCATTGTCTACCTGGGGAGTGTTGAGCGTGGCTGGCTGGGAATCCTGATGATCCTCCTCATGGCCATTAGCAACGACACGTTCGGCTATATTGCCGGAGTAAACTGGGGCAGACACCCCATGGCCCCGAAAATTTCACCCAAGAAAAGCTGGGAAGGGCTGGCTGGTTCCATTATCGGGTCGGCCCTGGTAGCCATTGTCACCCTCATTATTGTGGGACAGCCGTGGTGGTACGGGCTGCTCGTAGCCCCTGTGATGGTGGTCGCATCCACGGCTGGGGATTTGATGGAGTCGGTGGTAAAACGTCGGCTGGGTGTGAAAGACATGTCGAACATCCTGCCCGGTCACGGCGGCATGATGGATCGGTTGGACTCAATTCTTTTCGCGGCTGCCGCCGGGTGTCTGATTTTTGGGACCGTGATGCCGCTGTAACGGATACCGTACACTAGATGTTTAGCCGCGCTGCAGGTTATTGAACGCCAGTACACGAAGGAGCGTCCTTTTGGCAAGGAAAAAAATTAGGCCCGCCCGTGACGGGGGCTTCTCCCGTACCGCTGAGACCGTTGCCGGGTACCGCCGTGTGGAGGTAGACCGCCTATTTACCCGCCTTGCCAACGACTACGAGCACCTCAGCAGCGGAGCAGAAGTACCTTCAGACATATACACGTCACGTTCCATCCGGCAGGTGATTTTTCAGGCTGAGCCCGGCGGATACAATCCCGTGGAAGTGGACCGTGCCTTGGAGCAGGTGGGGGAGAGGTTCGCCAAACTGGAACGCAGCCGCTATATTCAGCGGTACGGACTGACCGAATGGGAGCGTTCTTTACGGTCCACCGGTGAGCTGCTGGCGGGGCGTTTAGAGCGTCCTCGGGGTGAGAAATTCCGCCGCCCTACTAAACGCAAAACGGTTGGCTACTTCATTAGTGACGTAGATGAACTGTGTGACCGGGTGCTCGCCCAGCTCAACAGTGAGGAGCCGCTGGATGCCGGTGTAGTGCAGCGCGCCTCGTTCCGGCCTGCCACCGGGTCTGTCTGCTACGACGAAACTCAGGTGGACGCGTTTTTGGACCGCTGCATTGAGCTGCTGCAGGACTTAGCCTAAGGCGGCATGCTTTCTCTCTGAGGCACCAACGGTACGTCCGTGCGTAGCTTGACTTTCGCAGGCGATACTGGGGTTCGCAGCTGCTGACGGGCGGGAGTAGTCCGCTTCTGGTTCTAGCTTCGGATAGGGGATACTTATAACTATGAAATTTGGTTCCTCCGCCCGCTTAGATGCCACGTCCCCCACCCTTACTGATACGTTGAGAAGCCTTGTGCGCACACCCTCACGTGTCACTCTTCTAGGTTCTACCGGTTCTATCGGCACCCAGGCAATACAGGTTATTGAGCATCTTGCGCGTCTTGCGGGCACCACCGTCGATGCTGCGGATGCGCCGCTGAAGGTTGCAGCTCTCAGTGCCGGTTCGCGCTCCCTCGAATTATTAGCACAGCAGGCGGTTCGGGTACGTGCCGAGCTTGTTGCCACCAGCGGCACAGAGCAAGATGCACAACGGCTGCAAGAATACCTTGATGCGGCCGCCCGCAGTGTGGGCATTAGCGGGTACAGCCCGCGCATCGTCTGGGGAGAACGTGCCAGCGTTGAGGCGGCGGCGCATCCGGCGGATGTGGTGCTCAATGGCATTACCGGATCTATCGGTTTAGAACCCACACTGACCGCCCTCAAAGCGGGGCACCGGGTTGCCCTTGCAAATAAAGAATCTCTGATCGCGGGTGGACCACTTGTGCGTGCCGGCGTCGATGCCTCACCGTTGGAAACCCCGATGGTTCCCGTGGATTCGGAGCATTCGGCTCTTGCACAAGCATTAGCCAGTGGCACCGATGCCGAGATAGACCGGCTGATTCTCACGGCCTCAGGTGGACCTTTTCGAGGATATACCCGTGACATGCTTCATGATGTTACCCCACGGCAGGCGCTGGCGCATCCTACCTGGGATATGGGGTTGGTGGTTACAACCAATTCGGCGACCATGGTGAATAAGGCCCTTGAGGTGTTAGAGGCACACCATCTTTTTGGGGTTGATCTTGACCGCATTGATGTTGCGGTGCACCCGCAGTCGATTGTGCATTCGATGGTTCAGTTCGTAGACGGCGCGACTATCGCCCAGGCGTCCCCGCCGACCATGCTTCTGCCTATTGCTTTGGGGTTGACGTGGCCGCATCGCATTCCGCAGGTAGCAGCCCCCTGTGATTGGACTCAGGCGCAAACATGGACCTTTGAACCGCTTGATACGACAGCTTTCCCCGCCGTGCAGATGATTAAAGATGCGGGTAAACAGGGCGGAACTTTTCCCACCGTTTTTAACGCTGCTAATGAGGAAGCGGTTAGCGCTTTCCACGCCGGTAAAATTCGGTTTACCGATATTGTGGATTCCGTGGCGCGTGTTTTGGAAGCGCACACCGCCAGCGGCGAAGCCGTGACAGACACCGAGATGACCCTAGACGCGGTGCTTAACGCCGAAACCTGGGCGCGGACACAAGCCCGTGAATTACTGATTCTGTAGGCGGGATTGTAAAAGCACATGCTGTAGATCCAATAGTGGGGTCAGTCAACTTTGACTCGGCTCCTGTGCTAGATTCCCCCGCTCCTGCGCCTGGACCGAGTCCGGTGGAGCCAAACAGCGCCGGGGTAGATGCTTCGGCGCAGCCTATTGATTCAACTTACACCCCCTCACCGGAGAAGTCTTCGGGCGCCCCGAACCCGGAGCCTTCTGCGGCGACAGTGGCACCGGATCCGAGGAACCCATAGCGGTATCGTACAAGGAAGGGTGCACGGTGAAGCGCGCAGGGCAATTCCCCGTTTATTAGTTGTTCGGCAGAGGAGAGGGAAATATCGGTTATGGGTGGGTATGGTGAGGAGCCGCGTCATGCGTTGGAGCCGTATTTTTGTGAGCGGTCTGTGGGGCCTGTGTCTGAGGAGTCGCGGGGCCGGTGGGGGACGTGGGATTGGGAGCCGGGAGAGCTGGGGCGGTATTTATTACGGCCGATATTGGCGATGGTGTTTGTGGTGGGGCCTGCAATGTATGGTGCTATATATTTGGGGCTTCATGAGCCTACTGCGCCTCCGGTGTTGTTTTATGTGTTGGCGGTGTTGGCGCCGGTAATTTTTACGGGGTTAACGGTGGTGCGGTATGTGCGTCGTCGGGGGAGGATGCATGGTTTGTGGGAAGGAAATCTGTTTCTGATAGGGATGCTTATTCCTAATTTGGCAGGTCCCCCGTATAAGTTGTTGACCACGGTGTGTGCTACTTCGTCTTTGGTGGCGACGTTTTGGGCGTCGGTGGTGGTGACGTTTTGGGCGCAGTATCGGGGGTTGGATCCGAATTATTATTTGCGGTATGTTCCTCCGGCGCCGGTGGCGAGGAAGGAGGGGGTGCGGGGGTATGTGCAGTATGTGCGGGGTGAGGCGTTTTTTATTTTTGTGTGTCTGGTAGGGTTCCCATTATTTTCAGGGTTATTCCTTTATCTTGTGTATCGAGATGATGCGCGTTACATTCCGGAGCTGATAGTTGCTATGCAAAGTATAGGGTCGGGAATAGTTATTTATTTAATCCTTCGGTGTGTTTTTAGAATGTATTCGCGGTGGCGTCGTTTAGGAGTAATAGCGGTAGTAATTTTTTTGATTTTTCATCCGGTGGAGTGGAATCCGTTTTTTGCGTTGTTTTATGCGATTAGTGCTGAGGTTATGACAGATAAATTTTTCCTCCCTGTTTCTGTTTCTCGGGGGAAGAACGCAGAAGAGGTTGAGGGTGCTTAGCTTGAGAGACTCGGTGGCGCCTTCAGCAGGTTCACAGATAACAGGAGTATCCTAAAGGCTTTGCGGTATCCCGCACACACAAGCAGTCCGCTCTGAAGGAGAGACGTGGAGATTCTGTACTACGCCGCTGGCGTGATTATTATGGCGTTTGCCATCGCGGTATCCATTGCTCTGCACGAGGTGGGGCACTTGGTGCCCGCTAAACTCTTCGGCGTGCGCGTACCCCAGTATATGATCGGCTTCGGAAAAACCATTTTCTCGTTCCGCCGGGGCGAGACCGAGTACGGGTTTAAAGCCATCCCGCTCGGTGGGTACATCTCTATGATTGGCATGTACCCACCCGCCGCCCAAGAAAAAACTGATGCCTCAGCCGAAGAGGATACTTCGAATGAACGTGAGAAGGTCACAGCGTCCGCGGCCGCCGGTACCGTGGCGGGGCGGGCAGCATCTGAAACCGCTGAACCCACCGGTGATACTGCAGAACCAGCCGAAAAACACGCTGTACCCCAGCGGCAGGTGCGTTCCGGGAACACCAGCCTGCTGGCATCGCTCTCTGCTGCCGCCCGTGAGGCGGATGCCGAACGTATCCAGCCCGGTGATGAGAACCGTCTCTTCTATAAGCTGCCGGTGTATAAGCGCATTATCATTATGCTCGGCGGGCCGTTCATGAACCTGCTGATTGGGGTTGTGTGCACCGCAATCCTAATTTGTGGGTTTGGGCTGCCCACCGCCACGAATAAGGTCAGCTCCGTGTCGGAGTGCGTGCCGACGGTCAGCATGAACACAGATTCCATCACCTATGAGGAGTGCAGCGCTTCTTCTCAGCCGTCCCCCGCGAAAACTGCCGGGCTGCGTTCAGGTGACACGGTGCTGGCGGTGAACGGTACTGAAACCAGCAGCTGGACGGCGGTCTCAAGCGCTATCCGCGCGGCAGGGGCCACCCCCAGTGAGATAAAGATCATGCGAGACGGGCGTGAACAGACCCTCACCATCACCCCGGTGCAGCTGGTGCGGCCCGTGGTTGATGAACAGACCGGTCAGTACGCCCGCAATGAGGACGGGTCCTTTAAAACAGTCAGCGGCGGGTTTGTGGGTATTTCTCCCACCTCCGAGCTGAAGCCTGGTAACCTATCCGATGTGCCGCCGAACGTGGGGCATACCCTGGCTCGTATTGCCGGGTCCATGTGGTCGTTGCCGCAACGGGTCTGGGATCTTGGGGTAACTCTCGTTACCAATGGTGACCGCGACGCGAACTCGCCGGTTTCTGTGGTGGGGGTGAGCCGTATTGCGGGGGAGGTCGCCTCTACTGATCAGATTGACCGCACCTCTAAGGAGGCAACTCTCGTCTCCCTGGTGGCCAGCATGAACTTGATGCTTTTCGCGTTCAACCTTATCCCACTGCTGCCCCTGGATGGCGGGCACGTGTTTGGGGCACTATGGGAGGCTACCCGCCGTGCCTTCGCCAAACTTACCCGCCGTGAAGACCCGGGTCCCTTCGACCCCATTAAGCTCATGCCGCTTACCTACGTGGTGGCTGGAGCATTCATCCTCATGTCCGTTATCCTTATTGCCGCAGATATTATTAAACCGATTAGGTTGTTCTAAATGTGCGGCTTGTGAGAGCCGCAACCTACGGTTTGGACGCCCCATCCTTAACGCCCTGTGATTTATCACGCGGTTAGGGTATCCGTATTAGTGAATCGCCGCGCGGCGGTGGCACAATAAGAAGCTGAACGGCGCACCCAGCGCCACCTCAACCCTTTTGGAGGAATACCTTGTCGGTTAGCCTCGGCATGCCCGTACTTAAGCCCGCACCCCAGGTTCTTGCGCCGCGCCGCAAAACCCGCCAGTTCAAGGTTGGTACTGTGGGCATCGGTTCCGAATCGCCCGTCTCGGTGCAATCCATGACCACCACCAAGACCCACGATATTGGTTCTACCCTGCAGCAGATTGCCGAGCTCACCGCCGCCGGGTGCGATATTGTGCGTGTTGCGTGCCCCACCGATAAGGACGCTGAGGCGCTGCCGATTATCGCCAAACAGTCCAATATACCGGTGATTGCCGATATCCACTTCCAGCCGAAATACGTGTACGCCGCCATTAAAGCCGGCTGCGGTGCGGTGCGAGTGAACCCCGGTAACATTCGTAAGTTTGACGACCAAGTAAAAGAGATCGCCGAGATGGCATCCGACCACGGCACCTCTATACGTATTGGTGTGAACGCCGGTTCACTCGATAAACGGCTGCTTGAGAAGTACGGTAAAGCAACCCCTGAAGCACTGGTCGAATCAGCCGTCTGGGAGGCTTCCCTGTTTGAAGAACACGGCTTCCGGGACTTTAAAATCTCCGTTAAACACAACGACCCGGTGATTATGGTCGAGGCGTACCGGCAGCTTGCCGCCAGCGGCGACTGGCCCCTGCACCTGGGAGTGACCGAAGCTGGCCCCGCATTCCAAGGCACTATTAAAAGCTCCGTCGCGTTCGGCACCCTGCTCTCACAGGGGATTGGTGATACTATCCGCGTGTCTCTTTCCGCCCCGCCGGTTGAAGAGGTAAAAGTTGGTACAAAAATCCTTGAATCGCTGAACCTGCGCGAACGTAAACTTGATATTGTTTCGTGCCCCTCGTGCGGGCGCGCCCAGGTGAACGTGTGGGAGCTGGCCGAGAACGTGACCAAGGGCCTGGAAGGCATGAAAGTTCCGCTGCGTGTGGCCGTGATGGGGTGCGTGGTGAACGGCCCCGGTGAGGCGCGTGAGGCCGACCTTGGGGTGGCATCCGGCAACGGTAAAGGCCAAATTTTTGTGAAGGGTGAGGTCATTAAGACTGTGCCCGAGGACCAGATCGTGGAAACCCTCATTGAGGAGGCAAACCGTATCGCCGCCGAAATGGAGGCACGCGGTGAATATGTTCCCGAAGGAGCCGCCCCCGCCGTCACCGTCAAATAGTTTTCAGCGCCCCGCACCCGTGTGCGGGGCGTTTCGCCCACTCGCCGCCCAGCACCTTACAACCTTTGGACGTCACAGTGTTACCTAAGCTCTTCACCGCCGCAAGCGCATCGCAGTCGGCGCCCCGCCGCGCTATCCCGCTGGATGTGCGGCACGCGGATGCGCTGGAAGAGGCATTGTATTCGAGTATTGTGGGTAACCTGTATGCCGTTGATTTTTACGAGCAGGTCGGTCTGCCCATGGCCAGGTCGGTGGGTGATAAAGTACCGTCTGGTTACGCCGGTTTTGTGGGTATCCCGGCTGAGGGAGACGAAAGAGACGGTGCGCAGCAGCCGAATTTGAGCAGCATTATTCTGCTGGGGAACAATACGGTTCCTGTGGTTGTGGCTAATAGTGATTACGCTGTGTTGGCAAAATGCATCCACCGCAGCAAGCGCCGCCTTGACTCTATTTTTGGGCCTGCGGATATGGTGAACCCGTTGTGGCACACCCTTGAGAGCCGTATGCCCGCGCCGTCTTCGTACCGCCCGATTCAGCCTCTGCTGTACCTGTCGCCTGAGGTTGATCTCACTGAGCATATTGATGCGACACTACCGCGTATCCCTATGCACCTGCCTCCGCTTGCTACCACCGACCTGTATGACCAGCAGGTGGGGCATTACGTGCGGTTTGCTAATAGCGCCGACTATAATGCGTTGCTGCCCGCAGCGGCCGCCATGTTTCGTGAGGAGGTGGGCCTTGACCCGCTGGAGCGGTATGGGCAGGGGTACCGTAACCGTGTGCATACCCTCAGCGCGCAGCAGCGAACCGTGGTCGCTACTAATGTTGAGGGGGCGGTAGTGTATAAGGCAGACGCGGGCCTTACCAGCCTGGATACCGCCCAAATACAGGGGCTGTGGGTGCATCCGGATTACCGGGGTTTGGGGCTGGCGGCTTCACTGACCGCCGCGGCGTGTGCCCTGTTACGCCGCCGCTACCGGCATCTGAGCCTGTATGTGAACGACTATAATGCCCGCGCCCGTGCCCTGTATGCACGCCTGGGGTGGGAGCCGGTGGGTGAATACGCCACCGTCATCTTCGCGCGTTAACCCTGCGAACAGATAGACTAGAAAGATGGCACAGCCTGTGCCTGGTTTTTGTGTGCCCGCACCGTTTACGCGCCTTTGTGCGCGAACAAGACTATTTCAACCGATTGCAGGAGGCTTCCCGTGGTACTTCGACTGTCCAACCTCTTCGTGCGAACTTTGCGCGAAGACCCTGTAGATGCTGAGGTGGCCAGTCACAAGCTGCTGGTGCGCGCAGGTTATATTCGCCGTGCCGCCCCTGGCGTGTACACGTGGCTGCCTCTGGGGCTGCGGGTTCTGCGCAAGGTTGAGAATGTGGTGCGTGAGGAAATGAACGCGATTGGAGCCCAAGAAGTTCTCTTCCCGGCGCTGCTGCCGCGAGAACCCTATGAGGCAACTAACCGGTGGGAAGAATACGGTGATAATCTCTTCCGCCTGCAGGACCGCAAAGGCGCCGATATGCTGCTGGCGCCCACCCATGAGGAAATGTTCACCCTGCTGGTGAAAGACCTGTATTCCTCCTACAAGGATCTGCCGCTGTATATTTACCAGATCCAGAATAAGTACCGTGACGAGGCGCGACCCCGCGCCGGTCTGCTGCGTGGGCGCGAATTCATCATGAAGGATTCCTACTCTTTTACTGTGGACGACGAAGGCTTGAGTGAAGCCTACGAGGCCCACCGTGCCGCTTACCAGCGTATTTTTAACCGCTTGAGATTAGACACCGTCATTGTGACCGCACAATCGGGTGCTATGGGTGGTTCCCGTAGCGAGGAATTCCTGCATCCGACCCCTGTAGGTGAAGACACCTTCGTGCGTTCCGCCGGTGGCTACGCCGCAAACGTGGAGGCAGTCACCACCGTTGTGCCCGCAGATATTGATTTCACGGATACACCCGCAGCTATCGTGCTCGATACCCCCGAATCTCCCACGATTGAAACCCTCGTAGCCCAGATGAATGACTTGCACCCTCAGGCGACCGGCGGTGAACTCACCGCTGAACAGACACTCAAATGTTTTGTGGGCGCAGTCATTACCCCTGCCGGGGAGCGTAAGCTCTTTGCCGTGGGTGTGCCCGGTGACCGCGAAGTCGATCTGGGGCGCGTCGAGGTTAACATTGGTGCACTCCTGGGTATCGGCGGCGAAGTCGAGGTTGAGGCTGCCTCCGAGGAGGACTTAAAGAAATTCCCGCAGCTCGTCAAGGGCTATATCGGCCCGGGTCTTACTCTTGATCAGCCTATGCTGGGTGAGAATACCGAAGAGCGCCACACTGCTACCGGTATTCCATTTTTCGTTGATCCGCGCGTAGTTCGCGGAACCTCATGGGTGACCGGCGCTAACGAGCACGGCAAACACGTGGCAAATCTTGTGTACGGGCGGGACTTTAGCGCAGACGGTACTTTGGAAGCGTGTGAAGTACGCGAAGGCGACCCAGCACCGGATGGTTCCGGACCGCTTATTGCCGCACGCGGCATTGAGATGGGACATATCTTCCAGCTTGGTCGTAAATACGCCGAGGCACTGGGCCTGAAAGTACTCGATCAGAACGGTAAACTCCAAACCGTAACGATGGGATCTTACGGCATTGGCGTAACCCGTGCACTTGCCGCAATCGCTGAGGGCAATCATGACGAGAAGGGCCTGATCTGGCCGCGTAACTTGGCACCCGCCGATGTGCATATCGTCATCACAAATAAAGACGCCCACTCCCGTGAGTACGCAGAAACCTTGAGCGCGGAGCTTGAAGGCGCCGGGGTGCAGGTGCTGTTGGACGACCGTCTGAAAACCAGCCCGGGCGTGAAATTCGGCGATGCAGAGCTTCTGGGCGTACCCACCATCCTAGTGATTGGCCGCGGGTTCAAAGACGGAATGTTGGAGCTCAAAGACCGGCGAAGCGGCGAAGCACGCGATATTGCCGTATCGGATGCGGTACGCGAGGTCCTGGCTGAAACTCGCCCTTAACTGTTCTGGGTGTGGGATAGCAGGAAAGAAGGGATATCTATGGCGTACAAACCTAAACGTTCGGGCGGTAAGAAAGGCGGTGCCTCCAATGCTCGTGCCCGGCGTGCCGCCTCACGAGCCGCAAGCGGCGTCTCACGCGCACCCGTTGAGAAGGCTCCGCAGGCTCCGGTGGGTACCCGCCCTCTTCATGCCGATGAGGTGCGGGCTGCGATCGAACCAACCCTAGCGGAATTCTCCCTTGTGGTGGAGAGCATTAAAATTACCGGCCCGGCACAGAACTGCACCGTTGAAATTACCGTAGATTACACGGAAGATCGCACCGATTCGCTTTCTTTGGATACGATCGCCGAGATTTCGGGGGTATTCTCTGCGGCCCTGGATCGTGCTGATGCGAACGATGAGTTCTTCCCGTATTTACTGGAGGTCTCCTCGCCGGGGGCAACACGTGAACTGTCTGAACGCCGCCACTGGGTGCGAGCCCGAACCCGACTCGTGGCCATTACCGAGACTGATGGCTCCGAGTATGTGGGGCGCCTTGATGAAGTTACGGATGACGGCCCAGTTCTGCGGCGGAAAAAGCAGACTAAGAAGGGGCAGAAACCTTCGTACCATGAGCCGCAGACCCTGCCGTGGGAGCGTATCGCCAGTGCTCATCTTCAGATTGATTTCAATTCCACAGCCGATTCGGTAGAATAGGAGTCAAAGTGGGCTCTTCACCGTTGTTGCCTATTTTTAGGTGGTGAAGGGCATACCGTCCGGTAGCCGGGGCGCCCAGAGCGTCCCGGCGCTGTGCTACAGGGAAAGGCTGATGAGCGTGGACAATAATATGACGATTGACCTAAGCGTTCTGAGCACGCTTGAGAAGGAACGCGGGATCGCTCTGGAAGAACTGTTTGCGCTCGTCGAGAATGCGCTACTGCTGGCGTACATGAAGCAGCCGGGCGCTATTAAAGGTTCCCGTGCAGAGATTGACCGTAAGAGCGGTCAGTTCGTCATTTTAGCCCCCGAACTTGACGACGATAACCAGAAGATCGCCGAGTTTGATGATACTCCCAATAACTTTGGCCGTATCGCCGCCGCGACTGTGCGTCAGGTGCTGGCGCAGCGCCTGCGAGACGCCGAGGACGCCAGCGTGCTGGGGGAGTTCCGTGACCGTGAGGGCACCCTCGTCTCTGGTGTGGTGCAGCAGGGCAATAATCCGCGTATGGTGCAGGTCGATCTGGGAACTGTTGAGGCGGTGCTGCCAGCTAATGAGCAGGTGCCGGGAGAGAAATACCCGCATGGCGCGCGCATCCGCGCATATTTGGTGGAGGCGCGCCGAGGCCAGAAAGGCCCCTCAATTGTGCTTTCCCGTTCCCACCCGAACCTAGTGCTGCGTTTATTTGAGCATGAGGTTCCCGAGATTTCTGACGGGCTGGTGAAGATCGCCTCAATTGCCCGTGAAGCGGGGCATCGTTCGAAGATCGCGGTGCACGCCACCGACCCGTCTATTAACGCAAAAGGTGCCTGTATTGGTGATATGGGCGCGCGTGTTCGTGCTGTTGCCGCGGAACTGAATGACGAGAAAATCGACATTGTCGATTATTCCTCAGACCCCGCCGAGTTTATTGCCGCAGCGCTTTCCCCCGCGAAGGTGACTGAGGTCATTATTTTGGATGCGCGTGAGTATTCGGCCCGAGCCGTTGTACCCGATGACCAGCTGTCGTTGGCTATTGGTCGTGAGGGGCAGAACGCCCGGCTTGCCGCTAAACTCACCGGGTGGCGTATCGATATTCTCTCGGAATCGAAGTATGCGCAGCTAAAGGCTGAAGAGGAAGTGGCGGAGCGGGTTTCTCGCGCTTTGCATGCTGACAACGAGTAATATTCGTTCATAGCCGCAATGGTGGCTCTGAAAATACCGGCATACCGTATAGAATATAAATGTGCGTTTGTGATCGCGTGCCTTAGTGCGCCCTCAAACGAGGGTAATTGATGTTGGGACGATAAAGGGGGAAACTTATGAGCCTACCCCTGAGAACCTGCATCGGTTGCCGTGACCGCGATACCCAGCGGAACATGCTCAGGATCGTACGATCCTGCGGCGGTGACGGGCCTACCTCCCAGCGTATTCTTGTGGATGCGCGAAGAGATATGTCCGGGCGCGGAGCGTGGCTACACCCCAGCGTGCAGTGCCTGCAGCAGGCAGTACGCAGGAATGCTTTCGCCCGCGCCTTCAAAACTGTCTGTGGCGCTTCGCAGGTGCAGGCTTTTGCCGAGCAGCTTCAACAGCGTCTGGAGGCGGAGGAGAGAACCGCAGGCCCCATGTAAGTCAAACAAGTTTGACGGCTTCTTAACACTGTATGAAAGCGAGTCAGAAAACTGATGGATATCTAATGAGTGCCGCAGAATGAGTACTTACCTGTGCTCAGAAAACGGCTGTCTAATGCCACCGTGCGCCGTAGTGCGCACACCCATACATCACTAGAGCCCGCGCCGTCCTGGCGCGAGCCAGGACAGGAGAAAATTGGCTAAGCCTCGTGTACACGAGCTCGCTAAAGAGTTTGGCGTCACCTCTAAAGAAGTTATCGCCAAACTCGGCGAGATGAATGAATTTGTTAAGGGTCCTTCCTCGACCCTAAACCCCATGGTTGTCAAAAAGCTGCGTGAGGCGTTTCCCGCTGCAAAACCTGCAGCTGAAGCAGCTCAGAAACCTGCCGCATCCCAGAAAGCAGCCTCCGGTGCTTCTGCCGCGCCGAAATCTGCAGCAAAGCCTGCGGCTCCGAAACCTGGGCCTAAATCTGCCGCTCAGAAACAGAGCGGTACAAAGGCCGCTCCGCCGGCAGGGAAGGCTGCTGCTGCGCCGAAGCCTGCGGCTCCTAAGCCCGGTCCGAAACCCGGCCCGCGCCCGGGTAATAACCCGTTCTCATCGCAGCAGGGCATGAAACGCCCCGATGCGCAGTCCGCAGCACCGAAACCCGGCGCCCCCAAGCCTGCCGCGCCAAAGCCTGCGGCTCCTAAGCCCGGTCCGAAACCCGGCCCGCGCCCGGGTAATAACCCGTTCTCATCGCAGCAGGGCATGAAACGCCCCGAGCGTGGTGAGCAGCGTTCCGGCGGGCCGCGCCCGCCGCGTGGTGGACAGCGTGGTGCTGGTTCCGGCGGCCCCCGCCCCGCAGCGGGCTCACGCCCCGGTGGCGGCCCCCGTTCAGGCTCAGGCGGCGGTTCACGCCCCACCCCGTCAATGATGCCGAAGGTATCCAATGTTGGGCCCGGATCGCCTTCAGGCGGCGGTAACTCCGGTGGCGGCGGTGGCTCCCGTCGCGGCGGCGGTGGTTTTAACCGTGGCCCGGGCCGCCCCGGCCCCGGCGGTCGCGGTAACGCCCAGGGCGCTTTCGGACGCGGCGGTTCCAAACGTAAAAACCGCAAGTCAAAGGCGGCACGCCGCAGCGAGCAGGAGCAGCTTAACGCACCAGCACCCGGCGGCGTGGTCGTGCCTCGCGGCGACGGCTCAACCGAAATCCGTATGCGCCGCGGCGCCTCCATCATGGACTTTGCCGAGAAGATTGGCGCGAACCCCGCAGCCCTGATTACGGTGCTCTTCCACTTGGGTGAGATGGCAACTCAAACCCAGTCCCTGGACGAGGACACGTTTGAGCTGCTGGGTGCCGAGCTGGGGTACGTTATTAAGATCGTTTCCCCCGAAGACGAAGAGCGCGAGCTGCTGGAGTCCTTCGACATTGACCTTGAGGCCGAAGCGGCTGCTGAAGGCGATAAAGAGCTTGAGGTGCGCCCGCCGGTTGTGACCGTGATGGGTCACGTTGACCACGGTAAAACCCGCCTGCTGGATGCCATCCGTAACACCAACGTCATTGAGGGCGAGGCTGGCGGCATTACCCAGCACATCGGTGCGTACCAGGTACACACCACCGTTGAGGGTGAAGACCGTGCGATTACCTTCATCGATACCCCCGGTCACGAGGCGTTTACCGCTATGCGTGCCCGCGGTGCGAAGGTTACCGACGTCGCTATTCTTGTGGTCGCAGCGGATGACGGCGTGATGCCGCAGACCGTTGAGGCCCTGAACCATGCCCAGGCGGCTAACGTGCCGATCGTGGTTGCGGTTAACAAGATCGATAAGGAAGGTGCCTCGCCCGATAAGGTCAAGGGCCAGCTGACCGAGTACGGTCTGGTACCCGAAGACTACGGTGGAGACACCATGTTCGTGAATGTTTCTGCCCGCAACGGCACCAATATTGACGAACTGCTGGAGGCTGTGACTCTCACCGCCGACGTCCTGGAACTGCGTGCTAACCCGAATAAGGAAGCTCGCGGCGTTGCCATTGAAGCGAACCTGGACAAGGGCCGCGGTGCGGTCTCCACCGTCCTGGTGCAGTCCGGTACCCTGCATGTGGGGGATGCGATTGTTGCTGGCGTGGCACACGGTCGCGTGCGTGCAATGTTCGATGAAAACGGCCAGGCAGTGAAAGAAGCCGGTCCGTCCCGTCCCGTGCAGGTTCTGGGCCTTTCGACGGTGCCCCGTGCGGGTGATACCTTCCTCTCGACGGAGGAAGAACGCACTGCACGCCAGATCGCTGAGAAGCGTGAGGCGGCGGACCGTAACGCGCAGCTTGCGAAGCGTCGTAAGCGCGTAACCCTTGAATCCTTCGATGCCGCCGTGGCTGAGGGCAAGATGGACACGCTGAACCTGATTATTAAGGGTGATGTCTCCGGTGCTGTTGAGGCTCTGGAAGAGTCGCTCATGAAGATCGACGTGGGCGGCGACGAGGTTCAGCTGCGTGTGATCCACCGCGGTGTGGGCGCTATTACCCAGAACGACGTGAACCTGGCAACCGTGGACAATGCGGTGATCATTGGCTTCAACGTTCGCCCCGCAGAGCGCGTCTCGGAGCTTGCCGACCGCGAGGGTGTCGAGATGAAGTTCTACTCGGTTATCTACCGTGCGATTGAGGAAATCGAGCAGGCCGTTAAGGGTATGCTCAAGCCTGAGTATGAAGAAGTTGAGCTTGGTTCAGCTGAGATCCGCGAAGTGTTCCGCTCCTCCAAGTGGGGCAATATTGCCGGTTCGCTGGTTAAGAACGGTATTATCAAGCGTAACTCCAAGGCACGCCTGGTACGTGACGGGTCCGTGGTGGCTGAAGACCTCACCATTGAGTCGCTACGCCGCTTCAAGGACGACGCCACCGAGGTTCGTGAAGGCTACGAGTGCGGTATTGGGCTCGGTTCCTTCAACGACATTAAGGAAGGCGACGTTATTGAAACGTGGGAGATGCGCGAGAAGAAGCGCGTCTAAGGCACTAAGGCCGTCTGCTTCCCAGCCGCAGTAGGGAAGCGGGCACCTCACATACCGTGCGGGCCGGTCCTTATGAACGGGAGTTTATAAGGGCCGGCCCGCGCCGCTGCGGGGCCAGTGTCAGCGGTGCACCAGCGGCATCGTACCTTGCGAGCAGAAAATATACGGAAGAACTATCGCGTCGCCCCCGCGCCGCGTATCACCTACAGAGGAGAACAGCATGGCTGATGCAGCCCGCGCGGCTCGCCTAGCCGACCGCATTAAAGTGATTGTGGCACAGGCGTTAGAGCGTCGTGTCAAAGACCCCAGGCTCGGGTTCGTGACCGTCACAGACGCCCGCGTCACCAACGATCTGCAGCACGCAACCGTGTACTACACGGTGTACGGTTCCGAACAGGAGCAGGCTTCGACAAAGGCTGCCTTGGAATCCGCCAAAGGTATCCTGCGGTCGGAGGTGGGGAAGAACATTACCGCCCGCCTGACCCCAACCCTCACTTTTGTGCCTGATGAAGTCCCCGTAAACGCCTACCACCTGGAGGATTTGCTCCGTAAGACCCGTGAACGTGACGCTCAGCTGGCCGCCGCCGCCACGGGCGCGCAGTATGCGGGGGAGGCCGACCCCTATAAGAAATCCGCTGACGATAACGAGTTCGGCGAAGACACCACCGGTGAGGACACCGAATAAGTGGCTAAAACGAAAGGGGACGGACCCAGTGGGCTGGTAGTGATCGATAAGCCCGAGGGGATAACCAGCCATGATGTGGTGTCGAAACTCCGCTGGATTGCGGGCACCCGTCGCGTTGGTCATGCGGGCACCCTTGACCCGGCGGCCACCGGGGTGCTGATTCTGGGGCTGAATAAGGCGACGAAACTGCTGACCTACCTGGTAGGGCAGGATAAGACGTATCAGGCCACGATTCAGCTGGGTATTAGCACAGAAACGGACGATGCTCAGGGCCGACAGACCGGAACTTGCCCGGAGGCTGTGGAGGCACTGACTGAGCAGCGCATTCTTGAGGCGGTCGCAAGCTTAACCGGCGATATTATGCAGGTGCCTTCTGCGGTATCTGCCATCAAGGTTAATGGGGTCCGCTCCTACACTCGGGTGCGCGGCGGTGAACAGGTAGAACTAGCTGCCCGCCCAGTGCGGGTGAATGAGTTCACGGTGCATTCCACACAACGCACTATGACCAGTTGGTGTGTTCTCGTTTCTCAGCAGGAACTTGCCGAGGCGGGGATCGACGTGGCTGGAACACACGGCGAGCTGTCAGATCCCACTACTGCGATCACCTCGGTGCCGGTGATCAACTGTGAGGTGACGGTATCCTGCTCCTCAGGCACCTATATTCGTGCCTTGGCGCGGGATCTGGGTCAGATGCTGGGCACCGGCGGGCACCTCATACGTTTACGCCGCACCCGGGTGGGAGAAACCACCCTTGCAGACGCCGCTGCTTTGCCGGAACTGCTGGAACGCCGGCAGACGGCGGGGCAACCGTTGACGGATATGCCGCTGCTGAGTTTAGAGGAGGCTGCGCGCCGTCTCTTTAAGGTTCGTGAGCTATCGGCGCAGCAGGCCACAGATGTGTCTTTTGGCCGCCGCATTAGCCCGAACGGGGACGGGACGGTGACTCTGCGGCAGGCCCACGCAAGTACCGGTGACGGAGGGGAAAAGCAACACGCTACTACCGAGGGCGTGTACGCGGCTTTTGCGCCGGATGGCACGCTGGTGGCGTTGCTGGAGAACTTAAAACAGCGCGGTAGCGTGGTGGCTGCACCGACCCTGGTGTTCGAGGCTGGGACTGATTTTTCCGGAGCATTGGAGAAGAGCTCATGATTGCTGGGCTGGACTGGTGGTTTTGGGTAACTGCCGTACTGGGCTCCCTCTCAGCGGCTGCAGCACTGGTGCAGTATGTGCGCGGGTACGCCCCGGATGATTATTCGCAGGGCCCGGTGCTGCTGCTTGAGGCGTACCTGGTGGTGTACCTGATAGGGTCGATTATTATGCAGGCGGTTGGCCCGGGACCTCGCGGTGACTGGCTGGAGTACTACGGGTATTTGCTGACGGCTATGGTGATCCCGGCGGGTGCGTTTTTCTACTCGTTGAGTGAACGCACCCGGTGGGCTACGCTTCTGTTGGCGGTTCCCGGCCCGGTGCTGATTGTGATGGTGCATCGGATGAATATGTTGTGGTACTACTACTGAGCCGGCCGCAGTGACCTTCTGCCGCACACACTTTTGGAAGGAAACATGGGTAATAATCTTCAATCTGCCTCCGGTGGGCGGCCTCAAAACCGCAGCATGGGCTCCTACCACGCCTCGGGCCCGGGGAAGCTGATCGCCGTTTTGTACGGTGTTTTTACGTTGTCGGCTGGGGCGCGGGCGGGGTACCAGCTGGTGCGTAAATTTGATGAGGCTCCGCTGGCAATCCTGCTGTCTTTGCTGTCGGCTGTTATTTATGCTGTGGCCGCGGTTGCTTTGGCACGGCGCGGAGAGCAGGCGCGGCGAGTTGCCCTTGTGACTATTTCAGCTGAGCTTGTGGGCGTGCTGGGGGTGGGGGCGTTGTCTCTGGCTGCCCCGCACCTGTTCCCGCTGGCCTCGGTGTGGTCGCATTTTGGGCAGGGGTACGGGTTTATTCCGCTGGTTTTGCCCGTTGTGGGCCTGTGGTGGCTGTTCCACTCCAGGCGTGCCTAGGCGCTGGGTAGCCGTGGCGCAAATTATTGAATTGTACACATTATGTGAGGAGAGAATATATGAATGAAGAGACCTCAAAAAACGAGGCTGCGAGTCAGGGCGACCGTGAGGAATCTGCGGGTTTCCTCGCCAGTGAAGCGGGTACTGCGGGTCGGCCTGGAAAAGAGCCCCAGGCCCTGAAACCGGCCCGAACCACACCAGAGAACGGTGAGATGGTAAAGCAGCCTGCACTGAAGAAACCCGAGCAGAAAACGAAACTGGAGCAGAAGCCGCAGACCCTTGAGGATGCGGCAAAACCCCAAAACCGTGGGCTGTTCCGTTCGGTGGTGGGGCTGTACGGCGTGGCGATTATTGCCTACGCGGCGTGGCAGGTGATGGCGGGTACGCAGGCTGCCCCGGACTCCGCTGCGGTTGCGGTGAACCCGTCAATCGAGTCGAACTATGCGTTTCTTGCCGCCGTGTATGCGGGGGTGGGCATCGCGTTCTTGTTTATCGCCTGGAAGTTTAAGTGGGCGAATATGCTGGTACTGGCGTGCCTGGTGGTGTTCCTTGGCGGCGTGGGGCGCATTATTTCGTGGGCTTCGCACGGTACCCCGCACTGGTCGCTTATTGTGCTGATGGTGACGGATTTGGTGATCCCGCCGTGTCTTCTGGTGTGGTACGCCTGGATTAATAAGTCGAATACGATCCGTCAGCAGATGCTCAGCGCCTCCCGCGTTTAATCGGGGCTTTGGCCGGGCTCGCCGTACCGGGGTGCACCCCGTTTTAGGATTCAGCATCTATGCCCGCGCTGGTCTAGGATGTATAGGTACAGTATTTTTTATGCAGGAGAGCACGTGACCCTCTATACCGAGCTGAGCGATATTCCGGCGGATTTTGGGCCGTCGGTGGTGACTATCGGCAACTTTGATGGTGTGCATATTGGTCATACCCGCGTGATTTCGCGCGTTGTCGAGTTGGCTGGGGAGCACGGGCTGGCCTCTGTTGCGGTCTCATTCGACCCGCACCCAATGCAGGTTCACCACCCTGAGCTGATGCATCAGGAGATTATGGGGCAGGGTTCACGCCGCTATTTTATGTGTCAGCTGGGCCTGCAGAATTATGTGCTGCTTCACTACGACCTGGAGTTTGCGAAGCAGAGCCCCGAAGAGTTTGTGAAGAGCGTTTTTGTGGATACCCTGCACGCCCGTTACGTGGTGATTGGCGATGATGTGCGTTTCGGGCACCGCAACTCTGGTGACCTTAACACCATGCGTGAGCTGGGCGAACAGTACGGGTTTGAGGTTGTAGTGGTTGATGATCTCATGGCGGATGACGGCACCAGGTGCTCTTCTACGCGTATCCGTGAACTGCTGAATACGGGGGATATGGAGGGTGCCGCCAGATTGTTGGGCCGCCCTCACCTCATGTACGGGGAGGTGGTGCACGGGTTGGCTCGCGGGCGTGAGCTGGGGTTCCCCACCGCAAACCTGGAGCTGGAGGCGCGCGGTTTTATCCCGGTGGATGGAGTGTACGCCGGGTGGCTGACGGACGAGTCGGGAACACGCCACCCGGCGGCTATTTCGGTGGGAACGAACCCAACGTTTGACGGTCTTGAGAACCGGCATGTTGAGGCGCATGTGATTGACCGGCCGCAGGAGCGTGTCGAGGACTTTGACCTGTACGGTCAGCATGTGGTGGTGGAGTTTGTGAAGCATTTGCGCCCGATGGTGGCGTACCACGGGGTGGAGGCCCTGGTGGAGCAGATTAACCAGGATGTGGCGCAGACTCGGGAGGTACTGGCCGCCGCGTAGTCCCTGCGAACCGGGCGTACCGTGTTGAGGGACGCGCCCAGTACCCGTCTGCACCGCCAAAGGTGTGGGCGTCTATGCGTGCAGTTTTTTGGGTTACATTACTCAGGTTTTAAGCGAGAATGGAACCATGGAAAAAATGAACGTTGAGTCCTTTAACCTGGACCACCGGGCTGTCGCTGCCCCCTATGTGCGCATTGCGGACCGTAAGATACTGCCGGGCGGGGACACCCTCATTAAGTATGATGTCCGTTTCACTCAGCCAAATAATGCGCATCTTGACATGCCTGCTGTGCACTCTATTGAACATCTGAGCGCCGAACTGATGCGCAACCACACCGATAAGCTCATTGACTTCTCCCCCATGGGCTGCCAGACCGGCTTCTACGCCCTCACTCTAGGTATTGAGCCGCAAGAATTTATGCCCATCCTTGAAGCAACGATGCGCGATATTCTAGAGGCTACCGAAGTTCCCGCCGCAAACGAGGTGCAGTGCGGCTGGGGGGCACACCATTCTCTGGGTGCTGCTCAAGAGGCCGCCCGCGGTTTCCTAGCCGCCCGCAGCGAATGGGAGCAGGTGATGGCGTGAGCGATTTTCCTTTTGCTGCGGCGCAGATGAATCCTGACGAGGTTTACACTGCCATGCTTGCTGACCTCGAAAACCTTAATGATCTGATGCTGAACTTCTCCAACGCCGTCATTATTCAGGTGGCTATGGACGAAGAAATCGCGCCGCTTCTTAACGCCACCGCCTGGGCGCAGGAACCTATTGATGAGGGCGCGGCGGTCTTTCACCCGCGCACCCTGACCGTTAATCAGCATGAGGTGCCTCTGCTGCTGGTGCGTTCCAAGATTGGGCTGGTGAACGCCGCATCCGCCGTGACCGAGGCATTGAGCTACGCCACCGACTGTTCTGGCGTGATAAGTGCAGGCACCGCTGGCGGGCTTGCCGCCACAACGAACGTGGGGGATGTGATAGTCGGTACAGAGTACACCTACACCGATGCTGATGCGAGCGCTTTCGGGTATGTGCGTGGGCAAATCCCCGGCATGCCCGAAACCTATGGCGGCCCGGATTCCGACGTGGATGATGCGGTTGCCGCCGCCGTCGAAGCTCTTGATGCTGAGCAGGCAGAAGGCGGCTGGCAGGTGTGCCGGGGGCTGATGCTTGCCGGACATTCATTCGTGACCGCCCATAATGTCAAAGACACCCGTGAGGCGTTTCCCGCCGCGTTAAGCACCGATATGGAAACTACCGCCATCGCCCAGGTGTGCCATAACTATGAGGTGCCGTTTGTGGCGGTGCGGTGCGTCTCTGATTTGTGCGGCCCTGCCGCTGGGCAAGATTTCCACCTTGGTGTGGAGGTGGCTGCTGCCCGCTCAGCCCAATACGCCTTGCGGGTTGCCGCGCACCTGTGGTTCCTGCGCGGGTACACGGATGATGCCGAAGACACAGAACAGGAATCTAAGGCGTAATACGGGCTGCAGCTGCGGCTCTGCCGGTGCTGCGCGGCGCTCACTTGCTCTCTGCGGACCCTGCCTAGTGGCGGTTCGCAGCGGGGTGAGGATGCATTTGTGGCGCACATGCAGTATGGTTATTAGGCAAGAGATTTTTCGAACCCCAGGAGAAACCCCATGAAGGTTTGCCCCACCCTCGCATCTGTCACCGGTCTGCTCGGTGGCTACAAGGTGGCTTCCACCACAGGTAACCGTCCCCTCGGCGGTGCTGTGCTGGGTGTGTGCGGCATTATTGCCTTTATGAACTGGAAGCGTAAGGCCGGGGCACCCCGCGCTACCTTCCTGACCGGTCTGTACCTGGGTGCTTTCGGCGCATCTCATCCGCTCGCCAAGAAGATTGGCGCGTGGCCTTCGGTTTACACAGTGACCGGAATAACCGCTCTCGCTTCGATCCTTATTGGTCGTAAGCGTAAGAAATAAGTCTTAGACAAGACGGCGGGTTGGCTTCGTTGCCAGCCCGCCGTTTTTGCTTGCGTCCCTCACGCACCGGGGGTTGCGGGCATCACGGTATACGGCGGGTGCGGCAGCCTCCGGCGTTGGCTTATCCCCTGTAGGGAAACGGGCCTAGCCTATCCAATCCGCTTAGCCCACCGTCCCGCCGGGCCCCGCGTAGCAGGCGCCTGGCACCCCAACCCAGTGAGGACAGTATGAAAAACACGGACTCAACGGATCGTAACCCCACACCGGTGGATACCGCTAAGGTGCAGCCGGGTACCCCGCACCTTCAGCGTGTCCTGACGCTGCGTCACATTATGTTCATTGCCCTTGGTTCGGCGATTGGTACGGGCCTTTTCTACGGTTCAGCATCTGCTATCCAGTTGGCTGGGCCTTCGGTGCTGGTCGCCTACATGGTTGGCGGCGCAGCGGTGTTCATGGTGATGCGCGCTATGGGAGAGTTAGCGCTTGCCAACCCGGTTTCGGGGGCGTTTTCGGAGTACGCTACCCGTTACTTGGGGCGCTGGGCGGGTTTTGTGACCGGCTGGAGTTACGCCCTGGAGATGGCGCTGGTCGCTATTGCGGATGTGACGGCGTTCGCCGTCTATATGCAGTTCTGGTTCCCTAATAGCCCCGCCTGGGTGTGGATTGTGTCGGTGCTTCTGATTCTGCTCGCCATTAATCTCACGAAAGTAAAAGCGTTCGGGGAGGCAGAGTTCTGGTTCACCCTAGTGAAAGTTTCGGCTATTATCGCCATGATTATTGGTGGCGTGATTCTGCTGTTTGTTGGGGTTCAGGCGCACGATTCTGTCGCACCGTCGGTTACCAACCTGTGGTCGCTGGACGGCGGTTTCATGCCGAACCAGTTCACCGGCTTCTTGGCCTGCTTTACCGTGGTGATGTTTTCTTTTGGCGGTATTGAGACTATTGGTATTGCGGCGGGTGAGACGAAAAACCCGCGTGTTTCCATCCCTAAGGCAATCCGCACCGTGCCGGCCCGCATCATGATTTTCTATGTGCTTACCCTGGGTGTGATTATGTCCCTGTACCCCTGGTATTCGGTCAGTAAAGAGAACTCGCCGTTCGTGCAGATTTTTAGTTCTTTGGGTATACCTGCGGCAGCTGGCATTTTGAATATTGTGGTGATTACCGCCGCTGTTTCGGCCATGAACGCAGATGTGTACGGTGCCGGGCGTATGCTGTACGGTTTGGCGCAGCGCGGGCTGGCCCCCGCATCGTTCCGTAGGGTGAGCCGTAACGGCGCGCCGTGGATGACCACTTTGCTCATGATCGTGGTCATGGCGGTGGGTGTGATTGTGAACGTGCTCTTTAAGGATGCTTTTGAGGTGGTTGCCTCGCTGGCCACCTTCGCCACGGTGCTGGTGTGGGTGATGATTCTGCTGGCGCACATCGCCTATAAGCGCGGTGGGTATGACACCGAGAAGCAGCCTGTGCGCCTGCCCCTGTGGGTCAGCTACCTCACGTTGGTGTTCATGGCGTTCGTGGTGGTGCTTCTGGGGCTCTTTGAGAGCACCCGTTTGGCGCTGGTGGTTGGGGGTGTCTGGTGCGTGTTCCTGCTGGGGTACTACCTTCTGGTCTTGCGGGGTAAGCAGCCCGGCGTTACCGTCAAATAGCGGGTATATTCCCCAAAAACACGGCTTGTGCAGTAGAATAGTAAGGATGCGTGTCTGCGGTCCGCGGTTGACACGCTGAGGGCTTTCGCCCAAACCCCGCGCAACAACACTATTGTGCGGGAGGTACGCGGCACTAACTCCAGGAGTTAACTTTCATGGCACTAGATCCGGCAATCAAGCAGGAAATCATCAAGGAATACGCAACCCACGAGGGCGACACCGGTTCGCCTGAGGTGCAGATTGCTGTTCTGTCTCGTCGTATCTCCGACCTGACCGAGCACCTGAAATTCCACAAGCATGACCACCACTCACGTCGTGGTCTGATGATGCTCGTTGGTCGTCGTCGCAACTTGTTGGGTTACCTCAAGAGCATCGACATCGAGCGTTACCGTTCGCTCATTGAGCGTCTGGGCCTGCGTCGATAAAGGGCTTATAGTGCGGGCGTGTCAGTCTCTCCACAGAGGCGGGCACGCCCGTAACTGCAACCTGGGGAGGGGCATGGGGTGGCAAGCAGCAACACTTGGCCGACCCCGGTTGTCTCATGATGCAATGAGCCGCAGGGGAGTGCCCCGCAAATGTGCCACGCATCGAACACAGTGAAATATTAACCTGAGGGAGCGCCCCGCGCGTTTAGGTGCGGTCCTCGGTAGCGAATTACGGGCCCCCGCCCGGGAGCGGGTGCGGCCGTGGTTTCCTATCGAAGGCCGATAGTTAGAACGCACGGTGTGCCGACCTCACCAACACAGAAAGAAGGAACCGTGGAAGGTCCCGAAATCCAATTTTCCGAGGTCGAAATCGACAACGGTGTGTACGGTAAACGTCATGTGCGTTTTGAAACTGGCCGCCTCGCCAAGCAGGCGGCGGGCTCCGTGCTTGTCACCATTGACGACGAAACCACCCTGCTCTCTGCAACCGCTGTGGGGAAGTCACCGCGTGAAGGCTTTGACTTCTTCCCGCTGACTGTGGATGTTGAAGAGCGCATGTATGCTGCCGGTAAGATTCCCGGCTCGTTCTTCCGCCGTGAAGGGCGCCCCGCAACTGAGGCCGTGCTCGCTGCACGTCTGATTGACCGCCCGCTGCGCCCCGCCTTTACCAAGGGTATCCGCAATGAGGTGCAGGTTGTCGTAACCGTTCTGACCGTTGAACCGGACGAAATCTACAACACCTTCGCCATTAACGCTGCTTCCGCCTCAACCTCGCTTTCGGGCGCACCGTTTACCGGGCCTATCGGCGGTGTGCGTATGGCTCTTATTGACGGGCAGTGGGTGTGCTTCCCCAAGTACTCTCAGCTGGAAAACGCCGTATTCGATATGGCTGTGGCCGGTCGCATCGTGACCAAGGCCGACGGCAGCGAAGACGTTGCGATCATGATGGTAGAGGCAGAGGCAACCGATAACTCCTGGAAGCTCATTAAGGAAGACGGCCATACTGCCCCCACCGAAGAGATCGTAGCCGAAGGTTTGGAGGCTGCGAAGCCCTTTATTGCTGCTCTGTGCAAGGCTCAGGCTGACCTTGTGGAGCGCGCCGGTAAACCCGCCCTGGAGCTTCCCTACTTCGGCGGACACGGTGAAGACGTTGATACCGCCGTGAAAGACTTCGCGGGCAAGCGCCTCGTGGAGGTTTACTCTATCGCGGGTAAGCAGGAGCGTGAAGCCGCTGCCGCGGAGCTTGAATCCGAGCTGATGGAAGCCCTCACCGGGGAAGGCAAAGAGTTTGAGGAGCGCGCTAACGAGGTTTCAGTAGCGTTTGCGGCTCTCACCAAACACACCGTGCGCCAGCGCATCCTCACCGAACAGGTGCGCATTGACGGTCGCGGGCTCACCGATATTCGCCAGCTGACCGCCGAAGTTGAGGTGCTGCCGCGCGTGCACGGTTCGGCAATTTTCGAGCGCGGCGAAACCCAGATTATGGGCGTGACCACCTTGAATATGCTCAAGCTGGAGCAGCAGCTCGATTCACTGCACCCGGTCAAGTCCAAGCGGTACATTCACCACTACAACTTCCCGCCGTACTCCACTGGTGAGACCGGCCGTGTTGGTTCGCCCAAGCGCCGCGAAATCGGCCATGGTGCGCTCGCAGAACGCGCACTGACCCCGGTGCTGCCCTCGCGTGAGGAATTCCCCTACGCGATCCGCCAGGTCTCTGAGGCCTTGGGCTCGAACGGCTCCACGTCGATGGGGTCGGTCTGCGCTTCAACCCTGTCGCTGCTCAATGCCGGTGTGCCCCTGCGCGCACCTGTTGCGGGTATCGCAATGGGCCTTGTCTCTGACGAGGTTGATGGCGAAACCCGTTACGCCGCGCTGACCGATATTCTGGGCGCCGAAGATGCCCTGGGCGATATGGACTTCAAGGTCGCCGGTACCAGCGAGTTCGTGACCGCTATTCAGCTGGACACCAAGCTTGATGGTATTCCTGCATCGGTGCTGGCAGGTGCACTGACCCAGGCACGCGAGGCTCGCCTGCATATTCTGGAGGTGCTCACCGCAGCTATTGATGCACCCGATGAGATGAGCGAGTTCGCGCCGCGCATCATTTCGGTGAAGGTTCCGGTCGCTAAGATTGGTGAGGTGATCGGCCCGAAGGGTAAGACCATTAACCAGATTCAGGAAGATACCGGTGCCGATATTTCCATTGAGGACGACGGTACTGTGTTTATTGGCGCGACCGATGGGCCCTCTGCTGAGGCCGCCCGCACGGCGATTAACGCCATCGCGAACCCGCAGGTTCCCGAGATGGGTGAGCGCTACCTGGGTACCGTGGTGAAGCTGACTGATTTTGGTGCGTTCATTTCGCTTACCCCCGGCAAGGACGGGCTGATGCACATTTCTGAGATGCGTAAGCTCAACGGCGGTAAGCGCGTGGTAGACACCGAGGATGTGCTGTCGGTGGGGCAGAAGGTGCAGGTTGAGATCACTAAGATTGACGACCGCGGCAAGCTTTCGCTCTCCCCGGTGGTTGATGACGCCCAGTAGTATGCCCGCTGCGGCACTCTAACTGGCGAGGATGCGTCTTCCGCACGGCGCCCCGGGTTCGGGGCCCGGTGGGAGGCGCATCCTTCGCGTATATTTGTGTGTGGTTCATATTGTTCGTGAGGTAAGGACTGACTTTTTCATGGCTATTAGCCTTCCTGTGGCGCCCGGTGAAATCGCTGAGGAGCTTGATTATGAGCGTGGCCGCCTGATTTTTGCTGGTGCTGATTCGAATGAGGTGCGCCGTTCTATCCTGCCCGGCGGAGTGCGTGTCATCACCGAACGTATGCCGGGCACTCGGGGCGTTTCGATCGGTTTCTGGGCGGGGGTTGGTTCTCGGGACGAGGCCCCGGGCATGTTGGGGTCTACCCATTTTTTGGAGCACCTGCTCTTTAAAGGCACGGCTTCGCGCACGGCGCTGGATATTGCACAGGCGTTTGATGAGGTGGGCGGCGAGTCAAACGCCCTCACCGCGAAGGAACACACCTGCTACTATGCGCGCGTACTTGACGACGACGTGTCGATGGCGATTGATGTGCTGGCGGACATGGTCAGTAACGCCCTGCTGGATCCTGAGCATCTGGAGCAGGAGCGTGGGGTGATTCTGGAAGAGCTGGCGATGGATCAGGACGACCCGACCGATGTTGCCTTCGAGAATTTTGTGGAACAGCTGATGGGTGATAACCCGCTGGGCCGCCCGATTGGTGGCACTCCGCAGGAGATTATGCAGGTTCCGAGGGAGGCGGTGTGGGAGCATTACAAGCAGTATTACACGCCGGATCGACTGGTTGTTTCAGCGGCTGGGTCGCTGGAGCACTCGCGTATTGTGAACCTGGTACTGGATGCGCTCACCCGCTCCGGCTGGAACCTTCGCGAGGGTGTGGCTCCGGCGCCGCGCCGTGTGCGCACCGAAAGCGGTATCGTTCCGTTCTCTGAGCTGCGTGAAGTCCAGAAGGGCTTCGAGCAGACCAATATTGTGATGGGCTGCCCGAGTATTATTGCGGGGGATGAGCGACGCTACGCGATGAGCGTGTTGTCGAGTGCTTTTGGGGCGGGTATGTCTTCGCGGCTTTTCCAGGAGATCCGCGAGAAACGCGGGCTGGCGTACAGCACGTTCGCGTTCTCAGGTGCCTACTCTGATGCGGGGTATTTCGGCATGTACGCCGGGTGCCTGCCCGCTAAAACCGAGCAGGTGTGTGAGCTCTTGCAGTATGAGTTTGATAAGTTGGTGTCCGCAGGAATTACTGAGGAAGAACTCAGCAAAGTACGCGGGCAGCTGGCCGGTTCAACTGTTCTGGGCAGTGAGGACTCGGGCTCCCGCATGTCCCGTCTGGGGCACGCGGAACTGGAGTCGGGCCGGTTTACGAGCACTGATGAGTTACTTCAGAAGATCCGCGCGGTCACCCTTGAGGATGTGCACGGCCTCGCCAGGTATCTGGGGCAGCAGCAGATGATCACCACAATTGTGCGCTGACAGATTTTGCTGTTCCGGTTGGTTGAAGGACGCCTATAATTTTTTTGGTAGCGAGAGTTTGGCAGGAGCAGCTGGTGTCATGATTGAGCCTCACTCCATAGAATACAGCCCCTCAAATGAGGACGGGTTGGCGTACGTTTATTTCTCGTATGGGCAGCACGAGTACTTCACGCTTGCACGTACTCCTGAGGAGGAACCCGTCATCTACTTAGAGCGTAATGACCAGTCGCTCGCTCTTGAGAGCAATAACGTGTCCTGCACGCTCAGCGGTAACACGGTGGTGTTCACCATGGGGGAGGATATTCAGCAGGCGCTGCAGGTTGGGCCTGTCGTGGAGGTGCTGGTGAATCTTGACGACCGGCACCTGCCGGAATTCCGTAGGGCGCTGGCCGCTATTTTCTCGGTGGCGCGCTCGTCGCAGGGCGCCGAGCACCCCGGCCGATAACCGATAGCGGGTCAGCCTCACCTGCTGGAAAGACCGGATGTCAGCAGGCTATGGTGTGGCTAAGAAATCCAAAAGCTGCCGGTGCAGCGTCTCGGCGGGGTACTCATCTGAGATGAGGTGCCGTAAGGCGGCAAGGATGCGTTCCTGCGGCTTTCGACTAAAGAATAGCTCGTACTGTGCGCGGGCGACGCGGGAAGCAAGATCAACTTGAGAGTATGCGGGACTGCTTAATTCACCAAGCGTGTCTGCGAGAATGCTGTACTTCTGCAGGAGCTGCTCGCTGTCGCTGAACACATCATTCTCGTGGGTACGGTACACCTGGTGCCACCCCAGCCGGGGGAGAGCAACCGGCTCCACTACGGTCTCTGAGCCTATTTCCTGAAGGGAAGAACGCAGATCATCCACGGGCCAGGTGACGGATTCAAGAAGACGTATACCAAGGTCCGCGAAGAATGCCAAATCTTTACCCTGATCCGCCAGCTCGCGGCAGAGGTCCGGTAGTTTAAGCAGACACGCATGCCGATCAAGGTAATCTTGAAGATCATCTGTGAGGTCTTCAACCGAATAATCTTTTCCCACAAGCCCCTCAACCGCACAGGTAACACGCCTGCGCGGGTCTGGCTCAAAATACGAGCTGTAGTGGGCATTGACGATTTTCCACAGGATGCGAAGATTATATCCTGCCAGGGTCGTATCTTTGGGAGCGGCAGTAGATATATGGCGGGAAGTTCCCGCCTCATCGAAAGCTTCCAGAAGGATGGAATATTTGCCCATAAGCCATTCGCTCTCCAGAAACTTTGGGTTTGTTCGGAGCTCGGCAGGATCGCGTGGAGCTGCCATATCTTCGGGCTCTAAACCCCGCATAAAAGCCCTAACATCCCAACCGTGCTGTGGAGACCGCGCAAGCAGACGAAGACAGAGACTTATGTAGAATCTAAAGTCTTCTTCACGCTCTACAAGCTCTTGAAGAAGAGACTCTAATATATCGTGTGATGTTTCCTGCTGTGGCTCCATAGAATCCTTCTGATATCGGGTGTAGGGGCGGTGCTTTGCAGAGAGTATCGTGTGCAGCTTTCACGAGTTTCTCTGAGGAGATTCCTCCCAGTTTTACTTTACCCTTGTGCTAAAGTTGAGGGAATTCGCGAAAGGAACCCCGCTATGTTCACTATCGTTGTCCCTCCCGACTACGCCGAAGAACTACAGCAAATCTGCACTCTAGATGCATCACAACGTGAGAAACTCATCAGCCTTTTAGCCCTGGCGTGGCTTGACTGGAAACAGCAGCACCTTTCAGCGCTTGAGGTGGCTGAGGATATTGTGCGTATAGTGCGTGAGCAAGAAATCTTCTCCCACGCCGAACGTCTTCAGCAATGGGCAGAGCACATGGACGAGATGTACCTTGAGGAGCTCGACGCCGATAAACCGTACGATATCGTACAACCGCTTTTCTACTGTGCCCGGTTTGCCGCCTCTTTATCGTATGCTCAAGACGCTCTTACGGAGGATAAAAGCCTGGATTATCTGCTCTACGAATACTCCTACTCACAGGAGACCGGCACCGATCACCTGATGCTTAGTGCACTTCACGCCGTGCGCGGCTAGGCACCCTATTTTCCCCGCCCCACACTACACACAGCACCCACCGCGTATACTGGGGCCTCATGAACCTGTTGCCAGAAGCTAACCTGTTATACCAGGAAATCAACGACGCCACAACGAACGCTGAGATGCGCGCCAAAGGGTACACGCCGGTGTACACCGCTACCGCAGCAGCACGCATTATGCTGGTGGGGCAAGCACCCGGCAGGATTGCGCAGCAAACCCACAAACCCTGGAATGACGCCAGCGGGCGGCTGCTGAGGCAATGGCTGGGTGTTACTGATAACGAGTTCTACAACCCGGACCTTTTCGCGCTTACCCCCATGGACTTCTACTATCCGGGTAAAGGCAAACATGGGGACAAACCGCCGCGCAAAGAATTTGCCCCCACCTGGCACCCGCGGCTGCGTGAGCTCATGCCGCAGGTGCGGCTCACCATTCTCGTCGGCTCGTACGCGCAGCGCTACTACCTTGGTACCGGCGCTAAGAAAAACCTGTCCGAAACTGTCGCCGACTATGAACAGTACCTCCCCGCCCAGCTGCCGCTGGTGCACCCCTCGCCACTGACCATTGGCTGGCGCAAACGCAACCCCTGGTTCGAAGACGAAGTGATTCCCGCCGCGAAAGAGCTGGTGCGCAGCATCATTGACCAGTAGCGGCGGCGTTGCCTGCCATCACCTGCCGGTGAAGCCCCCATACTACGGTGGGCGGTGCGGCCCCTGATACATCCGATCAGTAAAGCCGAACCGCCCACACCTTTAAGCTTGTCCTTTAAGACTGTGCTTTTGCTACCGCCTCAGTTATCACGCGCGCATAGATAACCTGCCCCGACAAATCCGGATGCACCCCGTCGGAGGTCATGAGCGTCGGGTCTTTCTGTAGCTCCTCACGGATCGTGCTGTTCCAGTCGGCCAGCACCACACGCGAAGAGTTCTTCTGGGCAAACTCGCGAATGATACTGTTCGAGTTTTCAATCCACGTCAGATTACTCGGGCCGAACCCTGTCACCACCACCAGTTTGCTGTCCTGCGGCAGAGTCTCAAGAATCTGCTCCAGCTGCCCCGGGGCGAACGTTGAGTTAGCGGCCACAGAAATTACCACGGTCTTGCGCAGCTGACCGTTGGAGGCCATTGACTTCACTATCGGGATCACCTTATCAATGGTGCGGCCTTCTTCAGCGTCCACCTGAGCATCGGGCATCGTATCGTACAGGTCGGGTTGGGTTGCCACCACAATCGAATCACCAATAATGGTGACCTGTGAAGAATCAACCTTCGGCTGCGAATCCCCGGAAGGTTCGGGGGAGGGCGCCGCGGAAGGATCCTGCGACTGCTGCGGGTCGGCCGTGGCGCTGGCGGAGGCAGACGCACGGGCCTCCTTCTTAGCCTGCAACCGCTCCTGGGCGGCCTTCTTACCGTTCTCCACAGCGGTTTGTGCACTGGTCATCTGCGGTGCACTGTGCACCGCCATTGCGGTGCTGGCAAAGCACGCTCCGGTCACGACCACAGTAATAGAGAGCGGTACAAGTTTCATCCGGTCGGTGCGTAGCCACTGCCACACCATGCGTGCACACCCGCGGAACCCGTAGCGGCGTACCGGTGTCTCAACAAAACGGTATGACAGCTCTGCCACCGCTAAGGTCAACGCCAGCACCAGCAGATTAATCAGGGGAGAACGATCGGGCCCATACAAGTAATGAGCAATGACCGCCAGCGGCCAATGCCACAGGTACAGCCCGTACGAACGCTGGCCAATCCACAGAAGCGGCGGAAAAGACAGCACCTTACGCAGCAGCTCAGAGGCGCCCACCACCATATCAGGCAGCATCCCCTGAATCACACCGATCGTCAGCAGAGAAGCACCAAACAGCCCCCAAGGGATGAAGAACTTCGCCGACTCGTGAGCGAGCACAGCATAGGGGATGAGCGCAAATAGGCACAACCAGCTGATGAGCACCCGCGCAAACGTGACCATGCCGTAGGGGCGGGACACCGTGTAGAGCACGTACTTATCCGTGGGCGGGTACAGCGACCAGGGTACCGCAAACGCCAGCAGAACGCCGCTGAGCAGACCGTACATGTGGGTATCTGTGCCGTAGTACACGCGGCTCAATGGAGCTTCGCCAGCAGCCAGCACCGTGCTGATTTTCAGCGAAAAAACCACCAGAACCCCCACAGCAATGGCGAATAAGCGCCACCTGCGCTGAAGGATAAGGGCCACAGTCACCAGTAATAGCGGCCAGATTACATAGAATTGTTCCTCAACCGCCAGCGACCAGAAGTTTGTGAACAGCTGCGGAGAAGTTTGCGTAAAGTAGTCGTTGCCTGAAAGGATAGAGAGCCAATTAGAGGAGAATGTGGCCGCGCCCAGCACCTGACGGTCAAGGGCCACCCGAATATCGCCCTGCATAATCTGGGTAATGGGGCCAATGAGAAGAATTACTAGTGCAATAGCCGGGAGCAGACGTCTGGCACGGCGTTTCCAGAACTCCAGCAGGTTAATACGCCCGGTGGTGGCTCCCTCACGCAGCAGCAGGGCCGTGATCAAATACCCGGAGATGACGAAAAAAATGTCTACACCAATCATGCCCCCGGGCACTACCGTGGGCCATAGGTGATACACGATTACCAGAGACACTGCGATGGCGCGTAAACCATCTAGCCCAGGTAATATGAATTTTTGATTCCCCTCTTCGGGGGCAATAGCGGAGGCGAAAAGCTGCTTCATTGACGGTAACTACTCCGGGTCAGATGATGGCGCAATAAATTACTGCTTAATTATAGGGTCGGTTCGTGCGGTTCTTTGCACTTCCCGCAAGTTTAGACCGGCTTTAACGGCTAATATTAAAAATATTAAGGGTACGGGTGCAGTATTTCCTGGGTAACGCTCATAAATACTGTGAGAGAAAGAACAAGGCAGGTAGACAGTGGTACAACATACCGGTGAGATGACGACCAATAAAATATGGCGCGTGGCCGTACTCGGCGCGAAAGGACGCATGGGGTCTGAGGCCGTGCGCGCGGTTAATACTGCCGCCGATATGGACCTCGTGGCAGCGCTGGGCAGCGCAGACCCGCTCACGAAACTACTTGATGTTAAAGCCGACGTCATCATCGACCTCACCGTGCCCACCGCAACTGAAGCAAATGTGCGTTTCGCTGTGGAACACGGAATACACGCAGTGGTGGGAACCACCGGTTGGGATGAAGAACGGCTCAGCTCACTGAAGCAGCTTCTGGGCAAGCACCCCGGTGTGGGCGTGCTCATCGCCCCTAACTTCGCTATCGGCTCGATTCTCGCCACCGAATTTGCGGCCAAAGCCGCCCGGTATTTCGAATCGGCTGAAATCATTGAAATCCACCACCCAAATAAAGTGGATGCGCCCTCCGGCACCGCCGCACACACCGCCCGGAAAGTGGCTGCCGCCCGAGAAGCAGCCGGGGTAGGGGCGTCCCCCGACGCGACCGAAACTGACCCGCTAGGATCACGCGGGGCAAAAATTGATGGTATTAGCGTGCACGCGGTGCGGCTGCGGGGCATGGTCGCTCACCAGGAAATCCTGTTGGGAGACACCGGGCAGCTTTTGACGATCCGGCATGACTCGTTTGACCGTGCCTCCTTCATGCCCGGGGTGCTGCTGGGTGTGCGAGAGGTTGCCTCCCACCCGGGGCTGAGCGTGGGCCTAGATAACTACCTGGAGCTTTCATGAGCACCCCTGTGCCCTCTTCCGGCACGGATTCCTCTCGCCGCTCACTTTTTTTATCGTTGCGGCTCTGGAGTGCGCTCGCCTGCATCCTCTTAGCGGCTACAGTGCTGTTGCTGCCCGTGCCGTTTGGTGCCCGCGCTTTCATACTGGGAGTGTTGCTCTTTAGCGGCGTATTCATGGTCGTCGATGCTGGCGGTAAAGGGAAAACCTTCGCGGCTCTCACCGTAGCGCTACTGGGGTTGTATCTGCTCTTTACCGCACAACGTGGGGTGATGCTGATCGTCTCAGGCAATATTGCGGGAACTGTTCTGGGGGTTGGGCTGCTGCTGTTGCCGGCGGTGGGGGCGTGGGCGTTGGTACGTGAAATTATTTTTGGTGCACGCATCCAGAAGCTCGCCGATGAGCTGGCTGCTGCCGGTAAACTCCCTGAAGACACCCTGCCGCGCAGCCCCTCGGGGCGGGTGGACAAGTCCGCTGCCGCACAGGAGTTCGAGAAATTTGCGCTTGCCGTTGAAGACGCCCCTGACGACTGGGCCAGCTGGTTTAACCTCTCCTGCATGTACGATGCGTGCGGCGAGCGCAAACGCGCCCGGGCCGCCATGCGTAACGCGGTGAGTCTGCACCGGGGGCGGCCCGCCAAGCCTATGGCTTAGCCCGCCTGCCGTAACGGATAAGAAAAGTGGGCGTGACGCGCGACAAATAAAGCTGGGAGTAGTAGGGTAGTTAGTATGTCTGATAGCGCAGTGAACACCGAAACCTCCAACCGTCCCGTGAACAGTGCTGGCGGGCTGAAAACCCCGCATAACCAGGGTACGTTCGCCACACCGATTTTTGGCCGCCTGCTGACCGCCATGGTTACCCCATTTGCCGCCGACGGCTCCGTGGACGAGGCGCAGACCGTGAAGTTAGCCGAGTACCTTGTCGACAATGGGCATGACGGGCTAGTGGTGTGCGGCACCACCGGCGAGTACTCGACCATGACTGATGATGAAAATGAACGCGTGTTCCAGATCGTCAAAGATGCCGTGGGGCACCGGGCTAAGATCGTCGCGGGTGTTGGCTCGAATGACACTGCGCACACCATTGAGCTGGCTCGCCGTGCCGATAAGGTGGGAGTGGATGGGCTGTTGGTAGTTACCCCCTACTACAATAAACCCACCCAGGCGGGCGTGTTTGCACACTATCAGGCGGTGGCGAAAACCTCTGACACGCCCATTATGGTGTACGATATTCCCGGGCGCTCCGCCATTCCGATTGAGCCGGATACCTACCGCCGCATGGCAGAAATTGATAGTATTGTAGCGGTCAAAGACGCGAAAGCTGACTTTGGCGCCGCGTCCGAGGTTATGGCAACTACAGACTTGCAGTACTACAGCGGCGATGATGGTTTAACTCTGCCCTGGATGTCGGTGGGGGCCGTCGGGCTGGTATCTGTTACAGCGCACGTTGCCCCGCAGCTATTCCGTGAACTTATTGATGCGGTCGTAGCCCAGGATCTGGTGACTGCCCAGCGTGTTCACCTCCTGCTGACCCCGATCGTGCGTGCGACAATGAGCCGTGCCCCCGGGTGCGTCTCCGCTAAGCAGATTTTGTCGTGGCAGGGCGTTCTTGGCACCCCTGTGGTGCGCCTGCCGCATGTGCTTTCTGAACCCGCCGTGGTGGAAGCGATGCGTTCGGATTTGCGTGACTCGGTCATTGCGCACAGCATTCAGAATTCTTAGCTGATTCTGTCTCCTTCACGGGCCCGCGTGAGTACCCTGCACTATTGGGGTGCGAACGCCGGGTCCGTTTCGATGCATTCAGGTGTGCCCAAGATAGCGGGCCGCCAGCACAGGTTAGAGAGGCAGCAAAGCAACTATGAGTACAGACAATAGAAAACAGTAAAAACCTATAAAGGAGAATAGATTGAGCGTATTCGAGGCGGATCTGCCCGCCCCTCCGCCGTTGCAGAAAGACACCCTGCGAGTGGTGCCGCTTGGCGGTCTGGGAGAGGTCGGCCGCAATATGACCGTGTACGAAATTAACGGCAAACTGCTGATTGTGGACTGCGGTGTGCTTTTCCCCGAAGAGTCACAGCCCGGTGTTGATCTGATCCTGCCCGATTTGAGTTACGTGGTGGGGCGCATTGACGACGTGGTGGCCATGGTGCTCACTCACGGGCATGAAGACCATATCGGTGCAGTACCTTACCTGCTGAAAAAACGCCCGGATATTCCCCTCATCGGCTCGGAGCTGACCCTGGCCCTTGTGGAGGCGAAACTTGCCGAGCACCGCATTAAGCCGTACACGCTGGCGGTGAAAGAACACCAGGTGGAGCGTTTCGGCCCGTATGAGTGCGAATTCATTGCGGTGAATCACTCTATCCCGGATGCCCTTGCGGTCTTTATTCGCACCAGTGCTGGCACCGTGCTGCACACCGGCGACTTTAAGATGGATCAGCTGCCACTGGATGGGCGCATCACCGATCTGCGCCACTTCGCTAAGTTGGGTGAAGAAGGCATTGACCTGTTCCTGCCTGATTCCACCAATGCCGAGGTGCCCGGGTTCACCCCGACCGAGAAGAATATTGGCCCCGTTATTTCCAACGTGTTCCGGGACGCAACCGGGCGTATTATTGTGGCATCGTTCTCGTCTCATGTGCACCGTGTGCAGCAGGTTCTGGATGCTGCTGCCGAGCGCGGCCGCAAGGTGGTGCTGGTGGGCCGCTCGATGGTTCGTAATATGACGATCGCCGAGAAGCTTGGTTATTTGAAGGTTCCCGAGGGTATCCTGGTGGACCTGAAAAAGGTAGACGAGTACCGTCCCGACGAGATTGTGATGATGTGCACCGGCTCGCAGGGTGAGCCTATGGCTGCCCTGTCCCGTATGGCAAATGGTGACCATAAGGTGCAGGTTGAGCCAGGCGATACGATTGTGCTCGCTTCCTCCCTCATCCCGGGGAACGAGACCAGTGTGTACCGTATTATTAACGCCTTGCTGAAGCTGGGGGCGAACGTGGTGCATAAGGGTAACGCGAAGGTGCACGTTTCGGGGCATGCTGCCGCGGGGGAGCTGCTGTACTGCTACAACATCCTCAAACCCAAGAATGTGATGCCGGTACACGGGGAGGTACGCCACCTGATCGCTAACGGCGAGCTGGCCCAGGAGACCGGCGTTCCTGCGGAGAACGTGCTGCTGTGCGAATCCGGCACTGTGGTCGATATGAAGGATGGGGTGGCCCGCATTGTGGGCGAGGTGCCCTGCGAGTACCTGTACGTGGACGGCCGTTCCGTGGGCGCAGTCACCGAGGACGATCTGAAAGACCGCCGTGTGCTCGGTGAGGAAGGTTTCGTTTCGGTGGTGAGCGTTATTGACCGTGCCGCAAAGCGTGTGGTGACCGGCCCGGATATTCACGCGCGCGGTATTGCTGAGGACGACTCGGTGTTTGACGAAATTACTCCGAAGATCACCGCCGCCCTTGAGGATGCGCTTCACCGCGCACCGCAGAAGGTTCACACCACCCAGCAGCTGCAGCAGATTGTGCGCCGTACTTTGGGCGCCTGGGTTTCGCGCCGGTTGCGCCGCAAGCCAATGATTGTGCCCGTTGTGGTGGAGCACAAGAGCGGCCCGGAAGCCGCTAAGTAGCCGGTGTATGCGCCGTGATGGGGTCAACCGCTGTGTTCGGTTGGCCCCGTTACGCTTTCAGGTTCCTGATGCGGTGGGTTGTTCCGCATGGTACAGCGATTTTTCGGCCGGTTAATCTATGAATGAGAGAAGGTTGTTACTCTAGTAGGTATGGCTTCACGGACTTCTAAAGGTCGCTCGACCTCAGCCAAAAAGAAAACTTCGGGTTCTTCACGTTCCCGGAGCTCATCGGCGCGCCAGAATCAGGTTCCCGCCAATGCTTTCACCCGTTTCGTCTCTACGGTGTGGTTGAGCATTGCGCACGCCCTCGGCGGTGTTGTGCGTTCTATCGGAACCGCACGTACCGATTCTGACCCGCAGCTGCGGCGTGATGGCGGCGCTCTTTTTATCGCCCTTTTTGGCCTGATAACTGCTGGGGTGGAGTGGTACAGCTGGAGGGTCATGACCGGTCCGGCTATTATTCACTGGCCGCTATCGGCCTGGCACGTGATGCTGGGCGGTATTTTTGGGCAGGGGGCGCTGCTGGTTCCAGTGCTGTGTTTTGTGCTGGCGTGGTGCGTGTTTCGTGACCCTGAGCGGGTTCAGCGCAATAACCGGGTTACTTTCGGGCTGTTTGTTCTCTTGGTGACAGCCTCACTTTTCTTCGCCCATATTGCCGGGTACCCCAGTTTCGCTGACGGCTTCGAGAAAGTCTGGTCAGGCGGTGGGGTGATTGGCGCAACCGTGGGGGTTTTGCTCGCGCGCGTGGTGGGCCAGGTGCCGTTCCTTGAGTGGCTGCTGCTGTTTGTGCTGTTTGTGGCGGGGCTGATGGTACTGACCGGCACGACGGTGCGTCAGCTGATACCGCGTATCGTGTACCTGGTGCGGTTGGTGCTGGGGGAGAAATCTCCCGGGCCTGCGTGGGAATCTGCCCGTGCTGAGGGCTCTGGAACCGCCGAGACCCGTACTGTTGATTTGGGGGCTGCGGAGCATGACCGCAGTTACCTGTATGGGGATGAGCCTACCGCACCCCAGAAGAAGCAGGGTTTCTTGACCCGGATGTTGGGTGCGTTGGGGATTATCCGCAACGAGAACGATACGGATGCTTCGCTTGACGAGTATGCGGGCGATGAGGCGTTTGTGAGCCCCGTGGTCTCATCCGACCGTGCTGGTGAGGCGCACGATTCGGATGCTACCGCCGTGCACCCGGTACAGCAGACCACGAAGAAGCAGCGCGGTAACGGTAATGGTCGGCTTAGCCGCCTGCCCGGTTACCCGCATGGGGGTGAGCAGCCCTCAGCAGACCCGTTCGATGTGGAGGCCTCAAACGCCCCCGCCACGCGCCTGAACCAGGTGCAGCAGGCGGCCGTGGAGCATGGGCGAGTGAACCCGAATGAGGCTACCCTCTTTGATGTGGAGGCGTACGAGCAGCCGCAGAAGCCAGCGGCCCAGACGAAGCCTCAACCTTCCGTGCAGCAGCGGCCTAGTCAGGGGCCTGCACCTGAAGGTGCAGTTCCTGCCGCCGCAGCGAGTGCACCCGCGAAGCCTGCATCCGGCGGGACGGGCGTATCCCGCCCGCTGCAGAATAACACCCGTGTGGCGCAGACTGAGCAGGCCCGCCCGGCGCAGACTGTGGAATCTTCGCGAGGTAACTACACCTTACCGTCTGAGCAGATGCTGATCGCAGGCCCGCCCGCGAAGGAATCCTCCGAAGTGAACGAGCAGGTGGTTCAGGCGCTCACGAGCGTGTTGGAGCAGTTCAAGGTGGATGCGCAGGTTACCGGGTTCTCGCGTGGGCCGACCGTGACCCGTTATGAGATTGAGCTAAGCCCCGGCACGAAAGTTGAGCGTGTGACGGCGTTGAGCAAGAACATCGCCTATGCGGTGGCTAGTGAAGAGGTGCGTATCCTCTCACCCATCCCCGGTAAATCGGCGATCGGTATTGAGATTCCCAATACCGACCGTGAGACGGTTGCGTTAGGTGATGTGCTCCGCTGCCCGCAGGCGCATTCGAACCCGCATCCGATGGTGATGGGCGTGGGTAAGGACGTTGAGGGCGGTTTCGTGCTGGCGAATTTGGCGAAGATGCCGCATATGCTGGTGGCGGGTGCAACCGGTGCCGGTAAGTCTTCGTTTGTGAACTCAATGATCACCTCTATTTTGATGCGTTCCACCCCGGACCAGGTGCGCCTGGTGATGGTGGACCCTAAACGTGTGGAGCTGACCGCCTATGAGGGTATCCCGCACCTGATTACCCCCATTATTACGAACCCAAAGAAGGCTGCTGAGGCCCTGCAGTGGGTGGTTCGTGAGATGGACGCCCGCTACGATGACCTGGCGCATTACGGGTTTAAACATGTGGATGATTTCAATAAGGCGGTGCGTGAGGGCAAGGTTCAGCCTGAGCCCGGCAGTAAACGTACCATCCACGAGTACCCGTACCTGCTGGTGATTGTGGACGAGCTCGCCGATTTGATGATGGTCGCCCCGCGCGATGTTGAAGAGGCAATCGTGCGTATTACCCAGCTGGCTCGCGCCGCCGGTATTCACCTGGTGCTGGCCACCCAGCGGCCTTCAGTGGATGTGGTGACGGGCCTGATTAAGGCGAACGTCCCTTCACGTATGGCGTTTGCGACCTCTTCGGTGACGGATTCGCGTGTGGTGCTGGATCAGCCCGGTGCGGAGAAGCTGATCGGCCAGGGTGACGCCCTGTTCTTGCCGATGGGTGCCTCAAAGCCGCTGCGTGTGCAGGGTGCTTGGGTGTCTGAGTCGGAGATTCACGAGGTGGTTGAGCACGTGAAGCAGCAGGCCCCGACCGTGTACCGTGAGGACGTGGTCTCTGCCGCATCGAAACGTCAGATTGATGAGGAGATTGGTGACGACCTGGACGATCTGCTGCGCGCAGCGGAGCTGGTGATTAGCACCCAGTTCGGTTCTACCTCTATGCTGCAGCGTAAACTGCGGATGGGATTTGCGAAGGCGGGGCGCATTATGGACCTGCTGGAATCCCAGGGCGTGGTGGGCCCCTCAGAGGGTTCGAAGGCGCGTGACGTACTGGTGCGCCCGGACGACCTGCAGCTGACGTTGGCGCGTATCCGTGGCGAGGATGTTCCAGAACCGGCCGCCGAGCCGGAGGCCAGCCCCGACCCGTACGCCAATGCGGTGGATGCCGGTGAGCCGGCTGCTGACTATTTCGACGGTGAGGATGAACAATCTGAGGACGCCTGGCAGCTGACCGGGCGGTAGGGGGTCCGGCGGGCGTTGAGCCTTGTCTTGTAAAAAAATATAGAGTATGCGCCGTGCGCACCGTGACCAGCAGGTTTACGGTGCGTACGGTTTCTTGTGTGCGGTTTTTCGCGCAGTTCCTGTGGGGCGGGTGCATTCTATAATGGAGGGACTTGCCCGGTATGGGGCCGGGAACACGACGAGTACGGAGCGATAGAGCATGAGCGAACAGGCCGGTGGCGCGGCACCTACCGCATCTAACTGGAATTTGCCGAATGCGTTGACGGTGGTTCGTATTGTGATGGTGCCGTTTTTCGCAGTGGCTCTTATTGCGGGAGGCGTCTATGGCGCCGATAGTTTAGGTGCGCGGTGGGCGGCGCTGGCACTTTTTGTTGCCGCAATGATTACGGACTGGGCGGATGGCTACTTGGCACGTTCGCGTCAGCTTATTACCAGTTTCGGGAAGATCGCGGACCCTATCGCCGATAAGCTGCTCACCGGTGCGGCTTTTATAACGCTTTCATGGCTGGGGGAGCTGTGGTGGTGGGTGACTGCGGTGATTCTGGTTCGTGAGTGGGGCATTACCGTGATGCGCCTGTTCGTGATTAAGTATGGTGTGATGGCTGCGAGTAAGGGCGGTAAGGTGAAGACTGTGCTGCAGACCGTGGCGCTAGTGGTGATGCTTGTGCCGCTGGGGCTGTGGGGCACGGCGTGGTTAATCCCCGGGTGGGTGCTGATGGCGGCGGTCACTGCGATTACCGTGTGGACCGGGCTGGTGTATGTTCGTGATGCACACGAGCTGCGTAAAAACTGGTTGGCTCGGCAGAGTAAGGACTAAAAGGGGCAGTGCGGGCTGCTGCGGCATCCGGGGTGCAGTCAGCAGAACATAGGCAGAGAAAGGTGCATGATGGGTGAGGGTATTCGCATGGTGGGGCCAACTGAAGTTGAGGAGGCTGCCCGTTCTCTGCATGATGCTTTGGCAGGAACCGGGCGAACAGTTGCCACCGCTGAGTCCCTAACAGGTGGGGACGTAGGCGGGGCTATCTGCACTATTGCGGGGGCTTCCGAGTATTATTTGGGCGGTGTTATTTCGTATGCGAGTGCAGTCAAAGCAGCTGTGCTTGGGGTGGATAGGGGGCTGTTAGAGCGGTGCGGTTCGGTGGATGCTGAGGTCGCCGTGCAGATGGCCGCCGGTACGGCTCGAGTGTGCGGGGCCGATTACGGGGTGTCAACAACCGGGGTGGCGGGTCCTGAGCCTCATGATGGTAAACCGGTGGGGACGGTATTTATTGGGGTGTTCGGCCCCGCCGGGTCGGCGGCGCATGAACGGCATTATACGGGGGATCGAGCGCAGATTCGGGCTCAGGCCACCTATGATGCGATCCTGCTTCTGCAGGCGGTGGCATCGGCCTAGCTGCGGTATTCGGGTAGCTATTTCTGGTGTTCGTGGGGTAGGATAAGGCGGAGTAAACTTTCTAAGTAAAGCTTTAGGGGGCTCTCAGCTGCTATTCAGCTCAGTGGGAATAACCGCACAGTTTTATGAGTTTGAATAGTTACAAGCCAAATGAGAGAGGTTCTCTAGCCTTGAAGCGAAAAATAGGTTAGGCTTAATCGAGTACATACCCGCGTGTCGGGTGCAACTACGCAATAGGAGAACAAGGCATGACCAAGCAGCGCGTTTCAATCAATGGTATTACCAGGTGGAAGGAAGTAGACACCACACCTAAGAAAGCGGCTCCCGCCGTTGAGGAGGCGAAGGTGGTTCCCCTCCGTCAGGCTATCGGCGAGGTTTTGCGCGATATCCGTCAGCGCCAGGGCCGTACCCTGCGTGAGGTGTCCCAGCGTGCACGTGTTTCTCTTGGCTACCTCAGTGAGGTAGAGCGCGGTCAGAAGGAGGCGTCATCCGAGCTTCTGGCGTGGATTTGCCAGGCTTTGGAGACCCCTATGTACCAGATGCTCCGTGAGGTCGCTGACCGCATGGCTATTCTTGAGGGCGTTCATGTTCCCGATACTGTTCCCGCCGAGCTGGCCGAGCAGTACAGGAATGATTACGCAATGGCTTCCCTCTAAACGAGGCTCTTGTGGGCGGGTCGTACACCGGTGGGTGTGCGGCCCGCCCGCTTTGTGTCCGTTGTGCAGGTGGGGTGCGCGAGCAGGTGTGGGTTTTGGGCACTGCGTGCTGGTTATAAGCGTCATAGTCTGTCATGTAGACGGTGGGATGAGGAGATCCGCGTGAAGCTGAGTGAATTTTGGCTGTGTATGGAGCATGAATTCGGTCGGGGGTACGCCCGGGTGCTTGCCGCAGACCTGGTGCTGGGGCAGTTGGGGCAGCTGACCGCCTTGGAGGCTCTGGAAAAAGGCGTTGATCCGCGCCGTGTGTGGCTGGCGATTTGCGATACGCAAGACATTCCCTTAGAGCGCAGGCTGGGGCCGGATATTAAGCCAAGTAGTTAGAGGTGAGGCGGCGCTTTGTTGGTATTTGTTGGGCGGGCTGAATGTAGCGCAATATAGGGGTACTACACTCCTTATCGAAAGCCTGTGCTATTTTCTAGAAATTTTGTTCGATACATGGTAGGCTTATCCACGAAGAAATTTTTTGCAGACCTTTTGACGGACTTATCCACAAAATCCGCAAACCGGTCTTAAACCGTCAGGGGCGGCCCCTACAGTGGTGCACGAAGGGGATAACCAGCATCCCCATAAGTGTTAGAACCACGCAGAGAAAACGAGGTAACAACCGTGGCAAAGAACAACAAAGCTGAGAGCGTATCCCGCGTTCCCGAGGAGGGCCGCGCCAAGGCTATCGAAGCCGTCATGGCGAAAATCGATAAGAACTACGGTAAGGGTGCCGTGATGCGCCTAGGGGATAAAGAAACCACTAAGACTGAAGTAATCCCCACCGGCGCCATCGCTCTAGATGCGGCCCTGGGCATTGGTGGTCTGCCGCGCGGGCGCGTTATTGAGGTGTACGGCCCTGAATCCTCCGGTAAAACCACTGTGGCCCTTCACGCTGTAGCGAACGCACAGAAAGCTGGCGGGGTGGCCGCTTTTATTGACGCCGAGCACGCACTTGACCCGGTGTACGCAGCAAAATTGGGTGTTGATACTGATGCCTTGCTGGTCTCCCAGCCGGATACCGGTGAGCAGGCGCTTGAGATTATGGATATGCTGGTTGGCTCCGGCGCCATCGACATTATTGTGGTGGACTCTGTTGCCGCATTGGTCCCACGCGCCGAGATTGAAGGCGATATGGGTGACTCGCATGTGGGTCTGCAGGCACGCCTCATGAGCCAGGCGCTGCGCAAGATTACTGGGCGCCTGTCGGCAACCGGCACCACCGCCATCTTCATTAACCAGCTCCGTGAAAAAATCGGCGTGTTCTTTGGGTCCCCCGAGACCACCACCGGCGGTAAAGCCTTGAAGTTCTATGCTTCAGTACGTATTGATATTCGCCGTATCGAGACCCTCAAAGATGGCGCAAACCCGATTGGTAACCGCACGCGTGCCAAGATTGTGAAGAATAAGATGGCCCCGCCCTTCAAACAGGCTGAGTTTGACATTCTCTACGGTGAAGGTATCTCGGTTGAAGGCGGCATTCTTGACTTGGCGGTGGAACACGATATTGTGAAGAAATCCGGTGCCTGGTTCACCTATGAAGGGGAGCAGCTGGGGCAGGGACGTGAGAACGTGCGTAAACTGCTTAAGGACAACCCCGAACTCACCGAAGAACTGCAGTACAAGGTACTGGTGAAACTGGGAGTTATCGAGCCTGAGGAAGAGGAAACCGCTGAGGAGGCCGGTGCCGCCCCCGAGGTTGATCCCTTGGACGAAATCGCTGAGGAAATCTAATAAGTATGCCGAGCGTGTGCCGCGTAACCCGCATCAGGGTACGCGGCACACACCGCATAAGTGCTGTAAAGACATCATGGTATTCAGCAGGAACTAAACATTACAGGGTGTGGGAAGGGAAACGAATGAGCGACTGGTTAGCGGACGCCTGGGGCGAGAACCCTCTGCTGGCCTCCGACCGTGCACAGAAGCAGCGGCCGCAGCAGCATTCAGAACCCACCCCTCCTGCCCAATGGTGGGGGAAGGCTGAGGTGGAAAACACTCCGGAGCCTCCCTTAGACACTCCGTGTCTCCGCCAGAACAACAGCGAAAAGCAGCGGGAAGAGAAACCGAACAGCCAGAGGGCTCACCAAAGCACAGACTTTCCTGAGTGGCACCCGGCTGCCCTTGGAATTGACGAAGATGCACTGGGTATAGGTTCGGGCATCGGCCCAAGCACATTATCTGCTGACGTAACACCTCCGCATACTACCCCGGCAGAAGAGACAGCACCGGGGGTGGGAACAGACAATACCTCACGCCCTGCGGCACGTTCCGCGGGCAGGACCCACAAGGCAGAAAATACCAGTCAGCCAGCACGCACGGCCCGCCGTTATAACCCCGACAGGAAAAAAGGGTTCCGTCGCCCCCGCAATAACAACTCTCCGTTCGCCCCAGCAATCGGGGCTCAGCGTTCGTCAGAACAGGCAAATTCACGCACCCACAACCCGCAACGAAAAGCTGGAACCCGGCGTCTTTTCCGTGAAGGGAGCGCCTTAAACGATGCCCTCACCCCCGAAGAGGAGACACTCATTCGGGGTATCGCGGCCGAAGAAAACCAGAAAATCCCCGGGACCCGTGGGCGCGCCGCGAGCACTCAAGCACGTCGAGAAGAAACAGACCCATATACGCGGGCGAAAACCATTGTCTATAACCAGCTGGCGTATTCGGCGAAATCCCGCGCGCAGCTGCACAAAAAACTGGAATCTAAAGGGTTTGAGGCTGAGCTGATCGAACCACTCCTTGACAAATTTGAGGCGGCGCACCTGATTGATGACGCCGAGTACGCGCGTTCCTTCGTAACCCAGCGGGGCACGGGCAAAAAGCTTTCCCGAAGTGCCCTGCGCCGTGAGCTCAAAGAGCGAGGAATTACCGGTGACCTTGCCGAAGAGGCACTTGCTGCACGCACCGATGAGGACGAACGCCGTGACGCCGCCGAATTAGTGCGCAAAAAACTGCGGCCCGCCATGAACTTCTCAGACCGTACCGAGAAGGAGAAAATCATGCGTCGCCTGGTAGGGATGCTAGCCCGCCGCGGGTATTCTTCGTCGGTGGCTTTCTCGGTGGTGAAAGAAGAAATCGAGAGGTACCGCAGCGAGTGGGAAGAAGGCAGCTGAGCTGTCTGACGAGAGCCGCGACCGATACGAGATTATCTATGCAGCCGTTACAAGAACTTCGTGCCAGGCGTATGATCGCCCAGCTCCTCGCCCCAAGCGCAGCGCATCGCGATATAGGAGTAGACGCTGACACTCTGCGGCAAGAGACGAACGCTGCGGTATATGCCTTAGACCATCTCTACGCTGTTCAGGGGCAAAACTATAACGCCGGTGTGCGCGCCATTGCGCTACGAGCTGGGTGCAGTACTGACACAGTTCTTGAAGGCATTCACGACTACAGCATTGTGCGTTCGTGGCCCATGCGCGGGACACTCCACTTTTTGACTCTCAATAGTGCAGATTCGCTGTATGCTGCTGTCGCCGGCCGAGGCGCGAAGCCTCAGCCCGCCTATATGCGTCAATGTAACTTTACGCTCAAAGACTTCGAACGGTGGCGTGAGCACCTTCATGACGCTTTACAAACCAGGGGACATCTTGAGCCGCTCACCCGCACTGATCTCTACACCATTCTGTGCGAATACGGCTATAGCGGGCCAAGATCGCGGCGCAGCCACCTCATTCGACTCTACGGCGGTGAGGGCACGGTTCTCCAGGGGCCGCTTCGGGAAAAAGAAGAAAGCTTCGTGCACCGTGACTCCATACCTGTGCCCCGCACAAAATACGAGCGAAAACAGGCACTGGCTGAACTGGGTACACGTTATATATGCGGTCACGGGCCGGTGACCGCGGAGGATCTGCGCTGGTGGGCTGGGATTACAATAACCGATGCCCGGTATGCATTTGAACATGCTCGCCGTACCCAGACTATTGTGCTGGGTGGGCAAGAATATGCGGTAGGTTCCTGGCAAGAAGGCGTTACCCGTTCGGAGCTCAGAGATGCACTCAACCGAGAGCTTAGTCTCCCGGCCTTCGACGAGTATCTGCTGGGGTACGCCGATAAGAGTTTTGCATTGCGTGAGGAACTGCGTCCGCAGGTTCTCACCTGGAACGGAATGAGCTGGGATTTTACGCTTGCCGCCGGTGAAGCAACCGGGCGAGCCAGCACATAAGTGCCATCAGCCTCAGAGGTCCAGCAGCATCTTCTGCCTATTTGACATTCCCCAGGCGCTTGGCCAGATCAACCAACGCCGTATCTTTCGAATCTCCGGTGCGTAGGAGCAGCATCATCAGCTCGGCACTTTGCCGCCGGATACGCCCCAGCAGATGGGCGCGCTCGCCGTGAGAGTACAGCTCCATGAGGGTGCAGGCTGTCACGGCGGCGCATACCGCCAGATCTTCCGCTAGGTGCGTGTCCAATGGGGTGTCCCCAAAGAGCGCCGCGAAGAGGCGGGGTACGGTACGTTCCCGGTTCACCTCATAATTCGGGTACCCCGGTGAGGAGGGGAACCCCAGCATCGCCTCCACAAAGGGGAACCCCCGGTGGTGGATGCACGCCCCTTCCGCGTCGAAAGCCCGCACCGTATCTCGCGCCGAACCAAACAGCACATTGTGAGGGGAAAAATCTCCCGAAGAGAACATGTACACCTGCCCGCGGTTCAGCGTGAACTGCTCAGGCACCGGGGGGCGTTTCGTAAAAAACGGCTGAACCACGCGGCGAAACCGGTAGGCCATTTCGATGAGCGTCTGCTGCTGTTCACCCAGTTCCTCAAGCTCAACGTCTTCGGGGACCTGCAACCCGTCAGCCTCGGGGTATAGCGATGCTAACCCGTTCTCAGCGAGCGCGGGGGAGGGCATAGCACCGGGGTGCTGGGCTTTCCGGTCTGCTTTCGCCAGTGCTTTACGGTACCGTTCAACGGCGCGGGGCCTGACTCCCGCTTCCGCTAGTGCGTTCCACACGGACAGGTATGAGTCTACTGCGAACGCGAGATATCCGGGTGGGGTTTGGGTTGTGCTTGGCAGGAGCGCATCACCCACGGCGCGGGCGTCGGCAAACGCTACGTCTTCGAGGGCCACGCACCGCAGGTCATCCTCAGCGCCGTAGAGGTGGGGGAATACCCCGGGGGCCAGCTCCCCAAGAGCCACCAGTCCGTGGCGTTCCCGCAGGTACCCGAAACCACCCGAGTTTTTCGCCGAATCCTGCCGCCGGTACCATTTTAGAATCATGGTGGAGGGGGCATCACCCGCTGCCTCGTACTGCACCCGCAGCACCACCGAACGCATACCGGTGCCCAAAATGGTCACGGCGAGCGGCTCCCTGCCTGTGAAGACTGTCAGGGAACAGGCCCAGAGGATGGCTTGTGCGGCGTCCTCGCGGAAGGTACCGGAATCGGCGGGGGCGTGGTTTTTTGCGGGGGAGTAAGTGCCGATGGCTGATTCGATCAGCCCGGTCACTATACTTTCTATAGAGTCGGGGGCCATTGAGTCACCGGTTGAAGAATTACTAAGGGGTACCTGCATAGAGCCATTATCCCCCATCCGTTACCCTAAAGGCGTGAGCATGACCATCAGCGAAACCACAGAATCCCCTCAAACCAGCCTACGCACCTACGAAGTGCGCACATTTGGCTGTCAGATGAATGTGCACGATTCCGAGCGGATGGCGGGCCTTCTGGAGGCGAGCGGGTATGTGCGTGCCGCTGAGGGTGAAGAGCCTGACCTCGTGGTGTTTAACACTTGCGCGGTGCGCGAGAACGCATCGAACCGTCTCTACGGGCATTTGGGGCAGCTGGCCTCCGTGAAGCGACGCCACAAAGGCATGCAGATTGCCGTGGGCGGGTGCCTGGCTCAAAAAGACCAGAACACTATTATTGAAAAAGCCCCTTGGGTGGATGTCGTGTTCGGTACCCACAATATTGGCTCGCTCCCCACGCTCCTTGAACGCGCCCGCCACAATCATGAGGCGCAGGCGGAACTGCTTGAATCGCTTGAGGTGTTCCCCTCGACCTTACCCACGAAACGCGACCATGTGTACTCGGGCTGGGTGTCAATCTCCGTAGGATGCAACAACACCTGTACCTTCTGCATCGTGCCGTCACTGCGCGGTAAAGAGAAAGATCGTCGACCCGGCGATATTCTCGCTGAAGTTCAAGCGCTCGTCGATGACGGCGCGATCGAAGTAACTCTGCTTGGGCAGAACGTGAACTCCTACGGCGTGGAATTTGGGGACCGTCGGGCATTCTCCAAACTATTGCGCGCCTGCGGTGATATTGAGGGGCTGGAACGAGTACGGTTCACCTCACCGCATCCGGCTATGTTCACCGACGATGTGATCGAAGCGATGGCAGAAACCCCGAACGTCATGCCTGTTCTGCATATGCCGCTTCAATCGGGATCGGATAAGGTGCTCAAAGACATGCGCCGCTCATACCGGTCCAAGAAATTCTTGGGTATTTTAGAGAAGGTGCGCGAGCGCATTCCGCACGCTGTCATTACCACCGATATTATCGTGGGGTTCCCCGGTGAGAGCGAAGAAGACTTCCAGGATACGCTGCGCGTGGTGGAGCAGGCGCGGTTCTCGTCAGCGTTTACCTTCCAGTACTCAATTCGCCCCGGCACCCCGGCGGCGACTATGGAAAACCAGATTCCAAAAGATGTTGTGCAGGAGCGCTACGAACGTCTAGTGGCTCTGCAGGACCGTATTGCGGGCGAAGAGAACCGTAAACAGTTGGGTAAGACCGTTGAGCTGATGGTTGTCGCAGAGTCTGGACGTAAAGCGCAGCAGACGCATCGTCTGGCGGGCCGCGGACCGGATCAGCGCCTCGTGCATTTCTCAGTACCTGCTGGGTGCGAAGAGCCTCGCCCTGGCGACATGGTAACCGTTCCTATCACTGAGGCAGGGTCGTTCCATCTGATTTCAGATCCCACCGCTGAACAGTATCAGCTTCGCCGCACCCGAGCCGGGGACGCCTGGGACCGTTCACAGGCTGAATCTTGCGGTGCCGGAACTACCCAGGTTTCGGGCGGTCCGGTGGGGCTTGGCATGCCCACTATCGGCCCGAAGTAAGGCGGCTCAGCCCCCACATTGTGGGAGTGTCGTTCCTGACCCGGTGGCCGAACTGCCGGTAGTATATAAGTACATCCTTTCTGTTCACGAGGTGGAGCCTAATCTGCTCCACCTTGTGTTTTATATCACTCATAATGGTTTCTCGGTGGGGAAGGAACTTTCCCAGCCCCACCTTAAAGAACTTGCCTAGCGGCAGCACATTCTCGCAATAGCCAATGAACCCGCCGGTAGAATGGTGCCCATGACCTCACCAGCACCGGCTAAAACCCCGTCTCGTCCCATTCTCGCTGTCGTTGGCCCCACCGGCACCGGAAAAAGCGCTCTGGCCGTTGCGCTCGCCAAAAAACTGGGGGGTGAATGCATTAACGCCGATTCCATGCAGTTCTATAGGGGTATGAACATCGGTACCGCAAAAATTACTCCCGCCGAAACCCAAGGTGTTGCGCATCATCTGATCGATATTATGGACCTCACCGAAGAGGCGTCCGTTGCCGAGTTTCAGGCACACGCTCGTGAAGTTATTGCCGACATTACCAGCCGTGGAAAATACCCCATCCTGGTGGGGGGATCGGGGCTTTATGTGCGTGCTGCCCTCGATAAACTTGAGCTGCCCGGTACCGACCCTGCGGTGCGTGCCCGCCTTGAAGAAGAAAGCAGGGCCCACGGCATCGGGGCGCTTCGGGCACGCCTGGCGGACGTAGACCCGGACTCGGCCGCCAAACTGAACGATGAACGGCGCATTATTCGGGCACTTGAGGTGTATGAGGTAACGGGGCGCCCCTTCTCTGCGTTTATGCCCACCCGCGAGTACGTGAGCGACACTTTGCAGATCGGGCTGAACATGGACCGTGCTCGTCTGCACGAACGGCTCCACGACCGTGTGGTGGCCATGGAAAAGGCGGGGCTCTTGGCGGAAGTTGAGCAGCTTGCTGCTCGGGGGCTACGTCAGGGTAAAACAGCCTCCCGCGCCATCGGGTACGCCCAGTTTTTACGCGCCCTTGAATCCCAAACATCCGGGGCAGATCAACCATACACGGTGGCGCAGGCGATCGAAGACACAACTGTTGCTACCCGCCAGTTTGCCCGCCGCCAGCTCACCTGGTTCCGGGCCGACCCGCGCGTGCACTGGTTCGACGCCGAATCCCCGACCCTCCTTGAGGATACGCTCACGCTCATACAGGGCCATATTGCAGGTTCTGCTAACCTAGCCTAAACCACTACTCAACCTGTAGGGTTTGTTACAGGAGCCCGTCGGCACATTAGAATTTAGGAAGCAGCTCAACTCAATAAACCCTAAGAAGACTTATGACCACACTGGAAGCCCACTCGCCGCCCACCCTGCGTGACGCACTACTGGGCCGTGAGAACTCCCTAAATTTCATACGATTAATGCTGGCGGTTGCGGTGATTATCTCGCACGCCCCATACCTGGTTCTTGGGGTGGAGGCAACCAGCGCAATACCTGTGCTGAACCTCAGTCACCTATTGGGTGACTATGCGGTGAACATGTTTTTCTGCATCTCTGGTTTTCTGATCGCCCATAGCGCCCAGCGCGGCACCTTCGGCGGCTACCTGAAACGGCGTATACTCCGTATTTTCCCGGCCTACTGGGCCTCAATCCTGTTTGTTGTATGCATTGGTGCACCACTGGCGAACTATACCGCGCACTCAGGTAGCCCGTGGACAGCACAGGGGGCTTTGGAGTATGTGGGGCACAACTTCGACTTATTCTTCCTGCAGTATTCGCTTTTTGACGGACCCTCCCATGTGCCCTATGAAAACTCCTGGAATGGCTCGGCATGGACACTCAGCTACGAGTTCTTGGGGTACTTGGTGCTCATCCCAATCTTCTACCTGCCCGCGTTGAAACGAAATTTTCACAGGGTGGTACCCACGGTGTACCTGTTGAGCCTGCTGCCGTTTTTTATTTTTACCGCCGCCGGGGCGACAAACAATACGTTTTGGGAGGTGGCACGCCTGTACCCCATGTTTTTCGCGGGAACACTCCTGTACGTTTGGGGGAATAAAATCAGGCTCCACCCGCAGGCAGCCTTAGCGTGTTTCTTGGTTCCTTTTGCCCTGCAGTTCGTAGCCCCTAGCGTGGTGTTACAGCTTATCCAGCCCGCCTACGCGTACGGTATCTTGGCGTTGGGGGCGCTTATCCGTGTCCCGCTGTGCCGCCGGAATGACATCTCTTACGGCATGTATATCTACGCGTGGCCGGTGCAGGTGATCCTTCTCATGCTTGGCAGCGAGCCGCTGGGGTGGGTGCTCAATGCGCTGCTGACCATTGTCGTGACCGTGCCTATTGCCTGGTTCTCGTGGCGGTATATCGAAAAACCGGCTATGGCGTTGAAACACTGGCAGCTTATGCCCGCTAAGCCCGTTGACCGCCAGACGGAAGCGGACGGCACCGAGGCACACCCCGTGCTGGTGCAGGTAAGCACACCCCAGAAGCGGTAGAATTCTCACAGAGACACCGCACAACTACGAAGGGGCAACGAACGCATGAGCGAGAACGCATCAGCCTGGGCAGATCTTACCGGGCGCGCCCTCACTAAAGGGCAGGGCACCGGTAACGACTTTATTTTCATCACTGACCCCAAAGCCGAGGCGGTACTTGATGCCGATCTGGTGGCGCGTGTGTGCGACCGTCATTTCGGGCTGGGCGCCGATGGGTTTATTCGCGCTGCGCATACCGAAACGTTCTCTACAGGGCAGAAAATCCTGGAAAAACACCCCGAGGCCACCTGGTTCATGGATTACCGCAACGCCGATGGCACGATCTCAGAAATGTGCGGGAACGGTGTGCGCGCCTTCGTTGAGTATCTGCGCACCGAGGGGTTGATCAGCCTTGAAGTGGGGGAGCACGTGAGTATTGGCACCCGCGCCGGGGTAAAAACTGTGGCCCGCACCGACACCGGGTATGCCGTAGATATGGGCCCCTGGAGCTTTATCCACGGTGATGCCGCGCGTGAGGGCGGTGAAGACTCGCAGGTTTCCGCACGCGGGCTTAAGACCCCGCGCCCGGCTTTATCCATCTCTATGGGCAACCCGCACACCGTGGTCATGCTCGGCAGCGACGGGAAACTCGACGGCCTAGACCTAGGCGTCGCCCCAGTGGTCACCCCCGCCCCGGAGAACGGCACGAATGTGGAGTTCGTGGTGCCTCTCGAACTGGAGCATGACTCCGGCGACACCGGGGTCTCAGGGGAACAGTCTGAAGTGGGAGCCATTCGTCTGCGCGTGCACGAGCGCGGTGTGGGGGAGACCCTCTCCTGCGGCACAGGCGCGTGCGCAGCTGCCGCAGCCACCCGCTTCTGGGGAGGGGAGGACGCACCCGACGAGTGGCTCGTACATGTTCCTGGAGGCACCCTCGCGGTGACCTTCGTCCTGGGCCCCGACGACCTAGAGCACGTGGTCCTCGCTGGGGGCGCACAGATGGTGTATACGGCGCAGCTGAGCTAGCCGTACCCCACGCCCCGTGCACCTGTATGCGCCGGGGACGGAAGCGGGTTAGGAGCGAAGAACCTCCAGCACACGGAACCCTTTAGAAGTAGCGTACCTGCTTACCGTGAACTCTCCCTCGAACCGCTCTAAGAAGTGCGCATCCAGCCATTTTTGCAAAGAATCAGACCCCAAATTCTTTTGAACCACCAGATAGGCTGCGCCACCGGGGGCTAGCCGCGGAAGCCACGTGAGCAGAATATCGTGCAGAACCTCTTTACCCACGCGAATCGGAGGATTGGACCAGATAGTATCGAAACGTAACGTGGGATCTACCTCATTGGGGGTGCTCACCGAGACGTTATGCAGCCCCAAAGCGCGGGCATTCTGTTCGGTGAGCGAGAGCGAACGGGAATTCACATCTACCGCATAAACCTCAGCCTGCGGGGCGAGCATCGTTAAAGATAGCGCAATGGGCCCCCAGCCACACCCAATATCGAGCATATATTTCCCGTGCGGGGCAGGTGCCTGCCCCAGAAGGACAGCGGTCCCTTTGTCTATTCCCGAAGGACTAAAAATACCGTTAGCGGTCGTTACAGAAACTTCACGGCCCGCCAGCTCAACCTGAACCGTGCGCGGCTTGAACTCGGTTTCAGGGGACGAGGAAAAATAATGCTGTTCGCTCATGCCTACCAGTGTACGGGACGTATTACGCCCACGCCCCGCAGCATCCCGCTCCTACCAGCCACCGATTCCAGCGTACTGCTTCGCTGCGGGCATGAGGCAACGGAACACCGCGACAGCCCTGCATCCGCCCGGTAGAATAGAAACCACCTATGAATTCAATGCAAAACACTGAGAACACCACAAATAACCCCGGCGAAAAACTGCCCAGTGATGAGCAGCTACGCCGAACCGTAGAACGAGTCCTGGGTCGTGCAGACGCAGCGGCACAGACCACTATCTACCCCGAAAGCACCGGTAGCACCGCACAACGCCGCGTGCTCGATACCCGTGCCCGAGAAATTTCCGATAATCAGCGGGAACACTCAGAATTTGACGGCGAGCAGGAAGACCTTGCCGAACGCCGCGCATTACGCCGAGTCGCCGGGCTTTCTACCGAGCTCGATGATGTGACCGAAGTCGAATACCGTCAGCTGCGCCTAGAACGCGTGGTTCTCGCCGGGCTATGGACCGAAGGGACCGTCGAAGATGCTGAGAACTCCCTGCGAGAACTCGCTGCACTCGCCGAAACCGCAGGATCTGAAGTGCTGGACGGGCTAGTTCAGCGCCGCCTCAAACCAGATCCCGGAACTTTTCTTGGCTCCGGAAAAGCCCTCGAACTCAAAGACATTGTGCAGGCAACCGGTGCCGATACCGTGATTGTCGATTCTGAATTAGCGCCCTCACAACGACGAGCCCTCGAAGATATCGTCAAAGTCAAAGTGATCGATCGTACCGCCCTGATTCTGGATATCTTCGCTCAACACGCGAAGTCCCGTGAAGGCAAAGCACAGGTCGAACTTGCCCAACTCGAATACATGCTCCCGCGTCTGCGCGGCTGGGGTGCATCCCTGTCACGCCAGGCAGGTGGGCGTGCCGCATCCGGTGAAGGCATTGGTTCACGCGGACCCGGTGAAACCAAAATCGAGATGGACCGCCGCCGTCTGCGTGCCCGCATGGCAAAGCTCAAGCGCGAAATAGCCGCTATGGCGCCCGCCCGTGAAACAAAACGTCTGAACCGTAAACGCAACAGGGTACCCTCGGTTGCTATCGCGGGGTATACGAACGCCGGTAAGTCGTCGTTGCTGAATCGCCTGACCGACGCCGGTGTCCTGGTGGAGAACGCACTCTTCGCAACTCTGGATCCGACCGTGCGCAAAGCACAGACTCCGGACGGCATCGGCTATACGCTTTCGGACACTGTAGGATTCGTGCGCTCACTGCCTACCCAGCTCGTGGAAGCATTCCGTTCCACGCTCGAAGAGGTAGCCGATGCAGACGTGATTCTGCATGTGGTAGACGCATCTCACCCAGACCCTGAGGGGCAGATTCGCGCCGTACGTGAGGTTATCGCAGATTTAGATGCTCGCCGTATACCCGAGATTATTGTGCTCAATAAAGCGGATGCGGCTGATCCTTTTATCCTCGAACGCATGCGCCAGCGCGAACTGAACCACATCATCGTCTCGGCGCGCACAGGGGAGGGCATTGACGAACTCAAACAGAAGATTGCGGATACTATCCCGCGCCCTTCCATCCTGGTGAAGCTTCTCGTCCCTTATGACCATGGGGAGGTCATCTCCCGTCTGCACTCGTGGGATGCCGAAATTAAACGCACCGAGTTTGTCTCCGATGGCACTTTTATCACCGCACTGGTACGTGAGGACGTCGCCGCTGAGCTTTCAGAATACGTTATTAGCGGGGAACTGCTAGAGGTGCTTGAGTCGGAGCTTGCGGATGCTGCCGCAACACCGGTGGCCGCTTCGGGCAGCTAGGGGTTAAAGTGCAAGAGAGCGTGAGCGCCCCCACCGGTGCTGAAGCCGAGACCCTACCGGGGGCCCAGCCTGTGCTTCGTCTGCTTGACGAGGTGATTGAGGCAACGGGTGGTCAGCGACGTGAGGGGCAGCGACTTATGGCAGCCCATGTTGCTCAAGCTTTCGAGCTCGAGCGGCATCTGCTGGTGCAGGCTGGCACGGGAACCGGTAAATCTTTGGGGTATCTCATTCCCGCGCTTCACAAGGTTGACGACAGTAACAAACCCATTATTGTGGCGACCGCAACCCTTGCTTTGCAATCGCAGATCGTGAACCGCGATATTCCGCGTCTGCTTGCGGCACTTGAACCGCGCCCCGAGTCGCAGGCCCAGGTGGCGATTCTTAAAGGCCGCAATAATTACCTGTGCCTGCATAAGCTAGAAGGCGGGTACCCTGAAGAGGAGCCTGAGGCTCTCTTCGAAGCCCCTGGATCTTCTGGGGCGTCGTCTCGCCTGAGCGAGGAGGTGCAGCGTCTGCGTGCCTGGGCGGGACGCACCGAGACTGGTGATCGTGATGAAGTGCGCCCCGGTGTCTCAGATAGGGCCTGGGCGCAGGTGTCTGTGAGTGCCTCAGAATGCTTGGGACGGCGCTGCCCAATGGTTGAGGAGTGCTTCAGCGAAATGGCGCGTACCCGCGCCAACGAATCGGATATTGTTATCACCAACCACGCGCTGCTGGCCATTAATTCGTTTGAAGGGCTGGGCGTGCTGCCTGAGCATGACATTGTCATTATTGATGAGGCGCATGAGCTTGCCGACCGGGTGACTGGCGCAGTCACCGGATCCCTGTCGGCGGCGATGGTGCGCCGCGCCGCTCAGGGTATTCGTAAGAACTCAAAGGCTAGCCCGGCCGCTTTGGAGGACGCGGCTTCATCCCTTGAAGAAGCGTTTCTGGGGGTTCCGGAAGGTTTGCTGAAGGGCCTTGACGGGCGCCTACTCACTGCTGTGTCGGCTGTGAATGACGCCGCCCGAGGTGCACTGTCGGACTCTAAAACGGATTCGAAAGAGGTGGACGCTGGCCTGCAAATGGCACGTTCGCGTGTTTCTGAGGTGCATGAGGAAAGCGGGCGTATCCTTGAAGCTTTCGAGAACCGGGAGGTTCTGTGGGTTTCTCGCCCCCGGGTGTTTGAGAACGGCCGTTACCATGATGCGAATGATACGGACCCGGCAACTTTGCATATTGCGCCTTTGAGTATTGGTTCTCGTCTGCGGGAGGGCTTGTTTGAGGATCGCACGGTGATTCTTACGAGTGCCACACTTGCGGTGGGCGAGTCGTTTGACGCTGCTGCCGGTGCGCTTGGGCTGATGGGTACGGGTGCTCCGCGCTGGGAGGGGATTGATGTTGGATCTCCTTTCGACTACCCCAAACAGGGGGTCATGTATGTTGCTGCGGATCTGCCTAAACCCGGTTTTGGGGTGAGCACCCCGCAGCTTCAGCGGCTTCTCGAATTGTGTGAAGCAGCTAATGGCGGCGCGTTGGGTTTGTTTTCGTCGAAGAGAGGGGCCGAGCAGGCCGCAGAGTATGTGCGTCAGCACAGCGACTTGACGGTGCTTCTGCAGGGGGAGTCGTCCCTGCGGGCGCTTGTTGACGAGTTCACTGAGGATATGGATGCGTGCCTGTTCGGCACGATGAGCCTATGGCAGGGTGTTGACGTTCCCGGAGATTCGTGCCGGTTGGTGGTGATGGACCGGATCCCGTTCCCACGGCCGAACGACCCGTTGGTGCAGGCCCGTACTGAGGCTGTTCAGGCAAACCGAGGTAATGGTTTTATGGCGGTTTCGGCGTATCATGCTGCGATTCGTATGGCGCAGGGGGCAGGGCGATTGATACGTTCCGTGCACGATCGCGGGGTAGTAGCAATCCTTGACTCTAGGCTGGCGACTCAGCGATACGGTGGGTACCTGATGCGGGCGATGCCTAACCTTTGGACCACCCAGGATAAGAATGTTGTTTTGGGTGCTTTAGAACGGCTCTATCAGAGTATTGACTAAAAGCAATAAGATACGCGGGCTTAATGCACGTTGTATTCCGGTACTGGTGCCGAGACATAAACGTAGCGAAGCGTCCATAGATGTAATGTGAGAAAGGTAGGGTACCGTTCGACGGTACCCTACCTGGTGCATTGTGCGCTTATGGCTGCCTATAGTAACTAGTTAGTCTATCGGGGCAACTCGGATACGGTTCCCATCTAGATCACTTGCTACGAAAGTCATCCCAAATACATCACGATGGGGCTCTTCCAATATGACAACCCCTTGTTCCACCCAGGCTTGGTACTGCGTGAGGATTTCTGCATCGGAACCCTTGAGATTTATACATACCTCAGAGGTACGTATTGAAGTTTCATGAAGAGCATTGCTTGCTCCGGTCCACAACGCTAGCGAGACTCCCGGTGCTAAATCCATGGTGACATAGCGTGGTGAGGTAAAACTGACTTCAAGATTTAGAAGGCTCGTATAGAAGGACGCTGAGGCCTTGATATCCGATACATAGACAATAAAAACGATCTCACGGTCAATCATTGTGCTGTTATTCCTTTCTGGACATGAGACGGCTGAATACGCAGGAACGGAACCTCTAGCGTTGTGTCTTTTGAGAAAAAACGCGCGCAGGTCAGAAGGTCCCCGTTAGATGCTTCGCAGAACAGAAACTACTTTACCCATCACCGTGGCGCGGTCGCCGAGTATGGGCTCATATTGGGAATTTCGGGGGAGTAGCCAGGTATGACCATCTACTTGGCGGAATACTTTGACGGTCGCTTCGTCGTCAAGAAGAGCCGCAACAATGTCTCCATTATCGGCGGTGTGCTGTTCGCGAACCACCACCCAATCGCCGTCACAGATGGCGGCGTCGATCATCGAATCTCCTTTGACGCGCAGCATAAAGAGCTTGCCGCTGCCAACCAGCTGTTTGGGGAGGGAAAGCACATCCTCAACGGATTGCTCTGCTGTGATGGGCCCGCCCGCCGCTATGCGACCTACCAGAGGGATAGGCACCATATCCTCGTCGCTGACTTCAAAGGTAGGCAGCTCCGGAACTTTGGGCGCTTGGGTATTGGCACGTTGTTCGGAGTTTCCTGAGGCGTCCAGTACCTCAATTGCTCGCGGCAGCTTAGGGTCACGGCGAATATAACCCATTTTCTCAAGTCGCCCCAGCTGGTGCGTCACCGACGAGAGGGATGCAAGACCCACCATGTCGCCGATTTGGCGCATTGATGGGGGATACCCTTTCTGCTCAATCTCGGTGCGAATAGCGTCCAAAATCTTCTGTTGGCGCGGAGTTAGGGCCGGGCGTGGGGTCTCGGGTGCCATGGGTGCCTTCTTTCCTAGACTGCGGCGCCTGCTGAAGCGACTGATACGTGCGGCGTAGCGCCAATGGAACGATCGTTGCTCCTATTTTAGAACAAACTTCCTCAGAAACCAAACATTTATTCTAGATTTCCGGCGAATCTTCGAAGAAATTTTTAGTACACATCTACTAGAATTTGGAATAGAGATTCGATATACTCGGTTCTATCTAAGGAACACATCTTCGAAAGCAGAGGTTTGCTCATGATTGCTCATACATCCGGTGCATGTGTGCAGAGTCTTGCTAATAGCCCGCGTCCGAAGAAACGGGATGATTCGTTACTCGTCCCATCACCACATCAACACCTTTATGACAACCAGCCAGTGAAAGGACTCGTTATGGATACCCAGGTAAGCCCCGCTATTCCTTCCGGTCTAACGGTTATTCACCCCGCCCGACGTAAATCATCGGCGGCCGTGCGACGGCTGGCTCGGGAACGCCAACAGGCTGAACGGGCACGTTCCACGCACCGCGGCGGTTCGGCTGAGAACCCGGCTCAACAGATCTCAGTGACTCAACCACCGCGTAACACTCGAGTACCTCAGCAGCAGTCTAGCGGGCGCATCTTTTCGCCCATTAAATATATTCACAGTCGTTTGGGCCGCAGGGGTATGCTCCTGCTGGGGCTGCCGTTGCTCACACTTGCGGCCCTCATTGTGCTTGGTGCCATTACCCTATTAGCGCCCCAGGGCGCACAGGCTGGAACATCACAGCAGACTACGGCAGTTACTAAGGTGGTTACTGTCAAAGCAGAGCAAACCCTATGGGATATTGCTCATGAGGCGGACCCTGAGACAGACCCTCGGGACACGATTGTGCGCATCATTAAACTGAATGATTTACAGAACACCAAGCTTCAGGCTGGTCAACGGCTGGAGGTTCCTGCACGGTAAATAGTGGCTATGCGAAACATATTTTGTGGGTCGGGTGTGCAATAGCACCGTCTCAAAAGACCCTGTACCCTAGAAGTTGTGGGTTCAGTGCCTATGGTACAAAGCGATGAATCGGAGGAATGATGGCGCAGGAACAACCGGTCGTTGCGATCTTGGGGGAGCCTGGCACGTTCGGGGAACTAGCACAGGCTCTTGGACGCGCAGGGGCGCAGGTTCTTGTCACTAAAACCTCTAATGAATTGTTGGACGCTGATGGCATGATTATTCCCGGCCATACAAGCTCTCTTGAGACTTATCGCACGGTGCAGTCTTTCGATGCTGAACGTGTGGTGGGGCGTCGTGTGGCTGGGGGACGTCCAGTGCTTTTTGCGGGGGCAGCTTTTGGCATGTTGTTCGAGACAATGGACGATACGACTTCAGCCGGTACCGTCGAAGTTAAAGGTATGGGGGAGTGGCCCGGGCATGCCTGTAAGCTCGCTGCTGTTGGCGCCCCTCTCGGTGTACAACAGCTGGTGCCCGCACAAGAAAGTTCCCTGCTTCATAATCTGCCTGGAGCGCTGCGGTACAAGGCCGAAGATGGCGTGCTGCGGTGGGAGTTTGAGCAAAATATTGACTATATGAGAGCTCCTGCGGTGAGCTGGACACAGACTACGCCGCCGTACATTGCGGCGGTTGAGAATGGCCCGCTAACAGCAGTGCAGTTTTGTCCTATTGCATCGGGAGAGCCCGGTGAGGAGTTCATGCGCCGGTGGGTTGCCTCATTACCTATGACGGGGCGGATGCCAGTAGTGGTTGAGAACAACGTTGAGGAGAATTAGTCGTCCATGAACCCAATGTATTCCGGTCTGATACTCATGACTGTGGGAGCCTTCTTCGCGGGTGGGGGAATATCGTTTCGTAAGCAGAAATTACCGTTAGTTGCGCAGGTTATTATGTGGCTTATCGCTCTGGCGCTTTTTGGGTACGGGGCGTATGTAGCTTTTACTTTTGGGTCATAAGGGGCTGCTCATGCACTCTCAGCATTTGGGGAAGCTTCAGCTGCTTCCCGCTGTTGATATTTCTGAAGGGCGGGCTGTACGTCCGCTGGGCGGGCAGCTGTTGGGCACTTCGCAGAGCATTGATCCCGTGGCGGCCGCCATTACCTGGTGTGAGGCCGGTGCTGAGTGGATTCACCTGGTAGATCTTGATTTGGCTTTTGGCTGCGGCACTAATACTTCTGTGCTGGAACAGGTCATAGATGAGGTGCGGGACAGAACCTCCAACCGTATAAAGATTCAGGTAAGCGGCGGTATTAAAGATCACCGCAGCATTGAGTTGGCTCTTAGCTTGAGACCAGATCGTATTAATGTCACCTCAGCGGCACTGGCACAGCCCAGTTGGCTTGAACAAGTTCTTGAGGAACATGGCGAACTACTGGCCCTTGGGGTTGATGTCCGTGATGGTGTGGTGGTTGCCCGCGGTACCGATTGGCGGGGAGACACATTGGACGCGAGTATCATGTGGCTTGAGCGTGCGGGAGCTCAACGGTATGTTGTTACTGACGTGAGCCGTGACGGGGCGTTATCTGGGCCAGGCCTTGAGCCGCTGCAACACGTGTTGGCGCTGACCGGGAAACCGGTGATAGCTTCTGGCGGGGTGGCAAACCTTAATGATATTCGTGTGCTGCGTTGTATGACAGCCCAGGGTCTGGAGGCCTTGGTGCTGGGCAAAGCCCTTTACACAGGACGCTTTACCCTTGAGCAGGCGCTACAGGTGGCACACGGTACTGCGGAAGGTGTTAGTGTGCAGGAACAACTGGCGTGGAAACCGCCAACAGAGCAGGCAGAAAGCAGCGGTGAATGAGCGGCGGAGGGAATCACCAACACCACGGTCCCCAGAGTCTTCACGGCAAGCTCCCGGCCCATATTGCCGCGCAGTTACGTAGCGCCGGTCGTAAGACAGATACCGGGGGCCAGCCATGGAAAGGTCGCAACCTTGGCGAGGGCACCTCACAGACCCACCAGTTTTATGGGGATAATGGGCTGACAGAACCTGCCCTTGGTGCAGCATTGAAAGCATTTGCAGCGGGTGAGGCGAATGAAACAACAGTGGTGGATGCTCTTCGTGAGGCCCGGGTATTTGTTCCTGTGGTAGCACAGCTATCTCAGGTACATCTTACAGCTGAGGGGCTGGTCTCAGACAAAGAAGCAGATATGGCGCTGGTGAGTATTCAATCACCAGATGGCCGTAGGGCATTGCCTGTTTTTACCTGTGTGGACTATTTGACGCAGTGGCACGCCCAGGCGCGTCCTGTGGCTGCTTCGATGCGTAAAACATCGTTGAGCGCGGTGGAAGATAATAATCAGCTGATCGTGGTGAACCCGGGGCAAGACCCCACATTTGTGGTGCGTCGACCGGCGATTTGGGCTATTGCTAAAGAACAACCGTGGGTGCCGTCATACAACCACGGGGCGGTCTCCCAGGATGTGCGCCAACTTATTCGCCTGATGCCTCAGGTTGAGGATGTGCAGTTAGCGGCAGCGGCGGGGGTTGACTCTCGTTCTGCTAAGGGGCGTATTCTGGCAGGGGGCGGTCATGGGCCAGAACTTGAGATAACGCTGGTGCTGAAACCAGGCATGACACGGGAACAACTGGACGCTACTATTACTGATTTTCAGCAGCGGCTTGCTGCTAGCGAGGTTATCTCGGAGCTAGTGGATTCGGTGCAGATAAAACTTTCACAGGCTTCATAGATAGTGGCTGCTGTGTTGGGTAAGGCGAGCGGTGTTACATCATTACCAGTGTTTAGTGTTTCAGAATTCTTGGCGTGTGGCACATTCTTTCGTGGCGTTAGTTCGGAAACACATGTTGTTAGGCTTCTGCCGCAACAGTGTGACCGCTCATTTGGGACTGGTGTACCCATGTACTACTTCGATTATGCAGGGTACAGTATTGCGTTCATCTGTGATGAAAATACTTATCGTCCCAAAGGCGAGCAGATTGAGGTGTATGCTCCGGAGCTGGTGCTAGATGCGGCTTTGTGCTCCATCCTAACGGTTGAAAAATTTAACCTCAGCCCTTTAAAACATGCAGCCATTGAGGAGTATTCGGATGGGGACGAGTATGTGATTTTTCTGAGAAACGGGCTGAACCTGTATTACCTCTCTAACGGTGAGCAAGGTTTTTTCCTAGCAAAAATAATAAGCCAGCACGAGCCATCCCGTATTCTGGTGAGAAAAACAATGGCCTCTGCCCGATAGCACTGCCGGGTGAGATTCACGTATAGTGGTGCTCCACAGCTCACAAGGGTGGATATATTTATTACCTAATTAAATAATTAATGAGTGAAACAAGGGAGTTGGGTACGTATAGGTGGCACTTGCTAATCCAATAAATCTGGAGTCATCCTGCTAAAGCAGTCATATAAGTTTTTACCGATTAGATAGATATTTTGTAATTTTACTTCTTCAGGCATCGGCACACCATAATCATCAATATAATCCTCTTCATCCCACTCATTTTCATGATCCCAGTAGAAAATTTGCCCGATTCTTTCCCCTTGGGTGCATAGGCATATTAAGTCACCGAACTCATTACTTGATATTGGTAGAAAGTTATCCGGTATTCTATTTTTATATTTTTTAAGTCTTTCACTCATCGGGGAGGATTGTTCACCACTCTTCACAGGTGCTATAAAAAATCCTAAACCTCCGCCACCCCATGCAATATTACCTCCAACAGGAGGAATAGCATCATCTGGATAACAATATTCAGGAAGGTTGCTGTATGGTGTTAATCTATATTCTTTTATAAGTCCTGTTTCCCCACCATATAACTCAAGGTAATCTAAATAGTCAGCAAATTCTTCTCTAGTAATGTCTAAAAATTCAGACATTGTTTCTCGAAGGGTAGGGGCTAGCGGTTCAGATGTAAACCTTGCGACTCCACCCATTTCTTCAACTAAATTCTTAATCCTCATTTTAGTATCTCTTTCGATGATTATACTCAAAGATAAATACTGCAACACCGGGGTGAAGCATCTGTATACCAGTAATGCTTCAAAGGCGATCTTTGACCTGATTACGTTTATCGTATAATAATAAAATTATAACTCAGCGTCGCCTCGGTGTAAAGATATTAATTTTCAATCTACCGTGAAGAAATAATTTTACATCGTTAATTCTGGAATTTATGTAGATATCAATAATTCCCCTCCTCCTCTAAATGTGTAATTCAAAGATTAAAATATTTCTTCTCATAAGAAATATTTATGTCATTTGCCATAATAATAAAAGGAGAAGACTCTAAATCGGTATTATTAAATCTTAGGAAAAAATAATTTTCTTGTTCCGCGGGCAAATAGGTATATTCTTTACTACTAATAATTTCTGCAGCAGTAGTGTTATTGTCAATATCTATAGTCCATGTTAAACTTCCGGATAAATATTTAGTGTTGTATAGGTCAATATTATAATTGAGATAGTAACTTGGATCGTAGCTGGCAATAATATTTAATTTGGTAAAATCAAGTGAAGTGACTTGAAAATCCAGCCAGTCAAAATTTGTTTTTATATGATTATTAAATTTTGCTATTTTATACTCTATAGATTTTTTCATTCTTTAAATCCCTACTGTGCAGTCACCGTTTCGCACGCATAGACCCATTCTTGCATATCGTCTACTCTTGAGCGAAGTCATTCCCTAAAAATTTTATTGTTGCTACAGCCTGAAACCTTCAGAAGTCCATATGTGGTATCAGCAGTGATATTGCGAGCTGACGACTAACCCCGTTCTGTAGATCGGCAACTTGCTGTTTAGGCTAAATATTTAATATAACCTTCTGGGTATTTACCTTCCCACGTATAGGGGAAATAACCTTTTAGGTAACACTTTGCCAGTGAATCAATAAAATAGTCAACTTTATCAAAGGCATAATGTTTTATGAGTATTTCTGCATCACGCATTACCTCGTCTATAAAATAAGTATAAATATTATTTTCTGCACCTAAACCAGTAAGCTTTTTATCTATCGAAGCAAATGTTTTGTCAAGAGACAGGCCTATTTTGTCCTTATTGCTTGAAGAAAAATATATTTTATTAATATTTTTCATATATTTATCTTTTAAATTCCCATAATATTTCTTATCAAGTAGACACTCTGAGAGTTTAATACCTTCAACGGGTTTTTCTAGATCAAGAGTCAGGAAAATATTTTCAATATACTCTATGCCATTTTCCTTTACGTCACCCTCTTCTTCAAGGGGAAGGTTCTTAATACTTTGTGAAAAATATGTGAGAAGCTGGGTGTGGTTATCCAGTAGGCTGTTCATTTCTACGATCAGGCCTGATCGCCGGTTGGGAACTAGTGATACGAATAAATCAATTATTTCTCTTTTTTCTAATATACTGATATTTGAGTCTGTAATACTTTTAAAGATTAGGTTCTGCGCCTTTCCTATCTCATTTACTCTGATGTATTTCTTAATTATTTCTAATTTATTCATTTTATTATCCTCTGATTTGATATGTTGGAACTATTTATTAAATTTTAACAGGAAGTGCAGAGCTCTGGTGTTGCCCGTTAAGTCTATCCAGCTCGGTACAGGGTGTACTATCGCTGCACATTCTATGAATAGTCTGGTGACGTTTCGAACGATAGGCCGTTTGAGCTACATATTATCCGTAATATATCACTCATAATTTATTGAGAATCAATCCAGTGATTTTTAATTAACCAATGTTTTAAATCATCCATGAAATAAGGGTTTATGTCCTTTAGGGATGGAAATCTTTTTTCATATTTTTTCATGGCTTTTGGGAAAAAATTATAAAACTCTTGACCTATTATTTTACGCTGTGCAGGAACGTTGTTTATATAGGGTTTGTAATCTATTTCTTGTGTGACAATGTCTATGTATATAAAATTATCACTTGAATAGTATCTGGCACCGGATTTCCACCCGCTCCAACTGTCTAAACATCTCACGCAGATCCCTATATTTACGGGAAAATTACTAAATTTATTGATTATCTTTTCTATTTCTTCTAGTTCTTCCCTGAGCTGTGAAACATGAGTCCAAGAAGGAGAGTCTGAAGTTGTCTTAAATTCCACGATAAATAATCTTTATGGATTGCACTTGTTGCTGAAGAGATACTTGTGCGGGGCAACCGCTCGTGTGGAATGCCCCGCGCTTAGAGATATAGGTAACGCAGCGACTGCTGGTTCTGGGTTGAGGTGTTATAACATGCTGCGCAGACTTAGCAGACCGGTCCAGTGAACTTTTCTCCAGGGCCCTGGCCAGGTTCGTCAGGGATAGGGGACGCTTCACGGAATGCCAACTGTAATGTGCGTAGCCCGTCGCGTAGAGGTGCGGCGTGCTGTGAGCCTATTTCGGGTGCAGCGGCTGTAATAAAGCCTGCAAGTGCTGTGATGAGTTTCCGAGCCTCGTCAAGATCTTTGAGGTCCTCAGCGTTCTGTTCGGCACCTAATCCGCATTTGATAGCAGCGGCGCTCATCAGGTGAACGGCTGCGGCGCCAATAATTTCGATGGCTGGAACATCCGCGATGTCGCGCATTTGGGCGTTGAGGGCTTCAAGCTGTTCGGCGTCCAAATCTGTGTGTCCGTGTACCGGTTTGCCGTGCTCCGCCTCGAATGTAAACTTCTGTGTTTCGTTAGTCATGCCTCTAAGAATCTCATAGTTACAGGGTTTATAAAAGAAATATAGGTCTCTACAGCTCCGCGCTGTGATGGCAGGTGATGCGGGGCAGAACTGGTACTTAGGGGAATCAGGGTGTTGCGCACGAAAGCAGCCAGCGGTTCCCTTGTATTAGGCGGCAGCATGGGGTAAACTCTTGTACTGTTTGCAAGTGGATTGTACTCCCACCCGCATTCACCGGTTCGTACAGTCACCGTAGCGTGGCTAAAGGGACAAAGGTCTCTAAGATTATGGTGGTCGGGTTTTAGAACGACCAACCGGTCGTAAGTGTAGCCTCCGCTTGTAACATGCGGGGGCTTTTTAGTTCCCGTCAACGGATATATTCACGGGGAAACCCACTATGTACAGGAGTTAGTCATTAGCGAACCGCGCATTAATGATCGAATCCGTGTTCCGGAGGTCCGACTTGTTGGCCCCGGCGGTGAACAGGTAGGCGTCGTGCCTTTGGCCGATGCTCTGCGCCTTGCAGAGGATGCTGAACTTGACTTGGTCGAGGTAGCGCCGAACGCAAAACCGCCAGTATGCAAGCTGATGGACTACGGCAAATACAAGTACGAGGCGGCTGTTAAAGCCCGTGAGTCCCGCAAGAAGCAGGTTAAAGCCGTTCTGAAGGAAATCCGTTTCCGGCTGAAGATTGATACCCATGACTACGAAACCAAAGTGGGGCACGCACGTCGTTTCCTTTCTGGCGGTGACAAAGTCAAGGCAATGATTCAGTTCCGCGGTCGTGAACAGCAGCGCCCCGAGATGGGTGTGCGTCTACTGGAACGCTTGGCCGAAGAACTGGCTGAGGTGAGTACTGTTGAGTCTCGCCCCCGCCAAGACGGCCGTAACATGGTGATGGTGCTGGCTCCGCTACGCGGTAAGGCAGAAGTACGCCGTGGACAGGGCGGCGGTGGACGCAAGGGTCGTGAACGTATTGATACGACCAAGGCAGAGCCTGTAACGAACTCGCTGGCGGACGCAATGCCCGCCGAGTTGAAAGCGCAGGCTTCCGCAGAATAGAATTCGGTGGGAACACCCCGCTGGCGCATACATGCGGCGGGGCTATAGTCCTGCGGGTTCTGAGGTATGAATCCTCACTATTTCCGTACCGTGGGGAAAGCGTCCCTTTCCCCAGTAAAACTACCCTGTGCGTATGTGCGGGGGTGATTGTAAGGAGAACGGCAGCTATGCCGAAGCAGAAGACCCACTCTGGTGCTAAGAAGCGCTTCAAGCTCACCGGCAGCGGCAAGGTTAAGCGCCAGCAGGCGAACCGCCGCCACTACCTGGAGCACAAGTCCTCCCGTCTGACCCGTCGTCTGGCATCCGACCAGATTGTGACCGGTGGTCAGGCAAAGGTTGTCAAGAAGATGCTGGGTAAGTAGGCTACCGCTTACTTCTCGCTAGAGGCGGGTGCATTCCCGCACCGACGATGAAAGACTCGCTCCTACAGGCTGGTTCTGAGGCCTTGTAGGACATAAGACGAAGGAGACACACGTGGCACGTGTGAAGCGCGCGGTTAACGCGCACAAGAAGCGCCGTACTATTCTCGACCGAGCATCCGGCTACCGCGGTCAGCGTTCGCGCCTGTACCGTAAGGCTAAGGAACAGGTCACTCACTCGCTCGTTTACAGCTACGACCACCGTCGTAAGAAGAAGGGCGATTTCCGCCGTCTCTGGATTCAGCGCATTAACGCTGCATCCCGTGCACAGGGGTTGACCTACAACCGTTTCATTCAGGGGCTCAAAGCTGCTGGTGTTGAGGTTGACCGTCGTATGCTCGCTGAGCTGGCCGTAAACGATACCGCAGCGTTTAACGCCCTGGTTGAGATTGCCAAGAACAACCTGCCTGAGGACACCTCCGCGCCGAAGGCTGCATAAGAACGGTTGTTACCCCCGTCATGTGCGGGGTAATTAAGAGCTTGAACGGCTGCCGCATATTGTATGCGGCAGCCGTTTTGCTGTACGGTGCCTTCCCGAAAGCATCGCGGAAGTGACGGGCATTGGGAGGGCTTTGCCTGTACTCTTGAAGAGTGAGTTTTCTTGAACGAATCAGTTCCCCAGTGATTATGTCGAACCCTCAGGCCGATCGTGTGCGTGATATTGCGAAGCTACGCACCCGTGCTGGCCGTAAACGGGGACAGTTTTTGGTTGAGGGCCCGCAGGCTGTTCGTGAAGCGCTGCATGCGCACCTGCGCCGCCCGGTGCTGGATGCAGTATACGTGACGGAAGAGGCGTTCGACCGCCACCCCGACATTGCCGAGCTATTAGAAGAGGTGCACGGCACACCCACACCCGAGCAGGGGCGCCGTGTTTTTATGCGTGTGGTGACGGACGAGGTACTACAAGCGATGGCCGATGCTCTCACTCCTCAGGGCATTATTGCAGTGTCGTTTAAACTGGATGCCCCTGCCGGACGACTGTGGGGTGAGGGGGCGCTGAACCCGCGTCTTATTGCGGTGCTTTCACGTGTACAAGATCCGGGAAACGCTGGTACGATCCTGCGGGTGGCTGATGCCGCGGGGGCTGATTTGGTGGTGGCGTCAAAGGGCACAGTGGATTTATATAACCCGAAGACAGTGCGGGCAACAGCCGGTTCGCTATTCCACGTGCCGCTGATTCAGGGTGTTGATCTTGAAGATTTTGCGGAGGACGCCAAATCTCAGGGAATGACGGTTTTGGCCGCTGACGGGTACGGTACGGTGGATCTGCAGCAACTGGTGGAGTACTCTCTGGCACGTCCCGCTAATATCGAGACGCCCGTTCCGGCTGGGGTGAAAGGCTCATTCGACTTATCGAAACCAACTGTGTGGTTGTTTGGGAATGAGGCACAGGGGCTTAGCAGCGAGGAAAAAGCGGCGTCGTCAATGCGCGTGGCGGTTCCCGTCTACGGGGCGGCTGAATCTTTGAACGTGGGCACAGCGGCGGCCGTGTGCCTGTACGCCTCGGCGATGGCGCAGAACCGCCCCTAATGAGCGGCATGTATTTAAGTTTTGTTCTGACTGACCGATAGATGGAGAGCTATGTCTGCCAATTCTAGTCATTCCGGTTCCGGCGCGATTATTGCGGCGCTCGTGGCAAACCTGGGCATTGCGGTGCTGAAATTTGTGGCGTTTATTCTAACTCGTTCTTCTTCAATGCTCGCCGAAGCCATTCACTCGGTGGCAGATTCAGGGAACCAGCTTCTTCTGCTAGTGGGTGGGAAAGTATCCCAGCGTGCCGCTGACGAAGAGCACCCATTCGGGTATGGCCGTAACCGCTATATTTACGCGTTTATCGTGTCGATTATTATCTTTGCCCTAGGTGGGCTGTTTGCCCTGTATGAGGGGTACGAGAAATGGCACGACCCGCATGGCATTACCGAGTGGCAATGGGTTCCGGTGGCTGTGCTGGTGGGCGCCATTCTTCTTGAAGGCAACTCATTCCGTGTAGCGGTCAAAGAATCCCGCGAACTGAAGGGAACACAAGGGTGGTTCCGGTTTTTGCGCACCTCAAAAAACCCAGAGCTTCCAGTGCTTTTGCTGGAGGATGCAGGTGCCCTTTTGGGCCTGATTCTGGCGCTCTTTGGGGTGAGCATGACCCTGCTGACTGGTAACGGGCTGTGGGATGCTGCCGGTACTCTGGCGATCGGGGTGCTGCTGGTGGTTATTGCCGTGTTTTTAGCTTCCGAAATGAAGTCGCTGATCCTGGGGGAGGCAGCAACTCCCGAGGATCTGGCAAAGATCCGCACGGCTATTGAGAACGGTGATTCTGACCGACTAATCCATATTAAGACCGTTCATTTGGGGCCCGAGGAAATTTTGGTGGCGGCTAAGATCCGCATCCACGATGCTGATACTGGTATTACTGTGGCAAACGAGATTGACGAGGCGGAGGCACGGATCCGTGAGGCTGTTCCGGCGGCACGGGTAATTTATTTGGAACCGGATGTTTATCGTCCTGCGGAGGCATAGAAGCATGATGACGCATTACCCGGTGCAGGTGGTGGGCGCGGCAATTTTCGATTCGCTTCAGTCTCCTACCCGGCTGTTGGTTGCCAGGCGGTCAGCGCCTGAGGCATTAGCTGGGTTGTGGGAATTCCCCGGCGGGAAGGTTGAGCCGGGGGAGTCCTGCGAAAAAGCGCTCGCCCGTGAGCTTGCGGAAGAGCTGGGCGTGCAGGTTCAGCTGGGGCAGGAACTTACGGGGCCGCACCCCCAGGGCTGGGTGCTGAACAATAATGCGGCGATGAGGGTTTTCTTTGCTGAACTCACGTTGGGTGAGCCTCACCCTTTACAGGACCATAGCGAGCTGCGGTGGCTTCCGCTGGGGTCTGACCATAATGCCTCCGCAGTGCTGAGTTTGGAGTGGATTCCTGCGGATTATCCGATTGTGGAGGCTTTATTGGCCGCGGTACATGCCGTTGGTTAGGTTTTTATTCCAGTGAGCTGGTGTGTTCTGTCAAATTGTTACGTCGGTTAGCTGTTTTTCCTGCGAAACTGCGGTCAGCAAGCTTGCCCTCGGCTGGGGAACGGAAACGTAACAGTATTCAAAAATACATCTTTCTATAGGTGATTTCCCCTTACTTTAAAGGGATTATTAAAGATAGTATGAATTATTATGCTGACGGTATGTAGCTAAAAGATAGTCACAGTCGAATCTGTCACCGGAGGCAAAAAAGTGTGTGTAGTGACACATCTCAGCTTGGGAGTCGTGGCACACGGATACTCTAGAGTGTTAATTAGAGAAGGAAACTCTAACGTTATGGTGATAAAGCTATGAACTTTTGGGCCGCATTTACAGGCAACTTCCTTATCGGGCTGCGCGAAGGCTTAGAGGCTGCACTTGTGGTCGGTATCCTCATCGCGTATATCCATAAAACTCAACGAACCCACCTCCTTCCCAAAGTCTGGGCGGGAGTAGCCTTTGCGGTCGTGGTATCACTAGGATTTGGGGCACTTCTCACCTACGGTCCTAAAACCCTCACCTTCGAAGCTCAGGAAGCAATTGGCGGTTCGCTCTCAATCATCGCGGTCGGTTTCGTCACCTGGATGATTTTCTGGATGGCAGAGAATGCCCGCGCGCTTTCCGCAGAACTGCACACTAAGCTCGACGCGGTGCAGGGCAGCACCTGGGCGGTCGTTCTTCTCGCAGCCCTCTCCGTTGGGCGTGAAGGGCTGGAAACCACCCTATTTATCTGGTCGGCAACACAAGCCGCAACCGCAGAGCAGGGCTCTGCCGATTCCGCACTGCCCGTTTATGGGGCGCTTACTGGAATCATCGTTGCAGTACTCCTCGCGTGGGCTATGATGCGCGGCATTATGAAAATTAACCTCGCCAAATTCTTCACCTGGACTGGTGCGTTCCTCATTATTATCGCCGCAGGTGTACTTTCCTACGGGCTGCATGACCTGCAGGAAGCAAATATTCTCCCCGGGATCAACAACATTGTTTTTGAATCCTACAAATACATTGACCCCGGCAGTTTCCTCGGCACTATGCTAAAAGCGGTCTTTAACCTCTCAAGCACTACCACCTGGATTGAAGCCATTGCCTGGGTGCTGTACGTCGGTATTATCATGACCCTCTTTTTCCGGGTGCAATTGCGCCACCGTCGCGTGCGCCAAAGCAGTGCGCCTAAGAATGTTGCCGCTGCGGCGAACAGTACCCCTGAAAATGGCGGTACTACCACAACACAGCCGCTATCTAACGGTACCCCCTAGATTTTCCCCTGTCCCCAAACAAAGGAAAACACACTATGCGAAAGTCACTTGTTTCCGCAGGCGCCCTGCTGTCGGTTAGCGCCATCCTGCTGACTGGTTGCACCGACAACCCGAAGAATAATGCTAGTTCCTCGAACTCCTCAGGCGGCACCTCAAACGACGGCAATATTTCGGTTACCTCAACCGATACCGCCTGCAAACTATCAGCCACCGAAACCAAGGCTGGCAAGGTCACCTTCAAAGTCAAGAACGAAGGTACCAAGGTTACTGAGTTCTATGTGCTTGGTTCTGACGGATTGCGCATTATCTCAGAGGTCGAGAACATCGGCCCCAACCTCACCCGTGAGCTGGTGGTTGATCTGCCCGAGGGCTCCTACAAGACCGCCTGCAAACCGGGTATGGTCGGTGACGGCATTCAGGGAGACTTTAAGGTCACCAAGAACGAGAACGCTAAACCCGTGGCTGAGGACATACAGAAGCTACGCGATACCGCCTCCACCCAGTACGCCTCGTATGTGAAAGACCAAGTTGAGTCTCTGCAAACCAAGACCGAAGAGTTCGCAAAGCTCTACGCAGAGGGCAAGACCGAAGAAGCTAAAGCCAAGTACGCTCTCGCCCGTCTTCACTACGAACGTATCGAACCTGTAGCGGAAAAGTACGGCACCTCCCTTGACCAGAACCTGGACGCCCGCGAGGCTGACCTGCAGGAAGGCAAGATCAGCGAGTGGAGCGGCTGGCACAAGATCGAGAAGGATCTGTGGCAGCCCAAGGCCGATAAGAATGACGGTAAGGAGTACACCCCCCTCACGCAGGATGAGCGGAAGAAAGTCGCAGACCAGCTGGTCAAGGACACCAAAGAACTGTACGACCACGTACACTCCGAGAAGTTCGCGCAAGAGCTGAAGGTTGATGACATCACCAACGGCGCGAAAGAACTGTTGGACGAGATCGTACACACCAAGACCACCGGTGAGGAAGAAAACTGGTCGCACACCGACCTCTACGATTTCCAAGGCAATATTGACGGCGCTAAGGTTGCCTACGAAAACGTACGCCCCATCCTTGAGAAGAAGAACGGCAAGCTCTCCAAGAATATTGAGAGCAAGTTCGCGGCTGTGCAGACTCTGCTCGATAAGCACAAGAGCGGTGACGACTTCAAATCCTACAAGGAGCTCAGCGAGGCTGAGGTACGTGAGCTTTCTGACGCGGTGGGTGCACTCGCTGAGCCGCTCTCCGAGCTGACGGCTGCTGTTGTTGACGAAACCGGCAACGACACGTCCACCGAGAAAGAATCAGCGGGTGCTTCCGCATCGGCTTCAGCCTCGGCGGGGGCATCAAATAGCGCGGGTGCCTCAGGTTCAGCCTCAGCTACCGGTAGCTCTGGCGCATCAGCAGGGTCCTCGGCATCAGCTGGGTCTACCTCAGACGATTCAAGCGCCAGCGCGGCAGGCTCAGCCCAGTAACAACAACGGGCACGCAGTCTAGGCAGAGCCAGCACTGACGGCCCCAGCGGGGTGCAGAAAATCCCACACCACACCCCGCTGGGGTAAGCCGATAACACCGCATCAACACACACGCATGGCCCGTATTCCATAACTGAAACCCATTAGGGAGAAACCACATGCGCGAAGAAAATTACCCGGTGCCCCCAACAGATCAGGGCACCGCACCGCACGGAACTAACCGTCGTGCCCTCCTAACCGGTACCGCACTGACTGCTGTTGGTATTGCCACAGCAGGTACACTCGCCAGCTGCGCTACCGAGCAGAAGCAGAACGACAGTAAAGATAATAAGAGTCAGGAGGTGAAAGATACCCACTCTTTCTTTGGGGAGCACCAGAGCGGCATTTCCACCGAAGTGCAGGATCGTATGTACTTTGTGGCTCTCACCCTCAAAACAACCGATAAAGAAGAAATCAAGAAACTTTTTAAAGACTGGACTGCCGCTTCCCAAAAGCTCATGGCTGGTGAAGTTGTGGGTGATGTCTCCACTTATGAGGCCCCGCCGAAGGACACGGGAGAAGCCTACGATCTTTCTGCCGCGCATCTGACTCTCACCTTTGGGCTCGGCCGGTCGTTCTTTGTCGATAAGGATAATAAAGACCGTTTTGGGTTCAAAGACAAGCTGCCTGCTGCGCTCGTCAATATCCCTAAAATGTCCGGTGATGCCCTTGACGATAAACGCAGCGGCGGGGACCTGTGCATTCAGGCGTGTGCCGATGACCCCCAGGTGGCCTTCCACGCCATCCGTAACTTAATCCGTATTGCTGCGGGCCGGGCCGTGGTGCACTGGAGCCAGCTAGGGTTTGGGCGCACCGCATCGACTTCTACGAGTCAGGTGACGGCACGTAACCTTTTCGGTTTCAAAGACGGTACGAACAACCTCAAAATCCAAGAGCCGGAGCTGCTGAAGAAACATGTGTGGGCTTCCTCCGAGAACTCTGAGGGAAACCCCGACTGGATGAACGGCGGCACCTACCTCGCAGCACGCCGCATCCGCATGATTATTGAAACGTGGGACCGGTCCCGCCTGCATGAGCAAGAAGATATTATTGGGCGCACTAAAGTATCAGGCGCGCCGCTCTCAGGCGGAGAGGAATTTACCACCCCAGATTTCAATATGAAGGGTAAAAACGGCCCTATCATTCCCGATGATTCGCATATGCGACTCATGCACCCGAACCAAAATAATGGTGTTCAGATGCTGCGCCGCGGGTTTAACTACACGGATGGCTCCGACGGACTTGGACACCTGGATGCTGGGCTGTTCTTTATAGCGTTCGTCTGTGACCCGCGCACCCACTTCATCCCGCTTCTGGATACCATGACCCAGTCCGATGCGCTCAGTGAGTATCTTAAACACACCGGCAGCGCCGTTTTTGCGGTACCTCCCGGTATCAAAGACGAGAACGATTTTATCGCTTCTGGGTTGTTCTAAACCGCTGAGTATGCTTCTGATGGGCGCCCGGTACCAAGACGGTATCCGGGCGCTTAGGGGTCAGCAGTGTTTCGATAACCGTGGTCTATCGGGTTATTCAGGACTTTATCGGGCATGGGAAAGGGGAGAAACTTCGTACTAAGGCATTTTAAAACAGTGATGTAGTGTACCTTGGCGGCGCGGTTTATTGTGATGTTCGGCTGAAAACCTTCGGCGGTGCGCGTCTAATTTGACTGCCACACCGCCAACGGTACTATTGAGTTAAAAATCACATACATATGGGAGACAATGATGACTGCTCAACCCCCCTCGTACGACCCGCAGAATTTTAGGAGCGACGCCGTTCCTTCTGATACGCAAGCCATTTATATTCAAGAAGGCGGAGACTCTGCAAGCAACCTTTTTAATCTGCCTTCTAAACATCCTAAAATTCTTCGTCTACAAGAAATTATGATTGTGTCGGCGATTATCTGTTTTATTCATGGGCTCATCTCGGCATTTGCGCCGGGTAACGCTAAACCTCTCGAGGGACTGCCTGAATTCGGGGTTGCTGGCGGCATCGGGTTGCTTGTTGTTTCGGCTGCCGTTTACCTCACCGTCTATTTCATGGTGCAAAACGGTAACCGGCTGGGCCTGACAATTGGGCTTATCTTCGCAATTTTGGGCGGGCTGATCGCTATTATGTCCCTTCTAGGTAACATTCTTGATACTCAACGCTATGGTTTTGTGCCGCTCTATGCTGGCTGGTTTATTGCCAATGTTCTGTGGATTCGCGCCGCTTTCGACCCGGCAGTGAAAGCTGCTCTCAAGTAGGTTCCCGTAACTTTTCGGCTACACCGTGAAAGTAGCCTGCAAAACCGGTCGCACCCCGCCAACTGGGATGCGGCCGGTTCCTATATGTACTCTTCGTGCTGCGAAGCAGAAACGTGAGAGGGGCAAACGGTGAAAGAGCCCTCCGACTGCACTAAAATAGTAAGGATGGGCAGGCCCCTCAAAATTGTAGGGTGCGCCCCTAACCTCAGGAAGAACGCAGAGAAGAGTAGCAATGACCGATCCCGTGCAGGAGACCGAGAACGCGCCTGAATCGGCGCAAACCCTCGCCAGCATCGCACAGATTCTCAATGAAAACCCCGAAAGTGGGCTTGAGATTGTGCGCGCCGCCTTTGACGCTGAGCGCGAGCGCGCACTGACCGCCCTCCGCGAACGTGCCAAAGATTTTGAATCGCTTAAAACGGTGCGCCTAGGCTTTTTCGGCGATAAGGGGAGCATGAGCTTGGCAAACAAGCAAATGCGTGACCTTCAGAATCAGCACAAGGGACCCGTGGGGAAACTGCTGGGGCAGGCACGTGCGGCGCTCACCGAGGCTATTGAGGCCCGTACCGCAGAACTTGAAGCAGAGCGCGAGGCACGTATCCTAGAGGAAGAAGCAGTTGATGTGACAGCGGCTTCAGCGCGGCGTTCGCTGGGTGGGCGGCATCCTGTGGCGCTCATGCAGGAAAAACTCACCGATATCTTCGTAGGTATGGGCTGGGAAGTCGCCGATGGACCGGAACTAGAGTCCGAGTGGTACAACTTTGATGCCCTGAACATTAAGCCTGACCACCCGGCACGCGATATGCAAGACACCTTCTACGTCGAGCCGCGAGAGGCACATTTGGTACTGCGCACCCACACCTCCCCGGTGCAGATGCGCGCCATGCTTACCCGTGAGCTGCCGTTATACATTGTGTGCCCCGGTCAGGTGTACCGTACAGATGAGCTGGACGCCACACACACCCCCGTATTCCATCAGATTGAGGGGCTTGCGGTTGATAAAGGCCTGACGATGGCTGATATGAAAGGCACCCTGGAGTATATGGCCCGCGCCATGTTTGGTGAGGAAGCTAGGATTCGTTTGCGCCCGAACTTCTTCCCCTTCACCGAGCCTTCCGCTGAGCTAGATTTGTGGCATCCGAACGCCAAGGGTGGTCCGCAATGGATTGAATGGGGCGGTTGCGGCATGGTAAACCCCAATGTGTTGCGTGCAGCCGGGATCGACCCCGAAATATATTCGGGGTTCGCCTTCGGCATGGGTATTGAACGTACCCTTATGTTCCGTAATAACGTCCCCGATATGCATGACATGATTGAGGGCGACATTCGTTTCTCTGAGCAGTTCGGGATGGAGATTTAAAACAATGCGAGTACCCCTATCATGGTTGCGCGAGTTCGCGCCTGTTCCTGAGGACGCGACGGCTGAAGACGTACTGGACACCCTAGTGAAGGTTGGGCTGGAAGAGGAGGCTGTGCACCGTCCGGCCGATGAGATCTCTGGCCCTATTGTGGTCGGTCAGGTGCTCTCGATAGAACCTGAGACGCATTCTAACGGTAAGACTGTGAACTGGTGCCAGGTGCGTGTTGTTCCTGAGGGGCAGCAACAGACTCTCACCGGTAAAGGTATCGAAGAATCCGGTGTGCAGGGCATTATCTGTGGCGCCCACAACTTCAAGGTCGGCGACAAAGTCGTGGTGACCCTCCCTGGTGCCGTCCTACCCGGAAATTTCGCTATTACTGCCCGTAAAACCTACGGGCACAAGTCTGCCGGTATGATTGCCTCCACCCGCGAGCTGGGTATTGGTGAGGACCACGGCGGTATTTTGGTGCTCTCCACCCTGGGACTCGATCCGGAACTTGGGTCAGACGCGCTGGAGCTTTTGGGGCTGTATGACGAAGCAGCCGAGGTTAATGTGACCCCCGATCGCGGATATGCGTTTTCGATTCGCGGTATTGCCCGTGAATACGCGCATGCGACCGGAACTTCTTTCAACGATTTTGTTCTGGAATACGGCGCTCGCGCCCCCAAAGCGAACTCCGAAGGCATTCCGGTACGCCTGGAAGACTCTGCACCAATTCACGAGAACCCTGCAACCATACGCTTCGTCATGCGCCGGGTTAATGGTGTGGATGCGACCGCGCCTGTACCCACGTGGATGGCTTCGCGTTTGCGTTTAGCGGGCGTGCGTTCTATCTCGCTGCCGGTAGATATTTCCAATTACGTGATGCTTGAGACCGGTCAGCCGCTGCACTTCTATGATGCCGATAAGGTACAGGGAGAAATCGTGGTGCGTCGAGCAGTCGCAGGGGAGAAGCTGACGACTTTGGACGGCGTTGAACGCGACCTGCACCCCGAGGATATCGTGATTACCGATGATTCCGGCGTTATCGGTCTTGCCGGTGTCATGGGCGGTGCTTCTACCGAGGTTACGGCTGAGACGAAGAATATTCTGATCGAGGCGGCGCGTTTCGATGAAGTATCTATCGCGCGTACTGCCCGCCGCCATAAGCTGATTTCTGAGGCTTCGAAGCGGTTTGAGCGTGGGGTAGACCCACAGATTCAGCAGGCGGCAGCGCAGCGGGCGGTCGAGCTACTGACTCAGCTGGCCGGTGGTACAGCTGATGCTGGGGTGACCGATGCGGCTCTGCCGTATCATCCCGTAGTAATTGATCTGCCTTCCGAGTACACCGCTGGCCGTATCGGTGTGGACTACTCACAGGAGCAGATTGTTGCGTGCCTGAGTGAGATCGGGTGCGACGTTGAAAAAACTGAGAACGGTTATTCTGTGACGGTTCCTTCGTGGCGTACCGACCTGCTGGCGAAAGAGGACCTGACGGAGGAGATCGCCCGGATCGACGGGTACGATAAAATTCCTTCGTCTTTGCCGGTGGCACCAGCCGGGCGCGGGTACACCCCCGAGCAGTCGATGCGCCGCCGTGTTGTGGACGCACTTGCCGCGTCCGGTATGACTGAAGTTTTTGCGTACCCGTTTGTTTCAGCGGATGAAAACGCCCGCTGGGTTGCACCTGTGGCGGGGGAGCAGGTCGCTTCGGTGCGTCTGGTAAACCCGATTTCTTCAGCGCAGGGGTGGATGCGCCGCTCGCTGCTGCCGGGGCTGGTAGGGGTGCTGAAGCGTAATCTTTCGCGTGGGTTTAAGAACCTGGCGATTTTCGAGGCTGGACGTGTGTTTATTCCGCGCCTCCAGCACGGCTCGGCATTGAACCCGCCCTTGGGGCAGCGCCCCAGTGATGAAGTGTTGGCTGAGCTAAACGCCGGTATTCCCGAACAACCAATCCATATAGGTGGCTTGTTCACCGGCGCTGAACACGACCCGATGCCAGGTACGCAGGCACGTCCCTATGATTGGCGCGACGCATTGGACGCAGTGCGTCTGATTGCTGATGCTATGGGCGTGGAACTGGTGATCGTGCAGGGCACACACCAGGCTTTCCATCCAGGGCGTACTGCGCGCCTGTGCACCGTTGAAGGCGAGACGGTCGGGTTTGCTGGTGAGCTTCATCCTAAGCTTTTGCAGACTGAGAACTTACCTGAACGTACCTGTGCGTTCGAGCTGGATTTCACTGCCCTTTTGGACGCGAACGCCCCTGCGCCGCAGGCAGCCCCGATATACGGCTTCCCCGCCGCCACCCAGGACGTTGCTCTGCTGGTGGATGCGTCGGTACCTGTCGCCGAGGTTTCTCGTGCGCTGCGTGAGGGCGCTGGCGAGCTTTTGGAGGATATTAGGGTGTTTGACGATTACCGCGGTGCGGGTATTGAGCCGGGGAAGAAATCCTTAGCATTTGCGCTTCGGTTCCGTGCTCCTGACCGCACCCTAACGGCTGAAGAGGCAAGTGCGTCCCGTGAGGCGGCGGTAGCTGTTGCGACGGAACGTTTCGGTGCTGTAGCACGCGTATAGGACTGATTTCGGTGCTGCTGACGGGGCGGGGGAGCGGTTGCTCACCCGCCCCATTGTCTGGTGCAGGGTCGTTACAACGTATATTTGTTGTTAGATATGCATAATTTATACCTTTGGTGGAATTAAAGTTTTGGGCCGCGTCGGCTTTCTCAAATGCGTTGTAGACCGGTACCCTAGACCGTAGAGAAAATACTAGGAGACACATTCATGGCTGAACGAGAATACGAGCACGAAGAATACGACGAAGTAGACGGCGAATACATCGAAGATATCGACGGCGGCGAAGAAGTCGTTGACGAAGATTTTTTTGATGAGGATGATGAAGTCGAGGAAGTAGACTCGGAATTCTTCGAGATGCACGGGGATGAAGAATACGAGGAATATTCAGAGAACCGCGCTAGCGTGAGCTGGGGCGCGGTGCTGAGTGTTGTTGCGGCTCTTATCCTGGCTGTTGCTCTGTGCGTTGTGGGTGGTCGGGCGTTGTTTGCGGCGCAGCAGGATACCGGTATTACCGGTAAAACGTGGGTTATAGAGGGTTCTTTTGTCGATGTTACCCCCGACCTGGAAACGAAAGATAATGTGGCCCGTTATAAGGGTACTTTGCCGGTTGATGAGCGTATTGATGGGAAAATATATCGTTCGAATCTGAAAGACCGTCAGAAAGTAAGCCGGGGTGAGGAGATCGAATTCCGTGGCTCTCAGACCGGTATAGTTTCCTCTGACTTCCCGCGTGAAGTGAGCGCGTTGTTGGTCGAAACTGGAGATAACCAGCTTGAGGTAATTCGCACTGGTGAAAAGGGCAGTCTGCATGAAGTAGATGAGGGTACCGTGGGCCGACAGAAACTGATTGGGTGGGCCAGCTTTATTGGTGCTTTGCTTGTTCTCATTGGTGGCGGTTATGTGGGTGTTATTTTGACTCGACGCGCTCGACAGCAAGCTCTTGAAAGTGAATATGAGGGTGAAGAAGATCTTGAACTCGATTAACCTTTAGAGTTGGCTCATATTGAGTTTTAGAGGCGGGTATCTGCGGCTGTTGAATGCCGCTGATATCCGCCTCTTTTCGTTACCCCTATCAATAATGGTGGTGAATAACACATAAATTTTGTTAGTGTGGATTGACAAGGAGAAAATAGAAAATATTTGAGTTTTTCACCCTAAATCTTTTTAAATTATTCTTCGCATAATACCTATTTTGAGCGAATATTTATGTGTGCGTGTATTATCTTTATGGAGGAGATTTTGCCGCCCGGTAACCTTCCGGTGTTCCGACGGCTGTACCTCCACGATAATGACCGAAGGAAGAAGAAGAGACATGCCTTTCCCCTCGACCAAAATCGCGCGTCAGGCTCGCATCGTTGAGCTGCTGCAAACCCGACGCGTACGTTCTCAGGCCGAATTGGCGCAGTACCTCATTGATGATGGTATGAAAGTCACCCAAGCTACTCTATCCCGTGACCTTGTTGAGATCGGTGCCGAGCGTATCCGTGATGAAGGCTCCGGGCTAATTTACGCAGTTCCGAATTACCCTGCCCGGCGCGGTGGGGGAGAAACCCCGGATGCGCGTATGATTTCTCTGTTCAAAGAACTGTTGATTACAGCTGAAGGATCTGGTAATACAACTATCCTTCGTACACCACCGGGGGCGGCACAGTTTTTGGCTTCCTCCATTGATCAGAGTGGTTTAGAAGCTATTTTAGGGACCATCGCTGGGGACGATACCGTTATGGTGGTAACACGTGACCCCTCGGGCGGTCAGGAACTTGCTGAAAGCTTCCTTGCCTGGTCGGCAGGTCAGTAGCTTTAAGAGTTTCAGGTAGAGAGCTAGTAGTATCAGCGGAGCCGCCGAACAATGGGTGTTCGGCGGCTCCGGTGCACTTTGAGGGAGTGGCTCTTGAGAATAGGCTAATTAGCAAGTAGCTTCTGCATGCTTGGCAGATCAAAGAACTGTGCCACCTGGGCAGGGGTTTGTGTGCCGAGGTGAGGGTCAGCACCTGCTTTTAGCAGCGCCTGTGCGATGGGTTCGTTATCGCGGAATACGGCGCATACAAGCGCGGTTTGTCCCCTGTCGTTGAGGCGGTTCAGATCAGCTCCGGCATCAATGAGGATGCGTACCATGTCTTTGTGTTCGTGATACGCGGCGAGAATAAGTAGGGTATCGCCGTTAGAGTTGGTGAGATTCACGGGTATGCCTTGGTCAAGGAGCGAGGTAAGCGCTAGAGGCTTGTTGTCGCGCACAAGGTCAAAGATTGAGTTGAGAAAATCAAGGTCTTGACTGGTGAGCTGTGTATCTTGAGAAGGTTGGGGTATTTGTGTGTTCATGGTTTCTCTTCCCTAATAGGGCGATTTATCGCTGTGGTACGGGGGAGTCTGCGCTCAAAGTACTTATTGTGAATTACTAAAAATATTAAAAATGATTTTATCATAATAAGAAGAACGGGGAGGTGTCTCAGGGCCAGCCGCAGCCTCCCAAACGAGCCATGTAAAGGACTAAAATAGTGAGAACGTGCTGCACTATCTTATGCGCCCCCATCAGGTGCATCTCACGACCTCTGCCCGCAAGGACATTACATGCCAACTAGCGAACCCCAACACCAACAACACTTCGCTGCACCCGCCGAGACGCGGAAAGACTCACACACGTACCTTCCCACAGTCGCGCCACAGCCACGCAATAATATCGCTGCCCTTTTAGCCGACAAAGCCCACAATAACGACACGGCACTCATTGTCCCCAGCGCTGCCGGTGGGGTAACCCATATTAGCTACCGTGAACTAGCTCAGGCAGCCGCCCGCGTACAAGACTACCTGCAGGGTATTGGTGTACGTGAAGGCGACCGCGTCGCACTTTCACTTCCCAACGTTCCCCTTATGCCCGCTATCTACTATGGTGTCCTTGCCGCAGGCGCTATCTGTGTACCGCTGAATCCGTTACTGAGCGCGGCCGAGCTGGAACACCACATTCAAGACAGCACAGCAAAAGTCCTCTTCGCCTGGGAGGGCACAAGGCTAGCCGAAGAAGCCCCGCGTATTCCCCACATTGAGCGAGGCACTCTGCGCCTTGAAATACTTCGCGCGGCCACAGGCCAAGGCCCAGAAACCTGTTTCGCTCCCTTTCATATGAGCCCACCTGATAGCACCCAAGCGGTACTCACTCCATTACCGGTCTGTGGGGCAGATCCCGCGCTTATCCTCTACACCTCAGGAACCACCGGAAAGCCTAAAGGTGCCACTCTAACTCACGCAAATATCCTCAGTAACGCACATAGCTGCGCGGAGGTTTTCGGGTTCACTAACGCAGACATCATCTTTGGTGGGCTGCCGCTTTTTCATGCCTTCGGACAAACCGTGTCCATGAACGCCACATTTAGTGCAGGAGCCGCCGTTGCCCTTTTGCCTCGGTTCACTCCCGCTGACGCGCTGTATCTCATTGAACAGGCCCACGTGAGCGTGCTCGCAGCGGTACCCAGCATGTACCTAGCGCTCGCCGATGTTCTTGACTCTAATCCCGAAAGCTCAGCGTGCTTGAGGGGGCGTATCCGTTTCGGTATATCCGGTGGGTCACCTCTGCCGGAACCGGCGCATCGGAGATTTGAGAAACTGGTCTCCTGCCCCATCTATGAGGGGTACGGACTGAGCGAAACGTCGCCGGTGGTCTGCTTTAATCGGTCGCAGTTTGGCCTGATCATCGGGTCGGTGGGGCGTGTGCTGCCCGGGGTGAGGGTGCAGGTACGCAAACAGGACGGCACCCCAGCGCCCGCCGGAGAGGCCGGGCAGCTCTGGATTTCGGGAGAAAACGTGATGGCAGGGTACTGGGAAAACCCAGAAGCCACAGAACAGGCTTTCGACGGTTCGTGGTTCGCATCCGGCGATATTGCCAGTATCGACGCAGATAACAATATTTATATTCTTGACCGTATTAAAGATATGGTGCTGCGCAACGGTTACTCAGTGTACCCGCGAGAAATTGAAGATGTGCTCTACGTGCACCCTCAAGTGCGTACCGCCGCCGTGGTGGGGGTCCCCGACGAGCGGGTGGGAGAAGAAATCCTAGCGGTCATTCTTCCGCGTGAGGCCACAAATACCTCTCAGCTGGAACATGAGTTAGACAGCTTGGCCCGCACCCACTTAGCAGCGTATAAGCACCCACGCCGCTACCTTTTTGTGAACGAGCTACCGTTAGGGCCAACCGGTAAAATACTCAAACGTGAGTTGCGGGCCGCCTTGGGACTCACCGAATAAAAGCGAGGTGCCGCTAAAACAGAGTAGAATTCTGTAGGCTACATTAGCACCACGCCCCCGACTAAATGGGGCTGCACAGACACCTTGGATGCACAGCATCCGCCACCGGAAAGCGAGATATATGAGCGTCACCGAGCCTGCCCCCATGCAGCAGATCGTACCTGATGCGTGCACAACCATTGAGAATTATCCGCACGAGGGTATCCTTTTCTACGATGTGACCACGCTTTTTGCCAATGCCAAGGTATTCAAACAATGCATTGATGAGTTGGCCCGCCGGTTTGAAGGTACCTATGATGTGGTGGCCGGTGTTGAGGCGCGTGGTTTTTTGTTAGCATCAGCGCTTGCCTACGCCACGGGTAAAGGGATTATGACGGTGCGTAAGGCAGGTAAACTGCCGCGCGAGACATTCCGCGAAGAGTACTCCCTAGAGTATGGTACGGCGGCCGTTGAGATTCACTGCAATGATTTCCCAACGGGTACTCGGGTGCTTTTAATGGATGATATTTTAGCCACCGGAGGTACCCTGGTAGCTGCAGCGAAGCTGGTGGAGCGGGCACAGCTGCAGGTGGCTGGTATTGGTGTGCTCCTTGAGCTTGATGGCTTGGGCGGTCGTACCGCGCTTGAGTCGTACCATGTTGAGAGCCTTAGCGCGGTCACTGAGTAATTCTTCACTCACATTTTTGGGTTTTAGCTTAGGGTAAGTTTCCCACCCCTGTGTGAACCCTGTAAAATAGTTCACCGTATTTTCGATACCGCCCGGCGGTTCTCGCCCGGGCGGTATTACTGTTCTAAGGAGCCGCATTTGTCCGCAGATGACCAGCAGTACGCGAATGTAGAAGAGGCGGAACGCCGCAGGGAGCGGGTTTTCGCGGAGCAGCTCAACCTTGAGCGTGACTATGTTTCACGCCTGTATTCTCGTCTTGATACTTTGCGGCAAGAGACTGAGCAGAAGCTCGCGCAGGTGCGGAAGAACCAGGCAGTGGGTGGGCACCAGAACCGGTCGGAACGGGACTCATTTGCGGCCCACTATGAGGACCGTCTAGCGCAGCTTAACGCGGTAGATGCGCGGTTGGCGTTTGGTCGTTTAGATATGAGCCGCGAGGGCGAGGACGTGACCCGCTATATTGGGCGGCTGGGGATTACTGATGAGCAGCAGAACCGCCTGTTAATGGATTGGCGTGCCCCGGAAGCGGGAACTTTTTACCAAGCAACAGCGTTCACACCAATGGGGGTGCGTCGTCGTCGCCACCTCATGCTTGAAGGCCGCACCGTGGTGAACCTTGAGGATGAAGTATTTGACCCAGCCATGCTGCAGGATTCAGGTGAGTTACATGGCGAGGGTGCACTGCTGGCTGCGCTCAATCAGAAGCGTACGGGGCGCATGAATGATATTGTGGCGACTATTCAGGCTGAGCAGGATGCGATTATCCGCTCGGACCTGGCGGGCGTGCGCGTGGTGCAGGGCGGGCCGGGAACAGGTAAAACGGCAGTTGCCCTGCATCGTGCCGCATACCTGCTATACACGAATCGTGAGCGTCTCGCTAAGGCAGGTGTGCTGGTAGTGGGCCCCTCGAATTCGTTTATGTGGTATATCGAACGTGTGCTGCCTTCCTTGGGGGAGACAGGCGTGGTGATGGCATCGTTGGCGACCTTGTACCCGGGCTTACAGGCTGTGGCCGAGAAGAGCCGTAAAGTTGCTGCTTTAAAAGGCGGGCTGCGTATGGTGAAAGTGATTGAGCGTGCGGTTGCTGACCGGCAGAAGGTGCCGCAAGAGGCGCAGCAGCTTAACGTTGAGGGTACTGATGTTGAGCTGACTCCTGAGATGGTGCGTTCTGCCCGTGCTCGGGCTAGGGCCACAGGCAAACCGCATAATGAGGCACGTGAGACATTCGTAAAAATCCTGCTTCGTGAGCTGACCACTGCATTGGATGAGCAGTTGAATAAGGCGGCGGGCCGGGTAGTGGAGCGCCCGTATCTGCAGGATGATGTGCGCGGCAGCTTGGATGTGCGCCGTGCCCTTAACCTGGCGTGGATGCCGCTTTCTCCCGAAACATTGGTGCGCTCGCTTTTTTCGAAACAGCACTATCTGATATCTGCGACACCTGATTTTACGGAACAGGAGCGGGCCCTTCTAGCACGTGAGGCTGATGCTCCTTTCACCGAGGCGGATGTACCGCTGCTGGATGAAGCAGCCGAACTGCTGGGCGATTTTTCGAAGGTGACAGGCGCAGCGGCGGCGGCTCGCGCGGCGGCTGAGCATCAGGCGAACCTGGAAAACGCCGCTAAGGCACTGGAGAATGTGCATCAGTCTCTTGCCGATGTCGGGGCTGACGGAGTGGTCACTGCGGAGCAGATTGCAGCGATGAATGAGACTGTGCGTGAGCGCATGACAGCTGCGGCTGCGGCCCAGTCTGATCGTACGTGGGCGTATGGGCATATTGTGGTGGATGAGGCTCAGGAACTTTCACCCATGCAGTGGCGTCTGCTAATGCGCCGGTGCCCTATGAAGTCTTTGACGGTAGTGGGGGATATTGCTCAGGCTTCTTCAGCAGCCGCGGCTTCTTCCTGGGAACAGGCACTTGAGCCATTTGTGGGGGAGCGTTTTACGCTTGATGAGCTGACGATTAACTACCGCACCCCGGCACAGATTTCTGATGCTGCTGTTGCTGTGGCCCGATTGGCTGGTTATGAGGTGTCAGCCCCGCGTGCAGTGCGTCAGGGTGACTGGGGGCCGCAGGTTCACCGTGTTCCTGCGGAGCGCGTGGTGGCTGAGACGGTGTCTGTTGTGAACCGCGAGGTTGAGCACAGCGGCGGGGCACTGATTGGGGTTATCTGCCCACCAGATGAGTATATTGCGGTGGCACAGGCTGTGGGGCGGGCACAGACCGGGCGTACCGGTACCGCGCAGGACGCTCTTGAGAATCAGGTTCTAGTGCTCACCCCGTGGGAGGCAAAGGGGCTTGAATTTGATGTTGTGGTTATTGTTGAGCCGCAGCGTCTTATTGATGATGCGCTTGGGGCTGTGGGGGATTTATATGTGTCGATGACTCGGCCCACTCAACGTTTGCATCTGGTAGGTGATCGTATGCCTGAGGGGCTTGAATAGAACCCGTTTGGGTCTGAACTGTTTAAAAGTTCTGCGCGTAGCAGCAGCTGTGAGGCTGAGTAAGCGGGATGTTGAGAAAGCGCGTGCTCGGTTGCTACCTGCTAGGCTTAACCCTGTGTAAATCCTCTTGTGTTGTATCCGCTACCTGCGGCACGCAACCTCGACCCGTATGAAACGGAGAACCATGTCTGCCGACATCCTCAATGCGCAGCATAATGACGATACTTTTGAGAACATTTGGCAGGAGCTCAAGTGGCGCGGTCTTGTGCACGTGAGCACTGATGAGGAGGCGCTGGAGAAAGCGCTGAGCAGCGAGACTGTAACGTTCTATACCGGTTACGATCCTACCGCCGCGTCTTTGCATCTGGGGCACCTCGTGCAGCTATTGGTGATGCGTCGTTTGCAGCTTGCCGGGCATAAGCCGATTGGTTTGGTGGGTGGTTTTACGGGATTGATTGGTGATCCTCGTCAGACGTCGGAGCGTGTGCTTAATTCCCGTGAAGTTGTTGCTGGGTGGGTTGATTCGTTGCGTTCCCAGATTGAGCGGTTTCTCTCGTTTGAGGGAGAGAACGGCGCCCGGATGGTGAATAACTTGGACTGGGGCGGGCAGCTTTCCGCTATTGATTTCTTGCGTGATGTTGGTAAGCATTTCCGTGTGGGAACTATGGTGAAGAAGGAAATCGTTGCTAAACGCCTGAACTCAGAAGAGGGTATTTCTTACACCGAGTTTTCATACCAGATTTTGCAGGGGCTGGATTACCTTGAGCTTAATCGTCAGTACGGGTGTGCCCTGCAAACCGGTGGTTCTGATCAGTGGGGTAATCTCACAAGCGGTACTGAGCTGATTCGTAAGGTTGAGGGTAAAACCGTTCACGCTATTGGAACTCCGCTGATTACCAATTCCGATGGCACGAAGTTTGGTAAGAGCGAAGGTAACGCAATTTGGCTGAATCCTCAGATGTGCTCACCCTATGCCTTCTACCAGTTCTGGCTTAATACCGCTGATGCTGATGTGGTGGACCGCTTGAAGGTCTTTACTTTCTTGACTCGTGCTGAGATTGGCGAATACGAGCGTAAGGTTGAAACGGAAGCGTATAAACGTGAGGCTCAGAAACGACTCGCCTATGAGGTGACAGCTCTTGTGCATGGTGTTGAGGCTACACATCAGGCTATTGCGGCTTCGGAAGCTCTTTTTGGTAAAGGTGATTTTGCGGCTTTGGATGAAAACACTCTTCAAGCGGTGATGAGTGAACTGCCTTCAGTTGAGCTCTCTTCAGATCAGCTGGATTTGATTACAGTGCTTACGGAGCTTGGTTTTGCTTCTTCCAAATCTGAAGCACGCCGCATTTTGAAAGAAGGCGGCGCCTCGGTTAACGGGGCGAAGGTTCAGGGGGAGGGGGCCGTGATTACAGCTGAGCAGTTGCTTCACGGTAAGTACGCGATTGTGCGTCGTGGTAAGAAAAACCAAGGTGCTATTACGGTCGTATAGAGATTTGACTGTAGACATTGAAGGGGGTTTACTGCACAGCTTGTGCAGTAAACCCCCTTCTTATTTACTGTCGCAACGTGGGTGGGAACGCCATAGGCGCGAATGCGCTGCCATGCCAGGAATTACCCTTAGAGAAGCACCCTGCTGCGCCCAGATACCAGAGTGCTGAAAAATTTTTGTGAGAATTTTTAACGGTCCAACAGGCCATCAGTTCCGCGTGTTTTCAAGGAACTCTGAGGTGTGAGGGCCTCCGTATAGCTTGTTTACCCCCCAATACAGGCCTATTTGTGTTGCAGAACACTCTAATCCGGGTTGCGTGTTGTGTGGGGGGTGTGTATAGTTGTATGAGTCGCCGCGGCGAGGGGCCCTGAAGGGGTGCTGTTGATGTTGTGGTTGGCTCTGAATGATGACTGTCTGGGGGGCTTCTGCGTGCCTGTTGTGGGTGTGT